>CAWJUO010000066.1:0-35468 GCA_963845995.1 uncultured Acidobacteriaceae bacterium | reverse complement strand
ACCGATCCAGAATCCTGTAGCCCCGAACCGGTATGTCAACTTCCAAAGCGGCTGGCGAAAGGATTCACAACTCTTACGCCTGCATACTGCTGTCCGTCATTAAGATCTTCGGAGTAAACGGTGTGACATCCCAACGCTTGTGCGGCCGAAAGGATGGCAGCGTCCCAATAGGAGATCGTGTAGCGTGCAGACTGCTCAACGGCGATCCGTACTAAGCGATGGTCGATAGGGTAACAAGGGAATGCGGTCAGCTGCTCAATCCACTCCAGCGCTTGCTGGGGTGAAAGGGGAATAGCTGCCTTCTTAACAACGGTCACGAAAAATTCCTGTAAAACTTGCGCCGAAGTACCAAACTCCTCGGAGTCGATCAGCGTAACTGCACGCTGCCGTTTGCGGTCGTCCTTACCAGTCCCGAGTGCGGCGTACACCAGGACGTTTGTATCAAGAAAGACTTTGGCGGTCATGAAGGTCGTCGCGTGTCCAGGCCTTTTTACCAAGCCGCCCTTGTGATCGAGTACTCAATTGACGTAATCGCGACCGAGCTTTATCGGCCCGATCCTCGTGCGCGGCGAGATTCGTCAAATAGTCACGCACCAGGGCATTGACACTCGAATTCTGCTCAGCGGCGTGCCGGCGCACGACGGCAAGAACCTTTTCATCGACGCTGAGTGTAATATTCTTCATGAACACAGTATACGTGAAACTGTGCATCGATGTCGATCGGACCCCAACCGCGTCCAGATGACATCTCCCGGACGTGTCTGACAAGGTACACTCGGCATCAGATATCGATATGCCCTTCCTGCATCTCTTCTGGAACAAATACGTGGCCGCCTCCCTGGTAGCAATTTCCATCCTTTCCTGCCAGGCACAAGCCCAGAAGATCCAAAAACCGGAGCCCGCTCCCTTGCCCCCGCCCATCGAGGCTCCGCGTGATCAACCTTATCCGGGAACTATCGATCTGCAGGTGGACATCACCGATGTTCAACGCCGCATTGTGAACGTCCGCGAGACCATTCCCGTCCAGCCCGGCGAACTCACTCTTCTCTATCCGAAGTGGATTCCCGGCAATCACTCTCCCACCGGACCCATCTCCAAAGTGGCTGGGCTTGTTGTCACGGCGAACGGCCGGACGTTGGACTGGGTGCGCGACAGGGTCGATGTCTACGCCTTCCATGTCGCGGTTCCTTCGGGCGTTAAGGCGCTGGACGTGGCTTTCCAATTCCTGCCCCCGCTCCGGACGAGAGAAGGCCGCATCTCGATTTCCTCCAAAATCGCCGACCTCCAATGGAACGAAGTTGTGCTGTACCCGGCTGGTTACTTTGCCCGTGATATCAATTTCTCGCCCAGTATCAAACTGCCCGAGGGTTGGCAATTCGCATCCGCGCTCGAGGTTGACTCTCACACTGGAAATTCAGTGCAGTTCAAAACAACGGCGCTGAATACGCTAGTTGATTCACCCCTCTATGCGGGCGTGAACTTCAAGCGTGTGGACCTCTCGACAAGCCCGCAAAATCTTGTGTTCCTGGATGTGTTTGCCGATTCACCCGCGAACCTCGCCATCACGCCTGAAGAGATTGAGTCCCATCGGAATATGGTCTATGAGGCCCAAAAGCTGTACGCCTCGCACCATTACAGCCATTACGATTTCCTGTTTCTTCTAAGCGACACAGTCGGCGGAATCGGACTGGAGCATCATCAGTCGAGCGAGGACGGCGTGAAGTCGAACTACTTTACCGATCAGGCTGCGCTAATTCCGGAACGGGACCTATTAGCGCACGAATATACCCACTCCTGGAACGGCAAGTTCCGGCGGCCCGCCGATCTGTGGACACCCAATTTCAATGTGCCCATGCAGGATGACCTGCTCTGGGTCTATGAGGGACTGACTCAATATTTCGGGTACGTGTTGACCGCGCGTTCCGGTATGCGCACCGCGGAGCAAACACGCGACTTGATCGCGCGAGTAGCCGCGAACTTCGACGTAAGCCCCAGTAGAATGTGGCGGCCCTTGATTGATACAACCAATCAACCGACTGTCTCGGAGCGCGGTCCCGTCAGCTGGGTAAGCTGGCAGCGGCCGGAAGATTATTACACGGAAGGCATGCTCATCTGGCTGGATGCCGATACAAAGATCCGTGAGTTGAGCGGCGGCAAGAAGTCTCTGGATGACTTTGCCAAGCTATTCTTCGGGATCGATAACGGCAGCTATGTTACTCAAACTTACAAATTGCAAGACGTGATAACGGCGCTGAATACGGTTCAACCCTACGATTGGGCGAGCTTCCTGAAAACTCGCGTGTACGAGATCGCGCCACACACGCCGGAGGACGGCATCACACGGGGCGGCTACCGCTTGAGTTACAGCGATACTCCTCCGGCCTGGATGAAACACGATGAGAAGCCGACCACACCCGTCAATTTCGGAACGTCGCTGGGCATCAGTATCAACGCGGACGGAAACTTGACCAACGTTTGGTGGGATAGTCCGGCGTTCAAGGCCGGAGTTACTCCAGATATGCAAATCACCGCGGTGAATGGCACTGCTTTCAAAATGGATGTTCTTCGTAAGTCGATTACTGACGCCGAAAAGAGCCAGACGCCGATCAAGCTGCTAATAAAACGTGGCGAGGAGTTCCAGACCATCGACGTGGATTATCACGGTGGTTTACGCTATCCGGCTCTCGAACGCGTGGACGGCACGCCGGATCGCCTCGATGCGATTCTAGCGCCGGCCAGTTAATTGGGACTCTCGACCGGTCCAAACGATCCGTCCGCCCGTAACGTCATCAGTAGGCCGGAGTGAATGGCGAACCACGCGCCATGCAGCGCCAGTTTACCGGACGCGACACGCTCCGCAATCCACGGGAACGTCATCAGATTACCCAGCGAGACCTTTATAACCTCATACTCGCAGCTCGTCTGGCGCTCTTCCGCCGAACGGCAGTTTTCCGTGCGGAAGCGGGCGGCTTCGGCTATCGACATCCATGGGCCCACGAAATCGCGCGCTTCCTCTGGCGCGCCCTCCAGCAGAACTTTGACGCCGCCGCACTTGCCATGACCGAGCACAATAAGATTCGGAATCTCAAGCACCCTCACCCCAAACTCCAAAGCTGCGCTGGTGCCATGATAGGCGCTGTCCGGTTGATAGGGCGGCACAAGATTAGCGACGTTCCGTACGGTCAACAATTCCCCTGGACCGGCATCGAAGATCATCGCCGGATCGACCCGGCTATCCACGCATGCCAGAACCAGCGCTTTCGGGCTCTGGCCATCCTTCGCGAGAGACTCGAAAGTCTTTCGCCGTTCCGGCCAACCACTCGCGCGGAAGCGTTTGTAACCTGCAATTAGCTCTTCCACTCGTCAGCTAATTCCCACTTTATAGCGCGGCCACTGTGAACGGATCGCCTGGTGGTCGATGACCGGCTCCGAATCGCATTCCACTTCAATCACCGTGACCGGACTATCTGGCGCGGTCTTCGGCATGTTGGTAAAGCGGAGTGAAAGCTGATCCTGCTCGAAGGTCGCCGCCGTGCCCGATGTCAAGAACCGGGCGGACTTGGCCTTGGCCTTCAATCCGCCGATCGCAATCACCGTAGGCGGTTGATAAAACGTAAGCCATTGTTCCGCGGGCGTATCGCCGGGCCAGTTATAAACGTGGACGTACAGCGTGTTACCGCGCCTCGTATAGTTTGTAAGTGCGTCTGAACTGAAGGTGCCGCGTTCCGTCTTGTAGATGGCGGCTCCGTTGTGGTCGAGCCACTTGCCCACCGTCTCCAGGATGCTGACAGATTCTGCTGGTACAGACCCGTCCGGCTTCGGCCCGATGTTCAAGAGGTAATTGCCACCCCCGCGCGCGCAGGTCGCCAGGTTATTCACGATGGTCTTGGGCGACTTCCAATCGTCATCGCTTTTCTGATATCCCCAACTGTCGTTCAGCGTCATGCATGCTTCCCAGGACCGGCCTGCTTTCGAAGCCGCGATGTGTTGCTCTGGCGTCGAAAAATCTCCTTCCAGGCCGTTCCGGTTGTTTACTATGATCTCGGGCTGAAGCTCGAACACCATCTTGTTCATGCGCTCCGATTCCCACTGTTCGGGCGTCAGCGGCCAATCGACGTCGTACCACAAAACGTCGATTTTCCCGTAATTGGTCATCAGTTCGCGAATAAGGCCGTGCGTATAGGCGACGAAACGCTTTCTTGCCGCTTCATCGGTTGCGCAGATTGCGCCGTCGGGATGATGCCAATCCATCAGCGAATAATAGAAGCCAACCCGCAGACCTTCCGCGCGGGCTGCCTCGACATATTCGCGCACCAGGTCTCGCCCCGGACCCTGCTTGGGAGCGCAATAATCGGTCAGCTTCGTATCGAACATGCAGAAGCCTTCGTGATGCTTGGTCGTCATCACCATGTATTTCTGACCGGCGCGTTTGGCTAACCGGGCCCACTCGCGAGCGGCATTCGGCTTGGGAGTGAAATGCTTCGCCAAACGCTCATACTGCGGAATCGGAATTCCTTCGAATTCCATCGCCCACTCATGTTGGCCGATGACGCTATAGAGGCCCCAATGAACGAACATTCCGAATTTGGCGTCGTGCCACCACTGCATCCGCTGCTCTCGCGTTGCCGCGCCCGGATCGTCGCCGGCGGCCTGTGCCGCACTGCTGACAGCTCCCGAGGAAACCACGCCATAGCCTGCCAAAGCACTGGCCGCCCCAAGTTGATGCATGAATCCACGTCTGGTGTTCGAATTGCTTTCGCTTCATCGCCGATGCTCCTGTGCTGATACGATACATTAGTTATCAATCCAATTATGTGGCAACAAACATATCACCCTCACGGCCAAAATATCGCAATCACCGCTGCCGTGGCGGCTATCCCGATACTCGTGCTGCTGCTGTTGCTCGCCATTGCCAAAAAGCCGGCCTGGATCGCCTCACTTATCGGTTTAGCTGCGGCCATATTACTTGCGATTGGCTGGTATGGAATGCCGCCGGGCCTCGCTCTAAGTTCCGCCGCCTACGGAGCCGCTTTCGGCCTGTTCCCCATCGGCTGGATCGTCTTCTGGGCCATCTTGCTTTATCGAATCACGGTAGAGAGCGGCAAGTTTGAAATCATCAAGGATCACGTCGGTGGCCTCACGCCCGATCACCGCGTCCAAGCTCTGCTGATCGCATTTGCATTTGGCGCTTTCATTGAGGGCGCTGCCGGCTTTGGCACCCCCGTAGCTGTCGCGGGTGCAATGCTTGCCGGTCTCGGATTCTCTCCTTTCTACGCGGCCGGAATCTGCTTGCTCGCGAACACCGCGCCGGTTGCATTCGGCTCCATCGGAATACCGCTCGTGACTCTGCAAGGTACGACCGGTCTGCCGCTGATGGGCTTAAGCTCCGACGTCGGCCGAATCTGCGCTCCGGTATCGCTGCTCATTCCCGCCTATCTGGTGGTTGTCATGTCTGGATTCCGCGGCCTTCTCGGCGTTCTGCCCGCCGTCGCCACCTGCGGCATAGCTTTCGCAGCCACACAGTTCCTTGTCTCAAACTTTGTTGGACCCTATCTCACCGACATCATCGGCTCGCTCTGCGCCATGCTTGCCCTGGTCGCCCTGCTTCAGTTCTGGCGTCCGAAAACGCATTTCCAGGTTGAGGACCGGACTGACATCCATGCATTCCGCCATCACACCCGTCGTGAAATCTTTGTTGCCTGGATGCCGTATGTCTTTTTGGTTCTGTTCGTCCTGCTCTGGGGATTTGGCCCAGTGAAAGCTCTTCTGGAATCTGCGACCGTCAAATTCGCCTGGCCATCTCTGCACAATCTGGTAGTTCGCACGCCGCCTGTTGTGTCGTCAAACTCCGCCTATCCGGCCATCTTCACCTTCAATGCGCTTACCGCTTCAGGCACCGCCTGCATGTTCGCGGTCTTCGCGTCCGCCGTGGCGTTGGGCCTTCCACTTCGCAAGTTTTTGGCGCTAACCTGGGCAACGGCCCGGCAGTTGGAGCTATCTATGGTGACCATCGCCGCCGTACTCGCGTTGGCGTTCGTGATGAACTACTCCGGAGCTACCGCATCTCTCGGTCTCGCGTTCGCCGCTACGGGAGTTATGTTTCCCTTCTTCAGCACCCTGCTTGGCTGGTTGGGCGTGTTCCTGACCGGAAGCGACACTTCAGGCAATGCACTCTTCGGCAATCTTCAAGTCGTGACCGCCAAAGCTTTGCATCTGAACCCCGTTCTGATGGCCGCCTCGAACTCGAGCGGCGGCGTCATGGGAAAAATGATCAGTTTGCAGAGCATCGCCGTCGCCGCAGCCGCCACCGGTATGCACCCAAGCGAAGAATCCAAACTCTTTCGCTTCACCCTTCGGCACAGTCTCTTACTCGTCTTTGTAGTTGGACTCATCACGTTGTTTTATTCCTATGTGATGCCGCAGTGGGTCAGGTAATCACCAGGGTCACACTAGAAATGGGAAACGCCCCGGGATCCCGCGAGCACCGACGCGTAACGAGTGTCAGTTCGGGAAAGAACGGGCGCAGCCCCATTTTTGCACCGCTCTAGTGAACTCTCTTGCCGTCCAGCATTTCAACGGCAAAATACGGATACGTGTACCCTCCGCCTTTACTCACCTCGCGCAAAAAACGCCCCGGAATAATGTGCCCCACGCCAAATCCAACGTGTACTTCCCGGTTCACCTCGTACCAGCTATACAAATCGAGTTCTTCGCCGACGCGCCCGCCAGATCGCCCGCTCGAATCGCGGAACATCGCCAATCCCGAACTGTTGTAGATCGCGTCCTTTGATTGCGCCAGCCAGAAACTCAGGTACTGCCCCGTAACGGACCACCTATGATGCGGCTCGACCGTCGCTCCCACTCTGCCTGCAACAATGTTCTGCCACCCGAACTGATCGCTGATTCCAAAACGGTCGTGCGCGGTCGAGTACATGGAATCGAAAGTCCCACGAGTCCCGTCCTGAGGATTCTTGTCACCTGAGGCATAATCGTACCCGCCAAACAACCGCGGCCGCCAGTTCATTGACGCAGCTCTATACCCCGCCCCGAACGTCGTCGCCCAAGCCTGAATCTGTTCACCATTCGCCGTGCCCCGCTCCCCGATCCACTCCGCTCTGTAGTCGAAATTCGAGATCTCTCTCCCCCGCACCCGGAATCCGTAAGCTTTTTCGTCCAGCTTCGGCGCGACCCTCCAAATCACAAACGGCTCGATAGACGAGTGCGGCAGCACCCGGTCAATCCCGCCATAGATGCCGTAGATGTTATTCCCTTCCTGGTGATGACTAATCCCGGCAACCAACGGAACCACCGCCGATCCCGCGAAAATAGCCCCTCGATATCTGTCCAGGCGGAAACGGGCAACCACGCCATCGAAAGATCGCCCCTGGTTGCGCCATTCAGAGGCGGCAAGAATCGTACTGTTGAAATCGAAAGCCTGACGCCCCACTCTCAGACTGAAAGGCTGCGTCTCCGCGTCTCCGAACTCGGCATAAGCCACTTTCAGATCCCACCGGACCGTGTTCGGTGGCCCAATCGGCGGGGTCTGAAAAAAGGAACGGGCATCCTGCGTCTGCGCCACAATCCGAAACCAGCTCACCGGACGGATTATCGTTCCGATCCGCAGCCTGTTCAGAAGGTATGCGTCCTCGCTCTTCGGATTGAAACCCCCGCCCTGATACCCCTCAAACCGGAAGCGTTCCTCAAGACCAAACTGCAGCCATCGGGGAAGTTGATCGTTCAGCCGTCCCGTCGGTCTGAAATCGGGTAGATCGTAAGGCCAGTTCTCTATCGGAGGCGCCGAAGCCGGGCCGCCCATGGGAGTTATCGACGTATCGGACCCTAGCGCCGCCACCTTATCGTATTGCGCAAAAAGGTGCATCCCCGCAGCCAGGAATGCGAATAGGATTTTCCCGAATCGCCAGCCAAGTGGCCCATCGGAATCATCTGTAAACAGCTTCCGCCGCCCTCTGCCGATTGCTCTACTGTAATGCAAACACTAATCTCTCACGCGACCGAAGAATCCCTGGAAGCCTACGCCCTGAACCGCGCCGGTGCACTTCAAACCGAACGCTTGGAAGAGCATCTGCTGATTTGCGAGCACTGCTGTGTCGCGCTCACCGCGGTCGATCAAGAGATTCAGGTCATGCGCCTCGCTCTGAACTGCAATTAAGTTTCGACGACTACATCTGCGCCGCGCCCAGCGCTTCAGTGGACTTCGCACGGTACTCCTGCTCCGACTTCTCGGGCAGCAAAACCCAGAGCGTATAAACACCCAACGCCGTCCCAAACGGAAATTCCAATAGGCTCAGGCAGCCAAGAACTATCGCCAGCATCCTCGCCCAGGGCTGGAATGTGAGCACTCCCCATCCCACGGCAACGCCCAACACCCCCGCTCCCAGCAGCAATAAGCCACCCAGCTGGATCAGACCGGGAACAAACATCGGCACGTCTGGCGGTAAAAAACCGACGATGGTACGGGAGGCCGCCATCAGGGCAAGTCCCGGTAACAGCCGGACGGCCGAAATGGCCAGCCACAATATCCCCAGCAGTTTCACATGACTTTCAATTCTTCCTTGAACGCGCAGTTGCTGCACGCTCCGGACAGGCTTTCCGCAGCTTGGACAGAAACTCTGGCCATCGCTCAAATTCGTCCCGCAGCGATCACAAAACATTCGCTTCACCTCTTCGGATAGATATACGCGTACACCCGCATTTTCGTTCAATTTCGGTGGCGTAGACGATCTTGTCGTCTGCGTCGGTCGATTGCTCGCGGTCGAAGTTTCGTAGTCTTATAACCATGAACGCAATTCCGCAAGACAAGCAGCAGGCCCTTGTCAACCGCCTCGCCGGAGCCTGTGGAGGGAACTATTCGCCGGAGGTGCGCCGCCGCTATTACATCACCGGCCCCCAATGGGCCGCCGCGTACGAAGGCGGTGCGCTATTTCATGCGCCTACCCGTTCTCCTATTACGCTCGAACACGTCATCGAAGAATACGCCAAAATCGGTATCGGCTACTGGTGTACCCATGACACCGACGTCATTCCGACCGAGGACCTCTTCACCTCCCGCCAGGACGATGTCGTCAACCGCATCAAAACGTCGCTGGCCAAAAACGGACTGAAGTGCTCGATGGTGACGACGGAAACCTTTCACCACGCCGTCTGGTCCGCAAGTCCCGCCGCCGAATCCGCCGACGTGCGCGATTACGCCAACCGCCGCGTCTCGAATACCGTAGCCATCGGTCACGAACTCGGTGCGGAGTACGCCGTCTATTGGCCCGGCACTCTCGGCTACTACGTCCAGGGAGCCATCGACGAAACGCAAACCCTGCGCTGGTACGCCGAAAGCATCAACGCGGCCTGCGAAGCGGACATTGAAATCGCCAAAAAATACAATCGCCCCACTCTGAAGCACTGCCTCGAAGCCAAGCCCTTCGAACCGCAGGCCGAAATTCTGCTTCCAACCTCCGACGCCATGCTCGCGCTCATCTTCTCAGGCTTGATCAAGCACCCCGACATGGTGGGTCTCAATCCTGAGTACCTGCACGAACTGATGTGGGGCGGCGCACCCAGAGCCTCGCTCGCCCGCGCTCTCCTGTGCGGTAAGCTGTTCCACTTCGACATCAACGACGGTTATCGCCTCAAGCACGACGTTGACATTGCCGTTGGTCTCGTCAATCCGCTCGACTGGCTCAACGTGCTGGTCCTGCTGCGCAGCCACGATTACAAAGGTCCCTTCAACCTCGATTTCAAACCGCCGCGTACAACCAGCAACGATGGCGTATTTTCAGTCAGCTTCCCCACCGCCATAGACCGCTTCATCACTCTGTGGGAAATGGCCGGAGAAGTCATGACCGACCCCATCATCAAAGAAGCCACCGACGCTCTCAAAGCGGGCGGCGCGGTCACCGGCCCGAAGGACGCCATGTCCATCTTCAACGCCAACAAGGAACTGCTCTCGCTCCACGAGTTGATCGCCCACCGGCTCTTTCAGATCCTCGTCGGCGTGCATCGCGGACGAACCTTCAGCCTGTAAAAATGCCGCTGAAAAACGCTGGGACTGCCTGTTCCCAGCGTTTTTTCAGCGCCCGAAATCTAATGCCCCTGGCTCGACGGCGGCACCAGCCCTTTCATCCTCAAATACGTCACCATATTTCCGTAATGCTCAGACGTATGGACGTTATTGAAATCAAGAACCGATAGCTTCGGCATCTCACGGCCGAAGAACTTAACCATTTCGGCGGCTTTCGCGTCGGTCATCGCATCGTAAGCTTTGTCACAGTACGCGAATCCGTCTTTCAGCCCTTGAATGATGTCTGCCTTAGAAGTCTTGTTCTTCTCAACTTCCGGGCTCTTCATCCCATCGCCTAATACCGGTGAGCAAAACTCATACTGCGCATCCGCTACATGCGCCACCAATGCGCCAAAACTCCTCACCTCCGGCGTTGGCTTGAAAGAGTAGTTCTCTTCCGGCATCTCCTCAGCCGACTTCAAGACGTTATTCTTAGCCATTGCGTAAATGCCTTTAGTGCCCTTGCTCAGCGGATTAGCGCCGGATTGCCCATACATTTGCCCACCCATTGCGATGGCAAACAGAACTATAATGCTTTTCTTCATGAAGACTCCTCTCGCGCATAATCCCACATCTGAAATATCTTTGCACCGCTGATGAGGGAATTTCCGCCTCGCTATCGCTAATCAGTTTAGGAAGGGCAAGCACAGCTTCCCCGATCTGAACCACTACTACGAGGCAAAACAGTGAGATTACAAACGTTCAACCCCAGTCTGCGCACCCCGGTACTCTTCGGTGCGGCCGTCCTTCTTATGGCATCGGCGCTCAAAGCGGACACAACCTACGGCTTTCAAACCATCAACGATTCCGCCGACCCCACCTTCAATCAGTTACTAGGAATCAATAATTCCGGGACTATCGCTGGTTACTTCGGCAGCGGCAGTATGACTAATCCCAATAAAGGCTACACCATCGCGCCGCCTTACACGCAGGCTTCTTACACCAACGAAAACTTCCCCGGCTCCGTCCAAACCCAAGTGACCGGCCTGAACAACGGAACCAGCCCCACGACGGTCGGCTTCTGGGTTGACAACGCAGGTAATAACTTCGGCTTTGTCAAACAGGGCAATACCTTCACCCAGGTAAATGCGCCCGCGGCAACAACCTTCAACCAGTTACTTGGAGTTAACGATAGCAACGTCGCGGTCGGTTTTTACCAGGACGCGGCCGGCAATTTCCACGGTTACACTTATAACATCGCCAATAACACGTTCAGCACGATCGCTCCCGGCAATTCGGTCAGCACCACGGCGACCGGAATCAACAACAATGGCTCCATCTCCGGCTTCTATTCGGATACCAGCGGCACCCAACATGGCTTTATCGACAACAACGGCAACTTCGTCACTCTCGACGACCCCAACGGAACCAATACAGCTCTTTTTGGCATCAACGACAACGGCCAAGCCGTCGGAACCTTCATGGATGCAAATGGGATTACTAACGGCGCCATTTACAACAGCGCCACCAATAGCTGGCAAACACTCGACGACCCGTCGCAATCCTCCACCGCCGCCTTCAACCTGACAGGTACCGCGCTGAACGGCATCAACGACCGGGGCCAGGTCGTCGGCTTTTATTCAGACGGCACAAACGTAGACGGCTTCCTCGCCACGCCCACGCCAGAGCCAGCCTCAATGGCCCTAGCCGGTCTTGGCGCTGCCCTAGTCTTCCTCGCCGCAGGAATTTCGCAAAACCAAAACTACCGAAACCGAGCCGGAAGCGTAAGCGACCGATCATCTTGCAAGCGCCGGGTCGAGACGCAGATTGCCAAATCTTCTCGCAAACTGTTGTTCTCGATCCCGCGCCTTACCTAGAAGCTCCTCAAACCCACGCTCTCCGTGCAAATTATCGAGTAATTTGTCTTTTTCAAAGTACGAAGCGCAAAAGAACCCGCCCTCAATGCTTCGCCGTAACACTCGCACCGCTGAATCTTTATCTCCGAGCACGGCATAGGCCTGAGCGACCTTGTAAATCCCTTCCGCATCGCTCACGCCATTCTCTTCTACTTTTTTCTCCGTCTCCCGCAGTAACTTAAGACCCCGGCCCGCCTCATGCGCCATGCCATAACTCAGGCTCTTCCCCACCTGCGCTTGCAACAGACTCGGAGTAAGTTCAAATGCCCGGTCGAAGTCTCGAGCCGCTTCTTCTCTATTCCCTTTGTAATATTCCGCGAACCCTCGGTAAAACAAAATGTAACTCGAATCGTTTGCCGGCAGACTCTTCAAAAACTTGTCATACTCGCCAAGATACAAGTAACTATTCAAAGCGGAGCTATTTATCTTTACTTCCGGATCCAGCCTGCGCGCCAGTTCGCACTCTGCAACCGACTCCTTCAACATCCCTCCAAAGCGGTACGCATAGCCCAGTTCCCAATGCGCCTCGGCGTTATTAGGACTGCTTTTTAGCGCCACTCGCAGCAACGGAACCGCTTCCTCAACCCGGCCCGTATCCGTAAACAAATTCGCCATGTAAATGCGCGGCTCCGGAAGCGCCGGATTCAGAGCGATCGCTTTCTCGTAAGCGGCCTGTGCTTTCCGGTACTGTTCACGCCCGCCAAACTGCAGCGACGCATTGGTCGTGTAAGCTCGCCCCAAATGCGCCCAAGCCGGTGCGTAATTCGGCTCAAGTGAAAGAGATTTCTCCAGCATGGAAATCGCCGTCGCAAAATCCCCAATCGAGTAAAGATCCACGCCGCGCAGATAGTACTCGTATGCCAGACCGCTTACCGGCGGATCTGACTTAAGATGCTCTGCCTCGGCCGGGGAAAGCTTCAACTCAAGCCCATTGATAATCGATTGCGCCACGCTGTCCTGAACGCTAAGCAGCTTGTCGTACTTGATATCCAGAGTGTCCTGCCATAACATCGTGTTGGGCTTCACGTCGATCAACTGGGTCGTAATCCTCAGCTGATCTCCATCTTTGATGAAAGTGCCGGTAAGCAGCATGTCCGCTTTCAGTTCCGATGCCACCGCGCGCAAGTCCTCTTCGCCATTGCGATATTTCTCAACCGACGAAGACGGCCTTACGGTAAGCGCATTCACATACCCCAGCTTGGTGATGATCGAATCCGCCAACGAAAATCCCAAAAACTCCGTCTGCGGATCGTGCCTGACATTCCGAAACGGGAGCACCGCAATGCTCCGGGGCGTCCGCGCAAAGTGGCTTGATCTCTGCCCGGTCCCCAACGCGTAAAAGAGCGTTAACCCGATGATCACAAGGGCCGCAAGCAGGCTCGCAAGCAGGAGACCGGAGGAAGAAATCCAGCGTGGAGACTCCATCCGCTTCTTCAACCGCCGTAAGTCGTCGAGCAACTCGCGAGCGCTCTGATAACGGCGCTCCGGGTCTCTTTCGCGCGCCTTTTTGATGATCCTTTCTAGTTGACCGCTTGCCTGCGCTGTTTCATACAGGACCGCGCCCACACTGAACACGTCTGTCCGTCCGTCAACCGCAAGCCCGCACGCCTGTTCTGGCGACATGTATTTCGGCGTGCCTAAAACAGCTCCTGGGTTTGTAAGCTCGTCTTCGTTTGTTCCAGGATCGTTCAGCTTGGCGATTCCGAAATCCAGAATCTTCACGACACCATCTGGACGCACCATCACGTTTTCGGGCTTGATGTCGCGGTGAATCACGCCTGAAGCATGGGCAGCCTCCAAAGCCGCCGCCATTTGAATGGCCACATCCAGCGCCGCTTTTTGCTCCAGCTTTCCGCTCTCGTTCAACATCCGCCGCAACGTCTGGCCTTCGACAAATTCCGCCGCCATGAAATAACACCCGTCAACTTGGCAGAATTCGAAGATCGTAAGGATATTCGGATGGTTCAACGCCGAGACCGCTTGGGCTTCCAGTTCAAACCGTCGCAGAGCGCCAGGATGCAGAGTCAGCTGCGGCGACAGAAATTTCAACGCCACCTTCCGCTTCAGCCGCAAGTCTTGGGCCAGATACACCTCGCCCATTCCGCCGGCTCCGACCATGCGAATTACTTTGTAGTGATCCAGGCAAGTCCCGCCCGCGATGCTCTCTCCGCGTAACGCTCAGAAACGAGTGCGCGGCTTCGTGTACCGCGCCTTCCAACATGGCGGGATCTGTCGATATCTTCTCCGCCGATTCAAGCAGCGATTCAACCTCCCGCCGCAGATCGAAATCGCTTCCGCACGCCTCGTCGAAAAATGCTGGCCGGCTCCCTGGATTCATCTCCAGCGCTTCGTAGAAAAGATTTTCAATGCGCTGCCAGCGGTCCGGCTTGGGAGAGGGGACGGTTTGCACGGGCTGACCAGGATTATACATATACTGGAGAGCACGGGTTCTCCTCACGTCATGGCTGCGGAATCAACAAGTTCGTCCGATAAAGAAGCCGTAACGCAAATCTTGCAGGAACTTTGCGGGGGAGATAGAGAGGCTTTCGACAAGCTGATGCCGGTAGTCTATGACCAGCTTCGAAAGTTAGCCAATCGTAGCCTGAGAGCTGAGCGGGCTGATCACACCTTAAGCGCCACCGCCCTGGTTCACGAAGCCTATTTGCGGCTGGTCAAAGCGGACCTCCCGTGGCAAGACCGGGCCCACTTTTATGCAGTCGCGGCCCGCGTCATGCGCCACATTCTCGTAGACCACGCAAAATCGTCCCGCCGCAAAAAGCGCGGTGGAGGAGGCGAAAAACTTCCTCTCGACGAAGCCATCTTGGTGGGTCCCGTCATCTCTTCGCAAATTTTGGATCTGGACGATTCCTTGCGCCGCCTCTCCGCAAACGACGGACGCAAGGCCGAGATTGTGGAACTGCTCTTCTTCGGCGGCCTGACTTACGACGAGATTGCTTCGGTTCTCACCATCTCCCCGGCCACTGTTCATCGCGAATTGAAACTGGCGAAAGCATGGCTCTATCGCGATCTAGCCGTCACGGAAGCGAAAGCTACTGTTTGAATGCGCAACGCGAAAGCCCGGGAATTTTCGCCGTCATCAGCTTGCGGGCGATCGCCTGCCCCATCAATTCCTGCGCTTCTGCCGTAGGGTGCCCGTCCACCACATAGAACAAATTTTCGCGCGAAGCGGTCTTCTCGAAAACCTTCAATGCATCGACGTAAAGTATTCCGTGCTTTGCCGCAATTTGCGACAACCGCCGCGTAAACGCATAGGCGTCCACGCCCGCAGGCAAGTCGTTCAGGCCTACCATCAGCGTTTGCGCGCGCTCGGGAATGCCAATCAGCACGAACGGAACACCCGCCGCATGAATCTTCGTTGCCATTTCGCCTAACAGCAGATCTGTAACGTCGAAGCGCTTCTCCCAAGCCGGCGTAAAAGGAAAATGCACAAACCCCGCGTGATCGCCGCCCGCAAACAGATATAGCTTCAGAAAAGCGTCCCGGTTCTGTAGCATGTAATGCTGGGCGACTAGCACCGATCTGCTGCCCCGCACCCACATTTGCACCTGCTGCATAACGCTCAACTTGATTTCAGGTTCCGGCATACGGTCGATCGGCCCCGGATCGCTTCGCCTAGCCAGCAGTTTAGGATCGATTTGCTGCTCAATGTCCCATGGATTTATTGGCATCACCACGGCATCCGGCGTCAGCTTCAAAGCTTCGTCTACATGCCGATAGGAGTAGATGGGCGGGCACGCTTCGGCAGCCAGGTTCTGAACCTCTACTGGAATGTGGCAAGCGCGGCGTAAGGCAACGGTCATCTGCGTCGCCATCGTTTCGTTGTACGCGATCCCATACCCTTCGGCGATAGACGAACCAATTACCGCAATTCGCACCGTACCCGCAGGCTTCGGACCGCAAGGCGCATTCGACCGGTAGCCACAGCTGTTGAATTTCAGCGTGACGCGCTCGCCCTCCGGAATCTTCAGGATGGTCGTGCAGTTCGGCCTGCCATGAGGACCCTCCACCGGATCGAAGTTCATGCAGTAGCCCCGGTCAATCGAAGACCATGTGAGTCGAGTGCTAATCTCGGCGGCCGCAAACATCATCGCGATCGTCAGCAGACTCAAAACCGGCAAAATGAAGTAATCGCGGCGCGGCAGTAAAGGTCTGGATTCTGGCGGTGCGCAGTCGCGATCGGCCGGAATTGGTCCGATTTCCGCAACGCCGTGTTCGCCCTGAGAGCTGGTTTGCCGCAATGCCCTGGAGTTTCCTGTATTAATAGTGCAACAGACTGGGATGTTTTAAGGATTTATTTCAGCCGTAAATGGGCTGCTGCGCAAACCGCTCGACTCCCTATTATACCGGGCCGTCGCTTCTCCTGACTTTCGTTTATTTTTCATGATCTTGCGAAACTGTTCTTAGTACAAAACGATCTACAAGGGGCAGCCTTTCCAATCTCGCGGCGGCGTTCCAACCGCCGTCTCCGGTTCTCAGCGTGGCAGAAACAGATAACAAAGGGAATTCATCCTCGGCTTGGCGCGACCGCGTCCAGGCATTAAAGAACGTTCCCCCCGTACTAAAAATCGTTTGGGATTCGGGTCCTCACGTCGTAGTCCTCGGGCTACTGCTGCGGGTCGTCGTGTCCGTCGTCCCCGTCAGCACATCATGGGTCACCGGCTCCATCGTCCAGACCGTCACGACGATTGTCGATAAGCGTCAGACGAACCTGCTGTCCCATCTCTGGTGGCTCGTCGTTTTTGAGTTTTCGCTCGCCGTCGGGGGTTCCTTCTTTGGCCGGGTAATCGACTATTACGATTCCGTGCTGGCCGACCGCTACACGCGCCACGTCAGCGTTCAGGTCATGGACCATGCATCGCAGCTCGATCTACAGGCTTATGAAAATCCGGTCTTCTACGATCGGCTGGAACGCGCCCGGGTTCAGGCGACAGACCGCCTCGGAATGATTCAATCCATTGGCCGTCTGTTCCAGCAAGTAATAACCACCGCGCTTCTTTCGGCCGCGATACTCTTCTACTCGCCCTGGTTGCTCCTGCTGCTTGTCGCCTGCCTGATCCCCGCCTTTCTCGGAGAAAGTCATTTCGCGTTTCTGAGTTATGCCAAGAACTTCCGCCAGACGCCCGACAAGCGCCAACTCGATTACCTTCGCCAGTTAGGCGGCAGCAAAGAAGCGGCCAAAGAACTGAAGCTCTTCGGCCTCAGCCGTTTCCTTACCGACCGCTTCACAGCTATCTCGAATGCCATTCTCGACGAGAACCTCGCCTTATCCCGAAGGCGTCTGATCGCCGTTTGTTTGCTCTCTGTTCTAAGTACGTGCGGCTATTACGGGTCCTACGCCTGGGTCATTTACGGCACCGTCATTGGCATCTACACAATTCAGACAATGGTGTTTCTGACGCAGTCCATCATGAATGCGTCCAACAACATTTCGCTCATCTTCTCTACCGTTTCGAGTATCGCCGACCAAGCGCTTTTTTTAACCGACCTTCTGGCCTTCTTCCAGATGAAGCCGACCGTCGTCTCGAAGCCCAACGCTCTTCCCGCTCCCCGCCCCATCCGGCAAGGGTTCGAATTTCGCGATGTGTCGTTCGTTTACCCGGGCACTGACCGCAAAATTCTGACCGATTTGAATTTCCGCGTGGAGTGCGGCGAACGCATCGCGCTGATCGGCCAAAACGGCCAGGGCAAAACAACCATCGTCAAACTCATGACGCGGCTCTACGACCCCTCGGCCGGGAAAATACTTCTGGATGGCGTTGATCTCCGCGAGTACAACATTGAAGACCTCTGCCGTGAAATCGGAGTCATTTTTCAGGACTTCATGCGTTACGAGATGACCGCGCGGGAAAACATCGCCGTCGGCCGTATTGAGTGCCTCTCCGATCTCCCCAGCATCAAGAACGCGGCTGAAAAAAGCCTGGCGGATGGGGTGATCACAAAACTTGGCGGAAAATATGAACAGATGTTAGGCCGTCGATTCGAAGGCGGCGTCGATTTATCCGGCGGCGAATGGCAGAAACTGGCACTGGCGCGCGCTTACCTTCGCGAGGCGCAGGTTCTGATTCTTGACGAGCCCACTGCGGCGCTCGACGCCCGCGCCGAATACGAAGTCTTCGAAAGGTTCAACGAATTGACAGCCGACAAAATGGCGCTATTCATCTCGCATCGGTTCTCGACAGTCAGAATGGCCGAGCGAATCATCGTACTTGAAAATGGAGCAATCATCGAAGAAGGAAACCACAATCGCCTGATGGAACTGGGAGGGCGGTACGCTGAAATGTTTGAGTTACAAGCCTCGAGTTACCGATAGAGAGCCTGCCGCGGATGCCTGACTCGTTTTCGAAAATCAAAGTTGAGGCCGCCTGCGCGGGACCGCAACTCAACCTGAGCGAGCCCGAAAAGGCCGTCCTGCGCGAACACGCCACACGAGCCGCGCGCGCCTGCGGTTGGGTCGCGAACAAACGATGCGCCCGCAAACCGAAAGAACTCTTTCGCAAGAGCGCCCAGCGGCTTGGCGAACTCGAACGGGAATTATATGCGTTGAAGTCGGGCGAACCCTCCGACGATCTGCAATGGCTATACGACAATCTGCGCCTGGTACGGACCGACATTCAGGATCTCGAAAGTGGCACCAAGACTCTGGCAAAACTGCCCGCCGTGCGGACCGAGGGTGACGAATGCATCTCGCGCCCCGTAGTACTCGGAAGAGCGTTGCTGGCAGGCGCCGAGTTTCAGCTAACCGAATCGAACTTTTTCTTCTTTATCCAGACTGTCGAGGATATCGAGCCGCTCCGGCTTTCTGAGCTTGGCGCTATGCTGCCGGCGCTGAAGCTGGCGCTGCTTGAATTGATCGCGGATCGTGGCTTCAAGGCTCTTCAAGCCTTCCGGGAACACGGCGTAAGCGCTCCTTCGTTCGCAGTTGGCCGCCTGATCAGAAGCCTCCGGTTCATCGGGGAAATCGACTGGAAAGAAACGATCGAACAGCTCTCAATTGTTCATCGCGTCTTGTGTCTCGATCCTGCCGGCGTTTACCCGCGCATGGATTTCCAAAGCCGCGAGCAGTATCGGCAGGCGGTAGCGAAAATAGCCGCACGCTCCGACGTAAGCGAAGCCGAACTCGCCCGGTGTGCGGTCACCATGGCCGAAAGTGCAACCGTTGAGCGTTCCGCGACACAAGCTTTGCGGGACCGGCTGCGCCATGTCGGCTATTACCTGATTGACGAGATTGGCTCCGAGGAACTTCTTCACAGCGTCGGCCACCGCCCGTCCATCGGCGAGCGCATCACAAGAATCTTTCCGCCGTAATCCCGACGAAGTCTACATCATCGGCATCGAGTTTGTCACGCTGATTACCGTCCTCGCGGTGGTCATGGCCGTGGTGCGCACCCAAGGCGGGTGGGGCCTGATCTTTGGCGCTCTCCTCCTCATCTTGCCCGCCACGCAAGCCGCGGTCGAGTTGATGAATTACCTCGCGACCACGGTTCTAACTCCCCGGCCGCTTCCCAAGATCGACTTTTCAAAGGCCGTTGATCCCGCTGCCGCCACGATGGTCGCCATACCCACGCTGCTCATCAATGAGAAGCAAATTCGGACGCTCATTGACGACATCGAAGTGCGCTACCTGGTAAATCGAGACCCCAACATTTTCTACGCCTTGCTGACCGATCTTCCCGATACGGCTGAACCGGCGGAAGAACAGGACGCGCGCGTGGATTTGGCCATATCGCTGATCGATGGACTGAACCGCAAGTATGCGGGTGAGCCTTACGGCGGATTCTATCTCTTCCACCGGCATCGCGTTTACAACCCGCGCGAAGGCGCATGGATGGGCTTCGAACGCAAACGCGGCAAACTGCTCGATCTCAACCAACTTCTGCGGAAGGTCTTCGATCCATTCCCCGTTAAGACCGGCGATTTGTTAAATCTGCCGACCATCCGCTACGTGCTCACGCTCGATTCGGACACCCAGTTGCCTCGGGATTCGGCCCAGCGCATGATCGGCGCAATGGCGCATCCGCTGAACCGCCCGCTGATCGATCCGGAACTGAACGTCGTCACGCAAGGCTACGGGATACTGCAGCCTCGCGTCGGCATCAGCGTCCACTCGGCTACGCGGTCGCGGCTTGCCAGCATTTATTCCGGGCAAACCGGTTTCGACATCTATTCGCGCGCTGTTTCGGATGTGTACCAGGATCTGTATGGCGAGGGTATTTTCACCGGAAAAGGGATCTACGATGTGGATGCGCTCCGGCAGGTGCTGGAGCATCGCTTCCCTCGCAATGCGCTATTGAGCCACGATCTGATCGAGGGCGCGTATGCTCGCGCAGGTCTGCTTTCGGATGTCGAGGTTATCGACGACTACCCTTCGCACTACAGCGCTTACAACCGGCGCAAACACCGCTGGCTGCGGGGCGACTGGCAGATCGTGCAATGGATTTTCCGCAAAGTTCCGGATGAGTCGCGGCGGCTGGTGCCGAACCCCATCTCGCTCGTGTCCCGGTGGAAGATCGTTGACAACTTACGCCGCAGCCTGATTGAGCCTGCGACATTCTTGCTGCTGGTATGCGGCTGGTTCTTCCTGCCTGCGGGCCCGCGCTTCTGGACGCTTGTCACGCTCGCTTTGCTGTTTCTGCCCATCTATTTCCGCCTGGTCTTTTCCCTGATTCGGGCGGCGGCTACTCAGGATTCGATAGCCTTGCGCGAGTCGGTCAAGGACTGGGTCACGTCGCATGTCAGCATCCTGTTGAACATCGCATTTCTGGCGCACCAGGCGATTGTCGCTCTCGACGCCATTGTCCGGACGGTCATCCGAAGCACCATCACGCACAGAAGCATGCTTGAGTGGGAGACCGCAACCGAAGCGGAACTGGGACTGAAGAAGCGGACTCCCGTAGACGTCTATCTGGATTGGATTCCCGCTCTTGCCATCTGCCTGGCGCTCGCCTTGTTTCTGAAACCCGAGGCCGCGCCGTACGCTTTACCGTTCCTCATCGCGTGGAGCTTCTCCCGTGCCATCTCCGTGTGGATCAACAGGTCGCCGCATCTGGACGAGTATCGCTTGACCGGCGGCGACACTCGGTTCCTGCGGCAAGTGGCTTTGAAAACCTGGCGGTATTTCGCCGAGTTCAGCACCGAGAATAACCACTGGCTCATTCCGGACAACGTCCAGGAAGAGCCGTACCGGATAGCGGAGCGAATCTCGCCGACTAACCTCGGCTTCCTTCTTAATTCCCGCCAAGCCGCCGTGGAGTTCGGTTACCTGACTGTCTCTGAATTCACCGAGTACACCGATAGGACACTTCGCACGATGGCGTCGATGCCGCGCTTCCTCGGGCATTTTGCCAACTGGTACGACAACATCAGCCTGAAGCCGCTAGAACCAATCTTTATTTCGAGCGTCGATAGCGGAAATCTAGTCGCGTCCTTGTGGAGCTTGAAGCAAGGCTGCCTCGAGCTGTTGCGCGAACCAGTCATTCGCCGGAATGCGTGGGAGGGATTGCTCGACCACTTCGACCAGCACGGACGTCGGGCTGAACTCAACGCGTGGTGCCCGGGCATCGATCCGGAGAATCCGGCATCCTGGCTTCCAGCGCTCGCCAACCGGAACGCCAACGAGGCGCAAGGCCGCATAAACGCACTGCTCGAAGAGGCGGTGCAGTTCATGCCCTGGTGCCTGCCGCAATTTGATTCGATCCGCGAGTTACTGCCCACCCGCGCTCCCGCGCCCGGGTCCGCAAGCAAGTTCTATTCGGATCTGGATACAGCGCTCTCGCACTCGGGAAATCCATTGGCGGCGGCATTGCGAGCGGAGTTACCACAATGCCGTGAACGGCTCAACTCGCTCGCCATTCAGTTGCGCGATATAGCGAAGCGGTGCGATCTGCTGACCCATGAGATCCACTTCGCCAAACTCACCGACAAGCGGCGCAACCTGCTTTCGGTGGGCTATGACGAGAGCAAGAAGGAGTTAGCGGGTTCGTGTTATGACCTGCTCGCGTCCGAGGCGCGCATCGCCACATTCATCGCGGTCGCAAAAAGCGAGGCTGCTCAGGAAACCTGGTTCCGGCTGGGGCGCCAGCACACGCTGTCGGAGGGCGAAGCGGTTCCGGTCTCGTGGACCGGAACCATGTTTGAATACCTCATGCCGGTGATCTGGATGAAGTCCCAACCCAATACACTGCTCGATCGCGCGGTGAGGGCGGCGGTCCGTGCGCAACAGAAATACGGCACGCGGCGCTCGGTTCCTTGGGGCATCTCGGAGTCTGCCTACAGCAAAACCGATCCGGATGGTAACTATCAGTACGCGGCTTTCGGTGTGCCGAGTCTCGGGTTGAATGTAGCGCGGGCCGGCTCGCTCGTCGTCTCGCCCTATTCGAGTTGCCTCGCGCTGATGGTGGATTCGGAAGCCTCCATTCGTAATCTGCGTGGCATGGCAAAGAGAAAGTGGCTGGGCGAATACGGGTTCTTAGAGTCGGCCGATTACACAAGCTATGACGACCGGCGGTTTGGCTCTCGCAAATACGATCTGGTTCATTGCTGGATGGCGCACCACCAGGGCATGAGTCTGACGGCGCTTTGCAACGTTCTCTTTGACTTCCCGTTCCAGCGCTGGTTCCACGCGGAGCCGCTGGTTCAGGCTAGTGAGCTGATCCTGCAGGAGCGTCCACTTCGCGCCAAACCACTGACGGATTCCGCGCCGCGCCGCGTGCTGACCTTCACGCGCAACGCGATCAAGGGTCCGGCAAAAGCGCGAGCTTCGGCCTAGGCTTCAAGGATCTGGCGGGCGGCTCGGAGACCCGATGCAATCGCGCCGTGAACCGTCGCGCTGTGGCCGTTTGTCTCGGTTGCTTCTCCCGCGAAGTAGAGCGTATCTGCCAACGGGTGGGCCATCGTTTCCCGTGCCCCCATCGCGCCAGCGGGAACGTAGCTGTAGGCTCCTCGGGCGAATGGGTCTTGCAGCCAGTCGTGAAAGTAGGCAGCTTCAACGGCAACGTCGAGCCCGGTAATGCGTTCAAGCTGCTCAACCGCCCGTTTGATCGTGGCCTCAGGCGTGGCTTTGGGTCCGGCGCTCCAGCCTGTGATGATGGGGGCGCGCATGGGAAGCGGAGTCCACCACGTCGGGAAAACGGGTTCTTGCGAGAGGAGGAATCCGGCGTCGGCGAGTTCGGGCTTCTGCTCCCAGACTCTGTCGCGGAACCGAAGAATGACTCGGACCACGTGCCCAAATTCAAGTTGATGAGCCGCCTGCAGGATTTCCGTTGGCTCCGGATCGAAGCGAATTGAACCGGCTTGCAGAACGCCCAACGGAACGGTCACAATCGCGCGGCGGCTTTTGAGCGTTTGTTTTTGGCCGGTTAGCGCGGACCGCGTCTGCACCGTCACTCCGGCTGAACCCCACTCGACGCTTTCGACAACCGAGTTCAGGCGAACCTCTCCGTCCAACAGATGCCGCGCAATCGAGTCGTAGCCGTTCAGAATCCGGAACGAGCGGTCTCCATCGATCTTGTCGGCAGCCCGGGCGTCCTCCGCGAGCGAAGCGATGCCGATGAGGTCGGCTCTCGCGGCGTTAAACCCCTCGACATACGAGGTCGCCAGCTGCTTGGCATCGCCCGGATGGGACGTTGACCTCAGGAACTCCGCAAACGACTGGTCTGGCCCGTTATCGGCAGCCTTCTGCATGTCCTCCATGATTTCGTCCACGGGCAGCCAGGCGTCTGAGCGGTCCTGAATCTTGCCGTCCTTGATGTGAAGAGCGCGCTCGGTGCAATCGTAGGCGGTCAGAGCGGCGGCTTCGATGATGTTCCAAATCTCCGGTGGCCGGCCGTGAATGAATTCAGCGCCTAGCTCGATGGGAACAGGCGAGAGCGGGTCATGCACGGTCAAAATCCGGCCACCGATTCTGTCCCGGGCCTCGATGCATAGAGTATTCAGGCCCGCGCGGTTCAGTTCGCGCTGTGCGGCGAGGCCGGCTACTCCCGCCCCGATGATGATGACGTCCAGATCAGCCTTCACGTCCCTCCAGTTTCGCAATGCCGTGAGAAGCTAGGTACAACATGAGCCAGGTGCAGCGAAAAGGCGTCGCGGCCAGCGACCTTCGGGGCGCGTGCGGCTTATTTCCAACCGGAGTGACAGTTGTGACGCGGCGATTTCCTGATGGACGCCCCCATGGCATGACGGTTAGCTCCTTCACCTCGGTCTCGCTCGATCCGCCGCTCATTCTGGTCTGCATCGATAAGCGCGCCGTCTTTCTTCTTGACTTGAGCGAAGACGTGCAATTCGCCGTGAACGTGCTGCGCGAAGATCAGCAGGAATTGGCCGTCCGCTTTTCGAGGACACCCGAGGGCGGCAGATTTGCGGGGATCGACTGGGTAGAAGACTCTCGCGGATTGCCGCTGCTCGGAGGCGTGGTGGCGAGCTTTGCCTGTTCGCTTGAGCAAATGGTGGAAGCGGGAGATCATTTTTTGTTGATCGGCGCGGTCGAAGAAATCCGGCGGCAGAGCGGCCGGGCGCTCGTCTGGTGCGAGAGCGGCTACCACTCTCTTCCTGCGCCTCGCCTCTAAAATGAAGCAAGTGGATACGGATAAGCGAATCAGTAGCGAAGACGCGCGCTGGCTTTGGCTGAACGCGAGCGATGAGGAGATGCGCCGTCTCGCCTCCCAGACGCGCGCCCGTTTTCATGAGCCGGGCTCCTGCACGTACATGGTGATGCGGATCATCAACTACACCAACGTATGTGTGGCGCAGTGCGACTATTGCGCGTTCTACCGCCTGCCCGGGCACCCGGAAGGCTACGTGATGAGCACCGAGGCCGTCTTCGCAAAACTCGATGAACTGCTGGAACTGGGCGGCGACCTCGCGGCTTTTAATGGCGGTTTTAATCCTCATCTTCCCCTTTCTTATTACTGCGATTTGTTCTCTTCGATTCGCGCACGGTACGGCGACCGGCTCGAATTTTATGCACTCACAATTGCCGAGTTCATGTATCTCGCGGATCACGCGAAGCTCGACTACGCCCAGACCGCCGAGCGCTTCAAGCAGGCCGGGGTCCGCTGGATCACCGGCGGCGGCTCGGAAATCTTGACCGAGGGCTTTCGCGCCCGGCACAGCAAATTCAAATACACGGTCGCGCAATACTTCGACGCGCAGCGCGCGATCGTCGAAGCCGGATTGAAGACCACCGCGACCATGGTGATCGGCTTCGATGAGACGCTCGACGAGCGGCTGGAGCATCTGGAGCGCACACGGCAATTTCAGGACGAGACAGGCGGTCTCGCCAGCTTTCTATGCTGGACATTCAAACCCTACTTCACGGATCTCGGCGGTATCGAGATTGGCACGTCCGAGTATCTGCGGCACTTGGCTTTATGCCGCATTTATCTGGACAATGTGCCACGCATCCGCACGTCCGTGTTGACCCAGAATGAACGGGCCCTCGAAGGCCTGAACTACGGGGCCGACGACTTCGACTTACCGATAGAAGATGAGGTCACGCAGAAGGCCGGGGCCAGCATCAGTTTAGATTTCGAAAAAATTCTCGGGGTGGCCCGGCGGCTCGGATTCCAACCGACCTACCGGCACGTTACTTCTTCGAATGGGACATAGCGAGTCGCGGAGCCTGGCTTCGGCCTCCGGGGGCCAATAGGCGCAGTCGAGTTGCAGAAATACTGAAGAATAGGGCAGGGTTGAATTCGTCTTGACGATCAAGACGTGAAAGGTCCGGCTGACCTGGTCAAGCTTGCTTATGATCTGCAGGTGCGGGAGCACGGTGACCGCACGGTCCTGCAGCAGGCCGGAGAGGGCGTCGCGAAAGCCCGAGATACCCTGCGCGTCTTTTTCATCGATAAACTTCAATTCCTGGTCCGTGTAGATGGTTGGGGTGACGTGCTTCGAGTGCGACAGCGCGTTCAGCAAGTAATTCAAAACTTCAATCTGATCGGCATTTGAAACTACCGTGTCGATGCCCGGGGCGGACTGGTCGGGATACGCGGAATCGGCAACTACAATCCAGTTGCGATGCCCGTACAGCGGGATGGTCTTCGAAACCGTATCCTTCCAGTTCAGGCTTTGGCCGAAACAGGCCGTCGTCGCGAGAAGAAAAACCAGGAGCTTCATTTGCGATTACCGGCGGCGGCCAGGAACCGCGGTGGTGGAGAGACCGAGCGCGTGAAGCTGCTGCTGGGCCTTTCGGGCGTCGTCCGTGCGAGGGAAGTTTTCAATAAGCGCGCGGAACTCCTGGGCGGCTTTGTTGCGCTGTCCCGCCTTCACCAGAGCCATGCCTTTCATGAGGCGCGCATCGGCGGTTCTCGGATTCTGCGGATAGCGTTCGAGAACGGTGTCAAAAGCCTTCACCGCGCCATCGTAATCGCCTTTGTTGTAGGCAATTTCGCCCAGGTAGTACTGGGCATTTACGGCGTATTCGGTGTTAGGGAAATAGGTGAGATACTGCTGAAATTCCTGTCCGGCCAGATCGAGGTTGCCGGACTGGAGATCGCGGCGCGCGTCTGAATAGCTCTTATCGGCGCTCATGCCGGGCGG
Organism: uncultured Acidobacteriaceae bacterium; assembly: GCA_963845995.1. Taxonomy (GTDB): domain Bacteria; phylum Acidobacteriota; class Terriglobia; order Bryobacterales; family Bryobacteraceae; genus Bog-105. The sequence goes on along the minus strand of CAWJUO010000066.1, from coordinate 8,984 downwards.
CGGGGCTGAGGATTGTCCGGACGCGCCCAGAGTGCCCGGTGCAGTTGAGCCTGGAGCGCCCGTTGCGCCGGGAGCGGGGGGTGGATTCTGAATGATCTGCATCTGATTTTTCAGATCCGTCATTTTGGCGTCCATGCGCTCGAGGCGCGCGCTCAGATCGTTGAGCGCCTCCTTTAAAGAGCGGACGTCGTCGGACATGGTATCGACTTTGGAACTCAAGCCCGATACCGGCGCCAGTTGTTTGCCGACGCCGTTGGTGACGGCATCCTCGATTTGCGCGTTGGCCTTGACGGTACTGTCGTGGGTGGCTTGCAGCATAGCCGACAACTCGCCGAGCTTTGTGTCGAGATCGCGCTGCATGCCATCGACTTTGTCCTGCAAAAGAGACACATCGCGCTGCAGCTCAATCATTTCCTTGCTTGCGCCGAAAGACAGGGCACAGCAGGTGAAGACTAAGGCGGGAAGGCGCAGAAATTTCATTGAGATGACTCCTTGATAGCGTGAGAGAAGGGGACAGTTAAATTTGTCCCCTTCTCAAAAGTTTACTGATTAGCGGAGAAGTGAGCGCGACGATTTCTCGCGTAGCAATCTTCCGTGGCATCGGTGCATAGCGGACGTTCCTTGCCGTAGCTGGTTGTTTTCAGTTTATCGGCGGGAACTCCGAGTTGGACAAGCGCATCCTTTGTCGCGGAAGCGCGGCGATCGCCCAGGGCCAGGTTGTACTCGGCCGAACCACGTTCGTCGCAGTGACCTTCAATGGTAATCACAAAATTCGGGTCCATTCCGAAGATGGTTTTGAGAGCGGTGGCATCACCCTGCAGGATGGGTTGATCCGCGGGACGGACGTCGCTCTTGTCGTAATCGAAGTGGAGATCCTGAACCTGTTTCGCCAGAATTTCGGCAGCGGACGGGCCTGCGGGCGCGGCTACGGGAGCGGGCGGCGGCGGTGTAGAAACAGTGATGGTGGTGCTGGCCGTCGAATTTCCACCGGCGTTGGTGGCAGTCAGAGTGTAAGTGGTGGTTCCAGTCGGGTAGACGGCACGACGACCGTTCGGGCTGACCTGGCCGATGCCGTTATCGATTTCAATCCCGGTGGCATCGCTTACAGACCACCGCAAAGATGCCGGCTGGCCGCTGTCCACGGAAGTAGGCTCTGCCGTGAAGTAATTAATGGTGGGCTTATTTACAACCGGAGCCGGGGCCGGAGCCGGTGGTGGCGGTGGCGGTGGGGCCTGTTTCTTGTGGCACCCCGCAGCCAAAACCAACGTGAGCGCTGCGGCGAACGTCAGCGTTGCTCTACGTTTCGTCATGATATTTATCAAAATCCTCCCTGAACGAGTGTACTTATACAAACTAGCAAGATGTTACTAAAGTCTTATTGTTCGGCGTTTACCCAGACTGGTTTTTCATTATTACCCGATTGAGTTAGCGCGTGCTTGCCGGTTCCATCGGCGCTCATGACCATGATTTGAGATTGACGTCCGCGCTTGGAAGCGTAGGCAATGTGCGCGCCATCCGGGCGCCCAAGTTGGATTTTCGTTGCGCCCCTCGTTGGCAGTCAATTGCGTGGTTTGCCGCGACGACACATCCATGATGAAGATGTTGTAGTTGCCGGGTTCGAAGCCTTTGGTCCAGGCAAACGCGATATGCACGCCATCGGGACTCCATGATGGATTAGTGGCTTCGCCGGTACCCGCCGAAAGGCGCTGCACGTCGGTCCCTTCCATGTTCATGTGATAGACCTGCGGCATTCCAGAGCGGCCGGAGACATCGACTAAGTCGGCTCCCGTTTTGGGATTGATTTTAGCTTCGACCTCGATAGCACCGGAAGACGTGAGCCGATGAAGGTTGCTGCCGTCCACGTTCGCCATGTAGAGCTGCGCCGGGCCGCCCGCGGCAGTAGAGGAAAAGATCACGCGTTTCGAATCGGGCGTGAAGGTGACGAAGGCGTTCATGGATGCGCGTTGATTATAGAACGGAAGTTTGCGGCCCGTATCGAGCGAATACATGTAGATGTTGGGACTCTCGCGAGTCCAGGCGGTGAAAGCGACGAGACGGCCGTCGGGAGATGCGGAAGGAAACGTCGCGATGGTACCGAAGTGGGTGAGCTGCCGCTGATCGGTGCCATCCCAGTTCATGACCCATATCTCTTTCGTGCCGGAACGGTCGGACACGAAGACGATGCGGGTTCCAACGAGACTCTTGCCGCCGAACTGGGCCAGGATATCGGCCGCGTAGCGATGTCCGGCATCGATTGCGCCGGACTGATCGAGCGTAGCGGTGTAGACCTTACCGAATACCTGCGCCTGTTGAAGGCTGGGCATGTTCGCAGAGGTTGTGTAGAACCAACCGAAGACTACGAATTGGCCATGATCCTCCGCCCCGTAGCCCATACCCAAGAAGTTCGCGGAGATGGGAGGCAGGCTCCAATCGGAGAGACGCTTACCTTGCGGATTCACGGGCGCGGCGCTGGGCGGGGCAACGCCCGCGATCAGGTCGGAAGGCTGCTGGGGAACCAACAACGGATAGAGAGTCTTCGGAACAAAGTTGAGGAGCGGCGAACCCTGAAGATCGCCGGCAACGGTGCTGTTGAAGGCGCCGATGAATGAGGCAGCGGAGCCGGAGGCGCGGAAATCCGTCACGGCAACGAAGGGTTTTCCGGGATTCTTTTCGATGGTGCCTTGCACCTGTTGATAGGCAGAGAGAAGGCTTGCACTGCCGATCAGGATGAGTGCGGAGGAAATAAGTCGTAGTTGCATTTAACGTAGATTGAACGTGAACTGGGCCGAAATAGAGTTGTCGGTAATTTGCGGAGGAAGCGCCGGGAGAGGGCTCGCCTGATAGACGGCACGCTGGGCCGTGTTGTCGATGTTCGGATTGCCGCTCGGTTGGATCACACGCACGTCGGTGATTCTGCCGTCGCGCATGATGGTGAAGCTGACGATGGCTGGAGACTGTTGGGACCGGGCGTCGAGACCGTTGGTCAGCCATTGCTGAGCGATTCGTTGGCGGACGATTTCGGCGTACCACCCGAGGCGATTGCCAAGCGGAGAATTCGGACCGATGCCCACCTGCCCCGATCCGCTCTGTCCATACATGGGACTTGAAACGGCGGTGCGCGTTCGGCTGTAGACCTGGTTGTCGGGCGCGGGCTGCATGTATTTCTGTTGATGAAGAGGCTGGTCCGCTACATGCTTCTTCTTATCGGGAATTTGAAAGGCGTCCTTATCGGGGACGGGCAGTTTTTTTTCAAGCTCCTGTTTGGCCGGAGCCGTGGGGACGGTCGATTGGGTGTCGGCGGCAACGGGATTCTGGGGAGCCTGACGCTGTGGGATGGGAATCTTGTTCACCGGCGAAACATCGTAGGCTGGACCGCCAGCGGGGTGCAGATCGCCGAGGTTTTCACGAACCCGATTCATCCACAACCAACCGAAAAACAGCAGAGCGACCACGCCAACATGCATGAGCAACGCACCGATGAACGGCCCTCTGAGAGGATCGCGTTCGTCGAGGATGTCGAGTGGTGCGGCCATGCTCAGTTAACGGCGCTGGCGCGTTGCGGAATCAGTGGGCGCGGTCACCATTTTGACTTCAAATTTCGCTTGGCCTAGCTGGGCTATGATTTGCGCGATCGGGTCCCATGGCGTTTCTTTATCGGCCCGGACGTAGACGGCGGTGGCGTTGCGGAAGCGCTGGTGAATGCCCTCGGCGAGCAGGTTGATGTTGATGGGTTTTTCGTTCAGGAAAGATTCGCCACTCTTGCTGATGCTAATGACGGGCAGGTCTTGAGCGGTGCTTTGCACGCGGTTGACTTTGGGGACCTGGATGTCGAGGCCGAACTCCATGACGTTGGCCGTGATCATGAAGATGACGAGAAGTACGAGGACTACGTCCACGAGCGGAACGATGTTGATTTCAGACATGGCGGAAGGGGCGCCGAATCTGCGTCCGCGCCGTCCGCCGTTGTTGTTAAAGGAGAATGCCATGGGTTAGAATATTCCTAGCGCGTTCAGGAGCTGTCGAATCAGGCACCGAAGTCCCTTTCGGCCATGTTCTGGAATTCGATGGCGAAGTCTTCCATGCGCGTTCCGATCTCCTTTATACGGGTACCGAAAACGTTGTAGAAGATGGCGGCGGGGATGGCGGCGGCGAGACCGATGGCGGTGGTGATGAGAGCTTCGGAGATGCCGGGCGCGACGGCGCGAAGGCTCGCACTGCCGGCGTTACCGAGACCCTGGAAGGCGTCGATGATGCCCCATACGGTTCCGAACAAACCGATGAATGGCGAGACCGAAGCCACCGTGGCAAGCCAGTTCATGTTTATCTCAAGCTTGGTGACTTCTTCACTGATGCCCAATTGCAGGCTTCGCTCGATAGCCGGTTTGTTGACGAGCGCGCCGCGCTGTTTGAGTTGACGTTCAATTTCGCCGTAGCCGAAATCGAAAACAGCGACCAGCGGAGCGGCGGTGAACTGTTCGCTTGCCACCGCCACGGATTGAAGCGTTGAAGCCTTGCGGAAGGCTCGCAGGAAATTCTTGTTTTCGCGGCGCGCCCGGCCGAAGATGCTGTTTTTCGAGAACGCGATGGTCCAGGAAAAAAGCGAAAACAGAATCAGGATGGCGATGACGGCAAGAGGGACGGGCCTAAGGTTTAGAATGAGATCCCACAGGCTCAGGTCTGCGAGAAACAGCACAAAGTGCAATATAGAAATCCTCCCGTTACTCCGTCCTTCATTATAGGAGCCGCTTTATGACGAGGCTGCTTCGCGCGCGTCCAAGATGGCTTGATTGCGGGTACAAGTGGGGCAGAGGCAAGGGCCGTGCTCTTGTGGACGGGGCAGGTTTCCGACGCCGGTAGGACCGATATGGCCGTCTTCCCGTGACTTCTCGCGATCGACGACGTCCAGCCATGTGTCAACGGTCATACGCTGAATGCCGCAGCCGCCGCGTTCACGGTGTACTTCGTTTTTTGGTCCGGCCCAATTGTATTCGGGCGGAATTCCGTCGGGGAAATTGATGCGGCGGTAGACGAACTCGGGCGGAGGCAACATGCGCTGGCCGCACTTGATGAGTTCGTCGTTGCTTGGATAGAGCCTGGTGACGGTTTGGCCGTCGCGGATGCGGACCTCCACCCACTGTTCCATGCGAACGATTTTCTTGCGCTTCTTGGGATGGCTCTGGCCTTGGAAGAGGGCCTGAGCGCGGGTTTTGGGCGGCTCCGGTTCTTTCATTTTGCCCGCGGCCTTGCCGGATTTTGTAACGAGGCCGTCAGCGCTGATGGGTTGACCGCTTTTGGCGGGCGGGTTTACCTGGGAATGTCCAATCAGCGACTTGTATTTGTCGAAGAATGGATCGGGGGGGTTCATAGACATGGAGTTGGCTCGCTTGGCGGTTCCGGCTGCGGCTGGATAGCGCCTGACGTGATGAAAGGAAGAAGGATGGCGGGATCGATGCCGTTCTTTTTGCAAAGAATCGCGGTAAAGGTGAGGATTTTGTGCTGGAGAATTTGCAGGCGCTGGGCAGCCAGTGTTTCGCGTACGCGGCGCTGGCCGAACTGCTCAATGTTGCGGAAAGCGCGCTGGAAGGCACGCTCGTGCGTGGTTTTGTAGCGGAGCTTGAGGGTTAAATCCTTTTGAAGCGATTCAATGCGAGCTTCGTCGCGTTCGGAGGCGTTTTCAGCGTTGTGAAGAGCGATTTCCGCGTCCATGACGGCGCTGCTGGAGAAGCGAACCTGGCGATCGCAGTTGATGAGCTGTTCGAGAAGCATCGCAGTCCCGGGGCTGTCCGAATCGTATTCGGCGAACCATCTGTCGCGGACGAAGTTGTATTGTTCTTGCGTCTCGCCTGGAAAAAATTTGGCCGGATTTCCGCACAGGCCGTGTTTGGTGGAGTTTTTGCTTGAATGCGCTTTCCCGGTCGAACTCGTGGGCCCGGTTTGACGCAATGGCGTTTTCTTCATTTGACCGCGAGTTTGAAGTAGCGATGTTCACGGCGGGCGGGGAGAAGAGAGTTAAGTGTTTGGATTTGGGTGAGATAAAGGTTTTTTGAAATCGGTGACCGGGCGTGGGGTGGGAAGCGAATGGGTTGAAAAGCCATTGTTTGCGAAACGAATTCGGGTTGGGTTCGTTTTTTCAAGTTGCTTTGTCATGTCTGATCCATTCTGGTGGTAAACTACCGCAGCTATGCCACGCCCGGGATATGGTCGATCGCACTCAGCGGCTGACATTGCACTGTTTACGGATCGCGACGATCTTCGGGGCCGAATTCGTGCGCTGACCCATACTGTTACGGATCTGCCGGTTGTTATGTTTTATGGCGTCGGCGGCGCGGGCAAGAGCTGGCTATTGAGAAAGTTGCGGGAAGAGATATCACGCGACCTCCCGGTGGCCTTCCTCGACTTCGGAGCGATGGGTGGACAGCAATTCGTGCTGGATCCTTCGTTGGCACTTCAACAAATCCGTCATCAATTCGGAGCCGCCGCACCTCATTTCGATCTTGCCCTCGGGATGATGCGCTTCAAACAAGACCTGGGTAAAGAGCCGTCCACTTACGGCGAAGGCATTGGGATCGCCGTTGAACTGGCATCCGAAATTGCGAGTAAGGCGAAAGAACTGATTCCTGGCGCGCAGATCCCCGGTGCAAAGGTGTTGCTCGACCGATTGAGCAAGAGCCTTCGCCATCGTATTCAAGATCTGCCGATCGGAGAATTCATATCCACACAACTCGGCAGTGAGTTTGCACTGCAGTTCCGCTCTCGAACCGCTCAGGAGATCGGAGACGAGCTCCTGAACTACCTTGCCGAAGACATGGATGCAAATCTGCCGGTTCATTTCAATCGTGCCGCACGTGCAGTGATCTTCCTGGATACATACGAGGCCGTGAGTTCCGGTCTCCAAAACCGGGGGCAGAGGCTGCTGCGGGAAAGCTGGATACGTGACTTGGCGGGGAACTTCGACTTTGCTCTGACAGTCATCGCGGGTCAGAACAAGTTGATGTGGGAGGAGTCGGATGCGGTTTGGGCCGACTGCTTAGAGCAGCATGCGGTTGGCGGATTAGCCGAACCCGACGCGCGCTATTTCCTCGCACTCTCCAGCATCGCGGACACAAACTTGCAGACTGCAATCCTCCGGACCGCGCACGATCCGTCTGACGGCGGATATCACTGTTTCAGTCTGGGACTGTGCGCCGATATTGTCGCCGCCGAGCGCCGTACCGGTCACGAGCCCAGCCCCGAAACACTTTTGTTGCATCCACACGACTGGCGCGCCTTGGGTGAGCGCTTTCTGAAATCGTTGTATTCCGACGTGGAGCGTTCCTGGATCGAGCGACTTGCTCTGACTCCGTTCTTTGACGAGGCCGCCGCCCGGTCCGCCTACTCTCAAGAGCGCAGCGCGGCCCAGGACGCGGCCTGGGATGCCCTTCCGGGATATAGCTTCATCGATCCCGTGGCAGGGCGACCCGGTTGGTTCACGGTTAGGGCCCAAATGCGATCGGCGCTAAAGAACCAAGCGGGTGCTCCGGACCGGGCGCCACGGAACCACCAACTCTGGCTTGAGCTATGGAGCCGGGCGTCCAGACACGTTTGACGATGAGGCAGCGTTGGCTTGGTATCACTATTACTGTCTGGAGCCTCGCGAAGGGCTCAGCAAATGGAGGAGAGCTCGCCGAGTCGGCACGGACCGCGGTCCCGTCCAGAGTGCGGGAGCACTTCGAACTGCTGCGCTGGTGGGAACCGGTCGATCTGCTGCGGCAGCCGCTATTGACTTCCGATGATGCCGAGGCGCTTTCGTCTCTGGGTGTGGAACTATTGGCAGGCGTCATTGGGCAATCGGGATGCGAACCTGCGCCAGGCGATCGCCTGCTATGAAGCGGCCCTGCGCGTTCGTACCGCGACCGACTTTCCGCAGGGCTGGGCGGTGACGCAGAACAATCTGGGCAATGCCTGGAGGAATCTGCCGAGCGGCAATCGGGATGCGAACCTGCGCCAAGCGATCGCCTGCTATGAAGCAGCCCTGCGCGTTTATACCGAAACCGACTTTCCGCAGGACTGGGCGACGACGCAGAACAATCTGGGCAATGCCTGGAGCGATCTGCCGAGCGGCAATCGGGAGGGGAACCTGCGCCAAGCGATCGCCTGCTACGAAGCGGCCCTGCGCGTCTTTACCGAGACCGACTTTCCGCAGGGCTGGGCGAGGACGCAGAATAATCTGGGCACTGCCTGGAAGCGTCTGCCGGGCGGCAATCGGGATGTGAACCTGCGCCAAGCGATCGCCTGCTATGAAGCGGCCCTGCGCGTTTATACCGAGACCGACTTTCCACAACACTGGGCGATGACGCAGAACAATCTGGGCGCTGCCTGGAGCGATCTGCCGAGCGGCAATCGGGAGGGGAACCTGCGCCAAGCGATCGCCTGCTACGAGGCGGCCCTGCGCGTCCGTACCGAGACCGACTTTCCGCAGGACTGGGCGGCGACGCAGAACAATCTGGGCGCTGCCTGGAGCAATCTGCCGAGCGGCAATCGGGATGCGAACCTGCGCCAAGCGATCGCCTGCTATGAAGCGGCCCTGCGCGTTTATACCGAGACCGACTTTCCGCAGAGCTGGGCTGTGACGCAGAACAATCTGGGCAATGCCTGGAGCAATCTGCCGAGCGGCAATCGGGATGCGAACCTGCGCCAACGATCGCCTGCTATGAAGCGGCCCTGCGCGTCCGTACCGAGACCGACTTTCCGCAGAGCTGGGCGATGACGCAGAACAATCTGGGCACTGCTTGGAGCGATCTGCCGAGCGGCAATCGGGAGGGGAACCTGCGCCAAGCGATCGCCTGCTATGAAGCGGCCCTGCGCGTCCGTACCGAGACCGACTTTCCGCAGGACTGGGCGATGACGCAGAACAATCTGGGCGCTGCCTGGAGCGATCTGCCGAGCGGCAATCGGGATGCGAACCTGCGCCAAGCGATCGCCTGCTACGAGGCGGCCCTGCGCGT
>CAWJUO010000065.1:0-36376 GCA_963845995.1 uncultured Acidobacteriaceae bacterium | reverse complement strand
TTGCCGCATCAGGCAATCCTTGTCACCGCGCAACGCGCGTACATTTTTTCCGTTTGCTCCAGATTGGCCAGGCTGATCCCCGGAAGCATGGAAGAGGCTGTGCCAGCCGCCACGCCCCAGCGCAGGGCTTCGATGAAAGCGTCGCCCCGATCCAAAGACCAGACGATCGCGGCTGCCGCGGCATCGCCTGCGCCAATTGGGCAAACCGCTTCGACGGAAGGCGGCACGGCTTCAGTACGCCCTCGTCTGTAGCGGCAACGATGCCACGGCTGCCCAGCGAAAGCGCCACGGCTTTCGCGCCCAGGCCCTTAATCCGATGAACCGCGTCAACCCAATGGGAACGCGTTATTAACGGCGTGTTCAGAAGCCGTTCAGCTTCAGACTGATTCGGCTTCACCAAAGTAGGCCCGGCCTCAAGTCCATGCAGCAGCGCATCGCCGTCCGTGTCGAGCAACGTTTTCACCTCGTGCTTCGCCGCCAGTTTGATCAACTTCGTGTAAAAGTGAGCTTCCACTCCCGGAGGTAAGCTACCGCACAACATCAGCCACGATGCGCCAGGGAGAAGTTTCTCAACCGCTTTGATAATCAGGTTCTGTTCGGATAGGGAAATCTTAGGCCCCACCTCGTTCAGCTTTACGGAAAGGCCGCGGCGATCGGAGATCGTCAAATTTGTCCGTATCTTCTGCCGTACCTTGACGATTTCCTTTCCAAAACTGTCTTGCTGTAACGCTTCTTCGAAACGGCGTCCGCCCTCGCGCGGGCCGGAGGTTGTGATTGCAACCGTGGTCGCTCCAAAACTGGTGAGAACACGAGCGGCATTGATACCGCGGCCACCGGCGGCCTCGGTGGTCGATTCGATATAGGCACGATCTTCGAACACCAGCCGGTCTACGGTTACGATTCTGTCGATCGCCGGATTGACGGTCAGTGTAAGGATAGATTTACTCATTCAGATGCGGGCTGCGACAAGATTGGCGCGAGGTCAGGATGAATGACGGCCCTTCATCGAAAGCAGCGCGCCGAGCAGGCCGCCCAGTCCGGGGATAAGTGTGACGAAGCAAAATCCGCTCACGGCGAAAATGAGGACCAGTTGGTGAGGATCTTTGGACATCAATTGAGAGAACTCGGGTACGCTCTGCATTTGCTTGATGGCTTGGGCTCCGGCAGGGGAGATGGCGGCGAGCGCGAACACGATGAAGAGCCACAAGCCGGTCATCCACCCGAGCAAGGCGCCCGCGGCCGTCGATATGGGACCGGCAGCCTGATTCTTGTAAATCACGGCGGCAAAAAAGCCGGCGGCCAGTAGAACCAGTGGAAATAACAAAGGGGAAACTACAGCCGCGACACCGGAGATGACGAAGGCGGTTCCGGCCATGAACGTTGTAATTGCCAGCGCCCTAAAATTCTTGAACGAAACACCAACGGGCTTCGCAGGCGGGACCGCAGCCTGTATGATTGGCGGCGGGGGAGCATCCTCCGCGGCAATTCGCGCGATGTCCGCTTCGTACAATGGCCTGCCGCATTTATGACAAAAGCGAGCGTCTTCCGGCGGGACGGCTCCACATGTACAACGATCTACCACAACTACTAGTCTAGCGGGAATCGAAATCCGCAAGGAGCGGCAAGTGATCCGAGGCAAGGAGAGCGAGCCTGGTACGGTGCAGACGCATGGCTCGCAAGTGAAAGGCGGGATCGTAATAAATGTGATCGAGATGCATGAACGGAAGCACGCCGGGGTAGGTCGTTCTGCGCTTCAGGTGCGCTACGATGTCGGCGCTCTGTAAGTGTTCGGCTTAACATTTGGGTCGCCAGGCCGCGGGTCCATTCGTTGAAGTCTCCGGCAACGACGCGCGCCCCCTTCAGGTCCGGGTGTTCCAGAATCTCGGCGGAAACGAAGCGACGGGCCTGTTCACGGCGTTCCAGGAACGACGTCCCCAAGTGGACCGCAAAGAAGTGAAGCGGGTTTGCGTCCGCGAGCAAAACCGAAACGCGTAAACACTGGCGGGGTTCGCGCGCCCGCACCGTAAGATCGTAGTTTCCGGACGAGATCACTGGAAACCGAGTGAACACCGCATTCCCATACGGCTCTCTTGCATGCTGCCGCGCGGCGCCGAAAACGAATGGGAGCGCGACGTGACTCGAAATCGCTTCAGCTTGCGAGTAGAGAATCTCCTGGGCGGCGACGATATCGGCTTCGATTTCGAAGATCACGTCCGCGATGCGCCGTGGACTGACGCGCCAATCGACCCCTTTACACTTATGCACGTTGTATGTTGCGACTCGAAAGCACGTCATTCCTGGCGTTCCAGTAAAGAGACTACCCACTCGGCAAAGCGGAAGCGGCGTTTGGTCCGCCAGTCTTCGTAGGTGATTTCTTTGCTCTGTGAAAGGTCGCGCTCAAAGTCCTGCGCGACACGGCGCGTGGTCGCTGGATCCAATAACGCCAGATTGACCTCATCGTTGATCACGAACGAGCGGTAGTCGAAGTTGGTGGAGCCGACGACCACCCAGCAATCATCCACCATCAGCGCTTTCGTGTGATTCATGGACGGGCCGTATTCGTAAATCTTGATGCCGTGCTTTAGAAGCGATCCGTACAGCTCGCGGCTGGACGCGCGGGTAAGCCGTTCGTCGTTGTTGTCGCCCGGAGTTAAAATTTTCACTTCGACATTCCGCTCACGCGCGGCTCGAACGATGGCCCGGCGCGCACTCTTGTCCGGAAGGAAGTAAGGACTGGAGATGAAGACGCATTTCGCGGCACAGGAGATGAGTAGCTGAAACAGAATGCGCGCTTGTGTCGCACCGGCGGCTGGCGTACTGCCGACAACAAGGGCGGGCGTGCCATCCGAATCACTGGGGAATTGGAAGTACTCTTCACCTGTGAGGATTTCGCCGGAGACACGCAGCCAGTTCTGCGCGAAGACAGCCTGCAGAGCGGGAACCGACGGCCCCTCGACTTTGAGCATCATGTCCCGCCAGCGGCGTCCTTTGACACCGTCTCGGTACCACCAATCCGCGATACCCGCCCCTCCGATGAACGCGGTGGTTCCATCGACGATAAGCAGCTCACGGTGAGTGCGGTTATTCAGTTGCGGAATCACAGCAAGCTGAAACGGGTGATACCACTTCAGATGCCCGCCAGCGTCGGTCAGCTCCTTGAAATAAGAACGTGGGGTGCTGAAGCTGCCGATGTAATCGATGGTGAGACGGACCTCGACTCCGGCCCGGGCCCGTTCAGCCAGCGCCTGGACAAAACGCGCGCTAACGTCCCCCCGGTGAAAGATATAGGCTTCAAGATTGACGCTCTTCTGTGCCGAGGCAATGCAGGCCAGTTCGGCCTCGTAGAAGCACGGGCCATTGGTGAGCACCTCGACGCGATTGCCGTGCAGTAGTTTGGCTTCCGTCAGGAAGGCCAACAAAGAGCAGAACCGCGGACTGTTGATGGGGATGTCAGGAGCCTGGTTGATCTTGTACGGGAGATCGGGCCCAAAGAACGCCAGATAAAGACTGAGGCCCTGCAGCGCGATCGCAACGATGGCGATGATGAGGAACGCCGTGTGCACGTCAGTACAGACGGCAACCGGCGGGCGTTCGCAACATTTTGCTTTTGGGCCTCAGTAAGCCAGTTAAGATTATGTGAGTACAAAGGAGCTTGAAACATGCAGATTCGAGAGCTGTTATTGCCCGAGTTCGATAGTGAGATGAAGAAAACGCGCGCCACGCTGGAGCGTGTGCCGGTGGACAAACCAGATTTCAAACCGCACGACAAATCGATGCTGATGGGACGCCTTGCAGCCCATCTGGCGCAGTTGCCCGTCTTTGGCTCGACGATACTGACCACGCCGGAGCTGGACTTTTCAAAGACCAGTATGCAGCCGCTTGTCATGGAATCGCGCGAGCAGCTGCTGAACGCGTTTGATGGCCATGTGAAGGAAACGCGCGCAAAGATTGCGGAGGCGTCGGACGAAGGCCTTCAGCAGCCTTGGAAACTGAGCTTCGGCGGGAAAGTAATCATGCAGGGCACACGCTATGAAGTGCTGCGGTCTTTATTGATGAATCACATCGTTCATCACCGGGCCCAGTTGGGCGTGTATCTCCGGTTGAACGACATCGCCGTTCCGTCCATCTATGGACCCTCGGCCGACGAGATGTGAGTTGGTTCGCGGGGGCTGGCGCGAGAAACTGAGGGCGGTCCAATAAAATAGAAGAGCGCCGTGCCAAAACCAAATCTTCTCGTTGTCTGCCCCCCGGATCATTATGCTCTCCGAAATCTACAATCGATCCGCGAACTTGCTCACATTGAAATCGGCAACACAGCCGATTTTATAGCCGAGCACGGCCAGCAGGCTGAAATCGTTCTTTACTCCGGCCTTGGCGGACATACGCTGCCGTTCGCGCGAAGTCTGGCCGCACATCGAGAATGCAAAATGGATTCACTCTCTATCCGCAGGCGTCGAAAAGTTTCTGATCCCGGAGTTCATTGAGAGTCCAGTTCCGCTGACCAATGCGCGAGGCGTTTTCAAACGGTCGCTGGCCGACTTCGCCGTTCTCGGCATTCTCTATTTCTATAAACGCGTTCGCCGGCTGGTTGAAAGTCAGCGCGCGCACAAATGGGATAACTTCAGCGTTGAATGGCTGCCGGGCAAGATTATGGCAGTCGTTGGTTACGGCGAAATCGGGCGCGAGTGCGCCACGCTCGCCAAAGCGCTTGGCCTGAAGATCTATGCGACGCGGAGGAAACCGGAACTCTCGGCGGGCGATCCGATTTTGGACCGGGCGTTCGCTTTGACACAGTTGAAGGAGATGCTCTCGGAAGCCGACGTTGTGGTGGCCGCCGCGCCTTTGACGCCAGAAACCCGCCACATGCTGAGCGATCCCGAGTTCGCGGTGATGAAACCGACGGCAATCGTCATCAATGTGGGACGCGGGCCAGTCATTGACGAAGCCGCGCTGATTCGAGCCTTGCAGCAGAAGAAAATCGGGGCTGCCGCGCTGGATGTTTTCGAAGCGGAACCGCTGCCGCCGGAGAGCCCGCTCTGGGACATGGAAAATGTTCTGATTTCGCCGCACTGTACCGACCGGACGCGCGATCCCGATTGGCTGGACCTCAGCATGCAGTTGTTTCTCGAAAACTTCTCACGTTATACGAAAGGCGAACCGCTGCACAATATCGTGGATAAGAAAGCGGGCTATTGATGGGCGTGGCTGAAGAGGTGAAGCACACGGTCACTTTCGATGACGTGATTGCCGCGTCGGAGCGAATTCAATCTCAAGCTCATGACACGCCCGTTCTCAGTTCAAGGCTGTTCAACGAAGCGTCTGGCGTTCAAGCATTCTTTAAATGCGAGAACCTGCAGCGCGGCGGCGCCTTCAAATTCCGAGGCGCTTTGAACTTCATGCTTCAGCTCAGCGAGGAGGAGCGGGCGCGCGGAGTAGTTACGTATTCGTCCGGCAATCACGCTCAGGCTGTTGCTATAGCAGCCGCGCATCTGGGTGTAAAGGCGACGATTGTCATGCCGGAGGACGCACCCCGCTCGAAGCGTGAATCGACGGAAGCATACCGTCCGAAGATCATTTTTTACAACCGGCAGACCGAAAATCGTGAAGAGATCGCGGGCCGCATTGCGCGCGAGACGGGTGCGATTACATTGCCGCCGTACGATCATCCCTGGGTGATTGCCGGACAGGCCACGGCAGCTTATGAACTTCTACGCGAATGCCCCGATTTGGATGCGATTGCCCTTCCCGCAGGCGGCGGCGGATTGTTTGCGGGCACGCTTGTTGTCGCTAAAGCATTGCGCCCCGGTATCCGCGTGTTCGGAGTAGAACCTGAACTGGCTAGCGATTGGTATCAGTCGCTTGAAAAGGGAGAGCGCGTTGAGATCCCGTCGCCCCCCACGATTGCCGATGGGCTGCGAACCGTTGCGCCCGGCCAAGTGACATTCCCGATTGTGAAGGCGTTAGCGGACGGAGTGCTGCTGGTGTCGGAAGAAGAGATTTGTGCGACGGTCCGGTTTCTGCTGTCCCGGGTAAAGATTCTGACTGAGCCTAGCGGGGCCGTGGCGGCGGCGGCGGCACTTCACGGGAAATTACCACGCGAGGTCCGGTCCGTCGGGATCATTCTGTCTGGCGGCAACGTGGACATGCAAGTCCTGGCCGCAATTTGCAGCGGGGCCGTTTAGCCGGTGCCTGACAATCCCTGGAAGACTACATCGTCCCGCGTTGTCTACGAGAACGCATGGATCAGCGTGAGGGAAGACGAGGTTATTCGTCCGGATGGCAATCCCGGCATTTACGGCGTGGTTTACATCAGGCCCTCTATTGGCGTGGTTGCGATGAACGATCGTGACGAAGTGGTCCTGGTCGGACAATGGCGTTATTCCGTGAACCGCTATTCATGGGAAGTGCCACGTGGCGGGTCTCATCCGGGTGAGGCGGACATGCTGAAAGTTGCCCAGCGCGAACTCGCTGAAGAAACGGGCGTTTTGGCGGCCCATTGGACTTCGCTAGGCACGGTGGACAATGGAAACGGTGTTGCGGACGATGTGCAAACGTTGTATCTTGCGACCGGGCTCACGTCCACTCAAATGAGTCTTGATCCGGAGGAAGACATTACCGTTCAATGGCATCCTTTTGAGGAAGTTTTCGAGATGGCGATGGACGGCCGTATAACGGAGGTCTGCAGCGTGGCGGCGATTCTCAAAGTTGCGGTTCTGCGAAGTGGCCGCAAGTAGATGCAGCGGCGCTTCAGCATTTTCGCTTGGGTGGTGCTGGCGTACAACGTTCTGGTGATTCTGTGGGGAGCTTACGTGCGGATCTCCTTTTCAGGGGATGGCTGCGGAGCGAATTGGCCATTTTGTAACGGGCAGATGATCCCAAGGCGGATGAGCCTGCCGACTGTCATCGAGTACACGCATCGGATGATGACCAGCCTGGACTCCTTCCTGGTTATCACGGTATGTATTTGGGCTTTTTTGGTTTTTCCCAAACGGCACGCCGCACGTTCATATTCGCTGATCTCTCTCGTTTTCCTTCTGATCGAGGCTCTGCTTGGGGCAGGATTAGTGCTGTTCCGCTATGTCACAACGGACCAATCGGCGGGACGCGCCTGGTACTTGTCCGCCCATCTGACGAATACAATGCTGCTGCTTGCCGCGATTACAGCTACGGCGTGGGTAGCCCGCAACGGAGTGGAGAAGCTGAAACTAAGCGGATTAACCCGGCCCGCGGTGTGGGCCCTGATCATCACGATTTTTGTGAGCATCACTGGCGCTGTCACGGCTCTCGGAGATACGCTGTTCCCCGCTTCATCAATCGGAGCCGGAATGCGCCAGGACTTTTCCAGCGCGTCAAGTGTCTTGTTACGGCTTCGCGTGATTCATCCGCTGATTGCGGTTGCAGGCGCTGCTTATTTGCTGTGGTTGGCCAGCAAATCGCTCTCTCACACGCGCGGTTCCGGAATTCACAAGGCTGCTGCCAGCGTCGCGGCTATAACCATCCTCCAACTCGCCGCGGGCTTGGTCAATCTGACATTGCTTGCGCCGGTTTGGATGCAAATTACGCATTTGGCCATTGCGGATATTTTGTGGATTGCAGTAGTTATTCTTGCGCTTGAGATTAGAGAGATAAGAATTTGAACGACTCGAAAACCTTCGAACAAAAACTGGATCGCCTGGGCGAAGTGGCTATCCAAGTGGGACTTGGGATGGCACCGGGCCAGGAACTCGTGATGACGGCTCCCCTTCAAGCGTTGCCGCTTGTGCGCCGGATAACGGAGCACGCCTACAAGGCCGGGGCATCGCTGGTGACGACTCTATTCACCGATGAAGAAGCCACGTTATTGCGATTTCGAAATGCGTCCGACGACAGCTTTGACCGCGCTGCCCAATGGCTGCAAGACGGTCTTGCGGCGGCTTACCGCAGCGGTGCGGCACGCCTGGCGATTACGGGTGGCAACCCCGCCCTGTTAGCGGGTCAGGATCCGGGCAAAGTGGCTCGCGCCAATGTCGCCATGTCAAAAGCGAGCAGGCCCGCTCTCGACCTCATTACGAGGCACGAGATTAATTGGACCATCGTGCCCTACGCCGCGCCCGCCTGGGCACAGCTTGTCTTTCCAAATGAGCCGGAAGAAGCCGCCGTATCAAAACTATGGGATGCGATCTTTGCGGCGATTCGCATCGATACTCCCGATCCCGTTGCGGCTTGGCAGAAGCACGATGGAGAACTCGACAAACGTGTGCAGTTGCTGAACGGCAAACAATTCTCGGCACTTCATTTCAAAGCACCAGGAACCGACCTGCGGGTTGGCCTTGCGGATGGTCATCTCTGGCTTGGCGGCGGCACCACGGCCCGAAATGGCATTCGCTGCATTCCCAACATGCCGACGGAAGAGGTATTCACTACGCCTCACAAGGATCGCGTTGACGGATGGGTTCGAAGCACGAAGCCGCTGTCTCATCAGGGCACGTTGATAAAGGACATTGTGGTCCGGTTTGAAGGCGGCCGAGTGGTGGAAGCGAAGGCGACACAAGGCGAAGCAATTTTGCAGGGGATGCTGGATACGGATGCGGGCGCGCGGAGGCTTGGGGAAGTGGCGCTGGTGCCGCACTCCTCGCCTGTTGCGGCCAGCGGACTGTTGTTTTGGAACACGCTGTTTGATGAGAATGCGGCCAGTCACATCGCACTAGGTCAGGCTTACAGCACTTGTATGCGCAATGCGGAGAGCTTGGACGCCGCGCAACTTTCGAAGCAGGGAGCCAACGATAGCCTGATTCATGTTGACTGGATGATCGGTTCCGGCGAAATGGATGTAGAGGGAATCGATGCGGATGGCAAAGCTGAACCTTTGATGCGGCAAGGCGAGTGGGTCTGAACGACTCCCTTACGGTCGCGGTTCTGATAACGCGTTCAATCCGGCCTGGGCGATCGCTTCATCCACTTCAGAAGCTGCGCCACTTGCCGCGATACCACCGATGGTGCGTTTGCTCAACCTTGATCGGAAGTCCGCCTTGATTCGGAAAGTAATCGGGAAGCGCAAGTCCGGCAAGCGAACCGGCTTTGACCGCATCCTGAGCGGATTTGGACGGACTACCATAAGCCGCCGCGTGGCGAGCTTTCTTCTGTGCGAATTGAATCGTGTTCAGACTTGCGCCATCCTCTTTTTCGAGGAAGAGAAGATTTCCGCTCTCGTCAACAATACAGATCGTCACCTGAACGTGCCGCTTGTCCGCTTCCGCTTCCGCAGCAGCGACCATCGCCTTTATGGCGGCGGTGCTTAGGTAGGGCTTGGTCGGTAACTCTATAGCGAAGCCGCTACGCATGAGCAGAATAGAAAAAACGGCGAATTTGAACATCCGCCATATCTTATACCAGTCACTTAGGCCTATACGAGATCAACACCCGCAGTCGTGACGAGTTGGTTGATCTCCAGGAACAACTCGGCTTCGATCTTGTAGAACGTATCGATGTCGGCGGAGAGAACATAAGCAAACATCTCGACGGCGAACGCAGCGGAGGTAAGACCGCTAATGCGGATTGGCGTTGGGCCGACTTCGACTCGTTTGTCTTTTTTGAGCATGTCCGCGAGTCCATCCATGAGATGCATCACTTCTTCTTTCGAAGTGGCGCGTTTGATTTGGATAGTGGGATTAAACAGAATCTTATCGCGTAGTGAGTAGTTTTCCAGGTTCATGCCCGCGAAAGCGGCATTGGGAATGCTGACAATGGTCCGGCTCAGCGTACGGATGCGAGTGGACCGCATGCCGATGTCTTCCACTCTTCCTAGCAATCCCCCGAAACTGCCGAAATCACCCACCATCACCGGATGATCGCCGATGACAGAAACGCCGCCGAACACGTTGGCGATGGTCTGTTGCGCCGCCAGAGCGACCGCGATACCTCCGACTCCGAGACCGGCGATGATCGTTGTCATCGGATAGCCCCAGTTAGTCAGTACGAAAATACCCGCCACGACAAAAATGACGACTCTGGTTGTCCTGCGGCCCAGATATAAGAGAGACCGCGACACTACGCGCTGACGCGGGTCAAGCAGTGAATCCACCCGCGTGAGAAAAAGTTCGACCAGGTTGATCAGGCACCAAGCCACGGAACAGACAACGACGAGCAGAATCAGATCGCCAATGTACACGCGGGCAAGTGCGGAAGGGGCGACGATCTCCTCCGCGATACGGAAGCCCGCAGCTCCCAAAAAGATCAACAAGGGCTGCAGTATCGCAACCAGCCATTCCCATCGTCTGGTCCACCTTAAATGAGCTTCAACTTGCCTCAGAATCAGGAGCAGCAGACGTTCAAGAAGCCGAATCAGCGAAACAAGAATCATCGCGGCAATAAGAAGGGAGAGCCATTTCCAAAGCGGCGTTTCTATCAAGCGAAAAGAGACCAGAAACCGAGGAAGATGCGATTCGATGGAAGACTCCGTGGTGTTTGGAACGAGCGCTGGTATCTTGGCGACCGATTCGGAAGAGAACAGCCATATTTGCGGGGCGCCCGGTTGAAGCCGAACGCGCTCCAATTCGATGGTATTGGTGGTGTCTTTTGTGACGTGCTCAATGGCCGGGTTAGGGTCGTCTGAGAGGTTGCCTTCGGGCTCCTGGCTGAGCCGAAGGACGCTGAAACGGCTCTGATTCAGAATCGCCTCCAGTCCCTGAGCGAGTTCGACTCCTCGGTGGGCGCGAGTCCTGGCGGGAATTCGGGAGAGATCGAGATACTGCTCTGCGAGTTTGATAATTTTTGCTTCCGCAGGCCTGAAGAAACTCCGTTACCGTGGAGCGAGGATTTTCGCGGCCCAGCGGATCTTTTGCGGACGCAGCCGGCTTTTGTGCATAGGCAAACGGAGCGAGAAGTAACGTGCAAAGACCCAGACGTAGATACGGGAATGAAAGAACACTCACTTCTTCAAGACGCCTAAGCCGGACTGAATTAGACAAGGAGACCTGAATTCGGTTTGCTCCGGTGAGCGTACGTTTTTCGATCGTCTTAACCGGGACAGCACGATCAATCCAATGCCGACCAAAATAAAAGCCGCTGGTTCCGGAGTCGCCACGGGCGATACTGCGGAAAAAGCGCTTCCATCCGCGGCAGAGGAAGACAACTCGACGGCATAGGACTGGCCGAGGTAAGAGCCTGTGCCGAGAATTTCGCCGGAATCGTCCACCGCATAGGCAGCCGTAATCGTCCATTGCGATCCGAGCGGAAGCAAGTTATTGAGATCGAACATAACGCCGTTCTGGTCGAAAAAGCCGTGTGTTGCGCCGTTTCCGGCAGTCAACGAATAGCCGACCACATCACCTGAATCGTTCACGCCGTAGGCGGCGCTGAGAGAACCGCCCAGAGTTCCGAGGTCAACCATGCCTTTCGAGCTCCAGGAGAAGGCGTTGAGATAACCTTCCGAAGTCTGGGCCGTTCCGACTACCTGGCCGTGGTTGTTAATGCCGCTCGCGTAGCTGTTCGCGCCCCCGAGCGTGCCAATGTCGCTAAGTCCAGAACCATCCCAGACGAATGCGTGTGCGCTGCCATTCGCAAGAAGACTCACTCCCGCGATCTGGCCCTTCGAATTAATCGCATCAGCCGAACTCCAGTTTCCTCCGAGCGTTCCGAGGTCCCGCAGTTTGTCGTTTGTTGAAACGAAAGCGTGTAATTCGCTGGCTGACGCCTGATACGCACCCGCAACCTGGCCGGCGTCGTTGATGGCGTTTCCGTAACCAGGAATATGCAAGCTTGTGGCTTGGCCGCCAGACCATTCCGTAACGCCTGAAGATGTGGTGCCCACGATAACACCGGAGGAGTTGATACCGGCGGCAATCCCATGGCTCGCTAGAGGTATCGCGGACCCGCCGCCGAACGAGACAGGAACCTGGTCGCCTTGAGCATTTGTGATGAAGCCGACAGACTGCCCGGCGCTGAAGGCCGTGGGCATTGCTGCCCCATTCCCAAGCGCACCTAAAGTTTCGACGGAAAAAAGTGGACTCGCTGAGAGTTCGAGAGCGGCTCCCAGAGCCATTAACAAGAGAACAGCGCCACGGGTTGAACGGGTAAAAGGCTTCATGTAACCCTCTTCGGTTTACGCGGAGAGAGTATGAGTGAAAGTGGAAGCCGTCCGAATACTTAGGGTTAGGAGTATAGTCTCGTTCGAACAGGACTGGCTAGGGTGACACTCATAGTGAAGCGGTGATCGCGGTCTAACTGATTCTGCCGTGGCGCCCGTCAATAAGATCTCCATAAAGAAGATCGATAACCGCGAGCGGAAGTTCGTGTTCTACTAGGAGCAAAGCACGAATTGAGGTCTTCGCCAGTTCGGGGTGGCGGCCATGGACGACTACGTCCCTGAGGGCCATAGTTCTTGGGACACCCTGGGCACAAGCATGGAGATAGCATGGCCCTGGCTCCGTTCGATAGATATGGAAATCACCAAACCTAAATTTTCCACCACCTCTAAGGTAGTGGTTGCCACAACTGTGGCTCTTTCCTTCATCAGTTATTGGCGTGGGGCGGCGATTGTTCTGAGCGATCTGGCTTCCTCCATGTTCTATGCGGGCGGCATTGCGGAACAGGCCATTGGAAAATCGGCAGCCTGGTACATCGCTGGGCGTAATGCTCTTCAGCTTTGCCGTGCGATCGGTTTACATGGAGAGCTGCGGAATGTTTGTTCGCGGCGGCGTTTATGTGGTGGTTCGGGACAGCATGGGCCCAATGGCCGCGCAAGATCTCGGTTTCCGCGCTGGTGTTCGATTACGTTCTGACGGGACCCATCAGTTGCGTCAGCGCGGGCCAGTACTTAGGGCGGCTGATTAACGAGCTGTTCGGGTTTGCGCATCAGAGATATCACGTAAGTCCGAACGGATTTCGCCGCTTTTTTTGGCGTGGCGGTGACCATTTATTTTTGGCGGAGCAATATCAAAGGAATTGAAGAATCGAGTTCCGCTGCGCTGAGAATCATGCAGATCACGACGGTGATGGTGGTTGCGCTTTTGATCTGGTGTCCGCTCACCATTTTGATTCAAGGAAAATGGCAACTGCCCCCTTCGCCGCTTCCCCGTCATCTTTCATTTACGAAAGAATCTTTAGGTTGGTACAACGGAACGGCTTGGCCGACCTTTCCGATTGTCGCGGTGATCATTGCCTTCGGCCATTCGCTTCTTTCGATGAGCGGCTTTGAGACCCTGGCCCAGGTTTATCGCGAGATCGCCTCTCCAAAGCTGAAGAATCTGAAGATCACCGCCAACATCGTTTGCTTTTACGCGATCTTTTCGACGGGTCTCATTACGCTTTTTGCGGTGATGATTATTCCGGACGCCGTTCGCAAGACCTATGTCGGACAACCTGATAGGCGGTCTGGCTATGAATTTGGCCGGACCCGAGCTACTTGCGCCTGGTATTTCATGTTTTCGTTGTGGTGGTCGGCGTGTTGATTCTGTCAGGCGCGGTGAATACATCCATGATCGGCGCTAACGGAGTTCTGAACCGCGTGGCGGAAGACGGGGTGCTTCTGGACTCGTTCCGGAAGTTGCACCATAAATTTGGAACTACGTTTCGCATTATCAATTTCATCACGGTCCTGCAGATTGCGACGATTGTGCTTAGCCGCGGAGATGTTTACCTGCTGGGCGAGGCGTATGCATTCGGCGTAGTTTGGAGTTTTGCATTGAAGGCACTGGGCGTGCTTGCATTGCGGTTTCAGCGGCAGCGATCAAGAGTACAAGGTCCCGGTCAACTTTCACATCGGCAGGGAAAGAGATTCCGGTTGGGCTGGCGGCCACCACGCTGGTCTTGCTGGCTACGGCGCGTGGTCAATCTGTTTTCAAAACAGTACGCGACCATGTATGGCATCGGCTTCACAATTGCATTCTTCATACTGTTCACGTCTTCACACATTATCAGAAAAGCACCGGTTCTAACAAGAAAAGGGCGACTATGGCGCAGAAGGAGACACGAGCAACTTCTTGAAGAGTTCAATCTTCAACAGCAGCCGCGTTCCGATCACGACTCTTCTTCATGCCAGGCCAGGCTGCGTGCTTGTTGCCGTACGAAACCCGGGAAACATGCAGCATCTGCGGCGGACGCTGCAGAAGACGGATCTGCGCCGTAACGATATTGTGGTTATGACGGTCCGGCCGACCGCGACCGACAGCGAATATGATCTGAACAAAGATCAGGTTTTTGGAAGGACGAGAAGGCGCTGTTCAGCGCTGTCGTGATTATGGCCGAGAAAGAAGGGCAAGCCTGTCGAACTGCTGGTGGTCCCTTCGACCGACCCTTTTGAAGCGGTCGTGCAAACTGCGAATAATCTGAAGGTGTCGCGGTTGGTAACGGGTGTTTCGCCCAGCATGAGTTCAGATGAACTTGCACGGCGCATCGGGCTCGCTTGGGAGAAATTACCAGAGCCACGGCACCCGTTTTCGCTTGAAATTATCACGCCTGGAAGGCCATCGACGTTTGTCAATCTGGGTCCTCATCCGCCGCGCTTGTGGCCGGAGGACGTGGACAAGCTGCATAACCTATGGCTGCGGCTGAGTGAATCCGTGGGTTCGAGGCTTCATCACCGCGATGTTGTTGGAGTAGCGCTGCAGCGGCTTGATGAGCAGTTGAGCGGTCCGGAGCGCGAGGATGTACTACGGCAGATGAACGAGCAGATCGAGCATCACCTGAATATGTAAGAGCCCGGTTAGCCTTCGGCCGCTACATCGTCGCCTTCAGCCGTGCTTCTGTAATCGACTTCCGCGGCGTGAAGGATACTGGTTGCTTCTTGCGCGTTTTGAGCCACGGACAGAAGAATGTCCGCAATCGCATCGGAAGCGGCGGAATACGCGTCGCTGCCGCTTACGGAACGAAACTTCTTCAGAATCTCCTGCCCTCGTTTTTTTCGATCGTCGCTGGTTGCCATTTGTTATCTAGGATTCGGTACTTTCGATGATAGCGTCGCTAGCCCGGGCGGTGATAGTATCTCGCGTGGATGGCAAAATTGAGAAGCTTAATTCCGCTGCTGGCCGTGGGCTCGGCAATTCTAGGAGCGCAGAGCCATACGGCGACGACGCACGTCTGGAAAGCACAATGGATCGATGTACCGGGAAGCGCTCCGCAGGAGTATGGCGTCTATCATTTCCGGCGCGCTTTCGATCTGGTGTCAAAACCGGAACACTTCGTGGTTTATGTTTCGGGCGATAACCGGTATGAGCTGTTTGTCAATGGCGTGCGTGTTTCCTGGGGCCCAGCGCGCGGGGATCTGACTCACTGGCGTTACGAGACGGTCGATATTGCGCCCGAGCTACACAGCGGCACGAATGTATTGGCCGCTGTCGTGTGGAATGAAGGCGAGCATCGCGCAATTGCGCAGATTTCAAATCGCACGGGGTTCGTGTTGGAGGCAGATCGTCCGGAGGACGTCACAGTAAACACCGGCCGTGCCTGGAAGTGCCTGGAGGACAAGGCTTATGCGCCGCAGCTGATTCCACGAGATCAGATGACCGGGTATTACGCCCTCGGGCCAAATGAGAAGGTCGATGCAAAGTTGTATCCGTGGGGTTGGGAGCAGCCCGGCTATGACGATTCGAGTTGGGCAGCGGCGCGCGAAGTAAGCCACGCCGCGGCGCGGGATGCGCGAGATGCTCCGAACCGGTGGATGTTGGTGGCGCGTGAGATCCCGCTGGAAGAGCAGACCCCAGAAACCGATCTTAAGGTGCGCAAGGCCGAGGGGATGAGTGATGTGGCTGGATTTCCGCTACGGGTGGCCGCCCATACGAAGGTCTCGGTGCTGCTGGATCAGGATCATCTCACGACGGCGTTTCCGGAACTGAGTGTGAGCGGCGGCGCCGGGGCTCTCGTCAGTTTGCACTATGCGGAAGCCTTGTACGTGACAAAACATCCGATTGTAAAAGCGAACCGCAACGACATTGAAGGCAAGCAATTCTATGGACCCTTCGATACGTATGTCTTGGATGGCGGCCATAGAAGCTTCCGGCCATTGTTCTGGCGCACCTACCGGTACATTCGATTGGACGTGACTGCGGGCGAAGAGCCAGTTACCGTTGAGAGCTTGCGAGGCGTTTTTACGGCGTATCCTTTTCAACGCAAAGGGCAGTTCGTGGCGGCGCAATCTTCATCGAACGAAGAGATTCAAAAAATACTTGCGACCGGCTGGCATACCGCCCGGCTGTGTGCGCATGAGACGTACATGGATTGCCCTTTCTACGAAGAGTTGCAATACGCGGGAGATGCGCGGATTCAAATGTTGATTTCGCTTTACATGACGGGCGATTCACGGCTGATGAAGAACGGTATAGGGCTGCTGAATTCTTCACGTACGGCGGAGGGTGCGACGTTGAGCCGGGCTCCTTCACATTTGCAGCAATACATTCCGCCGTTTTCTCTTTGGTGGATCGGCATGGTCCGGGATTATTGGTGGTATGTGGACGATCCTGATTTCGCGCGCGAGATGCTGCCGGGCGTACGTGCGGTACTGACGTTCTACCGGGAATACCAGAAGCCGAATGGATCGCTGGCGCGTATGCCGTGGTGGAATTTTGTCGATTGGGTGAAGGAGTGGCCGAATGGAGAGCCTCCGGCCGATCCCGATGGGTCGTCGGCAGCGGCGCTCGATTTGCAATTACTGATGGCGTACCGGTGGGCGGGCGACCTGGAAACGGCGCTGGGCGATAAGGCACTCGCGGCGGAGGACCGGGAGAGAGCGGAGCAACTGAAGACGACGGTTCTTGCGACGGATTGGGATGCGGCGCGTGGGTTGTTTGCCGATCAGCCAGCGCATCGAACGTACTCGCAGCAAGTGAATACGCTCGCGGTGCTGGCGCACGTTGTTGAAGGCGAGCAAGCCCGGGCGGTGGTGACGAAGACGATTGCCGATGTGTCACTGGCGAAGTCGTCGATTTACTTTCGGGCCTACATGAATGCGACTTTGCGGGAGGTGGGGCTTGGGGATCGGTATCTGGAGATGTTGGGGCCGTGGCGCGAGATGCTTGGCGAAGGGCTGAGCACGTGGGCGGAGTGGAACGGCCCTGATACGCGGTCGGATTGCCACGCCTGGGGTGCGAGTCCGAATTTTGAGTTGCTGCGCACGATAGCGGGTATCGATTCGGCGGCGGCGGGATTCAAGCGGGTGCGAATTGCTCCGAATCTCGGGTCATTGAAGCACGTGACGGCGGAGATGCCACACCCGCACGGGATGATTCACGTTGATCTGCGGCAGGATGGCGGGAAATTGTCGGGAGAGGTTGAACTGCCGGAGGGAGTTGATGGTGATCTGGTGTGGAATGGTCAGGAGCGGGCGTTGCGGGCCGGGAAGAATTCGGTTGAGTTTTGAGGTTTGGAATCGTCAGTGCGTTACAATCGACTATTCTAAGGCAGATGTTTCGAAGCCACATAACGCTGGTCCGGCAGTTCCCGGTAGGTTCGCCGTCAGGCCGAACTGACAATTCTGATCGCATCGTTGGAGATCTCCCGCGTTCACTTGAACTCGGTCTGCAATGAAACCGAGGACGATTCCTTTCGGCAATGACGGCGGCGTATCTGCTCGCCGAGTGCCTGACTAGATCCGTCATGAGAGAATGTGGTTATCGTCAAAGCAGAGACTCCGCGATCCGGGATGAAATTGCAAGAGCGAATGCAATCGCCTCAGGCAGTAACAGCGTTCTTGTCGTAGGCATGCCGTTGCCCGCTATCGTCATGCGTCTCCAAAAGCGTACATGACGCGGATGACGGCTTTGCGTCAGCCGCTTGTCGGCTGGCCGCGCGATGTCTCCTGGATCAGTAGCATACAGCGGATCGTCCGGCATTGGACCGGGCATCCGGAAGGTAGCGTGGGGTGCATCAGCTGCTTGGTTATTAGCCACATTTGAAGCTGCTGAATGACCTCGCCACGTTCCCAGCAGCATGCGGATTGCGCTGATGGCCGTCGAGAATTCTTCATCCGGCGCATTCAGCGAGCCTTTGACGAGCGTTCGAGAACATTTACCTCGATTCTCCGAGCAGTCGCCTAACACGAACGCGTCTCCACGCGATGAGCGATGATTTGGAGTGCACGAACTTTAACTCGGGTTCTTGCACGCCGCTACGCCAGCAATCGCTCCAGCTTCGATCCCGACACGATCATCGTTTCATTGCGCTCAGGCCCGATCGATACCGAACCGATCTCAACTCCCGTCTTCTCCTCCAGGAAATTGAGATAATCCCGCGCCTGCTTCGGCAATTCGCTGAGCTTTGTGGCGTTTCGGGTCGATTGCTTCCATCCCGGTACACGCTCGAACACGGGTTTGATCGCTTCCATTCTGCGAGTGCTGGCAGGCATGTGAGTGATCACCGTACCATCGACTTCATAAGCGACGCAGACCGGGATTTCGTCGAGTTCGTCGAGGACGTCCAGTTTCGTAATGATCAGACTGTCGAAGCCGTTGACTTCGGCGGTATAGCGCAGCAGGGGAACGTCGAACCAGCCGCAGCGTCGTGGGCGGCCTGTTACCGAACCAAACTCGTTGCCGGCGCGGCGAATTTGCTCGCCCATCTCAGTGTGATCTTCAGAAGGGAACGGACCCGCCCCGACTCGTGTGATGTAGGCCTTTGATACCCCGAGGATCCCATCGATACGGTTCGGCGGAACTCCCGTTCCTGTGCAGGCTCCTCCGGCGGCGGCGCTGGAACTTGTGACGAAGGGGTAAGTTCCGAAATCGATATCGAGCATCGTGCCTTGAGCGCCCTCGAACAATATGCTCTTGCCCTGACGGATCATCTCGTTCAATAGATGCGAGGTGTCGCACGCCATGGGGCGGATCTGCTCGGCGAGTTGGCGGTATTGTTCCAGAATCTCGTCGAAAGGGACGAGGTCCGCGAGGTTGAATGCGCGCGCAATGATCTGTTTGTCTTCAGCCAGGGACCGATACAGTTGCGAGAACTCCTGATCGACGAAGTCGGCTACGCGAATTCCGCGGCGGGCGATTTTGTCTTCATAGCAAGGGCCGATGCCGCGTGAGGTCGTACCAATAGCGGTGCGGTTATCGCGGCCCTCGGAGATTTTTTCGAGCGTTCGATGAAAAGGAAAAATGATATGGGCGCGGTTGCTGATTTTTAGCTGCGACTTCACGTCAACGCCGATTGCTTCGAGGCTGGAGATCTCTTCGAGCAATGCCGCGGGGTCGATCACGACGCCATTCCCTATGACGGCCTGAACGCCGGGGCGAAGTATGCCGCTCGGGATCAGCTTAAGAACGAATTTTTGGCTTCCGATATAGACCGTATGCCCGGCGTTGTGACCGCCTTGGTAACGAGCCACAGCATCGAATTTTTCAGAGAGCAGATCGACGATTTTGCCTTTGCCTTCATCGCCCCACTGCGCTCCAAGGACAATCAAATTACTCATGATTCTAGCGGGATTCACCCAAACCTGACGATTGTAGCGCAGCGGTCTCAAATTGCTTAAGAATCATCAACTTGAGCACTTTGAGAAGCGACGCCGCCACGCGGCTGCTATGTTACGCTTGACAGAATGCAGTTGTGTGGCATCTATCAGGCGCTAGGCGAAGACGTGTTCCGGCAACTGGTGCGCGGCATCTCTATCGGCAAGCTTAAGACGTATCAGGTCTATGAGCGATTTAAGCTGCGGGCCCGGCTTGCAAAGCTAAATTCGGAATCTTTGCGCAAAGCGGAGCCTAGACTTTGGGCGCGCATTGAAGCGGGTGAAGAGGACTTCGCGACCGATATGGCCCAGGTGTTTCTGCTTTCGCATCTGAGCATGATCGTAGATGTTTTGAACCTGCTCGGGATTCCAAATGAAGAGGGCTTCTTCGATAAGGATCTGAAGCCCGAACAGTATTTGACGGAAGGATGGCAGGAGCGCGTCTTCAACGAGTTTTCAGGCAAGTATAACCGCGAGATTCTACTTTTTTACATCAATCATCTGGATTGGGAATTGAACAAGACGGAAACAATTTTCCTGCCCGTTGCACAGCCTGAACATGCCTGACGTGAAGGCATTCCATGAGCAAGTAAAGCGCGGCGATCTCAGTAGTGTGCGCGATGCGTTGGCGGAAAACCCAGCATTGCTCGATACGGCCAACGAAGCCGGGCAAAGCGCGTTTTTGTTAGCTAAGTACTACGGCCAGAAGGAAACAGCGGACTACCTGCTGAGTTTGAATCCAAAGCTGGATGTGTTTAGCGCCTGTGTTGCCGGATTGACTGAACGCGTGCTTGGCGAAGTGGATCTAGACGGCTCGCTGTTGAGTGCGCACAATACGGATGGCTGGAGTCCTTTGCACCTGGCTGCGTTTTTCGGACATCCGGAACTTGCAAAGGGTTTGATCAACCGGGGGGCGGATGTGAATGCGCGCTCGACAAATGCGATGGGCAACACAGCGCTTCATGCAGCCGTGGCGGGGCGGCGAATTGCTTTGATCAAGATCCTGCTCGAAAACGGAGCCGACGTGAATGCGCGCCAGGAAGGCGGCTGGACGGCGTTGCATGGAGCGGCGCAAGCGGGCGACCGGGAAATTGTTGAAACTTTGCTCGCGAATGGCGCGGATGCAAATGCGCGTGCGGAAAACAATCAGTCGGCGCTGGATCTTGCTTTGATGAAGGGGCATCAGGAGATCGTCGCCTTGCTGGAAGAATTAGGGGCGAAGCTGCAATAGCCCCATGCTGGACGGACAACTAGACGGTCTGCTTGAAGAGCTGCGGCGCGCGACTCTTGCGGCTTTTGCTTCGGCAGTCTCATTAGAACAACTGGAAGAAACTCGCGTTGAGGCGCTCGGCCGTAAAGGGACGCTGGCGCAGATCACGAAAGACTTCGGCAAGCTGCAGCCGGAAGAGCGGGCGCGTGTCGGTAAACTGCTGAATGCCGTTAAGCAGGACCTGGAGAGCGCTTACGAGGACAAAAAGCGCCGGTTCGAGCACGCGGAACTTACAGAGCGGCTTGCAAAAGAGTGGATCGATGTCACGCTGCCTGCGCCAGGTGTGCGGCCCGGCAGTTTGCATCCGATTACGCAACTTCAAAACGAGATAGAAGATCTGTTCACGTCGCTTGGATTTGCGATTTTGGATGGTCCGGAGGTAGAGACGGAAGAGCATAACTTCGACGCTCTGAATATCCCGGCCAGTCATCCGGCGCGCGATATGCAGGATACGTTCTGGCTATCGAACGGACATCTCCTGCGGACGCATACTTCGCCGGTGCAGGTGCGCGGAATGCGGAAGCTTGGGCCGCCGCTACGCATGATCGCACCCGGCCGGGTGTTTCGGAATGAAGAAGTGGACGCGTCGCACGAGCACACGTTTTATCAGCTGGAAGGCATGATGGTGGACCGTGAAGTATCGGTCGCAAACCTGATTTACTTCATGAAGACGCTGTTGAGTTCCATTTTCAAACGAGACGTGACGGTGCGGCTGAGGCCGGGATACTTCCCCTTCGTCGAGCCTGGATTTGAGCTGGATATCCGATGCTTAATTTGCGATGGCGCGGGCTGTCCGGTTTGCAAGCAGAGCGGCTGGGTTGAGTTGCTGCCCTGCGGGTTGGTGCATCCGAACGTGCTGCAGGTTGAGCGGTATCGATCCCGAGGAGTGGGGCGGTTTCGCCTTCGGTCTAGGGCTGACGCGGCTTGCGATGATGCGCTACGGCATTGACGATATTCGCCAATTGCAGGGCGGCGATCTGCGTTTTCTGCAACAATTTTGAACTTTTGAGATGAAGTTTTCCTACCAGTGGCTGCGCGAACTCGTGCCGGGTCTTGATGCGGAACCGGGCGAGTTACAGCGCCTTATTACGATGAAGACCGCGGAGTGCGAAGGCATTGAGCCTGTTGGCGCTCATTTCGCGAACGTTGTTGCGGTACGGGTGTTGGCGGTTGAACAGCTGCCCAAGGGGAAAAACCGGGTTGTCACTATCGATAGCGGTGATGGCGCACGGAAGCGGGTAGTTTGCGGTGCTCCGAATGTGCGTCCCGGGATGATAGCGGCCTGGGCGCCACCCGGGACCGTGTTAGGCGATAAGACGATCGGGCGTGCGGTGATTGAAGGCGTCGAGAGTGAAGGGATGTTGGCGAGTGCCGCGGAACTGGGTATCAATCGCGATCACTCGGGCTTGCTGGAACTTAGTAGTGTTGAGCCGGGCGAGCGGCTGGCGAGCCTCCAGCCCGACTGGATCATCGAGATTGACAACAAGAGCCTGACACACCGGCCTGATTTGTGGGGTCATTATGGGATGGCGCGCGAGGTGGCGGCGATCACGCATCGCGGTCTCCAAGACCCGGTGGATACGAGTGTTTTGCCGGAGGCTGAACCGGCAATCAAGGTACAGATTGAAGATCTTGCGCTCTGCTCCCGATACAGCGCGCTCTTGCTGGAGAACGTTCACGTGGGGCCTTCGCCTTTGTGGCTGCAAGCGCGGCTGGAGAGCGTTGGGCTGAATCCGATCAACAACGTTGTCGATGTAACGAATTACGTGCTAGCTGAGCTGCCGCAGCCGATGCATGCCTTCGATGCGGACAAGCTGCGCGGTGAAGCGATTTTCGTTCGTAATGCGCGGACCGGAGAGCGCCTTGCCGCCTTGAATGGCGAAACCTATGATCTGCATCCGGCCGATCTGGTGATTGCCGATTCGGGTGGACCGATCGCACTTGCCGGGGTGATCGGCGGCGCTGACAGTGCAATTTCAGAGACCACGACGCGGGTTGTTCTGGAGAGTGCGAATTTTCAGGCATCGAGCGTGCGGTTGACGTCATCGCGGCATAAACTGCGAACGGATGCTTCGATGCGTTTCGAGAAGTCTCTCGATCCGGAGAATACGGTTCGCGGTCTGGCGCGTGCGGTTCAATTACTGCGTG
The DNA here is from genome assembly GCA_963845995.1 of uncultured Acidobacteriaceae bacterium. Classification (GTDB taxonomy): domain Bacteria; phylum Acidobacteriota; class Terriglobia; order Bryobacterales; family Bryobacteraceae; genus Bog-105. Next base: position 13,544 of record CAWJUO010000065.1, on the reverse strand, counting down.
AGGTTTGTCCGGATGTTCGTGTCGTAGGTGGTGTGAGCGACCGGCGCGCGCAGCCGCATGCAGACCGAACCGATTCTGTTGACAGTCGATTTTGCCGCGCGCAAGCTGGGCAAGAGCGTCACCGAAGCCGAGGTTACCGGCATTCTTCAGGCGCTTGGATTTGGAGTGACGAAGACCGATCGGGGCACGTTGAGTGTCGTGGTTCCAACGTGGCGCGCGACGAAGGACGTTTCATTGAAGGCGGATTTGGTGGAAGAGATCGGCCGGATGATTGGTTACGGCGAAATTACTCCGGCCGCGCCTCTGGTTGCTTCCGTCCCCCCTCCCGCCAATCCGATGCGGGCATATCTCCGTCAGGTTCGATCGCAGCTCGCGGCGCAGGGATTTTCGGAAGTCTACAACTACTCATTTCTGAATGAGGTCGATGTGAAGCGCTTCTCGCACGAAATCGCGAGTCACATTGCCGTAAGGAATCCGATTGCGTCGGAGTTAACCCATTTGCGGCGCAGCCTGCTGCCCGGCTTATTTAGGAACGTCGTCGACAATGTCCGGCATTTCCAAGAGTTCCGGCTCTTTGAAATTGGCAACGAAATCCATCCCGATGAAGCCGATGAACTTCCGCGCGAATCCACTCATGCCGCTGCGGCGATCTACAGCCTGCACGGCGATGAGCAGGATTTCTTTGAGATGAAGCGCGCCGTTGAGTGCCTGTTCCCCTCCGCGCGTACCGCTGCTACGGAAGCGCGTGCCTATGAGCATCCAGCACGGACGGCCGAGATCGTCTGGCGGGGCGTTTCGATTGGCCGTGTGTTTGAGCTGCACCCCTCGTTATTGCGTAAGGAAGGAATCGAGGGCCGGGCGGTGCTATTTGACGTGGATTTGCAGGTTGCGCAAGCACTCGCAGCGGCGCGAATCGTGAAGTATGTCCCTCCGAGAAAGTACCCGACCAGCGGATTTGATCTTTCCATCGTGGCAGAGATGCGCGTTCCGGTGGCTCGGATTGAGGATGAGTTGACCGAACTGGCCGGCGCAAGTCTCGCATCCATCGAGTTTGTACGGCAATACGCCGGGCCTCCGCTTCCCGAAGGACAGAAGAGCGTTTCGTACCGGTTGGAAGTGGGATCGCTGGATCATACGCTGTCGGCGGAAGAGGGAACCGAGATTAGAAGCCGCGTAATTGAGGGAATGCAGGCGGCGGGATACGAGCTACGAATTTGATATGTACATTCCGTACATGAACTGTGGTACATTAAACTCATGAAGGTTACGGCCACAGAATTTCGAAAGAATGTGTTCCAGCTTCTTGAAAGCGCCATCAATGGGGAAGCGGTGAATGTTTCCCACAAGGGACGAACGATTCGCCTGCTGCCGGAAGAACAACCCTCAAAGCTTTCGCGGCTGAGCAAGCGAAACATCCTGGTTGGCACTGCCGAAGACATCGACCAAGCGCTTGAAAGCCTGAATGAGCAGAGCCAGAAAGACTGGGAACTCAAGTGGCAATCGAGTTAGTGTCTTATGCCGACACTAACGTAATCTTTCGGTTGGCAAACGGGGATGTGGATCTTATCTCTCAAAAGGCGAAGCGTCAGATTGAGTTCACACAGGTCTTGATTTCTTCGGCGGTTTTGCTGGAGTTGGAAATGCTGCACGAGATCGGGAGGCTGACGATCTCCGCCAACGAAATTTTCGCCGATTTATCGGAACGAATTGGTTTGCGAATTTGTCAGCTCCCGATGGCGGCTATTGTCGCGAGTGCGCTTGGGATCAAGTGGACTCGCGATCCGGGTGACCGGCTGATCGTGGCGAACGCGATGGCAAATAACGAAGCGCCGCTGATTACCGCAGACCGCAAGATACGCGAACATTACAATAACGCGATCTGGTAGCTTCCCCGATTCAACTCAGAAACATCGTCCGCACATCCTCCCAGTTATCTACGCGGCGGAAACGCGTTTCCTTTACGTTGTGGGGAGCGCTGAAGAGAATGCCTTCTCCGCGAAAATTCCCAAGATGGCGAATGTTGTCGTCGATTAAGTAATCGGCCGCGATGATGCTCTTATCTCCACAGAAGACGATGTGGCTGGTGGGGATGAACGGGAAGTGTTCCTGAAGCCACTCAAATTTGGCGGTGAAGGAGCATGGCACGTCCATGGCCGCGCTTGCCACAAAGATCTCGTACTTTTCAGATAACTCGCGAATGACTTCCTGGCTGTTCTCCATCAATTCGATATGCGCGAAGAAATCTCCCTGATTGAAGTATTCGATCACTCGCGCACGGTGCTCGGCTTCTATAACTTCGAAGAGATGGCGGCCTTGGAAATGATCGACCGTCAGAGCGCAGTTGAATTCCGCATTGTAAAGAGCTATAAATCTGCCGACCGTGTCGGCCATAACCTCATCCATGTCTATTGCGATTCGCTTCACTCCTCCAGACTAGCGTTTGAACGCCGGCTGGGATAATTGCGGTTTGAGCAGCAGTGTTTCTATTTTGCCGGGAATGGACGCCCATGCCTCCGGTGCGCTGTCGATTCCGGCCTCGAAGACCGTCATCATCGCGGACTTGCATTTAGGCTACAGCTGGGCCCAGCGCCGGCGCGGGGAACTCGGCCCGCTAGCCGATTCGAGGACGCGTGAGAAGCTGTTCCGTGTCCTTGATGAACTGCGGTCGGAGCGGATCGTGTTCTTAGGCGATGTGGTGCATGCACCTCGCCCTTGCCAGCCCGAACGCGAATGGATTGAGCAGACTTTGACGGAACTGAGCGATCGCGCGGAGTTGATTGCGGTGCGCGGGAATCATGATCGCGCGTTTGCGAAAGAGTTCGCCCATCTTCCCGTGCGAATGGTGGAAAGCTGGTCCGAGGAGAACGTGTTTGCCGTGCACGGCGATCGGCTTCCGCACAATGTCGCGCAAGGACAGACGCTTGTGGCTGGGCATCTGCATCCCTCGATTCCAGTCAAAGATGCGGCGGGCGCAGGACAGCGGCTGCCCGTGTTTCTCGCGACGAATCAATGTATAGTGATGCCGGCTTTCTCGCCATTTGCACGTGGTTATGATCTGACCGCCGGTGTTCCGGAGGAATTGGCGTCCCACTTCGGCGCCGAAGACATACAGGCTTACGCGGCAAGCGGCACGCGCGTAGTGCAATTAGGTCCGCTGCAGCGGGCATTAGAACGCATGTTTGAAGCCGATGTGAGCGCTCCCGCTTTATTCCGGCGCGGGCGGTAGAACGGTTTTTACAGCACCGATGCCGGGCGCTTGACGGATTTCCAGGCAACCCTTTCCCCGTGGCAGCACCTTGCCGGGATTCAGTGTGCAACCTGGATCAAACAGGGACTTGAATCGCTTCACGAGTTCAAGCGAATCGTCCGAAAACAGATCTGACATCAGTTCCATTTTTTCCATGCCTACGCCGTGTTCCCCTGTGATGGAACCTCCCGATGAAACGCAGAATTGCAAAATCTCTTCGCCCGCGAGTTGCGCCCGCTTCAGTTCGCCTTCCTTGCGCGGATCGAAGGGAATGATGGGATGCATATTGCCATCCCCCGCGTGAAAGACGTTGCTGATCTCCAGGCCGTACTTCCTGCCGATAGCCTCGATGGCCCGCAGCGTGGGTGCGATTTTCGTTCGTGGAACGACACCGTCCTGGACATAGTAAGTGGGGCTGACGCGGCCAATCGCGCCAAAGGCATTCTTACGCCCCTTCCAAAGCAGATCTCTTTCGGCGGCGGATTTGGCGACCCGGACCTCGCGGGCTCCCGATTCGTTGCAGACACGCGCGACTTGGACAGCCTGCTCTTCTACCGCTTCGACCAGTCCTTCTAACTCGATCAAGAGCACGGCCGCGGCATCGAGCGGATATCCTGCGTGTGTCGCCGCTTCCACCATCCTGCAGCATCGGGCCATCCAGCATTTCGAGCGCCACCGGCGTAATTCCGCGTGCGGTTAATGCGGCCACGGTGTTGCCGGCCTCGTCAGTCGAGTTGTAGACGGCAAGCATGGTCTTCACGGCCTCCGGCTGGCGCATCAGGCGCACGACAACCTTAGTGACCAGAGCCATCGTGCCTTCAGAGCCGGTAAGCAAACCGGTGAGATCAAAGCCGGCGTGATCGAGTTCTTTTCCCCCGATTTCAATCACCCGTCCGTCGGGAAGCACGGCCTCAAGCCCGAGGACATGATTGGTCGTTACACCATAGGCAAGCGTATGCGGACCGCCTGCGTTCTCCGCCACGTTGCCGCCGATTGTGCATGCCCGCTGGCTGGATGGGTCGGGAGCGAAGAAGTATCCGAACGGTTGAACGGCTAGCGAAATGTCAAGGTTTACAACTCCCGGCTGCACCACCGCGCGCTCATTTGCAATATCAATCTCGAGAATGCGATTCATACGCGAGAACGCGATCACCATACCACCAGCGCGAGCGATGGAGCCGCCGCTTAAACCCGTTCCAGCTCCTCGCCCGACGATAGCGAGATTGTGTTCACGTGCAAGTTTGACGAGACCTGCCACGTCTTCCGTCGTGCGGGGAAAAGCCACAACTTCGGGCAGCGACTTATCGACCCCGCCATCGTATTCGTAAAGCTTCAGATCGGTAGGGTGGAAAAGCACGCCCTGTTTTCCGATCTGCGATTCGATGGCGGCTAAGGCGTGAGCGGCAAGAGGCATGTGGGCTAACTCAGAGGAGACTCTTCACGTATTGCGTTATATCGTCGCTGACCCAATCCTCTTCGCCGACAAACTTGCGAGCGACTTTCCCGTTCTTTATGACGTAAGTTTCCGGATATTGAAAGGTTCCGTACTCCGCGCTGACGTCCGCATTCGGATCGCGCGCGGTTTCGAAGGAAACGGGGATGTGTCTTAGAAAATTCCGGTATTTCTGGCCATTCTTGTCGGTGCTTACGGCCAGAACGACAACTCCTGAATCCGCAAATTGCCGCTGGAATAGATTCAGCGATGGAATTTCCTGGACACAGGGCTGACACCAACTGGCCCAGAAATTCAGGACCAGAACTTTCCCTCCGAAAGAAGTGGGAGTTACTCGTTTGCCCTGATCCGTCACGATGGAGAATGCGGGTGCAGTGCCTCCCTCTTTTGCGGACTTGTCACGCAGGCTGTATCCAATGAGTCCCAGGAAAGAAATGACGAGAATTGCCAAAAGAGCCTTTAATGCGTTGCTAGTATTCACAATGTGACCGGAACAATACCAGTATCTAACGCCGCCTGTCCGGCATCCAACTACTTGGGTCATGCTAGTAACCCGTAAGGCCGAATTTTCCGCTTCGCACGTCTGCCGCGTGCCAGGACTTTCCGATGATGAAAACCGTGAGCTTTTCGGCGAAGGCGCCAACCCCAACGGGCATGGGCATAATTATGTGGTCGAGGTGACCGTTGAAGGAGAGCCCGATCCGGTTACCGGCATGGTGGTCGATTTAAAAGACCTCAAAGAGATCATCGAACGGGAGGTCGTAGAGCCGATGGATCACCGGTTCCTGAACTATGAAGTTGCACCGTTCGACAAAGTAGTGCCCACAACCGAGAACGTAGCTCGCGAGATCTGGCGTAGGTTAGAGCCCCGCGTTGCGACTTCGACCACCAGCCTGGCCAGAGTCCGCCTGTTCGAGACACAGGATCTCTACGTGGATGTTGTGCATGTGGGATCAACAAAATGATCAGCATTACACGGCGCTATCGATTTTCGGCATCTCACCGTTTGCATGCGGCGGAACTGAGCGGCGCGGAAAATGCGCAGCTCTATGGGAAATGCAACAATCCGTTCGGGCACGGTCATGACTACATCCTGGAAGTGACGGCCACTGGCCCAGTGAACCCGGCGTCTGGCTTGATTCTGCCAGTAGCGAAACTGGACAGGCTAGTGGACGAACAGGTCCTTCGCCTTTTCGCGTCGCGCAACATCAATCTCGACGTGCCCCAATTCAAAGCTTTGGTGCCGACTACCGAGAACATCGCCGGCGTGATTGCGCAGCTGATTGGAGCCGCTTGGGACTCCTATATCGGCGATCCTGCAGTCCATTTCATTCGTGTGCACGTGCAGGAAACCGACCGTAACGGATTTGAGATTCTGACCGCTTCCAAATGATTTTCGACGTGAAAGCGCGCACGTCCATGCATAAAGCAAAAACCCCAAATTTATCGCGCCAAGGTTTGCGCAAGCCAATCTCTAAAAGTGGCGCTCTGCAGAAAAAGAGCAACTCCGTTATCGAATTTCCTCCCGTTCAGGATGAGGCGGACTCGATCGCCTCGAATATGCGGGAGGTCATCCGCAAATTGGGCGAAGATCCTGCCAGAGAGGGACTGGTCCGTACACCTGAGCGTTCCGAAAAGGCTCTTCGGTTTCTGACGAGCGGCTACTCTGCCGATTTGAACCAAATTGTCAACGGCGCACTGTTTGACGTCGAGTACGACGAAGTTGTGATCGTACGCGACATTGAATTTTTCAGCACCTGCGAACACCACTTGTTGCCGTTTTTTGGCAAGATTCATGTAGCGTATCTCCCGGACAAGAAGGTGATTGGCCTGAGCAAAATTCCGCGTCTTGTGGATGCGTTCGCCAGGCGCTTACAGATTCAGGAACGTTTGACGCAGCAGATTGCGCAAACAATCCAAGACATGTTGAAGCCGCGCGGCGTTGCGGTGATCTGCGAGGCGCGCCATTTTTGCATGATGATGCGGGGAGTCGAGAAACAGCACTCGGGCGCAATTACCAGCTCCATGCTGGGCGCGTTCCGCAAAAACAAAGAGACGCGCAATGAACTGCTTTCGCTCATCGGCCAGCGCGCACGGGCTATATAACTCTCAGCCTATGAGGCTCGCACGCCAGCCATAACCAGACTTAGCGCTTCTTCCTGGTGCTGCGCGATCATTTCCGAACTTAGGGGCCTCAGGGCGCCGGGCCAGACGCGATTGCAGACGCTGCGCGGCACAGTAGTAGAAACAGCAAGCACCCACGATGTTGATTGCGGTGTGCCACGCATCCAGCGGTTTGAAAACTCTTTGCTCGCAGCCGCGCTCCAGAATTGCGGCAAGGACATGATAAAGCGACGGGAATCCGATCTTCTCGTAGTAAGCGCCGCGATTCTGAATGATTTCGAAGAACAGCATGGCCGGAACCCCCGGCTTTCGTGCGGTGAGTTCCAGTATGCGGCGCACGATCCCTTCCAGAGCTTCGGCCGGGGCCGTCTCAGGTGCGGCAAATTGTTGAAATGAAATCAGCAGTGGAGCAAACACCTGCTCCAGAGCCGCCTCATACAGCTTTTCTTTGCTGCCGAAATAGTGATAGATCATCCCTTTCGTCACACCGGAGCGTTCCGCGATTTCCTCAGTCCGGGCCGACTCGAGTCCATGCCGAGCGAATTCTTGTTCGGCGGCGGCGAGGATTGCGGCACGCGTCACCTCTCGGTCTCGGGTATGAACGGTTGCCGCCCGGTGCGGGCCTGAAGTGAGGGATCCCATCATCTGTTTGACTCGCACACTCATGTGCGTCCGCCTAAATATTAACCGAACGCGATCGCAATGTCATTAACTAACTGGTTAGTTAATTTACCTGAGTCCTGCGGTGCAGCTCTCTCATCTTTCCTTTTGATGAGGCCTAAATTGAAACTCCCCTGGATCGATTGTTACTTTTATTCTCGCTATCCTGACCATGGCCGGATGCGGAAGGGGAAACGCTGAGCGGGTTGCGGCGACGCCCGCGGTTCCTGTATCGGTAATCGAAGTGAAACCGCAGACCGTGGCGATTTACGCAGAGTACGCTGCCCAAACGTTCGCCCGGGATGCGGCCGAAATTCGCGGGCAGGTGGACGGCTATGTAAGGAAACGGCTGTTCCAAACCGGCGCGAAGGTGAAAGCCGGCGATCCTTTGTATGTGCTCGACCTGCGTCCGTACCAAGCGGATGTAGCGAAAGCCAGGGGGGATGTTGCGCAAAGTGAAGGCAATGTCGAGTTTGCCCAGAAGCAGGTTGCGCTGTTGCAGGCACAGGCTGATCTCGCTCAGGCGCGAAGCGAATGAACTGAAGGCGCAACAGGATGTGAACCGTCTGACGCCGCTGGTGAAAGCAGGATGCCGCGGCGCAGCAGGACCTGGACAACGCGGTGGCGGAACTGCAAGCTATGCAAGCCAACGTGGCGGCGCGAAAAGCAAATGTCGAACAGACCCGCCTTTCTACGCGCATTCAAGTGACGACTTCGTCCGCGCAGCTCGAGGCCAATAAAGCTCTTCTTCAAACGGCGCAACTGAACCTTGAGTATGCAACCGTTACCGCCCCGATCAGCGGCCGCGATTGGGGACAGCGCGGCTGAAGTCGGCAGTCTTGTCACGAAGAACTCCGCGCAACCTCTTACGACCATCGTGCCGCTCGATCCGATTTGGGTTCGTTTCAAAGTGAGCGAGTCGGATTACCTGAATTCCGTCAATAACGCGGGTTCGGGAGATCTGCGGCACTCGCCTTTGGAATTGGTGCTGGCTGACAACTCGGTGTTTCCATTCAAGGGGCATGTGCAAAATTCCGCTAACCAGGTTGACCCAAAGACCGGCACGCTGGAATTGCAGGCTACCTTCGCGAATCCGCAACACGTCCTGTTGCCCGGGCAATTTGGCCGGATTCGCGTACGGGTTCGCGAACAAGAGGACGCTTTGGTGATACCGCAGAAGGCAGTCGAAGAACTGCAGGGATTAGCAAACCGTTCTCACCGTCGGAGCGGGCAGCAGAGCGGAAGCCCGCAGTGTCGTTTTGGGCGATCACGCCGGAACCGGTTCGATCGTTGAACAGGGCCTGAAGCCAGGTGACCGGGTGATAGTCGATGGGCTGATGATGCTTCGGCCGGGTTCTCCAGTAAGCCCGCAGCCGTACCGCGAAGACAAGCCCGAGACCGCGAAAGCTGAAGAGGAATCTTTCATGGCTAAGTTTTTTATCAATCGTCCTGTCTTCGCCATAGTCATTGCGATCGTGATCGTTTTGCTGGGTGCCATTGCTATCCCGCTGCTGCCGGTTGCGACCTATCCAGAGGTAGTGCCTCCGGTAGTGCAAATTACGGCCAATTATCGCGGCGGCAATTCACTCGATCTTGAGAAGACCGTGGCGCAGCCGATCGAGCAGCAACTGACTGGTCTCGACGGAATGATGTACTTTCTATCGCGCAGCTCTAACAACGGCGCTTTGACCATCGACGTTACGTTTGAACTCGGTACCAACGTCGACCTTGCGACCGTGAAAGTCCAAAACAAGGTGAGCGTTGCCATGCCCCAACTGCCGCAGGATGTGCAGAGGGAGGGCGTCACGGTAAAGAAGGTTTCCTCGGCGTTTCTGTTTGCGATTGCGGTTTCAGCCGACCAGGGGCGCTACGATTCGCTGTTCCTGAACAACTTCGCAACCATCAATCTGGTCGACAAGATCGGCAGTCTGCCGGGCGTGGGCGACTGCCGTCTGGCCTCGCCTCAGAATTACGGCATGCGGCTGTGGGTGAACCCCGACAAGATGGCTGAATTGGGGGTTACCGCAACCGATGTGAACAATGCCGTGCAGGCGCAGAATCGGCAAAATCCCGCTGGCGCAATCGGTCAGCCGCCTGTGGGCGGGAGCAGTGATTTTCAATATCCCGTGAACGCGAAAGGACGGCTCGAAACTCCGGAGCAGTTCGGAAACATCGTGGTGCGGGCGCAGCCGGACGGCTCCTTGCTGCGCGTCAGGGATTTCGGACACGTGTCGCTCGGCGCTCAGGATTACGCGAGCTTCAGCCGCTTGAACGGCCATCCTGCCGCCGTCATCATTGTCTTTCTTTCTCCTGGCGCCAATGCCGTTGATACGGGCGAATCGCGTTCTTGCGTTTGTAAAACAGGCAAGCCAGTCCTTTCCAGCGGGTATCAGATACGACGTCAATTACGACGCCACCCGGTTTGTGCGCACGTCGATTCGCGATGTCGTCATCACGTTATTTGAAGCGATCGGGCTGGTCGTGCTGGTGGTGTTCGTGTTTCTGCAAAACTGGCGCGCCACGCTCATCCCGCTTCTTACAGTGCCTGTTTCCATCGTGGGAACGTTCGCTCTGTTCCCACTGCTCGGGTTCAGCATCAACATGACCAGCATGTTCGGACTGGTCCTGGCAATCGGAATGGTTGTGGACGATGCAATCGTCGTCGTGGAGGCCATTCAGCACAATCTCGATTTGGGTATGACTTCGCGCGAAGCGACCATACGCGCGATGGAGGCGGTCTCCGGACCGGTAATTGCGATTGCCTGCATTCTGGCGGCAGTATTCATTCCTGTGGCGTTTCTAGGCGGAATCAGCGGTCAGATCTATCGGCAATTCGCTTTGACGATCGCAGTATCCGTACTGCTCTCCGCGTTCAGTGCGCTTTCACTCAGCCCGGCGCTCAGCGCCATGATTCTGCGGCCTCGTCAACAAAGCCGTGGACTGCTTGGGCGCTTCTTCGGCCGATTCAACCAGGGTTTCGATTGGACTACGCACCGCTATCTCGCGGGAGTGCGGGTGCTGATCCGGCGCTCGGCCCTGGCCCTGCTTTCTCTTGGAATCATCTACATCGCGGCGGGCTGGCTGTTTAAGTCGCTCCCCACGGGTTTTCTGCCGGATGAAGACCAAGGCGTCTTCTTCGCCGCTCTTCGTCTGCCGGATGGAGCTTCGATCCATCGCAACGAGCGAGCCTCGACTCAAATTGAGAATACGCTGAAATCGATGCCGGGCATCGAACACGTGACGACGTTCGGCGGCATGGATTTCGTGACATCCACGAACAACTCGAATGTCGCGACTATCTTTGCAACGCTTAAGCCATGGGACGAACGAACCACGAAAGGGACGCAGTTCGAGTCGTTGTTGGGACAAGCACAACAAGGCTTTTTCCAATTGCGCGATGGCTTTGCATTTGGATTCGGGCTACCTCCAATCCTGGGTCTTGGCACCTCGGGCGGATTCGAATTCATGTTGGAAGATCGCGGCAACGGCAGTATTGAGGATCTATCGCGCGCATCCGATGCCTTGCTTGCAGCCGCGCGCAAACGTCCGGAACTCGGAAACGTCGTGAGCACTTTCCGCGATAGCGTCCCTGAGTACGAAGTCGCGGTGGATACGGACAAGGCGCAAACGCTGGGGATCCCAGTGAGCGATGTCTACGATTCGCTGCAGACGTTTCTCGGGGGACTCTATGTGAACGATTTCAACCGCTTCGGAAGAACATGGAAGGTTCTGATGCAAGCCGATACGGAATATCGAGGTCAGGCAAGCGACATTAACCGTTTTTACGTGCGCAGTTCTCCGGCGGCGCTCAAGGCGACATGGTGCCCTTGGGAACGCTGGTGAGTGTGAAACAAGTGGCCGGGCCCGAGGTGATTTACCGCTACAACCGTTATCGGGCGATCGACATCCTGGGGCAAGCCGCCCCTGGATACAGTTCCGGCGAAGCGGCCGCGGCCATGGAACAGGTGGCCAAACAATCGCTATCTAAAGGCTATGGCTATGAGTGGACGGGAACGGTATATCAGCAGAAACTGGCGGAAGGAAAAGAAGGCTACACGTTTGGCTTAGCCGCCGTGCTGGTATTTCTGTTCCTCGCGGCGCTGTATGAGAGCTGGTCTATTCCGTTCGCGGTGCTGCTTGCCGTGCCGCTAGGGTTGTTCGGCGCCTTGCTGGCGGTTTTCCTGCGCCACTATGACTACGACATCTACACTCAGATCGGCATTGTGACGTTGATCGGTCTGGCCGCAAAGAACGCGATCCTTATCGTCGAATACGCCAAGCAGCGGCGTGAAGAGGGCATGTCCATCGTGGACGCCGCCGTGGAAGCGGCTCATCTGCGGTTGCGTCCCATCCTGATGACCTCCTTTGCCTTCATCTTGGGTGTAGTGCCCCTTGTGATCGCGACGGGAGCGGGTGCATCGTCGCGGCGAGCGCTGGGCACAGCGGTATTCGGAGGAATGAACGCGGCCACGTTGCTGGCTATCTTCGCCGTGCCGGTCTGTTTCGTTGTCTTGGCTCGTCTGACCGAGCGCCGCAGCGCAGCCCGGACCGAAGAACTTTCTGTTGTAGGGGCTTCTCGATGAGCCGCTTATTCTTTGTGCCGTTGCTCGCGGCGGTTGTACTGACGTCGTGTGCTATCGGGCCGAACTATACGAGGCCTCAAGTGCCCGCGCCTCCTCAATACCGCGGCGCGCAAACGGCGCCAGCCAGCGCGTCCGTCACTGACCTTTCGCCCTTCGATCTGTTTCATGACCCGACGCTGACGGAGTTACTGAAAACGGCGCTCGCTCAGAACAATGATGTCCACATCGCCGCCGAACGCGTGCTTGAAGCACGGGCGCAATACGGAATCGTGCGATCGAACATATTTCCGTCTGCCGATGCCACTGGAACATTTCAGGCAACACGGGGATCTTCGGTCGGTTCCTACACCTTTCTTCCGAAGGGTCTGAATCTGGACTCCAGCTACACGCAAGCCGGATTCTCTTTGTCCTGGGAACTCGATGTGTGGGGCCGTTTGCGGCGGCTGAACGAATCTGCCCGCGCGCAGTATCTGGCGACCGAAGAAGCCCGGCACGGCGTTATGGCAACCGTGATTGCCGACGTTACTACGGACTACTTGAGCCTGCTCGAACTCGACAAAGAGCTTGAGATAGCGCAGCACACACGCGAAATCGCCGAAAACGGGCTGAAGCTGACGGATTTGCGGCATCAACAAGGCGCTGCAACCGGGCTCGATGTACGCCAGGCGCAAGAACTCCTGTACACGGCGACCGCGCAAATCGCCGCAACTGAGCGCGCGCTCGGCGAAACCGAGGATTCCCTTAGCTTGCTATTGGGGCGCAACCCGGCGGCGATTCCACGCGACCGGAAACTCGCCGATTTTCCAGCAGCGGCCGAGATCCCGGCGGGTCTGCCATCCAATCTGCTCGAAAAACGGCCCGATATTCGGGAAGCGGAAGACAATCTGATCGCGGCGAACGCGCAGATCGGCGCGGCGAAAGCTCTCTATTTTCCCCAGATTTCGCTGACCGGGTTCCTCGGAGGCCAGAGCAGGTCTCTGACGTCGTTATTCACGGGGCCAGCCCGTCTATGGTCACTCGCTCCGGCGGCGGACCTTTCAATCTTCAACGCGGGGCGTATCCGAAGCAATGTTCATCTCACCGAGGCGACCGAGCGGGAAATGCTCGCGACTTACGAGAAAGCAATTCAGAATGGTTTCCGTGAAGTATCGGACGCGCTCATCGACCACGAGAAGAATATGGAGCAGCGAAAACAGGAGGAACTCTTCGTGGGGGCGTTGCAGGATGCCGACCGCCTTTCCCGGCTGAGATACAAAGGCGGCCTCGACAGTTACCTGCAGGTGCTGGACGCCGAGCGCAACTTGTTTCAAGGCGAACTATCTCTTGCCCGGCTGCATCGGGACGAGCTTGTATCGGCAGTGCAGCTTTATCGGGCTTTGGGCGGAGGATGGCAGTAACGATGAGCGTTCTGGGAATGGCTGGGGGAACCGCTTGGGGACGGAACGCTTGGGGACAGACGGAGCATATACCTGAGAGG
>CAWJUO010000064.1:0-45646 GCA_963845995.1 uncultured Acidobacteriaceae bacterium | reverse complement strand
CACACGATCTATGCGTTTTAGTATGGGCAGTTTCCGGATGAGACGTCGTCGTACCACAGGGCATCTGAAACTCACCTTAACGACCCCGCTACGGTGATGTCGGCTTGGATCGCGACTAAAGAGTGAATAAGCGATGCCATTGGCGGTCCAGGACAGGTTGTAAGCGACATACATCGCGAAGATGTTTCCTCCGTTGGCCGATCGCGCAAACCAGTGCAGGGCTTGGGTGTAGTCCTTTGGCGTTCCGGACCCGTTCCGGTACAGCACCTCAGCCACCGTAGCATCGGAGTTCCCGGAATTCGCTGCCTTTTGAACCAGAACCGGGCCTTGCCATAATCCTGAGATACGTGAAGGAGTGCCTAAAGACTGGCCGGGCGACAAAAGATCAAATCGGATCTGCTCGCCCCCCTTTAGCTCCGTATTTTGAGCTCAATGATCTGCCAGCAGCGGAAGGGGTTTTTCATTTCAACGCCGCAAGTAATAGTGGGGTACTCCGACTGCCAAAGGTAGGTGAAATTTGGTATGTACGATTGATGTGACCAACATAACGACATCAGAAAAAGGCGATTACATCCGTCGCCATATACAACATTGCAGCAATGAAGAAAGCAATTTAAAACTCCTGATATTGGACGAAAGCGCAACAAACATACTACGGGTGGCGATCTTTTTACGGAGTGGTGAGAGTGATCGGGAGAAAAAACGCCGTGGAACTCTTTTTTGACCTACTCGCCCAGCACCTAACAAAGGACCGAGACGGCACTTCAATCCTGAAGGAATACGAACACAAATTTCGTCGCCTTCTACAAGAGCGTCATCTGATGGCGCGAAATCGCGATCTTGCCTCGTACGTCAAGCTTTCGGCCGGTAAAGGACCCAAGTAAGGCTCTCTGTAAGTTCAGATTGAGATCGACCACCGAATCGCGCCCGGCGATGTTTGGTTCTTTGTGGCGGTTGCAGTGAAAACAGGCGAGGGCCAAGTTGTGCAGGCTGGTCGGAATTGCGTGTTTCCGCGAGATGATGCCATCGATCACGCCGGCCATATGGCTTTTCGGTTCATGTCCCCTATCCGCGGCTTCAGCCCTCTGCGCCAGTGGTGTTAACGTGATGCTTACAATCGAGACAAGTGGCCGTTGTTTCGAGGGCGACACTTTGCCGACGATATGGACGTGGGTCAACAAAACTTTCATCATCCGCTCCATCTTATAACTGGTTTACGTTCGGCTCGGTTTCCAACTTCCAGCCTCAAGCATCCGCTCTCGTTTATAAACGGGCCTCGTCCGGCAAATTTGTGGGGATTTTGGGTCGACCGCAGCCACAACATGCCCCGCAGTCCCGGCTAACTAATAATGGTCTCAGTGATATTAAGCGGAGTCCGCAGCGCTTCACTTTTTCCGGGTGGATTGTTTCGAACCGGTTCACGTCGTCGGCGCTGAAGCACTGATTGATTTATCTCCCGCCACCCCCGTGCTTGTCCTGGCCATCAAATGAGCGTTCGAGCGCTCGTCCGTGATCGGTTCTCTTATGCTCCGCAAGACTCAATCCGCTACATTTGTTGGGCCGTGACCGGTCCGATGGGCAATAGCGACCCACAAATTCCGCCAGAGGGCGGCGAATCAAGCCAAGGAAGAGAGGCGCCAGAAATGCTATAAACGATGCCCGAAGCCCGTTGAGCAAGTAGCCGCCCAGAAGGGGCTGCTGAACCGAGACTGGGGTGGCCAACAAATCGGATAAGCTTATTTCCGCTCTGCTGATTTCGTGGTGCGCTGCTGGGCGTAAGTAACGAGAGCCGCGAACCGTTTGTCAGTGTGGAGGGGCTGAAGGTCGGGATCGTCTTTCATGGCGGCGGCCTCCCGTTGCGGTAGACCGTGGTCGAGTGCCTCGCGCAGGAGCGACAGGGCTGAATCGAAGTCACCTTTGGCGCCTCGACGCAGGCGAGATTGTAGGTGGAGCTGGCGGTATCTCGGTGGTCTGGCCCGAGGACGCGGCGCTGAACACCGCGCACGTCGCGGAGTTGCTCCTCAGCTTTTTCGTACTGGCCCATATGCATAAAAATAACTGCGAGTGTCATCATCGAACGTAGTGTTTCCGGGTGGTCTGGGCCGAGCACGCGCCTCTGAATTTCAAGCGACCGAAGGAATAGGTGCTCCCCCTCGGCGGAATGTCCCTCCTGGTCCAGAATGTCGGCCAGATTGGCTGTGGCTGTCAGGGTCTGGGGGTGGTCCGGACCCAAGGTGCGGCGATCAATCTCAAGGGCCTGGCGGTATATCGCTTCCGCTTCTGGGTAGCGATTTTGCTCTCTCACAGCGAGGGCGAGATTGTTCATGGAACTCAGGGTGTCGGGATGTTCCGGCCCGAGAATACGGCGGCGAGCATCCAGTGTTTGGCGGTGTAGCATTTCTCCCTCGGAGTAACGACTCTCATCATCGAAAAGGTTTGCCAGGATGTCCATCGACTTGAGAGTGTCAGGGTTGTCCGGGCCCAGAACGCGTCGCAAGGTCTCTATCGTTTGCTTGTGCAGCCTCCGGCCTCGCCGTAGCGGCCTTCCTCCCATAGTGGGTTCCAAGCTCACCCTCCGAGCGCAAGGTGTCGGGGTGGTCCGGTCCGAGGACGCGGCGGCGAATCTGGACTGCCTGCCTTATCAAAGACTCGGCTCGTGAGTAGAGACCTAGATGCTTATAGACCGTACCCATCACCTGCATCATTTGGGCCTGGAGTTCGGGATCGCGGACCAACCCGGTGGTGATATCCCGGAGAGCCTTTGTCAAGAATTTCGCGGGCGGTGACCTTGTTGCCGCGGGATTCACTTGGGTTGGAGATCGTGAACATGCCGGTCATGAAGCCCGCGATGCGGTCGGCTCGGTCGCGCTCGCGCGTGACGCGGCGCAATTGGGCGCCTTGGGCAATGGCAAAGAAGCGAGTAGCACCACGGCAGCCGCAGTGACCGCGAGACCCAGTGGATGCCGGCGGATGTATTTGCGGGCTCGATAAACGACGCTGGAGGATACGCAAGCACGGCCTGGTTATGGAGGTGGCGGTTGATATCCGCGGCGAAATCGGAGGGCGACCCGTAGCGGCGTGAGCGTTCTTTTTCGATGGCCTTGAGGGTGATGGAGTCGAGATCGCCGCGCAGTTGACGCGCTAGTATTCCGGGTTCTGTCCGGCGGTTGCGGGCCGTGGTGGATTGCTCGCCGACCGTGCGCAGCTTCGTGCTCGGCTTCGGCGCGTCCTCGTCCCGCACCTTGTGCAGTATCTCATCGAAGCGCAGCTTGTGAAAATCGAGCGGCGGCGCGCCTACCAGCAGCTCATAGAGGACCACGCCGAGCGAGTAAACGTCGGTGCGGGTGTCGATGTCTTCGCCTACCGAGCCCGCCTGTTCCGGGCTCATGTATTCGGGCGTGCCGACGATGGAGCCTAGGCGGCGTAAACATGGTTTGGGCTGTGAGCCGCTGCGCGGTCGCTTTCGCCACGCCGAAATCGATGATTCTCGGGACCGGATTGCCATCGACTTCACTCACCAGAATGTTGGAGGGTTTCAGATCGCGGTGAATAATCGCTTTCTGATGCGCGTGCTGAACACCTTCGCAGACCCGATGAATAGTTCCAGCCGTTCGCGCGTGGTGAGCTTGTGTTTGTCGCAGTAGTCGGTGATCGGCATCCCCGGCACGTATTCCATCGCGAAGTACGGCCGGCCCTGCGGAGTGGAGCCCGCTTCGAACACTTTCGCGATCGACGGGTGGTCCATCAGCGCCAGTGCTTGACGCTCAGACTCGAAGCGTGTCGACCACTTCGTGTGTGTCCATGCCGGCCTTAATCAGCTTCAGGGCCACCCGGCGACGGACTGGCTCCTTTGTTCAGCCAGCCACACCTCGCCCATGCCGCCCTGACCGATCATTTGCACCAAATGGTACGGGCCGATCGCGCCGGCAGGTGCTGCGGGTTGAGTCATAAACTCGGTGGCCATCTGATCGTTCACGCGGAGCAGACGCTCGATTTCAATCCGAAGCTCGGGATCGCCTGCGCAGGCACTATCCAATAGCGCCGTCTGTCCGGCGCTGTCGAGCGATAAAGCCTTTTCCAGGATGCGGTCGAGCTGCTCGTTTGCTGGGTTCATCGTGGCGGCCCTTCAACCTGTCGTACAGCAGCAACGGACGACATGCCACCGCTTCTTTAGTGTTTCCACCTCGATGTGCATGACCGCGGCGGTCTCCTCCATGGTCAGCCCGAGAAATACCGCAGCTCTATCAATCTCACCTGCTCCGGCCGCAGACTTTCCAGCGCTTTGTCCAGATCGATTAATTCCTCCAACTCTCTGCCGACTGCCGATAGCCGTTTGGCCCTCGTTCAATAAGGTCTTCTCCTAGTCTCCCCCGCGCTTCAATGATTTCTTCTTCGGCATCATCAATTCGAAGCCGGCGCATGGCTGCTGCGGCTACGTTCAGAAAGTGCTCGCGGTTTTCATACCCCATGTCGTAATGGATGAGGCGCTCGTAGGCCTCGTGTACCAGGGCAGTGGGTTGCACGGTATGCCAGTCCCACTCGTGCCTCATCTGCTGGCGGGCGCGCCGACGAAGGTCCTCGTAGACAAGTGAGATCAATTGGTCGAAGGTTTGTTTACGCGCGGCGTCGTCCTGGTCGTCAGACGACGAAGAAGAAGCGTAACATCACCCGGTTCTGCGGACATTTCCGTCCTCACGGGAGGGCACCATTGTATCGCTTCACGAGCGTCGCCGCCCGCTAAAAGTCTTATCCAACGCAAGATGATCACGCTTTCATCCGACCGCCTCCACTCGTTCCATGCTTTCGTTCCCTCGCGAAGGATATTCAGGAAAGCCCAAAGGTTGAAATCCGATACCGTGTGAGAAAAGGTTAAGGTTCCATTGCGGCTAAGCGGAAAGCGCTGACCGCTTCAGGGGACCAGCGCTAGAAACCTAGCTCAGCCGCGCCGCCCTGATCGCCAAAACCGGTGCTTCGTGAATGCCGATCGCAATCAAAAGGCTATTGCCGCGATCCCAGGCCGCCACTGCATTCGATCTATCTCCGGTCTATTTGGCATCGCGGGGTCAAGAGTTTTTGTCCCATCCAAACGCATGCTGTAGACGTGCGCAAGGCCGGCCTCGAAACGCTGAAAAATCCTCCGGGGCTGCCGTGAGGCGAGTTTTGATTCCCGTTTTCAACGAATACAGGAAAACGAGCTCAACCAACCATGGCCAACAAGAGCACGAAGAGATTTGAGCTTTCTCAACGTGACCAAACATATACGGTTACCTGTGCCTTTGATGATAGGTCCTGAAAAACGCCGTTCTTGGTAACGTCCCACGCTCGCACATACATTCAACGCGGTCGTCGCGTCATTATCCGTTCGGCGGAAGTTCAAATGAGCAAGTCAGTCATCGGATCCAGAGTGCACTTCGTATTTCGTCGCGAGCGGAACTTGTGTCTTCGGATCTGGTTTTGGCACAGTGACCTCAGTGATGGATAAAAAGCAGGTGCTCATTTTGTCACAGTCGCCTGCTTTTGCCGTCACAGCGCCGCTGTAAGTCGTTGGAAATGATTGGTCGGGGCGGTGTGATTCGAACACACGACCCCCTGCGCCCAAGGCAGGTGCGCTACCAGGCTGCGCTACGCCCCGACATTTGCTGGTCTCTTCATTCTAAACTACGTCTGAATTTCCGATACGGCGGGTTCGGCAGGATCCGGAACAAGTGAGTCCGGAACAGCATCAAGACGCTTCTGGAAGCGATTGAGGAGATTCATTCATATTTCCACATTGCTCGTCCATTTATGTCATATTAGACATAACAGGTGTTGGCCCGGACGTTGAACAAACCGCTGGTTTGGTTGAAAGGCGAGGTGAAGACGCCTCCTTTCAGTTCGGCAGCGCGGGTCGAAGCGGGATTCCTGCTGCGCGTATTGCAAAAAGGCGAGAGTCTTGGTCTCCCGCATTCGCGGCCAATGCCGTCGATTGGCTCGCACTGCCACGAACTCCGGATAAACGACGACAATCAAAATTGGAGGATTGTCTACCACGTTGCGAGCGATGCTGTGGTGATCCTCGATGTTTTCAGCAAGAAGACTGCTGCGACACCGAACGACGTTGTGGCGAATTGCAAAAGACGCCTTGCAGCTTACATAAAAGTAATATCAGTCATAGAGAGGAGGCGGAAATGAATACCCTGAAGAAAGCACGCTTGCAACGGAACGGGTGGGCCGTTGGAGATGCGGCTGAGTTCCTCAATCTGAACGTCCAGGAAGCGCAGTTCGTTGAATTGAAATTGGCACTTGCGGCTGGGGTCCGACAACTGCGGGAACAGCGGGGAATGACCCAAGCCGCTTTGGCGGAGCGGTTGGGTTCCAGCCAATCGCGGGTTGCCAAGATGGAAGCGGCGGACGGGTCCGTGACTATCGACTTGATGATACGGTCACTGCTGGCCATTGGAGCGACTCCCGGCGAGATCGCGAAACTGATCAAGCGAGTGGAAACGCATAGAGCGGCGTAGGAACCCGTTATGGAGCTTGCCGGGGGTGCGTATTAGAAGCTTGTAAACCAGCGCCACGAATCCACTGCAAGATCGTTTTATACTGCCAACTCGATTCGTTACCCGGCCAGCGTTGGCCGCCGTTGTGGGTCGCCAAGTAATCCGCGACGTTTCCCGCGGAATCGGTGGGGCGCGTGGGTTTGATCAGCATGAGGCTGTGCGAGGGATCGTTGATATTGACCACCCGCATGGCGTATTTGTAATTTTCCTCGCTATCCTGCGGCGAGAAAACGCCTTCGCTGTCGGGTGGATGCAGACGGAAAATCACGTGCGTCGCGTGGCACATCACGCAAGCTTTTCCATCCGCGCCCGTTGTCGCCAGGATCGGTTCTACCTTCGAGACGAAGTAATTAAAATCCAACACAGACCCAGGCTTCACATCGGCAAGGGCTTCACTCAGTTTCTTTCCCGAGAGAACGTTTTCGGCAATGATCTTCAACCTGGGATTGGGATCGGTCTTCATGCGATCCAAGGCGGCGCGGAACTCGGCGCGCTGCTCGATTCCCTTCGACCGGCGCAACAGGTCCAGGGCCGCGGCGCGTACATTAGCGTCGGGGTCATTGAGGCTGCGGATGACGGCGTCGAACACAATGGGCTCGGTGAGAAGGTCGGGCGGACGGTTGATCGCCTGCTTGCCGAGGAAATATTTCTGGTCTTGCGACAATGCTCCTCCAGAAACGCCGAGGTGGTTCACCAGGAATTTCGGGTCGCTTACCTCTTCGATAAGAACGCTGCGCTGCGAACTCCCAAGGCGGCCGAAAACCTGCTCTTGCAAGGCGGTCTCTTGCGTATTCCCCACGCGTTCGAGGGCAATTTGAATGGCTGCCCGCTGGACTTCGCGGTCAGGATCGTTTATCGCGGCGAGCACCTGGTTGCGAATAGGGGTCTCATTCATCAGGTCGGGAAAAGAAGCGGCAGCCGTCAGAACGTGGGCATAGTTCTTGGTCCTTGGCTCGCGATCTAAAAGTGTCCGCAGGGATGAGATGACTTCCTGTTGATGGGTCCAGGAAGAATTGGTGGGAAGAGCCGCAAGCAGAGGCAGCACGGTATTTTGCGCGTCTGTGTCGTCACTGTTGAGAATCTGCTTGATGGTGCTAACGAGCCCGGCGTCGGGTTGACCCGGCGTATTAATGTTCAGAACGCCGCGCTGACCGTTCTCGTAAACATAACTGACGGTTCCACGCACGTCTTTGTCCGGATCGAGGGCGAGTTGCAAGGCTGCTTTGGCGAAACGCTCGTCGCCCGCCGCACTAAGAGTGCTTCCAGCCTTCAAGATATTGATTTTCATGTTGCTGTCCGCGCCTTGCAGACAGTCGATGAGCGCCTGTTCCAGTTCCGGTCCTGAACTCTGAAAGAAATGGATCAGATCGCTGTCGTTCCCAACGCGCGTCTGGAAGAATCCATTGTGAACGTCGTAACGAAAGTCCGCCGTATCGCGATAGGGCTGATATTCGTAGCCGGGAACGTGAAGGTCGGGCACGCCGGAGACGTACTTCGTAAAGACGGCGGGCAACGCAACGGAGACCTGGCCAGCCTTCAGTTTGGGCAGGGAATAATGGCGAATGTGAAAGTCCCAGAGCGATTCGAGAATGCCCTGACGACCGAGCGGAGTGCCGGAGCGCAGAGCGCGGGCGAGCACCTGGGCCTGATCGTGGACTACGGCTTCATAACCCTCGTGGATACGGTCCTGATCCTGGTCCGTTCCCGCCGCGCGCACCCAAGCTTCGAGATACCCGGTGTTTTCGTCCAGCACATCGTAGATACTTTCGTGAATGGCGCGCCTTGTGGTGGGATTGGTCTCGGTATCGAGGCGGGTCGCGAGCGCTTCTAAAATCTGATTTCGCGCAGCGCGGTTATCGACGGTCCAGTAGTACCACTGCCACAGGCCGCGAGCGGCATTCAGACGAACAGCGGGAGCCGCATCGTTCAGATCCTGTACCAGCGAAGCGAGAAGCTGCTTGTCTTCGCTCAAATATTTGAAGTGCTGATTGAAGAGCTGGGTAGCTCCCCAGCGGACCCGCGAATCGGGTGAGCGAAGCGCCTCGGCCAATTCCTCGCGCCCTTGCGTGGCAGCTTCGGGACGGCGTTCCAGAATCATGCGTAACGCCCAGGCTGCGGTTCGTTGAACCATTTTATTTGGATCGCCGAGAGCGCTGACCAGAGGCTGGATTGACGCCGGATCGGCCATGTGACCGAGCGCACGCGCGGCCGCCTCTCTCGCCAACGGTTGTTCGTTGTGGGCCAGCACGCCGCGAATCTGTTTGAGAGTTGAAGCAGGCGCAAGGTCCCAAAACTGATCCAATTGACTTAACAAAAGGGGAAGATCGTTTTCGGCAAGTGTTACCGGAGCGGGTGGAAACGCGTCATCCCAGCCCTTCTTCTCCGAAGCCTTCTGGTCGGGCCCCGGATAGAGCGTGGAAAGAGCCATAACCGCGAACTGAGTGGCGCGAAACGGAGTGTTGAAACCCTGGTAAACGGGATCGCCTTCCCAACTTCCTTCCGGCCTTTGGGCTTGCAACATGGCTTGAACGGCGCGAGCGAGATTAGGGTCGGTCTCGGGGCGATGGCCAGCCAGAGCTAGCGCCAGCACAGCATGGTAGGAGATGAAATCAGATGGCTTCCCGTTCTTATCGAACATGTAGGGCCACATGCCATTCGGCTGTTCGTAGCTATAGAGTTGATCGATCAGCTGCTTAAGTTCAGGCGCATATTTCTTCCGGTTCACGGTGGCCAGGAAGTGAATCTTCCAGTTCAAGTCGATCATGTTCAGAGGCTTGTACGGAAGGGCGAGGCGTTCCACCATGTCGCGCTCTTGAACCCACTTTGCGTCGCCCGTTTGCCGGGAGAGCGTGTCGAAGCTGTCCCAACTCTGTGAGGCAATCTCAAAGGGGCTTACGTCCGGCTCGCAACCGTCCGTTTCATTTCCCGGCATCTCGGTGCGGCTCTTGTAATGAATCGCAAGATAATTCGCGTATGGTATTTCGAAGTCTTTGATGCGAGGCGGGTCGTGGGTGACGTTGGTCTCATACAGATGCTCGATTACAGGGAGGCGGCTTGCAACCGTGCGCGCGGAGTAGATGACGCGTACCCAGCTGGTACCGGGCTCCCCATAAAGTGGGCGCTGGTTGTTGTACATGCGATCCGCAATGAATTCGAGGGCGGGTCTTTGAGTAGGAGCGTAGCCGTGCGAGACGGCAGTCAGATAGCCTCGGCTTGTGAACTGGGTGGGGTGGCAAGCAATGCATTGTTGGGTGTCGCCATGATTCATGGTCGTGCGCAGAGCAACTGCGCCCCGGCGCGGCGTGTTGGATAACCAACTGTCGCCCATGTTGATCAGAAAATCCATTCCGGTGCGAACGGCTTGGCGGGGATCGCGGTAGGGCGGGACGGGATAAGAGAATGTGCGTAGCTGGTAGGCGGGATGATTCGCGTGAACGCGGATGTAGTAAGTCTGTCCGGGTTCCAAGATGCGGGTCCGAAATTTGTAAAGACCGGGGTAGTTTTGAGTCGCCTCTATCTGATAAATGGAAGCCCCGTTTGTGTAGGCTTTGACGTCGCCTTTACCGTCCGTATCTTTGGTCGCGGTGAACAGGTCCACGTCCATCGGAACCTCGCGATCGGTCACGTCAAGCGTGAAGTAGACGAGTTTTGGTTTGTCGCCATGAAAGGTGAATTGAAACCACTGGAACCCGCTCAGAAGCGCATGGTAGCGGTCTTGGCCAGGCGCGGGCGCGTATGGCCGCTCGTCGGAGCCGCCGAAGATGGTCTGGCCGAACTCGACCCGTTGAGCGGTTTGCCAAGTATCGTTCGGCATGGCAGAAATGACGCCGCCAGAGCTGGAGCCCGATTTGATCGGACGCATGAGCGTGACAATTTCCGGAATTTTGGCACCGGTACTGTCTTCGAGCGTCGCAGTTACGGGACCGGTTGATCTTGCCCGGAGCGTCAGGTAGAAGTCGAGATCCTGGGCGTGTAGCCGCTTCTCCGCCACGAGGCCGCGCGCATCTGAGATAGAAACGTGAATAGATTGATCCCCTTGTAATTGGGCGGGATCCTTTACGGCGATGGTGATGGCGGAAAGAGAACCGGCGTTGGAGTCGCCGAGGACAATGCGCTGCGTTGACGATTGTGATGGCTGCCGCGCGGCTAGGAGAAAAATGGCGCCGCAGACGACACCGAGCGTAGCGCCAGATAGAAACAACGGCCGGCGAACGCGGCGAACAAAACGGCTCATAAGTTAGCCTCCCCAGTACAAATGGACAAGTGACTTTCGTCTATGAAACGAGCAAGTGACTCTGTCACTATCTCAGCCTCTTCGTAAGGAGAACTGACGCAGGCATTTTATCGTAGTTCTTTCAGGCGGCTGGGTATGTAGCCAAATTCCACTTAGCGCGTTGTGCGACCGCCACTTGGGAAGCAATCCCTTCGAGCCCTCCGAATTCGATCACAAACACAGATCGTCCCGGTTTCATGGCAGAAGCTCCAGCACAGAGTCACTGGGTTCCAAATCTTCCGCATTAGGCGGCATGATCGCGCCGGCTTCGAGAAGCAAGCGAACTGTTCGAACGAAGTCACCGGTATCACGCCGCCAGCCATTCCCCGAGGCGTAAATGGCCCACGATAACGCAGAACCCGGATACTCCACAGACTTGAGCTCAAGCGCAGGGCCGAATCGCAGGATGTGAGCCGTCATCTCCGGATTGCCGTTGAAAGCCGCCCAATGCAGCGCAGTGGCGCCCATTTCGCCCGGAGTGTTGACCGGCCAGCCAGCCTCCAGCATCAGGCGGACCGCCTCGGCGTTATTGCTCTGCGCCGCGGCAGGCAGCTTTCTCATCATGTCGTCAGAAAGCGTGGAGACAAGGTCCGGTTTCTGTGCGAGAGTGCGGCGAAATATGCCGGAGTCGCCGAGTTCGCAGGCGAGGGCTATCTTCAGGTCCTCAGGAGTGTGCGCAAGCAGGAAGTCAAACACGTCCTCATGACCAAAGTCGCGCGCTACTGTGTGTGCCGTGCGATTGCGTCCCAATTGCCAGATATAGATGGTGCCCGCCCGCCCGAGGATCCCGCATGGGGAACCATTCGGCGGATACGCTCATGTAGATGCAACCGGGGGCGCGCTCAAGATGCTCGCGCACGAGTTCTAAGTCGCCCAACGCCGCTGCCATGAGCAGATCGGTCTTACATCCTTTCTGAATCAGATAGCGTGCGACGCTCTGGCGATCATGTGGATAGTGGCGGCTCTGTTCGACTCGGAGCATGTACTGGGCGGGTGTGGATTCATGATCCACGTCGAGCGCGTTCATATCGGCACCGGCGCTGAGCAATATTTCAGCGACAGCCACGCTGGATGCGAAGTGCAGGGGAGTTTGGCCGTCTGCACCAGGAACGTGCACCACCGCCGGGTAGACCGCGATAAATTTCTGAAGTTCTTCGATCCGGCCCAGACGCGCGGCCGAATGAGCGTCTAATTGGGCTCCGCGCTCAATCAGGAAGTCAGCAAGCGAGGGATCGCAATCATCGAGCACACCGAATCCGCCTGCCC
Organism: uncultured Acidobacteriaceae bacterium; assembly: GCA_963845995.1. Taxonomy (GTDB): domain Bacteria; phylum Acidobacteriota; class Terriglobia; order Bryobacterales; family Bryobacteraceae; genus Bog-105. The sequence goes on along the minus strand of CAWJUO010000064.1, from coordinate 33,568 downwards.
ACCATTCAGTGCGTTTTTTGATGTTCGCACCGAATCGAAGCAGGACGTCAATGGTCGCGCGGTCACTTCGCTGCACAGCAGCAAACAGCGCCTGTTGCCCGAAGCCGTAGTCCGGCAAAGGTTCATCGATGACCGCCTTCAGTTCGGGATGTCGGCTTAGGACTTCTTCTACCGCTGCAGCATCCTTATTGCATACTGCGACCTTCAATGCTTCAGCCGGGGAAAGTTGTTGCTGAAGAACGAACGACTTTAGCTTCGCCCAGGACGCGAAACCATACTCATTAGCAAGAAGCTGCTGGGCATCTGCTAATTTGCCTTCCGATAGGGACCGTTGTAGTGACTTAGCCTGCTTCCGGAGGTACTCGAGGTTGGGTTTTGAGGGGAGCTCGCGATGACATAGACTTCTCCTTTTCTGGCCCGGTGTCCGCCGCACGGGCAAAAAGAGAAGTTCAGAGGCTGTGATGCTGCTTCAGGCGGGATATTCCCTTTCCGCGGACGGGCTGCAACCTGAATTGCGGTCTCGATTGTACCAAACGCGTTGAGTCTGACTTGTCCGCCTCAATTAACAAGTGGGAGTTGAGCAGCAGCGAGCGGGCTGCATAATAGGGCGATGCGACATCTGCTGACTTGCTTTTTAGTTTGCGCGGCAATTGCTTCCGGGCAAGCGACGAAGACAAAATGGGCGATTGCCGTGCATGGCGGGGCCGGCGAGAACGAGTGGGAACACATGGACCGGGCTACTGAGGCGGCTTACCACGCGTCGCTGAGCCGGGCATTGGCCGTTGGGGCGTCTACATTGAGCCATGGCGGGAAATCACTCGATGCGGTAGAAGCGGCGATCAAGGTACTCGAAGACGATCCGTTGTTCAGCGCTGGGCGTGGTTCGGCTTTTACCGATCAAGGCAAGAACGAGATGGACGCATCCATCATGGACGGCTCCACTTTAGCTGCAGGGTCAGTTGCTGGAGTGTGCTGCACCAAAAACCCGATTTCGGCGGCGCGTGCGGTGATGGAGAGGTCTCCCTACGTGATGATGGCGGGCCCCGGCGCCGATCAGTTTGCCGTCAAGAACGGCTTGCAACAGATGCCCGCTTCCTACTTCTTTACGGAGATGCGATGGCAGGAACTAGTGGGAGTTCTCAAGCGGAGCGGGAAACCAATTCCAGCAAGGCCGCCCGGTGTACCCAAAGAACAGAGGAGTGCCGTGAAGGCCGGCGCTCGGACCGGACATTTCGGAACGGTCGGCGTGGTTGCGCGGGACGTGGACGGCAACCTGAGCGCAGGCACTTCGACGGGAGGGATGCAAGGTAAGGCGCCGGGTCGAGTCGGAGATTCACCAATAATCGGCGCTGGCACTTATGCATCGAACAAATCGTGCGCGGTTTCTTCCACCGGCGTCGGCGAGTATTTTATTCGTCTTTCAGTTGCGAAGGAGATTTGTTCGCTGGTGGAGTACAAGGGCATGTCCGTTGCGGATGCGGCGCAGTTCGTGATACATCACGAAGTCGCATCGTTGAAAGGCGGAGAAGGCGGTGTGATTGTGCTGGACCGGAAAAGCGAACCGGTTTGGAGCTTCAACACGCTTGGCATGTTTCGGGCACGGCAAGTAGAAGGCGGCGCGGCCGATGTTCGAGTAATTGGCAAGTGACCGCGCAGCAGCTTTGCGCAGAGCCCCCAACTCACGCGCCCAGTGATAGTCTCGTACCGTGATGAAGGTCGGGATCGACAGCTACTGCTTCCATCGTTTCTTCGGCGAAGTCTATCCTCAGCAGCGGCGTCCAGAACGGACCATGACGGTAGAGGATTTCATCGAATATGCAAGAAGTCTTGCCGTCGATGGCGTTTCGCTCGAGTCTTGCTTCTTCCCGCGCGTTGAGCTTTCCGTATCTGGCGGACTTGCGGGCGATGCTGGATTCCTACGGCCTCGACCGCGTTTACGCATGGGGGCACCCGGACGGCCTCGAAGGCGGAACAAACGAGGCCGCTTACGACGACATGATCCGCAGCTTCGATCATGCGCAAGCAATCGGGGCAAAGGTCATGCGGGTGGTCGGCAGCAGTTTACAATTCCGCAACCAGCCGCACCAGCCACAACTCGAAAGGCTGGCTGCGGATGTTCCGTAAAGCGGTGCGAGTAGCGGAGGACTACGGGATCCGCATGGCCGTTGAAAATCACATCGATTTCAACGGTCGCGAAATGCTCTCGTTGTTAGAATCCGTCGGCTCGCCTTTTCTTGGAATCAACTTCGATACCGGCAATTTCGTTCGTGTACTCGACGATCCGGTGAAGGCCATGGACGCGCTTGCGCCGTATACCTACGCAACCCACATCAAAGACTTAAAAATTCAGCGCGGCGTGCCGGCGGACGAATGGTACTTCTTTTCGAGCACTCCGGTAGGCGATGGCGTGGTGGACAACGCCAAGCTAGTCGAAAAGTTATCGCAAGCGGGTTTCGACGGGATACTCGCGGTCGAAACTGATTTCTTGCACCCCGATTACGCTGATGACGAACATGCCGCGATCGCGAAGAGCGTCACCGAACTTCGCCGCTTGGTTGCCCAAACCCGGTGGCCCAAACAGCTTCAAACTAATTTCGTCAATGAGTTTCAGTCGAAGCTGGCGCGATCGGGAATCCCTGCCATAGATATTCCAGAGCCTCGGGTAGAGTTTGCTGCTTCACGGCGCGGTCCGTGTGCCCGGCGTTACGCGCGAATACGAATTGATAATGATAGCCCTTGGCGGCCAGCACTTTGGCCATGTTCTCATTCGCGACCACCCAGTCGTGCATGTTGTCGCGCATAATATTCGGACTGAAAAGGTCTCTGTCACCGACTTCCAACCAGAGGCGCAGCGGCTTGGCTGGCGTATCCGCGATGAGATGTTCATGGAACTCCCACGCGCCGTGCGGGGTCTGGGGATTTGACGGCCACTGCTGGTTCACGTAAGTGCCCGAGTAGGTGAGGACGCGGTGGTACCACTCCGGGTGATACCACGCCATGATCAGGGCGCACGAGCCGCCGGAACTGCCGCCCATTGTCGCGCGGCCTTCGGGATCGTCGGTCAGTTTGACGTTGTATTGCTTTTCAACCAGAGGCAGCACTTCTTTCTGCACGAACTCCGCGTACAGGCCCGACATGGTGTCGTATTCCAAGCCGCGTTCGCTTCCCTGTGCGTCGCCCCCGCCGTTGCCTATGGAGATGGCGATCATCACAGGTACGCGGTGCTCGGCGATCAGGTTATCCAGGGCCGTGAACAACCCGCGGTCCGGTCCGTCGGCTCCGACGATGAATGGCGCGGCCGTGCCAGGAACATATTGCTTCGGGACATACACCGCCACGTGGCGAGTATAGGGAGCGGGGTGGCTCGAGACCGTGAGTTTGGCCGGGTTGGCCGGGTCTGCCGTGCCAAAGGTATGCGGCTCCCGCGCGATGCCCGGATAGAACTTGCTGTCGGTCGAGCTCATCGTGAATTCATACACCGACCCCTGCGGCACGCCTTCATGCGCGGTCATCTCCGGCGCAGGATTGTGCGTGGGACCGATGATGAAGTTGCCGTCCTCGTTTGCTGGAGGGTTGCTGCCGTCGGGCAACTCTTTCGCCTTCACGTAACCGGGCGTGTTCGGATCGCGAGTGGGCGGCGTCGGCCGCGGCCGGCGTACCGCAGGGGCAGGCGCCGGGGCAGCGGAGGGAGCCTGAGCCATTGCCGGATCTGCGCCAATTAGAATGCCAGATATCATGCTGGCGGAGAACGCGATGCTTAGAAGCCGGAACATTAGTGAGTCCTTTTGTGTTATTGGGACGAGTCGCGCTGAAGCAACTCGGGCAAATCAATCACCGATCTTATCTCAAGGCTGCAATTCGGGCTGCACCGCATCCCGTTTGACCCAACCGTAAGCGCGAACTGAATTTTTCCAGAAGAATTTCTCTCTGCTGGCGGGGTCCTTCTCTGAAATGAAGGCTTTAGCCAGCCGCAGGACGTCTGGATACTGGGCCCACAGATTGCAATTCGGCCAATCGCTTCCGTACAGCAGGCGGTCCGCGCCAAAAACTCCCCAGATGTGATCCAATCGATCTCTATAGAAATCGAGATTCAGCGGAACGCGGCCGCCAACGTTTCGCACGATGCCAGACACTTTGGCAAACACCTGAGGGCGGCTCCCGAGCAGATTCAGATCGTTGTCGCAAGCTTTACGGGCGGCAGTGTCTTCGGGCGGTGTTAATTCAGGCAAGTGATCGAGGATCACTGTCAGGTTTGGGACGCGCTCGGTCAAGCGAACCACGGCGTGCATAAGTGCGGGATCCGGGTTTGCCGTGTCGAGCACCAGCCCCGCCGCTGCCAGCAGCTTTCAGATCGTTTATGAATTCGGCCTTGGATATTGCGCTACTTAAATCGCGGCCCCAGAGGTTTCCGTAACGAATGCCCCGAAATAAGGGGTTTTTGTGGAAGCGCTCCAACTGCTTGCCGAAACTGGGAGTGCCGGGTTCCAGATCGCCGATTGTGCCTACGATGATCGGATCGTGCGCGGCAACATCCAGAACCCACTGGTTGTCATCAAGCCATGGGCTGCACTCTATTTCGATGGCGCCCACAACCCCGAGCGGCGCGGCCAATTTGCGGAAGCGTGCCGGAAGTGCGCTTTTGTAGATCGGGCTGTCCTTCGGCGGCCATGGCACTCCCTGTGGACGCGAGACGTCGAATAGATGGATGTGGCTATCGATGATCGGAATCGTTTTGCGCGGCTGGAAGCGAACGCGTAAGGACGCTGCGCAAGCGCGGCGGCGACAGCGGTCGAGAGAAAACTTCTACGCTTCAAGCGTGCATTATATAAACACGTCGCCGCAAACCGGCTGAAATCCGAGCGTGTAATAAAATCGCTTTCTAGTAAAACGTTCGGGGACTTTGAACCGCTGTAACCCGAATTGAAGGTGATCTGTATGTTTAAAAAAAGTGCTGTTATCCTCGCGGCGGCTATTGGCGTTATCGCAATTAGTACCCACGCGCATGCTCAGGAAGTCCGCGCGGCGCTGGGCGGCCGAGTCACGGACGCGCAAGGGAGCGCTGTCGCGAAAGCCGCGGTTGTTGTCAGGTCCGAGGATACAAACGTCAAATACAGTACTCAAACGAATAACGACGGAAACTGGGTCGTCCAGTTCCTCTTGCCCGGCCATTACCGCTTCAGCGTTTCGGCTCCTGGATTTAAATCCTCGGAGCGTCAAGGGATTGAACTGCAAGCCTCTGACAATAAGCTGATCGATAGCCAGTTGCAGGTGGGAGATTCCAGTCAAACGATCTCGGTGACGGCGGAGATCCCGCTGATCGACACCACATCGGCCACATCCGGTACCGTGATCACGGAAGAAGAGTTGAACGAAATCCCGTCGCTGACCCACATTCCAACGCTCCTGGCCACGCTTTCACCCGGGGTTGTCGCTCAATATCAGAACAACAATGTAGGGCATTTATGGTCCTACAATGCGGCCTCGCAGTTCACTGCCGACGGCGGCCGCAACAACGTCTACTCCAACATGTACCTCTTGGATGGAATGCCGAACATCAAAGCGGGCGGCGATGAAGCGTTCATTCCTCCCACGGATGCGCTCTCACAATTTCGCGTTCAGACGAATGCCTACGATGCTTCTATCGGCCGCCAGGCCGGAGCCACCGTTAACATGCAATCGAAGAGCGGTCGGAAGTATTTCTACGGCGACGTATACGAATACAACCAGAACAGCGCTTTGAATGCAAATCTTTTCCAGACCAACCTGATCGGCGGCGCGGTTGCCCCGGTACACTTCAACGAGTACGGTGGAACGTTCGGCGGGCCGGTGTGGCTGCCGAGGTTGTACGACGGCCGGAAGAAGACCTTCTTCTTTGTCGCATTCGAAGATTCGCGTAACGCCAACCCGCTTGGCAACGCGCCTATCTCGGTGCCGACGGCGCTTGAGCGTGGCGGCGATTTCAGCCAGTCGTTCACAACTCAGACGGTCAACGGAAAGCTGCAGCGGTATCCCGTTCAAATCTACGATCCGCTTACGGTGAACGCGAGCGGCAATCGCCAGCTTTTCCCCGGGAATGTCATTCCGAAGGACCGGCTCAACCCGATTGCCCAAAATATTCTGGCCTATGTTCCTCTTCCGAATACCACCAGCGAAGATACGGGAAACGCCGTAAACAACTACATTCCGCCCGCCGTTCGTCAGGACAAATTTCCGGTGCTCTCGATCCGCGGCGATCAGAACTGGAGCGACACGCAGCGTAGCTTCGCGACCATCCACTGGAACTCGCTCGACCGAGTTTGCGGGCGACAATTTCGGCCCCAGCGATATCGCCAGCGGAAACTATCTCACGCGGGTGGACAAGTCTCTTGGTCTCGATCATGTCTGGATACTGAATACGAATAAAGTGCTCGATCTGCGGTTTTCAATTACCCGCTATGAAGAAACCTCGCGCGATGCCGGGTCGGGTTTCGATCCCACAAAGCTCGGTTTCCCTTCCAGCTTTGTTTCTCAGCTTTCTCTGCCCTCGTTTCCGCACATCACCGGGATAGCGGGAGATTTCGGCACCGGGCAGGCGAACAGTTTCACTAACACGACTTACTACACCTGGCAGGCGAACCTGACTCACGTTCACGGCAATCAAACATTTCACTACGGCGGCGAATACTGGATCCTGCAGCAGGCGGGAGGCAGTCTGGGAGTTCAGCCGGATTTCGATTTCAACAACAGTAATTGGACACGTCAGAATAATCAAAATTCCGGCGGCCCCGGTGTCGGGTCGAATGTGGCTTCGTTCCTTCTAGGTTGCCGAATAGCGGAAATGTGCCCGTGAACGCGGAGAGCTTTTATTCGCAACGCTACACAGGTCTATTCTTTCAGGACGATTGGCGCGCCAACTCGCGTCTGACACTCAATTTCGGCCTTCGCTGGGACTATGAGCGTCCGGTCGAAGAACGCTACAACAGGCTCACCGATCGCTTCGATCCAACGGCCCTGAATCCAATCAGTGGAGCGGCCCAGTCGGCCTACGCGGCCATTCTCAGCAATCGCGGCGAACGCTTCGAATCCCGGCGTGCAACTGCTAGCGCAGCTTATGCCGGCCGGCTAGTTTCAAGGTTCCCGGCCAGCAACTCTTCCCTGGTGTGAACGGTACGCCTAGAACGGCCGTCAATCCCGATTACCACGAATGGCAGCCGCGCGCCGGTTTCGCTTATCGCCTCGGAAAGAATACGGTTTTACGCGGAGGTGTGGGACGCTTTACCCAAGCCGATTACATCACCGGCGGTCAAAACGGCTTCAGCCGCACGACATCGCTGATCTCCACACAGGATAATTTCCTTACTCCTTACGACACGTTAAGCAATCCGTTTCGTGGTGGCATACTGCAGCCCACCGGTTCCTCCTTGGGGCCTTTGACGAATCTAGGCTCCGGCCCGTCCTGGGACGACCCGAACATCGGGCGGTTTTACTCCTGGGAGTACAGTCTTCACCTTCAGCATCAGATCGGCAGATGGCTTTTCGAGGCTGGGTACTCGCATAACAAGACGTACGACATTTCATGGGGCTGGAACGAGAACCTGCCGTCCTTCCAGCTTTGGAACCAGTATTTGTCGCCTCAGTTCGATAGCAAGGGCCGGCCGCTTGACGTTCTCGCCTGGAATCTTGCAAGTGCCTAATCCGTTCTACAATCTGCCGGGCGTCACTAGTGGCAGCATTGGTTCCAGCAAGACCGTTGCGCTGAATCAGTTGCTGAATCCGATTCCGCTCCTCGGCGGCGTCACGGAGAACCGGCCCACCGGCAGCAACCAATACGATGCGGCGCTCGGCAAAATCGAGCATCGCTTTTCGCACGGATTCAGCGTCATTGCCGCTTTCACCTGGTCCAAGCTTTTTGAGGACACTTCTTTTCTCGGTAATCAGATCGCGGGAGCGCGCATTGAGCACAAGCTTGGCGGGGAAGACCGCCCGTTCAACTTCAACATCGCCCCTGTCTACGAAATTCCTTTCGGCCGCGGCAGACGCTTCGGCACCTCCGTCTCGCACTGGGTGGATGCCTTGCTCGGCGGGTGGCAACTTGCCGGAAACTACAACATTCAATCGGGGATTCCAGTCGTCTTCGGCACGGACTCGTTCTTCACCGGCAACAACGTTGCGCTTTCGAAGGGCCAGTCGCTCAACGAATGGTTCGACACCACCCAATTCGCACCTTTCCCTTCTAAGAACACCGACATCTCAAATTATCCCGCCTGGACAGGCATCCAGAATCTGCCCGGCTACAATTACAAACCGGCCCCTGGCGACAGTGCCAAAAACGGTGTTTACCAGGATTTCGCCAACTACGTTCGCAATTACCCGACTCGTTGGTCCAACGTGCGTACAAGTGGGGTAAACGAAGCGAATATCGGGCTCTACAAGAGCTTCCGATTTACCGAACGGACGCGGCTCCAACTTCGCTTTGACGCCTTCAACGTGTTCAATCATCCGCGCTTCGGGGCGCCCAATACAGATCCGACGAGTTCAAGCTTTGGCCGCGTGCCGCTGGCGCAACAGAATCAGGCGCGTTCCGTAGAACTGGCGGGAAAATTCTATTTCTAATGCCCTCTCGCGAAACTCGCGTTAGTCGCCTTCTGACGCTCGCGCTTCTGCTGCTCAGTAGTGGCCAACTCATCAGAGCGGATTCGCAGACAGCCGAGATTGCAGCCATGCATCGTTGGGCTGAAGCTAAATTTGCGGGCCGCTCCGAAGCGCTGCCGCCCGAGTCAAACCTGCTTCTCCTGCTGAAACCAGGTGCATTCGCTCGCCGCAACATTCAGGGCCATCCGTTCCTTATTGCAGGCCGCACCTTCGCCGACGGCATCGCCATGCGCTCCAAAGGTGAGATCCAAATTCAAGTGCCTTCCGGAGCGAGCCGGTTTCAGGCCGTACTTGGAGTCGATGGAAATGACATCGGCTATTACTCGAATGCCGGGCGCGGCAGCGTGGTTGCTTCGGTGGTCGTCGATGGAAAAGAACTCTATCGTTCACCGGTGTTGCACGAGGGGCTTCCGGGCATTCCGCTCGATATCGATCTACACGGCGCGCAACAATTTTCGATCCGGCTCGAATCAGTTGGCGTCAAGCCGCCCACCTACCAAGCTGAGTGGGACCAGGCGGACTGGGCCGACGCCAAGCTCATCCTGACTCAATGGTCAAAGCCAGCCACTTTCACAATTACAAATCGGCCCGCTTCGCACGCCAGGATTCTACCGACGCTCCTTCTCGTTTCAACTCGGAGGTAAAGCGTCGTCGGCCCTTCTACCGGAGTGGCAAGTGCAACGTGAACAACGGCGGCTGGACAATCAACGTACGCAGTATACGTTCCGCTATACAGATCCCTCCTCCGCTCTGAGTGTGCGCGGCGTGGCGATCCTGTACAACGATTTCCCGTCGGTGGAATGGACGCTCTACTTCAAAAACAACTCCTCATCGCCATCCGAAGTGATCGAGGACATCAGGCCTTTAGATACTGACTTTGAGCGTGGAAGCGAAGCCATTGCCGTTCATCATTCGAAAGGAAGCATGGCGGCAGCCACTGATTTTCAGCCGCTCGTTGACACATTGGCTCCCGGCGGCAAGCAACAGTTCTCTTCCAAAGGCGGCCGTCCCACCGACGGCGATATGCCGTACTTCAATCTTGCATGGCTCGGTCGCGGCATCATCGCCGCACTCGGCTGGCCCGGCCAGTGGGATCTTACTATCTCGCGAGAACATCCGGCCAGCGTCCATTTAGCCGGTGGTCAGAGTTCCACCCATTTCCGGCTTATGCCCGGCGAGGAAGTACGGACTCCCTTGGTAGTTCTTCAGTTCTGGAGCGGCGATTGGATAGATGGCCAAAATGTCTGGCGGCAATGGATGATCCGGCATAACTTGCCCCGGCCGGGCGGCAAACTTCCGCCTCCGCAAATCGCCGCCAGCAGCGCCCACTTCACAATCGAGATGCAAGAGGCGAACGAAGAGAACCAGAAGAAGTTCTTACTCGGAATGCTCAATCAAGGCGAGCCGATCGACCACTGGTGGATGGATGCCGGATGGTATCCGTATCAGAAAAACTGGTCCAGAGTAGGCACTTGGGAAATCGACCGCAATCGGTTTCCGCGCGGGCTTAAGCCGATCACCGATCTGGGTCACGAACATGGCGTGAAGTCAATTCTATGGTTTGAGCCCGAGCGCGTCACAGACGGAACGTGGCTGGCAACGCATCATCCCGAATGGCTGATCGGTCCTCCCGGTAAGGACAAGCTTCTGTTCCTCGGAAACAAGGACGCATGGCACTGGCTGGTGGACCACATTTCGGAGTTAATCTCAGGACAGGGCATTGACGTCTATCGCCAGGATTTCAATTTCGAGCCGCTATCGCGCTGGCAAGCGAATGACTCGCCAGACCGTCAGGGCATCTCGGAAATACAACATGTCGAAGGCTATCTGGCGTTCTTCGATGAACTGAGAAAACGCTTTCCCAATCTGTTGATTGATACCTGCGCCTCGGGAGGAAGAAGACTCGACCTTGAGACGCTTCGCCGGGCCGTACCGCTTTGGCGCAGCGATTATCCGTATGGCGCGGCTCCGATGCAAATGCAAACCTATGGGCTCGCGTTGTGGGTCCCTTATTTCGGGACAAGCGCCGGTTCTCTCGATCCCTATACGTTCCGTAGTGAGATCACCCCAGCCATTGGTATCGGCCCTGATCCTAAGGTTCAAGGCGCCCTGCTTAAGCGGCAACTCAAACTCATCTCCCAGTGGCGTCAAGTGGCGAACTTCTATTACGGTGACTTCTTTCCGCTCACCGAATACAGCGATGACGAGAGCACGTGGATGGCTTGGCAATGGGGCAACACGGACGGAACAGCCGGAGTCGTTCAGGCTTTTCGGCGTGAGAAAAGCGCTTTCACCTCGGCCACTTTCCGCCTTCACCATTTAAGAGAAGACAGGAGTTATACGGTGGAGGATCTGGATTCGCGCCAAACGGTCCACATGTCGGGCAAGGATCTCGTTGAGAAAGGAGTTCCTGTGACCATCCGTGACGCCCCCGGCGCAGTGATTCTCAAGTATTCACTGGCAAACTAATCTATGCGAAGATCTCTTTCGGTGACCAAAGCTATTGCAAAAAGTCTCTTGCTCCTGGCGTTCTGCATAACGGCAAACGCGCAAACCTTTACTAATCCTTTGCTGCCTTCAGGAGCCGATCCGTGGATCGTCTACCACGCCGGTTATTACTACTACATGAACACCACCGGTAATAACCTGACGGTTTGGAAAACCCGCAGCATAGGCGATCTGAAAACTGCGGAAAAGAAAGTGGTTTGGACGCCGCCTCCCACCGGGCCGGATTCCCATGACGTGTGGGCTCCGGAGCTTCATTTAATTAACGGCAAGTGGTACATCTACTTCGCAGCCGACAGCGGCTCGAATGAAACACACCGCATCTTTGTTATCGAAAACTCCTCGCCCGACCCGCTCTCGGGCGAATGGGTCTTCAAAGGTAAACTCGCCGATGCTTCGGATAAATGGGCCATTGACCCGACCGTCTTCGAGGATCGCGGAAAGCTCTACGCCGTCTGGTCCGGCTGGCAGGGCGACGAGAACGGGACGCAGAGCATTTATATCGCCCGCTTGAAGAATCCTTGGACCGTCGAGGGCAAGCGCGTGAAGCTCTCCAGTTCACAATACCCATGGGAGAAAGTCGGAGATCTCCCAAACGGCAACCCGCCTCACGTCGATGTCAACGAAGGCCCTGAGATCCTCCGGCACGATAGCGAGATTTTTCTGATTTATTCGGCCAGTGGTTGTTGGACCGATTACTACGAGCTTGGAATGCTCACCGCTTCCGCGAACAGCAATCTGCTGAAACCAGCTTCGTGGAGGAAAACGTCTCATCCGGTCTTTCGCGAAGCGCCGGATGCCCACGCGTACGGGACGGGGCATAACGCGTTTTTCAAGTCTCCCGACGGAAAACAGGATTGGATCCTCTATCATGCGAATCCCGGGCCCCACCAGGGATGCGACGGTCATCGTTCCCCCAGGGCGCAACCATTCAGTTGGAAGCCCGACGGCACGCCCGATTTTGGTACGCCTGTTCCTTTGAATACGCCGATTCCGCTTCCTTCCGGGGAGCGATAGGTCCAACGATATACTAGGCCTTCACTCCCTATGAATACTCGCAGAGACGCACTACGGATCCTTGCGTCCGCATCGGCGGCAATCCCGGCGATTGCGTCGGCACAGGAAACAAAAGAGGTTGGAGACCAGCCCGGGCATCTGCATGCCGGCCCTGCAATCAAAGTCCCCGTTCCCTCGGAGCCTACCTTTTTTCAACCGGCTGAGTTCCGCACTATTGAAGCGGTCAGTGAGCGAATCATTCCCCGTTCGGATACTCCGGGCGCCAAAGACGCGGGCGTCGCTCTATTGATCGATAAGGCAATCGTTGCCAAGCCTGCGCTCGGTGATCCCTTACCGCGCTGGCATAGCGGATCTCAACGCTCTGTCGAATGAAAGTTACGGAAATGAGTTTGCGTCCCTGACAGAGGAACAGCAGATCGATGTGCTAACGCCGCTCAGCCTCGACCCTGAGTCTTCGCTCGGCAAGTTTTTCGCTGTAGTTAAGGACATGACGATCGACGCCTACTACAAGACGGAGGCCGGGTTAAAAACCGAACTTGGCTGGCACGGAAATACCTACCTTGCAAGTTTCCCCGGCTGCGATCATCCCGAGCACCATAGCTAAACATGCAAATCCAGAACAGTCCTGAAGTACACGAAGTCCTTATCATCGGCAGCGGCGCGGCGGGAGGCATGGCCGCCTGGAACTTAACTCGTCAAGGCGTGAACGTCACGATGCTCGATGCCGGTCGAAAGTTCAGCCGTAGCGAGTTCTGGACCCACGTGAAGCCCTGGGAATGGCAGCAGCGGCTGGATGCCGGCCAGAAGCCGCCCCAAATCGTTCTCGATCCGGAGGAGCAACCCTACATCACTCCTCTCGGACAGAACTTCGCACTGACTCGCGTCTGGGGACGCGGCGGCAAAACGAACATCTGGGGACGCGTCAGCTTGCGCTACTCCGACCTTGATTTTGCCGGACCGGAAAAAGATGGCTGGGAGATTCCGTGGCCCATCCGCTACAAGGACATCGCGCCTTATTACGATCAGGTCGATCAACTCATTGGCGTGTGCGGCGGCGACGACGACCAGGACTCGCTGCCCGGCAGCCGTTATTTCCTGCCTCCTCCGCCTCTGCGTTGCGGCGAGCACATCGTCAAGAAAGCGGCGGGAACTCTCGGGATTGGCATCGTCCCGATTCGCCGCGCCGTTCTGACGCGCGATTACAACGGCCACACCAAGTGCCACTATTGCGGAGCATGCGGCAGCGGCTGCGATGTAGGCGCGTTTTTTAACTCGTCCGACTACCTGCTTGAACCCGCCCTAAAAACCGGACGGCTGAACATCGTCAATAATGCCGTTGCGGCCCGTGTTTTAGTGGATAACAACGGCCTTGCCAATGGCGTCCAATACTTCGACCGCTACACCAAAGAAGAGCATCGCATTTACGGCAAGCGCGTCATCGTGGCGGCCTCCTGCGTCGATTCCAGCCGCATTCTTCTCAATTCGACTTCGCACGCCTTTCCGAACGGGCTGGGTAATTCGTCCGATGTGGTTGGGCGGTACCTGTCGGAGCAAATCCGCTTCACCATGCGCGCGTTTGCGCCGGAGTTGATAGGCGGCAAAGTCTATAACGACGACGGCATGGGCGGGGCGCACATGTACATGCCTCGCTTCAATCATCGCGACGGGCGGAAGCGCGATTATCTCCGAGGTTTCGGCTGTCAGTTCTGGTATACCGGCGCGCAAACCGATCTGTCGTACGCCAAGAGCATTCCCGGCTTCGGTCTCGGATTCAAAAAGGCCGTAAAGGAGCGCTATCCCGCCGTTCTCGCTCTCCATCCGTTCGGAGAGGCGCTGCCAAAGGCGGAAAACCGGATCACCGTGAAGGGCTCGCCCCTCGATCGGTATGGCGTCCCCATCTCGCGCATCGCCTACAAAGTGGGCGAAAACGAGCGCCGTATGTCCCAGGACATGTACAACACGATGCTCGAAATTCTGCATGCCGCAAAAGCCGAAATTGTTCCCTACGAGCGGGGCTTTCTGGAGCCTAATGGAAGCGCCATTCACGAGCATGGCACCTGCCGTATGGGCACGGATCCGAAGCGCTCCGCCTTAAACGCCTTCAATCAAATGCATGATGTGAAGAACGTGTTTGTGGTGGACGGCTCGGCGTTTACAACGGCCTCGGAAAAGAATCCCACCCTGACGATTCTGGCTCTCTCCTGGCGCGCGACCGACTACATGGCGGCTGAAATGAAACGCGGAAACATTTAGCGGAAAGAGCCCCAATGAACTCAACTCTGTCCCGCCGTCACGCTTTAGCCGCCTTGGCTTCCGGTGTTTTGTCGGGCGGCCTGCGCGGGCAAGCGCCGAGCTGCGCTTCGTATCGGGGTTATGGATGGCATAACCGGGAAAGCATGCCAGCCTGAATCGGTCGAGATAGCGGCAAATCTAGGACTGGCCGGTGTTCAGGTTACGCTCGGAACTCCGCAGCCCTCGGGTGGACTGCTTCTCTCGGATTCAAAACTCCAGCGCGGTTTCATCGAAGCCTCAAAGCGCTACCATGTTGCGTTACCAAACACCTACCTGGACGTTCTGCACAGGGATTGCCTGAAGGACAACAGTACCCAGGCGCTCCGCTGGATCCGCGAAGGTGTGAGCATCACAAAGGCGCTCGGCGCGAACGTGCTGATGCTCGTGTTCTTTGGCAAGTGCGCCATCGAAAAAGAACCGGAGCAAAAAGCTGTCATTGAGCCGCTCCGCGAAGCGTGCCGTATGGCGCAGGATGCGGGGATCGTGCTTGGCTTTGAAAATACAATTTCAGCGCCCGCCAATATCGTCCATCCTTGATGCCGTAAACTCGCCCGCGTTGAAGGTCTGGTACGACATCGGTAACTCCACCAATATGGGCCACTTCAATGTTCCCGAGGAGATTCGTCTGCTGGGACGCGAACGGATCTGCGCCTTTCACATCAAAGACAAAGGCTACCTCGATGCCGGAGCGGTTCCGGTTCGCGGAGCGCTCGAAGCAATTCGCGATATCGGGTTTCAGGGCTTCGCCATGCTTGAAACCTCCTCGCCCACCGGCGATCATGTCGCGGACCTTCGCCAGAATCTTCAAATCCTGCGGCGCGATATGGCTGATGTAAGAAGCGAGTCTGCTAACAAATAAATGTGTAATCACTTGAAATACTCCGCGGGCGTGCTGCTCGCGTTATCGTTGGCCGTCGCTGCCCGTGCGGACTGGCCCACTTACGGCCATGACTCGCAGCGTTCCGGTTCAGCCCCGGAAGAGACGAAAATCTCCGCCGTAACCGCGCCCTCGCTGCACTTGCGATGGACCGCCAAAATGGAAAACGAATCGTTCCGGCTATCGGCCCTGACGGCCCCGGTCGTGGCGACGGAAGTGGCAATCGGCGACCTGCAGCATACGGTGGTTTACGTGGCGGGAATCAAAGGTACTGTTTTCGCGCTCGACGCGAACAAAGGAACGCTGCTTTGGACCCATACGTTCCGTTCCTCCGTGTTGCCCGGAAAAGGCCGCTATCAGGGAACCTTTCTTTGCCCCAATGGCATAACGGCCACGCCGGTGATTGATCGCAGGACGAATCTCTTGTACGTCATCGCTCCGAACGGCGCCTTGTACGGACTCGATCTTGGAAACGGAGCTGTTCGCTATGGGCCGGTGCATTTCGTCGCCGCGTACTCGAAGAACTGGAGCTTGAATTTAGTAGACAACGTTGTGTATACGACGCTGGCGCAGGGCTGCGGCGACGGAATCTCGGGCGTGTATTCAATCGACACCAGCGATCCGCAACGCCCGCTCATCCGCGAACTTCTGCTTTCGAAAACCGATACGGCAGGGCTGTGGGGCCGCAGCGGTCCAGTGATCGGCGACAACGGCCGCGTGTATGGTGCCACCGCCGACGGAAACTTCAATCCCAGCAACGGAGATTACTCGCTTTCCGTTTTCGCCGCCACGCTTCCGGATTTGAAACTGGAGTCGTATTTTCTTCCGCACAATTGGGATTACCTTAACCGCCGCGATCTGGACCTCGGTTCCACTAGTCCGCTGTTCTTCGGATGGAACGATCACAACTACCTCATGCATGGAGCGAAAGAAGGGTTTCTCTACATCTTTGATGCCGACCATCCGGGCGGGGCGGATCACGAAACCGTTTTGTACAAGTCGCCGCGCTTAGGCAACGACAAACAGGAATGTTGCGTCGGCCACGGCGTGTATGGCGCCATGTCCACGGCAAAGGACGACCAGGGCCAGACGTGGATTTATGTGCCCATGGGAGGCGAGCCGTCGAAAGATGCCCCCACGTTCCCGTCTGTGAACGGTGACGTAAAGATGGGCAGCATTATGGGTTTCAAGGTGGTTGGCGATTCCGCCAGCCGGAAGCCGGCGCTCGAACCCGGATGGATCACTGGCGGCTTCGATCTGCCAGATCCGCCCATCGTCGCCAACGGCGTTGTTTTTGCTGTGTCAACGGGTGAGAACACGAGAGGTTCGGACGATCAGCGCCTGCTAAACACTCATCCTGCGGTGCTGCGCGCGATGGATGCGAAAACCGGCAAAGAACTGTTCAATAGCGGTAGCGATATCAAGAGCTGGGTCCACTTCAGCGGCTTGGCCGTAACCGACGGGATGGTTTTCGCTGTGGACCACGATTCGAATGTCTACTGCTTTGGGTTGCCGGATAAAAATCACGCTGCACACTGACGACACGCCATGCATGTAAGCCGCAGATCGTTTGTAAATGCGTTATTGGCAGCTCCTCTCGCTGCAAGATTTGCCCACGCCGCAGCCGCAGTGTCGCCGATGAAAATCACGGCGAATCGAAACCGTGTTTTGGCGATCCCGTAACGACGCGCCATTCTGGCCGCACTGGACCTGGGTCAAGATAACCACGGATACCGGCCTTTCTGGCATTGGTGAGACCTATCCGCGTAATACGGCGGAAGCGGCCGCGATTCATGGTGCCGCACAATCGCTGATCGGCCGCGATCCTCGAGATATCGAACGCATCTGGGCCGATCTCTATCGTGCGTTCGACTTCAATATCAGCGGAGGCGCCGAGATCCGGGCTTTAAGCGCCATCGACCTCGCGCTCTGGGATCTTTTAGGCAAATCGCTCAACGCGCCCGTGTATCGCCTGATCGGCGGTAAAGCAAACCCGCAGGTCCGGCTCTACAACACGTGCTTCCCTTATAAATACGATTTCAACCGCGAGCCCGATCGCATTATGCGTGAGCTGATCGAAACACGCGGCATCAGGGCCATAAAGATCTGGCCGTTTGACGGCGCCGCGAACGAGAGCAACAACCAGAGCATTACGTGGCAGGGCATTGACAAAGCGCTTGAGCCAGTCAAAAAATTGCGCGATCAGTTCGGCTCTTCCATCGAAATCGCTATCGAGTTCCATGCCCAATGGAATCTGCCCTCGGCCATTCGCATTGCGCACGCACTCGAACCGTACCAGCCAATGTGGCTTGAAGACATGCTAATGCCCGGCAACTTCGCGCAATATCATGAACTCGCGGCAGCCACATCGCTGCCTTTGATCGCAGGTGAGCGCATGGCGGGCAAAATGCAATTTGAGGAACTCTTGGCCTCGCGAACGGTCAAGTACGTTATGTTCGACCTGACGTGGTGCGGCGGGTTAACCGAAGCGCACAAGATCGCTGCAATGGCCGACGCATACCAACTGCCCATCGCACCCCATACCGCGGGCGGCCCGCTATTGTTCTACGCATCCACGCATCTCACGACGGCGTCCCCGAATGTCTGGATACAGGAAAGCTGCCAACGATTCTACGAACGGGACTGGCCCGCGATGCTCGAAAATCCAATCAGCCCAAAGGACGGAAAGATTCAAGTTCCGGAAGAGCCCGGCTTCGGCATGAAGATAAAACCCGAGGCATGGAACCATCCCGCTTCCGTGCATCAGGTCAGCGGCCGGGTTTACTCAAGTTAGACTAGCGCAGGCGTTCCCAGTCGCCGGAAAGCGTCGGGTATTCATCCGCCGGCTGTTCAACTATTGCGCGGATTCGCTCTTCGGCGGCCTGGATCGATGGCCCCTCCAGGACGGAAAGTCTGGTTGTGTACTCTCGTGTTTCGCCGTGCTCCAGCCAAATCAATTCGTTTCGCTCTTTCGCGAATCTCTTTCCCAGGACGTGGTTCGTGGAGGGTTCAATCCCGACTGTGTACTGCCCTTCCTGAAAATTCTGCCATTCAATATGACACGGGAATTCGCTCTTGTTCACTTCGAGCAGCAGCCCAAGGCCTCTGCCGTTATCGAAGCTATCGTTCACAACCGCAACCGGCACTTTGCCATTGCTGTCAGCCGCCAGAGAGTGCTCCCATACCTGTTCGAAAAATCCAGCTCCGCGGACCGGGAAATCTGTTATATCCGGTGTTCTGCGCACGATAGGATTGCTCATGCGATGCCCAGACTGCGTGCTTGATAGGCGCCAGATAGCGGCTTCCCTCACTCAAAACCGGATAGCCGAGATTCAGGTGATAAAGCAGCATGTGCGGAGTCCGGTAGAAGCCATGATTGGTAACGCGATCGCGAATCAGGATTTCATTCGAGCCCAGGCGCGATTCGATTCGCCGTACTAAATGCAGATCTTCGGCAAACACGGCGGATTGCTGAACCAGGCCCTCGCAGAACAGAACACATTCATCGCCCTGCCATTCTTCGCCATACCCAAGCAACTTGCCGGGAATGGTGGAAATGCGTCCGTGGATCGAGTGCTCCACCGTCTTGCGGTTCGGATAGAAGTAGTGCGCCGCGTCTTCAGACTCCACGCCCAGAATGTGATCGAGACCGCAAGTGACCAGCAAGCCGGAAAAAGAGCGCAGCCACCCCAGACCGCCCTCTCCCTCGTATTCGTGGAGACCGGGATGACGGAAGCCCGTCGGCGATTGCCACCCGATAGCCGCGCCCCGGTATTCGCAATCGCCGATGTCGAAAGCGCGATCGGCAAGCACCGTGAATCTTAGTCCCGTTCCCGTTCGGAATTCGAGCAGGCGAATGCCTCTCTCCAGGCCGTCGCCGCATTCCATCAGCCGCACGCCCGCGAATTGCGAAAGGTTCCCAGTCCGCCGCGCGATCTCCAGCCGCGTTAGTTTCTTTCCCGTAAAGGTTTGCCATTTCGATCTTCAGTCGTTTTGTATCTTAGCCGAGTTGTGAGCGAAGCCGGCCCGCGAACGTTCCTAACGCACGAGAATGTCAGGCATCGTATAAGTCACTCCATCGATCTTGATGGGAACAGCCGGCCAGTCGTCCGTGCGAGTGATGTTTTCGATATGGTCTGAATACACGATAATCGTGTCGAACGACAAGGCTCCACGAATGATCGGATTCCACGCAAACGCCTGATGATCGTGAATCATTTCCTTCGATCCTGGAGTCGCCAGCCAATCCCGTTCCGCATACCCGATAGCGCCGCCCTGATGATGATCTTGCCAGTATCCTGGAAATCCAGCTTGCCTAAACCACTCCTTTGCCCAATCGATCATCTGTCCTCCGGTAACACCGGGCTTCGAGTGCGCCTGATACTGGGCGCTGATCATCATCGCCGCCTGCAGCTTGCGTTTTAGTTCAGGCTCAAGAGGACCAAAATGTACGAACCGGGCCACCGATGCCACCAATCCCCAGCGCCGCGCGCATACGTTCACGATGGCGTATTTCGAAAGCCGCAGATCGGTCGGCGTGTGGTGATGATAGTCGTACACCCGGTGATCGACACCCATCAGCAGAACGGTAGGACGCAGACCCCGCCGCATGAGTTCATTCGACGCCATAGCCTCCAGTTCGCGCTCGCTGACACCGGGCTTAAGTTGCTTGCATACCGTGACAACGGCCTCCGTAGCCTCCCGGCCAACCCATCGGTACTTCTTTATCTCTGAATCCGTCAGTTGGTAGCGCAGCGGCGCAAACTCGTCCGCGACAAATTGAAGGCCCGGGTACGGCGCGTCCGTGCCAATGGGCTTCCCCTGCGCGATTTGACGCACCGCCTCCAGCTTCGCGGTCGCTTCCTGGTACCACTCATACGATTTCGGCTGGTAACCAAGACCCGCCAAATCCTCCTTGCAGAAGGCGAGGCATTTCGCTGTTATTTGCGATGACATATTTGCGGCCATCCTGCATAATCAGCAGCGAAGACGCGCCGATCTCGTCTGTAATTACGATCATGTTGCTGGCAAGTCCGGCCGTAATCCACGACACATTGTCTACCCGCGTCAGCAGAACGCCCGCAAGGTGGCGCTCAAGCAGAAAGCTGTGAACGCGCCCAAGCTTCACGTCTATTTCCGACATCAACTCGGCACGGCTAACCGGACTCGCAGACGGAACTGCGGCATACCCGCGAGTGAACGGCAGCAGCGCCAGCGAAAGCGCAACCATTACGGAACGGCGAAACATTCTCATTTGGCTTCCTTACTCTCCGGCGCCGTCCATTGTTGAAAAAGCGCTGAGTCGAAATCCATCAGTCCAAAGATTCCATTCAATTGACTCGTAGCCACCCACGGCAGCCACAAGCGGTGTAACCCGACGCCCCGCACGGGCGCGAAACTGAAATGTTCCTGCTGCCATCCAGGACCCTTCAGATCGAAAGTGCGCCCCGGAACAGCCAGCATGTTTTTCGTGTCGTGCAAAAGCAGCTTCGATATGGCGAGGTAATGTCCATCGCCCGTCCAGCGCCCCAATTTGGCATATTCATCGACATCGAACGACATGTACTCGTCCACCAGCGAATGCCCGCTTGCTATCAGCTGCGTGCCATAAGTGGGTACGCCTTTCTTCCAGTGCAGTAACTGGTCATCCGCGTCCACGGGCATTGGAACGTTCCAGAGATAAATCCACGTCTCGGCATAGTTCGCGGCGCTGCCCGCTCGCGTCAGCCATTTCGAATCGTGCGTCGCCTCATACAGAGCCAGATACGCCTCAACGGACAACGTGCCCGCCTCTTTGTCCAGAACGTCCGGATTATCGATTGTCCCGCCAACGAATTTCCCGCCCGATTGTCCACTGTTCCAAACGAACTCCGCGGCACGCTCCGCTGCCTTCAAATATCGCGGTTCGCCGGTCTCTTCAGTTAACAGCGTCAGAAACGGAACCGGATTGTAACTCGATTGAGGGGATGCGTCCAGCACCTCGCCCGTGCCCGGTTTCCATGATCGCGGGAACCCGCCGTCCGCCGTCTGCTGCGTCAACAACCAGTCCCCAAATCCTTGCGCCCACGCCAGCCAATCCTTGTGCGTGACCCCATTCTTTCGTTCTCGGCGATAGGCGCGCAACGTCGCCTTCATATCGTCGCCGAACGAACGAAGAAAGACACAGTTGTCCCGCGGAATCGCAAGCGCCGGTTCGCCAGTATCTATGTTGAAACCCTCGCCAACCGGAGGATTCATGCGTAGCCGCATAAACGACGCGAAGATCGCCAGACCGAGTTTGCGGTCCTTTTCGGCGCGCGTTTTGTCGGGATCGATCTGGGCATCGGCCAACAGAAACTCGGCTGCTTCAAGATTCTTGCCCGTGAATCCCATGATCGCCTGGCGATTGGGTTTACGCTCGGAGCCCGGTACAGCGGGAACGGCGTTTGGAATGCCCGCGCGATCACCGCGGATTTCCACCTGGCTCGCAAGAACATCGACAATACTTCGCCGCGCAACCGGAATATTCTGCCAGGTGATTGGCGGGTTCAGCACGGAGTACGCCCATCGCCACGAATCCTTCAAATAACTTGGGAAATCTTCTCCTTTAGAGAATCGAAATTGAACCCGATACCGCTGGACGAAGCCGTCGCGGATGGGATGATAGCGTCGCCGCCACTCATGCACCTGTCCTCCGGGATACGTGTTTCCGCGATACGTGATTTCTCCTTCGCTGCCCGGAAACCAAAATCCCTGTGAGTGATGATCGTGATCGAGGTCCGCGCCGATGGCTCCAAACCGGAAACGTTCGTCCACCATGGTTTGAACCTCGGTATCGTGCGAGTCCGCGCGCGTTGTTTCGCCATTCGGCGCCGGGTCCAGAACCGTCAATGCCGATCCGTCTTCAAAGCGAACGCCGAACATGGGAGCCGGTAAACGGTCTTCCCGGATGCGGACCTGACCGTGACCCTCGGGCCCATACGTAAGACTTCCACCGATAGCCGCCGCGGAAAGATGGGCGCTGCCGCCGTAGATCATGCCGGGTGCAAAGTAATCGACTGTCGATCTGCGATGCTCTTCCGGATGAGAAAGCGTGATTGACGACAGGAAGCCGCTCGAACTTGTTCCCGACACTTGTACCGTTCTTGAGAGCTCAACAACTGCACCGTGAATCGACCACTCATCTCTAAACGCGAAGCGTGATCCCGTCGGTCCGGCGATATGGGCCAATGCCTAACGCGTGCCCCGACGACACCTGGAACGTTTCATATCCGGCGGCTTTCTCCTCAATCTGCCCGGGTCCTCCGTAGAACTCCAGTTGAACGGGTTTGCTTTGCCGCGCGGAAGCGGATCCAGCGTCTACAACAGCCACCCCTTTAGCGCCATTCGCCTCGAAAACTACAAGCCTGCCTCCGCCCGCAAGTCCGCCGATCTCATTTACCTGCCGGGATTCTTGAAATGACAGCAGAGGCGTCACTGCCAAGACAGCTACGAAAGCCGCAAATAATTTTGCCAGAGGAGTCCTTTTGCTAAGCGCTTTTCCTAAATATCACACTCAGAAACATGCGTTTCCGGGATACCTTTCGCCTAGTGAACTTACGTGATACACTCAAATGTGCGGACGCGGATTCTCGGTGTAATTCCCGCCCGGTTTGCCTCCTCTAGATTCCCTGGAAAAGCTCTCGCTCCACTGGCTGGAAAGCCGATGGTGCAGCATGTTTACGAGCGCGCGAAAATGTCGCGCTACGTGGACGATGTAGTCGTCGCGACGGACGACGAGCGTATCGAATCGGCTGTTCGGGAGTTTGGCGGGCGCGTGCGGATGACTCGCTCGGATCACCCTTCCGGTACCGACCGCTTGGCCGAGGTTGCCTCCTCCGAAGCGGCCACTCTCTACGTGAACATTCAGGGCGATGAACCTCTCATCGATCCCGAAGCCATCGACGCCGCCATCCTTTCGGTTCTTGAGGAAGACTCGATCCCCATGGGCACTCTCAAGAAGAGGATCTACGATCCGGCTGAAATTTCGAATCCGAATGTCGTCAAGGTCGTAACCAACCTTCGCAACGAAGCGATCTATTTTTCGCGGTCGCCGATCCCTTTCGAACGCGAAGGACGCAGCGGCCTTCCTCTATACTCCAAACATATTGGACTCTACGTGTATAGGCGCGAATTTCTGCTCAGTTACCCCGATCTCCCGATTGGGCCTCTTGAAAATGCCGAACGGTTGGAGCAATTGCGGGCCCTCGAAAATGGCTATCCGATTCGCGTGATGGAGACGGATTATGAGTCGCTCGGGGTGGATACTCCGGAAGATCTGGCGCGCGTGAATCAGTTGTTTACGAGTGTCGCCGATTCGGTTCAATTTGGTTTGTAGGAGATGCATGCCTAAGTACATATTCGTGACAGGCGGCGTGGTTTCGTCACTGGGGAAGGGAATCGCCGCCGCGTCGATCGGCTGCCTTCTTGAGAGCCGCGGGCTTCGTGTCACGCTCCAGAAATTCGATCCGTACCTGAACGTTGACCCAGGTACGATGAGTCCTTTTCAACATGGTGAAGTCTTTGTTACCGACGACGGCGCGGAGACCGATCTCGATCTCGGGCACTACGAACGGTTCACTCACGCGCCGCTGACCCAGAGCAACAATCTCACTTCCGGCCGCATCTACGAAACCATCATTCAGAAGGAACGCCGTGGCGACTATCTGGGCAAAACGGTCCAGGTGATTCCGCACGTCACGAACGAAATCAAAGCGGCCTGCCGTAAAGTTGCGGCCGAAGTCGATGTAGCGATTGTCGAAATTGGCGGAACGGTCGGCGACATCGAGTCCCTTCCGTTTATAGAAGCGATTCGTCAGATGCGGCATGAGGAAGGCCGCGAGAACACGCTGTTTGTTCATCTCACGCTGGTGCCGTGGATCGCCGCCGCCCAGGAGTTGAAGACGAAGCCGACACAGCACAGCGTCAAAGAACTGCGGGCCATCGGTATTCAACCCGATATCCTTCTATGCCGGTCCGAGCGGCAGTTGCCCGATGAAGTGAAGGACAAAATCGCGCTGTTCTGCGACGTCGATGCGAAGGCCGTCATCACCGCCAGGGACGTTCAGTCCGTCTACGAAATCCCCATAATCTTCGCCGACCAGGGCATCGACGAGACGATTCTGCGTCTTCTGCATACCAAATCCGCCGCGCCCGATCTGTCGCACTGGATCGAGATGGTCAACCGGATGAAAAATCCCCTTCGCGAGGTCAGCATCGGGCTGGTCGGCAAGTACGTCGAATACGAAGATTCCTACAAGAGCCTGAAGGAAGCCCTGCTTCACGCCGGCATCGCACATCAGACGCGCGTGAACATCGAGTGGATTGAATCCGAACAAATGGAATGGCCCGAGTGCCGCAAATATCTGCGTCGCTTCGATGGCATTCTTGTCCCTGGCGGATTCGGCAAACGTGGAGTAGCCGGCATGTTGAACGCCATTCGCGCCGCGCGTGAGGATAAGATTCCCTACTTCGGTATCTGCCTCGGTATGCAGACGATGGTGATCGAGTTCGCCCGCAACGTTTGTGGACTAACAGATGCCGACACGACCGAGTGCAATGCGGCCACACCCTATCGCGTGATTTACAAACTGCGTGAATTGAAGGGCGTGGACGAACTGGGCGGCACCATGCGTCTGGGCGCCTATGTGTGTCAGCTTGCCGAAGGCAGCTTGGCTCAGCGGGCTTACGGCACGAATGAAATCAGTGAGCGTCATCGCCATCGCTACGAATTCAATCGCGAATTCGAAGGCATTCTGACAAGCCACGGCCTTCGCCTCACAGGTCAGACGCCGGACGGCGTGTATGTCGAGATCTGCGAATTGGCAGACCACCCGTGGTACCTCGGATGCCAGTTCCATCCCGAGTTCAAATCGAAGCCGCTTGAGCCGCATCCCCTCTTCACATCCTTTGTCGGCGCGGCGCTTGCCCATCGGGACGAGAAGGCCCGGTTGGAAATTGCCTCTCCGCAAGAGGAACTCGCCGATATGCGCGAGTACTCGCATATCGAATGAACCGCACAGTTACGGCAGGCGCCCGCGCCGGGCAGGTCGCTTTTTCGAACGAGCTACCCCTGGCGTTCATCGCTGGCCCTTGTGTCATTGAGAGCGAAGAGCACGTGCGTGCGCATGGCTCTGGCGATTCGCGATGTACTGGGCTGCTTTGTATTCAAAGCCTCGTTTGATAAAGCCAACCGCAGCAGCGTAAACTCGTTCCGCGGGCCTGGGCTGAAGGAAGGGCTTCGCATTCTCGATTGCGTCCGGGCGCTTGGGATTCCCGTTCTCACCGATATTCACGAACCGGCGCAGGCGGAAGCTGCCGCGGCCAGCGTGGACATTTTACAGATCCCGGCGTTTCTATGCAGGCAGACCGATCTGCTGGTGGAGGCCGGCAAGACTGGGCGCGTGGTCAACATCAAGAAAGGCCAGTTCGTCTCGCCATCCGATTTCATCCATGCGGCGGAAAAAGTTTCGAGCACCGGAAACGACAACATCATCCTGACCGAGCGCGGATCTTCTTTCGGATACAACAACCTGGTTGTGGACATGCGGGGGCTGCGGATCATGGCATCCACCGGCTACCCCGTGGTATTGGATGCCACGCACAGTGTTCAGCTCCCCGGCGCTGCCGGAAGCTCTTCGGGCGGCCAGCCTGAGTTCATAGAACCCCTGGCCCGGGCTGCGACGGCCGTCGGTCTCGCGGGTGTTTTCGTCGAAGTCCACGATGCGCCGGAAAAAGCGTTATCCGATGGCGCAAACGCCCTGCATCTCAACCTTTTACCCGGATTCAGCCAGCGTCTCCGCGCGATCGATGCCCTGGTCAAATCTTTTTAAGATAACCTCTGGAACGCAGCAACTTTCCCATCCGCGTCTACCTTGACACCGAGCACCGAAGCGTCAGCGAGGTAACGCCCCAGTTTCGCAACCCCGTCAACGCTCCCGCCTCCTTACACGTCGTATTATGGTGAAGTTTAATGGTCAATAGTATGTCCCTCCGCCTCTATCGGAACCGCGCGCGTCAGCAAGCGGCCGCCCGAACCCCCCAGCGTGGCTTCTCGCTGATTGAGTTGCTGATCGTGATCGCGATCATCCTGATTATTCTTTCCTTCGGTGTGCCTCAATACAACAAAGTGCGCATGAACGCGCAGGAAACAGGCGCCATTCAGGGCATCAGCACAATCAACAAGGAAGAGGTCCAATACTATTCGCAGTTCAATCAGTACGCCACCCTTCCGCAGCTTGGCCCGCCCAGCGCCGGTGCCGCCGAAGGACCCGCATCGGCTGGATTGATCGCCGCCAGTCTTGCCGGTGGAACCTCGGGCGGTTACAATTTCACCGTCACTCTCACCCCCACCGGATATTCCGTTTCCGCCGTCCCCAAGGCCTTCAACAGCACTGGCCGCCGTACTTTCTATTCCGATCAGACCGGCATCGTTCGCCAAAACTGGAGCGCCGACCCTGCCACTGAACGAAGCGACGAACTGAAATAGCGGTCTCGACCGAACCCAATCGCGCAATAATGCCAGTTGACCCGATGAACTGGCTCAGATACTCTGTTTTCTCGATTGCATTTCTGGCGACGGCCCTTGCCGCGGAACAGCCCTCCGCTTTGGATCTTGCCGCCGCTCTGCAGCACATCACGCTTGATCCGCAGGACACGTACCACGTCCGCGATGTGCGTTTGCGCCGCGGAGACATAAGCATCTACTTCAACGAAGGCGTGCTTTCCTTCGCTACGCCGGTCGCCGGAAAGAGAATCGCCGCCGTATTTACGACCAAAGGCGTGGACGCGGGTGATGCCGAGATTCTGGTCATGCCGCCCCAAGCGGCCGAACGCGCCTCCCTCGCCTCCTTCACAAAATCCCCTAATTTGGACGAGCACTTCTCGTCGGCCATTCTATTCTTCTCCGATGACACCAGGGAAGAGGTTCTCGACCAGCTTTCTCAGCGGACAACCGGGAAAGCGCCGGAGGTAGCCACCGAGCTTGCACCGAAAATTGATCCCGATTCTGCAGCGGGCGAGTTCTCAGATCAGCACCAGGACAATCGAGTCGCTACTGGACGCCCATGCACCCCATGACGGGTTTTTCTTTTCGCTCATTCTGGGCCATGAATTGGGCACCTTCGATCTGCTCTACGAGCCGGAGGATTTGGAACCGGTGACCTTAGGGCAAGTTAAATCGGACAACGGCACTGCTTCACGTTTTGAGCTTTGGACAGCTTACCGGCCTCGGCGCGCGCCCGCTTACGTAACGTCGCCGCCCTTGATCGCCGATTATCGAATTGACGCAACCATCGAGCCCGACCTGTCGCTCGATGCCACCGCCGCCTTCACGATTACCGCGCGGCCGGATTGCGGGCGCGTCATTCCGCTCAACATGACCAAGCGGCTGAAAGTAAAATCGGCTGAACTGGACGGGCAACCGGTCGAGTTCTACCAAAACTATTCCGCCGATTTCTCCGCCGCCGATACAGATAGCGAATTCCTGTTAGTGGCGGGGCAGCCACTTACTCCCGGCCGCAGTTACAAAGTTCAAATAACTTACAGCGGGTCTGTCATTCGCCGTGTCTCCGACTCTTCCTATTTCGTCAGTGAGCGGAACATCTGGTACCCGCATACGACGCCTATGCTGACGACCTTCGACCTTACCTTCCATTTCCCGGAGCGGTTCGGACTGGTTTCTACTGGCGAGTTGACTACCGACACCGTTGCGAATGGGATTCGAACCGTTCACCGGACCACCCAAGTGCCGGAGCAGCTAGCCGGTTTCAATCTCGGCGAATATAAATCGCTGGCCATTGAGCGCGGTCCTTACAGAGTCGAGTGCTATGCGGACCAAGTCGGCGGCGAAGGGCATGAACGGCATTCCCCAGGCCTGCGAAGGCATCCTCGACGACTACACGCGCGAATGGGGCAAACTGCCCATCCACACGCTCGCGGTTACCCCAATCGCCGGCTATTTCGGGCAGGGCTTTCCCGGACTGATTTATCTCTCGAGTACCGCCTATCTGCCGGAGCGGGACCGCCCCAATGAGGTCCGCAATGAACGCGCCGATACATTTTTCTCGGACGTTCTGCTGCCTCATGAAATCGCCCATCAATGGTGGGGCAATATGGTGAGTTCGGCTAGCTATAGAACCGAATGGCTGATGGAATCCATGGCCAACTACTCGGCGCTGGAATTGCTCGAGAAGAAAAAGGGAGAAAGTGCGCTCAGCGCCATGATGGGTCAATTTCGAGGCGATCTGCTGCGCACCATCGACGGAAAAACGGTCGAGTCCTTCGGTCCCGTGGACTTCGGCTTGCGCCTGCTCGACGCGCACGGTGAGGTCGGTTGGCACACTATCGTCTACGAGAAGGGCACGTGGATCTTGCACATGTTGCGGGAGCGCATGGGAGACGAGGGGTTTCATAAGATGCAGCTCGAAATGCTCCGGCAATACTCTGGCAAACCGATAACGAACGAGGAGTTTCGGAAGGTGGCAAGCGCCTTTATCCCTGCTGGACAGCCTGACCGCGAACTCGGCACGTTCTTCGACACCTGGGTCTACGGCACCGGAATTCCTACCATTCGCCTGAATCGATCCGGCTCAAGCAATGCGTCGAGCATACAGGTGAGCGGCGTGGATGACGCCTTTACCGCCGATTTGCCATTACACTGCAAGACCAGGAAGGGCGAAGACGTGAAATGGGTTCGTATTGTATCGGGAAGCAACCCGATCCCCGATTCCGGCCAAGTGCGCGGCTGCCGGCTGCCTTCCCCCTCCGAGTATTTGTACGTGGAATAGTACTCAATCACGCCCGCTGGTAAACCTTCTGACGTCAGGTCTCGTTCTGTTAGGCGGATATGATTGGGGCGATGGCGGGTGAACTGGAAGGTGAGATCCGCGCCAGTGTACACGTTGGCGAGTTCAGCAGTTGGATGGCTTCCGAACAGAGGCGGGTTTTCCTGCTTTGCCGGCGTCTGCTGCAAGACCCTGAAGAAGCGGATTCCGCGACTCAGGACGTCTTCTTCAAGGCCTACCAGGCATTGAGCAAACAGGGTTCAGAGGCGCTGGACCTGGACAACCCGGGCAAATGGGTTACCCGTATCGCGGTGAATACCTGTCTCGACCGTCTGCGGTCTAAAGCATGGAAGATCTGGCAGCGCCGGCCGGATCCTGAAGACGAGCGCATCATCCTCGACATGACACCGGGATTGGCGCCGGATGCGGAAAGCCAGATTTTTGCAAAGCAGATCCAGCAGCGCTTGGACGCGGCACTTGCCAAGCTCTCCGAGCGGCAGCGGGTGGTGTTTTCGCTTCGCCATTACGAGGCCATGGCTCTCGATGAAATTGCGGGCGCGCTTAAACTGGATTTGGGAACGGTGAAGGCGCATTTGTTTCGAGCCATTTCGAAGCTTCGCGGAGAGTTGAAGGATCTGTATATGGCGCGTGGGGAGAACGTGCGGAGGGAAGTATGAGCGTCGAGTCCAAAACATCGGCACATTGGACAGATGACCAGTTGATCGAGCACCTGTACGGTATTCGTGCGGAGGACGAGCATTTTTCGTTTTGCCAGCATTGCCGTGAGCGGGCTGTAGCCATGCAGTCCAGGCGGCAATCGATCGAACAGGAGTTCGGAGCGGAGGATGAGGTAAGCTTCGATTTCCTCGCGGCCCAGCGCCGCAGGATTCACGCTCGGCTCGGCCAAACGGCTCCCTGGTGGCAGGTATTTCATGTGAGGCGATGGGCTCCCGCGGCTGCTGCCTTGTTTGTCTTGAGCGGCGGATTAATCGTAGTAAAAGAAACCCAGCCATTTGGAATTGGCGATCACGCCCACCAGGTTGTCAAGGCGAACGTCTCGGACGCGCAGCTTGCCGCCGAGGTAAGCCAGCTTGCCGACGATTCCGAACCGAGTCCGACGGCCCCGCTACAGGCCCTATTTGAAGAATGATGACTCCACAAAAGATGCGGAACGCGTTTTTAGTCTTGTCGCTTTGCGTGGCGGCTACGCTGCCTCTTACCGCGCAGAACACGACCAACTTGCCGTGGTGGACAAGTCCTGTCGTAAGGGACCTCGGCCTCAGCCAGGAGCAGACCCAAAAGATCCGGGAGATCGTACGTTCTTACCGCAACCGTTTATTCGATGCCCGGAACAATGCCGCCAAAGCTGAAGCGGACCTGCAGGATTTGCTGAACGATCCCACCGTGAATGTAGCCGCGGCGAAACCTGCTATTGAGCGGTTGGCCCAGTCCCGGGCGGAAACTACGCGCGTTTTTACTCAGATGAGCGTTGAAGTGCGAAGCGTTTTGACTCTCAACCAGTGGCGCGAGATAGTGAAGCGATGGGCGGAAGTGCAGAAGACCCGGAAAAATAGAGATACCGAAGTCGCCCCCTAGCAAAGCTACACGGAACTTTTCTGCAGCCAGATGCTTGCGCCGCAGTTGTTTAGACACAACGGCATATGCTCTCCAAGAAGATCGGCGAACCGCCGGTACATGAAGTGGTTGAAGTAAATTATCTTGAACGACGAATTGTATTGCAGGAACGCTCGTAGCACGTATGCTTCATTCCACGACCTCTCGTCTTTTATGACCCAGTCCGGCGGATACTCAAACGGGTAGGGAATGTCGTGAATATGAACGATGACGCCCGGGTTCAGCGCGGGAAGAATCCGGAAGAAGTAATCGTTTACATCGCTTCCGGTTTTCGCTACGTGCGACGAATCTATAAACAAGATGTCGTTTTCCGATAATTCCTGGAAAAAAGCCGTAGGGACATCCTGCAAAGCCTCACAGCGTACGCGCGATTGATATCTGTCGTCTTCTCTTAAAAGGCGCTTCAGCGTTTGTGGATAGGGATCTATAAAGGTCAGGTCTATGGACCCGTCGAAAAACCGGTCGTTCGTGTCCATCATCACGCAGGAAGAATAGCCGGATCCTACTTCGATGATTCTTCTTGGCTTAAAATGCCGCATCAGGCCGAACAGGGTGATTGCATCGCCGTAGGAAAAGCTGGGGTTCTTATAGTGATATCGAAGGCCATGTCCGGGCTGATCCGAAAAGGGGAGATCGGGATAGGCTGAAGCAATTTTGAAGAACATTTCCTTCAGCGCGCCCGCATCGATCCGAATGTCCTCCTGATCGCCTGAGTTCGCTTGTGGCGTGTTCCTTCAGAAGCCGCTGCACCCGGTCATCATAGGGATTCACGATAGGCGAATAAAATTGGCGGCGAGAACGCAGTCCATGCCGGATTGTTCGTAACAGCCTGTTCATTCGATACAAACCGAGTCTACCCAAAATGAAAAAACGAACCCAACCCGAATTCGTTTCGTAAAATCCCCTCCCGCCCAACTTGCTATGTGGCTGGTGGCTAGGTGGTGGGTGGCGCGGACAGTCTTGCTGTCTGCGTCTGCCTGAAAGCCGGGTAACCGAATTTCAAAAAACCTCTATCTCCCCCAACCTCAACCTCTTACGCCTTTTCTCACCCCCGCCGCGAACGCCGCTAATCCACACTTGCGGACAAATGTGCAATACGCCATGGCGAAAAACGGGACCCAAGACATCCACGGGGAAAGCGAATTCCAGCAAAAATTCCACTAAACACGGTTTGTGCGGGAATCCTTCTAAACTCTTCCCTAACGAAACGCAAGAACAATACAATGCCGTCCGCGACAGGTGGTTCGCCGAGTACGATTCGGACAGCCCTGGTACGGCAATGCTGGTCGAACAGCTCATCAACTTCGACCGGCAGGTTCGCTTCTCCACAAACTCCGTCATCGAGACGGAAATCGCTTTGTATCAGGCGGAAAATGCCGCCGAACGCGACGAAGCACTCCTCGATTCGCTTCACAAAGACCTGAAAAACAAACTGCGCTACCAAACTCAGCACGAGCGTTCTTTTCAGCGGGCTCTCCGCAACATAGAGCAGTTCGGACAACGCCGCGTCCGAGAAGAACTTGCCCGTCGCCGCCTCGATGTTGTCCAGCTCAGTACGGTTGTTTGGACCGCCATTCTATCCAAAAAGAACGGCGTCGATCCTGAAGTAGTTCTGAAGGTCTGTGACTATGGGCAGGCAAAACCGGAATCCCAAGCCGAGCCTGACGAGAAGACACCGCCACTTTAGCACGCAAGATAATCTCTTTATCGTATGTAGTTTTGCTTATGTTATTTCAATCTGAAACGATTTTCGATTGAGATATGCTTTACGTCATGTGGTCACTTGGTGAGGTCGTAATACGGCCAAAAATCTTCTCGTTTCTTTTTTTACTCGCCGCTTTTTGCACAGCGGGTCTGAGCTCAAACCATCAGCGGTTCCATCTCCGGTGTCGTGCTCGATTCTAGCGGCGCCTCCGTCGGTCAGGCCAAAGTCACGGCTACCGATCTGGACCGCAAATTCTCGGTAACAAGCGTTACCGATGCTTCCGGCCACTATGCCTTTCCGTCGCTTCAGCCGGGACACTACACAATTTCCGTCGAGGCTGCTGGTTTTAAAAAATTGAAACTACCGGTCTGACCCTGTTAGGCAATCAAAATCTGGCGGCCCCTAAGGTCACGCTGCAGCTCGGGGACGTCACCGAATCGGTTCAGGTCAGCGCCGAAGGCGTGCAGCTTCAGACCGACACGGCGGAACGTTCCGAGTCCCTTGACAGTAAACAGGTCACCAATATCGCGCTGAATGGCCGAAGCTATCTGCCGCTTGTGGCCCTGGTGCCCGGTGTTACAACGGCTCCAAGTCTCCCGACCGCGGGCCATGGCGGCGTCGGTTCCATCACCGTAAACGGCGGCCGCTCCAATCAGAACAATTTGACGCTCGATGGCGTGGGCGATGTCGATACCGGTGATAACGGCGACCAGCTTGCCACCGTAAGTTTGGATTCCGTTCAGGAATTCCGCATTCTCACAAGCAATTACCAGGCTCAGTATGGCCGGTCGTCGGGAGCGCAGATCAGCGTCGTCACCAAAAGCGGCACCAGCCAGTTACACGGCTCGGGCTATATCTGGCACAGGAACGAAAGCCTGAATGCCAACAATTGGCTGAATAACCGTGACGGCCTGCCTCGGTCGAAGTTCCGCTTCAACGACGCCGGCTACACCCTTGGCGGTCCGCTTTTTGGACCCGGCGTCTTAAAGAAGCTGAAGGATAAAGTCTATTTCTTCACCAGCGAAGAATTCCAGAATCAGCTTCAACCCCACGGAATCAATCGCAATATTGTTCCCACAGCCCTCGAGCGCCAGGGTAATTTCT
>CAWJUO010000063.1:0-255213 GCA_963845995.1 uncultured Acidobacteriaceae bacterium | reverse complement strand
TATAATCTCAGCATGTTGCAGCCTACCGAGAAGATTTGGCATAATGGGCGGCTCATCGCATGGGATGATGCAAAAATCCACGTCCTTACCCACGTTGTGAGCTATGGAAGCTCCGTTTTTGAAGGCGTACGTTGTTATGACACGGCGAGCGGTCCGGCGATTTTCCGCGCTCCCGAACACGCCCGCCGCCTTTTGGATTCCGGGAAGATCTATCGCATGGACCTCCCGTACAGCGTCGAGGAGCTTACAGCGGCGATGGTCGATGTCGTGCGGGCGAATAAACTCCGCTCCTGCTACATCAGACCGATCGTGCTTCGCGGATACGGAGATGTAGGCGTTCTGCCGCGCAACAATCCTCTTGAGACCTATATCGCTTGCTGGAGTTGGGGCAAGTACCTCGGCGACGAGGCCCTTACCGAAGGTGTTGACGTCTGTATTTCGTCCTGGACCCGGATTGCGCCGAACACCCTGCCCGCGCTTTCGAAAGCGGGCGCCAACTACATGAACTCGCAATTGATCCGGATGGAAGCGGCCGCAAACGGCTATGCCGAAGGAATCGCACTCGACGATGCCGGTTACGTAAGCGAAGGCTCTGGCGAAAACATCTTCGTCGTTCGCGACGGCAAAATGCTTACTCCGCCGCTTGGTGCTTCGGTGCTTCCGGGCATCACGCGAGATAGCGTCATGAAGATCGCGGGACAGCTGAACATCCCGGTCGTTGAGACGATCATTCCACGTGAGCTTCTTTACGTCGCCGATGAGGTGTTTTTCAGCGGGACCGCCGCCGAAGTGACGCCGATTCGATCGGTGGACCGAATCGTAGTAGGAGCCGGGCGCCGCGGACCCATCACTGAGAAGATTCAGCGCCGCTTCTTCGAGATCGTCGATGGAAAGTACCAGGACGATTTCGGCTGGCTGATGCCGGTGACTGGCGTGCCTGAAAGTGAGCCGGTTACCGCCTAAAGTCCAGCCGCGAGCGCCGGACCGGCAGCCACCTCCCCCGAGATTACCTGCCGATCCGGCACTCGTACTGGATCTATAGCTGGTTGTACCGCAGGCGGGCCTCTGGGCGCTAGTTGAATCAGGCAATTAGAACCTGTTTTCAACACGTTTTAACCCGCTGCTTTCTGATGCACTTGCGGCGCTCCGCCTGTGTGTAAACTGTGAAAAACCTAAGGAACAAATGTGATGTCCCAGATAACCGGCAAACTCGCGGGCGATTCTTCGGTCGTTTCAATCGAATACGGTCCCGCGCTGACCGCTGTCGATGAGCTTATCCGGCCACCCCAGATCGAGGAATATATCGCATCAGGGTTTATCGATCTCCAGGTGAACGGATTTGCCGGGGTCGATTACAACGATCCAACCGCATCGCACGAAGAGATCCTCCGGTCTATCCGGACGATGTTTACGACGGGGGTGACGCGCTTCTTTCCAACTATCATTACGGGATCGGAAGAGCGGATTAGAAGAGCTCTCGCTAATCTGCTTGCCGCGAAAGAAGAGTTAGAGCGCAGCGGGATGCCCGAAGCAAAGGCGATAGAAGCATTTCACGTTGAGGGACCGCATATCTCTCCGGAAGACGGGCCGCGTGGCGCGCATCCGGTTGAACACGTCCGGCCTCCCGATATAGAGGAATTCAATCGCTGGCAAGACTCTGCCGATGGGAAAATTCGGCTGGTTACGATTTCTCCCGAGTGGGAACAAACACCCGCTTACATTCGGCATCTTATCCGGTCGGGCGTGGTTGCCAGCATAGGCCACACAAAGGCTACGGCGGAGCAGATCGCGGCGGCGGTCCATGCGGGCGCTTCCATGTCAACTCACCTGGGAAATGGCGCACACGCCGTTTTGAATAAGACCCGGAACTACATATGGGATCAGCTGGTACAAGATCGCCTCACGGCGAGTTTTATCGTTGATGGGATTCATCTACCTTCCTCTTTCCTTCGCGCCGCTCTGCGTTCGAAGGGTATCGAACACTCGATCCTCGTCACGGACGCTGTGATGCCCGCGCTGTGTGCGCCGGGACCTTACAAACTCGGTCAGGTGGATGTGGAATTGAAGGAGGACGGTAGCGTTGTTCTCCGGGGCGGTACGCGCCTGGCCGGTTCTACTCTTACGATGGATCGCGCCGTTGGGAACAGCGTTCGGCTTGGCGGAACTTCGCTGCGTGACGCGCTGGCAATGGCTACGGTCAATGCAGCCCGGGCGGGCCGTGTGGCGGGCCGGCAGCGCGGTCTGGCCCCGGGAGAAAAGGCCGATCTGGTCCGTTTTCGCTGGTCCGATTCCACGCAGCAACTGGCGGTAGTCGAGACGATTCTGGCGGGCTCGACCGTGTATAAAGCCTGAATGTAATTGGCTTTGGTTGAAACTAGTAGGTAGCAGCAGAATCGAAAAGAAGTAACGACAGGAGAACCTACATGGCATTTACACTTCCACCACTTCCCTACCCTTCGGACGCCCTCGAACCTCACATCGACAAGACGACGATGGAGATTCATCACGATAAGCACCACGGTGCTTATGTAAACAATCTCAACAAGGCGCTCGAATCGGCCCCTGAGTTAGCGAACAAATCGGTTGAGGAACTGCTCGCGAACAATCTCGCCGCACTTCCAGAGTCAATCAAGACTGCTGTGCGCAACAACGGCGGCGGTCACGCCAATCACTCTCTGTTCTGGACTCTGCTTTCGGCCAAAGGCGGCGGCGCTCCCAAAGGCGAGATCGAAGGCGTAATCACGTCCAACTTCGGCGGCTTCGACGTGTTCAAGGAAAAGTTCAACGCCGCGGCCACCACCCGTTTCGGTTCCGGTTGGGCTTGGCTTGTCAAAGACGGTTCGGGAAAGTTCGAGATTGTTTCAACGGCGAATCAAGACAGTCCGTTGATGGACGGTAAGAAGCCGATTCTCGGACTGGACGTCTGGGAACACGCCTATTACCTGAAATATCAAAACCGCAGACCCGAATACATTTCCGCCTGGTGGAATGTCATCAACTGGGACGAAGTTAATAAACAACTGAAGTAGACCCTGGGCCGGGTTGGGAGTTTAATCCCGATCCGGTACTAGCAACCCGAGTTGTGCAAGTTGATCTGCCGTTTCGTGCAATGAAGTGTGGTGGATTGACGTGAAGCCAAGTTCAGCAGCGACTTCCACGAAAACTTCACGATCATCGATATAAATCGTCTCCGAAGCGGTCACCTGAGCGAGATTGAGCGCAAGATGCCACATCTCGAGATCGGGCTTGCGCATGTGAACGAAATGCGAGAAGACAAGGAAATCGGCAAGATCGCGGAGCCCGAACTTATGGACGCGATATTCGGTCAAACCTTCGCCTTCATTGCTGATGAGGGCGAGTTTCAGGCGATTTGCGGTTTTGACGCTTTTTAGTAGAGCGATATTTTCAGGCCACGGTACGGATTCGTTGAAAGCCGACTGGCGCACATCGTCGAGAGTGAAAGTTCGTGGTGACGCAAAGAAGACGCGGCGCAGATACTGTTCGAAGTTCATGTAGCCCCGCTCGAAGCTGTCGAACATCATGCGATGCCGGGCCTGAATTTCATCGGAATCGCAGTCGAACTGCCGCGCTATTTTAAGCCGAAGCGATGTGTCCCATCCGTTTGTTCCCAGCACTCCACCGATATCGCTGAAGAGAGCCACATACTTCGAATCCGTCATTAAGCTAGCGTCTCACATGGATTTTGTCCGCCCCGCCATGTTCATGTCGCCTAAAAACCATCGCTCGCCGCCATATTCACCCAGCGCAACCGGTAATGACCGGATGACATTCGAAAAAGTAGGCGCAAAGCTCGTCTTCTTCGGAGTGCGATAACATCGGCGCGCATGGCTAAAGCTCCGGCTGATATCGCTCCGACAATCAATCTCTCTTACGTCATTTATTTGGCTGCTACTGCCGCGCTCGGCGGAGTGCTATTTGGGTTCGATATCGCCATCATCACCGGCGCCGGTCCGTTTTTAACGGAACACTTCGGACTTAGCGACTTAAGCCTCGGCCTCGCGTTCAGTTCCCTGCTGTTCGGCTGTGTGTTGGGCTCGGCAGCGGCGGGAAGGGTCACCGATCTGTACGGCCGCCGAAAAATTCTGCTCTGGGTGGCAATCGTCTTCGCGCTCACTTCGGCGGCGACGGGTCTCGCCTCCAGCTTTATGATGTTTTTGATCGCGCGATTTCTAGGGGGCATTGCGGTCGGAGGCGCGTCAATACTTTCACCCATGTACGTGTCCGAGGTTTCCCCGCCCTCGATCCGCGGCCGCATGGGAGCGCTCTATCAGCTTTCGATCATTTCGGGGATTCTGATTTCTTACGCTATCAACTACCTGTTGCGGAATGCCGGTACATCCAATTGGCGTTGGATGTTCATTACGGGCGCGGCACCGGCGCTCGTTTTCTTCCTGCTGTTGTTAAGAGCACCCGAGACGCCTCGCTATCTTATGATCGCGGGCAGAAAAGCGGAAGCGTTCCGCATCCTGGAGAAAATTGCAGGACCGGAAAGAGCGGAGTTTGAGATATCGGAGATTCAGACGAGCCTGTTGCGTAAAGAAAACAGGTGGCGCGATCTCCTTAATCCAGACGTCCGACCTGCTGTCGTAGTTGGCTTTTGCCTGGCGATTTTGATTCATATTTCCGGGATCAACACGATCATCGATTACGCGCCCGCCATCTTTAAATCCGCTGGATGGAACATCGACGCGGCGCTCTTCTCAACGTTCATCGTGGGACTCACGAACCTCGCCTTCACGCTAGTCTCCTTTTGGATGATTGACAGGTTTGGGCGGAAGCCGCTCTACGTGGTTGGGTCGCTCGGGATGATGACGACGCTGATCGGGTTGACGCTCATCTGCTCCTTGGGTCTCTTCAAGGGTTGGATCGTACTCGTGCTCATTCTGGCCTATCTCGCCTGCTTTGCTTCCTGCATCGGCCCAGTCTTCTGGACGCTGGTCCCGGAGATTTTCCCCAATCACATTCGGGGCACGGCGATGACCGTTCCTGTCCTCACGCAATGGGTCGCGAATGCCTTGGTCGTGCTATTTTTCCCATTGGCCTTCAACCAGGTTGGCAAGGCAGCCACGTTCGCTGTTCTTGCGGTGGCCTCTCTTGCCCAGGCAGTATTTACAATTTTCTTCGTGCCGGAGACGAAGAACAAGCCACTTGAGGAGATCGAACAGTACTGGATAACCAGAGGCTCGTCCGGCGATCCGCGGAAGTAATACTCAGTCGTTCTGACCATTGACCGA
This sequence comes from uncultured Acidobacteriaceae bacterium, assembly GCA_963845995.1. Lineage (GTDB taxonomy): Bacteria > Acidobacteriota > Terriglobia > Bryobacterales > Bryobacteraceae > Bog-105. The sequence continues at coordinate 249,958 of CAWJUO010000063.1, read as the reverse complement.
GCCGCCAGATCCGCATCGGTTATGGCCACCGCTCCTAAATCATGACCGCGCAGCCATAGTAGAATCAAGAAGTCCGTCTTAACGGGCGCGTAGCTCAGCTGGTTAGAGCGCCTGCTTCACACGCAGGAGGTCCGGGGTTCGAGTCCCTGCGCGCCCACCATTTACTCCTTTAGAATCAATCTGCCCTCCTTTCCGAAAACGTAAACTGACCACAACTGTGCATGAAAGTGTGCAGAAAATGGTTCAGTTGACGTTCGCTGTGCCGGAAATTCCCCGCTCGTTGGCCTGACGGTCGAGCTTCGCGAGCGCTTCGCGCATCATGCCGAGTTTCGCCTGGCTGTAGAGCTTGAAGACCTCCGCATCGCTCTGCCGCAACATCTGCGTCACCATGTGATCGGCGACGCCGCCCGCGCTGAGCCGGGTGGCGAAGGTGTGCCGAAGCTCGTAGGGCGCGAAATACGGTACGCCCGCTTTCTTCAGCGTGTCCGCCCAGACCTTGCGCAGGTTGGTCATGTAGCGGCTTTTTTCCGGTCGTTATTGGGCTGGGAAACAGGTACTCGGTTCCGGGCGTCTCCTCCATCTGACGCCGGAACGCCTCCCGCGCCGCATTGGTCAACGGCATATCGCCGATCCCGGTTGTTGTCTTCGAGTCCGCGATATGTACGAGCCGGTTTTCCAGATCGACTTGCTCCTTCTTCATCGGAAGAAGCTCCTTCTTGTAGCGCAACCCGAGCTCTGAAACGATGACAACGATATTCCGCAGGTAACTCGGAGCGGCGAACTCGATTTTCTGCTGTTCGCTCGCCGTCATGTAGTGCGGTTTTCTCGTTGACCTCCTTACGGAGACCGGAAACTCGACCGCGACACACGGATTCGTCGCCAGCCGCTTCTGCTTCACCGCGACATTCAGAATATGCGTCAACACCCGAAGCTCCTGATGCGCCGTTGCCGGTTTGATAACGTCGCCCAATTTGATTCCGAGTTTGGTACGTATTCTGCGCCGCGACTGAAGACGCTCTGTCAGGTAATCCTCGATTGCTTCCGGAGCAATGTCTGCCAATGCCGTCTCGCCGAACACGGGTCTCAGCGATTTGAGAGCATTGACGTTGACCTGATGATTGCCCTCGCTCCGAAATGGCGGCTTCGATCGTTTCTCCAGAAACCAGTCGGCCCACTCGTTGAACGTGAGTCGTTTGCTGCCCAGCAGAACCGACAGGCGTCCCTCGTCGCGTGCATCGAGCCGATCCCGAAGGAATCGTTCCGCCTGCTCGCGATCTGTTGTGGCCGCCGATTCGCGTATCATTTCTCCTTTCTGGTCCTTGTAGCGGACCTGCCAGGTATCTGAGTCGTTCCGTTTGTAAACCGTGCCGCCATGCTTCGGCGGCCGCCCTCGTTTAGCCATTGATCCCTCCATTCACGTGAAACTGCTGGCGCCACCGATCCAGTTCCGAAAGCCGGAACCGGATCGAGCGCCCCATCATTCGGAAATGGGGAATCTGCTTCCGCTCAACATAAGCATAAACAAGGGACGGACTGACGCCAAGGAACGTAGCCGCCGCCTTGACGTCGATGGGTCGCTCGAATGTTTGCGTGCTGTCTTGCTGAACTGCAAATGCCTGGCTCGCCATTTTTCTGCCTTCAACGGTCAGGCGCTTGTCAGCGCCTCAACCTGTACGCCACGAGATGAGCACCCCGTGACGGCGAATAGGTTCGGCACGCGCCCAGCGCTTTGCAGACGTGATTCGCCGGTTTCAGAAATTTGCAGCGAAATTTCGAGATGTTTCAGCATCGCCATCGGACCTCCGGACGTTTCAGGAATTTTCAGTTCTTTGCCGATTCTTCTTGCGCGTGCCTCACCAGACACATCAATACCGGCCACAAAACGCGGGTAGTGGAACATAAAGGGTTGTTGCGCGGCTGTGGCTTGTTTTCCGGTCAACCATTTGCTCTCGTTGAGTTTGGCTCGTGCACGATTCGAGGCTGTTCGTGCACATTTGTGCACGCCCTTGTCACGAGCCCGGATGATGACGCCATACAAAGTGTGAAACCTATAAAAGCCAAGACAAGATGCCGCGGGAATCCGACTGGACGAACCGCTGATCGGGCGCGTTGAGCGCGCGGCGAAGGCGGGAGGCTTCTCGAACCCGAGCGCGTTCATTCGAGCGGCGATTCAACGAGAGCTGGCCGGACGCGAAAGCGAGGTGGAAGCCGCCGAGGAGCGAATTGTCGCGAGTCTCGATCGCCTCGCTCGTGAGATCAGGAGCGTCAAGCTGGCGCAGCAGGCCCTCTTCGCCTTCGTGGACTCTCTGGTTAAGACTCTTCTGACCTGCATTGCCGAACCACCGAGCGACGCTCGCGATCAGGCTGTTGCGCAAGGAAAGTTCCGCTATGATCGGTTTCTGAAGAGCGTGGGTGCCGCGATGGCCGGCGACTCCAAGGCCGCAATGATCGAGCTATTGAATCATGCCGAGAAGGGCTGACGTTTCTTAATGCGTTCCGATCAGGCTGAACCGCCCGCCCATGGCGGGAAATTCGGAGCACGTGGAAGATTCAGGTTTTCCCGCATCAGCGCGGCGGCTGGTAAAATTCAAACAGGGCAGGAAAAACTAATGAGGCAGCCTCTCCAGTCAGAACCCCCGCAAATCGGACCTGCATCCCGCTTGCCCGGCAGCAGCGCCGCGTCTGTTCCTCGATCGGTCGACACGGCAACGCTCGACCTGCTGTCGGTTTGGCAGCGCGAGGACGCGACATCGGACCCAGCGCAATTGAAGGCGGCGGAAGAGGAACTCGCCGTATTCATGAAAGCCGTCAATGAGGCTCGCACCGCGTCAGGTGAACCGCTCGTCTACCCGTGAGCGACGTTCTTTTCCTCGATTCTGGACCGCTCGGCTTGATAACGCAGCCTCAACGTAGCCATGAAGTCATCGCGATCACAGACTGGCTCAAAGACTGCCTTCGTGCGGGCGCTCGCGTTATGGTGCCTGCAATCGTCTATTACGAGATCAAACGCGAGCTCCTGAGGGCGAACAAAACCGTTGGTATCGCCCGCCTTGATGCATTCGTGAACGCCACGCCGGACCGGTACGTCCCACTGACTGATGACGCCCTTCGCTTTGCAGCGGAATTGTGGGCTCAATCCCGGCGAGTTGGACGACCAACGGCGGACGCCACGGCTCTCGATATTGATGTGCTGCTATCCGCGCAAGCTCTCCGTTTCGGAAGTTCGCCTATAGTCGCAACCACCAACCCGAAACATTTGTCGCAATTTGTGCCAGCACAACTATTGGACGGATATCGCTCCATCGACTTTTCTCGGCCTGTAGATCGGCAAGTCCGCGCCTTACCGTAGATTGATCGAAACACGATCCATTACGCAATCGAGTCGCTCAGCGGTCTCGCGAGTCTGGTTGGTATCGCGCTGTCACGCACCGAGGGGCTGGGCGGAGGGTCGCAAGTGACCGCTAAAGCCAACCGTCAGGAACGGGAGATCGATAGAGCGCTGCCTGAACGACCAGGAGACAGGTATCCTCGGATAAATGATCAGTGACGCGATTTAGGAGCTTAAACAAGAACTGGAGAAGACAGATGGCGGTCGCCTCCACCCAGCAAAATTGGAGGATTTGCAAGAAGCGAGCCAGTTTGGTTTTCCTGACTTGCTCCTCGACGTTTACTGGGAGAACGCGCCTGACGCAACAGATGGACGGGTCGAGTTGGACCAGAGGATTTGGTCCGTACAAAACGCCTTGACAAGAACCGGGATTACGTGCCGGGCGCTTACCTTTTTCCATTAGGGTACGTGGTGTTCCGAAGCAACAAGTTCGGTGACGCCTACTGTCTCGACACCGTCCATGTCGCCCCTTCGGGGGACCTTCCAGTCGTTCTGTTTCCTCACGATGAGATTTGCGACGTCGTTTCACTAGATGATGTCGAACCGTATCGTCTGATAGTGGCTGCCAATCTAGAGGATTTCCTACGAAAGTTCTCCTCTCGAACGCTGATCGAAAAGCCGAGGTACCTGTGATGACGAGGCTGCGGTGGCTGTAGAACGCTGCACGCTCCATGGATGAGGACACGTGACTCGTTGAATCGGCACCGAGCACAGTGGTACCCCTTGGGAAATCCTCTATTGAGCGAGATGTGTGCCGGAAACTGTGCTGGAAATAGGTCTTTCGGCCATCTGTTTTGAGCGGAAGCAGATGCCCCGAACCTAACTAACCGATAGAAAACAACCAACCACGCGTAAATTGTGGAAGCCCCTCACGTTCTTCACACGCAGGAGGTCACAGGTTCGAGTCCTGTCGCGCCCACCATCGCAGTCCATTAAAAATACAAACTTCCAGTACTCGATCGACTGCTTTCCGGCGTAACATGTCTTCGAATCTTCAGCGAAACTTCACACTGTCCGATCGAATCACATTTACTCAGAAACGATTAGAAGCCATCGACGTCCTTCCCATGTAGTCGATTAGAACGCGAATGGAGAGAGTAGAAAAATGTCTTTTTTGGCTTGGATCATCTTGGGGCTTATCGCAGGGTTTATCGGCAGTAAAATTGTGAATAAAACCGGCGAGGGTATCTTTCTAGACATCATCTTGGGGATTGTAGGCGCGATCGTGGGCGGCTGGGTATTCAGTTTGGTTGGGGCACACGGAGTTACCGGTCTCAACATCTACAGCATGTTTGTAGCGGTCATCGGCGCGATTATCGTGCTCGTTATTTACCATGCGCTGGTGAGGCGGCGCGCGTAAGGATTGAACAGGAACAGCACAGAACGCCAGCTGATTGTGGGTGCACTCGCCGGATTAGCGGGCGCGGCAGCGATGCATGGATTCCGCGCCCTGTGGAACTCGCTGGTGGGTGAGAGCACCCGGAACGGAATCTTCGGTCTTGACCGGGAAGCAGATATCAACTCGGTACGGATGCTTCGCGGGATTTTGCGCGATACGGCTATCAGTGATGCGAAGGCAGAGAATGTCGCGCTGAAGCTGCATTATGCATATGGCTGCTCGGCTGGCATATTCTACGCGCTGTGCGGAAATCGTGTCGCCCTTCTGCGGGTAGGCTCAGGAACGGCTTTCGGCAGCGTTCTTTGGCTGGTTGGTGACGAACTGCCGATTAGTATTGTTGGCGTTTCAAATCCGCGCACCAAGTCCTTGGCGTCCCATGGTTCGGCCCTCGCGGTTCATCTTCTGTTCGGAGCGGTAGTCGAGAGCGTTGGATGCTTGTGTGGGATTTTTTCTAACGCCCAGTCAGCATCGTGACCGGCGGCGCTTGTAGAGGACGTAAAGACCCATCAGCACGCCCGCCGTGGCCGACAGCAAGAGACTGGAGGGTTCAGGCGTGCTTGCAACATCCACCGCGACGTTGTCGAAGTAGAGCGAGATTTCGGAGTGCTGGGCTATGTTTTGGCTTGGGGTCGACCGAAGTCCCGGTAATAAGAACGGAATCGATTCCACTCGCTGAAGTTGAGAGGGTATCGAAAACCGGAAGCGACTGGTCACCGTAGTTATCGGTTACTGGCGATCCGAGAAGTGTACCGGTCGCGTTCGGACCGCTGAAGGCGGACACAGTAGCGGTATCGGAATCGCCATTGAAATCTCCATATTTGATCGAGAAATTCGAAACCGGCTGCGAAAAGGTGAAGATCAGGCCTCCGACGTTCGTGTCATAGAAGGGATCGAGACTGACGTTCCCCCAGGAAGGCGGCATTTCTGTAGGAGACAGTTGTGGATCGTATACCAAGTCGAAAGGTAAGTTATTCTGGCGCGTAATGGTCAGTCCTAAGCCGCTTGCGGTCAACTGAAGAGACGTCAATGCGCCCGGGGGACCCGGCATTGTGTTTGGGTAGTATGTAGGCGTCTGATCTTCGAAATCGAAAATAATGGAGGCAAAGAGCGGCGCAGGGCTTAGCGCCAATGCGGCTCCACACAAAAAAAAGCTGACGAATGAAAAACGCAACCACCCACTCATGCGACCACCATAACAGTGTCTGGTCGCCTTTCTCAAGCTTCCCCGAGGCGTATACCGTACTGGGCAGTTATCTTTGTTTGAGAGTGGCTGTTAACATGAACCACACAAGCTACAGCATTCAAAATGGCGATTATCGGGCGGCTGCGCATTCTGGAAACGCTTTCTCGAGGGCGCATCGAAAGTTATCGCGCCCTTGATTCGTTCGATAATGTCACGGTGTTATTGCATTACGGCGACGCGCTTTTGTTCGATATCGCCGACGACCTTGGGGACGACGTCCTAGAATGGGGCGATGCGGGGAATAAGCAGTACATTCTTACGCGCGACATCCCGGATTACGAAAATCTCAATCTGCGGCCACCTCTTCCGCCCGGGGCCGGAGAGGCACTTGAAAGAGCGGGACGATGGCCTCTCACGCAAACAAACCCTTCGAAGTGTGATAGGAGAGATAGTATAAAGCGGGAAGAAGTTCACGAAAACCTCATGAACACCGACGATTCACCAGAACCTAAGGATCAACCGGGCGAATTCACGCGCATGTTCAGGCCCGTGCCGAAACTGAGCGAGCCGGAGAATACCTCCGCGCCGGTAAAACAGGCGTCGGCGGGCGAATTCACTCAAATGTTTTCCACGCCCGCGAAGCCGCAAGAGAGCCCCGCTCCTCCTGAAGCCAGTCCGGCCAAAGTTCCCGACAAGCAGCCGCAACGGCCTGAGCGCGCTTCTCAAATTCGCACACCTGCAGGCATGCCGGAACCTGGCGAATTCACACGCATGTTTCGAACTTCGGGAGAAGTTTCGCCCGGGGTGCCGCCTCCGCCCGCTCCGGTTCCTGAGCCCGCCCCGCAACCGCCTGCGGAAAAGAAGCCAAGCGATTTTACCCGGATGTTCAGCGCAGTTCCCGCGCCGCCGCCCACTGCTCCGGAACAGCCTAAGCCGGCGCAGGAACCCGGGTCTTTCACGCAGTTTTTTCGTGAGCCTGCGGCTAAGCCAGTCGCTCCGCCCAATCCTCCCGTTGCGCCATCCACCGCGCCACCTGTTCCGGGCCAGCAATCCGAATTTACCCGGTTCTTCAAAGACCCACTCCCGGCTACCGGTCGGGAAGTGAACTGGAAGGCCATCGAGAATCAGCCGGCACCGCTACCTCCTTCCAAAGCTCCCGGAGAGTTCACTCGAATGTTTGGGCGTTCGGAGAGAATGAGTCCGGGACAAGCGTCAGGAAGCGGCGGGAAAGAGAGCGCGACGAATCTCTTCCCGGATTCAAGATCGGCATCGGGTCCGAAAGACGCAACCGGTCAAGTTGACGACTTCGCCAAAATATTCGCCCAATCGCCAACTGTCAGTGAACCTAAACCGGCGGCGGCTACCCCAGCACCACCCGTCTCTGCCCCGATTAAGCCAGTCATTCCGCCGGCCGCCAAACCGGCTGGACCACCTGTCCTGGTTCTGATCGTGATCCTAGCGGCGGTTTTGGTCCTGGCTGGTTGCGCGCTGTACTATTTCGTGTTTCGCAAGTAGCCGCAGCGCATCGCTTCAACCATCACGGTTCGACCACGATTAAGAGCTCAACTTGGGGTTCGGGCAGATCACCGGGAACATAGACCCCCACTTGCCGTGTCTTGACGATGTGATCCCAGCATGGGCCGCCTTTGTTTACCGTGAAGTACTGGGTGTCGGGCCGGGTGGGAACGGCGCTCGGAGGAGTAGCCAGATGGGTCAATGTAAAGCCCGGCAGAGCGCGTTTCACCAGTTCGGGAACGAAGGCCCGTGAGCAGACCTTTACGAGCGAGGGCACTTTTGAAATTACCTCGTTCTCCGGACCTCCGCCACGTACGGCGAGTATCCAGGATGATGAACCGAAACAGCGCTGGTCCACCACTTCGCCGATATAGAAATACTGCCCATCGAGGCTGAGCGGCACGCGTAAGCAGCTAGTTGGAATTACGATCTCGAGATGACGCCGGATATGCAGATCCAAAGCGTCGAACCCTTCGTCGAGTTGTAGATGGTCATATCGCGGCAGCGAGCGCGGATGTGAATCGAGGGAGAACGTGCAGAGAGCGCCGGCCAAACGGGACATCTCCAAGAACAGTTCTTCCGGGTGGCCGCGGCGCGCTGAATAGAGATGCTTCAGACGGCGTAAGCGCGGCGTTTATGGTGTGGAGAAACCAGAACCGGGTTAGTTCATGCAGAGACGCGCTTGGCTGTTCACCCGCCGACAATGCAAGGGAACTGCTACGGTCTTCCAATAGACTGATCTGCCGCCCGAGCATCGTCATCAGACGCGTACTCGCCGTAATGTCGAGGCAAGGCGGAATGAACGTTGGGTCCAACATAAAACGCCCCGACCCCGAACGCATAATGCGGGCAATCGGCAGGCGGACTAAGTCGCCAGAATCTTCAGTCTCCAGTAGCAGCCGGACATTCTTCCTGCCTAACTGAATTGACCTTTCGTCCCTGCCGGTTGTCTCGTCAAAGAGCGCCTTCGGCTCTGCCAAAAACCGGATCTTTTGGCCGCCTTGGGTTTCCAGACCGTAGTTGCGCTGGTCCACTCGCTCGGGCGGCACCGCAAGATACACGGTAACTTTGCTACGCGTAGGTGGAAAGACCTCGGCGATATCACGCGGCGGCGGTACGGCGTCGCTGTCGGGCATTTCGAAAACCAGCCCGTCGGGGAAAATGCCTCTTGCGTGTACTAGAACCGCCTGACCATTCTCAAGCGCCTCCGCGCTCAACTCGCAACCGACGAGGCCATAATTCTCAAACCACAGCAGAGAGGTCGCAAATTGGATGGAGTCTTGGAAATAGCGATTCTGAGCCTGGAATTGATGTGGTCCAAGATGCATTCCTTCGAACCACACAACCGGCGACAGGGACCTCATATGATTAGCACTCTATCGTAAACCGTGCTCATTGGGCGGGTAACAGGATGACCAATTCCAAATTTGCGTTTGGAAAGTCTTCAGGGACGTAAGCGGCGAGATTATGCGCCCTCACGATAGCTTCCCAAGCAAGTCCAGTCTGACTTAGACTGAAATATTTGTAATTGAGCTTCACCGGAATGGAGGCTGGCGGAGAGGGAACGTGCGTCAGCGGTACGCCTGGCAAAGCTTGCCGGACGAGGTGTTCAATGTGATTCGCCGAGCATATCTTCAGCAACTGAGGCGCTTTGCCAATGAGGTCTCCCTGGTTCATCTCGGCATTCACCGCCAGATACATGCGCGTGTTCGTCAGATACTTTTCGTCGTCTAACGCAGTTCCTACGATGGACGGTTGAATGAGTTTGAGCGCTAGCGCGACGAAGTTACTCGGCACAACCGTCTCGAGCAGGATACGCAACTTCGCATCCAGGTCGTGGAAGCATGTAGTCAGATCGTCATGGTCGTACTTGGGAAGATCGCGTGGCTGGATATCTTTCGAAAACGTCGTAAGTGCTCCGGCTAGTCCCAGCATGGCGGCGAATAGCTGCTCGGGATGGCTGCGATTCCCCTCGAATAGATGATTCAGGCGCGGGAAATAGGAGTTGATTGTATAGAGCAGCCAAAAATTAGGAATATCCGAAGCGGTGAAATCGGCGACAACCTGATTCCTGTGACGGCGTTGCGCGGCGAGTTGAGTGCTTTTGGCCGCGAGGATCTCAACCAGCCTACGGGTAATCGAGACCAGGTAAGGACTCGTTTGGATATTGAGCAAAGGAGGAACGAAGGCTGGATCGGCTGTGAAATCGCCCGAGGCAGTTTTCTTCACCCTTGCGACGCGCAGCGCCGAATATCCTTCGCGCAGTTCCACTCCGGCAAGTAAGCGCAAATTCTTCTTGCCAACCTGCACCGGGCGTTCAGACAGGCCCGTCGTCTCGTCGCGCAAGAGCACGGTTTCCGTTCTAAACCGCGTACTGGAATCCGCCGCCGCCGAGACATTCAGACCGCGCTCCTTGTATTCGGGAACGGCTAGATACAGATCGACTTCCTGCGAGTCCGGCTCAAATACATTGTCGAGCGGTTTAGCCGGTGGAGCGTCGTCCGAATCCGGGATATCGAATAGCAGGCCATCCGGAAGCACGCCCGAGGCCTGGGTTAGCGCAAAACTGCCGGACGCAAGCGCCTCATGATCGATGCTTACGCTCTGGAATCCCCACGGGCGGAATGCCAGAGCGTCGATTCGAAACTGAAGCGTGCTTTCAAAGAATCGATCCTGGTTTTGAAGATGCTGCGGTGCAAGCGCGGTCCCTTTCGACCAGATCACAGGTTGTAAGCGCTTCATCGAGATAACGGTATCAGACGGAGCGTGGGCGCGCCAATATGGGGCGCTACTTCGCCGGATACTGTTTAGAAAACTTGTTGCGGGGGTTGTAAACCTCAAAACTGCCGTCCGGGTTGGCCGTGACTTTCAGATAAAAACCGGTGTCCGCTTCGGTGACGTTCGCAATGAACGGGTCGCCGGAATTGTGCTCTTTCCCGCCTTGATCCGCGAAGTGCAACTGCCACAGATCCAGCAGGCCGGGCGACGATCTCACCACATCCCAAGCCGCCGGAGAGCCGCCTTTCTTTGCGCCGTTGTCCATAATCGCCACGCGCGGCGCGAGCGCGTGCACCAGCGCCGGACTGTTGCTCCAGTCAAGACCGTGGTGCGAAACGACGAAAATATCCGCCTTGCCGATTTTGTTATCCGGACACATCAACTCGAGTTCCTTATTCCAGGTAAGGTCCCCTAAGTCGACGATCCTCAAAGACCCGAAAGTTATAACAACGCCCGAGGGACCGCGCGTTCTCGCTCGGGTCCGTTTCCTTCTTCGGCACGCCCGAGCAGTACTGATTCGGCTGTCCGGCGCCAGGCAGCGGCTGATCGATCACCTTGCCGTCGGCGCTAACAGCCACGACTTCCAGTCCCTTGATCGGCAGGTGGTCGCCCGGCTTTGCCACGATATGATTCAATCCGGCGATCGCTTTTACATAATCCTGGTAGGGAACTTCGGTGCCCTTACCCATCTCTCGGTTGGGCCCGTGATCGATGAACGTTCCAACAGGCATTTTGGCCAGAAGCTGAGGCACTCCGCCGACGTGATCCATGTGGAAATGGGTGATCAGCACGTCGTCGATCTTCTTCACATGCGCCAGTTTGCAGGCGGCCACAATCCGGTCGGCGTCGCGGAAAGCGTTGCCCGGCCAGCCGGTGTCGATCAGGAGCGATTGTCCAGCCGGCGTAACGAAGAGCGTGGATTGGCCGCCCTCCACGTCGATGAAGAAAATTTGGAGCGGCTTGGCTGTGATAGGAAGAGCGATGGAGGCCAGCAGTAACGATCCAAGAGCAAGCAGAGCAGTTCGCATTTCCCCGATCCTATCAAAGGCTCTTGAATAGCTATTGCGCGGAAAGTTTCCGGGCGTATTCGGCTCTCTGCTTCGCCTGAATCCGCTCCGCGATTTTCAGTTCACGCGCGGCCTCGCCGGGTCGCCCTAGTTTCCGCAGCGCCGTTCCTAGCGAGTAGTGCGCCTGAAAATAATCCGGGTCGAGCGCTATCGCTTTCCGCAGCGGGTCGATGGAATTTGCGGGCTGGTCCATCGCGAGTTCAGCCTTGCCTAATCCGAAGAACGCCTCCTTGTACTTCGGGTTCACCGCAATCGCCGCGCGAAAGTGCGGTGCCGCCTGAGCGGCCTGGTTTTGCTTCAACAAAATTTCACCCAGAAGGCAATTTGCAACCGGGTCGGTCGGATAGTTTTTCAACTCTGTGTCGAACTCCGCTTTTCGCGAGATCGGTTTTGCCTTCTTTCCAATACACTTGCCCGAGCCCCGAGTGAACCCCGGGATAACGCGAGTCCGATTTTCCGGCTGCTTCAAATTCTGCCAACGCCTCGTCGTCGCGCGACATCTTGTCGTACGCCATGCCCATCATGACGTGCGCTTCCGCCGAATTCGGATTCACGCTCATGATCCGGGCAAATACGTCCGAAGCGCTTCGATAATTCCCGGTGCGCATGTACGCCTTTCCGAGAACATCTAAAGTGGCGAGGTCGGTTGGATTCAACTTGCTCGCGCGTTCGAGATATGTGGCGGATTCCTGGTAGCGGTCAAGCGCGAACAATGTCAGTCCAGCAAGGTCCAGGATCTGAAAATCGGGGGTTGTACGGCTTAGTTCGCGAAGCACCGGCCAAGCACTGCTAAATTTTTGTGCGCGGAAATAAGCGATCGCGAGATTTCTGCTGGTGGCTGGATCAGCCGGTTTGATCTTGAGCGCGCGCTTATAGAACGCGATGGCTTCGGTCTGCTTGCCTTCTCTGGCCAGCGAAATCGCCAGGTCATTCAGAATTTCAACGGAGTCAGGCGCCATCGCTAGCGCCTGGCGGAACGTGCTCTCCGCCGCGGCATTGTCACCCTGCTGCAGCGCCTGTGAGCCGTTAACAAGCAGACTCTGAAGATCAGGTTGAGCTGTGTGCGGGCAGGACAGACGCAGAGCGCAAAAAAGGGGCACAGCGCAAAACGCGCGACGCCCCTGTAAGTCGAATCTCCCGATCAAATACTAAAAATACAACTTCATGCCGAGTTGTATGGTTCGTGGATTGTGGGCGGTTAGAAGTTGGCCGAAACTTGAGCTATCCACATTTGTGACTAACCCGGTGAAGTTGGTGTGGTTGAAAGCGTTGAACAACTCTCCACGGAACTGCAGGCTGACGCGTTCGCCAATCTTGAAGTTGCGGATTCCCGCCAGATCCCAGTTCTCCAGGCCCGGGGTCAGAATAGTACCGCGCCCCACGTTGCCGAAGTGACCGATAGCATCGGTGAAAGCTTTCGTATTGAACCATTGCGAGCGGGTTCCAGCTCCCGATAGAGAAGCACCGGCGACCAAATCGGGACGGGGTGAGGCCGTGCTCGGATCGATGCCAATGCCACCCGGGTACGTTCCCGGCGTTCCGGCCTTAAAGTCGAAGGAGTTGAACGGGTCGTTGTTCTGGGTGACGCTCACCGACGAGCCAGTTTGAAGCCTGGTTATGCCGGAAATCTCCCAACCTCCCAGAACGTGTCCTACAAATCCCTTCTGATCCTTAAAGAAAGGTAAATCGTACACGTAGTTCGCGACGAAGATTTGTGGCGTATTTAGCGATGCTGGCCCGTAGTTCGAGGCGAAGTCGTATGTGTCGTACAAGGCGGACCCGCGATCCGCTGGATTGTTGGAAAGGTTCTGCGACCACGTGTAAGCGATACCGAGAGTTAGGCCACTTGAAACGCGCCGGTTCAATGAAACCTGCAGCGAATTGTAATTGCTGCTGAAGAGTGGATCGCGCTGCGTGATTGTGCTGTACCCGAGGTAGGGGCGCAGGGCATTGAGCGACACCGTTGGATTGGCCAGTCGCGTTGCCAGCGGTACCTGGTTAGCGTCCAGGTCGCCCAGCAGGTGTCTTCCGAGCGTACCGACATAGGCAACCTGCAAAACCGTGTTGGTGTGAATCTGCTGTTCAATAGATAAGTTGAAATCCTGATAAGAAGGAACCTTAAATCCCGGCGTCCCGGTGGCGGTCAGTTTCCCGGGACCCAGTTTAGTGCTCGCAGTTCCGGCGGTTGGGTTATCGAAGCTCGTATTCGGTATGTTGATTTGCTGCACGCGAGGAGGATCTGCAAAGGCATTCTGCTCCCAGATCCCGTTAAGGGTTCGATCATAATACACGCCGTAGCCGCCGCGAATGGCCGTCGTCCCTTTGCCATTGAGATCCCAGGCGAATCCCACGCGCGGTCCCCAGTTGTTGTTCGAGCCCGGGTTTACTGTGGATCCGAATGGCGAACACGTAACCGGCGCAAGTTTCTGAGCCGCTGTGCACGCGGATCCGGACGGGAAGATAATTCCGTTTACGTAATTGGCCGGTATTACGCCCTGCCCAGGCAAGAAGTTGCCGCCGGATAAAGTCCCGCTGCGATCAATCAATGGTGCGTTAGCGGGATTGTACAGGGTTGGATCGAAATTGTTCAGTGTGTTGTTCAGATCCGAAGGCGATGGGAAGAAGCTGTATCGAAGACCCAAGTTCAGCGTTAGCCGAGACGTCACCTTCCAATCGTCTTGCAGATATCCCTCCAGATTGAAGTAGTTCAGATGCGGAATTGTATCGACATTGGTCTGCGAAAACGATGAGGCGTTGCCAAGGAGAAAATTAGCAAAAGCCGGATTTCCGAAAGTGGTCCCGAAACTGAAACTCGCCGGCCCGACCGGACCGTTTTCGGTCTTCTGCATCCATTGAACAGTCACCCCGGCTCGAATGGTGTGATTGCCAAGAACCTTGGAAAAATTATCGTAAAAGTTCTTGTCGATGTTCCGCTCGAAATACGGCGCGCTCGGCGCGGCTACTCCAGCGTAGCCGCTGATCGTGACTGCCGGGACCCGGCCGTAAGGATCGGTGTAAGGCAAGCCTCCAGTCAAAGCGGAAACGAAAGCCGGAGAGTTGGTAATGCCGGTCAGGTTGCTATTGATCGCACCCCAGGAATAGTTAAAGGCCGCCTCGTTCACCACGGTGGGCGAGATGGTCCAACTCATATTCACGACCAGGTTTTTACCCGGCGCGTTAGTCGCGGTGGACGAAATTCCCGGCAGAGGACTGCCCGCGAATAGACCTCCAGGTTCGGTTGTCGGTACGACATCTTGCATGACGCGCCCGAAAATATGAACCTTATCGGTTATGTTCTGATCCAGACGGACAAGATCCTGCCGATAGTTTGCCTCCCCGACCGAGCTTGTGACGTAGTTCGTGCCGCCGGCCGCATTACCGGGAAATTTCGAATAAACGTTCGAGATGTACGCCTGCGCGTTCTTGCTTATGCAAGAGGGATTGATCTGCGAAGTATTGGTTCCTGCGTTGTACGCCACGCAATTGGCTGCCGCCAACCCGGGATTCACCTGTCCAGTGAAGGTGCCGCCCAGTTGCGCGGCGGTGGGAACGATTGCACGTCGTGGTGCTGGGATTTCCTGTTTTGCGCCACTCTTCCGACCAGAAGAAAAACGTCTTCGACTCGCTCTTCTTATAGAGTCTCGGAATGAAAAGAGGGCCGCCAATGGTGAAACCGTAATCGTTGTAGCGCAGGGGAGCTTTCTTCCTGCCGACCGTGTTGCTGAAGAAATCGTTGGCATTGAGAACGTCATTACGGACGAACTCGTACGCATCGCCGTGAAATTCACTTGTCCCGGATTTGGTAGCCACCAAGATCTGACCGCCTCCGCTGCGTCCGTATTGGGCATCGTAGTTGCTCCTGCCAAGCGTGAACTCCTGGATTGCGTCAACGCTCGGGACATTCAGCAGAGTTGAATTAGAGCCGCTGTCGTTGATATCAGCTCCATCCACAGTCCAGTTATTTGCTCCGCTGCGCGCTCCATTCACTACGACCGAACTCGTATTGCTTAGCCCAAAGCCAACAACATCGGGAAGACCGGACGTGACGCCGGGCTGCAAAGTGACGAGTTGTTCGAAGTTGCGGTTGTTCAGTTCCAGTTCGCGAACTTGCGTTCCCGTGATCGTGCCCAATTGCGCGGCGCTGGTTGTCTCTACCGGTGTCGTCGTTTCCGTCACGTTGACGGTTTCTGTTATCGCTCCTGGCTGTAGCTGCACATCGAGAGTGCGCTTTTCAGCCACGTGAACGATCACGTTTGCCGCCGAATAGCTTCGAAATCCTGTGTTCTTCACGGTCACCGTATAGGTTCCGGCAGGCAGGTTCGTAACGGAGAAATTCCCGCTGCTGTCGGTCGTGACCGTTCGAACGTCCGTGTTGGTGTCGTTGTTGTGGACGCGTGACCGCGGCATTCTGAACCACCGCGCCGCTGGAATCCGTCACCGTGCCACTTAGTGTTCCGTAGATTTCTTGTGCGAGATCAATCCTCGCCACTCCGAACAAAATGAGCAATGCCGCAGCAAGCCCAAGTAATGAGCGCCTCATTTGATCCCCCTAGATCCGATCTGAAGGGATAGTAACGCAATGGCGATCCGAGCGCAAGAGAAAAAAAGAAAAGACGAGTCAAAGAAAAGAACAGGGACAAGGAAACATATGGTAAGTGACGGGTTGGAACACTTCGGCCGCCGCGAAGAGCAGCGCTAGCGCGGAACAAAGGTAAGGGGATTTTCGTCCTCCATAATGTAAGAGCTAAAGTGAATTTTCGAGAGCCATGCCCTTTTGCACTAACTGCGGAACCCAGGTCGACTCTAACGCCGCGTTCTGCCATAACTGCGGAACACGCCAGCGTGAGAGCGCCCGAGAATTCCATGACGCTCTGAACGGCATCAGCGACCGCACTGCTTGCATCCTCTGTTATGTCCCGATATTCGGGATAATTCCGTCCATCCTGTTCCTTGCCTCTCACAGATTCCGAACGAATTACAGAGTTCGCTTCGATGCCTTTCAATCCGTGTACTTGTTCGTGGCTTGGCTCGTAGTAAATTCCGCCGGGCCAATGCTCCTCTTCGGCGTGCCGGGAGAAGGACTCACTCACGCGGCTTTCGAGATCCTGAAAGCCGGGCTATTCTTCTGTTGGATTTTCCTGTTGATTAAAGCGGCGCACCAGCAGCAGATACGGGTGCCTATTTTGGGGGATTTGGCGGCGCGTTCGACGCACGAGCAGGTTTAGGCGTGAATCGACGTCCAAGGTATAATTATTCAGCAGAGTGAATACTTATTCAAAACGGCACAGCGTCGGTGTCGTTGGATTCCGGGGTTATAGCGGCGCTGAACTTCTACGCATTCTTTCCCGCCACAGCGGGGTGGAAGTGGTTCTTCTTGAGCATCGCGGCGATTCTGAGACCCGTTCCCTGCCCTTAGGCTCGCTCCCGCCCAAAACCATCCCTGCGACAGCCGAAGCCATCCGGCAGGAAGGACTTGACCTTGTTTTTCTCGGCACGCCGCCCGAGGTATCCATTGATCTCACGCCGGCCATTCTTGAGGCGGGGGTAAAAGTTATTGACCTGAGCGGAGCGTTTCGTCTTCGTGAAGCGGAACTCTATTCACGCTGGTACAAGCAGCGGCATACCGCTCCGGGTCTCCTGGCTGAGGCGGTTTACGGATTGCCGGAGTTCTACCGTGAACGCATCCCCGGCGCCCGGCTTATCTCAAATCCTGGCTGCTATCCCACGGCTGCGAATTTGGCGATCCGTCCCCTGGTGCAAGCTGAGGTGGTCGATAGGGGCCGCGGCATTGTATGCGACGCGAAATCTGGCGTGAGTGGCGCGGGGCGCAAGCCATCGCTTAAAACGAGCTTTTGCGAAGTCACCGAAAACTTCAGTGCTTACAGCGTGATGGACCACCGGCATGTGCCCGAAGTTCTGCAGAATTCTGAAATTGGAGAACGCGAGTTCACCTTTACGGCGCAACTGCTGCCCATCGAGCGAGGCATTCTCGAAACGATCTACGTTCGTACTCAACGTATTGAAAAAGCGGTCGATCTGCTGGCGATTTACGAAGAGGCTTACGCAAACGAGCCGTTTGTCCGGCTCTACGCCCCGGGCAAACTGCCCGATTTACGTGCCGTCCAGCATACAAATTTCTGCGATATTGGGTTCGTATTCGATCCCGAAAGCCAACGCGCGGTTATCGTCACCGTTATCGACAATTTAGGAAAAGGCGCGGCGGGACAGGCCGTGCAAAACATGAACCTCGCGCTGGGATTCCCGGAAACAGAGGCCCTGCTTTGAAGGTTCTCGTTAAACTCGGGCGGCACGCTCCTCGACGAGACCTCGCACCCTTGCAGCAATCGCCCGGCAATTGGCCGAGGTCTCGCAGGACTATGAACTGGTTGTCGTGCATGGAGGCGGCAAACAGGTCAGCCGTTTCCTTGAAGAGCGAGGTGTTATCAGCCGCTTCGTCGGTGGCCTGCGCGTGTCGGATCAGGCGGTTATCGAAGCCGTCACCAAGGTCATTGCGGGAACGGTGAATAAGCAACTGGTTTCGGCTATCGTCGCGGCGGGAAAATCCGCAGTCGGCCTTTCCGGCGTGGACGGGTCGCTCACCACCGCGGTTCAACTCAATCCCGATCTTGGATTTGTTGGCAAACCAGTGAAGACGGACGGGCCGTTTGCTGGATCTGTTAACAAATGCCGGTTATTTGCCCGTAATCGCATGTGTGGCTGGCGATGCTGAAGGCAACATTTACAACGTCAACGCAGACCAGATGGCGGTTTCGTGCGCGACCGGCTGGGGGGCGGAAAAGCTTTTCTTCCTAACCGATGTGCCAGGTGTGAAGGATCGGGCGGGGTCGCTAATTCCCCATCTCATTCCGCACGCGGTTTCTGAGTTGATTGCCTCGGGCGTCGCGCATGGCGGAATGCAGGCGAAACTCGAGGCCGGCGATCGCCGCTTTGCAGGGTAGACTCTCGGAAGTGACGATTGCGCTTGGCCGTGAGTCGAACATCTGTAGCAGGCTCCTTGCCGGCGAAGCCGTTGGCACCCGCCTGTCGCTAGACCACGCCTAAGAACGAAGCAGCCCAGTGAAACAACCCGTGACGCAAACTACGGTCGCAGTCCGCAAAGCTGCCATGCGAGACATCCCCAATATCCTCGCGTTGATAAATTCTTATGCCGCCAACGGGATTATGCTCCCGAGGACAGAATTCGAAATGTCGGAAAACATTCGGGACTTTTCTGTCGCCTATGAGGGCAGCGCCCTGGTGGGATGTGGTGCGCTGCACTTCTACACTCCGACTACCGCCGAAGTACGCTCTCTTGCGGTGCTGCCTCAAATCAAACAGAGAGGCATTGGACGGGCAATTGTTGAAGCTCTGGAGGAAGAGGCGCGCCAGAATGATCTCGAAGCGATCTTTGCATTTACCTATGAACCTGGCTTTTTCGCAAGATTAGGATTCTTAGAAGTGGAACGCGGGGAATTACCTCTGAAAGTCTGGAAAGATTGTCTTCGTTGCCCCAAATTTCAAAGCTGTGATGAGATCGCAGTATTAAAACGTCTTAAGGCCGAAACTCAATCCGTTCGCGACAACACCCGGTACTTAAGCCCCAGAGAGCCGGTCATTCTTCCCACTCAGGGAAAACTTACCGTTCTTTAGCCAAGTATCGGCAACCCTCCAGATCTATACGTTAGAACTTAAGTAAATGGATTTGGCGGAAAAATTTTCATTTCTCTGCATTTTTTACTGGATTTCCCTAAACAAGTACTAGTATACTCAGTACGGATCAAGATAGTACTTGGTCTTTTCTGGGGGAGGAACAAAAATGCGGGCGCTAACGGTTGATATTCAGGCATCTTCAGGCCGTATTCTTTGTTGTACGATTTTCCGGCCCGGCGGGCGGAAATTGCTGGCGAAAGGTCACGTCCTGAGCGACGAGGATGTACGCCTGCTTCAGACAGAAGGCATGAACCAGGTTTGGGTAACCGAACTGGAAGAGGGAGAAATCGGAGAAGACGAAGCTGTTATGGCCGTAGCGGGCGCTATGTGCTGCGGCGCCATTGAGATTCGTATGGCCGCTGGCGGACGCGCCAATTTGATTGCGACTGAAGACAGTTGCGTGCTTGTGGATGACGAGTTGCTAAAACAGATCAACTGTACGGCGAGCGTTGTTATCGCGACGCTTTCGAATTACCGCTTTGTACAGGCTGGCGAGCGCGTGGCCACGATAAAGAGCGCGCCCTTTGCCGTCTCCCAATCCCAGTTGGAAGCGATCCTCTCCATTCTCAACGAGCGGGGTTCCATTCTTCAAGCCCGGCCCATCCGCGAACCCAACGTGGCAGTACTTTACACCGACCCGGTTCATGGCGATCGTGCGCGAACTTTATTCGAAGGCGTGGTTCGAACCCGCCTGGAACGATTTGGCGCGAACATCCGTTATGCCCTTTCTTCGGTTGAAGAGGAAGAACAGGTAACACGTTCCCTTCAACATCTGCTTCGCACGAAGCCGGGCGCGATTCTGGTCGCCTCCACCACCGCTCCGGCAGGTCCCGACGATGTAGTTGGGCGCGCATTCGTCCGTCTTGGCGCGCACGTAGCACGTTTCCTGGCGCCTGTCGAACCGGGCAATTTGATGTTGTTAAGTTACAAGGACGATGTGCCGATCGTCTCGGCCCCTTGCTGCTTCCGTTCCGCCAAGCCAAACGTTTTAGATTTGATCCTTCCTCCCATGCTCGCCAAATACCGGATTTCGGGCTGGGAAATCGCCGCTCTCGGGCATGGCGGCCTGCTTAATTAGCCTGATCTTTCAGGCAGCGGACCTCGTATAGAGTTTGTGTTTGTGTGCTCCTCCTTAGGCCGGGCGCTTCTCAGGCGCCTGGGGCGGCTAATCACCTCTCCAGGCTTCTGATAAAGCGTCCGGCCATTTTTTTGACCCATTCGGCCCAGCCGTGTGGCTTCTCAGGGATACGGAAGGTTATGATGGGTCTTTTACCCATGCCCGGACACTCGGATACCGACGATTTGGGCGCTAAGGTCATACGCGTCATCGCACAAACCCAGCGCATTCCCGCCGAATCAGTTTCGCTCGACAGCACTTTCGAAGAGCTCAAAATCGACTCGCTCGACGGGATCAATATCGTTTTTGCTCTTGAAAACGAATTCGGAATCAACATACCCGACGAAGGCGTGCAAAACATGCGCTCCGTCCGGGAGACGGTGGACGGCGTTCGTAAGCTCCTCTCCGAGAAGACCGAAGCGGTTCCGCCAGGTGCGGCATGAACCGTGTCGCGGTGACCGGCGTCGGGCTGGTCTGCGCGCTTGGAAATACAGCTTCTGAA
The DNA here is from genome assembly GCA_963845995.1 of uncultured Acidobacteriaceae bacterium. Taxonomy (GTDB): domain Bacteria; phylum Acidobacteriota; class Terriglobia; order Bryobacterales; family Bryobacteraceae; genus Bog-105. Next base: position 229,299 of record CAWJUO010000063.1, on the reverse strand, counting down.
TCGTGGCAACGTCTCGCGGCTGGGGAGAGTTGCATCCAACGATTAACCGATCCGGGCATCCCTCCCTATAAATTTCAGACCTCTGCCGAGGCTCGCTCTTACAATTCCGCGGATCACTTCAGTGAAAAGGATCTGATAATCCTCGAACGTTTCGCCCAGTTTGCCACTGTGGCGGCTCGCGAAGCAGTTGCGCAAAGCGGCTTGAAGTTCGACGCGGATCTCGCGGACGATTCCGCGATCATCACCGGTACCAGCGTTGGTGGGCAGTTTTCCGAAGAAGAAGGCTATAAACGGCTTTATAAAGAAAAGAATCCGCGAGTGGCCCCGCTCACCATTCCTCGCACAATGGGTAATGCGGGTGCCAGCCGCATCTCGTTCGAGCTTGGGATTCACGGACCGGCCTACACCGTCTCGACGGCCTGTTCCTCGTCCAATCACGCCGTCGGCCAAGCGTTCTGGATGGTTCGTAATGGCCAGGTAAAGGTGGCGATTGCGGGCGGCAGCGAGGCCGTTTTCGCTGAAGGACTGCTGCGCGCCTGGGAAGCGATGCGCGTCGTTTCCCCCGAAGCCTGCCGCCCCTTCTCCGCCGGCCGCAAGGGTCTCTCGTTAGGCGAGGGTGGCGGAATGCTGGTCTTAGAAAACTGGGATCACGCGAGGGCGCGCGGTGCAAACATTTTGGGTGAGATCATCGGTTTCGGCATGAGTTCAGACGCTCACCACATTACTCAGCCGTGTGCCGATGGACCAGTCAGATCCATGCAGTGGGCGCTCCGGGACGCGGGAATCGCGCCGGAACGGGTTGACTACATCAATGCGCATGGCACCGGCACCCAAGTTAACGATGCGACGGAAGCCGAGGCCATCCGTACTGTCTTTTCCAATTGTCTGGACGGCCTCCTGGTCAGTTCAACGAAATCGATGCATGGCCACACGCTTGGCGCCGCAGGGGCGATTGAGGCTATTGCGACCCTGCTTGCTCTCCAGCACAATCTAGTGCCACCGACCGTGAATTTCACTGGACCCGATTCAGCCTGCTCGGGATTCGACGTTGTTCCAAATACGCCCCGTCAAGCCAACCTTGAAATCGCGCTTTCGAATACCTTCGCCTTCGGTGGCTTGAACGCGACCCTGGTCCTGAAGCGCGCCTAATCCGGGCGGCCGATTTCTCTGTTCCCGGTTTTGCCCGATTTGAGTCTAACGGTTGGAATGCGCCGCGTCATCATTATTCTTTCTGTCATTGTGGTCGTGATTGTACTCGTACTGGTGCTGGGCGCCAGTCTCCTGAACGTCAATCGATTTCGTCCGCAAATCGAAGCCGAATTGCAGAAGAAATTGGGCCGGCCGGTCACCCTCGGCGAGTTGCATCTTCACTTGCTGCCTTTTTCAATCAAAGTGGACAGCCTTTCCATTGCCGAAGCACCGGGTTTCTCTTCTTCCCGCCCATTTGCCACCGCTTCGGAAGTGTACGCAAGCGCCGGTCTGATGTCGCTTATCCAAGGGAAGCCGCAGATTAAGGATCTTACGCTAAACAATCCGCAAATCGAATTGATCCGAAATGCGCAGGGCGCCTGGAATTTTTCTACTCTGGGCTCGTCAACTTCGTCGAATCAACAGAGTGGCTTGACATTGAATGAACTAAAAATCACGAACGGCCAGCTTGCGGTCACAGATAACCATTCGAAGTCGCCTCGAACGGTTTACAACCATATCGATCTCACACTGACCGGATTTGCACCCGGGAAGCAGTTTAACGTCGATGCGGATGTTCATTTCCCTGGAGCGGGAAAAGAATTGCTGTCGTTCCGCGGACAGGCGGGCCCGCTTGCGACCGGCGCCGAAGCGACTCCAGTCAGCGGGCATATCTCGATCCAGCAAATCGCCTTGGCGGGTGTAAATAGTGTCGCCCCGGGCACGATTCCTCCAAACACGGACGCCCAAGCATCTGGAGAAACGGATCTGGCATGGCAGAACGGAACCATTTCTGGAAAGGGTAATTTACGTTTGGACAATGCCGTTGTACGTGGGGCCAAGGTCGATTACCCGATCGATGCGCAGTATTCGTTACAGATCGATCAGAAGACAGATCGGATCAATGTATCGTCCGCGACCGTTAAGATGGGACCGACGGCGGTCTCCCTCACCGGCACAATTGATACCGCAGTCACGCCATCCAACCTAAATGTAAGGGTACAAACCAGTAACGCTTCCATTACCGACCTCTCGCGTCTGGCTGGATTGTTCGGCGCGGCGTTCGATCCAAATGACCAGGTGAAAGGATCGATCAGCGCCGATCTAACCGCCGTAGGGACCATCAACTCTCCCCAAATTCAGGGCACTCTGTCGGCTAGCAAGATTCAGGCGCAGGATATTGTGCTGACCAATGTTCACGCAAACACGAGAATGAAGAACGGTGTGGTAGACCTATCGCCGGTCACCGCAGGCATTTTCGGAGGACAAGAGTCGGGCGATATCTCGGTGGACACCAAAGCGGCCCACCCTCTGTGCTCCGTGAAAACAAAGTTTTCGGGGGTGGATACGAATGCTCTGCTATCGGCCGTCAGTTCTGTAAAAGACAAGCTCTATGGCAGTTTGGCGGCGGATGCGAATTTGACGTTCGCGATCGACGCGGGCGCAAACGTCGCCAGGACATTGAACGGCGTTCTCAACTTCAATGTGACAAATGGCCAGTTAAAAGGTGTGAACATACTCGGCGAGTTGTCCCGCATCGGCAAGTTTCTGAACGCCGCTCCCGCCCAATCTTCCGGTTCGGATACTCCTCTGCAGAAGTTTTCCGGCACCTTGAATTTCGTCAACGGTGTTGCGAATACGAACAATCTGGTCGCGGCGATTCCGGAGGGTTCGCTCGCGGCGAATGGCTCACTGAATCTCGCCACTGAAGCAATTGACATGCACATGAACGCGGTACTTGCAAATTCGGCTAGCAAGACCGTGGGCGGGACCGGAGTTGGCGGCATCTTAAACACCGTACTTGCAAACAATAAAGGCGAACTGGTGATCCCGGTATTGGTTACGGGAAGCATGGCGCATCCGACGTTTACGCCCGACGTTCAGGCGCTTGCCAAGATGAAACTCAGTCATCTGCTGCCGACAAGTGGCGATCCTACAAAAGGGGTAGGTGGAATTCTTGGATCGATACTGGGCGGCGCGACGGGTCAGCAATCGAGTCCGAAGGGCAACCAGCAACAGCAACAGAACCCGTTGAATTCGCTGTTCAATGCCCTCGGCAAGAAGAAGTAGCCGCGCGGGACGGATGCTAGCCTAAGGCATCATGGGCATCAGAACGACTGTGACGCTGGATGAGGATGTCCTTGAGCGGGTCAAAGAAGTAAGTAGATCGACCGGCGCTTCCTTTGAAGATGCTGTGAATAACCTGCTGCGGTCGGCGTTGGTTCAGCCGAACGAGGTTCCGAAGCGGAATCTGAATATCCCTACGTTTGAGTGCGGCTACTATCCGCATCTCGATTACAACGACATTGAGGGCCTGATTGAGTACGCTGAAGGCCCTTGGCATCGGTGATCTGCCTTGACACGTTGCGCTGGGTGAATCCGCTAACCGCGTCTTAACCCGCTTTAGTCACGAACCGTAACAGCGCACTGCCCAGGTGAATCTCATCGCCGGATTGCAGCAGCGTCCCACGGTCCCCGCGATGCACGGGTTGACTCAATCCGTCCCGGACAATCCAAAGCCCGCAGTCATTCTCACCCTTATAAACGCGATCGTTTATCAAGCGGTATTCTCCCGTTCGTGGCGAACGCAGAATATGGGCGTGTTCGCGCGACACGGTCCGGTTTACGGCGCTCTCTTCGACAAAAGCCAAATCGTTGCGCCGCGAGGGACCTGTTCCGCGAAAAACCTCCGCGGTCCGCCCGATATTGATCCTGTTCTTCGCGAGAGGAATCTCCGATCGATTCGCCGTACCATTCAGCACGACCAATTTCGCGGGTTTGCGTTGCTTTCCAGCATCATCCGCGTCATGCTGCGCCGTAACTTCGGCTTCAACATAAACCCATTCTTTTCCCGGTTCGGGCAATTCTGGACTTGTGAGCATTTCAACCCGAAGATCGTCCGGAAAACGATGGCTCGACCGACTGAGCGCACTTTTCAATTCGTCTGCGAAGTAGCGGTTTAAAAAATCGCTTTGAAATAACGCCGCCTTTTCTTGCGGTACACCTAAAAGCCGAACACGAATCAGACTGTACGGAAAAACATTTTTGCCACCCGCGCGATGGCTTTTAGCTTTGGCGGCGTCGAGAACAGCCAGCCGAATCTCGGCCAATTCCGGAGCGTCCTTCGCGATTTGCATTCCTCCGAAAGGCGCTTCGAAGATTACTTTCCCGAGCTTTTCAATCACATCGGAAATGGCCACAAATTCACCTCTTCTCCGGAGAAGGCTCCGCGATGACACCCAAGTTCCTGTGCCGCTTCCAAAAGCCGGCGGGCCAGCGGTGCGGCGGACTTAGCTCCGTAGCCGCCGTGCTCCACCAGCACTGCGAACGCGATCCGCTTATCGGCATTCTGGTCGTAAGGAGCAAATCCGGCAAACCAGGAATGCGGCTCACCCACATCCAATTGCGCGGTTCCGGTCTTGCCCGCCACAGTCGTTTTCACCCCTGCCATGGCGGTCCGTGCCGTACCGCTTGTCACCACCGAGCGCATTGCGCGCGCCAGAAACTCCGCCGATTCCGGGGCCACTACGGGAAGCGGCGGCGTCGAACGGGAATTACTGCCATCCAGTATCCATCGGCCTTCGGGCATCGAACCTCCCGCCGCAATCGTTGCAGCCACTCGAGCCATTTTAAACGGCGTCGTCACCACCGGCCCTTGTCCATACGACGCGAACGGCATCGCCTTCTCAATTTGCGAAAGATCGCCAGCCGAGATGCCGAGAATACCCGCCGTCTCCTGAAGCGCTTTTGCTCCCACCTTGAAGACGCCCAACTGGGCGAAGTAGGCATTGCACGATACCGTGATGGCCCGAGCCATATCCAGCGTGCCATGAGCGTGGTCGCCAATGTCGTCGCGTATCGGCCGGCGCCAGCCTGGTATGACGGTTCCCGACCGTCCGCCGCCAAGACCACGGCACGTGTAGTGCGTTTCCGTCGCTTTGGGATCCAGGCGTAAGGCGGCCATTGCCGTCACAAGTTTGAACGTCGAACCCGGCGGATACTCGCCATAGCGCGCGCGATCGAGCAATTCATCCGGACTTGCCTGACTGCCCGGTGAAGGAGCGGGCCAACTTGCCAGCGCCAACACATCGCCACTTGCAGGATTTAGCACGACCAACGCGCCTTTCTTTCCCTTCGGCTCAAGCGCATTGCGGAGCAGGTCTTCCGCCTTGAGTTGCAGGCGAATGTCGATGGTCGTATGCACATCCCGATCACGCCGCATAAGCGCCTCAACCAACGGATTATCCCGCTGATGTCGATACCTCACGACCGGCGCAAGGTCGCGATAGTCTGCATAACCCTGGAGCCGCTGCCCCGAATCGCGCTCTACCAGAGAAGAATTCTTTGCTTCGAAATTCTCCCGCGTACGAAGATCGCCGAGAATATGCTCCGTTGCGGCTCCAAACGGATAATGGCGCGCCTCAACCCGCGAACAGGCTTGATCAATCGAAATTCCCAGACGATCGTAATCCGCGCGATGCTTTTCGAGATTCTCCCAACTGCTGGTCGCTAGAAGAACGCCGTGCCGATCATAGATATCTCCTCGTGGAATCGATGCCGCGAGCAGGTTCAAGCGTGGATTGTGCTCCGGCCGTTTCACACCATCCTGCGTGATCACATACGCGTCCTTAATCAGCAGTTCTTTGTCGTGAAGGACCTGAACACTCATATCGCGAGCAATCAACGCAACAACGCAGGCCGCAAGGGCATACGAAACCGCCCGCACCGGCACCGCGAAAATTTCGACTTGCCGCGGTTCCACGTCGGTTCCGGCTCGAACACTCTGGTTGGAAATTCCAAGTAGAATCGCAAAGATCAGAAAGTTCGCCAGCATGGCGGTGTTCCCGGAGCTCAGGAAAGGCGACACAACGCCCGACAATGGGATCGCACCCAGCGCTCCGCCCGATATCAAAAGCATCTCTAGCGCGACCAATACGCCAAGCCCGAAGGAAAGAAACATCGCGTATTCGTCCGGCGCCCGCAGCGCGATTCGGAATGCCCGCGAAACCAACAACACAAACAGCAAAGCAATCGCCAGTACGCCGGCAAATCCCCATTCTTCTCCGATTGCCGGAAGAACCAGATCGGTATGTCCCGCCGGAATCAAACCGGGATCTCCCCAACCCGGGCCCGAACCCCAGGGGCCGCCGGTAGCGAATGCCCATAGTCCATGCGCCAATTGATCACCACCCCGGATGTTGTTGTCCCAGGGAGAGAGCCACATCGATACCCGCTCAACGACTGTGTGGGGAGCACCTAAGTGATACCCGATCGCAACGCCTGAAACGAGCAATACCAGCGCAAGAATCGCAAGGCCGGAACGCCCTCGCGCCAGCGCGAACATAGCAATGAAAACGAAACCCATCACCAGTGCGGGCCCCATGTCTTTCAGGACGAAGAACATGATGAGCGCGCAGGCAACGCCTAGCATCACCGGCAAAGCATGCCCTGCCCTTGGAAGTTCAAGCCAGCCTAGCCAGGAGGGTAGAAGTTTCTTCTGGCGCAAGTCCCGCAACCATTCCCAACGCCGCGCAAAGTAACCCGCCAGAAAGAAGACGATCAAAATTTTGATTACTTCCACCGGCTGAAACGGACCGAGATTTACCTTAGCGTCGCTGCCGGTCGGTCCCGAGCCAAACACAATCAGCGCAATAAACAGTCCGAATGCCGCAAGCAGCGGAGTGTAGATCCATTTCGAAAAGTTGCGATATTGAAAAGACTTCAGAAGCGGCAGTAACAGAATCGCGCACCCAACACAAACACCCCACGCAAACTTTCGAAACTCCACCGTGTCACGCAGAGGGTCGCGAATACTGACCATCAGAATCAAACCAATTCCAGTCAACAATTGAAGGGCAGGCAGAATCGCAGGATCTCCGCGAAACCGCCGCAAGCGCCACGCCAAGTGAACCGTCCAGAACGAAATTAGATACACCGCAACCCAGATTGCGTAAACATGCAAGAACTCAGAGGGCGTCCGCACAATCATCAGCCGGCTTGAGCCGGGCTAAAGGCAATCTGGGGCGCAGGTGTGCCAAAGCGCCCACATTTGCCACCGCTCTGTGCTGTTCCAGGTAAGACGCAATGTGTTCCGCAGCGCTCTGGCGCTCCGCCGGATCCGTAATGATCTGAAGGAACGGCAGCATTTCTTGCGGACTCGAAACACGGTTCAAGTCCACCAGTTCGCCCCGGCTCAGCTTTGCGCTTACTTCCGGAAAATCCTGTGTCTTTGCAGTGAACACCAGGAGTAGGCCAAGAGCGACAATCACCGACGCGCCCACAAGCCAGACGAACTCACGGCGCCGTTCTTGATTACGAGGTGCGCCGGCAAGCTTCAGCTTTAGCGGCAGGTCGCTTTCCCACGTCCTGGTTAATGCCATGGCCGTGCGCGCTGAACGTCGCTCCTCGCCAGAGCGACCCATCTCTTTTCGGCACTCTTCGGCAGCGTGTACTTTGCGCGCAGCATTTCCCACTGAGCGCGCAACCGGTACCCGTCGGCCGTTTCCTGTACCTCTCTAGCGCCAGGCCGGTAGCCGAGTCTCTCCGCTTCGCGCAACTCAGCGACTGCTGGACCCACGTTGCGATAAGAATACACATACAAACGCGCTAGCCCGAGATGTGGATCCGGAGAATCGGGCAGCAGACGCGACGCTTCCCTGAATTGATCAAGGCTCAACGCCGCTTTCGGTAGCTTGGGATTCTGCAGCAAATTGACATAGCCGTCGCAGAGCGCGAGCCTGCCTTTCGACTTCGAGTCGCCTGGAACCATCTGTAGCGCCCGGCGCAGACAGAATTGCGCTTTTTCCCAGTCCGCTCGATCAAGGGGCTGTGTTGCGCGGTCGCGGTAGCCGTTGATTACGCTGTCTGCGGCCGCAACCAGCCGGGCGTGAAACGGAACAGCCAGTGAAGCCGTAGGAGAAAACGGTCCCAGGAATCGGCTGCGCTGCTCAATGTCGCGATAGAGATTCCAATCGGCGTTAATCGCGGACACACTCCGGCGCGCATAATCATTGGCGGCGCGTAAGGGCGCACTCGCTCGATGGAAATGATAAATGTAAGCTGCCGGCATCAACACAACTAGTCCAAAGAGAAAACCCGCAACCAAAGCAACCCCGGCCTGCCGCAGTCCGGTAGGGCTCTTCAAAACGACGCGCGCTGGCAACTTCAATACTGTGCGAGTTTTCGCCGCGAGCCGTGTTGCCGTTGATCGCGGCTGGATATTTCGCAACCGTTGGGCCGGAACTGAAGGCGGGCCGCGATTCCGATTCGGCTATCGTGCGGCGATCCTCTAAAAAAGCGCGCAGATCGTCTTCGAAGGCACCGGCTGATTGATAACGCGCCTCCAGATTCGCCGCAAGCGATTTTTCAATCACCGCTTTCAACGCCGCCGGACAGCTCTCGGGCAAAGCACGAGGAGGCCGGCGCGATTGAATCAGGTTTTCGAGCTTGCGCGTATTTTGGGCTTGGTACGGCGGCACGCCCGAAACCATTTCATACAGCGTTACGCCGAGCGCCCACAAATCCGCATGCGCATCCACGCTCCCTTTGCTGAGCCGTTCGGGCGAGCAATAGCTCGGACTGCCAAGGTTGTGCTGAGTCAGGTTTCGCGTCAGGCTGATAACTTTGGCGATACCAAAGTCCAGCAGCTTCACCTGATCGTTGGCGCCGATCTGAATATTGGAAGGCTTGATGTCGCCATGCACGACAGCTGTTTTCCGCCCATCCACATCGGAGACAAACGCGTGCAGAGTTTTCAGTTGATTGCTAATCTCCGCTGCATAGCCGGCGGCACGTTTCGGATCCAGAACTCGGTCTTCCCGTATGACTTCGGCAAGAGTCTTTCCTTCGAAGTACTCCATCGCGACGAAGAAGCAGTTCTGTTCTTCGCCGAAATCGAAGACCTGCAGGATGCGGGCGTCCGTCTCATGCAATTGCCGCTGAAGCAACGCCCCGCGCCGCTCGGCCTCAATCACAACCTGAGTGAATTCATCCCGAGACTGCTCCACCAGTTTGAGCACTACGGAAGTGTCCGTTTCACAGTCACGCGCGAGATATACGTCCGTCAGACTACGGCTCAGCTTCCGTATGATCTCGTATTTGCCGAACTGCTTAAGATGGCTCATTCCCGCTGCTCCGGTTCAGTTCACCGTAAGTGAAGCCTTCCAACCCCAATCCAGGCTAAAACCCCGAGCACCATTCCTGTAACCAGCCATAGAACGGCAAAGAGAACGCTGCGCCATGAAAATGTCTTTCTGGTTCTGGTCGCGGCATGACGGGGACGGGCATCCAGAAGCGTATTCGACTGGCTGCCGAGAAACTCGGGACCCGCGACGAAAATGACGCTCACGTTATCCTTTCCTCCGCTTTTGTTTGCAGCCGCAACAAGTTCCTGCGCGATCGCCTCCGCGTCGCCGTCATAATGTTCGACTATACCGCTGATTTCCGACGACGTGAGCACATCGCTAAGTCCGTCGCTGCAAAGCAAGAGTGCCGCTTCAGCCCGGAATGGCAGTTGCTTCACTTCGATAAAACCCGCTTCATCGGAGGTCCGTGGTCCTGAGCCAACGTCGCGAAACACCTGATTGCGGCGTGGATGGCGCATGGCTTCGTCCTCCGTCAGTTGGCCGCGGTCTTCCTGTTCCCCAACGGGCGAATGATCGGACGTGACCTTTCGCAGGTTGCCGTTCCAGATGAGGTAGAGGCGCGTATCGCCGACGTGTCCAACCGTGGCGCGCTCATCTTTAATCACGACGACGGTCAAGACACACGCCATGCCCTGCCACTGTTCGTTGCTTCTGGCCAGTTCATAGATCTGATTGTTCGCTTCCGTGATAGCGCGCGCGAATACTTTTTTCCGGGTCCGCCTCGGTCCCATGATCTGTTCCGGGTGATCTGTTCCTGGATAACCCGGACGGCAATCTCCGCGGCCTTGTCGCCAGCCGCGTGACCGCCCAGACCGTCCACCACAATAAACAGGCCACGGGCTTCATCTACGAAAATCCGGTCTTCATTGATTCCCCGTTCAAGGCCAGGATCACTGGCAAACCCGGTTCGCCAAGCCGAAGTTGCTTTCATGGTTTACCGCGCCAGAACCAGTTCATGCACACGAGCGCCGCCGTGAATAACAGAAACAACAGCACGTACGGTAAGTGCGCAACATAAATCCACTTCATGGGCGTGCCCGGAACGCAAGCGTCAGCACCTCCGCCACCCCGATTTCCGCCTCCGTGGGCAGTAGTTCTTCCCCGCCCTTCTTCAGACGCTTTCCGTCCACCCAAGTGCCGTTCTTACTAAGGTCCACAATGAAGAAGATTCCGGTAGCGGCGTCCCGCCGGATTACCAGATGCTCGCGGGAGACCTCGTCATTGGTATAGAGTGCAAGATCTATGGGCTGCCCGTCGCCTCCCCGCCCCACCCGGATCTTATTCTGAGTCAGCAGATACACCTGGCTCCCGGAGTCGTCCTCATATTTAATCTCGGCGAAGACCGGTTCCGCTGTGCGCCGCGTTTCTTGAGCGACGATAGTGGACGTGCCGCGCTCCATCAGCGTCGTCTTCGTGCCACGATACCCGGGCTGGGCGGCTTCGTTCAGTTCCGAGTGAATCTCAACATCGCCGCGCGGTACTTCCGGATGTGAAAGAAGCTCAATATTCCAATCGCTACGGGCGATTTTGTACTCCTTGCGCCCCTTCCCGCCCCGCGCATTGAACTCACTGACCCGGGAGCGCAGGGCACGCTTTGCGTCCTCCACGATCAACTCGAAAACACCGCTAAGGTTCGAATGGTCCTCCGGGTTCAGGTAAATGGTGAAAACGCAGGGCAAAAGAACGGTGTAGGCCATCTCAAACTGCCCTAGTTCCATGTTGCGGATCAATTCCCCAACGATGACATTCCCGTTGAACTTGGTTTCGCTCAAGCTCCCCTCTTCCGATAAAGAGACGCGCGCCCGCGATTCGCGTTCCACTCGCATCCGATGATGAACTGAGATGACACTTTCGAAAGCAAGCAGACTCCCGGCCGAGCCCCGCTGGCCGGTGATGCTGGCCGTGATTGCAACAGCCGGCCTCTTCCTATCCCTGCCGGAACGGCTTACGCCCGGGCCCACGTGGGTCGTAGTGACCTTGATTCTAGTCCTGCTGGGGTTGACCGTAGTGACGCATCAGACCGGGCGGCACAAAGTAAACCGGGCGGCCGGGATCGTTCTGTTAGCGCTTATTACGGGCGCGATGGTTTGGTCTCTCGAAACTCTGATTTCGGGGCTGCCCGGCAAGAAAGAAGCGCCCACCGAGTTGCTGCGTTCCGCGGTTGCGCTTTGGGTTAGTAACGTGCTCGTTTTCGCGTCCTGGTACTGGAGACTTGACGCCGGCGGCCCCCACAGCAGAGATCTTCGCGACGCGCATACGGACGGCGCGTTCCTCTTCCCTCAAATGGTGCTTCCGGGTGCGCAGAAACGGGGCGCTACCGCCTGGAAACCGGGATTTGTAGACTATTTGTTTTTGGCTTTCAACACCAGCACAGCGTTTTCTCCCACCGATGTGCCGGTCTTATCGCGCTGGGCCAAGTTACTGATGATGGTTCAAAGCTGTATCTCGCTCGGAACGATTGCCATTCTGGCTGCCCGCGCGATTAATATCCTGTGAGCACCGGCTTCTGAAACAGATGCGCATATGTCTGTTCGACATGCCAGCCGAATTCGAGCAGCGGTTTTACTCCGGCCGCAAAATCGACTACGGTCTGAACCAAATCGGGGCTGGTGATCTCCGATTTCTCAAGGGTCTTTGAGACAACGAAAGACGTCAGTTTCAACCACGGTCCAAACGACTCTCCGGCATAGTTCTGAAAACCGCGCGGCATCGTCGATAAGGAGTGCTCCGTTTTTAGTTCGATCGCGTTGCGCAAACTTCTCGAAGAGCCGCGGCTCTTTGACGATCGCTTCCCGCCAGGCATTTAGCAAAGGCCGTTCAGGTTGCCACACTCCCGCCGCTAACAACGACTCCTCCGGCGAAATGTGAATGTAGAGCATACAATCCGAATCGCCGAAAGAACTCTTGAGTTCTGCCGCGACATGAGTTTTATACGGAAGCTTGTTCTTGCTGAAGCGGATGTCGCGGTAAACGCGCATCACCGGATTCTTCTCTTTGGCATGCAGCGGCACGCCCTTCGCCCGGCATCCCTCCGCCGCAGCCAGCACGAGCGCCTTCATCGGCTCTTCCACATGCTGAACGTACGAGCTCTTGCGCTCGCGAAACCAATCGCGATCGTTGTGCAGTTTCAATTGCCGAAGAAAGCGAAGGCCCTCCTCAGGAAATCCAGTGAATTCGAGCGGCATCAGGTTTTTGGAAGCTTGCTGGTATCCCAGCCGCCGCCGAGTGCTTTGATCAATTGTACGCTCGCGTCCATGCGCCGTCGAAGAAGGTCCGCTTCTGTCCGCTCGTTTTCTAGAGCAATGGTCTGCGCGGTAATTACCTCGAGATACGTGACCAGACCGCCTTTGTAGCGATTCACCGAAAGATCGGCGGAATTCTGTGCCGCCAGCGTCGCTTCGTGCTGCTTCAGTTGTTCCTGTTCGAGAATACGCAGGGTGGACAAGTTATCCTCCACTTCCTGAAATGCTCCGAGAGCGGTCTGCCGATAGTTGGCGACCGTTCCTTCGTAGCCGGCCTGTGCCATCTGCAACTGAGCGCGACGGCGGCCTGCGTCGAAGATCTCTTGTGCCAGACTTGGACCAATCGCCCAGAACCGGCTTGGCCACGCGAACCAATTCACGATGCTGCCGGATTCAAAGCCACCCGTTGCGGTGATCACGAGATCGGGAAAAAAGGCCGCCCGCGCAATGCCGATCTGCTCATTAGCTGCCGCAGCCTGCCGTTCGGCGGACGCGATGTCGGGCCTTCGTTCAAGCAACTGCGACGGAATCCCGACCGGGATCGCGGGAGGTTCCTCTTTGAGCGGCATCACCGGAAGGCTGAACCCTTCGGGCACCTTACCAATCAACACAGCAATAGCGTGTTCGTAGTTTGCACGGGCTGCGGCGACGTCGATATCTTGTGCCTGTGTCTGACTCAGTTGCGTCTGCGCCTGCGCGACTTCCGCCTTCGACGCCACGCCGCCCTGAAAGCGATTCTGGGTCAGTTGCAAAGCTCTCTGATATCCAACCACGTTGTTATCCAGAATCTCCTTCTGCGCATCAAGGCTGCGCGCTTCGAAGTAATCCACCGCAAGATCCGCCTGCAGCTCAAGCTTGACGTTTTCCAGATCGGCCGCGGAAGCTTGATACTGCTCGCGAGCGATTGTGATGGAGCGGCGAATGCGCCCCCAAAGGTCGGCATCATAGGAAGCTGTGACGGGAAAAACGAAAGACCCGTAAGTGGAGCCTTGCAGTCCGCTTGGGGCATTGGAAGACGTGCGAGTGGGTGTGATTCCCGGCCCCACTCCCACCTGAGGAAACAGGAAAGACCGATTGACTTGAATCTGCTCGACGCGCTTCCCGGAAATTCGCTTCGGCAACTTTCAGGCTTTGATTGGCGGGCTCTACCTGCGCTTCTAAGGCGCTCAATTGCGAATCGCCGAACAGTTCCCACCAGTTGCCGCGTATCTGCGAATCGGCGGGCTGGGCAGTCTTCCAACCTGCGGATTCTTTGAAGGCTGCCGGGGGTTGCTCACTGTAAGCGGGCGCGGAAGGGACCGAGGGCTTCGTGTACTTCGGTCCGACCGTACAACTTGTCAGGACGCAAGCAATCGCGACAACTGTAAATAACTGCTTCATTGGGCGACGTGGACCTGTTCACCTGAAACGATAGAATCACTTGGATTGACAATCACCGAATCGTTCTTTCCGATACCCGAGAGTAGCTGAACTTCATTGCCGAAGTCCCTCCCCATGGTGACCGGCAACAGTTGCGCGCGGCCATCCCGCACGACTGCGACTCGCAAACCCTCCGAGCGGAACAACAAAGTATTCACAGGCACGGTGAACGCTTCTATCTTCGACGGCAGCTTCAGATGTACCGAAGCATAAGAGCCCGGCAGTAACTCGCCGGTCGGGTTCTTTACGTCAACTTCCACCAACAGTGTGCGTGAAGCCGGATCGATGGCCCTGGCGTTGCGGACAACTTTCCCCTGAAAGGGGCGGCCCGGAAATTCAGTCAGCGTGAGATCGGCCGTAACGCCCGGTTGGGCGGCGCGCTCATAAACTTCGGGCACGTTCACAAACACGCGAAGTGTGGAGGTAGAAGCCAGATGAAAAAGCTCTTTACCAGGAGTATTCGCACCCGCGTTAACCAAGGCTCCCACGTCAATATTTCTGGCCGTGATGACGCCATCAAAGGGCGCGAAGATTTTTTCGTAAGCGACCAACTGCTGCAGCCGTCTGACGTTCGCCTGCGCTGAACTGACGGTTGTTGTCTTCGCTGCCGCGTTCTGTACCGCGTTATCAACATCCTGCTTCGCCACTGAATCGGTTTTAAACAGATTGTTATAGCGCTCTGCGGTGATCTGCGCCAGCTTCAGATTGGCTTCCGCTGTCGAAAGATCTTCCTGCGCCGCCTGCAGTTGCTGGTTGGTCTCGGGGCTCTCGATCTCCGCGAGCAATTGGCCCGCTTTGACATGCGCGCCGATATCGGCGTACCAGGCCTTCAGATACCCGTCCGTACGAGCCCAAATGGGCGTGTCTATAAAGGCCTGAACATTACCAGGGACAACCACTTCCTGCGCACCCTCGGTAAGATGCGGATGCACAATCGACACCGTCGGCACCGACATAGCCACAGTCGTTTGCTGCAGTTCGTTATTAGCCCTCGCACGCTCCCGCAAACCCACAAATATGACCAAACCGAGCACGACGGCCGCGAGAATCACAACAATCACCAGACCTGTGAGCGATCTTCCGCCTGCCTTCTTTGGCTCGGGCGTAAGCGCCGCGGATGCTTGGCGGCTCCGCTGTATAGGATGTCTGCGGTTCTTCAGCGATAGTCATTTCATTTTCTTCCATACGTCACGCCTGTAATGATTCGATCCCGGTTTCAACGTTCCGGGGAGTGCCGTCCGTTTTGCGCGAGCGGTGAAGCAGGCTGAAAACAGCGGGAACAAAGAAGAGCGTGGCGGCCGTGGCGCAAATCAACCCGCCGATAACAGCGCGCCCCAGCGGTGCGTTCTGTTCTCCGCCTTCGCCCAGCCCTACGGCCATCGGAATCATGCCGATGATCATGGCAAGAGCAGTCATCAGAACGGGACGGAATCGCGTGGATCCAGCCTCAAGAGCCGCTTCAATTGAACTTCCATGCAGCCCCAGTTGCTCTTTAGCAAAGCTCACGACGAGAATGCTGTTTGCGGTGGCAACGCCCATACACATGATGGCTCCCATCAGAGCCGGGACGCTGATCGTCGTGTGCGTAACGAATAGAAACACAACGATTCCTCCCAGTGCGGCAGGCAGAGCCGTGATGATGATGAACGGATCGAGCCACGACTGGAAATTGACCACAATCAAGCAGATAGATAAGAACGATCGCGCCAACCAATCCCGCCAGAAGACCGATGAACGAGGCGCGCATCGTTTGCACCTGGCCGCGCAGAATAATTTCAGATCCGCGCGCGAGGTATTTCCGGTTAGCGTCAATCACCTTGTTAATATCGTGACCCACCGCGCCCAGATCGCGATCCTGCACGGAACCGTAAATGTCCACGGTGCGGCGAATGTTGTAGTGCGTCACCACGCCGAGTTCACTCTCGCGGCTGATATCTGCAACGTCGTTGAGAATCTCGGACTGTTTCAGGCCAGTGGTTCCAGCGCCAGTGGTTCCAGTGATCGGAATGTTCTGCAGATCCTGAATAGATTGAATGTCATACTGCGGCGTCTGGGTCACCATGTTGTAGCTAACCCCGTTCTGTGGATTCAGCCAGAAGGTCGGTTGCGTTTGTAAGCTACCGCTCAAAGACGTAAGCAGGGGCCGGGCAATATCGTTTTGCGTGAAACCGCTTTGGGCCGCCTTGCTGCGGTTTACTTCGACGTGCAGCTTTGGCAAATTGAAAACCTGATGGACGTGCAGGTCCACTGCCCCGGAGATGCGCTGTAACTGTGGAAGGATGCGGTCCGCAAATTGACGGCTCGATTCTACGTCATTGCTGACAATCTGCAGATCGATGGGCGCAGGCAGACCAAAGTTTAGGATTTGCGTCACAATGTCCGCCGGAAGCATGTAGAAAGTTACGCCCGGAAATTCGCGTGGCAAGTTGGCACGCAGGTCGCGCACATAGTCGGCGGTGGGGCGGTGTTTTTCAGCGAGGGTCACCAGGATATCCGCATCGGCGGAACCTATTTGTCCCGAATTGCTGTACGTCAGATTGATGGAACTGTAAGGGAGACCGATATTATCAAGCACGGAAGAGAGCTGATTTTTCGGAATCTCTCTCCGAATTGCGCTATCCACCTGATCGCAGAGCCGTGCGGTCTCTTCGATACGAGTTCCCGTTTGAGCGCGCACATGCAGCTTGAACTGTCCGGTGTCCGTATTCGGAAAGAAGTCCTGCCCGAGGAATGGCACCAGCAGCCCGGCCGAGACGCAAACCAGCACAAACAGCGGCACGAAGATCTTGCGGCGGTAAATCAAAGTCGTGAGGACAGCCTGATACTGAGCGCGTACACGGTCGAAGCCGCGTTCAAACGCACGCTGAAAAAGCGTAAATGGATTTCTTGTTTTCTTGAAGTGTTCCTTGGTACGGAGCAGATACATCGCGAGGGTCGGAACAAGAGTCCGCGATAGAACATAGGAAGCGATCATCGCGAAGACGACGGCTTCCGCGAGCGGCACGAAAAGGTATTTCGCCACCCCGCTCAGGAAGAACATCGGCAGAAAGACGATGCAGATACAAAGAGTTGAGACCAGCGCGGGTACCGAGATCTGCGACGCGCCTTCAAGAATCGCAGCGTGCAGTTCACGGCCTTCCTCGAGATAACGCTCAATATTTTCAATCGTGACCGTGGCGTCGTCAACCAAGATGCCGACCGCCAGCGCCAGGCCGCCAAGCGTCATGATGTTGATGGTCTCGCCTAGCGCACTCAGCACGATGATTGAGGTCAAGATGGAAAGCGGGATTGAGACGGCGATGATGAGCGTGCTCCGCCAGCTTCCAAGAAAAATCAGAATCATCAGTCCGGTGAGACAAGCTGCAATAATCGCCTCGCGAATCACGCCGCTGATAGCGCCACGGACAAAAATCGATTGATCGGCGAGCGGGTGGATGCGCAGCGCTGGCGGTAAAGTCGCGGCTACTTTCGGCAATATATCTTTGATGCCCTGCACGACATCGAGAGTGGATGCGCTGCCCGCCTTCAAGATGCTAACCAGCACACCGTGCTGCCCGTCCTGCCGGACCATATTCGTCTGAGGCGCGAAGCCGTTCCGCACGTTCGCGACATCCTTGATATAGATAATCGAGTTGCCGACCACCTTCACCGGAAAATCGTTAATCTCCGAAATCCGCTTCGGGCTCGCATTCATGTCAACGTCGTATTCGAACTGGCCGATTTTGGCCGTCCCCGAGGGCAGAATAAGATTCTGCGCACTGACCGCGTTTACGACGTCAAAGGGCGACAAGCCTTTGGACTGCAATTCCGCTGGATTCAGGTCGATCATGACCTGACGCTGTTTGCCTCCATAAGGATAGGGAATGACGGCGCCCGGGACGGTAACCAGCTGAGTCCGAAGAAAATTCAGCGCGATGTCGTTAAGATCCTGTTCCTGAAGACCCTTACCGGAAAGTGCAAGCTGCAGAATTGGCACGCTTGAGGCGTTGTAGGTCAGAATCAACGGCGGATTCACGCCCTGTGGCATCTGCTTCAGAATCGTCTGCCCCACGGCGGTAACCTGCGCAACACCCGTGGTCGCATTCGCGTAGGGCTGCAGGAAGATCTTAACGATGGCGGTCCCGTTAAGCGTTGTGGATTCTATGTGATCGATATCGTTAACCGTCGTCGTTAGAACTCGTTCGAAGACCGAAGTGATCCGGCCTTCCATTTCAGTAGGGTTCAGGCCCGAATAGTTCCAAATCGCGGCGATAACGGGGATGTTGATATTCGGGAAAATGTCGGTCGGCGTGCGCAGAATGACAATAGGGCTAACAATCAGGATCAGCAGCGCTAAAACAATGAAGGTATAGGGACGCGTTAGAGCTGTTCTGACAATCCACATAAATGAGCCGGGCAGGAGCGCTGAGCACCCCAGCCAATTGGACAGATTATTTACGATACTGATAAGTTTCGGAAATCTGCGCGGAAACCTCCGCGCCGAATTATTCGGAATGTGAATAAATGGTATCGGTCTAAGAGAAGACGCCAAACGAATGTCAGTGGTAACGAACGATCATCTGGAATCGCTCCCCAAAGGACGCGGCCGTCCGCGCGATGAGGAGGCGAAAGCCCGCATTCTGGAATCGGCACTGGCGCTTCTTGAAGAAGCCGGTTTCGCAAATACAACGACAGACGCTATCGCCGAGCGCGCCGGGGCAAGTAAAGCCACAATTTACCGCTGGTGGCCCAACAAAGCCGCTGTTTTGATCGAGGCGCTCCGGCAACAAGTGGCGCAGGAGACCCCCTTTCCCGATACCGGCGACCTGAGGCGCGACATTCAAATACAATTGCGAAACTTCATTCAATTGCTGACCGGCCGGCGCGGGCGAATCTTCAAGGGCTTCATCGCGGCCGCTCAAAGCGATCCTGAATTCGCCGAAGCATTCCGGTCCGTGTGGATTCAGCCTCGCAGAACGGAGGCGAAGGCCGTTTTGGAACGGCACAAGCTTAGCGGCGCACTTCCGAAGGACACGGACCTGGAGGTCGTAATGGATCTCATCTACGGCCCGATCTATTTCCGCCTGCTAGCGGGTCACGCCCCGCTTACGCCCGAATTTGCCGATGCAATTGCCGAACTGTCGCTGCGGGGCCTCATAAAGTCCTGAAGCCGGATCGTCTTTGTTAGAGTGGCACATGAGCCTTTTTCGTAGAAAGCCTCTAGCGGCAATGCTGGCCCAAGCCAGCGAGCACGGCGGACTCAAACGGACCCTCACCGCGAACGGACTGATTGCCCTCGGCATAGGCGCGATTATTGGCGCGGGTCTGTTCGTGCGGACAGCCGCAGCCTCCGCCGAAGCCGCCGGTCCCGCCGTGGTCGTGTCGTTCATGATTGCCGCGATCGGTTGCGCCTTCGCGGGTATTTGCTACGCCGAATTCGCGGCTATGATTCCGATCGCCGGCAGCGCCTACACCTATTCGTACGTCACGATGGGGGAGTTTGTCGCCTGGATCATCGGCTGGTCGCTCGTCCTCGAATACGCGCTCGGCGCGACCACCGTCGCCATCTCCTGGAGTGAGTATCTAAACAACCTATTCAATGGCCGAATTCCCTACCAATGGTGTCATTCCTTCCTGCAAACCTCGACGGATGGAGTTCGCGGCATTGTCAACGCTCCGGCGGTGCTGATACTGCTTCTGATTACGCTCGTCCTGATCAAAGGCATTCAGGAATCGGCCGCCGTTAACACCGTCATCGTCGTCGTTAAAGTCGCCATCGTGATCGTATTTATCGCCATCGGCTGGGGATTCATCAATCCCGTTAATCACACGCCTTTCATGATCCCGGCCGGAACTCGCGGGCCACGAAGGCGCCTTTCAACATGGCTGGGGCGGCGTTCTTGGAGGCGCCAGCATCGTATTTTTCGCCTTCATCGGATTCGACGCCGTGTCCACCGCCGCGCAGGAAACGAAAAATCCCGGGCGCGACATGCCTATCGGCATCCTTGGTTCGCTCGCGCTTTGTACGGTCCTCTACATTCTGTTTGGATACGTGCTCACCGGCGTCGGTCGCTGGCAGGAATTTTTGACAGTCGGCAAAGAGGCTTCGGTCGCCTATGCGATCCAACACCACATGCCCGGCTATGGCTGGCTGGGCACGCTGGTGACGGTTGCCATACTCTTCGGATTTACTTCTGTGATTCTGGTCATGCTGCTCGGTCAGAGCCGCGTCTTCTTCACCATGGCGAACGACGGTCTGCTGCCCAAGATTTTTGCGGAGCTTCATCCGACCTTCCGCACGCCTTATAAATCGCAATGTTCTTCTCTTTATATTCGCGGGCGCTCTTGCGGGACTCCTTCCCGGCGATATCACTGGCGACTTGACCTCCATTGGAACTCTATTCGCTTTCGTGCTCGTGTGCGCGGGAGTCTGGATTATGCGCCGCAAACAGCCCGATGTTCCGCGTCCCTTCCGCGCCCCGATGGTTCCTTTGTTCCCTTTGCTTGGAATCCTTATCTGCGGAGCCATGATAGTGGCGCTGAACCACCGTTCCCAGCTAGTCGCTTTCTTATGGATGCTGGCGGGATTGCTGGTCTATTTCGGCTACAGCAGAACGCATAGCAGACTGAACAGGCCCGAACCCGTCGAGTCAGTTTCCAGATCGTAGGATTTGAATCGGCCCGTAGCTGCTGGTCAGGGACATCGGACACCTTCCGTCGCCGATATTACCTTGGATGGCATCGCTCGACAACGAACCGGACACGTGTAGCGGAAAATCCGTATGGATAGGTGAGTACGACGTCCTTGCCGTCACATTGTAGTTGGGGCTGCCGCTCAACCGCACCTTGATCGCGGAGTACGACGTGTGAATCTTGATAGGCTGACACGCGCTTCCGCTCAGACCCGCCGACCTCCACCGATCCGTATCGGTTATCCACCTGAACCGGCCCGGAGATCGCATTCAAAACAACCGCTCCGAAGCTCGTATCCACCACCGCCCCCTGCGCGCCATTCACGTTCACGCTGCCGTTCTTGTTCTCGACCGTAACCGTTCCGCGCGCATTCTTCACCGACCACCGCTCCGAACGCGTTCTTAATCGTGCTGAACCGCAGTCCGATCACTTTTATCTGGCCGTTCGTGTTGTTGACGGTGACTTCGCCCAGGTTGCCGCTCACCTCCACCGCTCCGAACGAATTGTCGAAATGCTGCTCGCCCTTGCCATCTCGAAAAGCAATCGCGCCGTGAGAAGTTCTGATCTCTGCATTCGCCTTAAGCCCGGTAATCGAAACCGAGCCAAACGAACTCCGCACCTCAAGTGGAGCATCTTCGGGTATCGTCAATTCATAGCGCACGTAGTAAGAGAAATTGTTCAGGCCGCCGGGATAATGAGTTCGGATGGAAACACCCCCTCCATCCTCTCCGAGTATCTCCACTTGGTTCGCGAACTGCTCGGCTTCGTTCCGGTCCGGCCCGGACGTATGTATCTCGGCATGAATCACCACGGTACGCTCCGGATGCGTGCGAATCACGATATCGCCGAGCCGGTGCTCAATCGATACCGTGCCGCCGCTCGCCAGAGGAAGCGTCTTGTCGAACACTCGGGTATACTCATCGCGAGCAAAAGCCGCGCACGCGAGGAAAGCACTCAGCAGAATGAATCTAATTGCTTTTTGTAGCGGAATCACCGGTAAGAAACTCCTGCAGTGTTTGTTGTTTTTCCGTATACAAGCCAGCCAACTCCGTCTGCAATCGAACGTTGAAGCGGTTGTGAGTTAAATTCGCGCGCGTCTCCGCAATTGCCGAATCCAGCACCAGCAGCTTCTCTCTATACGCGGCGCTCAAAGCGGTAGCTGGATGTTGCAAGCTTTGGCTCGGCCAGCCGCGATAGCTTTTGAATCGAGTGGACATAAGCGTCCTCGTTCTTCTCCACTTCCTGTAAGGCCTGATCGGTGAGAAAATCGCGGTTCGCTGGAACCGCCGCGGCGCTAGTCGCCGGTTGGTTCATCTGCCCAACGCTTCGCGTGAGTTCTGACGAAAAACACCGTGCTGACGATCACCACGCTAGCGGCAAGAGCCAGAACCCTCATATCCAGCCACCATCTATGACGTGGTTTGATTTTCGGCGGCCAACTGGGCCTTTATGTTGTTCCAGAGCGCAGGCGTTTCCCACTCGGAGTGCAGTTCCCTCGCAGTTGACGAAATATCCGCCCACAGCTGGTATTCCCGGCGGCACACCGGACACACTTTCAGATGCTCCCGCGCCTCGGGCATCAGTTCTGGATTTCGTAGAGCGCGGTCCAAATCGCCGCATTCGAATTTCATACCCCTGACTCCATCAACATCCGTTTCAACTCGCGTTTCGCTTCGAACAGCCAAGCGCGCGACGTGCCCTCTGGAACTTCCAGCACTCCCGCAATCTCCGAGTGCTTCAAACCCTCCACCTCAAACATCAGGAACACCAGCCTGTGCTTTTCATTCAGCCTCGTCATCGCTCGTTCCAGCGCCATCTTCAAAGGCAGTTGGCTATGCACTGGCACTTCCCCGACAACCGGGCTTTCCGCCTGCCGCTGCCGTTTACGCAAGGCGTCATAACAGCAATTCACCAGAATCCGGTAAATCCACGTCGAGAGCTGCGAGTTCTGCTCAAATCCGCGCAAAGCTTTGTGAATCTTGATGAACGCTTCCTGCACCGCATCTTCCGCATCGGCCCGGCTGCCCAGCAAATGGAACGCGAGGCTCTTCATGCGGCCTGCGTACAAGCTATAAAGGTGCTCGAAAGCGCGCAAATCCCCCCGCTTGCAACCGTCTGCAAGCTCGGCGTCCGAGGAATTGTCAGATAGCTTTGCGCCCAGACGAAGCGGCAAACTGATCTCCCACGTCATGGTCTCTCTTCTGCGCTTTTGGACGACAGGCTATAGCCAAACGTTGGATAAAAGATTCGGACCTCTGTCCCAACGTTTCTGTTACGCCTCGGCGTCCAAAGCGCGCATCACCCAAATTCAAGGAGCATCCATGAAGCGTTCACAATTTACTCTAGCCTTCGCGGCTTTACTGCTGTTCTCCGCGTACACCGTTTCCGCAAGAGCGCAAGAAGGGCCAAGGTCCGATTCCGGACACGCCTGCACGGCAAATCAGTATCACGATGACGGGCTTGTCACTTACGCCGAAAGCAAAGACCAAAAGCTTGCGTCAAGCTCGACCAATCACATCAGTCCAGGCATGAATGGATCGGTTCGCGTTCACGGCTGGAGTCAGGGGGATGTCCTGGTCCGGGCCTGTATTCACGCCGCTGCTGCGACCGAGTCCGAGGCCCGCTCACTGGCTTCGCAAATCTCAATCGCACGCGGCCCAGGTGAAATCGTCCCAAGTGGTCCGGATGGAACTGACAAAAGGCACTGGAGTGTCTCCTATGAAGTGTGGGTCCCAACTTCTTCGAATCTAAACTTGGAGGCGCACAACGGCAGCATCGCAGTCCAAGGCGTGCGAGGAACAGTCGGCTTTCACACCTTGAACGGATCCGTACACCTGGAACAAGTCGCCGGCAACGTTGATGGCGCCACTACGAATGGCTCAGTTCTCATCGATGTCGAGGGCAACGGCCATCAGATCCGGGCAAAAACTACCAACGGCAGCATACGGTTGAACCTACCAGAAAATTACTCCGCGAAAATCGAAGCCTCCACCGTTAACGGCAGAGTGCATTGCGATTTCCCGGCGACCGTTACCGGCGATATCGGCGGGAAATCGGCTTCTTTGACGCTGGGCTCCGGCGGTCCAGTTATTGAAGCGCGAACAGTCAATGGCAGCATCCACATCGGGCGCAGAACAAGCTAAACGGCGCTCATGTCCTGAGTGCAAAGCTCTATCCTCCCGATCATCGGGCGGGCGTCTCGCCGGAAGCCCGCTTCCCGGGCCTGGAGTTTTGGCGAGAAACCTCTAATTCTCTCCCACGGTGACGATTCGCATGCCTTCCGCCGGATCCATGGTCGCAAGTCCCGAAACTGATTGCGTACCCCAGATCGATTGAGTTCCCCAAATCGACTGTGTACCCCAGATGGACTGCGTACCCCAAATGCTCTGTGTTCCCCAGATACTCTGGTTGCTCGAGATCGCTTGAGTACCCCAAATGGATTGGGTACCCCAGATGGACTGTGCTCCCCATAAGGAGGGACTGTCGCAAACCGCGCCGGTGTCGCAGGAGATGGTGGCTACACCTTGGTTGCCTCCCCAAAGCGACCCCAGCAGCCCGCTAAGAAAACTCGTTGAATAGTACGCGACTGGCGAGCGCGCCCCCGCTCTGGGAGGTGCGTTATCCGCGAGCGCGGCTTGAATGTCCAAATATCCCGCTCCGACGGTAAACACATCGTATTCGCTGCTGTAACTTTGGCCGGTACTCGGATCGTAAGCGACGCTCGTCGCGGGGAAATTCTTGTAAGCGGTCCGCATCAGTTTGGCTTTCACCTGGTCGGGTGTCAGTTCCGGATGCGCCTGCAGCAGTAGCGCGACGGCGCCGCTCACAACCGGTGCGGCCATGCTGGTGCCGCTCAGGGTGAAATAGGAAGTGGACAACTGGGTTCCGGTTGTTTGCTGGTAATAGCTTAGGGGCACATCGTTTCCTGGATAGAGCGCGGGCAGCGTTCCGTTCGGCGACATGAGCGAAACAACCAGATTCCCCGGCGCGACTAAGTCCGGCTTGACGATGTGATCTATCTGGGTAGGTCCTTTGGAACTATAGCTGGCCACTAAGTCGTCCGCCCGTTGCGGCGTCCCCATGGCTTTCATCGCTCCCACGGTAATCACGTAGGGATCGTTGCCGGGAGCGGTGATGGTGCCGTATCCGTTGTTCCCCGCCGGATTGTCGCGGCCTCCATTCCCGGCTGCAACGACCACCACGATTCCCGCCTGCCAGGCTGATTCGACGGCCTGGCAGAGTGGATCGAGTAAATAGCTTTCATACACCGGGCGGCCTAATGACAAATTGATTACTCGAATGTTGAACTGCGCTTGCAGCTGAATCGCCCTGCTAATCGCCGCGATGACGCCGCTATCGCTTCCCTCGCCATTTTGATCCAGAACTTGCAAATCGATCAGGCTTACATTAGGCGCAAGACCCACGAAATGCCGGCTCGCAAACTGCGCAATTGGAGTCGGCCCCATTGCCCGCCAGAATGCCCGCGACATGTTCTCCATGGCCGAAGCCGTCGGTCCCATCGCCACCGGCGAAACTCTCGCGATAGACGACGCGGCTGCCAGCCGCCCCTTGCAGATCGTCGTGATCTGAAATTCCGCTGTCGATCACCGCTACTCCGATATTCGATCCGTCTAAGCCGATATTCCAGGCAGCCGGTGCATTCACGGCGGCGGTCGAGTTATCGAGCAGCATGTGCAATCGCCGGTCCAGCGAGATTGACACAACGTTAGGATTAGCCGCGAGACTTTGCAAGCTTGCCGCCGGAATGGAATACGATCCGCTTCGAATTAAGCCCAAACTGTTTTTCAGCCTGCCTCCCAAATCGCGCACCATCCGGTGATGTGCCGCCGTCGGAGGCTGAGTGAATTGGACGATGACATCGACAGTCGAAGCGGGATCGGCGAACTGTAGTTCCCGGGAGACACGGGCTCCTTGAGCCAGAGCGGGTATCTGGACGGCCGATGAGTAGTAGAGCTATAGCAAGTGTTTGTTTCATTATGTTTTGCCGGATCGCGAATCGACGGACGCACTGGCCGGATGTGCCTCGGCCGCCTTACTCTGATTTTTGAGTGGGATTCCAGCCGACGCCAACCCGTCGTCCCGGAGGAGAGATTCTTAAGAACTTAAACCGTTCCTGGCTGCCGCAAAAAGCCTGACGGTAATTTATGCAGCCTTTGTGGATTATAGACTATATTAGGAAATAAATTCCAGAATTATATTTATCTGGGAAAATATTCAAGATGTCACGCAATTGTTACATAAAAGCGCGGTAATAGCGATCCCGCTGCTCTGTTGTTGGGCGGCCATTGCTCCTCATGCCGAAAGTGCCGGACGTCCGTCCGCCGTGCCGAAGGCCATTACTGGATTTCATCAGGAAGTCTGGAACACCGAACAAGGGCTTCCACAAAATACCGTTCCCGCTATTTTGCAGACCGCCGATGGATATCTGTGGGCTGGAACCGAACTCGGACTGGTGCGCTTCGACGGACTGCACTTCACAGTTTTCGACAAGGGCAACACTCCGGAGTTGAAAAGCAACGTGGTTGACGCCCTGCTGCAGGACCGGCGGGGCAATCTTTGGATCGGTACCGCGGGGGGCGGACTCACTCGCCTCAGCAGCGGTAAATTTCGGACGTTCACGACTAGGGACGGGCTCTCGAACAATTCAATTCAGTGTCTGCTTGAAGCTCCATCGGGGGATCTCTGGATTGGTACGAATGGCAGCGGGCTCGACCGCCTGCACGATGGCCGGTTTACCGCGTATACGAGCGCCGATGGACTCGCGGACAACCAGGTCTTCGCATTGGCGCAGGACCGCGACGGAGCGCTTTGGATCGGCACCCACGATGGGCTTAGCCGCTTTTCTGGCGGCGTGTTCCGCACCTACCGAACGCCCCAGGGTCTCCCCAACAACTATGTACGAAGTCTATTGATGACCTCCCGGCAAACGCTGTGGATCGGCACCTATGGCGGCGGTTTGACGCGCTTCGAAAACGGAACATTCACGTCTTACACCACGAAAGACGGGCTTACCAATAACTCCGTTATTTCTCTCCGCGACGATGCCGCCGGGAACCTTTGGATCGGCACCTACGGGGGCGGCCTGACACGTCTGTCGAGTGACGGGTTTAGCTCTTACACCACTTCGGAATGGGCTTCCGAGTGACGATGTCTGGTCCATTTACCGGGACCGGGATGGCGACCTGTGGATCGGCACCGGGGGAGGCGGGCTCATCCGGCTTTTTAACAAGACATTGTTCTCAATGTACGACACGAAAAGTGGACTTTCCAATAACGTACCCTGCCCGTATTTCAGGACCGCCAGGGCGACCTTTGGATCGGGACCAACGGCGGCGGACTGAATCGCCTTCATAACGGGAAATTCAGTGCACTGACCACCCGGAACGGTCTTGCCGATAATCTCGTGTTCAGCATCTGCCAGGACCAAGAGGACGCCCTTTGGATAGGAACACGCAACGGGCTGAACAGACTGAAAAGCGGCAAGTTCAGTACGTACACGATGAAAGACGGGCTCCCCAGTGACACCGTGATCACCACTTATGCCGACCGGGAAGGCGGAGTGTGGATTGGCACGCGCGCCGGTCTGAGCCTGTGGAAAGATCACAAATTCACCACCTATACGACCAAAGATGGACTTTCGAACAATGTAGTCGAAGCAATCTACGAAGACCGTGAACACCAGCTTTGGATTGGGACCGGGGGCGGAGGCCTAAACCTGTTTAAAGAAGGCCGCTTCCAAGTATTCGATTCCCGCCGCGGCCTTTCCAACGATGTTGTTTCGGCAATTCATGAGACTGCGGACGGCGTATTGTGGGTGGGCACGAACGGCGGTGGCCTTGACCGGCTGAAAAACGGGCACTTTTTCGCCTACACGACAAAAGATGGGCTTCCGGACGATGCGATCTTCCGGATACTCGAAGGCAATTCGGGCGCCCTCTGGATGAGCGGCAACAAAGGAGTATTTCGTGTGAGCCAACAGGCTCTGAACGATTTCGCGGCCAAAAAGACCCCTCACCTTTCGGTCGTTTCCTTCGGACCGGGCGACGGGATGAGTACCAGGGAGTGTAACGGCGGTTTTCAACCGGCCGGCTGGAAGACCAGTGACGGGCGTCTTTGGTTCCCGACAATGCACGGTGTGGCCGTTGTCGATCCTAGAGATCTGGCGGCGCGCGCTACTCAGCAAACGACGGCGATTGAGCAAGTCATTGTGAACGGTCAACACATCCAATCCCAACCCAGCGTGCGGGCACCGCCTGGTCCGGGCGACCTCGAATTTAGCTACTCAGCTCCGAACCTACGCTCCGCTCATCGAATCAACTTTCAATACAGATTGGAAGGCTTCGATAGCAATTGGGTCAGCGCCGGTCAGCGCCGGATCGCTTATTACACAAACATCTCTCCCGGGCGCTACCGCTTCGATATAAGGGCCAGTAATGCGGATGGGACCTGGAGTTCCGCGGGTGCTTCTCTCGAACTGATACTGCAGCCCCACTTTTATCAGACTTTTCTCTTTTACGGGCTCTGTATCTTAGGGATTATCCTCGCCATAGCCGCGGCCCATCTGGCGCGAACACGGCAATTGCGCGACAGAGAACGCATTCTCGAGCGGCATGTCCATCAACGAACCGCGGAGCTTCGCCGTGAAGTCGCCGAACGCGAGCGTGCGGAACTGGACTCGGTGAAGGCCCGAGGAGCGGCCGAGAGAGCAAGTCAGGTGAAAAGCGAATTCCTCGCCAACATGAGCCACGAGATCCGGACGCCGATGAACGCGATTCTTGGAATGACGCAACTCGCCTTGGCGACCGGCCTGGCCCCGGAGCAACGCCAGTATCTGGAAATCATCAAGGATTCCGCGGACTCACTCCGCACCGTGATAGACGACATTCTGGATTTCTCCAAGGTCGAAGCGGGTAAGCTGAACCTCGATCCAATCGATTTCGACTTGCGTGAGAGCCTGGATGCCGCTATCAAATCGTTGGCTCTCCCGGCCGAACAAAAAGGCATTCGGCTGGGGCTTCGCGTGGCTTCCGGCGTGCCAGTATCCGTACACGCCGACCCGGTCCGGCTGCGCCAGGTGATTCTCAACTTGCTCGGAAATGCAATTAAATTCACCGATCGGGGCGAAGTAGTGCTGGAAGTGGATCAAGCGGAACCGCAGCCTTCTGGAAGCGGTCTACTTCCCTCACTGCACTTTATCGTGCGGGACACCGGCATGGGAATTCCGGCCGATAAACTGAGTTCAATCTTCGATGCGTTCTCGCAAGCCGACACCTCAACAACCCGAAAGTTCGGCGGGACGGGACTGGGACTGACTATCTGTTACCGGCTCGTTCAGCTGATGGGCGGTTCTATTTGGGTCATAAGTGAAGTCGACCGAGGCAGCGAATTTCATTTCACGGTGGAGGTTGGCGTTGTCCACGTCCCTCTGCAATCGGATGACCTGAAATATGCGGCTCACCGGCAATCACCGGCCGCGCTTGCGGGTGTTAGCGCGCCAAACTTGCACGTTCTGATAGCGGAAGATAACCCGGCAAATCGCATAGTGGCTCGCCTGACACTTGAACAAGCCGGGTTTCATGTCTGCGACGTGGGGAATGGCCTGGAGGCGCTGGATGCGGCGCGGCGCCTGGTCTTCGATGCGATCCTGATGGATTGCCGCATGCCAGTGATGGATGGTTACGAGGCCGCGCGCCAGATCCGTGCATTGAGCGGTCCCGCCGGCCGGGTGCCAATTATTGCGTTAACTGCCAGCGCGTATCGGGAAGATCGAGAAAGGGCGGAACAGGCTGGCATGGACGACTTCATTGCGAAGCCCTTTGACGATCGCGATCTTGTGTCGAAATGTCTTTCGTGGGCGAAGACGGGCCGCGATACCCCCCGCCCCGTTTCTCCAGGTAAATTGCCGGAGGCTCCGCCGCCCGAAAAGAACACTTTCAAGGAATACTCTCCGGAGTTCATAACAAGCGTAATGGAGATTTTCCTCGAAACGGCTCCTCCTGTTTTTTCTACGCTGCTAGACTTCGCTTCGCGATGCCGATTGGGTGCAAGCGAAAGCCTCCGCCCATTGGCTGCGCGGCGGCGCTTCGCGAATGATAGCGCCTGACCTGCAGCGGCAATTGGCGCGGATCGAAGGTGTGTGCGCTGAACCTGTACCCGAGGTGTCCGGTGCTGAGACGGAATCTCTGGCGCGCTCTTTCGAGGAGGCATGCCGAGTTGCCGAAAGCTGGCTTGCTGAAGAGCGAAGCCGTTCGTCCGCCTGTGCTTCTGAGCGGTAGGGGAGCGGGAGTTGGGCCTGGCCGACCTTGCTGACGCTGTCGGTGCTCGGTGGCATCCACTCTGAGAAGTTTCTGTATTTGCAAGCCGGTGACACTTTTGAAAAATAAAGTTTCTTGCGCTGAATCAGAGACTTGGTTGCTTACTTTGAGGTGAAGACGCACAGGGAGCCTTGCATTCTGGAACCGGAATCGGATCTGAACCGGTTTCGAGGAGAGCCCAACCAGAATGAGTGTGGTCCTAGCTTACAAGAATTTTGCAGCCAACCGGAATATCAGCCATATCGGGCTTGGCGTTGCAGCATTGAATACCGCCAAGGTGCTCCGTCGTGAAGGCATCAAGGCAGACGTTTGGCCGATCATCGATGCGAAAGACCTTCGCAAACGGCTGCAAATCGAGTCTGCGAAAGACGTGATTATCTCCGCTCCGTGGATACCGAGCAGCGAATTGCAGGCGATGGCAAACGAGTTTCCCGATACTCAGTTCGCGGTCAATTGCCATTCAAATGTCGGTTTTCTGCAGGCCGATCGCAACGGCGTGAAACTGGTTCGCGAATTGATGGAGCTAGAGCTTGGCACTCACAACATCCATTTGGCAGGAAATTGCCGCCGCTTTTGCGATTGGGTCGAAGCCGCCTTTGCGTCGCCTTGCGCGTATCTGCCTAACCTCTATTATTTAGACGAGCATTCGTCCGCGCATCAGCCTGCTGTTTACAACGGCGGCACGTTGAGAATTGGAGTTTTCGGGGCCACGCGGCCCCTGAAGAACTTGATGAGCGCGGCAGGAGCCGCTGTCGAGATCGCGCGTGGACTTCGCGTGCCACTCGATTTGTGGCTGTCCGCCGGCCGGGCGGAAGGCGGCGGTGAGACGGTTCTCGCGGCAGTGAAAGAAATGCTGGCGGGTTTACCGAATGTGAATCTCGTATTGAATGGTTGGCAGTCGTGGCCGAAGTTCCGCAAGGTGGTTGGCCACATGCATCTGCTGCTGCAGCCGAGCTATACGGAGTCGTTTAACATGGTCACCGCCGACGGTGTCGCTGAAGGAGTTCCGTCGGTTGTATCGGAAGCCGTTGACTGGGCGCCGGCGTATTGGCAGGCCAAGGTAGACGATTCGCGGGACATTGCGCGAGTGGGCAGGCAGCTACTGTACGATCACCGGGCGGCACACGAGGGGCTTCGCGCGTTGAACACTTACGTGCGAGATGGAATCGCGGCGTACCGGCAGTATTTCGTCACTCGATAATCATGCAGTCGCCGTAGGAGAAGAACCGGTACTTCTCAGCCACGGCATGACGATAGGCCGCGAGCACCAGTTCGCGGCCCGCGAAGGCGGAGACCAGCATCAGCAGACTCGACTGAGGAAGGTGGAAGTTCGTCAGCATCGCGCCGACCCCTCGAAACTGAAATCCGGGATAGATGAAGAGGTTGGTTTCACCCCGAAGCGGCTGAAAAGGTCCACGCAGTAGCGCGGTCTCGATGGTTCGAACGCTGGTCGTGCCGACACACAACCGGCGTTTAGCGCGGCCCAGAATTGCCGCGTTCTCTTCGGTTATTTCGAAGTATTCTTCGTGAAGCTGAATATCGGCTAGATCTTCCGCCCGCAGCGGCGCAAATGTGCCAAGTCCCACGTGCAGCGTGACGTAGGCGATTTCCAGCACCCGCCGACCGGCACGCGTCCAGCATTTGGGGCGTGAAATGCAGCCCGGCGGTGGGGGCCGCTACGGACCCGCGATTCTGCGCGAAGACGGTCTGATAACGCTCGCGATCATTCTCACCCGGCATGCGGTGAATGTAGGGCGGCAACGGAATAGAGCCCAGCGTTTCAAGCAATTGGCTCACCGGCCCGTCGGCGTGCAGGCGTATCGTGCGCTCCCCAAATTCGCCCTGCGATAGAACCTCGGCGGAAAATCCCGGATGGAACAGGATGACGTCGCCGGTTCGAGCCCGTTTCCCGGGCCGTACAAGCGCGTTCCACTCCGTTTCAGCTTCGTCCAAAGCGCGCAGCAGAAACACTTCAACCTCCGCGCCAGAAGCGGTATTCCGGCGGCCATGCAGACGCGCGGGGAAAACGCGGGTGTTGTTCAGCACCAGACAATCGCCGGGCTGAATGTATTTGTAGAAATTTGCGAATACGTCGTCTTTGAAGGTTTGCGTCTCGCGCGAAAGCACCAGCATCCGCGATGCACTCCTTTCCGGCAAGGGTTCTTGCGCGATCAATTCTTGCGGAAGTTCATAATTGAAATCAGAAACGTGGGCCAAACCATAATTTTAGGTATTGAGAGTTCGTGCGACGAAACTGCCGCAGCCGTGGTGGAGAATGGACGCCATATTCGGTCGAGTGTCGTCGCTTCACAACTCGATACGCACGCGCCCTATGGCGGCGTGGTGCCGGAACTTGCCTCGCGCGAACATCTGCGGGCCATCGTGCCGGTTGTGAGGCAGGCGCTTGAGGAAGCTCAGGTTGAGTTCAGCGATTTGAGCGCTATCGCCGTCACGCACGGGCCCGGCCTGGTGGGTTCTCTTCTGGTTGGCGTAACGTACGCAAAAGCGCTCTGCTTTGCGCGCGGCATTCCACTGATTGGCGTGAACCATGTGGAAGGACATATTTATTCCGTGCTTTTCGAGCATCCCGAAGTACGCTTTCCCGCTTTGGCGCTGGTTGTGAGCGGCGGTCATACGCATCTGTTCGAAGTGCGCGATGTGGGGCAATACCGGCTGCTTGGCAAAACCCGCGACGATGCGGCCGGCGAGGCGTATGACAAGGTGGGCAAACTGCTCGGCTTCGGATATCCGGGTGGTCCGATTGTGGACAAATTGGCTTCGTTCGGTAATCCACGCGCTGTGAAGTTCACGCGGCCCAAGATGAAAGGCAATGAGCTGGACTTCAGCTTTAGCGGATTGAAAACGGCCGTGCTGCGCTGGACGGAGCAGCATGACGTTAAAGACGAGATTGCGAGTAGAAAGAAGCTGCAGAATCCCACGATCGAGGAACTTCGTTCCGCAACGCCTCAGGCGACGCTCGATCTGCTGGCGAGTTTTCAATATACGGTGATCGAAGAACTGCTGCGCCGCGCGACAATTTCGGCGGAGCAAATTGGAGCGGAGGCGGTTCTTGTCGCAGGCGGAGTTGCGTGTAACGCGGGCTTGCGGAAGCGAGCGCTCGAGCAACGCGGGCTCGATTTCCATTTCCCTACCGCCGACCTCTCTACCGATAACGCGGCGATGATTGCGGCAGCGGCCTTCCCCAAATTCCAGCGAAAGGAATTCTCCGGGTTGGATCTGAAGGCGCAAGCGACCCTGGTGTTAGCTTGAGGGTATGGGTCCTCAAGCTCCTGGCGAGCAACCGAAGCTGCCGATTCCCGGCGTTCAGAACATCATTGCGATTGGTTCCGGGAAGGGTGGCGTAGGCAAAAGCACTGTCGCGGTGAATCTTGCGATCACTCTGGCAAAGCTCGGCTACGCGGTCGGACTGCTTGACGCCGATGTCTACGGACCGAACGTGCCGCTGATGATGGGTGTTCGCGCCACACCGGGCGCCATTGGACAACGCATTCAGCCGCTGGATGCGCATGGCGTGAAGCTGATGTCGATGGGATTTCTGAACCCTGGGGACAAGCCGCTGGTTTGGCGCGGACCGATGTTGAACAGCGTGATCCAGCAATTCCTTCGCAATGTGGATTGGGGCGAGCTGGATTACCTGATTATCGATTTGCCGCCGGGCACGGGAGACGTCCAGCTTACGTTGATTCAGACGACGCCGCTTACTGGGGCAATCGTGGTGACGACGCCCTCGGAAGTATCGATGGAAGATGCGCGAAAGGCCGTTCTGATGTTCGAGCAGGTGCGTGAGCAGGTACTTGGGATTGTTGAAAACATGAGTTATCTGGAGCACAACGGGGAACGGCTTTATGTGTTCGGCAAGGGCGGCGGCAAGAAGACGGCGGAGTTGATGCGCGTGCCGTTTCTGGCTGAAATTCCGCTGGACCCGAAGACGCGCGAAGGCGGCGATAGCGGTGCGCCGATCGCCACGGTTAAGGAGCCTAATTCACAGGTAACGCTTTTTGAAAAGCTAGCTCGGACGGTGATTGAACGAGCGAATGAAGCAAAACAGAAGGTGCACCGGCCTACTATGACGGTGGCGGATTAAGTCGCGGGTCTACCTCGAAATTCGATAGACGTAGGCGTCCTCAACAAAGCGATCACCAATCAATTGGCCCCCCAGGCGCATTCCATCCACGCTACGGGTGTTACCAAACATCCGTCGCAGACTCTCAGAGGGTGATATCGAACATCCAAGGTTAACAGGCCGCACCTCCCGTCTTGAGGCAAGTATGGTCCGCGCTGTGTCGTGGGGATGCCAGAATTTCCTCGTATAAATCGTCCACCAGCTCTACATACCGGGACGGTAGATGATGACTCCGTACGTATTCAAGTGCCGCGGTGGATAACCTCGCCCTTCAGTATCGGATCGGAGATCATCTGAAGAATGGCGTTCGTCAGCGCCAGTGGCTGTCCTGGTTCTACTCGAATTCCTGTTTTCTCGTGCTTCACAAATTCAGGAATTCCGCCGCTGCGCGATGCAATAACCGGGATCCCCATCGCCATCGCCTCCAAGATACACAAACCGAATGGCTCCTGCTCCGCCGGAAAAACGAGTGCGTCGGCAGCCGCATAAAGCTGCGGCATGTCTCGCACGAAGGAAAATTCTGTTAGGCATTGGCTCAACGCATTGGTTTCGGCGAATACATGTAATTCGTCGTATAGGTTCGGCTCGGTTGTGGCCTCTCCGGCAAGAACAAGATGCACATTATGACCATCTTGTACGACTTGTCTTAAGGCAGAGAGCAGGACAAAATGTCTTTTCAGCTTGGCAAAACGCGCAGGATATAAGATAACGAAGCCATTGGAGGGTATTCCCAGCTTGCGGCGGGCTTCAACCCTGCTCAAAGATGAAGGTACAAACCGTTCAACAGTGTTCACACAATTAGGTAGCACTCGTACCTTCGCCGGATCGATATCGAGAGAAAACAGCCAACTGGCAACGAACTGCGAAACCGTAAGAATGATGTTTGCAGAGGTGCACTGTTCAGCAAGGGGTCGAACGTCCAGATTGTGGACGTGCTGCACCCATGGTTTGCCGGAAAGCTTTAATGCCGCTAAAAGAGGAAAGCCGATGAGGCCATTACAGTGTACGATATCTGGATCACAGTGATTTAGTGTCTCGCACGCAATTTCCAAATTTTTCAAGGTAGGTGCTGCAAAGTCTGCTTCGGGAACAATAATGGACCTCACTGCACGTCGTAGCCGATCCGAAAAATGGCCCGCCCGACCTACCAAAGCGACAGAATCGAATCTACTTGTGTCTAGCCCTTCGGCGATTGTACACAGGACTTCTTCAGCCCCCGAGAAAGCCGAAGCATTGCTGACGAAGAGAATTCGGCGAAGTGTTGGCGTTCGCCTAGGTACGGTTTTTAAATGAAGTGGGCTAACAGGTTGCTGTGCCGGTCCAGCAACAAGCCGCTTAAATTGGCGCAGCCGCTCCCCGTTCTCTGTCCACGAACTCTCGACGACAATTTGTCTGAATAGCGAAACGTCTTCAGGACTTTCGAAGCTGGCACGTAATGGAATATCGGCTTGCGACAGCGAGAATTGCTCTGTCGCAAAGAATGGACTTGCACGCAGAAACGCCTCTTCTCCGGACGACTGTATGGCAATACAGTGCCTGGAGCGAGGGCGGTAGGATCCAAGGACATGCTGGACGTTGGGATCTGTGCAAGAATATCCAGTCCTTCACTTGTATATATCTGTGGAGAAAAGAGTGGCGGCAAATCGAAGACAAGTGTGCAGTGGTTGTTAACGGCTAAATGATGTTGGTTCACGCTTCTCAGGAGATCTGCGGGAGCCAATGGCAGCCCAATAGGCAGTAACTCTAGATAGTCCGCAGATCGATAGAGTTTCGCTAGATGCTGTAGCGCATGTAATTTAGATCGTCGAGGCACGCACACCACAAGTGCGCCGATGCGATCAGTTATACGCTGGAGATCTTCGGCTATGTGCCGCGAATTAGTTACTATGATTGCATCTAAACTTGGGTGGGCTGAACGGAGCCATTCGTAGAACCATTCGATCACACTCTTATTGCCAATTGAATCCGCGTAAGGACAATAGGTCAGCGTGTCCGAAGGATGTTGAATGAAGAGGATTGATTTGCGCACAACTCTAAGTCAACGACGAGCAGTCGCTCCGGCCTTTCTTTTTGCGCGAGATCACCCCTATTTGTGTACGCTCGCCTTAGCCATTTGGAGACCTGCTGGCAACTTCATGGCATCGGGATCGGGTTCCACGAAAGAAATATTTGTTATGGTTCTCGTGTAATCGACGGTTGAGTTATTAATAGAGTCGTGGACCTGGGTTTTCATCACGATATCGTCCTGCTCGTTCACACAAACCACGCCTGAGCCGGTGGATCTCGAATTCATCGGACGATTTGGGTACTCCACGCACCGTAGCCCGGCTATAGTCTGAGTCCCGGCAGCAGAATCGGGGTGAGAGCTAGTGTGTGTGCGGGGAACAATTTGAACTATCAAACCCCTGTTTGTAAGGTAGTTGATCTCAGTTATCTGGCCAGTCTTTGCGTCCCACAGCCTGCCACGTACGGGTGCGCCCATTTTGGATGATGGTCGTGAGGAGTGATCCATCTGTTGATCGCTTCTCTTCCCCTGAATTTCTTGTGTATTGGTTTTGCCGGTAGTATTATTGGTACTCGTCATTACCTGGGTGTATTGAGCCGTGTAAGGCGTCCAGGATGTCTGGGCGATGAGGGCGGGGCCTGCGATGATTGCAAGCGCTACTGCACGTAGGATTTCCATGTATCAAACCTCCTCGCAACCGTCATACACCCCAGCAACACACACTACAGTAGTGATAGGAGTTGTCACTAGTACAATAGTATTCGTTGAACGCAACTCCACACGTGGAACCGTAAACACAACACTGTTCACCGACCATGCACTGTCCGAAACTCACCAACGAGCAACCGGAAGTGTAGCACTGAGCATTTGCTCCTGTGGATCCCCCGATTGCCATGGCAGACGCAAGAATCCCGACACGTATAGTAGCAGGAATGAATGTCTTGGGTTTGGTCATAAATTTACTCCTTACGCCTAATTTAAACGTGTTTACGGCGCGTGGCAACAGTTTTTTTAAGACTTTTCTTTTTGATAATTTCTTTCTTCTTTAATGATTTCTTTCTTCTAAGTTGGGTGGGTTGTTGATCCGCACCTCCTTGCGCAGCAGATGCGAGAAGGCCAGAGGAGTCGGAATCGAACAGGCGAACGAAGCAAAGCAGAAGGTGCACCGGCCCACTATGACGGTGGCGGATTGACCGGAAACAGGCCGATGTTAGCTGATTCGGTACGCGACACCGTCTTCGACGAACCGATCACCAAATAGTTGGCCGCCCAATCGCATTCCGTCTACATTCCTGGATTTCGCAAACATGCGGCGCACACCCTTGATGAAGGAATCGGTCATTGGAAGAATCATTACGATCGGCTGCTTCTCTATAGCAAACCCAGCTGAGTCCAGGGAATTGTGGAGGATCCTATAACCCTTTGCAACGCCTGCCTCATCAAATTGCCGGCTGGAAATGATCAATCGCCAATCCTCGTATTCGGACAGATACGCCCAAAGCGCAACACTGACCTTTATGTTCGCGCGGTCAGAGTGCTTCAAGGACTTCACGGCCAACGTCCAGATCGACGCTCAGTAACGTCAGTCTTAATCATGTGATGACCTGCGGATCGACCTTCAGCTTCGATCCCGTGCTCCACTCCGTAAACGGTGTAACGGTACGCACGATATTGTCCCGCTGACGCCAGCTTCCGCGTAAATAATCGCGGTTCATCGCGGCGATCACTTCAAGTGCAATTTCCTTCGGGCAGACTCCGGTACATTCACCGATGTTGGTGCAACCGCCGAAGCCTTCGGCGTTCATCTGCGCCACCATATTTAGCGCGCGCATGTCCTGCTCCGGTTTTCCCTGCGGAAGTATCCCAAGATGAGCGATTTTTGCGCCAGTAAATAGTGCGGCCGCGGCGTTCGGACATGCCGCAACGCAGGCACCGCATCCAATACACGCGGCCGCATCCATGGCTCGGTCCGAAGATTGCTTTGAAACAAGTATCGCGTTTCCGTCAGGCGCACTGCCGGTTGAGACGGAAATATAACCGCCAGCGGAAATAATCCGATCGAACGCGCGGCGATCAACAGCCAAATCCTTGATGAACGGAAATGCCTTGGCGCGCCATGGCTCCAGCACCAGTTCTTCGCCGTCTTTGAAGTGACGCATGGTCAACTGGCAAACTGTTGTCGCTGGAAGGGGCCGTGCGCCACGCCGTTGATCATGAACCCGCATGATCCGCAAATTCCTTCACGGCAATCATGCTCGAACGCAATCGGCTCTTCGCCCCGTTCCGTCAATTGCTCGTTCAACACATCGAGGCACTCCAGCATCGACATATCGGGGTTCGCTACTTCCACCGGGTAACTGACAAACTTACCCGATTTGCTGCGGAACGACTGCCGCCAGACCTTCAAAGTGAGACGCATCTACTTGTAGCTCCTCTGGCTGGGGTGAACGTAGTTGAATTCGAGCGGCTCCTTAACCAGATCCGGCGCATTCCCAGGACCGCGATAGCCCCATGCCGCCACGTAGGAATAATCGGCGTCGTCGCGCTGCGCTTCGCCATCGGGCGTCTGATACTCCTCGCGGAAATGACCGCCACAGGACTCGTTCCGCTCTCGAGCGTCGATGCACATCAGTTCAGCGAGTTCAAAGAAATCGCCCACGCGCCCGGCCTTCTCCAGACTCTGGTTGAAGTCGTCTCCGCTGCCCGGCACCCGGACGTTTTGCCAGTACTCTTCGCGCAGTTCGCGAATTCGTTCAATCGCCGTCTGAAGTCCTTGCGCCGTGCGTGACATTCCGCAGTAGTCCCAGACAATTTTGCCGAGTTCTTTGTGAAATGAATCGACTGTGCGCTTGCCATTGATGGAAAGCAGTTTCTGAATATCGCTGCTGAACGCAGGCGACTGCGTTACGGATCTCCGGATGCGAGTCGCTTACCTTCTCCAGCTTGTTGGTCGCGATGTAATTGCCGACTGTGTAAGGGACGATGAAATAGCCGTCCGAGAGCCCCTGCATGAGCGCGCTTGCGCCGAGGCGATTCGCCCCATGGTCGGAGAAGTTGGCCTCACCGATTACGAACAGCCCCGGGAGGTTGCTCATCAACTGGTAATCGACCCACAGGCCGCCCATCGTGTAGTGGATGGCGGGATAGATGCGCATGGGAACCTGATAGGGATTCTCGTTCGTCAGGTGCGCATACATATCGAAGAGATTGCCGTAGCGCTCTTCAATCACACGCTTCCCGAGCCGGTTGATCGACTCCGCGAAATCGAGGTACACGCCAAGCCCGGTCTCGCCCACACCGCGGCCCTCATCGCAAACGTACTTGGCATTGCGGGACGCCACGTCGCGCGGCACCAGATTGCCGAAGCTAGGATAACGGCGTTCGAGGAAATAGTCGCGATCGTCTTCCGGAATCTGATCCGGTGGACGCTTGTCGCCCTGCTTTTTCGGAACCCAGATGCGCCCGTCATTGCGGAGGGACTCGCTCATCAGCGTCAGCTTCGATTGATAATCGCCGGACTGGGGAATGCAAGTCGGGTGAATCTGCGTGAAGCAGGGATTGGCGAATAGAGCTCCGCGCTTGTGCGCGCGCCAAATTGCCGTCGCATTGGATCCCTTGGCATTTGTCGAGAGATAGAAGACGTTGCCGTAGCCGCCCGTGCCTAGCAGGACAGCATCGGCGATATGAGTATCAATTTCTCCGGTTACCAGATTGCGGGTGACGATGCCTCGCGCCCGGCCATCAATGACGATCAAATCGAGCATCTCGGTACGCGGGTACATCTTGACGGAGCCCGCCTGGACCTGACGCTCCAAAGCCTGATAAGCGCCTAGC
Organism: uncultured Acidobacteriaceae bacterium; assembly: GCA_963845995.1. Taxonomy (GTDB): domain Bacteria; phylum Acidobacteriota; class Terriglobia; order Bryobacterales; family Bryobacteraceae; genus Bog-105. The sequence continues at coordinate 189,316 of CAWJUO010000063.1, read as the reverse complement.
AACAGTTGCTGCCCAGTCTGACCGCGGGCATAAAAGGTTCGAGATACCTGGGCGCCGCCGAACGAACGGTTAGCGAGAGTTCCGCCATATTCACGGGCGAAAGGAACACCCTGCGCTACGCATTGATCGATGATCGAAACGCTGATTTGCGCGAGCCGATAGACGTTGGCTTCGCGAGCGCGGAAATCGCCGCCCTTTACTGTGTCATAAAAGAGCCGGTAGACGCTATCGCCGTCGTTCTGATAATTCTTCGCCGCGTTGATGCCACCTTGGGCTGCAATCGAGTGCGCACGGCGTGGTGAATCCTGAAAGCAGAAACACTTGACGTTATACCCGAGTTCGCCAAGCGTTGCCGCCGCAGACCCGCCCGCCAGACCAGAACCCACGACAATGATCGAGTGGCGGCGCTTGTTCGCAGGATTTACAAGCTTCAGATCGAAGCGCGTTTTGTCCCAGGACTGCTCGATAGGACCAGAAGGGAGCCGTGCGTCGAGTTCCATTTATTTCACCAGACCTAAAAGGACGCTGAGAGGGATTGAGATATAGCCGGCCACGATAACGATGGCAAGGACCGCTGCAGCCTTCTTCAGAATCGGCGTGTGGCGCGGATGATTCAGGCCAAGCGATTGGAACATGCTCCAGGCCCCATGCCAGATATGGAAGCCAAGCAGAATCATCGCGAAGATGTACCAGGCCGATACATACCAGACCTGAAATCCCGATACCACGTTGCGATAAACATCGCCTTCCACAAATTGGCCGCCGGGATGAATCGTGCCTGTCGTCAGATGCAACAGATGAAAAATAATGAAGGCGAGAACAATCGGGCCGCTCCAGTACATCGTGCGAGAAGCATAACTAGACGCAACATTGTCTCGCTTCGAATAACCGACGGGGCGAGCCTGGTTCTTTCGAACCGCGAGTTCCACCGAGGCCCAGATGTGGAGGATTACGCTCACGAGCAGAATGATTCTTGCGCCCCACAGAGCTTCGGGAAAGCGCCGCAGCGCGAGACCGTAAAAATTGAGCTGCTCCGGACCTTCGAAGACCTGCAAGTTTCCGATCATGTGGAACAAGACAAAAAGGAAAAGGATCAGGCCGGTGACTGCCATGACGGCCTTCTTGCCATTCGTGGAAGCCCAGAAACCGTGCGGCCGCGCCGGCCGGGTATCGATCACAACTGTAGCCATTGGAAGTTGCTCTTTAAGGGGTGAGGACGGGTGCTTTGGATGCGAAACGTCAACGTTTCGGAATTTCCTATCTCATTGACGAGTTTATCTTATTGCTACGGTTTGCGCCTTAGATAATCCTCGAATTCCGCCAACGGCCGGGTATTGGCTATATCCGCTGGTTCAAGCCATCCACGCCGCGCAGTGATGACTCCATACCTCATATTTTGAAGATGCTGAGTACGATGCGCATCGGTCGAGATGGTGAATTTGCAGCCTTTGCGCTTGGCGGAGCGGATGAGATGGCTGGGTAGATCGAGACGCTCCGGGCTGGCGTTCACTTCAAAGAACACGCCACGTTCCGCGGCTTTCGCGGAGACGCGCTCGAAATCGAAAGCATAGGCTTCACGCTGCAGGAGCAGACGTCCGGTTACGTGCCCAAGGATTCTGAGCGATGGCGAATCCAGAGCACGCAGCAGGCGGTCAGTCATCTCCGGCGCTTCGAGATTGAAGTAGCTGTGCACGCTACCAATCACCAGATCCAGTTCAGCAAGGGCATCTTCTGAAATGTCCATCGCGCCATCGCGGAGAATGTCGCACTCGAGCCCGGAAAAAATCCGCAAAGGCAAGCCATCGCGGTTCAATTCGCGCACTTGCTGGGCGAACTCAATTACTCGCTGCTCATCCAGTCCATTCGCCATTGCAAGCGCCTTCGAATGGTCTGTAATCGCAATGTATTCGTAACCAAGCGCCGCCGCGGCTTCCGCCATCTCGCGGAGCGTAGCCCGGCCATCGGTCGCAGTCGTGTGCATATGGAGGTCGCCGCGCATGTCGCCGAGTTCGACAAGCTTCGGCAGCGTGCGATTCTGAGCGGCCTCCAATTCTCCGGAGTTCTCGCGCAGTTCCGGCGGCACCCAGGCGTAGCCGAGCCGTTCGTAGATATCGCGCTCCTCCCGCCCTGCAACGCATTGGTTATCAGCCAGTGTGAAGAGCCCGTATTCGTTCAGCGTTAAGCCCTGCTTGATGGCGTTCGTACGAAGCGCCACATTGTGTTCTTTGCTGCCGGTAAAGTACTGCATAGCAGCACCGAAACTTTCCGCACCGAGCGCGCGGACATCCACCTGCAATCGCTTCAAGTCCAAACGTTCACACTGGCTTTGTTGGGACCCTGGCCGAGAACTTCCTGCGTTTTTCCATGATTGACCAAGTGTGTGAGAGCGCTGGCCGATCCTGGCCCTGTGACTACAATGTCGAGATCACCAATGGTTTCGCGGCCTCGGCGCAGACTTCCGGCCGCTTCGATTTGTTCGACTCCCGCGAGAGCCGAAAACTCGGCAATCAGTTCATCGGCAACGCGCCGTCCAAAGCTCAACAGAAATCGCCCGGCACTGCGCCTGTAAGCTTCGATGGAGCGAAGCACTTTCTCCTCGAGCTTCACACCCATGCGCGGAAGCTTGCGCAGTTTCTCTTCGCGGCAGATACGCTCCAAATCATCGACGGATTTCACGCCGTGGTGCTCGTACAGGAGCGCGATGCTTTTCGGACCGAGCCCCTGGATTTTCAAAAGCTCCAACGCCGAAGCCGGATAGCGGGCCAGCATTTCATCGCGCCGCTCGAAAGAGCCGCGTTGGCAAATCTCAGTGAGGATTGCCGCCAGCCCTTTACCAATGCCTGGGATATCCGTGACTTTTTTATCAGGATTACAGATGACGTCCGCCACGCGCTCGGGATGGCTCAGGATGGCGCTGGCCGCATTGCGGTAGCTACGAATCCGAAAGCCGTCCTCGCCGGCCACTTCCATCAGATCGGAGGTTTCCTGCAACAGCCTGGCAATTTCTTTATTTTCCATAGACAATCTAGGAGCGCAGCCGAGGGGGTTCGGCAGCCATGCCGCAAGGCTCCACGTGAACAAGCACGTCGGCGACCCAATGAAGATTTTCTTTGATCGCGAACTTTACCCGCGTGGCAATGTCGTGAGACTCCCGAACGGTCAGGTTCGGATCTACTTCAAGATGAAGGTCTACGTGATACTTCAAGCCGGTCCGCCGGGCCAGACACTTTTCGATACCGAGGCTGCCCTGAACGCTTAAGGCAATATCGTAGATCTGCTTCAATCTCTGCGGCTCGGGCATTGTGTCCAGCAGCGAATCGATAGTTCGGCGAACCACCTGAACGGACAGGAACAGAATGATAATGCCGATAAGCACGCCGCCCGCCCTGATCGGCGGAACCGAGGCGAGCCGGACTGATCAGCGTAAGGACGACCGCAATTAAAGCGACGGAGGTGGAAAGCAGATCGGTGAGGTCATGCCAGGCATCCGCTTGCAACCCGCTGCTATCGATTTTCTTGCCGACGCGAAACTTTGCCGAGGCGAGGCCAATTTTAGCCAGCACGGCCGCGAACAGAGGATACATGGCGTAAGCGCGAACGTTGCTGACTTCGTGCAGCGACGTTAATCCGTGCCAGAGAATGGCCGCTCCAGAAAGCAGGAGCATGGCGCCCACCGCCAGCCCGGCAAGCGTCTCGTAGCGGCCATGACCATAGGGGTGCTCGGCGTCCGGCGGCTTGCTTGCCAACCAAAGACCCGCATAGACGATAGCGGACGACAGGACGTCGCCGGAGGCTTCAATCCCGTCCGAAACAACCGCATTGGATCCAGCTTTGCTGCCGACCACGATCTTGGCCGCGGCAAGAACGATGCCGACGCTGATGCTGATCAGAGCGATGCGGCGACCCACCAATTCCTCCGGCTCAGGGGTGTTGACAGGAAGCGGGCGCGCTCATGAAAGCGGGGACCCGCTAGTCGAACATTCCTTCGAAGAGAACTGAACTGAGATAGCGTTCACCGGCATCGGGCAGGACAACCACGATCGTCTTACCGGCCATCTGCGGCTCTTTGGCGACACGTACCGCTGCAACGGCCGCCGCCCCGCAGGATATCCCACAAAGTAATCCCTCTTCGCTCGCAAGCCGGCGCGCCATTTCGATGGACTCTTCGTTAGTAACCTGCTCCACGCGGTCCACGACGGAAAGATCGAGATTCTCCGGAATAAAGCCGGCGCCCAATCCTTGAATCTTGTGCGGGCCGGGGCGGAGCGGTTCTTTGTTCAATGTTTGCGTGATGACCGCGCTGCTGGTGGGCTCGACCGCGATGGCGAGCAGCGGATGATTCTTCTCGTTCTTGATGTACCGGGAGACGCCAGTGATGGTGCCGCCGGTTCCCACGCCCGAGACCAGGACATCCACGGCACCGCCGGTGTCTTCCCAGATTTCAGGCCCAGTGGTCTGAAAATGAATGCGCGGATTGGCGGGATTCGTGAATTGCTGAGGAATGAAGTACCGATCGGGGTCCGATTGGCGAAGTTCTTCCGCTTTGGCAATGGCGCTTTGCATACCCTTGCTGCCCTCCGTGAGAACCAGATGCGCGCCGAAAGCCTTCAATACCTTGCGCCGTTCGATCGACATAGTGTCCGGCATCATCAGCGTCACCGGATAGCCGCGGGCGGCGGCGACGAACGCAAGCGCAATCCCAGTGTTGCCGCTGGTCGCCTCAATAATCTCCTTGCCGGGTTTCAGTAAGCCGCGCTCTTCCGCGTCCCAAACCATCGCGGCGCCGATACGGTCCTTCACGGAGAAGGCTGGATTGCGCCCTTCAACCTTCGCCAACACTGTGGCCTTTGCACCATCAATTACGCGATTCAGTTTCACTAGCGGCGTGCGGCCAATGCTGAACGAACTGTCCTGATAGAGCAAGCAATTCCTTTCAAATGTCCCAATTGGGAACGTATTGTGAGTTCTTCTCTTGCCAGGAGCGGGCAAGATCGGCAAACGTCGTCTGGTCGAGAACGTCGGAAACCGCTGAATCGACGCGCTGCCAAATATCGGAAAACGGATCGTTGCTGCGGCCGCGGGCTGCTCTTCACGTTCTCTACCGTCCTCAGTACCTCGCCTACCGTAATCGCATCGGGAGAGCGGGCCAGCAGATATCCACCTTCCGCGCCTCTACGGGAATCCACAAATCCACTCTGCTTCAAGCCCGCGAGAATCAGCTCAAGAAATTTCTGCGGAATCTTCTGCCGCTTAGCGATATCAGCGATCTTGACGGGCGGGAGCGGTCCCGAATTCTGCCGCTGCGTCAAGAATTGCGAGGCCAAATCGAAGACAGCCTTGAGCGCGTATTCGCTCTTGACCGAGATATTCATCCGTTGTCCAATCCTGATTCTAATCCCTCATCCCGATCTGGATTGGGTATAAAGCAAAAATCCGGCGCTGAAAAGCAATTTGAGTCGATAAGATGAGAGTTAGCACTTACTTCGCAGGAGTCAATTTGTCGAGACAGCTTTTTGGAACGGACGGCATTCGTGGGGTTGCGGGCGAAGCGCCGCTAGACGCGCGAACCGCGCACGCACTTGGATTTGCGCTAGGCACGTGGGCTTGCAAGCAGCCTGAGAGCGCCAGTCACGACCCGGAAGTTGTTATCGGAATGGACACTCGCGAGAGCGGTCAGTGGCTCGCCGAAGAAGTAGCGGGTGGTTTGGCACGGGCCGGAGTGAGGGCAAGATTCGCGGGCGTGATCACCACTCCCGGGCGTCGCTTACTTAACCCGCACCGGACCGTTTGTGGCGGGCGTCATGATATCGGCGTCGCACAATCCTTATCTCGACAACGGCCTTAAGGTGATCAGCCATTCAGGCTACAAACTGGCCGACGAAGTAGAACTCGAACTGGAGAGCCTGATTATGAAATGGCTCGAAAGCGGTGAGGACGCCACGCCTAAAGCTTTGGTTGCGGACCCGGCGCTCGACCATCTCTACACGAATTTCCTGGCCAGCACTGTTTCAGGCAGTTTCCCGATGCGCGTGGTTATCGATTGCGCGAATGGCTCGGCAACACAAGTCGCTCCCGCCTTGTTTGAACGGCTGGGCTGCCAAGTCGAATGGCTCGGAACCGCGCCGAACGGCAGGAACATAAACCTGGATTGCGGTTCTCTGCATCTCGAACACTTGCGGTCGCGCGTGCTTGAAACAGGCGCTGAGATGGGTATCGCATTTGACGGCGATGCGGATCGGGCGCTGTTTGTAGCAGGCTCGGGACGCATGGTGGATGGCGATGCGGTGTTGTTCCTGGCTGGCTCCGCGCTAAAGAGCGCCGGCAAGTTGCACGGCAATGTGGTTGTAGCAACTGTGATGTCCAACCTCGGCCTGGAGAAAGCGCTGAACGCGCGCGGCATCCAGATGTTGCGCACTCCGGTCGGAGACAAATACGTTCTGGAAGAGATGCTGAAGAAGGGTGCGGCATTGGGCGGCGAGCAATCGGGACACGTCATTTTCTCCGAATATGCAACGACCGGCGACGGCATTTTGACTGCGCTTCGCGTGCTTGAAATTGTGCGCGGCTCCGGCAAGTCACTGGACGATCTGGCGGATGAGGTACAGACGTTTCCGCAGAAATTGGTGAATGTTCGCGTCAAGCATAAACGGCCGTTATCGGAGCTGCGATCGGTGCAAACGGAAATCGAGGCCGCCGAGCTGGAGTTTGCCGGGAGCGGACGCGTGGTGGTTCGATTCTCTGGAACCGAACCGCTGGCACGCGTGATGATCGAGGCGGGTTCAGATGAGCAGGTGGACCGCTGGACGAGCCGGATCGCCGAAGCCATACGAGCGGAGTTGGGCGCGGCGGGATAACGGCTGGATAAACTGTACGCTCTCGGGCCGTGCTAAACTTCAATCTCCGATTCAGCTTTCCTCCCCCGCTGTACGGCCTCCAGGTAGGTTTAGGCTCAAGATGGAACGCGCTGTCCGGCTCATTAAGAAGAACAAGCTTTCGCGTCAAATAATCAATGACGACGATATTGTCCGAGGTCTTTGGCCCACCGCTGTCGGCAAGGCAGTTGCACGCCACACCGGTAAGATGACGATGGTCCGCAGTACGCTGGTCGTGGAAGTGGAAGATGCGATTTGGCAGAAGCAGCTCTTCTGCCTGAGCAGGCAAATTCTCGACCGCGTCCAGAAGTTGATGGGCAGCACCAGCATCCAGGAAATCGAGTTCCGAACCGGGATTCCCCGTCGGCAACCGCAACGCGCGGAGTCGCTGCATCCGTTTGGAACGGAGACGCTGAAGAGTTCCGGCGATGGCGCGGCGGGCATTCAGGATGCTGTGTTAAAGAAGGTATATCGACTTTCCCGTAAGAGAGCAACTGCTTGAATCTCACAGAAAAAGAGGTCCGTTACGTCGCCGACCTGGCGAATCTGCGGCTCTCCGAAGAAGAAGTTCACCGCCTGTCCGGCGACTTGGGGCAGATCCTTACGCATATCGAGCAATTGAATGAACTCGACACGAAAAACGTGGCCCCGATGGCGCAAGTGTTGTTCGAAGAAGACGAGATCGCACCCCTGCGCGAGGATGTTCCGCACACGCCGTTGAGTAACCAGGACGCGCTAGCCAATGCGCCCGTCAGCGGGGCCGGGTATTTCAAGGTTCCGAAGGTGATCGAGCGATGAGTTTCAGCGGCGAAGTTGGATCTCTAACCATTCCGGCCATTCGGGAGAGCTTACTCAGTAAGGCGTTCTCGGCGAAGGAAATCGCCGAAGCCGCGATTGCATTTGCAGAGCGGGAGAATCCGGCCACCAACGCGTATCTGACATTTTCTCCGGAGCGTGCGCTAGAGATGGCAGAGCGAGTGGACGCGAGCATCGCAAACGGCGGATACATCGGCGCGCTGGCGGGTGTGCCCGTCGGAATCAAAGACGTCCTGGTCACAAAAGGCGTGCGAACGACTTGCGGGTCTAAGGTTCTGGAGCACTACGTTCCTCCTTACAACGCCACCGCAGTCGATAGGCTGGAATCTGAAGGCGCGCTGATTATCGGCAAGATGAATTGCGATGAGTTCGCGATGGGCTCATCGAACGAGAACTCCGCTTTCGGGCCAGTCCGTAATCCGAGGGCTCTGGACCGCGTACCGGGTGGATCTAGCGGCGGTTCGGCGGCGGCGGTCGCGCAAGGAACCGCTGTGGCCACGCTTGGGTCGGATACTGGCGGATCGATCCGGCAGCCGGCAAGTTTCTGCGGTGATCGTGGGCGTCACTCCCACTTACGGGCGCGTTTCACGTTACGGGCTTGTCGCGTACGCGAGTTCGCTCGATCACGTCGGGCCGTTTGCCCGCACGGTAGAAGACGCGGCCACTGTCCTCCGCGCGATGGCCGGGCGAGACGAGCAGGATTCCACTTCAGCGTTCGCGCCGGTAGACGATTATCACTCCCTGATGAAGCGCCCGGTGGCGGGTTTGAAACTCGGATTGCCAAAGGAGTACTTCGAAGGCTTGGGTTCCGGCACCGCCGATCTGATCCAAGGCGCGGTGAAAGAGCTGCAGGGTCTTGGCTGCGAGATTCGCGAAGTGAGCCTGCCGCATACCAAGTACGCGCTGTCGTGTTACTACATCATTGCGACGGCGGAGGCCAGTTCGAATTTAGCGCGGTACGATGGCGTCCGCTACTCAGAACGGGTGGCCGGCGATTCGCTTTCAGACATGTACCGCAATACGCGAGGAGCGGGGTTTGGGGTTGAGGTAAAACGCCGGATCATGCTGGGGACATATGTGTTGAGCGCAGGCTATTACGACGCTTACTATCTGAAAGCGCAAAAGGTCCGCGCCCTGATTGCGCAGGATTTCACGAATGCATTCAAGGAAGTGGACGCTCTGATCGCCCCCGTATCGCCGTTTCCGGCTTTTAAGATTGGCGAAAAGGTCAATGACCCGCTGGCCATGTACTTGTCCGACGTTTATACGTTGACCGGCGATCTAGCGGGCGTGCCTTGCATGAGTGTTCCCTGCGGAAATTCGCCTGAGGGACTGCCGGTGGGTCTGCAGATCTTCACGAAGCATTTCGATGAAGCGACAATGTTCCGCGTGGCTTGGAATTACGAGCGTTCGGTAACGCGCTGAGTTGGACTGCTCCGGTGTCCGGCTAAAAACGGTCTGCTTTCGCACACGGATTCCCAATATCGAACAGTCAGCAAAAAGCTGCTATTCCTGCGGAACAAGTAAATGCGCCAAAACGTATCCGCTCTAGACGGCAAACAAATTGCCTCGATTTCTGTGCGACCATAAAGAAAGTCCTAAATCTCTGATTAGAAGTGTAGGTTCCGTGTCTTTCCGTTCCCAAAAGCTAAACGTGATGCTATTATTGTGCGCCGCCGGAGCCGCTTCGCTGCTCAGTTCCTGCGGCAAGAAGGAAGTGGCAAGCGCCGCCGGGATGCCCGCCATGGTGGTGCCGGCGCGAGCGGTCGCGGCTATCGATAGTGATGTTCCCCTCGAGGTCTCGGCGGTCGGCAATGTTGAAGCGATCGCGTCGGTAGATATCAAATCGCGAGTGGCGGGTCAGGTTCTCCGGGTGAATTTCCAGGAGGGGCAGGACGTCCGGAAGGGTGAACTTCTGTTTGAAATAGATCCCGAACCGCTACAGCGGCAGATTGCGGAATTCAGGCGGATGTCGCTAAAGACGTAGCTCTTGAACAGCAAGCGCGCGCCAATGTGACGCGGGATGAGGCTCAATTGAAGCAGGCGCGCGCCTCTTCAGACAGAGGAGTGGCGCTCGCCAAGGACGGGATCTTCTCCAAAGAACAGACGGAACAGGTGGTCGCAACGGCAGACGCGGCGGAGGCTTCGCTGGCAGCCGACCGTGCCGCAGTCGAAAGCGCGACGGCATCGGAGAAGGCAGACCGGGCACGGCTGGACCAAACCAATCTGCAACTCAGTTACACGAAGATCACTTCGCCGATGGCGGGCCGCGCGGGAGCGATCAGCGTGAAGGCCGGCAATCTTATCAAAGACAACGATGCCGCCCTGGTCACGATCCTGCAAACGTCGCCTATCTATGTTTCTTTCGGCGTGCCGGAGCAATTGCTGCCCGAGGTGCGAAAGTACAACTCCGCGCATCCGCTTCAAGTACAAGCGAAGGTCTCGGATGAGAAAACAGAGACGGGCACGTTGCGTTTCATCGACAGTTCCGTCGATGCGACGACCGGCACTATCAAATTAAAGGCGTCTTTCGATAACCCGAAGCGTACTTTGTGGCCGGGGCAATTCGTGAACGTGGAAGCGCGGCTGAACGTGGAACACGGCCGGATTCTAATCCCGAGCCGCACCATTCAGACAGGTCCGCAAGGCAAGTACGTCTGGGTAGTGAATGGCTCCGATAACACTGTTTCCATACGGCCGGTGAATGTTGAGCGGCTTTACGAATCGCCGAAATCCGGGGAACAAGCTGTGATCGGCAGCGGGTTGAAACCGGGCGAAATGGTTATTTCGGAAGGGCAGATGCGTCTTGCCCCCGGCGCAAAGGTTCAACTGCTAAAGGCAGACACACAAGTGGGCGAGGCCGGAACCGCGAACCCCGCCGGCAACTCATAAGGAGCGCGGATGCACTTCACAGATTTATTTATCCGCCGCGCCATCAGCACGACGCTGCTGATGGCCGGAATTCTGATCTTCGGAATTATCAGCTACACGTCGCTGCCGGTCAGCAATCTTCCGTCGGTCGAGTATCCAACGATCGAAGTATCGGCTGGGCTGCCGGGCGCTAACCCGGACATCATGGCATCCTCGGTCGCGACGCCGCTTGAGGCCGAATTCTCGACAATCGCGGGCATCAACAGCATGTCTTCGTCGAGCACTCTCGGCAGTACGAGTATCACGCTGCAGTTCGACCTCAGCAGAAACATCGATGCCGCGGCTCAAGACGTGCAGGCGGCGATCTCCCGGGCGCAAGGCAATCTGCCGTCAAACATGCCGTCGCCGCCGTCCTATTCCAAGGTGAATCCGGCAGAGCAGCCGATCCTCTACATCGCGGTCGAGTCGAAGACCATGGCGATGTCCCAGTTGGATCAGTACGCGGAAACCATGTTGGCGCGTCAGATGTCGATGGTGACCGGCGTCTCGCGCGTGCAAGTGTATGGATCGCAAAAGTATGCGGTACGCGTCCAAGCCGATCCGGAGAAACTGGCTTCGCGGCAAGTGGATCTTGAGACGATTCGCGCCGCTCTCAGCAGCGGCAGCGTGAATCTGCCCGCCGGCTCTTTGTACGGACTTTCAAAGGCTTATACGGTCCAATCCGATAGTCAACTCACTTCGGCGTCCCAGTTTGCGAAGCTGATTGTTTCGTATCACAACGGAACTCCCGTTCACCTCGACGAACTTGCGGATGTGTTTGACAGCGTCAGTAACCAGCGTTCCCGATTTTGGCTGAACAACGAGCGCGCCATCGTTCTAGCCGTTCAGAAGCAACCGGGGTCGAATACCGTGGAGGTCGCCGATAAGGTGAAGGCGCTGCTTCCCGTTCTTAAGCAATCGATGCCTGCGGGAATCTCTTTCACGCGAGCTTTCGACGCTTCGACCAATATCCGCGATTCCATTGCGGATGTGAAGTTCACGTTATTGCTGACGATCTGCCTGGTTGTTGGAGTGATCTTCGTCTTCCTGCGAAATGTCTCGGCTACTGTCATCCCTAGCCTTGCCGTCCCCTTGTCGCTGCTAGGCACTTTTGCGGCGATGAAGCTGCTTGGCTTCACGGTAGACATGTTGTCCATGATGGCGATGACGTTGTCCGTCGGATTTGTCGTGGACGACGCTATCGTGATGCTCGAGAACATTGTCCGGCACATGGAAATGGGCAAGCCACGAATGCAGGCGGCTATCGACGGAGCGCGCGAGGTGGGCTTCACCATTGTTTCGATGACCATCTCGCTGGTTGCGGTGTTCATTCCAGTGCTGTTCCTGGAAGGAGTCATCGGGCGGCTTCTGCGAGAGTTCTCGGTGACTATCGCGGTGGCCGTTCTCATTTCGGGCCTCATCTCGCTCACTCTGACACCGATGCTGTGCAGCCGTTTTCTACGCCACGAGAGTCACCCGACCGGCGCATTTTACCGCTGGTCCGAAGGGTTCTTTACGTGGCTGAACAATCTATACCGCAACACGCTGACAACCGTTCTGCGCTACCGGCAAATCACATTAGTTGCAAGCATCGTTCTGACCGTCGCGACCGTTTACCTGTTCGTCATTATGCCGAAGGGCTTTATGCCGACGGTCGATCAGGGCTTCGCTTTCGGCGGAGACGAGGCAGCGCAAGACACGTCATTCGACGAGATGGTGCGGCTGCAAAAGCAAATTGACGCCGTGGTAAGTAAGAATCCCTGGGTTCAGGCCTTCGGTTCCGGGACTGGCGGTTTCACGGATCAAAATCAGGGCTTCATCTTCATGCAGTTCAAGGAAGATCCACACCGCCCCAAAGCGAACGTCATTATCGGGCAACTTGAGCAGCAGTTCATGCAGATCCCCGGCGTGATGGTGTTCCTGCAAGTGCCTCCGCTGATTTCACTCGGACAAAGTGAGGGCCGGAGCCAGTACTCGGTGGCGTTACAGGACGCCGATACGAACCAACTCTTTCAGTGGGCGCCTAAGCTTGAGGCCAAACTGCGACTCGATTTCAGACCTGAAAGACATTTATAGCGATCTGCGGCTGGCGAGTCCGAGGCTCGATGTGCAGATCGATCGAAATCGCGCTTTGGCGGTTGGAGTGACACCCGACGCGATTGCCAATACGCTTTATGACGCTTACGGCAACCGGCGCGTCACCACCATTACCGCCGCTTCGGATCAATATGACGTCCTGCTGGAGGTCCGTCCACAGGATCAGCTGAATCCGAGCGCTCTTAGCGACCTTTACATCCGCTCCACATCAGGCAAGCTGGTTCCCCTCGCTGCGGTAACAACCTTAAAGCAGACGGTAGCGCCGCTCAGTGTCAATCACATCGGCCAACTTCCCGCCGTGAATTTTCAGTTCAATGTGAAGCAGGGAGTGTCTCTGAGCCAGGCGACTAGTCTGATCGACCAGGCTGCGCATCAGATTGGACTGCCAGATACGGTGAGCTTTAGCTACCAGGGCACGGCGGCGGCGTTTCAGAAATCGCTCGGCGGGTTGGGCATTTTGCTCATTATCGCCGTACTGGTGATTTATCTTGTACTGGGCATTTTGTACGAGAGCTTCATCCATCCGATCACGATTCTCTCGGGTCTTCCGTCGGCGGGTCTTGGCGCGCTGTTGACTCTTTTACTCTTCGGCGACGATCTGAACCTCTATTCGTTTGTCGGCATTATCCTGCTGATCGGCATCGTGAAAAAGAACGCCATCATGATGATCGATTTTGCGATTTCGGCGGAACGCAACGAAGGGAAATCGGCGGAGGACGCGATCTTCGAAGGATGCCTGAAGCGGTTCCGGCCGATCATGATGACGACGATGGCTGCCCTACTAGGCACGCTGCCGATCGCGTTTGGTACTGGAGCGGGAGGAGAAGCCCGCCGTCCTCTTGGACTTGCGGTGGTCGGCGGTCTGGTGGTATCGCAGTTGCTGACGCTCTACATCACACCGGTTATTTATATCTATCTGGACAAGTTCCACAAACGCAGCCGCAAACGCGAATCGGCACCGGCCCGTTTGGTTTCTCCGCTCGCCGAGGAAGCGCTGATCGGCTAGCGGTTGCGCGGCCGCTTCCTTACGGGGCGCGGTTCCGTCTAACCGTTCACGAGCCACTTGGAAGGATCTGGACGGCGCGGCTCGTCAATTGTGTTGATCTCTTCCAGCTCCGGTGAGTTTGCCGGGTGCAGTTCTTTGAATTTGCGGGCGGACGGCAGCACGTTTCGCTCCAGCGAACCGACCGTGTCGTTGTAGGTGTTTACGGTTCGCTCAATGGCGTCACCGAGCTTCATGAAGTGTTCGTGCGCCTTCAGAAGACGCTTGTACAGTTCCATTCCAGCCTGGCGAATTTTTTCGGCGTTGTCGGCAAGCGCCTGCTGACGCCAGCCATGCGCGACGGTCAACAATAAAGTGATCAACGTGGTCGGCGTAGCAAGGATGACGCGCTGCGCGACGCCGAAATCCAGAAGGCCGGGCTCGTTCTCCAGCGCCGCGCTGAAGAGCGACTCTAGCGGCAGAAATGCGACGACGAACTCAGGAGAACAGGGCAAGCGCTGCCAGTAAGACTTCTCTCCGAGCGACTTCACGTGCGTCTTCACCTGGCGGGAGTGCTCCGTCATATAACGCTGGCGTTCCGCGTCGTCCTGGGATTCAATAGCGCGCAAATAGGCCTCGAGCGAGACCTTCGCATCAACCACAACACGGCAGTCATTCGGTAGCCGCACGATTAAGTCTGGCCGCTGATTCTTTTCTCCGAACAGCGTTTCCTGCTCGGCGAAATCGCAGTATTCGAGCATCCCGGCCAATTCGACCACGCGACGCAACTGCATCTCGCCCCAACGGCCTCGCTGGATAGGCGACCGCAGGGCTGTCTTGAGCTGGTCCGCCGATTGCCGGACGCGTTCCTGCAACTGGGTGAGAGCCTGCACCTGGGCGGTGATCCCCTCATAAGCGCCCACGCGTGTGATCTCGATTTCGCGGACCTGATCTTCGAATTTCTTGAGAGATTGATTCACCGGTTCGACGAGATACTGCATCTGCTCGCGGCTGCGGTCCAGAAACAACTGGCTGTTGTTCTGCAGCGCTTCGGAAGCAAGGGAGCGGAAGCGTTCTTCGAGTTGCTGCTGAGTCTGGGTAAGCAGCTTCAACTGAACCGCGGCGATTTCGCGATTCTTTGCGGTCTCGGCCTGCTGTTGGATCAAATCGCGGCGGGAGTCTTCCAGTTCCTGGCACTGATCTTCGTGCTTCTGACGCGATTCCGCAGCCGTTTCGCGCCAGCGCCGGGCGTCGGTCCATTGATGAACGCCAAAGGCGACAGCAACGAAAAGCAGGACGATCAGAAGAGGAATCAGCAAAGTCACTTCTTGAAGCCGGTTTCCGACTTGAATCGCTCAAGCGTGTTGAACACGATGGGGCAATACACGGCGCGGTCGGGCATGTGCCACATGCGGCTAATCAGAGAGCCGCTGCCTTTCACCAGATGCGGGAAGAGCTCGCAGGTACTGGGCCGAACGTCGTACACGGAGCATAGATTGCCATCGAGGAACACACAGCCGTTCTCATTGCGCTTCAGGATAATGCCTTCCTCTTCGCTTTCAACCGTGTATTCAGCACGAAACGCCGCCACGCTCAGCCGGAAGTAGCGGGCCAGGCGCTCGATGTCCCGCTCGCCAACCTGGGTTGTCGCGACGCGGCAGCAATTGGCGCAGGCGGTGCAATCGATAGCGTCTTCCGTCTCCTGGGCAAGAGCTTTAAACCTTCTCTCGACGAAGGTGTGGCGTTTCATCCACATGCGGAAACGCAGGTTTTCCTCGCGCTGTTTTTCGCCAAACCGCTTAATTTGCACGAGGTCTGTAATCATTCGACTCTTCTACCAGGATAATGGAATTGTGACGGATCAACTATCCTTGTCCATCTGGCTTGATCGAAACGGGCAGGCCAACCGCCTCCGGCAATTCGAAAAGCTGCTCCGGATTTTTCCTTTCTCGCAGCGCGAACAGCCACAATCGATGGTTTCCATTCTGGCCGTGGATACAACCGAACCGGCGCTTCTGGAAAGGCCGCTGAACGGGCCTGTAGACCCTTCGGAGCTAATGAAGATTTTCAACGAGTACCAAGGGCCCGACGTCGCTTATGAATACGAGAGCTGGTGGGATCTCTGGCTGTTCGACGGCGATTGGAAACTTGGGCCGGGCCGGATACTGCTCTCCTGTTTCGGACCGGAATTCGATAATGGCACGGACCAGGACGCCTCCGAGCAGGAGGATCTGCGCATCGATTTCGGGCTGGACGTCCATTATCTGCCCAATCTGGAAATTCCGGCAAGCGGAAAGCTGATTGAGTCGAATATCAAGAGCTTATTGCGTCTGGTGCACGAACTCGATTCTTCGCTGCCCGTGGCGAAGCGTCAATTGCAGACGGAATCCGGCGAGAATTTCGCCGACCGGCTGCATTCCGTGCTGGTACAAAGTTCGGCGGTCCAGTAACTGGCAAGCCCGTTTCAACCACTCGACTGCTACTGCGGAATTTGAGCAGGGCTGCGATGTTCGCTGCGGTCGATGGAGCGGACTCCAAAGATCACGTTGTCTTTCGAAACGGGAAGGGTTACTGTATTGCCGTCAACTTGCACTGTGAACTGCCAATCCGGAGCGGCAGTTTCCCGCCAGACCACTTCGTATCGAGTACCCGGAGGCGCGCCTTCCGGGCCATCCCATACCAAGGGTGGAATTGTTGTCCAGTGTGGCCGTGACGAGCCGCACGTTGCGAGGAATCCCAGGAGCCGAAGCCGTTACGGCCAGCACAGCCGCATTCAGACGAGCAACTTTGGCGATATAGCCGAAATCGACAAACTTCACGAGGTCCCCGTATTCGAGACCGCCCTCTAGCCGGAGATTCTGGTGTTGGTGATGAAAGTCCTCGCGCCATTCTGTAAACCGCACGGCCGGGAAGCCCTCCGCATTGAAGGACGTGTGATCTCCGCCACGCAGATAACGGTCGCGGCGAAACTCCAGAACAGCGTTCAAGCCCCGCTTGCCGGTCTTCTGTGTTGAGGTGTACGTCCGCGCTATGTCAGCGACGGCTCGCGCCAGTTCGCGGGATGGGGAGTCGCTTTCCGCGCCCAGATTGACAATATGTTTCACCTGCTCCGGCGTGCTTTGGGCCGGGATTCCCTCGGAGAAAACGCGCACCGCGCTTTTATCCTGCAGCCGGTCCCCCGGAGTCGTGTTACCACCGACGATGTCGTCGTTCAGAACACCCTCCAATTGCCAGCCTTCGTCCTTCGCGAGGTGCGCCAGGTGGCGGCTCCCGTCGAGACCCTGTTCTTCACCGGCCACAGCCACGAACACCAGCGTAGACGGCCACTTCCTCTTGCTCAGCACACGTGCGCATTCTAAGCTGACCGCGACTCCGCTCGCATCATCGTTCGCACCCGGCGCCAAGCCCCGCGTGTCTAGGACATCGGTGTTTCGCGAGTCGTAGTGACCGGTCACCAGATGCATTCGTTTTGCTTGCGCCTCGTCGGAGCCGCGAAGAATCGCATAGACGTTAGTCATACTCGTGGGCTTCGGAATTCGGGACTTGGGCTGCTCCGTCCAGGTATCGCGCTTCACTTCAAGGCAGCCGCCACACGCTGCGGAATAAGCTTCGAATTGCCGTTGAATCCAGTCGGCGGCAGCCTCGATACCCTTTTCAGAAGACGTATTCCCTTCCATGCCGCCCCCTTGCATACCCCCCAATGTGTTCCGGTTTCCAAAGCCGACCAGCGCTTCGATGGTGTGCCGTATGCGTTCCGGCGAGATTTCGTCGAGAGCGGTCTGAATCACGGGATCCGGTGGTGCGGGCTGCACTGCCGTGCCGTACGCTTTCCAGTCGGGTTGGGACTGCCGCGCTTGTATATGGAGCAGAGGCAAAATGAGGAGAAACGCTAGCGTGACCTTCGGCATGACGATCTCTCAGGCCAGCGGAGTACGCTCAGCGCGCAGATCGCGCAGCGGTGGATTCGTACCCGAGAGTATCGACTCGAAACGTTCCCGGATGCCGTGACTCAGTTGCGGATGCGTGAGTATCCAAAATCTCTTCTCCCGGACAGCTTCGACCACTGCGCTGGCAATCTCTTCTGGCGGAGTACCCTCTTCCACTACGTGCCTCAATGCATCGTAGAAACCAAAGGACGCGGACGGATCCGCATCCACGCCTTCGGGCTTATTCCGTGCGCTCTCGGCCAAACGAGTCTTTGAAAAGGCTGGGCATAAGACAGAAACGCCGATTTTGTCCGTTGTAAGCTGCAGTTCCGCATACAGGCACTCGGACAGAGCCACGACTGCATGCTTCGAAACGTTATAAGCTGACATGAGAGGCCGGGTCGTCAGGCCTGCAAGCGAAGCCGTGTTGACGATGTGCGCCTCGTTACCTGCTTCGAGCATTCGCGGCACAAACGCCTGCACACCGTGAAGGACGCCGAAGAAGTTGACGTTCAGTGTCCAATTCCAAGTACCGAGCGGCTCCTTCCACACGGGCGCACCGGGCGGGAGAATTCCGGCGTTGTTGCACAGCAGATGGACTGCGCCGAACTCGCCGTACGCTCTGGCCGCGAGATTGTCGAGTTCGTCTGGCTGTGACACATCGACTCTCTCGGAGATGACCTGAGTACCCGCCGCACGCAGCTTACCGGCAACCTCCAGAAGCGGCGCGGGCTCAATATCGGCAAGCACCAACCGCATACCTTCGGCGGCGAATCTTTGAGCCATCGCCCTGCCGATGCCGCTTGCGGCACCCGTGACCACCGCAACTTTGTTTGTGAAATCCTGCACGAGTTGAGTCTACTATCGTGCCCCAGGACTGGACTGTCGGGCTAGGCGGGCAGTTCTTCCACTTTCGGATAATCGTGCTGCTGCCGTCCTATCTCACCGTCGTACTTGACCGTCGTCTTGAAAAGCTCCAGACGGCCGTCGGCTGCATCGCTTGCGCAGTGCTTGCGCAACTCCGCCATTTCGTGCTCCGGCATGGGCTTGAAATTCGTGGCGATTTCCAAGTTTTGCTTCAGCACGTCCATGGAGTTCATGCCGCTGATAGTGACTGTGACCGGAAGGCTCATGGCATAGCGCAAGGCATCCGCGACAGTAACGCCGCCTTTACGCACCATTTCGCCGCTGCCGCCCAGACTCTTCATACCGAAAATCGCAAGTCCCTGTTTCTGCGCTTCCGGCAAGACATGTTGGGTGAAGCTGCGGAACGTGCCATCGAACGGATTAAGAGGCATTTGTACGGTGTCGAAAGGAAACCCATGCGACAGCATCTTCAAGTGGATGGATGGATCTTTATGTCCGGTGAAGCCGACCAGGCGCACTTTGCCGTCCTTCTTCGCTTGTAGAAGGGCCTCCGCCGCGCCGTTTGGAGCGAAGATCAAATCCGGGTCGTTCTCGTAAATTACTTCATGGATTTGCCAAACGTCCAAATGGTCCGTTCTAAGCCTGCGGAGAGATTCCTCGAGCATCCGCATGGCGACCTTTTTGTCACGTCCATGCGTGCAGACCTTAGTCATCAAAACAGCCTCTTTGCGCCGGCCGTCCAACGCCGCCCCTAACCACTCTTCACTTTGTCCATCGTGATATTCCCAGGCATTGTCGAAGAAGTTTACGCCGGCGTCCAACGCATGCCGCACGATATCTTTGGCGGCGTCCTGGCTCTCAGCCGAGCCGATGTGAAAGCCGCCCACGCCGAGGATAGAGACCTGAATATCGGTCTTCCCCAAGCGTCGCTTTGGGACAGTTCCATTGTTAGTAGTCATCGGGCCTCCCTCCTGAACAATCGCGTCCTGAGTACTTGCAGCGGCTGCCGAGAGCGGCGCGATGGCTGCGCCGAGCAGTGCAGCTTGATGGATAAATTTACGGCGGCTGGGCGGGTTGATATCCATTTCGTACGTCACTTCGCGGGAGGAAACGGCTTACCGGTGTTATCAGTCGCGCGCAGCATTTCCTTCACTTCTTTTTGCTGCATATCGAGAGGGAAATCGTGCGCCAAGCGCGCTTCCGGGTTGTCGTATTTAAGAGATACCTTATAAAGTTCAAAACGGCCGTCCGCGAACTGGCGAGCGCGATTGCGCAGTTGGTCCATTTCCTCACGAGACATCGGTTGAAAGTTTTGCGCGATCTTCAGATTCTGGTCTACTACGTCGGTCTTGTCCATACCGGTAATCGTGGTGGCGACGGGAAGACTCATGGCGTAGCGCAACATTTCCTGGGCGGTGAAGACACCTTTCTTAATGGCTGGGCCGGCGCCGTTCAGCGGCTTCATCCCGAGCGCCGCAATGCCGCGCTTCTGAAGTTCCGGAAGCACATGATCTTCGAAACTGCGGAAGGTTCCATCAAACGGGTTCAGCGGCATCTGCACAGAGTCGAACGGAAAGCCCGTTTCGAGCATGGCCAGATGAATCTTCGGGTCCTTGTGACCGGTGAAGCCGACGAAGCGAACCTTTCCATCTTTCTTAGCTTTGGTTAAGGCTTCGGCCGCGCCGTTCGGTCTTATGAACAGAGCCGGGTCGTTCTCGAAACTAACGCCGTGAATTTGCCACAAGTCCAGATGATCCGTTTGCAGTCTGCGGAGGGACTCGTCGAGCATCTTCAACGCGAGGTCCTTGTCGCGCCCGTGCGTGCAAACCTTCGTCATGAGAAACACCCGCTGCCGCTTACCCTTGAGGCATTCGCCCATCCAGACTTCCGATTTGCCGCGATGGTATTCCCAGCAGTTGTCGAAGAAATTGACACCTCCGTCAATCGCTTTATCGACGATGATTTTGGCTGTTTTCAAATCTTCGGCGTCGCCAAGATGATGCCCACCAAGTCCTAGTGCGGAGAGCTCTACACCGGTTTTGCCAAACTGCCTGCGTGGGATCTGTCCTGTTTGTTGCATGCGGGAAAGCTGTTCGTAAGCATTGATATCGCAAGGGCGGACAACGTTTCATCACCCCGTAGAAGGAACAGGCGTCAATCCGCTCGCGCACTATAGCCGGAAAACCGCCATCGCTGTTCCTTTTCGGGCAATGAAAGGGCACTTGAAACGCCAAAATCGTTGCTAAACGATGCAAGGAAGCGGGTGGCCGATGAATTGCATTCCTAATTCCGTCCGAATAAAGGAAGTCATGTTGCCACAATTCGAAAGAACCCCAGAAGCGAACCCAGGATCCCGGCCATCTGCCGAAGATTATGCGCCTAAGCAGAGCTCGTTCCGCAGCTCTGCCGTGTTGACGGCGAAATTGCTGTTGATCGGCGGCAGCCTGTTTGGGTTGATCTGGACGCTCGACAGCTTTCTGGCGTCGTGAGAACAACGAAGCGATTACTCGATGGCGTGTTCCGGTTCTTCGTCGTCCTGAGCGGTATCAGGTCTCTGAATGCCGTGCTTCTCCATCCGGTACATCAGAGCTTTGCGGCTGATGTCGAGATACTTTGCCGCGTGGGTTTGGTTGAACTTGAACTTCTCCAATGCCTTCACGATCAGTTCTTTCTCGATGGCTTCCAGGCTAATGCCTTGCGAGGGAAGATCTATGTTTAACGCGTCAATGGAAGGATGCTCGCGGCGGAGGAACGCGGGCAGATGGACGAGCGCGATTTCATTGCCTGGAGTCAGGACAACCAGCCGCTCGATGATGTTCTCCAATTCCCGAATATTGCCGGGCCAGCGGTAATTACCGAAGTAGGGCATCAGCGAAATCGGCAGCGCGAGATTTCCCCGGCCATGCTTCTGTTTCAACTTCAAAAAGAAGTGCTGCACCAATTGGGGTATGTCGTCGAGACGCTCGCGCAACGGCGGCAGTTCGAGCGGAATAACCGAAAGGCGGTAATACAAATCCTCACGAAAGGTGTTGTCCTCGATCATCGCCTCGAGGTTCCGGTGGGTGGCGGCGATGACACGGACATCCACTGTGCTGGCACTCGGCGCGCCGACCTTTTCGATTTCTCCCTGCTGAATCAGCCGCAGCAACTTGACTTGAAGCTCGAGCGGCATTTCTCCGATTTCATCGAGAAACAGCGTTCCACCATCGGCGGATTCCACCTTGCCTCTGCGGTGTGCGACGGCGCCGGTGAAGGAACCTTTCACGTGGCCGAACAACTCGGATTCCAACAAATCCTTAGGTATGGCGCCGCAATTGATCGTCACAAAGGGCTTTTCGCGCCGGCCGCTGTTGAAATGAACAGCTTTGGCCAGCAACTCCTTCCCGGTGCCCGTTTCACCGTGAATCAACACGGTTGCATCAGTTTGGGCGGCCCTGGCGGCCATGTCTAACACGTATAGAAGAGAATCAGATCGCCCGATGATGCTTTCAAACCCGTACTTTGCGTCCAGGCTACTTCTCAAAGAACGGTTCTCTTCGACTAATTGGAGATGTTCAAGAGCGCGCCGCGCGACGAGTTCCAACTCGTCCGCATGGACAGGCTTGGTTATGTAGTCGTACGCCCCCGCTTTCATCGCCTCCACTGCGCTCTCGACTGTGCCGAATGCGGTGATCATTACGACCAGCACGTCAGGGTAATCGGCTCGAATGCGCCGCAGCAACTCCATGCCCGGCATTCCGGGCATCTTCAAATCCGTTATCACAAGATCGGCGGGTGACTTCTGGAGAATACGCAGCGCTTCGGTTCCGTCGCCGGCAGTTGTGGTTTCAAAACCGGCTTGCTGCAGTTGGACCTGGGTCACGCGCCTTAGGCTCTCGTCATCATCCACTACCAGAACGCGTTTGTTCATTCTTCCAGCCTTTCATGAACGAGAGGGATCTCGAGTGAGAATGTCATGCCTTTGTCACTGTTCCTGGCAGCGCTCAGGACACCACCTTGTCTTGCGGCGATCTGATGAGCGACGGGAAGCCCCAGGCCAGTACCCGATTCTTTGGTCGTGAAGAATGGATCGAATATCTTTTCGAGATCTTTTTCGCTGATACCAGTTCCCTGGTCCCGTACTGCGATTACAGCGCTGCCGCCCTGGCGATGCGCCGAGAGTACGATTTCCCCTCCTGCCGGCATGGCCTGAATCGCATTTATCGTGAGGTTCAGGAGAATTTGAGTGAGTTGCTCGGAGTCACATTCGAGTTCCGTCACGTCCTCAGCGACTTCTTTCCGAAACACGATCTCATTACGGTGAATCGCATGCGCGGCCAAGGCGATTACTGAATCCAAGACCTGCGCGACGTGTATGCTTGCGAACTCGGGCTCCCGCGGTTTCGCAAAGTTCAGAAAATTCGTGAGCAACCGATTTAGCCGCCGAGTTTCCTTCTGAATGATTTGTAGAAATTCAATCCTTCGCTCTTCGGACGGAGGTTCACGAAGGAGAACGGCTGAAGCGCCCTCGATGCTCGCCAGAGGATTTCGTATTTCATGAGCGAGTCCCGCGGATAACTGCCCCAGAGCATAGAGACGCTCGGCTCGTTTCATGCGCTCGAAATTGTCCTGCAATTCTCCATACACGCGCGACAACTGTTCGGCTGTAGACTGCAAGATTTTCTTTTGCCCGCGCTCCCGGTCGGCAAGGAGGCCAGCCACCACGCCGGCAACGCAAAACAGGACGACTTCCGCGCATTGGTTGACGGAGTAGCTTGGATGTAGCTTCCACGTCGCCAGTATCTGCGGCAAGTAAGCCAAACCAGCAAACACGGCTGCGGAAAGGCCGCCGCGCCACCCAAAATACAAGCCTGCGTAGACCACCGGCACATAGAACAGCCGCTGGATGAGGTAGTGCAGTTGAACCATTGAATCCGGTGTAAGGTAATGAACCGCGCTGATGCCGATGATCACGGCAATCACTCCAAACACACGCAAGAGGTCCTTCGGCGTCATCTTGTTTCTGGCCGGCCAGTCTCCTTCGGAATAATTATCATCTCAGCCGGTGAAGTCATCGAGATTGCGAGCTCTTTCTGCGATTCTCGTTAGGGAGCGGAGGATTTGACGCTGAAGGTCCATCACGGGTGCTCTGATACCTATGGGCAAATCGCTGTGGCGCATGTGTTCGAGGCTCAGCGCGTGCACAAGGGTGCGATTCCCCGCTCCAGAAACCACCAAGTGCAAAGGGATGAAGATACCGGATGCGCGGTCAACCGCCGTCGTTTCCAACATAAATGCCGGATTGTCCACAAGGAGAACACGGCAAGGAGGCACGTAAATCTGAAGCGCACGCTTGACCCTGCGCGCCGCATCGATTTCCGCGGAGATTGAAAGCTGGTCCGCACGAATGGCTCGACGAATTCGAACCAAAGCCGAATCGAACGGGCTGTCGATGACGAACGCCGCTGTAGTCGCCGCGCGGCTTTCCATGGCTATCAGTTTTGCTTGAGGCATTCAACACGACCGAGGCAATTCAGAGGCAAGTGGAGGGATTGGTCCGGGACAGCAGATAAAAAAAGAGGAACCCGGAGAGATGATGGCTTCTGAAGAAGCCGAACACCCGAGTTCCCCATGCTCCGGACGAATCGCCCGCTACGACTCTAAAAGGCCGAGTCCCTCCTGAAGGCGATCATACTTTTGCTGCATGCGATCGAGCTTATCCGAGGTATCGCCGAATTCGAGGAAGGCGGCGACGGAAGCCTTGAGTTCCGCGGATCGCTCCGAGATGGAGGTCAAGTGATCGGCGTAGACCGGAGCATATAGATAGGTCCGGTTTTCGTTCAGGTGCTGAATCGCGGATTGCGTGTGAGCGGCCAAGTTAGCGGCTACAGGCATGATGTCCTCGATTGCGCGCTGTTGCCAAGGTTCGGCGACAGATTTGATGGCCTGCAAGCGATCGAGCCGTTCGCCTATTTGATTGATATGCTCACGCGCCTTGTTCAGTTCGTTCGCATGAGACCGCCAGCTTAGCCGGGGCTGCAGCTTGTACGAGTCGAGAGTGTTGGCCTCAGTGCTCAGGTTTGCAGTGAGTGACTTGATCTGCTTGAGCAAATCCGACGCTTCCGTCGCAACTTTCGCCGCTTGCCATTCCGCAACGGTAGAGTTGTTAAGAGTCACCGCGGACGACGCGGACGCAAGCGGTGCGAGAGGGAGTGCCAAGAGCGGCAGGTAAGCCAGTTTTCGAAAGATGGTTGAACGCATTGTGTTGTTTCTCCTTAGTGGTTTTTGTTCCGCTATGGGTAAGGCAATCCGGAGGCCACACGCCGATCAACTGAGAAACCCTTCAATTCGAAGCGTTTGCGATAGGGCCTTTGTCTGGGGATTCTGATTAGCCGCCGATTTGTGTCCGAAAGAAGTCACGGGTGCGCCTTTTGAGGCGGCAATGAGATTGCCAATCCTGAAGCGAACTCCACCCGCTAAGATGAATCCATGCCTGGACTCACTTGGGACCATACGGAAGACATCGCATTGAGCTTGCACGAGGCTCACCCGGAGGTGGACCCAACGCATATCCGGTACACGGATCTGCATCAATGGATTACAGAGTTGCCGGATTTTAAAGACGATCCCAAGAGTTCTACGGAAGGGAAACTGGAGGCGATCCAGATGGCGTGGTTGGAGGAATTTCAGGAGAACCAGTAACGAGCTGGAATTGCCGAGTTGCATCGTCCCACCGATAAGTTCTTGCGCGCACGGCCGGTGGTTCTGTTTCTATGTTCAGCGGCTCGTGAAGTTTCGAGCCGGAGTTGAGCAGCACGCAAGCGGAAAAAGAATTATTCAGGAAGTACACACCTTTCCACTTCGCAGGCAGATTTTGAACCGCAACGGGAGCCTTGCCGTTAATGAGTTGGCTGGCGATGAAGCGACAGGACTGTTGGCCGAGGGAGGCCACTTCACGCCAAATCGCGAGATTGTGCTCCAGCGCGGCGGTCTGGAAGAATATGAGGCAGAAGACCACCAGCGCTTGCGCCTTCATAGTTTCACGGCCCTGGATAAGAACGCCCCAGAAGAATGCCAATCCAAGTACGGGCAAATAGAGTACCCTTGCGCCGTTTAGATCGGAGCCGATCAGCAGTAGATGCTCGACGGGCAAGGCTGCGGCGATGGTCATAGTCAAGGCAGCTAGCAGCAGAAGCCGATTGGCTCTGGGCCGGAACAAAAGCACGATCAAAAGCACGAGCATCACGCCGAGCGCGAGCCACACAAGTGTGCCGAGAGGTTCCGACCAATTGATCGGGAAAAACAAGATCGCCCATTCACGGAAGAAGAGCGCGTCGATGGTACGAAGAAGGCTGAAGTGCAGGATGGTGGGATGACCGGAAGCCGCACCGTATCCGCCTATGCCGCCGATGACCCAGAAGCGATACGAGAACACGGCGGCGCAGAGAGCAAACAAGAGAACTAAGACTGGAAGCCCTCGTTTGCGATCACCGCGCAGGAAAAGCAGAGGGCAGGCGAGGAAAGGCAGGCAGTAGGCCGATTCTTTGCTCAGAAGAGCGCATACGGTGCAGATCACGATTGGAACGTACCAACGGCGTTGCCCTGTGTTGAGCAGCGCAATGATCGAGAGCAGCGTCAGGAGGACAAAGAAGGTGGCCAGGAGATCGACGCGTGACGCAGCCCAAGCCACGGCTTCGGGCCGGGAGCCGTGAACCGCAAATAGAAGGGCGGTGGCAGACGCGGCGAATTTCTGGAATGAGAACTGGCGCGCCAAGGCGTAGACGAGCAGGGTGTTGGCTACATGTGCGATCAAGCTCCCGAGATGCCAGCGGAACGGGTCGAAATGCGCCCATTTAGAAAGCAGCCAGTAGGCAAAATACGAAAGTGGCCGGAAGAAGAAGTCGCCGGAGGTGGGGTGCGCGTAAAACAGCCGCCCAACATCGGCCAGAGACTGCCGTGAGGGCAGGTACACGAGCCCATAAGAATCGTGTAGGAGCGGAGAATGCAGGTTCGGCCAGAAGGCTAGGCACGTGACTACGGCCAGCGCGGCGCAGATAATTGCGTTCGAGACGGGCAATTCCCGCGTCTGGGCGGCAGAAGGCCGGAGGCGCAGGAATAAGAGGAGGATAAAGCCGAGGGCGGCGATGCCCTCTGCATTCAGAAGTGCGTGACCCAACCCTATGAGTGTACTTATTGGGCCTGCGCCAAAGCTGCACCGATGACTCTGCCGGGGCCGGATTCCTGAACGAAAGCCACAACACGGACATTCGCGGGGTCTGTACCGGGCTTGAGCTTCAATTGGAACTGCTTTTCAAAGCTCTCCCCTTTTTCAAGCTTGCCGATTTTGGCGAGGCTTTCGACGACAGCAACGTGCGACAATTGCCGGCCGCCGTTTTCTCCGCGCAGCACTTGAGATTCGGCCCGATTGAGGGCGACTGCGACGTAGACGTCGGCTTTTCGATTTTCGGGATCACGATCGCTTTTGACTTTGCCGTGAAGGACCAGCGGGTCCGCTTTGCCGATATTTACTGACTCCAGTCGGACAGCGATCTTTGGGGTAGTAGCGGCCTGTTGAAGCATCGCCAGAATATGTCGAGGATCGCCCATCTGCAGTTCGTATTTTCCGTCAACGACGAACTCCGGCGTGTACGGTTCCTTCGTCCCGAGAAGCCGGCAATATGCCTCCTGCCGCTGGGTGAGGGCGGCGGACGAGAAGGGGTCCTTCCAACCGTCGTGGTTCCAGTAATCGACATGTTCACTGAGAGCGATTAACTGCGCGCCTCTCACTGGCTGGAGCGCATCTATTTTCTGCAGGAATGCATCGGCAGGAGGACAACTGGAACAACCCTCAGAAGTGAAAAGTTCGACCAGAACGGGAGATCCAGCGGGAACAGGATTCCTGACTTCTTTAGCGCGGCTGTAACTGCCAACGATGGTGAGCGAAAAGACGACTAGAAGGGCGATTTTGTTCATGAATGGGCGCCACTCAACTTTAATCTAAAGAGTGGCCGGATGACAATAATCGGCAGCGGGCGGGAGTTTAAGCGATCACGGCAGTTCGTCGTGATTTTGTGGCAGCTCTTTCGACTGATTCTCCGCCGTTAAGCGCGGGATCAACCGCCAGGCAGATACCTGGGTGGTGGCCGAAGCGGGCACCGGGCTGGAGGCAATTGAACTGTTCCGGCGTGAGCTTGCCGACTTAAGAGCTGATGGACCTCCGAATGCTTGGTATGAGCGGTGTGGACGCCATCATCGCCATCCGCAAGATTGACGCCACGAGCCAAATTTATTGTGCTCACAACGTACGACGGCGATGAGGATATTTACCGGTCGTTGCAGGCGGGCGCTCAATCCTACTTGCTGAAAGACATGTTCCGTGACCGATTGATACAGGCGATTCGGACAGTGTGGGCAAACGGGAGATTTATCCCCTACGTGATTGCCGGACTGCTAGCTGGACGACTGGAAAATAAGGAGCTCTCAAGCCGGGAACTCTAGATTCTGAAGCACATTGTTAAAGGGAAGAGCAATAGAGAAATTAGAGCGATGCTTGGAATCTCTTAGCCCACCGTGGAGGTCACATTACCAGCCTGTTCGCGAAAGCTGGACTTTGTGATCGTACGCAGGCCGTAACGGTGGCGATTCAGCGGGGATTCGTGCATTTATAAGTACGTCCAAGGACCCCCGGGAAAATCGCCGATGAGATGGAGCGCTCAGCGCCAACGCGGGTGCGCGAAAATGCCTTACTAAAACGGAACGTCGTCGTCGGTTACGCCCATTCCGGAGTACGGGTCATCTCCCATACCGCCCGCCCCACCTGACGGTCCAGAGGCTCCTCCGCGCGGGGGAGCGCCGCCCGTGCGAGGACCGCTACTCTGAGCGCCACCCTCAAATCCCCCGCCTTCGCCCTTGCCGCCCAGCAGGATTACGTCGTCCG
The DNA here is from genome assembly GCA_963845995.1 of uncultured Acidobacteriaceae bacterium. Classification (GTDB taxonomy): domain Bacteria; phylum Acidobacteriota; class Terriglobia; order Bryobacterales; family Bryobacteraceae; genus Bog-105. The sequence continues at coordinate 160,930 of CAWJUO010000063.1, read as the reverse complement.
CGATCACATCCGTGGCATACACCTTCTTGCCATCTTTATCGTCGTAGCTCCGCGTGTGCAGACGGCCTTCTACGTAGACCTGCTTGCCCTTGGTGAGATAGTTCGCCAGGTTTTCCTGACGCCAAAGCGTCACGTTGCTCCAGTTGGTCTCTTCCTTCCACTCGTTACTCTGCTGGTCTTTCCACCTGCGGGTGGTGGCGACGGAGAAGCGTGTCACGGATGCCCCGGAAGGAGTAAACTTTGTCTCAGCGTCTCGGCCAAGATGGCCAACCAATATCACCTTGTTCACGCTTCGGGATGCCATAATGCTCGAACTTTAACATACGCGAGGTTTCAACTCGTACTCGTCCGAGATCAATTTTTACATTTCCGGATTGTTCTTTTTGCATCTAACGTGCGGGAAGAGGCGTGACGCGGAGTTCTAGTACGGGCTTGCAGCAGCCGTTTCCTAATATCCCCGCACTGCGTGGTGCGGTTGGATGATAATAGAAACCTAGCTTATGTGCCGTCCGGTTACCGGAAGCGGCATTGGGGGATTATGGCAGCGCGGTTTTTTGGATCGTGTACGCCTGACCGCAGGTTGCTCCACTTGCGGTTTGCGAGCAGTGTGCCTGCTCTCCTGGTTGTTCTTGCATCCTCGCTGGACATCCAGCTCGCATCTTCACAGATTCTTCTGAAGGCCTCTCAGCCGGGCGAACAGGTTACTCTTATGCCATCGGATCTGGCAACGCTTGAATCGGAGGAGCCTCGTAAAGATCTGCCCTGCACGGTTTCAGAACGTAAGCCGGAACTTGGCTTCGATCTACGTTTTCATAGTGGATACGACGTCACCGTTCCGCTTCGCGAACTGGCCGGCCAAGGCGATCTGCTGACGGTTCTCTTTCGCGTGCACCCGGATGGCGACAAAGCTCACGACGCCTATTTCGTTCAACACTTCAAAGTGCCCGATATCGACGATGAGGCCAAGGGCGATGCCATACTTCAGGGCGCAATTGATGTCGGCGAGGGCAAATATCACGTGGACTGGCTCATGCGGGACCGCAGCGAGCGAATCTGCTCCTCCGACTGGGATGTTGAGGCAAGTCTGCCTCCAAAGGAAAAGCCCATTCCGCTCTTCATCAAACCCAATGACGTCTCGCAGACTCTGCCGGAGCCTTTTGTCAACGACACCTTCGTCCGTTCACCAAGTGCCGACCAGAACCTGAATATAAAACTTCTGGTTAATTTCGCTCCGCAGCTTCATGGTTCCGCTTCTTTGCAGCGCAGCGACGTCGATGCGCTGGTGACGATTCTGAAGACCATTGAGAGAGATCCACACGTGGCGCGGATTTCGTTGGTCGCCTTCAATATCGATCAGACGAAGGTGATCTATCGCCAGGATGCTTCCGAAAGAATAGATTTTCCGGCGCTCGGGAAAGCGCTCAATTCGATGACCCTGGGTACGGTTAACGTTCTGCGGCTTGGTGAAAAGCACAGCGAAACGGGATTTCTTGAAGACCTGATCCAGAAGGAAGTTGCGACTTCGACTCACCCCGACGCCGTTGTTTTCGCCGGTCCGAAGGCGATGTTAGACGCCGATGTACCCCAGGACGACCTCCGGCGCATCGGAGATATTGAGTGCCCGGTTTTCTACCTGAACTACAATTTGAATCCAATGGCGACTCCCTGGAAAGATTCCATCAGCCATGCGATACGGGTTTTCAAAGGTACCGAATACACTATTTCACGCCCACGGGACTTATGGTTTTCGACGACCGAAATGGTAAGCCGGATTCTGCGTTCCAGGCACGAACGTTCTTTGGCGCAGGCTGGGCCCGGCGGCGGTTCCTCGCAATCCATGCGTTAGGTAATGCATTTCGAGGTAAGCTTAAAGGCATCAGGGAGTTTCGCTATGGGATTTAGAGTATTTCGCTGTAGCCTGACGGGTGCCGCGCTACTGCTGCTTTGGGCGACGGCGGCTAGCGCGCAACGGTCAATCGACAACTATAAAAACAATCTCGCGCCTTACGTTCGTTCACCCGATCATGCGGTCCAAAAGATGCTTGACATGGCTGGGCTGAAGCCGGGCGAAACGCTCTACGACCTGGGATGTGGAGACGGCAAGATCCTGATTGCCGCAGCCACGAAATACCGGGTAAAGGCCGTGGGCGTTGAGATTTCGGACAACTTGGCGCGTCGAGCCACAGACCGTGTTAAGAAGGAAGGCCTGGAAGACCAGGTGACAATCGTGCACGGCGACTTCATGAAGACGGACCTGAGCCATGCCAATGTTGTTACTCTGTATTTGGTAACTACGGCAAACGAGATCCTTCGCCCGAACCTAGAGCGGGAACTCAAGCCGAACACTCGCGTTGTTTCCTATGACTATCCGATTCCCGGTTGGAAGCCAATTGACACGTCCGAAACAGCGGGACTGCACGGCGCCACTCATACCATCTATTTGTACGAAGTTCCCGATTCGATCAAAAAGTAGGGCCTATTGAGGCCGGTGTCCGTTGTGCCCGCGGGTGATCTATTGGGCTGCGATGTATTGGGAATCGGCCTTAACGCGACCGACACGCTGCTGCTTGTAGACGAGTTTCCCGCCTATGCGGGAAAGGTCCCTTTTCAAAAAGAGATGTTGAGTCCGGGCGGCCAGGTGGCGACCGCCATTGTGACGTGCGCGAGTCTCGGCTTGCGAGCGAAATACATCGGCACTCTCGGCGACGACCTGCGCGGCCAGATTCAACGCGAGAGCCTGGAGGGTACGGGAGTCGATATCACTTCGATCCTTGTGCGCGAGGGCTGCGCGAATCAGACGGCGTACATTGTCATCGATACCCGGACTGGTGAACGCACTATTTTGTGGCAGCGCTCGGATTGTCTCCGGCTTACGGCAGACGATATACGTCCTGAAGATATCAGGTCCGCCCGGATGCTGCACATCGATGGTTATGACACCGAGGCGGCGGCCTACGCGGCTTCGATAGCGCGGCAATATAGCGTCCCGGTCTCACTCGACGTCGATACCGTTTATCCCGGTTTTGAACGCGTGTTGAAGAATGTCGATTACCTGATTGCGGGCTCCGGATGGCCAGGCAAGTGGACCGGAGAGCCCGATCCCTTTAAGGCGCTGTCTGCTCTGCAGCGTGAGTACGGCTGCCGCTTGGTGGCGATGACTTTAGGGCATGCGGGATCGCTCGCTCTGGAGAATGGGCGCTGGGAATATTCAGCCGCTTTCGGGATCCACTGCGCGGATACGACGGGCGCGGGGGACGTCTTCCACGGAGCTTTTTGCTATGCGGTGTTGTCCGGAATGGACCTCCAGTCCGCGCTCGAATTCTCCAATGCGGCGGCGGCGTTGAATTGCACCGCCATCGGCGCGCGCGGTCACATTCCCACACGCGGCGAGATTGAAGATCTGGTCTTGGCCGCTTCGCGCGGCGGCGTTGCGCGCAACAATTCGCCAGAAATACGGGCTCGGTTCGAAGAATTGGCGGCGGTCGCCCGATGAGGAAATCATGATCCCCTTACGCGCGCTTCTCTATCGCCGGAACACACCCGTGATGACGCTGATTCTCATCGGGATAAACGTCATCTGCTTCCTGTATGAGATGTCTTTTCCGATGGATGCGCGGAATCTGTTCATCGAGCATTTCGCGCTCATCCCAGACCGCCTGCAGGTGCTGACGTTTGTGACATCCATGTTTCTGCATGGAGGCTGGCTTCATCTGATCGGCAATATGTGGTTCCTGTGGATATTTGGATCGCATATCGAGGACGCGATGGGAGCGCCTAAATTTCTAGTGTTTTATCTGATCAGCGGCATCGCGTCGGCCGCCGTTCAATTCACCGTGAATTTCGGTAGTCCTATCCCGGTCATTGGCGCAAGCGGAGCCATCGCCGGCGTAATGGGTGCATTCCTGATTCTTTACCCGCGAGTTCGAGTTGTCACGTTGATCTTCATCATCATTTTTGTGACTACGATTGAGCTTCCCGCCGCCATCATGCTGGTCTACTGGTTCGCTATACAACTGTTGAGCGGACTCGGTTCGATGAGCAGCGTGACGCAGGCCCAGGGCGTCGCGTGGTTCGCGCACGTCGGCGGCTTCCTTGCGGGCGTTTTGCTGATACGCGTCTTCCGCGACAACCGTCCGCGCTATCTTTACTAAGTCTTCTGACATTCCATGCGCGATCCGAATGAACCGTTTGAGAATCTGCGCCCGCTCGACGTATTGGCGATCGCGGCGCACCCTGACGACGTCGAGCAGACCTGCGGCGGCACGCTGATCAAAATGGCGGAACGCGGGTATCGCAGCGGCGTGCTGGATCTGACGGCGGGCGATATGGGAAGCCGGGGAACACCGGACCTTCGCGTTCAGGAATCGCAAGATGCCGCGCGGCATCTGTTACTTAGCTGGCGGCAAAACCTGCGCTGGCCCGATGCGCGCCTGGAGAACACTATCTCGGCTCGGATGACCATGGCCGGAGTGATTCGCCGCATCCAGCCGCGCGTGGTTATTCTGCCATATTGGACGGGGCGCCACCCGGACCACTACCGTGCCGCCGAGATCGGGTATGAGGCGTGTTTTCTTTCCGGGCTGAAGCGGCTTGAAGAAGACGTGCCGCCGCATCGTCCGTTCAAGATCTTGTACGCCAGTCTGTATGCAAATGTGACGCCATCGTTCGTCGTAGATATTTCCCAACAGTTTGACAGGCGAATGGCATCTCTCTTCAGCTATGCATCCCAGTACGGCGATACTGCCGATGCTTCCGATTTGTTTCCGTCGCACCGGGAAGTGGAAGAACGCATCGCCGCCGTCGCGCGCTTCTATGGGAACCTCATCGGAGTGAAATACGGCGAGCCCTTCGTGGTGAAGGAATCGATGCAGGTGGATGATATCGTGAACATGCCGGTGCGCAGTATATAAGTTTCCATAGGAACATTGTGCTTGGTGGAGGTGAAACCTCCGGGCAAAGTTCGCAGTCTACGGGCAAAGCATTTGTGTCCAGAAAAATGATACCGAAGCTATGCATGTAGCAACAAACATATTGGTAGTGGGCTTTCTCATCTTTGTGGCCCACGCGTTTACGGGCATTTTCAGCCGTACGCGCATACCTGATGTCTTACTGCTGACGATCATCGGTATCCTGCTCGGGCCTGTCCTGCACAAAGTTACTCCGGAGAATTTTGGCGCGGTTGGACCGGTATTTGCTCAAGTAACCCTGGTCATCATTTTATTTGAAGCGGGCGTTAGCCTCGACCTCGACATTTTGAAGGGCGCCATTCGGTCGACGCTCGCCTTGACGCTGATTAATTTCGTTCTTACGGTTATTGTTATCGGGATCGTCGCGCATTATTACACCGGTCTGTCACCGCGCTTAACGCTGATGCTGGGAGCGATTGTGGGCTCCACATCTCCCGCCGTTATCGTTCCCCTTTGCAAGCGGCTCAAAATGCATGAACGTTCGAAAACGATCCTGTTTATTGAATCGGCTATCAGCGACGTCCTTAGCATTGTCGTCGCAATAGGCTTTGTTCAGAGCTATGAATTAGGCAAGGTACGCGTCGGGCAAATGGTGGGGCAGATCATCGCGACGCTCGTGTTGGCGGGACTGGCGGGCGCGGGCGCGGGCTTCATCTGGTCGGTGCTGTTGAAACGTATTCGAGGACTGGAAAACTCCATCTTCACCACCCCGGCCTTTGTCTTTGTGCTGTTCGGCGTGGTCGAACTGTTAGGTTTCAGCGGCTACGTGGCGGCGGTCGTGTTCGGCGCGGTGCTTGGCAATATCGAGGTCTTCCATGGCATGGCTTGGATGCGCCGCTATCTGCCGCAGGAAGCGATCACGTTGAATGAAACGGAGCGTATCTTCATTGCCGAAGTGGTCTTTCTACTGAAGACGTTTTTCTTTGTTTATGTGGGTGTTTCGATTAAGTTTACCGATCTCAGACTTGTTTATTTCGCTCTTGGCTTGACCGCCATTATCTTTGCGATTCGCCCTGTGGCTACATGGCTCGGTTTGGACCGGAGTGTGCCCGTTGCAGACGCTTCGCTGATCGCCATCATGAGCCCCAAAGGACTTGCGGCGGTCGTTCTTGCCTCCATACCGCTACAGCAAAATCTTCCCGGAGGGGAAATGCTGCGAGACGTAACGTATGTAGTGGTGTTTATTAGCATTGTTTTCACGTGCGTTCTGAGCTTTCTTATGGAACGGACCGTGCTTGCGAGGCTGTACGCGTTTCCATTCAGAACCTTCGGAAGGCCGGAACCCGAAGTGGCGCCGCGGCTGACATAAAACCGCAGATGCAGATTTGTCTTGTCGTGCCCTGTTACAACGAAGCTCGAAGATTGGACGTGGAGGGCTTCCGTTCTTATCTGGAGAACGCACCCGAGACCCGTCTTTTGTTTGTCGATGACGGTAGCCGCGACAATACGGTGGAGGTCCTCGGGCGGGTTTGTGCGGGCTTTGAAGAACGTGCCGCCATCTTGCGGTGCAGCATCAATGCTGGCAAAGCTGAAGCCGTCCGTGCTGGTGTTCTTCACGCGCTTACTCATTTCTCAAATCAGTTCGTCGGATTTTGGGATGCGGACCTTGCTACGCCGCTGGACGCCGTGGAGCGGTTTCTGAAGGTGTTCGATGAGCGGCCCGCGATCGAGATGGTCTTCGGTTCAAGAGTTCAACTGCTGGGCCGGCATGTGGAACGGCGCGCTGTCAGGCACTATCTGGGCCGAATTTTTGCGACCGCTGTTTCGACGGTGCTCCGAATGCCGATCTATGACACACAATGCGGCGCCAAGATATTTCGCGTGACATCTTCGACGCCGCAAGTGTTCGCGGAGAAATTTCTGTCGAAGTGGGTCTTCGATGTCGAGATTATCGCCCGGTATCTGAATCTCTATCGGAAGGACGCGCGGTTATTGGAGACGGCTATTTATGAATATCCGCTGGAGCGTTGGGTGGATATTGCCGGATCGAAAGTACGCCCGCTGGACTTCTTGACAGCGTTTGGCGACGTGATCAAGATCAAGCAGAGATATCTACGTTAGCCACGGATCACCGGCCAGGAGATGCCTTGGATGAATCGGCGGCTGAGTTCCGCTGCCCCGACTTGCGGAACAACGCTGACCTTTTCGTCCCGATGGCGTGACCAGACCCGAAGACGCGGAGCCTGGATTCGCTTCTGTACATACAATCTCGCGGCGTTTTGCTCAAAGCGCTACCGACTAGCAAGTTCAGCGATTTCGGCATCGCCACTATAATTAGAATTCCATGAAAGCGGCGCGTGTATTCTATCCACCTCACTTGTTCACCCGGCGAAGTTGATTTCTTGTCGGCGGACCTGTGGGAGTTCGGCACCGCTGGAATTCGCGAACTGGAGTACGGTGATCGGACTGTTTTGATCGCTGGCTTTGAGAATAATGAGCAGCGGGTTTTGCTATTGCAGCGTTTTGCGAACTACGCGCCGGAGTGGGAACAGGAAGATGCTACCGATTGGGTTCAGCATACGGAAGAGTCCTGGCCCGCGCGCGAAATCGGCGAAAAGATTTTCCTCGCGCCCGTATGGTCGAATGCCCCAACACCAGAGCGGCGAGTGCGGATAGTGCATAATCCTGGTCTCGCGTGCGGCACCGGAGAACATCCATGTACGCAGCTCGCGTTTGGGCAATCGAAAAACACGTGCGATCAGGAACCCGCATGTTGGATATCGGCACGGGCTCCGGCATTTTGGCGATTGGCGCTCTACGGCTGGGAGCGGATCTCGCGGTAGGCATCGATCCGGACGTCAGCGCACTACAAGCGGCTCGGGAAAATTTTGCCCTGAATGGCATGGACCCTAAGCTCGTGGCCGGGTTCATCGATTGTGTTGCCACGGGCTGTTCAGATTTGACGGTCGCCAATATCAGCGGCTCCGTGCTGCTCTCGATCTTCGATGACCTGCTGCGGATCACAGCGCTCAGGTGGGCGGATGATACTGACTGGCTTCAACGAATCGGAATTGGCTGTTTTTCTCCGCCTGCTCCCCGGGGCCGAAGTGACCGGGTTGAATGAATGGCGCTGTGTAACGGCCGTGATTCCTAGACTCGATTTCTTAGCGCGTTTCGGTTTGGCTGTTTCTTTTCCGATCCTAATTCCTGCAACCGTGCCAACGCATCTTCCAGCTTCTGGCCGCCCTGGAGCACAGGCGCAAACAAATCGCCAACACGTTCGAAGCGTTCAGGAGCATTGTCGATGCGGAAATCGGTTGGCAGCAGTCCCGTCTTCACCTCCTTCCATTCGAGCGGTGTTGCCACGGCCGCGCCATCATAAGCGCGCACCACATAGGGAGCGGCTATCGTTTTGCTCATTCCAATTTGCAGGTAATCGAAATAGACCCGGCCCTTCTGCCGCTTGTTGACGCTTCTCGGTGTGGTAAAAAGATTCGGCTGCCGTTCCAACGCGAGATGAGAAATGAGTTCGGCGAAACTACGGATCTGCTCATACGTGTAGACCGGCTCAAATGGAACGTAGACGTGCATGCCATCGCCGCCCGTGGTTTTTGGATAGCCTTTCAAGCCGAGGTCATCCAACAGTTCACGAACCAGCAGGGCCGCTTCGACCAGTTGATCGAAGGAAGCGTCCACCGGATCTAAATCCAGCAGCATCCAGTCGGGATGATCCAGGTTTCCGATACGGCTCATCCACGGATTCTCATCGATGCAGCCGAGATTCGTCAGATACAGCAGGCTTGCTCTGTCGTCGGCAAGCGGATAGTGATTCAACTTTGGCGGGTGACCTTCCTCGATGGGATAACAGCGCATCCAGTCGGGGAAGTGATCTCCCGCGTTCTTCTGGAAGAAGTAATCCGCATGGATTCCGTTCGGATAACGCTTCAACGATAGAGGCCGGTCTTTCAGATGAGGCAGCAGAAACGGGGAGACGCGATCGTAAAAGGCCAGTAGATCCCGCTTCTTCCAGCCATCTTTGGGGAAGAGCGTTTTATCAAGATTCGTGAACTTCAGGCGGTGTCCATCAACTGTAGCAATCGTTTCCTTACCACTTAGATCCAGCTTCCCTTCCCCGGCGGCAGGTGGTTCGATGGCAGTTTCCCGGACAACTTCTTTCGATCTTTTGTCATCGCGCAACCCAACAAAGACGGGAGCGCGCAGCATTCCGTCAGGAGTCCATTCGAGAAACCGGACTTGGCAAATTGTTTCCGGCTTGACCCAGGTCACGTCCTTGATTCGGGGCTTCTTCGGAAAGGGCGAAGTCTTCGTGATCAGCGGCGTCAACCGGTCGTGGATGACTTTCATCAGCTTTTGATCAAAGCCCGTTCCGACTTGCCCAGCGTGCCGAAGTTCCCCATCTTCCTGCACCCCGAGCACAAGCGCCCCAAAGTAATCCCGTTCTCCTTTCGTGAAACCCGCGATGACAAATTCCTGCTCATTCAGAACTTTGATTTTGAGCCAGGAGTTTGAGCGGCTGTCCTTGTAGGTGCTTCTGCGGTCCTTTGCGAGAATGCCTTCGAGTCCCATCTTTCGGGCCGCCTCGAACATGCTCTCTCCATCGGTGTCGAAAGCTTCTGAAATACGAATATGTTCCTGAGGCGTGACAATGGACTGCAATAAGCGCCTGCGCTCCTCGAGCGCAACTCCGCGCAGATCATAGCCGTCCACATAGAGAACATCGAAGAGGAACAGGGTGACCGGAGTTGTCTTCGCTAAGTGCGGTACGGCCCCGAGATTCGCTCCGATTCGCGGCTGGATCAAATTGAAGCGAGTACGGCCCTGCTCGTCGAGCACGCAGATCTCGCCGTCCAGCCAAGCCGTTTTTGCATTCACGGCCTCCGGCAGAGAGGATAATTCCGGATACTGATTTTCGCAGCGATTTCCCCGGCGGGAAGAGATCTCGAGAGCGCCGTCTTTGATCCGGCATAAGGCGCGGATACCATCCCATTTGATCTCGAAGAACCAGTGCGGCCCCGTCGGGAACCTTTGTCACCGCGGTCGCGAGCATCGGTTCCAACTGCGCGGGCAAAGCGGCCTTCTTAGCGCCTTTCAAATCCGCGGCGCTCAGTGCCTCCACGTTCCCGGCGATCTGCTCTTGCGTCCGCCGGGTCGCGACGCTCCACGCGTATTGATCGATGTCGTAATCGGGAACGGCAAACTCGTCCTGTTTCTTGATCAGCAGCCACTCGTTGCCCTTCTTGGCATGCTTCATGTGAACAATGGCGAAAGACCCGTTCAACTTCGTCCCATGCAGTTCAAATTTGAAATCGCCTCGCTCAATCTGTTCGGATGCCGGTGTCTCGCCCAGCACATCGAACGTGCCTTTATCCCAGAGCATCACGCTGCCGCCGCCGTATTCGCCCGCTGGAATGTTGCCTTCAAAGGTTCCGTACCCGAACGGATGATCTTCCACTTTCATCGCGAGAGCCTTGCGTTTTGGATCGAGGCTGGGCCCTTTCGGTACAGCCCAACTCACCAACACGCCGTTTACCTCCAGGCGGAAGTCGTAGTGTAGACGGGTGGCGTCGTGCCGCTGCACGCAAAAGAATCCACCGTGTTCCTTGCCCTGTTGTTTCGGCTCGGCCGGCCCGGGCTCGGGAGTCTTCGTGAAGTCTCTTTTCTTTGCGTATTCCTTCAGGCCCATGCTGCCGTCATTATGTCAAGAGCGCCACGGCTGCTAACCTGAAGACACCTCCCCAAGCTTGCAGCGTTTTAGCCTGAGATGAACTTCTCCGAACAACTCAAGAGCCAGCTCGACATCGTTGAAGTAATCGGACAGTACGTGCGCCTGAAGCGCCAAGGGACAGGCGCTCGCTATGTCGGCTTGTGTCCGTTCCACACGGAGAAGACGCCGTCATTCGGTGTTAGCAGCACGCATCAATTCTATAAGTGCTTCGGATGCGACGCTTCGGGCGATGTCTTCAAGTTTGTTCAGGAGATCGAAAGCCTGACCTTCCCAGAGACCTTGAAAGCTCTGGCGGAACGTTACGGCATTCCGATACCGCAGCGCCAGCGTTCGGATGATCCGGAGTCGCAGCGGCGGGAAGCGATTCTCGAGATGCACGAAATGGCGGCCGAGGTTTTCCAAAGTAATCTTCGCGGCCCGGCGGGAGCCGATGCGCGGCGCTATCTGGAATCGCGCGGTGTCTCGCAGGCGGCCATGGATGAGTTCCGTTTGGGGCTCTCCGATTCCTCGGGCCAGCAACTCACGACTCGCTTGCAGAAATTTGGGCACGATCTGCTGGAACACTCGGGGCTCGCGATCAAGCGTCAGGATGGCAGCGGGTTTTTCGATCGTTTCCGTTCGCGCCTGATGTTCCCCATTCATAGCGAGTCGGGCAAAGTGATCGCCTTTGGAGGCCGTGCGCTTCGTGCGGGCGACGAGCCGAAATATCTGAACTCCCCCGAAACAAAGATCTACAAAAAATCGAGCGTTCTTTATAACCTGCACCGCGCGAAGATCGACGCGCGCAAGCACGATCGCATGATTCTTGTGGAAGGTTACATGGATGTAATTGGCGTTTACTCGGCGGGTATTCGCGAGGTCGTTGCGAGCTCTGGAACCTCATTGAGCATCGATCAAGTAAGAGCGATAAAGCGCCAGACCTCCCAGCAGCAGGCAAGCGCTGGACAGGTATTGCTGAATTTCGACCCTGACGCGGCGGGTTCAAGATCGGCTGAAAAGTATATCGGCGCGTTTCTCGCCGAAGGTCTGAGAGTGCGAGTGGTGGAACTGCAGGGTGAACTGGATCCGGACGAATACATTCAACAAAACGGCATTGAGGGGTACGCGCAAAAGCTCGAGACCGCAGCTTCGTATTTTCATTGGCTGGCCGGGCGCGCACGCGAGAAATTTGATATCCGGACAGTGGAAGGCCGTGTAGACGCGTTCAAATCGATCTTGCCTTCGATTCAGCTAGTGAGCGACCGCGTGGAACGTTCCGCCATCACGAATGAAATCTCCGGCTACCTGAAGCTCGATCGCGACATCGTAGCCGGGCAACTGCGGCAAACGGCGAGACACATCGAACCGGCACGAAAGCAGAATGCCGCGACATCTTCCGTACCGCCGAATGAGTTGCTCTTGCTCACGTGTCTACTCTTGAATGAAGACGCGAGAGAGACGATCAAACACTATCTGTCTACCAGCGGCATCCTCCAGTTGCTGGAGATGAGGGTGATTTTCGAAACGGTTTTGGCGCTTGGCGCGGAAGGCGTTCCGTTTTCTTTGGAGGCGCTTGCAAATCGCCTGGAACCACGCTTTCAGCGTATTTTGACAGATCTCAGCTTCTCCGATTCGGCGATTCAAGAAGAGGATGCGGCGCAACAGGCGCTGCACTGTCTGCGCGCTCTGGAGGCGAAGGCGATTTCAGCCAGATGCAGCGAGTTGAAGCGAAGAATACGTGAATTCGAGGAGCAAGGCAACTTCGGAGAAGCCATGCGTCTGACGAATGAACTAGACCGCTCTAAAGGCGCGCAGTCGGGGGTGTGAATCGTGTTGTACTATGGGGAGTCGAGGAACTTGCAGGGGTGCTTCGACGTCTGTAGGGGTTAGTAAAAAGGGTTTGCGATTCTTTGCTGAACAATCGCACAAAGTAGTGAAGGCAGTTCGATGCAGGACAGCGATAACAAGGGCTTCGCACTCTACGATGAGGTCGCGGGCGTCGTGGCTGAAAACTTGCCCGGTGCCGACGTGAACGATCTCTTCGGAGACCTTGAAGGCACCCCGGTTGAGCTGCTTGACGAGCCAAAGGAGTTTGGGAAAAAAGGCGACGAGGCGGAAGATCTCTCGGACCTGGACCTTACGCCCGGAGCCCTCGATAAGAGCAACGATTCCGTTCGCGTCTATTTGCGCGAGATGGGGATGGTGCCGCTGCTTACGCGCGAGGGCGAAATTGAACTGGCTAAGCGCATTGAACGCGGCGAGACGGCTGTACGTAAGGCGCTTTCCCGATCGCAACTGATAGTGCAACTTCTGCTCGACACCAGCGGACAGCTTGAACGGCAATCCATTTCGATCCTGGATATTCTGCAAGCACCCGATACGAGCGGCGACACTGACGAAGAAGAGGCTGCGCACCCACTTAAAGAGCAATACCTGGAATCCGTACAGGAGATCGAGAAGCTCTACCGCAAAGCGCAGCAGACCTACACTAAGCTCGCGAGCGTCTCCCGCAATATGAAGCCGAAACAGTACCGCAAGGTGCGCTTCGATTATGCGCGGCTGCTCGTCTGCATCTCTCGCCGCATTCGGAATATCCCGTTCTCGACGCGCTTCCGGCGGGCGTTGAGCTCGGCACTCAGGCAGGTCGTCGATCAGCTTCGGCCGTTGGAGCAGGAAATCGAACGTCTTCAGCACAAGATGGAGTCGCCGTCGGTGGCGGAGTCGGCGAGTGCGTCCGCGATTCGCAGAGAACTCAAAGCACTGTCCGGGCGCATGGAAGAACTGGAAGAGAAGTCCGGCGCCACGGCCTCCCAACTGCACCGCACTCTGCAGATCGTGGAGCGCGGGGAATCAGAGACCGATTGCGCGAAAAAGAGATTGATTGAGGCGAATCTGCGGTTGGTGGTGTCCGTTGCCAAGAGATACACCAATCGCGGTATGCAATTTCTGGATCTGATCCAGGAAGGCAACATCGGCCTGATGCGCGCGGTCGATAAGTTCGATTACAAGCGCGGCTACAAGTTCTCCACGTATGCGACGTGGTGGGTGCGGCAGGCTGTCACGCGCGCCATTGCGGATCAAGCCAGAACGATTCGCATTCCGGTCCACATGATCGAGACCATCAACAAGCTGGTGCGGCTGCAGCGGTCCATGCAACAGGAACTGGGCCGCGAGGCCACTACGGAAGAACTGGCGGCGCGAATGGAGCTTACGCCCGGAAAGATACGCCGCGTGCTTCGTATTGCGCAGGAACCGATTTCACTACAGACCCCGGTTGGCGAAGAAGAGGAATCGAATCTCGGCGACTTCCTGGTCGATAGCCGCATGGTCTCGCCCTCCGACGCGGTCATCAATTTGAATTTGCGCGAACAAACGGCCGAAGTCTTGAAAACCCTGAGCCCGCGTGAAGAAAAGATCGTTAAAATGCGCTTCGGGCTACAGGATGGAAGCGAGCACACGCTCGAAGAGGTGGGTCAAAACTTCGCCGTCACGCGGGAGCGAATTCGGCAGATTGAAGCGAAGGCTTTGCGGAAGTTGCGGCATCCGAGCCGCAGTCACCGCTTGCGGAACTTTCTCGAAAACGGCGCTCAGCCCTAAGTTTGCTCTTAGGATTGAACGGTGATCGAAGGCTCTACCGTCTCGACAATTTTCCCTCCTAGAATCTTTCCAAGCTCGCGCTGACGATATCTGAAAATCGCCTCAAGCTGTTTCTTGACAATGAGTGCGTGCGCCAGACGTCCCAAGGGGCCGAAGGGCAACGCGTACTCTACCTGGTCGGCAACTCTGGTGTCTTCCGCTTCGGAAGAAAACGTATGACGATGCCGCCACAGAGCGTATGGGCCCTCGGCCTGTTCATCAACGAATAAGAATGGCGGTTTGTACTCTCGAATGATTGTTTTCCAGCGCATGGGAACGCCAAGCCATTTGATTCTGTAGGTGATCTCCGCGCCCTCTCGCATTTCGACGCGACCTTTTGACGTCACATTGAAGCTTAGCCAGGCAGGAGTGATCTTGCTCAGGTTGTAAGGATTCTCGAAGACCGCAAACGTTTCCTGGAGCGTGCTCCGCGTCAGCATCTCGCATCGAAGCGTGTATATGTGCATTGGCGTTTTCAGCCGCTTCTAAGATGCTATCTTGGTCTACTCATGGCTGCTTCCGAAATCGCCGCCGTCACCCTTGTTCATCCGGTGACGCCGCCCAAGAGAGTTCCAAAACCGAAGAACGCGGCGGAGCGTAAAAGCCGGCTGCAGAAAATTCTGGCGGAATTGGACCGGCTTTTCCCGACTGCCACTTGCGCATTGAATCATGAGAACGCGTGGCAACTTCTTGCGGCGACGATCCTCTCGGCGCAGTGTACGGACGAGCGGGTGAACAAAGTCACGCCTGGGTTGTTCAAGAAGTATCCGACGATTGAGGATATGGCGAATGCCTCGCAAGATGAACTCGCGAATGATATTCGCTCAACGGGGTTCTTCAACAATAAAGCAAAGTCTTTGAGAGGCGCCGCACAGAAAATACTTTCTGACTACAGCGGGAGCGTCCCGCGAACGATGGACGAACTCCTGACGGTTCCTGGCGCGGCGCGAAAGACGGCTAACGTCGTGCTGGGCACGGCTTTTGGAATTGCGTCGGGCGTGGTGGTGGATACGCATGTGCAGCGCATCACCGCTCGGCTGGACCTTACGAAGAACGAAGAGCCGGTGAAGATCGAACAGGATCTGATGAAGATTTTGCCACAGGAGCGTTGGATTCTGTTTTCGCATCAAATCATTCACTTCGGCCGCCAGATTTGCGTGGCTCGTAAGCCGAGGTGCGCATCGTGCCCTCTCGATCCTGTTTGCTACGCAAAGGACAAGACGCTTGTATGAAAATCTAGCCGTGCCCCGCTATTATTTGGGGATCGACGGCGGGCAGTCCAGCACAGTCGCGCTAATCGGGGATCAGACTGGACGTGTCCTTGGCCGCGGTGTTGGCGGTCCTTGCAACCATGTAGCGGCGGACGAAGCTGCGCGAAAATTCCAGACCGTAATCGGCGCGTGCCTTGAACAAGCTTGTGCCGAAGCGGGGCTTAGATTCGAAACCCTGGAATTTGCCGCCGCTTGCTTGGGATTCAGCGGGGGCGCGGAAGACAAAGAGGCCTACTCTCGCACCTTGATCCGCAGCAAACTTTTCAAATTTTCGAATGACGCCGAAATCGCCTTATCCGGAGCTACAGCGGGCGCACCAGGGATCGTTGTCATTGCAGGAACTGGATCGATTGCGTTCGGGCGTAATGCAGACGGAGTGACTGGACGCGCGGGAGGCTGGGGTTACATTTTCGGTGACGAAGGCGGAGCGTTCGATCTCACCCGGCGCGCTCTGCGAGCCGCCTTGCAGTTTGAAGAAGGCTGGGGGCCTGCAACCACACTTCGAGAGATGCTGCTGGCCGCAACTCAATCGGCGAACGCGAACAGTTTGCTGCATCGGTTCTACACAGCCGAGTATCCGCGAGCCAAAGTAGCCGCGCTGGCTCACTTGGTAGACGATGCAGCGCAAGCCGGAGATGAGGTCGCGACTCATATTCTCGACCAGGCCGCCTCAAAGTTGGCATCGCTTATTCAGGGCGTGTATGGCAAGCTGTTTGAACCTGATGAGAGCGCAACGATTTCTTACACAGGCGGGGTTTTTCAAAGTAAGTTGCTGCGCGACAGTTTTTCGGATGCGATTCTACAGTCCATCGGGTGTACTGTCCTTCCGCCGCAGTTCAGTCCTGCGGCGGGTGCGGTTCTTGAGGCCTTGAGAATGGACGGAAACGAAAGTCAGCTTAGCAGCATACCGGACAGGGCGAAGTAACGTTCGGCCGAGGCACCAGCGTTATTGAGGTTTTTGCATTTGAAGTACCGGGAGCTGCGCGTCCTTCACGGTGTAGTCGTCCGGTACCTGGAACAAGCTCTCGGACGGCTCAGCGCGCTGGATGTTTGTCAGTGTGTAGGTTGTGTCCCCCATGCGCGGATCGCTGCTTTTGCTCATCACCAATACTTTCAAATCCGGCGAATACCAAGTCTCCGTTGTGATTATCATCGGCTGCTCGTTTCCGAACTGGCCGGCGGGAATGGTTCTTGTAATGCGCGTGCCCTGCGCTGGAACGCCTTCGACAGTCTGCGTGCCTAGATCTGTTTTTGTCGCATTAAGGTCTTTTGTCACATTAAAGTCGCTTGGCAAAGGGCCGTTCTTTGAAATAGCCCGGGACGACAGCACAGTGCCTCCAGCCGCACCGTCCATGGAGGTGAAGAAGACGTTTTTGCCGGATGAAAGGCCAGATCCCGCAACTACGCCATACGCGCCCGACTTGATCTTCGGAAACGGCATCTTGAGAGCTGTTTTCGTGCGCTC
The DNA here is from genome assembly GCA_963845995.1 of uncultured Acidobacteriaceae bacterium. GTDB lineage: Bacteria > Acidobacteriota > Terriglobia > Bryobacterales > Bryobacteraceae > Bog-105. Next base: position 143,926 of record CAWJUO010000063.1, on the reverse strand, counting down.
ATCCAATGTCCAGTGCACTTCAGAAACGGGATCGTCAATCATGACGATGCGCGGAGCTTCTCCACCACTTGTCTTCAGTCCTGGAAGCGATTCTTCTCTGCGGACTCGGCCTTGGGTATCGCGCGCGACACTGCCCGAAGTGGTTTGGACTATACGGTTGCCATCCGCGAGCATCTGTACTCGTTCCGTGGTGGATTGAGCCGAATACGGCGCGCCGGCTATGTCGGACATGGGTCCCGCCAAAGCAGTCGTTATTCCAACAGGCCCGAATGCGGCCGTATCTCCCATCCGGACAGTGGTTGCCCTTTGAAACGTCATTGTCGTTTGACCGAGCGCGCATCCAGCGCACACGGTCGCAATAAGTAAGGTTTTGCACATAAACTTTCCCTCCGATCGAACTATTCAACGAGTCTTACAGCCCGGGCGACGCCATCCTGGCCGACCAGTACATCCGCTCTAACGTTGTCCTTCGCGCCGGCTGGAGCAACGGCCAGTCCCATAAGGCCCAACTCCGAAACTGGGATATCGAGACGCACAATCACCGGCTGCTCTAAAGGCACTCCGCTCTGTGCGTATGGCAATGTGATGAAGCCGGATAGCTGATCGGTCGCCGCGGGCCGGACGCTCCGAATGCCAGCGCCGTTGTGGGATAGCGCCAGATATGATCCCACCGCGATCGCGACGGAAGCAGCTATGCCCGCGATATAAGCCCGGCGCCGCTTGTTGTCGCGGCGTTGCCGAAAGCGGGTCAATAACGCGTGCTGAACCGATGGACCGGCAGTCCGGGGCGTAGCCTCCGCCAAAGCACGCAAGCTATCTCGCAAATCATTCGTCTTCGAAAACCGTCGCGAAAATCGTCGTGACTCATACCGGGCACCCTTGGCTTTTCCGTAACTTGGCTCCCAAAATTGCGCGCGCTCGATGCAATCTAGACCGGACGGTTCCCACTGCGCAGCCCAACTGCCGCGCGGTTTGCTCATAATCCCTATTCTCCAGATCACAGAGCACAATCACCTCCCGGTAATTTGGTGGAAGACTGAATATGGCCTTGCGGAGCGCGGCCAATTGCCGCTCCTTGTTCAATCCGTCGAGCAGTGAAATACTCTCCTCGACGGCACTCGAAATAGCCGGACATCTTCGGTCCCGCTCCAAGTGCCGCCGCACTTTGTTGCGAGCGATGCCTATCAGGTAGGCTTGCAATTGCCCCCGGCCTGGAGCATACAACTTCTGCTCAGACAGCAGCGACATGAAGACTTCCTGAGTAACTTCCTCCGCCAATTCCCGAGACCCTGACATATGGAATGAAAATCGAAACACCGGCCCCTGATGACGACCGTAGAGAACTAGAAACGCATCCTCGTCGCCCTTGTCCGAGAGCCGAAGCAAGTCAGCATCGTCCAACTCGTCTTTAGGCTGATTCGTCTTCACGTCTGTCGCTTTCACAATGTATTACGGCGAGACAGCGAAGAGTTCCAAAAATCGTCGGGAGAGTGCCGGGAATTGTGTTTTTCGAAATATTCTAAACGCCTTGGCGAACGAGCATTTTATACGTCTCGCGGGCATGCTCATAAGCCTTCTTGGCCGCTGGGATCTCGGTTCCAGATATCTGCGCCGCTTTCTGGCTCCAGCACTGATCGACTGCCGTCAAACACCATTGCGCGCTTCTTGCCGAGGGCCGCATTCGCTTTCCTCCCAGCTTGACGAAGATCGGGTTTGTGTGGGAAGAAGGCAATATCCTCAGGGCCATCCAACCACTTTCCTCGATTGGCACTGTGAACGTTAAGCGTTTGTAGAGAGCCGTCGCTCAGCAGATTTTCACTCGCAATGCAGCGTCCGTTCCAGACCAGTTCAACTGGAACGCTGCGGGTCGCGCCAATGCGTGCGCGCTCAATGTGCCAGTAAGGCTCTTTGTCGTAAGGCAGTTTAGAGATGGCCGGGTTCGGCACAGCATCAAGATACGCGGCGGCCTTGACCGTTACCTGAACCGTTCCTGGGGCTGCGAGCTGCAACTCGCCAGCGCCCATTCCGACGCCCGCGCCATTGACCGCGAATTCCATCAGATGACTTTTTCCGTCCGAGACATAGCTGCGCCCTTCCTGCAACGCTTTCAGCCAGCCTCGGTAATTGAGGCGGCCATCCACTCGCGCATACAGCCTGGCTTGCCCGACGCGATTGTCCGTGATGCAAGGAAAATCTGTTTCTCCGGAGAGACGTGCACGAAACCCAACGTTCAGCGTGTGATACCAGATGTTCAGCTCCCACACGTACGGCGTATCGCCAGCCGACATGAAATCCACCGTGTTTGGGTGAGTCACGTCCACGATGTATTCGTTCGCGCCAATGCCATCGAACGCCGGCATCTCAAAGTTGGGAAGCTCTTTGCTTTTCACGGCAAGTCCCCACCCGGAGTGCGGGTATCCCACCACCGCGCCCTGTGCCTTCGCCCACTGAAGAATAGGAAGATTCCAGGTTGGCCAATCCTCAATCCGTTTGGTTCCGGGATAGTTTTGATCTTTCAATCCCAGCAGGACCAAGTGCCCACAGTGGCTGGAGGGAAAACCCGATACTTCCAGGTCATAGTGCAGAATCGTATCGGGTTTAGAGAGCGGGTTGTCCTGGGCGGTAAAAAATTGTTTTTGGTGATAGTAGCAAGGAGCCCAGTTGAGGACACAACCTACGCTCAGATGTTCCCCTTCCACTTGTCGCATCATCACGGCCGGATCGACGCCCTCCGTGGGCGTGACGTAATGCGAGCAGCCGGCGGCGTGAATGTGGTGATCTCCCGGATACCAGCCGGACTGAGCGGGATGAATCCAGCGTTTGAGTTGAAAGGAAACTGGCCGGGAAATCTCGCCCAGAACCTCTAGCCGCCTGATCTCGGTGACATACTCGGGGCCGCCTGTGCAGGTGATCTCGTAAGAGCCGTCCGGCAAGCGAATGGTTTCACCATCGGCTCGATAAACCTGCGGTTGAAAGAAGAAGTCAGGCGCAAGCCGCTTCGCTGGATTCGGGTAGATACGGCCCAGGTGATCGCGGAAGATGAACGAGGCAATTGTGGGGGAGTGGCCGTCATCCAGCACTTGAAGGCGGATGGACCGCGCCGCTTTTGAGTGAAAGAGAATATCGACATCTTTCCGGGCGCTTATCTCCTGAGTGCCCGATCCAACGTCGAACCCAATTCGGGCTAACCTCGGTCCCGCATCCCGGCTATAGATTTGCAGAATCGCGTATTGCAAAGCGAGGCCCGACAGGCGATTTGTAAAGGGCTGCTCGTTATACAGAGAGATGTCCGCCCAGCGGTTTCTGACATCTTCGACGGTGACGCGCTCCGTGGGTTCGGGGCTCTCATCTTTCCAGGCAGATACATACACAGGTTCGCTGTTCGGGCTATGAACCTGCAACGTAGCCGTTACACCCGCTTCATTTATCACCTTCACCAGAAAGAGCCGGGTTCCGTCTTCGAGCAGTTCCGCGGGAGCCGCGCCTTGTGTTACCTGGACGCGGCTCTCGGCGTTTATGGTCACAATGACCAGAACGTAGCGGTCGAGAATATTCTGCAGGTCAGTAACAGCGGCGGATTCATCCGCGAGATTGAGGGCGGCATCGATACGATCCCGGTCCGCGGGAGAGAATGGTTGGCCCAGATAGGCAAGACTCGTCTCGAGTTCACGTACCTGTTGGGCTAGTGGCTGAAGCCCGATCCGCTGATCGGCGGAAACAGAATGCTCCGGCTGGCCACTGATCCAATTTGGAGTCCATTGCCGCTGAGATGGCGCGGTTAGCGAGTCAGCAAGCAGACTCCCACCAGACATTGCCAAGCCCGTTCCAGCGGCCAAGCCTTCCAAGACTTTTCTTCGAGAAACGGACACGTTAGTTCACGACAGCTCTCAGTCGAAGCCGTTATTCCATAAGCTGATAAGCCATCATGTGGCAGATGATCAGATGGGCGTCTTCGATGCGTCCCATGTGCTGAACGGGAACTTGAATATTCAAGTCCACGGTCTTGCCCAATTTACCGCCATCCCGCCCGGTAAGTCCGATTGTTTTGCAACCCACCGTTTTCGCGTATTCCGCGGCTGCTATGACGTTTGGCGAATTTCCCGAACCACTGATCGCAATCAGAATGTCTCCGGGTCCGGCGAAGTTCCTGAGCTGCTCCGCGAAGATACTGTCATAGTTCACATCATTTGAGTAGGCGGTGATTGTGGCAAGTGAATCGGTAAGCGCCATAATTCGAAAGCGCTTCTCGCGCTGATAGCTGGCGCCTTTAACGACATCGCAAACAAAGTGCGATGCTGTCGAGGCACTCCCTCCGTTGCCGCATGTGAAAATGTGCCGGTCGGCGTCGCGGGCTTCGCGCAGCCAGGAAGTTGCCTGCTCCACCTGCCCAAGCTTCACCTGATCGATGGCGTTAAACAAATCTTCTTTGTAACTCGTTGTGAAACTCACTTCAGTCCTCATCCAATCGTACGCGCCATCCAGTTAAACTGGATGGTAAATTTTTAGTACGGAGCCACTACAAAACGGTATACTGCTATTCGCGACTTTATGTCAAGCAAAAAAGTCCCGGAGAAGAACGCCCACACAATCCGGACTGCTACACCATCGAGTGTTCGTGCTGTAAACCGGGCCATCATGCTGAACCTGATCCGCCAGAAAGAGCCGATCTCGAGAGCTGAACTCGCGCGGCTGACGGGCGTATTCCGCAGCAGTGTCTCCGACATCGTTGACGAACTCGTAGAACAAAACGTCGTCTCTGAGGAGCGTAGCACTGCTTCACAGCGAGGACGAGTGCCCATGAGCTTGCAACTGAACGATCTGAACTACCCCGTACTGGGACTGAATATCAGGCCGGAATACTGTCAGCTCGCCTGGGCGGGACTTAAGGGGCAAATTCATGAAAGCTTGACCTTCGCGACTCCGACTTCACCCGGAAGCCTGGTAGAAGCGCTGGGCCGAGCGGTGCAAGAGATCACCAAGCGAGCCGGGCTGAAAAAGGAAGAGCAGTTCCGCTGCATAGGCGTCGCCGTTCCCGGACACGTGGACGCCTTTTCCGGCCGTATACTTTGGTCGCCAACACACGGCGAGCTGAACGACTTCCTTATCGGAGATGCGATTCAGGCTCACACCGGAATACCGACGCTGGCGGACAACGACTGCAACGTGGGAGCGCTCTCGGAGTTGTGGCTCTCAACCAGCGGCAATCCCGGCCGCAAGACTAACTTCGTTTTTTTGAATGTTAGCGATTTCGGCACAGGAGCGGGCGCGGTGATCAATGGAGAGATCTATCTGGGACATGACGCAAGCCTGGCGGCAGAGGTGGGCCACATGGTCATCGACCCTTCGGGGCCGCTCTGCCGTTGTGGCCGTCACGGGTGTTGGGAACTTCACGTAAGTAATGAATCTACTTGGCGCCGTGTGAATCCACGTCTCAGATTTAGCGTTGAACGCTTTGAACAGATGCTGGCAAGCGCGAGAGCAGGGGAGCAGGTCGCGCTTTCCAGCTTTCGTGTAACCGCCAAATACCTGTCGCTTGGGATCTCGAATATAGGTTATATGTTTAATCCAGCGGAAGTGATCGTCGCCGGGCGCATTACCGCCATTTGGGATCTAATCGAGAAGGACGTGAATTCCTGTTTCGGCTCTTCGCAGCTACGTTATTCAATCCATCCGGCGCGGCTCTCGGCCGACGATTCTCTGCTGCATGGCGCCGTTTGTCTGGCCTTGCGGGACACGTTCGCTCCACCGCGATTCGGAGATTTCAGTGCCACAGGTCGCCGAAGTGCATGAGCCGTTTATGAGGGCGAGAGGCCGTCGTGTTTCCCTCGCCGCCTTGGTGAGCGTGTTCATTGCAACCGCAAGTTTATGTGCGGCGAACTCGTTCGACGTGGTTGTTTACGGCGCTACCCCAAGTGGAATCATGGCGGCAGTAAGCGCGGCCCGTGAAGGTATGCGGGTGGCGCTTGTCGAGCCAACTTCACACGTCGGGGGGATGGTGTCCGGTGGACTCAGCAATAGCGACGTTGACAATCAGAAGCAACTGATCGGTGGTCTTGCCCGTGCATTTTTCATCAGCGCCGGTTCGCACTATGGTCAGCCCATTGCTTGGGCATTCGAGCCGCATGTCGCGGAGCAAATCCTCAACGGCATGTTACGGGCGGCTCACGTGGACACGTACCTTGGATGCCGATTAGCCAACGTGCGGAAAACCGGGACGAAAATCGAGTCACTTCGATGCGAGGATGGGCATGAGTTCCAGGCCCTGGTCTTCCTGGATAGCTCTTACGAAGGCGATTTGATGAAGGCTGCGGGAGTGGCTTATGTCGTCGGGCGCGAAGGAACATCGCAGTACGGGGAGTCTTTGGCGGGGCGGCAGGATCTTCTGCCTGGACACCATCAATTCAAGTTTCCCGTCTCCGCCGACGATTCTACGGCCGGCTTGCTCCCCTACGTAACGCCCCAGGAAAAAGTAGCGAACATAGGACAAGCGCGACGGCAAGTTTCAATCGTACTGTTTTCGCCTCTGCTTGACGGACGTGCCCGGAGAACCGGCTGACGGTCGAGCGGCCAGCAAGCTATAACCCGCGTCAGTATGAACTCGCTCGCCGGTATCTGGAGAGCGGGAAAGGTGCTCTGACCATAAACGATTTCCTGGGAATCATTTCTATCCCGAACGGGAAAACAGATGTTAACAGCACGGGACCAGTATCTACAGACTTACTGGGAGCCAGTTGGGAGTATCCGGAAGCGAGCTATGCCCGGCGGAAGCAGATTTGGGATGAGCATCTGCACTGGGCCCAGGGCCTCATCTACTTTCTGCAAAACGACCCCAGTGTGCCTGACAGCATCAAGACCGCCGCGCGGCGTATGGGACTCCCAAAGGATGAATTTGCGGACAACCAGCACTGGCCGTATCAATTGTACGTTCGCGAGGGCCGCCGGATGTTAGGAGAATATGTCCTCACACAACACGATCTGCAAGAATCCCGCGAGAAATACGATTCCATTGGAATGGCTGGATACAACATCGATATTCGAGAGGTTCAGTGGGCCGCTCACAAGGTTTACATGTTCCCGAATGTGATCGACGAAGCTTTTACGGAAGGCTATCTCAGCATGCCCGTCGAGCCGTGGCAAATCCCTTATCGCGCCCTTCTGCCAAAACAGCAACAATGTTCGAATCTGTTGGTCACCGTTTGCATTTCCGCCTCTACGATCGCGTATGCCTCGTTCCGCATGGAAGCGAACTACATGATCGCCGGGCAAAGCGCGGGTGCAGCAGCGGCTCTTGCGATTAAGAGCGGGAGGCAGGTTCACCAGGTTGATATGGTTGCTTTGCAGCGCTTACTTCGGGGAGAAAAGCAGATTCTGTCATCTCGACCGATGTCGTTGCGCAGTGATCAAGATAGGGGAAAACGCTTGAGCAAATCACGAGGAATCTCAAGACGCAAGTTCAACATACTTTCCGCAGCGCTGGGAGTGGCCGCGTCCCCGATGCAGTCTCAAACCTCCCGTGCGGAAGCAGTCCTGCCTGGGATTTGGCGGCTCCGCTTCGGGACACCGGAAGCTTTAACGCCTGTTAAGACGCGGCGGTATCAACCAGCGCGAGAGGCTCTCGCCAACCTTACTCCGGTGAACAGTCCTCCGCTTCCCCTGATTCGATTTCGGGGTTCAGGCACAAATCGTGGATTCAAAGTTTCCTTGCCACTCGAACCGGACGAGATGGTCTACGGCTTGGGCTTGCAGTTCCATTCGTTCTTGCAGCGTGGGCTCAAGAAGAAGCTTCGCGTGAACGCCGATCCCAGTGTGGATCTCGGCGACTCGCACGCTCCGGTTCCCTTTTACGTTTCCGCGCGAGGCTACGGTGTCCTAATCGATACGGCCCGATACGTGAACATCTACTGCGGAAACAAGGTTAAGAAAGGCACGTCGCGCGCCTCAGAGAGTGCGACACCGTCTCAATCTGCCGCGATCTCCGCGAGTGCCCGAATCATACAAGCGGTACCACCTGGACCAGCATAGCGAGGTTTTGGTGGAGGTTCCCGATTCCCACGGCGTTGATGTCTATCTGTTTGCCGGTCCCACTATGCGGGAGGCCGTTCAACGCTACAACCTGTTTTCCGGAGGTGGGCCGCTTCCGCCGCGCTGGGGCTTAGGTTTCTGGTATCGCTGCTACGGCAACTTTAGCCAGGATGAGGTACTGGGGCTCGCAGATGAACTGCGGCGGGAGAAGATCCCTTGCGATGTGCTTGGTCTCGAACCGGGTTGGCAATCGCATTCGTACTCGTGCTCCTTCGTGTGGAGCGACAAATTCCCAGATCCAGCGGGAATGATTTCCCGCTTGAATGAGTCCGGATACAAGGTCAATCTGTGGGAGCACGCTTTCACGCATCCAACGTCACCTCTGCACTCGGCACTGCTGCCATATTCCGGCGATTATGAGGTTTGGGATGGATTGGTACCGGACTTTCGCAGGCGAGCAGGCGCGCAAGATCTTCGGCGATTATCATCGACGGACACTTATCGAGCACGGCGTATCTGGATTCAAGTTGGACGAGTGCGATAACTCCGATTACACGGGAAATTGGTCTTGGCCCGAGTTAGGCCAGTTCCCTTCCGGCGCAGATGGAGAACAGATGCATTCGTTTTTCGGTCTGCGCTATCAAGACACCATTCAAACGGCGTTTGAGCGAGTTGAGCACTCGAACGCTGGGACTGGTTCGCTCCTCGCACGCTCTCGCGTCCCCGTATCCGTACGCCCTCTACAGCGACACTTACGACCACAAGCAATTTATTCGGGCGCTGTTGAACGCCGGCTTCTCCGGTCTGCTCTGGTGTCCTGAAGTGCGGGATGCAAGGGATCCGGAAGACCTCATCCGAAGACTGCAAACCGTTATCTTCTCGCCCGTCGCGATGGTGAACGCATGGTACATCAAGAACCCGCCTTGGAAGCAGGTAGACAAGGAAGCGAATAATTCCAATCGCTTCGCTCCGGGCTGGGAAGAATTACAAGCGACTTGCAGGGACCTGATCAGTCTGCGGATGCAGTTCGTTCCTTATCTGTACGCGGCTTTTGTGCGCTACCGGTTGCAAGGAATTCCCCCTTTCCGCGCTCTTGTCATGGATTACCCGAACGATCCGAGGACTTGGACCGTGGACGATCAGTATCTGGTCGGAGAGGACCTGCTGGTCGCGCCGGTTGTCGCGGGCGAACACGAACGTGAAGTCTACCTTCCGCGTGGCGAGTGGATCGATTTTTGGACTCGTTCTACAGCATCGCCGGAGAAGCAAAGCTAAAAGTTCCGGCACCTCTAAATCAGATTCCAATGTTCGTCAAGAAGGGATCTCTTCTGCCGCTGGCGCAATCCACTCTAAGCACTCGCGATCCGCAGGCGTTCAAACTGACTGTCCGAAAGTACGGCACCAATGCCCGTCCCTGCACTCTTTACGAGGATGACGGATCTCTTGAGCCGGCATTTACCCGTTTAACGATCAAGTGGGAGGACAATGCGGCGACCGGTACCCTCGAGAGATCGGGCCCGAAAACCGGCTCCGCTTATACCGTCGAAACGTGGGACCTGATCGCCTGATGCGGTGATTCCGAACCTTTACCGGTACGGCATTTTTCCCTTGACAGGGAGCCGCGAATCGCAGTATATCCTTTTGTAGGTAGACCATACTAAATCATCTGTACGGTCGTGGGGTCAAAGGAGGACATCGTGTTTTCTCGCGTATTCGGCATTTTCGCCATCTTTACGTTCGCTTCCATTCTGGGCGCGCAAACAGCGGACGCAACGCTTACCGGGTATGTAAACGACCCCAGCGGCTCAACCATTCCCAACGCTAAAGTCACGCTCAAAAACTCTGCGACCGCGGTGGCCGTCAGCACTCAGACTAATCAAGGCGGGTTCTACACATTCCAATATGTGCTTCCCGGTACTTACGAAATCAGCGTGGAAGCCACTGGATTTCAGCGGCAGGTCCATCCGAATATCCAGGTGCAAGTGGGATTGAGCGTGCGAACCGATTTCTCACTTCAAGTCGGGCAATCCGAGCAAAGCGTAACCGTCACAGGAGGCGCGGAACTGATCCAGACGGACAACGCCGGGATAGGCACCGTGATTTCTTCGCGGGAAGTGAATGAGCTTCCGTTGAACGGACGCAATCCGCTGGCCCTGGTTGCGCTGGCGCCCGGCGTTGTTCCGCAAGGGCAATCGCAACAGAACGGGGCCGGTACAAACAATTCCGCCTATGGCAATTTTCAGATCGGAGGCGGGACGGCGAACCAGAGCAACTGGCTACTAGATGGGGCCACCATGGTAATCCCGTTCGGCCACGCGGTCGAGCTTTTGCCTTCGCAAGAGGTGGTCGAGGAATTCAACGTACTGACCAACAATCTGCCTCCGCAATACGGTAATACGGGCGGAGGTGTAATCAATCTTAAAACCAAGTCGGGCACTAACCAGGTACATGGGGACGTCTATGAATATCTGCGGAATAAGGACCTGAACGCCAATAACTTCTTCAACAACAGAAACGGCGTTCCCACCGGCGCATTCACACAGAATCAGTTCGGGGCCACTCTGGGCGGCCCGGTAGTTATCCCACACGTTTATAACGGAAAAGACAAGACCTTTTTCTTTGTCAACTACGAAGGTTTCCGTCTTCGACAAGGAACTCCGCTTCTCTTGTCCGTTCCCACGGCGGCGATGAGGAGCGGTGATTTTTCGGGTCTCGGAGCGAATATCTACAATCCTTTCACAACGCAGCAAATCAATGGCGCGTACGTTCGGCAGCAAGCCAGTTGCAACGGTCGGCTCAACGTAATCTGCCCCAGCCAGATGGACCCTGTTGCGGCCCACCTAGTCTCGCTTTGGGCGCTGCCGAATGTCTCCGGCGCGGGTGCGTTGAATAATTGGGCGGGCAATGTGAGTACCGGAGGAAATACCGACCAGGGCACAATGCGAATTGATCATACCGTCAGCGATAAACAGAGGCTCTTCTTCCGTTACACGTACTGGTCCGATCTTGACCTGGCCGGAGATCCCTTCCACAACGAGACTTACGCGGGTGGTGTTGGTACGCCAGAGAACTACAACACGCTTCAGACGGTTATCGACGATACTTACACGCTTTCGCCGCATACGGTTATGGATATCCGTGCCGATTTCCTGCGCTTCCGATACCTAAGAACGCCGGCGAGCATCGGATTTGACGCGACTTCAATTGGGTGGCCAAGTTACATTAACCAGGATGTTGCTAACCAGGTCCGCGCTCTTCCGAATATCTGCGTGAACGACAACGTCTACAACGAATTCTGCGGTGGTGAAACGGGCAGTGTTATAGCCGGATTCGATACGGCGCTAGAAATAGCGCCTAGCCTAACCACCGTAGCGGGACATCACACGATAAACTTCGGGGGCGAGTGGCGAGCGGCAAGGCACAATTACGGGCAGACCAACAACGGGACCGGCGGATATAATTTCACATCGCAATTCACCGCTGGCAATCCAGTGAACGGAGCCGGCGGTGGATCGGCGTTCGCCTCATTTTTATACGGCACTCCGAACAGCGGCTCAGTGCAGGAACCTGCATTTACGGCCAGTCAGCAGATTTACCGGGCGCTGTATGTGAATGATACCTGGCAGGCAACTAAACGCCTGACTATAAATGCCGGCGTCCGTTGGGAAGCTCCCGGGCCCTGGACCGAGCGCTTCAACCGTATCAGCGTGTTCTTCCCGAACGCTGTCAACCCTCTTGCCGCTACGACGGGTTTACCTCTGACGGGTTCAGTCGGTTTCGCGGCATCGCCCCAGCGCCTGGACCGGAGTGCGGTCAACACCGATCTCACGGCGTTTTCTCCACGCGTGGGCATGGCTTATCTGTTGACTCCTAGTACGGTAATTCGCGCTGGCTACGGCATCTTCTATTTGCCGAATGACGTGAACTTATTTTCGGAGCCGGATCACGACTCCATCAACGCGATCACGCAATCGATGAATACATCCCTCGACGGTGGCATTACTCCCTTCAACACTCTGTCCAACCCATTTCCGAGCGGTATCATCGCGCCGCCGCAGCGGAACGCGGATCCGAACCAGGCACTCTACGGCAATACAGTGCTGACACAAGTTCCACAGAACCCGCTGGGCTACAACCAGCAGTGGAACTTCGACATCCAGAAACAGTTCGGTCCTAGTTTCCTCATCGACGTTGCCTACGTGGGCTCCAAGGGAACGCATCTGCCGATCCAGACCCAGGATGAGAATTACCTGCCGCTTACAGAGGTTCAACAAATCGCTCAGCAAGTTGGAACAACCGCGTTTCTTGGGACAGTAGCTAACCCGTTCGCCGGTAAAGTTCCCGCTACCTCCTCGTTTAACAGCTCCAAGATCGCTTTTGAGCAGTTGCTGCGGCCCTATCCTCAGTTCGGCCAAGTGCAGTATGCCTCGCAAGGCTCGGGAGACTCAAATTACGAATCGGGTCAGTTGAAGGTCACGAAGAGGTTCAATGAAGGCGGAACAGTCATGCTTTCGTACACGAAATCGAAGCTGCTCGGCAATACCGAAAGCACAACGCCATGGTTAGAATCTAATGGTCCCGCGGGTGTTCAGTATTGGGGAAACCTGCGGCTGGAGCGATCCCTGGAAAGCTATGACGCTTCGCAACGGATGGTGCTCAGCTATGTAGTGGATCTACCGTTCGGTAAAGGCAGAAAGTATATGTCGCATGCGAACAGGGTTGTGCAGGCGGTGGCTGGTGGGTGGGGCTTGGATGGAATTCTGACGCTTCAAACAGGGTTCCCGCTAGAGTTTTCAACGAACAACAACAACATCCACGACGAAGGCGGCGGATCTCGTCCCAACTTCAATCTCACTGCTTGTCCAAACGGAGCCGGCATGAGTGGTTCGGCGTCAAGCCGCGTGAACGAATGGTTCAATACGGCGTGCTACTCCGCGCCGCCGAACTTCACGCTTGGCACTGTTAGCCGGACTACGCCGAATCTGCGGCAAGACGGTATCCATAACTTTGATTTTGCGCTGTTCAAGAACTTCGATGTGACTCCTGAGGGCCGTTTGAAAATGCAGCTTCGAGGGGAATCATTCAATTTGCTCAACACACCGCAATTCGGATCTCCGAACACCCAACTTGGATCTTCCACATTCGGTGAAATAACATCGCAGACCAACAACCCGCGGCTGATTCAGGTGGCGGCAAAACTAATCTGGTGACAGCGCGAGCATTGCTATTGCTCCTATGGTTAAGTTCGGGCGCCGTCATTTGCCGCGCAACTGACCGATAACCAGGCCCTCGGGCAACGTGCGGTGGAAGCGGAGAGGCGCGGCGATTTCGCTGACGCCATCTCCGCTTTTCAGCAGTTGATCCGGAACGGCGAGGATGGCCCGGAACTTCGAGATAATCTCGGGATCGCGTACTACCAACTTCGGGACTTCAGTTCCGCTCTTCATCAGTTCCGAATCGCGCTTAGACGCTAATCAAAGTTCAGAGCCCGCGAATTTGTTCGCCGGTCTTTCACTTCTCAAACTGGAGCGTCCTAAGGAAGCCCTGCCGTACTTGGACCGGGCTCGCCACGCGCAACCGGCAGACCCCGCTCCGGTTCTAGCCGCCGCTCAAGCGGAGATCGCGCTCAACCAGGTCCGCGGCGCCCGGACTTCTTATGAGCAGGCAACTCATCTAGATCCTGGGAATGCGGAAGCATGGTACGGCTTGGCGGTCGCGGACCGGGTGTTAGCCGAGCAAGAACTTAAGAGTTCGAAATCCGCAGCCAAGGCATTCATGGATGCCTCGGAACAAGCCATGCAGCGGGCCATGAAGCTGAATCCGGATTCTGTACACGCCCGAATGCTTCTCGGCGAATCGTTTCGTATTGCCGAAAGGTACCAGGAGTCTGTTCGCGAATACCAGGCGGCCACGGCGCAGCAGCCCGGCCTTGCCGCTGCCTGGTCGGGTCTAGCGGCGTCGTACAGCGCTTCTGGCGACGACGAGAGTGCTCAGAAAGCTGCCGCGCGAGCACACGAATTGGACCCGAACGATCCAGATACTAACACCTTGATAGCAGCTATCTATTTACGGCAGGGAAATATTGCCCAAGCCGAACCGCTCGCACTTTCGGCGCTTAGAATCCAGCCTGATCTTTCCGCCGCGCATGTGGTGCTCGCAAAGATCTACCTGGCAAGAAAGCAACCCGGTCGAGCGCTCCCGGAGTTGCAGTCGGCGATCAAGGACGACAGCGACGGAAGTACCTATTATTTGCTGGCAACAACTCTTAGAGAGCTAGGAAGACGTGAGGACGCGGCGGCGGCGATGCAAAAATTTCGGCAGCTACACAGCGCGCGCGTAGCGCCGATTCAGAGCGATCGCTGAACGGTATTCAACTGTTCCCGACTACAACTTCACCGTCACGGTCTTAATTTCGCAGTATTGCTGAAGTCCGTATTCGCCCAGTTCACGGCCGATCCCGGATTGTTTAAAGCCGCCGAACGGCGCCCCTGCATCGAAGACATCGAAGCAGTTGACCCACACTGTACCGGCCCGAACATTGTTGGCGATGTGATGCGCTTTGCCGATATCCTTCGTCCAGACGGCGGCGGCAAGCCCGTACATGGTCGCGTTCGCGCGCTCGACTAAGTCGTCCATGTCTTTGAATTTCAGAATGCTCATGACCGGGCCGAAAATCTCCTCCTGGGCGATCTTCATGTCGTCTTTGACTTCAGAAAACACGGTCGGCGCAACGAAGTAGCCGCGGTCCCCAACACGTTCGCCGCCGCACATCAGCTTCGCGCCATCCCGCTTGCCCGCTTCGATATAGCTCAAGACTTTGTTGAATTGCTCGTTGTCTACTTGCGGACCCTGCTCCGTTGCCGCTTCCAGGGGATTGCCAACTACGCGGCGTTTGGCACGCTCTGAGCTCCGCTCTACAAACTGGTCATATACCGATTCTTCGACAAACGTCCGCGAGCCAGCGCAACAGCATTGGCCCTGGTTGAAGAACAAAGCGAAGTGAGAGCCCTCAACCGCCTGCTCCATGTCCGCGTCCGCAAATACGACGTTCGGACTCTTGCCGCCCAATTCGAGTGTGACCCGTTTCAGGTTTGTCTCAGCCGCGGCCTTCATGATGAGATGGCCGACTTCGGTTGAACCGGTGAAGGCGATCTTATCGACGTCCATATGACGAGCCAGCGCAGCTCCAGCAGTTGGTCCGTAACCCGGTAAAATATTGACCACGCCCTCCGGGAATCCGGCTTCGAGGATCAGTTCTCCAATTCGAAGCGCCGTGAGAGGAGTCTGTTCCGCCGCCTTCAGAATCACGGTATTTCCGGCGGCCAGTGCCGGGCCAAGTTTCCAGGCCTGCATTAGAAGCGGGAAATTCCAGGGAATAATTTGCCCCACGACCCCCACCGGCTCATGGCGCGTGTAGCAAAAATAATCGCCATTGATCGGGATCGTTTTTCCCTGAATCTTATCGGCCCAGCCAGCGTAGTAACGGTAGCAGGCGATCACCAGCGGCAGATCGGCGGCCAACGCAACATGCTTCGGTTTCCCATTGTCGAGAGATTCAAGGGTGGCCAGTTCATCCTGGTTCTTCTCGATCAGGTTGGCAAGACGGTTGATGAGCTTGCCGCGCTCGGAAGCCGACATTCTTCGCCAGGGACTTTTATTGTGGAACGCTTTGCGCGCCGCTTTAACCGCAAGATCGACGTCCGCCGCATCGGCTTCGGCAACCCTTGCGATCACCTCGCCCGTCGCCGGATTGATGGTTTCAAACGTCTTGCCGGACACACTGTCAACCCATTGGTTGTTGATCAGGATCTTCGTCTGTCTGATTGCACTTTGCGTCACTGAGGGATTGGTTGTAATGGTCGCCATAGTCCTCCTTACGTTTCTACACGGATTGTTTCGGTGAAGACATCATACGCCAACACGACTCAGCGTGACGCGCTTCCACTGCTTTCCCGCACGAATGACAGCCACGCCGCTCACACCATTAAGTAATAGATCTTTGTGGGCTGTCCCGTTAATCTCAACTGCTCCGGCCTTGATTCTTCTCGCGGCTTCCGTAACGCTGGGTGCAAGGCCGAGTAACGCCAGCAGTTTATCGACGCGGATTCCTTTGTCACTGATAGCTTGCTCCGGCAGTTCGACGGTTTCGGTATCCGCTGGTTCCCGTCCCTGCCGCACTTCCCTGTTGAAGGCCTCGTGCGCGGTCTCAGCGTCCGCCGCCGAATGGAAATCCGCTACGATGCGACGGCCAAGCTCCATTTTCACTTCCATCGGATCTCTTCGGCCAGCCGCCACGTCGGCGCGCAACTGGGCAATCTCTTCCACTTGCAGATCGGTTAGCAGTTCGTAATAGCGGTACATCAGCGGATCGCTGATCTGCATCACCTTGCGGAACATCACCTTCGGCGCTTCGGTAATTCCGATGTAGTTGCCTTTGGACTTCGACATCTTCTCAACGCCGTCCAGCCCCTCAAGAATCGGCACCGTGGCTACGATCTGCGGTTTCTGGCCGTAATCCTTCTGGATCTCGCGGCCCACTAACAAATTCCATTTCTGGTCAGTCCCGCCCATCTCCACGTCGCATTCGAGAGCAAAAGAATCGAACGCCTGCGCTAGCGGATACAGCAGTTCATGGACCGAAATGGGAACACCGTCTTTGAAGCGTTTGCTGAACTCGTCACGCTCAAGCAGTTGCGCTACCGTGTATTTTGAGCAAAGGCGTACCAGATTTTCAAACGTAAGCGGCTCCAGCCATTGGCTGTTAAAGCGCACCTCCGTCTTTTCAGGATCGAGAATTTTGAAGACCTGTGCCTTGTATGTTTCCGCGTTCTTTTGAATGCTCTCCCGCGTCATGGGAGGCCGCGTGATATTGCGCCCGGTTGGATCGCCGATCAGCCCCGTCATGTCGCCTATCAAAAAAATCACCGTATGCCCGAGGTCCTGAAAGTGCTTCATCTTGCGAAGCAGAACCGTGTGTCCAAGATGCAGATCGGGCGCGGTAGGATCGAATCCGGCCTTGACGCGAAGCGGGCGGTTTTCTTTCAGGGAGACGGTCAGGCGTTCACGCAATTCTTCTTCACGAATGAGTTCAGCCAGACCTTTTTTGATGTAGCGGAGCTGTTGATCGACGGGTGGAAATGGCACGTCTGCCGTCCTGATAGGCGGAGTCACATTACGATCTTAGCGAGGGCTCCCTTACGCGGCTTTGGCTGTTTTGTAGTTGACGAAATCCTGGATGGCGGTTTCGAGAAACGGCTTGATATCGGTGAAGGGGATGGCGGTATAGCCGGGGAATTTCGCTTCGAGGGTTCCTTTTATGTTGGCGTCGAGTTCGGTCAGAGCCGCTTTCGAGTTGATGAGGCGAACTTTGGCTTGATGGACTTCCTGGCGGCGGGTTTCGTCGGCCTGTTTGCTAGCTTCGATGGCTTGCTGAGCGGCTTGCTGGCGTTTTTGCGATTCGAACCCAATTTGCTCTTTGCGCCTTTCGGCTCTTAGCTTTACCAGCTGGTCGAGGCACTTGTGGAAGGCGCGGTCGTGGGTGGTCTGGTAGCGCAGGAAGAGGCTGAAAGATTGGGCGGCGTTGCCGTTTTCGAAGATTGGGTGTTGGAGTGACTGGGCGCGCTGGCTGGTCCAGTAGTGCTGCGCCATTTTCTGGACCAGGATCAGTTCGGTGCGGGTGGATGGCTGATGCTCCTCGGTCAAGTCACTGAGGAGCTTGCGGTAATCGGCTTCATCTTCGCTGGGGAGGAGGAAGAAGGCTCCGGCGAGGGCGTATTTACGGTTGTTTCCGGCGGAGGCGGCTTTCCCCGTGTCGGTTTTGGGACCGCTGCTGTGCTGGGCGTTGGCTTGATTGGCTGCTGTTTGCGCGGGTGTGGACATTTTTTGTAAAGGCTCCTGAAATAGAAATGGCCCGCTTGATCCCGGTTGTGCGGGAGCTGCGAGCCTGTTGGACAGTAGCACGGCGCGGAGTGGAAACGGAGTTTGGGGTTGGGTGGAAGTGGTTATATTTCGAGTGGATTAGCGGTTAAATTTATTTTTTCGCGTTGTGACTGGGGAATTCGCCTTCGGCCCCGGTTCTTGCCGGGCCTGACCTCACTTACGTTCGGTGGCTCGGTTTCGGGGTGGTAGCCGTTGCCGGTGTTCCGCCACCGCTACGGCCAACTTCAGCCAGAAGATAGCGGCGCTATTGCATGGCAATTTCGGGAGAAGCAGCGAGTGGAGTAGAGTGACAGGACTTATCGCCTGGAGTATCCCTCACACGGGCCAGTTGTTGGATTAACAACGCTAAGCCGATTCCCGAACGCAGCCTTTGAAAGCCACCTGCCGGAAAACGCGCTTCTCGCGGATGTGGCCCCTCGGCGCGCATAGATCGTGAGTTACGGCGCACGGTTTACCAAACATACCGTTAGAAGACGAGAAGCGCGTTTCCGGGTACTCATTCGGCGGTTCTGTCCGGATTGCCCGTCATTCTGGCACTACGCGAGAGTATTGTGAATCTGTTCACCTGATTGAATGCCGCATTTCAGGGGTCACATACGTCTCAATACGCGAGAGAAACTCTTTGATTGATCCACCCGACAAATCGTGAGGCACAATCAATTTTCCGTCACCATCGGGGAGCTCGTAATAACTACCCATCGTCTGCCCATGTAAAGCCAACTAGCAAGGTAAGTCCCTTGCAGGTCGGACAATCCACAGCGATACTACCGACAAAAGAGTCACCGTTGACGATGGGCGGAGTTTGGGGGAGCATGACCCCGTAAACTTAGATCAAGGCTATACGCGGCCGACTGCTGGTGAGGCTTGACATATCCTATTGACTGCGTGTCGTAAGACATGAAGGCCTGATCCGCTTTTCGGAACATCACCAGTTCCCACGTGATGCGATCGGCAAGCACGTCAGAGTTGTTCTGCACTATCAAAGCCGGATTTTCCGCGTTCGACCAGGCGCGCACTTATTTCTGGTAGCTGCTGCTGCGACTGTTGAATCGGTGGCGATGGCTGCTTCTCATAGGTATTGCGAGGCAGCACACCGTTCGCCAATTTATCAGCTGGGCGTTTTGGAATCACGGCCGAGAGTGCCGTCTTCCTCCTGTCTGGCATCGAAACATGTTGAGCTTGATCGTGACGCTCGTTCGTTGAGGTGGCGTTAGATCCGGAATAGCCTGGGCGCGGCTGAGCGAATGGCCTGAAAGAAGATCGTTCGAGCATCCAACGAGGGATTAGTAATGCAGCCGCCACACACCCGGTCCAGCACAGAATTGCGATTATTCCGAGGCGGCGTACGCCGGGCTTCGAAGGCTGATCCGTACCAATTATAAGGGGTTTCCAACGATTCCATTCCTCCAAATCCTGTGCCCTGATGCGACGGCACACCTGAAGACTTAACTCAAGCAATTAAGAACGCCACGATCCATACTGCTGGAACTGCGTATGAGGCAATCTCTTTAACGCTGAGACCACCAGCGAACTGCCACTTGTAGAAGGCACCGCAGCCGGCAATCGCTAGCGTGTAAAGCTGGTCCCGAAGCTTCATTCCACGAAGCTCCAAGTAAGCAGTTGAAAAGAAGCGCCTGATTAAAGTCATACATTCGGCTTAAGATATCAAGACCTCGTGAGCCGATTATCTGGGAAAAATGGAGTTCGCCTAAGCAGGCGACTTTCAGGACCTAATCTCACAAGACTCATAGAACGGCCCGTATCTTGAGTGAATTGTCGGCGATCCATACATTGGACCGGATAGTACCGACAAGTCGTTAGCGTCCTATCGGAGTGCCTTGGACAACACGATTCGAGAAGGATCAATGTTTGACCCAGGCACTTTCGATAGGGGCGACTTGAAGGGAGTGCGGTTTGAATTCCGCGCTATGGAGTTTGAATCAATTTCTTCTTAGAATCAGCGGCTTGCAACCAATCTCCCTCTATCCATAATCGGCACGTGTGAGGAGCGGTTCACCAAGTGCACGATAACATGCCGCGGGAAGCCGTGGCCGGAGCCGAAGGCGGAGGGCACTTCGTTCAAGTCCGTATGCATGCTGAAAATGCACACTTTTGACCAGCTTAATCTGTTTCCTCGTGTGTGCACTTCGGCTTGGCGCACGCTGACGATTCTCCGCGGCAGAGTTGAGCTCCAAGACGGGTCGGGGGCCCGTCTTGTCAATAAGGAAGAAACAAACATGTAATCGTCCTACCGTGTTTTGGTCGAAATCTTTAGCAGTCGGTACGCAGCGTTGATTTGCTTCATTCGCCTCTCGGCGATCTCAATGGAACTCCGGTGCCAGTCCGGCGACCTTATCCGGGTGATACATCTGAGCTAAGTTGCGGTACGCTTCCGAAATCTTCTCTGGTGAGGCGTCCGGCTGCAACCCGAGCACCTTCAGCGCGTTTGTATGCGAGGCCGGTATGTCTTGCGCTGCATTGTTTGGCGTTGAGCCGGGCCTCCTTTGTCGGCGTGTCTTGTACTCCAGTAGACAGTTCACGAAGGCGGCTGCCGTCTCCAACGCTTGAAACGTTCAGGAGAATGTTTAAGCCCTTTGATGACGTAAGGGCTAGCGCCCCATACTGCATTACCGGGATACGCCGATTGTTGTTGAAACGGAGATCTGGACCACCATCTTTTCGGACGTAACGCCAAGTCTCGTCGATTTGACGGGCATCGCTGGGGACGTGATCGTCCTCTATGAATCGAGTCGGTCGATATTGTAGATTGAGATCCTCATAATCGATACCTCCGAAAATACCCGTCCGCCAATAGAGGGCCATGTCGGGTAGCAAGTCAAAGCTTACTCTCGCCAAGGTCAATGCAGCTTACCGAGACGTTAGTCACGACGCGTGCTGGAGTAGATGAACGGACCGCCACGCGTGTTCGGCGCACTAGCGAAGAGGCTCCAGCATTGCGCTTCCAATCGTACGTCGGGGACTCGGCGAGCATGCGCCAGATGGCCTGACTTCTCGCCAGATAGTTGAAAGATTGTTCCAGTACATTTTGATTCTGTCTTCCGATGTCGTCAAGTTCGTAGACGAGCCGTGTATTGCGCCGACGGTGGCTGTTTCTATGTAGGAAAGCTCCCGTAACGAAAAGCATGATCGTGCCTGCCACTAGCCCGAATGCTAGGAGTCGATTTCGCTCGCGCGCAAGCTCAATCTGTCTGAGCCGATGATCTTCTGCCTCTAACGTCTCCTGGTCGAATCGAATAGGCTCGGAAGCAAGTTGCACGCCTGTATGCGCCTTACCTTGTTGGGTCGAGGGACCGGCTTCTTGTGAAACGACAGGCCGGGATGTGGACTTCGAAGTCAGCGCGTCGAGGCTTCGTTGCGCTTCTTCGGCGGTCATAGAAGGGCCCGTGTTAGGTGTCTTCATACCCCACAATTGTCGAACCGTTCTTAGGTGGCACAGCACATCCGGGGCCCTTCTCCATCGATTTTGGACGACGTGTCCTGGTGTGCTGTGCTTTCGAACTGGACGAATTGACGTCTTTGTGGGCGAGGTAGAACTCGTAAGCCTGAACGCACCAGTTAGGCACTAGCAGAATAGCGACATTGGCGGAATCATAGATAGCGGTGCGGACATCAACCGATTGCGTGAGTGTCACAATGACCCTATTCGGCTGGCCGTACCGAGCCAGCAGCAGCGCGTATTCGTCGGTGTCGTTCAGCGCTCGCTCGGCGCTTAGCGGGATCGTGGCACTCGGAAGCGTGGCTGCGATCCTTACCTGTGCTGGCCGCAAACAAGGAAATCGACGCAACCAAAACGGCTGATCCAAGTGCGTGAA
Source organism: uncultured Acidobacteriaceae bacterium (assembly GCA_963845995.1). Lineage (GTDB taxonomy): Bacteria > Acidobacteriota > Terriglobia > Bryobacterales > Bryobacteraceae > Bog-105. The sequence continues at coordinate 122,132 of CAWJUO010000063.1, read as the reverse complement.
GGAACCAGGCAGGATTGCGCATCCGTGCCCTCTGATTTAAGCGGTCGATCAGGGCCTGGTTCGAGCTGTCGACGAGTGCCAAAGGGTCGCCGTGCGAATGTTGTCTCCAATCGTGCTCGTTGACGCTTGGCGTCTGAAGGCGAAGACCCCGGATGCTTTGTTGATCTTGAAATGACCTCGCGGTAGTAGAAGCCGTGACTACTTACGGTGATGTAGGTAGTCCCGGTAGGTGTCATCGTCAGGCGGGCTCCCTTGACTCCGAAAAGAAGCACCTACTCCGGACTTCGAGAAATTGAGTCGGAACGGGCGGAAGCTTGCGCTGCGGCGGAAGAAAAATCCCATGTCAATAGAGAGAGGATACCGAGTGGATGCACCTTTATCCGCCGTGCACAGTGGAAACGGGCGGCTTCCATGGAGCGACTGTCCTTCCTCTAAGTATCGTCTCAGATTACTCCTCATAACTCGGCGTCGCGGCGGCAATGTACATGAATGGCGTTCCTGCGCTGACTTCCGGCGGGTTCACGCAGTGAAGCCCGAAATGGGAGTAGCAGTTTTTCCTTCACTTTCCCCACTTTTTTGAACGCGGCGACACAGCTCCGCAAGTCTCGCCCGATTCCCAGCGCGAATCGCTTGTTCTGGAGATCTAAATTACTAATTAGCAGTATTGTGGCCGAATAGGAGAGCCCGGTGCGATTGCGGGAACGGTAGTCCGATTCGTTATAACTGAAAAACTCCTTCCGGAGTTTGGCGAGTAATCCGCGGTCAAGCCCAAAAGGATTCGCGTGCGTGTGGATGGTCGGCTCAAGGTAGCAATGGGCCGTACATCTTGTCCAGCTGGGCCCTGCCCAGCTTGCTCGGCCATGTCCGAAAGGTTCAGGAGCGGCTTATCATTTTTAGCCTCGGCAGCCCGTGCCGCCAGCTCAGCTCTATCCGTCTCATCAAAGGCAGAAAGCAGGTCGATGCCGAATTCCTTTAGTCGGGTAGCAAGTTTCACCTTCTCGATGTCGGACCGGCGGACAAAACGGCGGGTCGCCTCTTCGTTTTTGCTGAGGTACACAGCGTGAACAGTCTTCTTGTACATTCCGCGCAGAATCTTGTAAGCGCCAATGCCGCGCCCGTTTCCACTGAGCATGAGCAACTCGCCGAAGTCGTCAGCCGCGCTTCTTCCAAGAAAAAAAACAACTCTGTCCGTAGTTACCCGGTTTTCAAACGCCACAACTTCAGGATCATCCTCGTTTAGGCCCTGGAGATGGTTGACCTCCGATGTCGGGGGTGGCGCAAGCGCACCAACATAACAGCTCGTTCCGTAAGCTCTCTCAATTCGGGATAATGTTCGAGGAAAACAGCGTGGTCTTGCAAGAATGCGTTTTGCTCTTCGGAATCGCCTACGCCGGTGGGAAGTGGGTACACACGACATTTTACGAGTTGCGGTTTTAAACAATGAACTCACTTGTTGGGTAACCGACCGATTTATCTGGTAGCGGATGCTGGAGAAAGGAAGGCTGAGCGATGTTGATTCAGCGATTTACATTTGCTCGATTACTCCTCGAAAGTCCCGTTATGGCTGCCGATTACATGACACACGACCCAGCAACGGTCGGGCTACAAACCTTTGCGTTGGCTATTCGGCTCATGAATTCGCGATTACGAGGAGCGTCCCCGAGGAGTTTCGGATCAAGCGTTTGAGATAGTAGCAAGGCCGGGCAAAAACGAACTTTTGGGTTGGCTGGAAGTGGGTTATGTTTCTAAGTGGATTGGCTTTGAATTTATTTTCTCGAGTTGCGACCGGGTTACGGAGTTCGCGATCGGCATAGGCCGGAAGGGGACGCACCTGCAAAGCGGACGGTTGGGGAATACCGGCGAGAAGGCCGGGACGTCCCCGAGGGGCTTTGGGTGACTCAAAAAAGAATAGTTCTCTGCCAGGCAAACCGGTCACGGCAGATCGCCGCCGGAATTGGGGAGCCGTTTGCGGTGTTCCGGCGCCGGCACAGCGTAAGCCAGCACCGCGCTAACATCGACCAATGAGACTGCCGCTGCTCCTTCTTGCAGGAGTTACGATCATGAGTGCCCAGTCCGCCTCCTTCAATTCGCTGGTCGATCAGTATTTCGACGATTACTTCCGGCTGAACCCGACGGCGGCAACCGCTGTGGGCTTTCATCGCCCCTACGACACTGAACTGGAAGACTACTCGAAGCGTGGGTTTGAACAGCGCGTGGAACTTTCGCGGAAGTACCTGCCCAAGTTCGAGAAACTTCCGCAGTTCGACGACCGGGATCTGATGATTGCGCACTTGAAAGCCGACCTGCTGAATATTGAGAAGATCCGCCAGCAGGTAACCAATCCAGATTTTTATTCGAGCGGTGTAACCGCTTCTATCTTTACCCTGATCAGCCGCAAATTCGCCTCGCCCGAAGAACGGCTGAGAGACGTTATCTCGCGGGAACAACAAATTCCGCAGGTGTTGATAGACGCAAGGCATTCGCTTGAGAACCCGCCGAAAATCTATACCGAGGTGGCGCTGCAACAACTTCCCGGGCTTCAGAGTTTTTTCGCCAATGATGTGCCCGCCGCATTCACCGAAGTGAAGGATCAGAAACTGCAGGCCGAGTTCAAGAAAGTAAACTCGACGGTGATAGACGCTCTGAAGAGCTACGAGAACTGGCTTAAGACGGATTTACTTGCGAAATCTAATGGGGACTTCCGGATTGGCGCTGACAACTTTCACAAGAAATTGATGTACGAGGAAATGGTCGATTTGCCGTTGGACCGGGTGCTCGAAATCGGCTATGCGAACCTGAGGGCGAATCAGAACGCTCTGAAAGAAGTCGCCCGGAAGATCGATCCGACGAAGACTCCGCAGCAGATCTCGGAACGCTTAGGGAAGGATCATCCACCGCCCGATCAGCTATTGCAGGCATTTCGTAACACGTTCAACGGCTTGATCGATTTCATCAACTCGCATCACATCATTACGATTCCCTCTCAGGTGAGACCTATTCTCGAAGAGACGCCGCCCTTCATGCGCGCCCTGACAACGGCATCGATGGACACACCGGGCCCTTATGAAAAAGTCGCGACAGAGGCTTACTTCAATGTGACGCTGCCGGAGAAAAACTGGCCGAAGGAGAGAACTCAGGAATTTATGACCGCGTTCAGCCGTGGGACTATCGTGAGCACAGCGATACATGAAGCTTATCCGGGTCACTACGTGCAGTTGCTCTATTTCAGGAACGTTCCTTCGAAGGTGCGGAAACTGGTGTGGGCGAACTCGAACGTGGAGGGCTGGGCGCATTACACCGAACAGATGATGCTTGATCAGGGGTACGGGAACGGCAGCCCGGAGTTGCGGGCCGGCCAGTTGATGGATGCCCTGCTACGGAACTGCCGCTACATCGTGGGAATTGAAATGCATACCGGGAAGATGACATTCGAACAGGGCGTCCAGTTCTTCATGCATGAGGGCTTTCTATCGCGCGCCTATGCTGAGGTCGAGACGAAGCGGGGAACGTCAGATCCGACTTATCTTTACTACACGCTGGGCAAACTTGAAATTCTGAAGCTACGCGACGATTACCACAGAAAGATGGGGGCCGGTTACTCGCTGGAACAGTTCCATAACGAGTTCATGAAGCAGGGCGGCGTGCCTATCAAGCTGATCCGCCACACTATGCTGGGCGACAATTCGCCAACTCTATAGGATTGCTCTTCCGGGGGATTGGAGGGGAGAAGCAGCCCTGGGAGCCGCTTCTCCAAAATTGAATTTGGAACCCGCTCTTGATAGCTAAACCACTAGCGCGTTCCGGTCTAATCCACTAGTGCAATCCCGGGCCGATAGATCTCAATGTATCCTTAGATACTCGATCTTATGTCTACGCTGATGCAGGGCGACCTCTCCGAAGGGTCCGCCCTGGACAAAACTATCCGGTATCGCCGGTTTCTCTTGATTGTCGCCGGGCTTGGCGGCCTGCTGTATGGCGTGGATGTCGGGATCATTGGCGGAGCTCTCCCTTACCTGGAGGCCACGTCGGGGCTCGACGCTTCACAACTGTCGATGATCGTTGCGGCGGTACTGCTAGGCAGCGTCATCTCGACGCTTTTCGCCGGCGCTATGGCTGATTGGCTTGGGCGAAAACCGTTGATGGTTCTCAGCGGATTTGCTTTCGTGCTCAGTGTGCCGCTCATCGCTCTCTCTCACAGTTACGGAGCCCTGTTCTTCGGGCGGCTCCTGCAGGGAGTAAGCGGCGGATTCATCGGCGTAGTTGTACCGCTTTATCTGGCTGAGTGCCTGGTCGCTTCGAACCGGGGTAAAGGAACGGGAATCTTCCAATGGCTTCTTACTCTGGGCATTGTGCTTGCGGCGCTGATTAGCATTTACTACAGTTACCGGGTCGAAGAAGTGGCCAAGCTCGCGAACGCCGGAAACTTGCTTTCTTTCGAAGATCAGGCGTGGCGGCGAATCTTCTGGGTTTCGCTTCCGCCTGGGATCTTGTTTGTGATCGGCAGCCTGATGGTAACCGAATCGCCGCGCTGGCTTTTCCGGCGGGGCAGAATCGAGGCCGCCCGAACCGCTTTACTGCGCTCCCGCACTCCGGCGCGAGCCGAGATAGAGCTGAGTGAAATGGCACAGGTAGCGGCGGAGAGCAAGAAGACTTCCGCCGGACGAGTAATAAAGGACAGTCTCCTGCGAAGGAAATATGTCGTTCCGTTTTTACTCGCCTGCGTGATTTTGTTCTGCAATACGGCGACGGGTATCAACAGCATTATCGGATATAACGCCAACATTCTTTTACAAAGTGGGCTCTCCGATGTGGAGGCGCACTGGGGCTACGTGGTGTTTACGCTAGTCAATTTCCTGGTGACCATCGTTGGCCTGATGATCGTGGATCGAAAGGGCCGCAAGTTCCTGTTGGGTATTGGAAGCGCCGGGATCATTGTGTCGTTGTCAATCACGGGCATGCTGTTTCTTGGCACGGAACGGCTCCGCATCGACCGCCGGGATGCGGTTCAAGGGATGGTTGGCCCAGACCAATCGCTTACGCTGAAATTCGATCAGGCCGAAGCCGCGAAGCTGATTGGCCCATCAAATTCGATCGAAGCAGGTAAAGCGACTCTGAGTGTTATTTACTCTTACGCTGGCTTCACCGGAGAGTCGAATATTGCGCGGTCTTATGACCAAGCGGCACCGATAAAGATAAACCGGGCTGGTTCCATTCCCACAAACAAAGTGGAAGCATTCTTTCGCAATCCTTTCGGAGATGTGGATGCGGCGCGTACGGCTCCCCTCAAGATTGAGGAGGCTCTTATTAGCCCTGTACCGGATAGGCGGCACGGCTGGATGGTTGCTTTAAGCCTGTATTGCTTCATGGCGTTTTTCGCAATTGGCCCTGGGGTGTGCGTCTGGCTGGCCCTTTCAGAGTTGATGCCGACGCGTATCCGGTCCAATGGAATGAGTATCGCTTTGGTAATAAACCAGCTAGTCTCGACGACCTTTGCCGCTCTGTTTTTGCCGGTCGTTGGGCGGTACGGATATTCGACGGTGTTCTTTGCGTTTGCGGCGTTCACCGTTATCTATTTCGTTACGGCGGTATTCTTCCTTCCCGAGACCAAGGGGAAAACGCTCGAAGAGATCGAAGAGTATTTTGAAAATCCCAAGCTGGGGCGGGTATAACTCTGGACGCCGAACAAGCGATAACTGATCACTGATCGTCGTAGATGTCGTTCGGAGTCAACCGGAAGAACTTGCGCGCTTTCCGCGGTGCGAACTCGCGCACGAGGTCGAAGCCGAAACGCCAGAGCATCACGTAATTTGCACGCCGGACGCCATCGCTCAAAGGCTCGTACCGAGCCGGATACCATGACATCGAGATCATTCCAGCGCCGTAGATGCTTGCCAGTTCGGGGATTGCCGGAGCAAGCTTCCCGCTGTCAGTGCGATACACAAAACTCTGTTTCGCCGCAGAGCCGATGTGTCCCCAGACGCCGCACGTCGTGCACCGGTAATAGCGCGGATCCATATGGAGGGCCGTTGACAGTCCGAATCCGATGCCTGAGGCGATGGATGAGGAGCCAATCGTATCGCCTAACCGTTTACCGAAGCCGGCGGTTCCCTGCCATTCCGGCGGCGTGCCGTTGACCTGATTGATGCCAGCGGCAACGACGTCTGCGGCAAGGACTCCGATCCCAAATCCGTGACGCCACCAGTAGACGCCTTTTCCTCTGGTGTCTAGCCTCGGGACAACGGTACGGTTCACGGGAGTTCCCGGTGGGAGCCTCTGACCGGAAGGAGCAACGGTGCCTGGTCCGGTCGCATCCTGCGCATTAAGAGCAAAGCTACCAGCTACGAGACCGAAAATCACGAAACTTTTCCACATTCTCAATTCAACCTTCCGAACCGCGAACGTATGTTTGGAAGGTGTTTACACAATCCATTCGCCTAAGTTTATGTTGACCTTACCAGGAAGTCTACGAAGCAGGTTTCCGCTCCCATCGCTGGGGACGAGTGCGGGCGTAAGTCTACGGGCGGGGATTGCCGTTCCGAAATCGGGACCGTTGTCGGTGGCCACCGCCGATCACGGCGACGCTCAACCGGTGGCTACCGGTTCAATGCCGGTCTTCGCAGATGGCTCAAGAAATTAAGAGTTTCCGGAACTTTTCTCGTCCGGCCCAGATCACGAAGCCAAAGAGCAGCAATCCCAAGGTTGATGGCTCGGGCGTCCGCGACACGGGTGTCAGCGACACGGGCGTTGTACCATCAGCTTCCAAAAGCGTGAAGTTCACTGTCGCTCCGCCGTCAACACCTCGAATTCCTGGCCATACGGCGTTACCCGAAGCAAGCACACTGAAGCCTGCTCCGAGATCAAAGGGCAGAGTCGCCTTATACTCGCAGCCATCCTGGCCGCAGTTGACCGGATCAGTGCCGCCAAAGCTGTTGGCTCTGTCGTATTCGTGGACACCATCCGTTAAGAGGACATCGGCTGCATCGGCTACGAGGTCCTGATGCAAGTAATCCAACACCACGTCGAAACTGGCGAATCCCGCTCGGCTCGGCCCGGAAGTAGATAACTCAAGGCTGTCGCTGGCGTGCGCTTCGGCGGCTACCTGGAGACCCGGGATCGCGGGGGGAGCTCCCGCATTGGTGAAAACCGAGACTTGTCCTTCCGTTCCCGAAACGCTGCTCGCTGACGTGGCCACGCCGATAACTGGCCCATAATAGGCGGAAGGGCCAACCTCTGGAAGAGGAAAATTCAAGTCGCAGTTTGCGCTGTCAGTTCCAGAAACCGTTTGCGTTGATGTGTTCACGCTTACGGTACAGGAAACGGAACTCATCGACGCCGCTCGCAAGACGGATGACCCGAAAAGTAACAATAGCCACAGCCCTCGCACATTCACCCCCTAAGAAAAGACTCCGCGTCAGATAGACAAACGAATCATTGCATAATCTCATGCACTCTGAACCGGACGGCAGAAGCGGCACGGCGCTAAACGCTATGCCTCATCCTTCACACAACGAAACCCAATCGTGCCGGAGCGATCCTTGCTAGGTGCCATTAGCAGATATTTTCCGTGTTCGTTCAGCTTGTACGCGGATGGGAAGTACCACCTGGAACCGGAAGGCCTGTAGTATCCGCCACCGCGAAGGATAGCCGCGCGCGTGTGCTCGTCAACGAATTCGTCGGTCCATTGCCAAACGTTTCCGACCAGATCAAACACTCCAGCAAGACTGGCGCCCGCAGGATAAGCGTCCACATCCGAAGGAGCGCGGAGATCATGACCGTGTTCCTGAGGCGGCACGCGGCTCGGATCCCAATCATTTCCCCATGGGTACAGCCGCCCATCTTTTCCTTGAGCCGCAAGCTGCCATTCCCATTCGTGGGGAAGGCGCTTCCCGGCCCATTGCGCATAAGCGCGGGCGTCTTCAAGAGACACCCAAGTGACGGGTTTGTTGCTCCACCCCTTGGGGAACGTAGCCATTCTTCCAATCCTTCAGAAAGTTGTGATCGTCGGCGGGATGATAATTCGTCGCATCGAGAAAAGACTTAAATTGCTGGTTAGTAACCGGGTATTTGTCGATGTAAAAGGGCTTAACTTCCACCATCGATCTATGGTGGCGGCGCGGCGAATCTTCCCATGGGTACTGCACGTCCACGCCAACGTCATCGCCGCCTTCGATTTCGATTCCGGATACCGTGAATTCATAAGCACCGCCGGTAATAGCAACCATGCCGTCCGGTAGGCTATTCGCGACCTTCGAGGGCTGGATTTCGACAATTTTTTGCGGTAGAAACTTCCATTCTTTGGGATAGCTTGCGAGAGGTCTGGCGGCAAGCGTGGCCATCCCGGAAAGCCAAGAGGAGAGGTCGGCATCCGGTGCTTGCGGCTGCGCCAGAATCGCTCCATAACCATGTGCCTCAATAGAAAAGAACAACCGAATTTTGCCGCTGGCCGAGGATGGCGTGAGTTCTTTCCCGTGCCACAGATCGAAATAACGCATTCCCGGCTCCGCCGTTATTTCGAGTTGGGCGCCATTCACATCCACTTGACTTCGATTTACGATTGTCCACAGACTGCGCTGTCCTTCAGTGAAAAGACTAGCGAAAATCCCGTACTGGAGAGTTGGCGTGTGGGGTACCCAATCTGGATCTATCAGAAAAGCGTGAAAGTGTCTTTCGATCTTCGCCACTCGACGGATCGCTTCCGCATCGCGTTCCGTGATCCCGTTCCAAATTCCCCAAACATTTTCCCAGGTTTCATACCCGACGCCGTTGAAGAATGCGTATTGCAGATTGTCGGTTTTATCTCTGTTCCAGCGATCGCATACATTCACCATGTGGCGCGATTCGAGCCATTTATACCTGCTGATCATGGGGACGAAAGGATACTTCCAGTAACCCCACGAGAGATTGTCCCAATTGATCATTTCGTCGCTTCCCAACTGACCTTCCGGTTCAAAGGCTAAAGGGTGACCGGTTGCATCGGAAGCAACCCGGTAAGTACGCGGCATACCGCTGAATGTGTCTCCGTTGACGCCATCCGCGCCGATTTCCGCCATCAATGCGGCAACCGCTTTCGGCATACCGGCAGGCTCCTGATGCGAGCCCGTATCCCATGGCATGGTTGGGAACAGAACTCGCACGTGACGGCGATGGAAGTCCGCCACCATTTGCTTTAGCGCGTTTAGTCCGCCGGGCAAATCACGAAGCAGATCAAACTGGCCTCGGTTATCAATGCCGATATTGGGGTATACGGGCCACAGCAGAATGCTATCGATTCCTCCATAGCGGGCTTCAACGTCATCCAGGTAGCGGTCCACCGTGTAACGGCGTTGTACGGGATCGTAGAAGTAGCGATCCTCCACCATCGCCTGCGGTTGCATGAAACTGCTTTGCGCCCACTGCAATTCGCTTCTGGTGTAGTTCTCTCCTGTTAATCCAGCACGGACGCGCTCCTCGGCACGCCACTGGCGAATATCCCGAAGCCATTCGGCGGTATCTGCTTTCGTGGGCGGTCCAGGTATCTGTTCACCCTGCGGCGGATAATTGGTGTCTTGCGCCTGCAGAAGCGCGGGAAGCCATATCGCGATCAGAAGCACGTGCTTTAGAATTCGAGTACGACCCGGCATGGAAAGAACGAGTTTATCCTGCTGTTAACTCGAAGCAGACTAATTGATTCCGAACAGTGCGTTTTGGCGGATTTGCGAAGCGGGGGTTAAGAAGTAATTGGCTGGGAGGCAGGGACTCGAACCCCGATACGCAGATCCAGAATCTGCAGTCTTACCATTAGACGACCTCCCAATGGGTTACAAAGGAAAGTATAACAAGACAGCGCGAATGGCCACCGCTTACGACAGATGAAAGAGCCGATGCCATAAACCGTGTTTCTTAGGCTTTCTTACGGTTCCGGCGGCGTGCAAATGGGAAGAGCCCCGCACGTAACGGGGCTCCGTCGTTTTCGCCTGCCGAACAGCCCGGCGCTTATTCTCGCGTATCTTTGGAGGCGGTCCAGTCGCTCCGGGAACATCGGCGCTTTGAGCGGTGGCGGGAGAAGCCGCCGTGTCGGATATTAGCTTCGCTTGCACGATAAAGCGTTTCGGCGCGGAACCGACATAATAAAAGGGGTAACAGGTGATCATCGTCAGCAGAGCGTCCGGTTTTGAAGAAACCTCACCTCCATCCGGGCGAAGAACGCTTACATCGGAGGGCTTCACAATTCTCGTCGAAATAACTTCGTATTTATAAGTTCCCGCCGTTGACTGGAATTCCACTAAGTCGCCCTGGTGAATATCTTTCAGCGCTCTAAATAGCGTGTCCCGATGGGCTGCGATGGCAAAATTTCCGCTTTGACCCGGCAAAGAGGTGGACGGGACATGCCCGACCGCGCGGCTCAAAGTGCCAGAATCTACACCCTCGCGCACAATGGCTGACAAGATTCAATCGTCCGATTTCAACCCTCCCCAAAACCGCGCCGGACACCGGACGGGCGGCCGCTCGCGGATTGCCGACCGGCTCCCCAGTGCTTCGGACGGGCGCCTGTTCAACAACTCTCTGTCCGACCAGAAAACCAAACGGAGTGCGTTCACGAACGTAATCCGAAAACGTCACCGGAGCCCGTCCACCTATCTGCTGGTCGAAAGCCCAATTTTCGTAGGTCTGATAAATGTGTTGGTCGGCTAAGTCATAAGCGAAATATCCGACGCCACCGAGCCCAAGAATCAGCAAAACGATTCTTAAGATCAAGAGTTTGCGTCGCGCATTCCGGCGTTCGCGCTATGCCTCGGCGATTCAAACTGTGTGAGTGAAGCCCGGGTTGCCCCAAGTCGCGGTCGCGAATTAGAACCGGGCCAGTCACGTTTGATATATCCTCGTCACTTCTCTGAGACGTGCTCGGCAGTTGGGTTTGCAACACTCTGATTCGCCGGAAGAATAGAATAAGTACTCCGAGTACGAACGCTGAACTTCCGGCCACGCGCCTCGGCCGTCACTTTCAAACTCCGCACTTTGTGTTTGTCGCCTAACTTCATCCGGAATAAAGCCGATCGTATACCGGTTCCGTATGTCGGCCGAAATCTTCTCAAACAGGGGGACCACGTCTTCCAGTCTGGATGGTTCGAAAAACTCACCCCCGCTCACCGACGCGAATTTGCGAAGCACCTTCGGATTGAGATCGCGATCATCGGGATCGAGCAATCCAATCGTGTAAATAGTGGCTCGCGAGGATTCGATAAGCTTCATAAGCTCCTGTAAGCTGATTTTGCTCACGTTATCGCCGCCGTCGCTCACCACGATCAACGTTCGCAACTCACGGTCACTCAGTTCCAAGTGCTTCAAAGCCGAAGCGACCGCATCGTAAAGAGCCGTCTGTCCGTTTGGCTGACCAAAATACAGCGCCCGCCGTAAGAGCTGCAATCTGTCCGTAAACTTTATTGCGTCCGGCAACCCATAATAGATGCTGTTGTTGAAATTAACCACAAAGAACTCGTCCTTTGGGTTGCTCTCCTTCGCAAACGCTAAACCCGCAGTGATAACCTCTGCGCGCTTGGGCCGCATACTGCCGCTATCGTCGAGAACCAATCCGACGCTTACCGGCGCATCCACGTTTGCGAATTCGGCGATAGATCTCAAATGCCCATCTTCATAAACTCGAAAATCACTTCGAGTTAAACCGGCGACAAATCCCCCACGGGGGTCTTTCACACTCAGGTCAAGCAGCACAAGATCGACATTGTCCGAAATCGTGTAAGGACCTGTTTCGGCAGTGGACGGAGATGCTGGAAGCGCGCCACCGAGCACGAGGGCCAGCGAAACTCCCCATTTTGTCCATCTGCTCATAAAACCCAGATGGCGCCTGAGGTCAACGCCCCAGACGCCAAGCTTTCGGTTCCTAAATGCGTGAGTATTTACGATCTGTTGATTCGAGCCGGTGAAGTTCGTTTTCCGGTCAGGCTTAGCAGCCCAGCCAAGCTGAGACATGCGAAGCCAAGTAAGCCGATTAGCGGAGTCGAACTCGCGGTGTGCGGTAAAGCCTGAGGTTGGGCCGGCTGAACGGCTGGAGCGGTGTTTTGCTGAGTCTGCGGTTGCGGCTCTGCTACTGGTGCTACTGGAGCGGGAGCAGGCGCCGGAGCCGGTTCTGGCTGTGCGGCAGGCTCTGGAGCGGGAGCAGGCTCCGGTTCGCGATAGTTCATTGGAACAGGCACAGGAGCAGCCGAAGCAAGTTGCGCAACTAGCTTCTTGGGATACGTAAACTCCTGTCCGAAGTTATCTCCCGGGTAGAACCAGGCCCGAACGGCCTTCGGGACCCCAGCTGGAGTTTCCCAGAATGCGAATTGGGATTTCCCGGTCGGGTGTAACCGGTAATTCGGAATAGCAATTACTGTCGTTTCCAGATGCTGCTGGTTTTTGTCGAAGATTTGCACTACGTGGCGATCCGATGGCGAATCGAGCAGCTTCCAAACGTAGGTTCCCGGGTCAAGCACCTTATTTCCCGCGATGATCGGCTCGTTGACGGTGACATAGGTCTTCTTATCCCAAGCATCCGCATGAGCTTGCGGTATCAAGGCCGTCGTGGTTAGCCCCACGCCAGCTACGGCCAGCGTTCCAATCAATATCGAATGGAATTTTCTATTCATAACGTAAATCCCTCCAACTAATTAATTTCCATGATCGCGTCGTTTTCTGCTGCGCGAAATTCTTTTGCGGCTAAGGGGTCCGCTTCACCTTCTATGACAACTGCACCTGATGTGCCAAACCACATCTATTACGACGATTCAATGGCTTACAAGGGTTCCACTTTTTCTAAGGCTGCAAAAAATACCTTAAACTTCGGCTCGGTCAGACGTGTGATAAAGCGCAAGTTCGATAAAGTGAACCATATGCCTAGGCCGGAAAAGATCACCACCCTCGCAATAGACATTGGCGGCACTGGAATCAAGGCAATGTTGCTCGATTCTCTCGGCCAGCCGATCTCGGAGAGAGAACGGGCTGAAACCCCGGATCCCGCTCTTCCCCTTTCCATGCTGAACATCATCGATGCCATGGCGGGCCGCCTGGGGACATTCGACCGTGTCTCAGTAGGATTTCCCGGTGTTGTGAAACGCGGCGCCACGCTGACCGCCCACAATCTTGATGCTAAGTGGATTGGCTTCGATTTGCAGAAGGTTCTCCAACGGCGCTTAGGAAAGCCGGTGCGGGTGGCGAACGATGCAGCCGTGCAGGGCTTCGGGGCAATTCGCGGACGAGGCGTCGAGCTTGTGATCACGCTCGGCACCGGCTTCGGATCTTCACTTTTCACCAACGGACACCTGGTCCCAGGCCTGGAACTTGCTCACCATCCCTGGCAAAAGGGGAAGACCTACGAAGACTATCTGGGCAGGCACGGCTTAAAAGCGCACGGCCGCAAGCGATGGAACGCTTATGTCAAGAAGGCGATCGTTCAGATCGAACGCTTGTTTAACTTCGATCACCTCTACATCGGCGGAGGGAACGCCGTAAAAATCGATTTCACGCTTCCGAAGTATGCAACGCGCGTGCCCAATCAGGACGGGCTGATTGGCGGCGTGGCGCTCTGGCGCGACCAGGAAGACTTTACTTCGTGATATAAGGCCATTTCTGTATGAAATGGTAGTGGTACCGGTAAACTAGCAGCGCGAGCGAACCGCCGATAGCCAGCAGCAAGCCGAGTGTGACCAGAATGATAGCCATCCACGGGAACTTCCGGCCTTCGCGCTTCATCACCAGCAAGTAGCTGGCGAACACGCCGACGAAGAACAGCGCCACCATCGGCACCGCGAACAGCATCATGTTGAAGATGTCCGGCGTCGGCGTCACCACCGCCGCAAGGACCGTGATCGCAAGAATGGCGTAACGGCTATGCTTCAGCAGGAAGCGCGGCGATGCCAGACGCAGCAGCGTCAGGAAGAAGATGATCACCGGCATCTCAAACACGAGGCCGACGCCGAGAGTGACGTTTACGAATAAATCGAAGTATTCGTTGATCGAGACAACCGGCGTGATGTTGACGTCGCGGCCAATCCCGAGCAGGAATTCCAGGCCGTAACGGAACGCAACGAAATAAGCGAACGAACCGCCCGTGATGAAGAGGCCCGCCGTCGAGACGACAAACGGTACCGCCCACCTTTTCTCACGCTTGTACAAACCCGGCGAGATAAACGCCCAAACCTGATAGAGCACCCATGGCGATCCGAGAAACACCGAAACCAGCAACGGAAGCTTCAGATAGATGACGTTGAACTGCTCCATCGGCGTGATCTGCGCCAGATTCGGCGGATGCACGCCCAAGTGCGTCAGGGCCGTAACCGCAGGGGCCGCGACCACACGCCACAGATCCTTGCAAAAGATGAGACTCGCCATGAAGGCGACCAACACGCCCGCGATGGCCTTCAATAGCCGCGAACGCAATTCCTCCAGATGTTCCATGAAGGACATCCGGAGCATGCCCCGTTCTTCCTCGCCTCCCTCCTCTTCTTCATCGTCGGTCGAAGGGGGCGGAGGAGGCGGTGGAGGATCGTACCTCGCAGGCAGCGGCGCGGCAGGAATAACGACGGGTGTTATAACCGATTCAACGGGAACTTCGGTCGGCGGCTCTACGCCATAGGGATCGGAAGAACTGCCGTATACCGGGGACGTCGCATTGTCATCCGAAGATGGGGAAGCCTGGCCGGGGTACACCCCGTTTACATCCGGAGTCTTGTGCTCCTCGAATTCGTCAGCCATTCAACTTAGCGCTTACGCGGAACGTTCCTCTTCAGTGGCAATGTGGACGGGTGATTCGGAGGGCATGTGAAGATGTGGATCCACCGGGCGAACGCCATTTACCCGCGGAACCGTTCCCTCGGGAACCGGTCCCGATGCGACTGCCGGAATCTGCTCCGGAGCGGATTCTATCGCCAGTGTATCGTTCGGAGCCGCCAATTCGTGAGTAACCGGAGCTTCATAGGGAGCATTGTCTTCGTAGGGATACGGATAACTTGCCGGGGAGTAACTGGGGGTTGGAGCGTTAACTTGTTTGGACTGGTATTCAGAGGCCCGTACTTCACGTTCCAGCTCACCCATATGAGTGTCGAAGGTGGCTTTCAACTCGTTCTTTGCCCGCCGGAACTCCGTAAGCCCTTTACCCAGCAGCCGCGCCAATTCCGGCAACTTCTTCGGCCCAAATAACAGGAGCGCGAGCACAACTATCGCGATCATCTCCTGTGCACCGATTGGACCCATCAAGTCTCCTGAAACTGGTAGTTTGACCTGCTACCTTAACGCCTATATGATAGCCCACGCGTTCCGTCGCTGCGCTATGATCTGGACGACGTTATGCCCAAACACTCTCAGTGCGCCCGTTCTGTTGGCTTGCTTAACCTTTGCTTTCGCACATCCCGGCAATGGCCAGGTGGAATTCAAAGCTGCCGGCACAGACCACATCTCCATCTCCATTGACGGGCAGCCATTCTCCGATTTCTTCGTTGGCAGCGCTTATCCCAAGCCGTTTCTGGCCCCGCTTCGCACCGCGTCCGGCTTGCTCGTCACCCGCCAATACCCGATGCAAGAAGTAGCGGGCGAGTCTCGCGATCACCCGCACCACCGCGGCCTCTTTATCGGCTATGGCAACGTGAGCGGTGTTAACTTCTGGGAAAACGAGTTCGATTATAAAACCGGCAATCGCGGGAAAATTCTCCTCCGTAAGATCGACGACTTAAGGCCCGGGAAGGGCTCGGGAACTCTCGCAGCGACCTTTGAGTGGCGCAGCCCGCAAAATGCGCTGATGCTCGAAGAACATCGCAGCATGACGTTCTCTGGCGGTCACGACCTGCGAATCATCGATATCGACGTCACCTTCACAGCCAAGACCGATGTGAAATTCGAAGACACAAAGGAGGGCTTTTTTGCAATCCGCGTCGCGGACAGCATGGCCGAGAAGAACGGCGGCATCATGACGAATTCAGAAGGCGCGCAGACAGAAAAGAATGTGTGGGGCAAGCGCGCCGATTGGGTAGACTACGACGGTTCGGTCGATAATGCGAAGGTCGGCATTGTCGTCTTCGACCACCCGGGAAACTACAATCACCCGCCGCGCTGGCATTCGCGCGCCTATGGGTTGTTCGCTGTGAATCCGTTCGGACTAAAAGACTTCGACCATGCATCGAGCGAACCTGGCGGCAAGAGCCTCGCCGCTGGAGAATCGCTGCGGTTTCGCTACCGGGTAATTATTCATCCGGGCGATGTGCCGATGAAAAAAGTAGCCGACTGGTACGCCGATTACACGAGGAAATCGAAGTAGCGGGGTTGTTTACAACTTCTCCCAGTGGCCTGTATCGCCCGACCGCAAGACAGCTTCGATCACCGCCATATTGGCCACAGCATTTTCTAAAGGCACCGGCTCCTCTGTGTTCTCCAGCACCGCTTTCGAGAAAGCATCGCCTTGCAGAGCATACTGATCAACGGTAGCGAACTCTTCTATTCGCGCATTCGCGCCCGCCAGTTCGGAGCCGTCGTCGATAAAGATGCGGCTGGGTTTGTCTGGTGGAATGTTGTAGGGAATTTCCAGGTCAATGCGTCCCTGCGTCCCCAGCACTTGCATCCGCTGAAAAGGAACTAGCTGCGTGCTGCAGGTAAACAGAGCGTGTCCCGCACCGAAGTCCAGCAGCGCGGAACTAAGCCGGTCCGTCCGCATGTCCGGATCGCGCTCGATAAGTCCGACCACGCGGGCCGGTTCCCTCTCAAATAGAAATCTCGACATCGTGATCGGATAGCATCCGATATCCATCACGCCGCCCCCGCCAAAATCGGGGACGTTGCGGATGTTCTTCGCATCGCGATTGAAATAGCTGAATACGCTGACAATCGCGCGTAGCTCGCCGATCTCGCCGCTCCGCACAATCTCGCGAGTTCGCAGCCACTGCGGATGAGTCCGCACCATGAACGCCTCGCCGATCTTAACGCCCGTTCTGTCCCGGACGGCGAGAAGTTTCTTCGCTTCAGCGACAGACAACGAGATCGGCTTTTCGCACAACACGTGCTTCCCCGCTTCGGCGGCGCGAATCGACCACGGCACGTGAAGATGATTGGGAAGAGGGTTGTAAATGATGTCAATGTCAGGGTCGGCAAGAAGCTCTTCGTAAGATCCGTACGATTTGGGGATGCCGAGGTCGTCAGCCGCACGCTTGGCCCGGTCCAAATTCCGGGAAGCAATCGCGGCGACATCGCAGAACTCGCTCCTCTGCATCCCTGGAATAACCTTCTTCACAGCAATAGCCGCGACCCCAAGCACGCCCCATCGTAGTTTCTTCGGCATGTGTCTGAGTATATTCCCAGTGGCCCTCCGCCCCTCCGATGCGAGACTGTCGGTGAAGACTAATGTCGGTACTCAACTTCTTACTCGGACGTCCGCTCGCGTCTTCGGAGGAATCCGCAGAGAAGATCGGCGTTGTCAAAGGCGTTCCCGTATTCGGACTCGATGCGCTTGGCTCCGCAGCCTACGGTCCCGAAGCGGCGCTCACCCTTCTGATCCCTCTGGGAGTTGCGGGGCTCGCCTACATCGTCCCGCTAAGTTGCACGATCATCGTTTTATTAGGGATCGTATATTTTTCTTATCGCCAGACGATAGCCGCCTATCCGGGAGGCGGCGGGTCCTACACGGTTGCGCATGAAAACCTGGGCATGTTCGCGGGTTTGCTTGCGGCGGCAGCTCTGTTGATTGACTACACACTCGATGCCGCCGTCGGTATCTCGGCGGGTATCGGGGCGCTCACTTCGGCCATTCCGGCGCTACATCCACGCACGCTCACGTTATGCCTAGCCGCCCTGGCGCTTCTCACGGTTTTCAATCTCCGGGGTGTCCGTGAGAACGGGGCTATCTTCATCGCTCCTACATATCTCTTTCTGCTTTGCATGTTCGCGGCACTGGGCATTGGTATCGCGAGGGTAATCGCGAGTTCCGGGCATCCCGCTCCTGTCGTTGCGCCGCCTGTTTCGCACGCGGCAGCCGCGGCAGTCAGCGCGTGGCTCCTGGTCAAGTCGTTCGCCAGCGGCTGTACTGCACTGACCGGTGTCGAGGCCGTCAGCAATGGCACGCAGGCCTTTCGCGACGACCGTGTGAAGAACGCCCGCCGCACGCTTGCTGTCATTATCGCGGCATTGGCCATTATGCTCGCAGGAATTGCCTACCTGGTGAAGGCGTATCACATCGTGGCAACCGATCCGAATGGGAACGGGTACCAAAGCGTTCTATCAATGCTGCTTGCCGCAATAGCCGGACGCGGGTGGTTCTATTACGCGGGCATCACATCTATTTTGCTCGTCCTAATCTTCTCAGCCAATACCGCCTTCGCCGATTTCCCGCGCGTTTGCCATTTCATCGCGGAAGACGGCTACCTGCCCGTGTCCTTTGCGAATCGAGGACGGCGGCTGGTCTATTCCGAGGGAATCCTGGTACTTGCGGTCATCACCGGCGCGATTCTTATTGCATTCGGCGGCATTACCGACCGGCTCATTCCACTTTTCGCCGTCGGAGCTTTCCTCGCCTTCACGATGTCCCAGGCCGGGATGGTCGCGCACTGGCGCAGAGAACGCGGAAAAGGTTCTCGCCGGAGTATGTTCATCAACGGACTGGGCGCGGTTGCAACTGGGCTTACAGTTCTCGTCGTCATCGCAGCAAAGTTCCGCGAAGGAGCTTGGATCACGGTTCTGGCGATCCCCGCGCTTGTGTTGCTCATGTATGGCATCCGGCGGCATTACGATAAAATGCGCCGCGAGATTGGCACCACGGCTCCACTCGAGCCTGTGAAAGATCCGCAACCCCTAGTCGTGATCACAATGACCGGTTGGACAAGGGTCGGCAAAGAGGCGCTACGGTTTGCGATGACGCTATCCGACGACATCCGGGTCATTAATGTCGTGGAAGAAGACAAGCACGACGAGTTTAGCGATCATTGGACCGAGTACGTCGAAGCGCCGCTGAAAAGCAAAAATATGCCGGTGCCGACGTTAGTGATCCTTAAATCCCAATATCGCTTTGTAGTTACGCCAATCGTGAGCTACGCGGTCCGGCTTGCCAGGGAAAATCCAGAACGACGGGTTGTAGTGGTAATCCCAGAACTGATGGAGAAGCGCTGGTATTACTACTTTCTCCACGGCCAGCGGGCTACACTCTTGAAGACGCGTTTGCTACTGGAAGGCAACGACCGCATCTCGGTTTTGAACATTCCGTGGTATCTCAAAATAAGTTAAGAGTGGGAGACTAGTCACATCATGGATCTTTCCCGCCTACCGCACGAGTTCAACAGAGAGAATTGCGAGTGCAGAGTTGTAGTCGAAACGCCGAAGGGACGCCGTAACAAATTCGACTACGATCCCGAGATCCAATCGTTCACGCTTGGAGGCTTGCTCGCCGAAGGATTAAGCTTTCCTTTCGATTTCGGGTTTATCCCGTCCACGCTCGCGGAGGATGGCGATCCTCTCGATGTCATGATCCTGATGGACGAACCCGCTCACGTCGGCTGCGTGTTGCAAGTGCGTTTAGTAGGGGTCATCGAAGCCGAACAAACGGAGGACGGCAAGAAGGTAACGAACAATCGCCTCATCGGCGTCGCCGTGCACTCTTACAATCACGAGCACATTCGCTCGATCTCGGAGATCAACAAATCGATTATCGACCAAGTGGGCGAATTCTTCGTGACGTACAACAAGAGCCGCGGCAAGAAGTTCAAGGTGACGGGAACGCATGGCCCAGCGAGAGCGGTGAAGCTCGTCGACGCGGGAATCAAAAGCTTCAAAAAGAAATAATCGGCGTTCGTGCCTATAAACGGTGGCGCATGGCACCAGACCGCACGCGCCCTATTTCGCCGCACTTCCGTCGAGTCTCAATCCGAAGCAATACAAACGTGATTCGTGATCGACCGCGAACACGCGCCCCCCGCTAACCGCGAGGCCGGTGAAGTGGACCCAACTTTTCATTGCATCTCCGCTTTGATACAGCAGTTTCCCGGTCCTCGCATCCAATGCCACCAAGACTGCCGGATGGGTCCCGGCAGACCGCTCATTTGTGGTCAGCAGGTTATGCTTCCAGTCCTCCATGCTCTTGAAATGCGTCACGCCAAGAACGTGGTCCTGCCGCGGATTCTCACCTGTAGCCAGCGCAAATAGAACGCCATTGGCAACCACCGCTGCGTCAGGTAAATTCATGTCCTCCGACCGCCAGCCGGGTTCCAGACTCGGCGCTCCGGTTGCAGATGTCACAACTTTGAACGCGAGAATGCTTCCGTGCGGCGTCTCTCCATTCAGTAACCGGAAAGCGGGGGGCCGTAGCGCTCAAACTGCCCCAAACGGGAAAGTAGAGCCAAGTCTGTCCATCGTGTTCACCCGGGGCGGTCCATGCGGCAGGAGAGCCCCACATTCCCTTCTCTTCAAGCACACGGCCTTCGTTCGCCAGAACCGGCGATGTGTAAAGCGCTTGTTGGTGAGCGCCGCCGCCCAGACTGCCGGGATCAAGCAGATACACAACCGATTCTTTGCCTCCGCCCGCCAACATCCGTTTGCCCCTGTACGTGAATTCAATAAGGCCACCCGACGGCAAATCGAGATCGAGCTTGCTAATGTCCTTCCAGTCCGGCGGAGAAAAATAATCACGAACACGCGTGAGATCGGGATCGGCCGCCAAATAGGTATTGCTGTAGTCACCGGCGGCCGGATCGAACGCCCCATCACCGGTTGAGACGAAAACCGTCCCGTCCGGGTCGATAACAGTACCTCCGCGTAGCCACATTCCGCTACCGTAGCCGCGGCGGACCAGCAATTCGTGCGATTCCGTATGCATCGGGTCTGTAACCCGCATCGAATAAATACCGGATCGATCGCCACCGCAGGACTGCGACGTCGTTGTGTATACAACCCCATCCTGAAGGTTCAAGCTCCAAGCCTTTCGCAAACGCCGGAATGAATGCAAAGGGGCCGAATTTCACGTTACCCGTGGAGAGATCCAGTCCATATAGCCGCCCATCTACGCCGATGGTGTAA
The DNA here is from genome assembly GCA_963845995.1 of uncultured Acidobacteriaceae bacterium. GTDB lineage: Bacteria > Acidobacteriota > Terriglobia > Bryobacterales > Bryobacteraceae > Bog-105. The sequence continues at coordinate 101,117 of CAWJUO010000063.1, read as the reverse complement.
ACGATTCCATGCTCCTTGTCGATGACGGGCGTGGCGTTAGGAGTATTTGGGCACAGATAAAACGACTCTTCTTTCGGCACGGCCAGGGTCGTGAGCGTTCGGCTCCAGACCACTTTCCCATCCTTTGCATCAACCGCAAAAAAGGTATTCGAGCTACCCGCAACGAAAACGAGTGTCTTCGGGCCGGCCTCGGTCTTAACAGCGTCTGCAACAACGGGAGCCGTGAGAGCGCTTAAAGCAAGCGGCACGTTGTCCAATTGACTTTCCCATAGCAGGCTCAGGTTGCTGGCGTTTGCTGGGGATAGCTCAACCTCAGACGGGTTGTACCCCGTACGCTGCGGGTCATGACCGTACGTCAGCCAATCAGCGGAACAAGAACCGCAAAGCAACAAGCACAGCGAGAAAAGAGGCCGCATCGGAAGGCGACGATGAACGCTACGTGTAAGGCAGGGCATGTCTGAGAATTGTATCTTCTCGGATCAAACCGGGCGGGTCAAACTGGGCGACGGTCGGTTCTAGTCCTTGTTCCTGCCGTTCTCCTCCCGCTCCCGGCGCTGGAGCGTGACGTAAGTTACCGTGTCCCACGCATTGTGAATCCCGATGAACAAGAAGAGGAGAGTGGTGCCAGCAATCACGAACAGAGCCGCTGTGGAATCGGAGCGGAGCAACAAAGCCGCAGTCAACAAAGCTGCGTACGCGATTAGCGGAAGAGCGGCATACCAGATCCAGTCTTCAGCATCGGGGTTGTATGCGGCTTTCCGGGCGTGGAAAATGACTCTGAACGAATATGCAAGTCCCGCTATGGCACAGGCTCCGAGGCAAATTCCGGCTGTGGAGAGATCGTGCCACGGGGCGCTCATCACACCTGAGATCAACAGTGCGACGCAGAAATGAACGACGGTCGGAGTACCGAACGCGCGAATCTCCAAAATACTCCCCACCGCCTGGGCTTGAGCGATCAGCGTAATGACCACGAATTGCAGACCCGTCAAAGCACCCGCCGACGAGCCTATGATCACGTAGAAGTTTATCCAGGGGACAAGCGGCAAAGGTGACGATTGTCCCATGACGATTACGAAACTAGTTTGCCGGACAACTCAAGTTGACGCCTTGGTCTCAGACCCACCAAGCGGCGCCGGGCTGCTCGCGGATTATGATCTGGTTCAGGAACTCGGCAGCCTTGCTCAGTCCTTCGTCCGGAGACATGAGCGAGTCTTCGTGCTCGATCGACAGAACGTAATCGTATCCGTACATGCGGAGCGTTGAGATGAACTCTTTCCACCAGCCGTAGGGGTGGCCGTAGCCGCAGGAACGGAAGATCCAGGAGCGGTTCTTTTCATCCGTATATTTTTTAGTGTCCAGAACGCCAGTCTTCGGCAGGTTGTAATCGTAAATCTGCGTGTCTTTGGCGTGAACGTGGAAGATGCAATCGCCGAGAACGCGAATCGCTTTGATCGGATCGATGCTTTGCCAGAACATGTGGCTTGGATCGTAATTGCAGCCCACGCTATCGCCGGCGATAGCGCGCAGTTTCAGCATTGTCTCCGGGCTGTAAACGACAAAGCCAGGATGCATTTCGATGGCAACCTTAACACCGTGGTCTTTGGCGAACTTGCCGTGTTCAATCCAGTACGGGGTGACTTTTTTCTCCCATTGCCAGTCGAGGACATCGAGATACTCAGGCGGCCACGGACAGGTTACCCAATTGGGGTACTTCGCGCTGTCGCTGTCTCCAGGGCATCCGGAAAAATCGACGACCACCGGGACACCGAGCTTAGCGGCCAATTCGATCGTTCGCTTACTGGTATCGGCAAAACCCTTTGCGATCGCTTTGTCGGGATGCAAGGGATTTCCGTGCGAACTCAATGCACTGATCGAAAACCCTTGATCGTCGAGCTTCTTCTTGAACTCTTTGAGTTCTTTCTCGTTCTCGATCATCGAGAGCTTGCAATGCGGGTCGCCAGGATAATTTCCCGTACCCAACTCGACGGTCGTGATATTGAGGGCTTTAAGCTTCTCTAGAACTTTATCCAGTGGAAACTGGGTTAGCAGCGGGGTAAAACATCCGACTCTCATCAGCGAAAGCGTATCACAGCATCGTTCGCGGTTCGGCCATTAAGCGTGGGCGCCAGACCAACATTTCCAGAGCAGCCACAGTACGGCGATCAAAAATCCGAGCGCCGCTTTATATTCCTGATTCTTTCTGTAGAGCGCACCTGAAAAGCGGACATCACCGGTATTCCATTTTCTCGCCGGAATGAGGCGGTGAACGCGCAGCGCGTAAGCTCCGTACTCGGGGAAAATGTTCCGAAGATGCTGCTCTTCGAGTTCGATAACGGGCAGATACACCAGCAGGAAAACAGCCGCAAAGATGATGAAAAGAATGGTGCTGCGTGAAGCGATCACGATGCCTAGGGCGGTCAGCAATGTTCCGGCATAGAGAGGATTGCGAATGTACGAATACGGGCCGCTGGTAGCCAGATGGCGATTTTTCGCCAGGTGCCCGGCAGCCCATGCGCGGATGGCAAGTCCGATTACAGACACGGGCAAACCGATTGCCAGGGACAGCGGATGGGGTTGCGAAAACCAGGCAAACGTCAGGAGCAGCAGAAAGCCGCAAGCGACGCGCAAGCGCTGCACGAAATCCGCGTACGATTTTGGGAACCAGTAGCGCGGCGAGTGTTCGAGGGTGCTCACGAACGTTGCGCCGATGCCGCGTGATGGCGGTCAATGGACCGCATTAGGGAATTGAAGACCTGCTCAGCGGAAATTTCTTTCATGCTCGGATGGATTCTTGGATGCCGCTGGTATGTAGTCGTCACATTACTCGCGCGGAGCACCGACATCGTGCCTCCATAAGGTCCGGTTGCGACAGGATCGGTCGGCCCGAAGATGGCTACGCCCGGTTTCTTAAGCGCAGCGGCGATGTGCAACGGGCCGCTATCGACTCCGACGACTGCGGCTGCGTTCCTAGTCGCATGAAGCAAACCAGGAATAGACGACTGATGCACATGTACATTTTCAAGACTACTTAGAGCGGAGGCTTGGTTGGCTGCGGTGTTTGCCACCAGCGCCAGGCCTTCTCTTGATAGAAGTTTGGCCAGTTGCTCGTAGTGCTGTAAGGGCCATTGTTTGCCTGCCCATCCGGCAAAAGGCGAAGCGAGGACAAAAGGTCCCGAAGGCTAGAACACCTTCGGAAAAACCGGCCGGAAGCCATGCTTTATCGGTAAGCATACGGGCGCCCGCGGCTTGCGCCAACTGGAGATTCCTCTCAACCCGATGCGGACCCGGCGGCGCTTCCGTGCTGGTGTAAAAGAAAGATGCGGGCCACTCGCGCGCGATCGATTTGTCGAAACCCCAGAACTGGCGTGGGCCCGACAACCGGCCGATCAGCGCCGACTGAATCAGGCCTTGGAAGTCGATGGCGAGAGTGGGTCGAAGAGCGCGAACCCGTTTGCAGGAGCCTATGATCGATGCCGATACCCTGCTTGTCAAATGGGACAAGTTCATCGATGAAAGGATTGCCTTCGAGAAGCGGAATCCACTTCGGTCTGACTATCCAAATCAGGGTACGGTCAGGAAAGCTTTGCTTCAGACTTGCGACCGCCGGAAGAGCGTGGATGATGTCCCCCATGGCGCCTAACCGCACGACAAGGATTGATTCGCTCTGGATCATGCGTTGCCGAAGCTTGCTGGCGGTCGAGAATGAAACGGACGAAATCAGCCGAACGGGCCAATTCACCCGCTGTATCTTCGATCAGTTCCACGGATGAAGGAACTGGGAGTATTGAACGGGCGGAGTCGCCAATAGTAACTGCATCGACGTCCCGTAAGAGCCGCAATCAACGCCGCTCTCGCCTCGGCATTCAGCAATGGATTCTCGCCAGGTTCGACGATTGCCATCAGTTTGCGCCCAGCCCGCCGAAAGCCGGAAAGACGCTTGGCCTGAAGTGCCGTAAGAGGGTCGAACAGCCCAGCTATCACCACCCAGGCGCCCTCGCCTAACAACGCACGAGCCGGTTCGCTAAGCACAATCTTCTCCTCTCGTATCCATTTTCTTATCTCTTATCGTTTCTCGGCTGCGATCAAGCTGAGCGCCGATTCCGCCACACGCGCGGCACTGACTCGCGTCATACAGCGGTGGTCAATCGGGCACTCACGCAAAAGACATGGGCTGCATTCGACAGGTTCTCTCACCACGCGGCTGCGTTCACCCGTCGGTCCGGTTGCCACATCATCCGTTGCACCGAAAACGACCACCGTTGGAACGCCCAGAGCTGAGGCGATATGCATCGGTCCGGAATCATTTGTGAGATAGACATCGCAAGCCGCCGCCATTTCGATGAACTGGGCGAATTCCGTCCTACCCGCGAAATTGATACAAGGTACTCCGGCACTCTCGACCGCTTCGCGCACGGTCTCGCAGACTTCGATTTCCTGTCTCGATCCGAAAACCGCCACCGTCGCTTTACGTTCTCGAGCCACCGCTACCGCGGCTTCCGCGAAACGCCCCGGCAGCCAGCGCTTTGCTCCGCCATAAGCGGCACCGGGGCTAACACCGACAACTGGTTCGCATAAACTCGCTGTGCGGAAGTGTTCGACACCCTGTAGCGCAGCGGCTGCCAGCACCGAAAAGCCTTATGGAACTTTCGACCGGGTAACCAGGAATCAGCTTCGCGCGTTTTAAGAGTTCCAAGTAATAGAAACGCTGGTGGCGCGGCGTTTCACCCGGTTTGGGGATGGAAATTGGACGGGTCAGTAACCATCCACGCGCATCGCGGTTGTAGCCGATCCGTACGGGCACACCGGCTAAACGCGCGATCGCGGCCGCTTCGAAGGCATTTTGCAGGAGAATCGCGCAGTCGAAATCCCGCTTCCGGAGTTCGGAAGCTATATTCCATTTTTTGGTGAGGCCACGCCAGCCTTTCGGCGCCTCGTAGGGTATCAATTCGTCGCAGAACGGCTCTCGGCCATAAAGTTCGCCTACCCACGGACGCGCCAATATGGCGATGTGGGCGCGCGGAAACGCCTGCCGCAACTGCTGAAGGGCGGGTATCGACATTACCGCGTCCCCTACCCAGTTGGTGGCGCGAACTAGTATTCGGCTAAACTCCATTCACGGCTAAGTGCTTGAAGTTTCAGGATACTAGGAAGCTCACAAACCGGAGACAACAAACTGGTCCGGATGGAGATTCCGTCTAAAATGGACTTGAATGGCTGAGTTGCTAAATCGTGAAGACCTCGTCGCGCAACGTGAGCGCTGGCGGTCGGAAGGCAAGAAGGTCGTCTTCACCAACGGCTGCTATGACATTCTGCATCCCGGGCATGTCCGCCTGCTCGAACGCGCGCGCTCATTGGGCGATGTATTGGTCCTTGCGCTTAATACGGATTCCAGCGTGCAGCGGCTAAAAGGTACATCCCGGCCCTTCTTCGATGAACAAACAAGGGCTGAACTCGCGTTGCATCTTGAAGCCGTTGACGCGGTGACGCTTTTCGACGAAGATACGCCACGCGAACTGATCGCCGCTGTGGTTCCGGACGTTCTCGTCAAAGGCGCGGATTGGGCGCACTTCATCGCCGGACGCGAGGAAGTGGAAGCGGCGGGTGGGCAGGTTTATGCGCTGCCTCTTGAGCCCGGCTTCTCCACGACCGACATAGCCGACAGAATTCTTACCCGCCAGTGATTCATCCAGCCACTCGTGAACTCCTGCAGTCCGCAGGCAGGCAGCAATCCTTCCAATCCCTGCTCCATCACCTGACTCGCGGCGAGCGAGGGCCTTTCTCGGTTAGCGGTCTGGTCACTACCGCCAAAGCTCTCTACACGGTCCTGCTTTATCAAGCGACGGAAAAGCCGCTGTTCGTGGTGGTTGACGGCAATAAAGAAGCCGAGACGCTGCTCGAATCGATTGAAGTGTTTTTTCAACTTCTGTTCGAAGGACGCGACCTGCCCGCTCCACAACTCATCCCGGCGCTAGACGTTTTGCCGCAACAACGCCTGTCGCCTCATAACGAAATAGCCGAAGCCCGCGCGGTCGGATTGTGGCGCCTCTCGACCGGCAAGATTCCGATTACGATAGTCCCGATCGCGTCCGCTCTTCTGAAAACGGAGTCTGCGGATTTCTACCGGCAGCTGGCTCTGATCTTGCGCGTCGGAGAAGAACTCCCGCTAGAAGAACTCGTCCAGCACCTGGAATCCATTGGCTATGAGCGCAGAGAGCCGGTCGAAATGGTTGGCGAATATTCGCTGCGAGGCGGCATCTTCGACGTGTTTCCGGCGGAAGCATCACGTCCCGTGCGCATCGAGTTTTTTGGTGATGAGATCGAGTCCATTCGGCAGTTCGATGTGGAATCGCAGAGGTCGGTTCTAAAAGTCTCTTCCACTACGCTGCTGCCGCTCGCTGAATATCCGAAATCACCGGCGCTGCTGCGGCAACTCGCTGAGGCCGCCGAAGCAGCCGACCTCGACCTCTCGAATCCGGGCGAAGTCTTTCCGGGATGGGAGTTTTTGGTTCCGCTTGTGCGTCCCCGCGTCCACAATCTTCTCTCGCTGCAGCCGGACGCCTTCATCGTGTTGGATGAGCCGCAGGCGATCGAATCCGCCGCAGACCGCCTTTGGCAGCGGCTGGAACATCCTGACCGGCCCGCACCCATCGAACCCGAGAAGAACTTCGTGCGCTGGGATGAACTTAGAACGACAATCGCCGAACGTAGTTGCATTACCTTTCGCGAACTCGATGTCGTTACGGGATCCAGCGGAGCGGTTGATTTCCACATCCCCACGCGTCCTTCGCTCACGTTTCAAGGCAACATGCCGGTTGCCGTGGCGGAGGCCCGTAACCTGATTCAGGCAGGCAACCGGGTTGCCTTCTTCGCGCCATCGACGGGAGAAATCGAGCGCCTCGCCGATGTTCTGCAGGAGTACTCTGTCCCGTATCAACTCGGCATGGAAGCGGCGACGGGTACGCGGCCTTCTCTCGCGGATCGCGCCTATCATGCCGGAGCTGTTTCGAGCACCTACCTTATCAAAGGCTGCGTGCGGCGAGGCGCGGTGCTGGCCGACTCGGGCCTGGCGATTCTCGGCTCGGAGGATCTCTTCGAAACTTCGGATCTCATTGCGCGCCAGCCTACCAAATCGCAACTCGCCGCCTTCGCAGCCGATATCGCCGACCTCAAGCCTGGCGATTTCGTCGTCCATACAACGCACGGCGTCGGACAGTTCCTCGGTATCCGCGAAATCGCCCAGGGCGACCAGAAGGGCGACTTCATGGTGCTGGAATACGCGGCTGAATCGAAGCTCTATGTTCCACTGACACGCCTGGACCTGGTACAGAAATACCGTGGCGCGGGCGAAGCGAAACCGCATCTGGACCGGCTCGGCGGCGTCACCTGGGAGAAGACCAAGTCGCGTGTCCGGGCGAAAATGCGCGATATGGCGGACGAGCTGCTGAAGCTTTATGCACAACGCCGTATGGCCCAGGGCTTTGCCTTTTCGCCGGACAGCAACTGGCAGCGCGAATTCGAAGATTCCTTCGAATACGGGGCAACGAAGGACCAACTCAGTGCGACTTCGCAGATCAAAGGCGACATGGAGAGCGATCAACCGATGGACCGCCTGCTCTGCGGCGACGTCGGCTTCGGCAAAACGGAAGTGGCTATGCGCGCCGCCTTCAAAGCGCTGGGAGATGGCAAGCAAGTAGCCGTCCTCGCCCCCACGACGGTCCTATCCTTCCAGCACTACGAAACCTTCAAGCGCCGCTTTGCCTCATTTCCTGTGCGCATCGAACTGGTCAGCCGTTTCCGCACGGCAAAAGAAGTTAAGGCCGCCCTTGAGGACGTCGCGGCGGGTAAGGTGGACGTCCTAATCGGAACTCACCGCCTATTGTCGAAGGACGTCGTCTTCAGCGACCTCGGCCTGCTGATCGTCGATGAGGAGCAGCGCTTCGGAGTTGGCCACAAGGAGCGGCTGAAGCAGCTACGCCACAACGTAGACGTGCTTACGATGAGCGCAACGCCGATACCGCGCACTCTGCACATGTCCTTACTCGGGCTGCGTGATATGTCGGTCATCGAGACACCGCCGAAAGACCGCTTGTCGATCAACACCGTCGTAGCGCATTTCAATCCCGATCTGATAAAGACGGCGATTGAGCAGGAACTCGCGCGTAACGGTCAGGTCTACTTCGTCCACAATCGCGTCGATACGATCTTCATGCGCGCCGCTTCCATTCAGGAAATGCTACCGAACTGCCGGATCGGCGTGGGCCACGGCCAAATGGGCGAGGCGGAACTGGAAAAAGTGCTGCTCGGATTCATGCGACATGATTACGATGTTTTCGTCTGTACAACTATCGTCGAGAATGGTCTGGATATTCCGGTCGCAAACACCATCATCATCGAGAATGCGGAACGCTATGGTCTGAGCGAGCTTTATCAATTGCGAGGCCGGGTGGGCCGGTCGAACCGTCGCGCCTATGCTTATCTGCTTGTGCCCGCCGATACACAACTCAGCGAAGTCGCTCGTAAGCGGCTGGCGGCACTCAAGGAATTCAGCGATCTCGGAGCAGGTTTCAAAATCGCCGCACTCGATCTTGGAACTGCGCGGCGCCGGCAATCTGTTGGGCGGCGAACAGCATGGCCACATCGAGGCTGTTGGCTACGACACCTACGTTCGGCTTCTCGAAGAGAGCGTACGCGAATTGAAGGGCGAAGAAGTTCCGCTCGAAATTCACTCCACTCTGAACCTGGGGCTGGATATTCGGATCCCGCCCACGTACATATCCGATGAAGCGCAGCGGCTCCGTTCGTACAAACGCATTGCGGATGTCAGCGACGACGAGCAAGCGGCTCGCACACTGGACGAACTGGCGGACCGCTATGGACCTTTGCCAGAGGAAGTCAGAAATCTCGTCCGGTTCTCATTATTGAAGAGCTTTGCCCAGCGCTCCGGTATCGAGTCCATCGACCGGCGTCAAGGATTCGCGAATATCAAATTTCACCAGCAGTCGAAAATCGATCCGTTCAAGCTGATGAATCTGGTTCGCGAAACGCCCGGCGCGCAGTTCACCCCGGCTGGCGTGTTGAAACTTCCTTTTGCCTCTACGCTTTCACCCGTGCAGCTTCTGGATGGCCTCAAGTCTGCTATTCAGGATTTAAGCACGCGCCGAGCCGGTTCTCGCCAAAAAATAAACCCAAAGAAACCACGTAATTCCTGTATAATTAGCCGACTTCGTTCCAAAAATTCATTGAAAATCTGAGGAAATCATCATGTCGGCGTTGTTCAAATTACAGAAGAGCCGCGTTGCGGTGAGTCTGGCTTTGCTGGAGAAAGGCGCGAAGTGGGAGGCGCTCCGCCCGTTGGTCCAGCAATGGTGGTCTGACTTGAAAGCCTGGGAAGCGGCAGACACCTTCGAAGCGGCTTTCAACGACGATCGAATGACAGTGCGTCAAATCAACATAGGTTTCACGGCGCGCGGCGGGGACTTCGCGTGACGGCGGTCTTGAAATCCTCGTTATGCGGAGTCAGCTAACGCGGATTAAGCTCGCACAGGCCAGCGACATGGGGACGACATACCAGGACGTGAGCCGGCTCGGCGCGGAAGAGGGAAAGATCCGCTACGGCATCACGGGAACGATCATCAAAACGAAGGAGGGCGAAAAAAAATCGAGTGCGGTGACAGCGACCGAACAAGAGTTAAAGGATCGCAAGACCAATGCGCTGAAGTACAAGAGCATCCTCGACGCCGTTTTCCTCCCGGGTGAAAAGATCGTGAACGAGGTCGTTATGGCCTACCGCTCTCATAACTCTCACCAATTCCCGATGTTTGGTCAATGGATCAAGGCTAAGAAATTTTTTCGCGTTCTGAATTCAGACACACTTCAGCCAACCGGACCCGTGATCACGAACTCGGGGCAATACCTTGCGCAAGAGCCGGCCCCGATTCTGCTCCCACTGAATCCTGCCCTTAGGCGAGGCGCTCCGCCTATCCCGCGGGGAGGTTTCGCGGGAGCGAAGGTAGTTAAATGATCCGCCGGCCAACATCGATGATGTGAAGCCAGCTGCACCCGGCTCTCGCCAAAAAGTGAACCGCCAAACCCTTTCCGTTCGTCAGAGATTAACATCTCTTGTCATAATGGAAGGTTCTATGAGATTTAGATTTTTAGGCGCCTTGGCGCTTGCCTCCGTTTGCCTGGGAGCCGACGTTCAGATTGTGGATCAGATCGTCGCAAAAGTGAATGGCGATATTGTCCGCCAGGATGAAATTCAGCGCCTGTCCAAGGACCTTGAACAGGAGCTAAAGGCGCAAGGCGAGTCCGGTTCCCAGTTGCAGCGCGATTACGAAACGCGCAGCAAAGATATTCTCCGCGACCGTATCGACGAGCTCCTGCTTGTGCAGAAAGGCAAGGAACTGAACATCAACGTGGATTCCGATGTCACCAAGTACATGACGAATCTACAGCGCCAGTCGGGGATCACCGACTCTGACAAGTTCCACGAGTACGTGCGGCAGCAAGGGGGAATGACATACGAAGACTACCTTGCCGAAAGCAAGAGTCAATTCCTGACACGCGAAGTGGTCTCGCAAGAAGTTTCCCGGCACATCGTCATCACCGATCAGGAAGTCAAAGCTTACTACGATAAGCACCAGAAGGATTTCATCAAAGACGAGCGGGTGTTTCTGAGCGAGATTCTGATTTCTACCCAGGACAAAGACGCGGCAGGGAAAGCCGCTGCCGAGAACAAAGCGAAACAGATTGCTTCCGAAGCTTCGAAAGGACAGCGGTTCACCGATTTGGCGCGCGATAACTCCGATGCGCCCACCGCCAAATCAGGTGGAGCTTTGGGCGGATACAAGAAAGGCGATCTCGCCAAGGTTTTTGAAGACGCGGTTTGGAATTTACCCAAGGGCGCGGTAACTCAGCCGATCAGCATTCCAACTGGTTTCGAGATCCTGAAAGTAGACGACCACACCAAGGCCGGTCTCGAATCGATCGACGACGCGAAGCCTGAGATCGAGAACATTCTCTACGGCCCCAAGATGCAGCCGGAAGTCCGCAAATACCTGACCGAGTTGCGCAAGACGGCCTTCCTGCAAATTAAACCCGGATACGTGGATACGGGCGCCGCTCCGGGACAAGACACGAAGTGGCAAGACCCGGTCACTTTGAAACCCGAGACGGTAACCAAGGCGGAAGTCGAGCAGAAGACCCGGCACAAGCGCCTCCTTTGGCTGGTTCCCATTCCCGGCACTGAAACCACCGTTACTGGTAAGAGCAGTTCGCGCTAGACCGCAGTATGAAATCTCCCTATGTAGGCACTTTGGTGCCGAACGAGATCGTTACCGCGCATTTTCTCGTGCTGACCAAAGAGATCCGGCAGAAAAAGACCGGCGAACCTTATCTGACACTTCATCTTGCGGATCGCACGGGCGAGATCGAAGCGAAGATGTGGGACAACGTCACGGAAGTGATGGACGAATTTGACCGCGACGATTTCGTGAAGGTGAAAGGCCTGGTTCAGGTTTATCAAAACCGGTCTCAATTCACCGTGCATCGCATTCGCCGGGTGGAAGACCATGAAGTTGAATTCGCGGATTTCTTTCCCTGCTCGGAACGCGATTCCGACGAGATGGTTGCGGAACTACAGGCCACCATTGCGGGTATCGGCAATCCGCATCTTCGCGCATTACTGGAAGCGGTTTTCCGCGATCCGAATATTGCGGCGCGATTCAAGACTGCGCCCGCCGCGAAGAACATTCACCACGCCTGCCGAGGTGGTTTGCTGGAACACGTGCTCTCGCTTTGCAATCTCGCCCGGCTGACCGCGTCCCACTATAAGAGTGTGGACCTCGATCTGTTGCTGACAGGGGCAATCCTCCACGACATCGGCAAAATAGAAGAGTTGTCTTACGACCGCAGTTTCAGCTACAGCTCCGAAGGGCAACTGCTGGGCCACATCATCATCGGCCTGCGCATTGTAGGCGAGAAGTTCGCGCAGGTGCCCGACTTTCCCCACAAGCTGCGCACGCTGGTCGAGCACATGATCATCAGCCACCACGGGGAACTGACGTTTGGTTCGCCGAAAGTGCCGGTTTTCGAGGAAGCTTTGCTCCTTCACCATCTCGACAACCTCGATTCGAAGATGGAGGCCATGAAACAGGCCATCAAGCGCGACAATCTGGTGGATAACGAGTTCACGGGCTGGATTAGCTCACTCGAGCGATCGCTGCTTCGGAAAGACCGCTATATGAAGGAAACCGTTGCTGTGCCCGAACCCGAACCGCCTGCTCAGGCGCACGTTTCAGAGAGCAATTCGGAACCACGGCCCGCAGGCGAGCGGCGCCAAGCCAGCTAGCACGCTGTTCGGTGAAAAACTGCAGGCTGTTCTGAGACCGCAGAACTAACGGCAGATGCTAACATTGTGAATTGTCAGGCTCCGGGCTTCGTGCAATGGGCGGTCGTAAACCCCGCCAGGTCCGGAAGGAAGCAACGGTAGCGGCTTAGCTTGTGTGCCGCGGATCACCCGGGGTCTGGCAAGGAATTTCCCCCGTTTTCACCACGCAATTCGTAACCCATGTATCAAGTCATCGCCAGGAAATATCGTCCACAGAATTTCGGCGAGCTCATCGGGCAGGAACATGTCCAGAAGACGTTAACCAACGCGATTGAGAGTCACCGCATTGCGCACGGTTACATCTTTTCCGGCCAGCGCGGAACGGGTAAAACCACAGTCGCCCGTATCATGGCGCGCTGCCTCAATTGCATTCAGGGCCCGACGGGCACTCCTTGCGGCGTTTGTTCGAGTTGCACGGAGATCGCGGCCAGCAACTCAGTCGATGTTATTGAAATCGACGCAGCTTCTAATCGCGGCATCAACGAAATGCGCGAGATCCGCGAGAATGTTCGCTATCGTCCGGCTAGGGACCGCTACAAAGTTTTCATCATCGACGAAGCGCACCAGATCACGAAAGAAGCCTTCAACGCGCTCTTAAAGACGCTGGAAGAACCGCCTGAATGGGTTGTGTTCATTCTCTGCACGACGGAAGCAGCGGAAATTCCAAACACGATCGCGTCGCGCTGCCAGCACTTCACGTTCCGCTCGGTTGATTTCACCGAACTTGTTGACCGTATGAAGTTCATCGTGGGGCAGGAAGGCATTGAGGCGGATGAAGAAGTGCTCTCGGTCCTTGCGCAAGCCGGTGAAGGAAGCGTTCGCGACTCGCTCTCGGCGCTCGATCAAGGGATTGCGTGTTGCGGCCACACGCTGCGCGTTGAAGACATTCGCGCGCTCCTGGGCGTGTTCGGCGTTGACTCGCTTAGAGCTGTAGCCGAGGCCGTGAACGAACAGAACGGCGCTCGCATGATCGAGATTGTGCAGGAGCTTGAAGATAACGGGCAAAGTCTGCAGCACTTCTGCCGTGAGTTATCGCGGTATTGGCGCAATCTTTTGGTCGCGAAGATCACGGGCAAGTTCACGCGGTTGATCGCAGCCTCAGAAGCCGAGCAGCAGGCTTTCCTCAAAACGGCCGCGCTCTTCAGCGAAGAAGATCTGACGCGCTATCTGAATCTGAACCTCGATCTATACAAGACGCTGCAATCTTCGCTGCAGCCGAGACTGCACCTGGAACTTGGGCTTATCAAGCTGGTGCAAGCCGGAAAACTGCAATCGATTGAACAGGCCATTGCGGATTTGGGGAGAGGAACACCGGCACAAACGGCTTCTTTGGGCGCTTCTCCCGTAGCTGCAGGTTCGTTATTAAGTGCTTCATCTCGCGCCGGACTTCCCCGCCCTGCCACGTTTCAAGCTCCCGCCGCGCCGAAGGCCGCGCCATCCCCGATTGAAAAACCGGCAATATCTGCACCGGAAAGTAGCGGTGATTTAGCTCAAGACTTGCATACCGCTCTTTGCGCCGCGGGCATGGCCTTCAGTGCGGACGCCATTCGACAGTCGGAGGTCCGTCTGCAAGGCGGTGATTTGATCATCAGAGCGCCAAAAGCAATGCTGCTGTGTTTGCGCGATGCAGGAGTACAACGGATTGCCAATCAGGTCGTCGGTAAACCTGTGAAGTTGCGCGTCGAAGCGGGTGAAAACATGATCGTCTCCGCACCTGTGGCGATTCCTGAAAAGCCTGTGGGCGGTGACAGCGATCTACGTGAACGGGCGCTTTCGCATCCGGGCGTGAAGCGATTTCAAGAGCTATTCCCCGGGGCGCAAATTCGCAACGTGCGAAATTTGAATGAGTAGCGCGGACCGCTTGCAAGCGCGCAGTTCAGAACCACGACCGTAAGGAAGTGGTCTCCAAGTACAATCCAGAGAGGCACTCCAGGACAACTTATGAAAATGCCGGGCAATATGCAGAACATGATGAAGCAGGCGCAGGCCATGCAGGCAAAACTGCAGGAGCAGATTGCGGCTATCCGTGTGGAAGCGTCGGCGGGCGGCGGCATGATTACCGTGAAGATGGATGGGCATAAGAACGTGCTTGGGGTGAAGATCGATCCCGAGGTCGCGGGCGATGTCGAAATGCTTCAGGACATGGTAATGGCCGCATTCAATGAAGCCGCCAAGAAAGTAGACGAGGAATCGCAGGGCAAAATGGGCGGAATGCTGGGCGGCCTTGGTCTGCCTCCGGGAATGTTCTAAATCAGAACGCTCACTCAATGCCAGAATTTGCCGAGCCGCTTGCCCGGCTCATCCAGGAATGTAAGCGTCTCCCCGGCATTGGGCAGAAGTCGGCCCAGCGTATCGCGTTTCATCTGCTGCGTAACCCCCGCGAAGATGCGCAACAGCTCGCGCAGGCCATTCTCGACGTCAAGGACAAGCTCGGCATCTGCGCGCAATGTAATAACATCAGCGATGGCGAACTCTGCCTGTACTGCCGCGATCCAAACCGCGAGCACTCGCAAATTTGCGTTGTAGAAGAACCGCACAACATCCTCGCGATAGAGACCACCCACAATTTTCGCGGTCTTTATCACGTTTTGCATGGAACCATTTCGCCTTTACGCGGCATAGGGCCGGACCAGTTACGCATCAAAGGCTTGGTTGACCGTCTGCACAAGACAGAAATCGAGGAGATCATCGTCGCGACGAATCCGACCGTTGAAGGCGAGGCTACGGCGGTCTATCTATCGCGCTTATTGAAACCTCTGGGCCCTCGCGTGACACGCATAGCCATGGGAATCCCGGTGGGAAGCGATCTGGAGTTCGCGGACGAAGTGACCATGTCGCGCTCACTTGAAAATCGCCGCGAGATGTAACCTGAATTCAGTGCTCGTTTCTATTTCTTCACAGCCTGAGCGGCCCAAATGGCTGCGTGCTCCGGCCCCCGTCGGCGACAATTACCGCGAGTTGAAAGATCTCGTCACGCGCCTGCAGTTACACACAGTCTGCGAAAGCGCGGCATGTCCGAACGTGGGCGAATGCTGGAACCGCCGTACCGCAACCTTCATGATCCTTGGAAATGTCTGTACGCGCCGATGCGGTTTCTGCGCTGTGCAGAAAGGTCCGCCGCTCACAGTCGATTACGACGAACCCCGCCGGGTCGCGGAAGCCTGCGCCATCCTGGGTCTTCGTTACGCAGTGATTACCAGCGTGAATCGGGACGACCGGAAAGATGGCGGCGCGGATCTGTTCGCGGAAACCATTCGAGCGATTCGTGAACGGGTTCCAGGCTGCAAGGTGGAAGTGCTGGTGCCGGATTTCCAGGGCTCCCACGCGGCCATGGACACCGTCATGAACGCGCACCCGGACGTACTCAATCACAACACCGAAACGGTTCCCCGGCTATACCGGCAGGTCCGGCTGGGGGCGCGCTATGAACGCTCTCTCGACATGCTGCGTTATGCCAAGCAGATCCGGCCGCACATTCCGGTAAAGTCCGGACTCATGCTTGGTCTTGGGGAAACAGAGTCCGAAGTACTTCAAGTCATGCGCGACCTTCGCGGCCACCGCGTCGATATCCTGACCCTGGGGCAATATCTACGCCCGTCGCAGAAGCATTTGCCGATATTGCGGTATCTGCCGCAGCAGGAGTTCGACCAATATAAGCGAGCCGGCCTCGAGATGGGATTCGCGCACGTCGAAGCAGGTCCTCTCGTTCGCAGTTCTTATCACGCCGACAGTTCCGAAGAATCTGCAATTTCCGCTCAGCTCACGCGGTCATTTGTCCGATAATAGTTGAAGAGTGCATCGGTTTCTACTTCACAACGGCGAGATCCGGAATACACAGGAGCCGCTTCTGTCTCCGGGCCAAGTCGGGTTCCTGAACGGCTGGGGAGTTTTCAGTACGCTTCGGGTCGCCAACGGCGTTCTTTTCGCCTACGAGCGCCACTACGAGCGAATGAAGCGCGACGCCGTTCGACTGCGCGTCCCCTTCGAACTTTCCGCCTCTGGCTTACATGACAGCCTGCTGAAACTTATCGATGCGAACAATGCGTTCGATGCTACTCTTCGCGTCAGTATCGTCCGAAATAAAGGCGGCCTCTTCGAATCGCCGGGACTTACTCGCGATGCCGACACCGTCGCTTTCACGGCGGACCTACGGGCCTGGGGCTCCGGCGTAAGTCTCAGTTATGTCCCAAATGGCCGATACGGCGCCTCGCCCTTTGCAGGCGCGAAGGTCACTTCGTGGGCGCAGAATCTCACCTGGTACGAAGAAGCGCACGAACGAGGCTTTGACGAGGTGATTCTGCTCAACGAGGATGGCCAGGTCAGTGAATGCACATCGGCGAATATCTTCGCGGTTCAGAAAAACAGCATCCTGACTCCTCCGCTCAGTACTTCGGGTTGCTTGCCCGGCGTGACCAGGGCTCTGCTGCTTGAAGAAATCAGGATTCCCGGACTCGAAATTTCGGAACGCGAGTTGACGCCTTCAGAACTCGAAGACAGTGATCAGGTATTCATCACATCGACCACTCGCGATTTAGTGCCGGTTTTGGAGATCGACGGCGCACCGCTTCATCAGGATCGCGACCTTCTGCGGAGCCTGCAAGACGCGTTCCTCAGTTACCGCTCCGCTTACATCCAGGCCCACGCGCGGCAGGAGAATCGCATCCCCGTATGAGAACTCCTGTCCTCATTTGCCCAAATTGCAGCGGAATCAGGCTGCGCCGTTCCAAACGGCAATCGCTCTTCGAAATGAGCAAGATGCTGATGGGAATCTACCCGTTCCGCTGCCTGGATTGCGGTATTCGTTTCTGGTGCAGTGTGTGGCTGCTCTCCAAATTAGCTTTTGCGAAGTGCCCGAAGTGCCTTAGCCTGGAACTCCTGGCGTGGCCTGAAAAATACTTTCGAGCGACATTGCTGCACAACCTTATGACGACGCTCGGAGCTCATCGCTATCGATGCCCCGGTTGCCGCCATAACTTCCTTAGCTTCCGGCCGCGTAAATACGGCGCTTCGAGCCTCGCCGAAAAGCCGGAAATCGCGATGGAAGAGTCCTGAGAAAAAAACCTTACAGGCACTCATCAGTCAATCCTCTGGACGAAATTTGAACACGCTGTAGGGTAGCTTCCGAACGCTTTTGCCCTGGTTAAAATTTGGTCCGTCATTGATATGCGATGCCGTAATGTAGATCGACCCGTCCGGGCCTTCGCTAAACGTATCCGGCCACTGCAGACGCGAGTCTTCGACTATCCTCTGCAACTTACCATCGGGGGAAAGACGCGCCACCGCGTTATGCGTAACGTCGCTTAAATATAAGTCGCCTTTGGCATCCATCCACAGACCATCGGTCGGGAACACCGTAGCCGCTTTCTCCACCGCTGCCGATACCCGCTCCGGCGTAGCATTCGGATCCCGCAAGACATCGGTCTTAATCTTGTAAAGCGTGTTTGAGGTGATTGCCTTGTAATAGACGTACTGGCCATCCGGCGAAAGCGCCAGGCTATCGGAGAGGAATTGTGGCGGTTTGCCGAAATGCAGGAGAGGTTTGCCGTTCACGACTACCTGGACGCCCGGCTCAGTCATCACAGAGGGATGCCCATCGAGCGCGCGATGCGCTTTACCCGTCTTCAGGTCCACTATGATCAATCCGCCATGCCCGCTGTCGGTTATATAAGCGGCGTTGCGCTGGAGATCAAAGCGTACATCGTTCAGATAAGTGTCCGGCTTGGCGACATCCGGTCCAAAGCGGATGACACGGCTGACCTGGTTCGTCTTCAGATCGATCTTCACCAGCTTGGGGCCGTTCGGAATCGCCGGGCCCAACAGCGGAGCCGCGGCGTCCAACACCCAAAGCGCATCCGATTTATCGACGACCACGCTTTGCACGCAGACAAAGTGAGTGGCTACCGTGTCCGGCTTCATATTCCATTGGTTCCATTCCGCATTCGGAAAAGGCTTCACGCTCCCGTCCGGCGCAACCTCAACCACGGCGTTCAGATATCTATCGGACCATCTGGGAAAGTTGAGGAAGAGGCGTCCTGACTTCGAGAGGCTAATGCCGGTAATCTGAAAGTCGTTGTTCTGGTACACCTGCGTAAGCGAGGCCGCGCCCAAGCGTAGCCGCCGCGAACAGACCCAATAAAGACTTCATGCCTAGTGGAATCCACGTAAGCTCTTAAAGTTACGTCAATGCTCCATCACTGGCTCCCCGCACAAGTACTGGCGTGAGATCAACCGCGTGGCGGAGCCTGCAGCTCGGTCGCGTTCTGGACGCCTATCGCGATCTCCGGTAGTATCCCAAGCTTTCGATAAATCGGACGGATGGATTCCCGAATCCCCGGCAATCGACGCACAAACCAGATGCTGCCGGCAATACAGGCGATTCCCCCTGTCATCACCGTGTACGGTGCTCCTATAATCGCGGCCAATCCGCCGGCCAGCAGACTGCCGAATGGGGCCATACCTTGAAAGGCCATCGAGTAGAACGCCATCACCCGTCCGCGCTTTTCGTCATCCACAATGGTCTGGAGAATTGTGTTGCTCGCTGCCATCTGCTGCATCGTCGAAAATCCCACGACAATCAGCACGAGAAGGGAAAGCCACAGCACTTTCGACGAACCAAAGCCAATAAGCGAAACGCCAAAAAGAGCGGAGGTGAGGGCGATTCGTCTCCCGAGGCCAAGGACACTCTTCCGCATCGCGAGCGACGCGGCGCCTCCCAATGCGCCCACTCCAGCCGCAGCCGTCAGAAATCCCAGGGTATGCGCGCCGCCATGCAGGATATTTGAAGCAAACAGCGGCATCAACACCGTGTACTGCATGCCCGTAAGGCTAGAAAACGCTAGCAGTAACAGAATGGAGCGGATGGGGGCGGAGCGCGAAACGTATCGCCAACCCTCGCTGAGTTCTTCCATCACCCGCCGTTCTCCTACGCGCACCGGCTGGGCGGTAATCTTCATCAACAGCAGGGACACGATCACCGCGATATAGCTGATCCCGTCCGCCAAAAAACACCAACCCTCGCCGACCGCACCGATCAGCACACCCGCTACCGCAGGTCCAATCAGCCGCGCCGCATTGACCATTGAGGAATTCAGCGCGATGGCATTGCCAAGGTCTTCACGGCGCTCCACCATCTGCACCACGAACGCCTGCCGCGCGGGCATGTCGAAAGCGTTGATGAAGCCCTGAAATACCGCCAACCAGATGATCTCGTGAATATTGATGATCCCCGCCAACGCCAGCCCGGCGAGCGCAAGCGATTGCACCATCGAGAGCACTTGTGTTACGACGAGCGTACGATGCCGGTTCCAGCGGTCCACCCACACGCCTGCAATCGGCGATAACACGAACGCCGGAATCTGCCCGGCAAAACTTGCAACACCCAGCAGTGTCGCGGAATGCGTCAGCCGATAAACCAGCCAAGCGGTGGCGATACGCGTCATCCATGTGCCGACCAGCGAGACCGTTTGTCCTCCGAAGAAGAGCCGGTAGTTCCTGCTCCGTAGAGCCCGCACCGCAAATGCCAAGTCCGCCACGCTTCTATTGTGGCGGGGTCGGGAATGGGTATGCGGTAATGGTCATGGTGCGTGCATCTAAAAGAATTTTTGAGTGTTTCTTTGCGGTCGCGCTTTTTCTAGTCTCGGTCTCGTCCCATGCGATCGCTTCAATAAATACAGAAGCGCTTGAAGAGCGTTCCTGGTTGGCGCGAAGCGAACTGCTCTCCGGCAATTTCAATACAGCTTTGAAAGACGCTCAAGAGACGCAAAAACTATGCGAACAGGCCTTGGCCGGTAAGCGGCTAGACGATGATCCGCACCTGACGGTTGCGCTCGGAGCGGCTTTCGAAGTGGAGGCGCAGAGTCTTGACCGGTTGCATCAGAAGGCCGAGGCTGTGCAAGTTCTCGAGAACGCTTTGAAGACCTGGGGTAGAACTTCAATCGCGGCACGGCTGCGCAAAAACCTGAATCTGTTGACGCTGGAAGGAAAGCCCCTCCCTCTGCTTCGCGCTTCGGAATGGGTCGGCGCGCGGCGTCCCCTAACGCGCGAAGCGCTGCGCGGCAAAGTAGTTCTGATATTCTTCTGGGCTCACTGGTGTGCGGACTGCAAAGCCGAAGCGCCGGTGCTGGAGCATTTGATGCCAAAGCTGGAACCGAGAGGCTTGATCATTATCGCGCCCACCCAACGTTACGGCTATACGGCGCTCAACGAGAAAGCGCCAGTAGCGGAAGAGAACGAATTCATCGACAAGGTCTTTCTCCGATTTTACGCGCGGATTCCGGCGATTTCGGTACCGCTCGATAGCGGCAACTTCGAACGATTTGGCGTCAGCACCACGCCCACACTTGTGTTGGCCGACAAACAGGGAATTGTGAGGCTCTATCATCCGGGCTATCTGGACGAAGATGAATTGCGAGCGGCGGCCGATCGTCTGCTTGGCCCGGCCCTTAGGAGCGGCGGTGTAAAATGAAGGTCGGTTCCAGCGCCGGCATAGCTCAGTTGGTAGAGCATCTGATTTGTAATCAGAGGGTCGGGGGTTCAAGTCCCTCTGCCGGCTCCAGATCTTGAACTGTTTGCTTGGAATCCTATCCGACTCTAGGCAGCCGGAAGCAAAACGCAGCGCCAACACCCGGTTCCGATTCCACCCAAATTTGCCCCCTGCGCGTTCCACGACACGCTGGCAAATGGCCAATCCGATGCCGGTTCCAGGGATTTCGGCTCCGTGCAGGCGCTTAAATATCCCGAAGACCTGCTTATGATACTCGGGTTCTATGCCCATCCCGTTGTCGCTGACCTTGAACGTCCAGTCATCTTCACCCGCCTCCACAGAAATTGAAATTTGCGGCGCAACACCCGGTTTTGCGTACTTGATTGCATTGCCAATCAGGTTTTGAAACAACTGAACAAAATGCGTTGACCGCCCGACGACCTCCGGCAAATCCGCGCTGCTCACAATAGCCGCGCTTTCTGAAATTGCGGCCTCCAAATTTCTAAGGCTCTGCGCCAGTGCGCGGTTCAGATCCACTGGGCCGGCCGGGACCTCCGAATCGCGGCTGGTTTCGGTGTAGGCCAGAAGATCGTGCAGCAGCAAGGTCATTCGCTTCGACCCGCTCACTACGTAACTCCAGATAATCCTGAATCCGTTTTTCAAGCGTTCCTTTTAACGCACGCTCCAGTAACTGGGTGTAACTGGTAACCATTCGCAATGGCTCCTGCAAATCGTGCGCGGCCGCGAAAGCAAACTGTTCCAGATCCGCATTAGCATGTTGCAGTTCCTGATTCGATTGACGCAGAGCCACCTGCGCCCGCTCCGAGGCCGCGAAAAGCCGGGCGTTGTCCAAGGCAATCGCCGCTTGAGCCGCGATTCCGGTAACCACCTCAGCATCCGTTTGGGAGAAAACGTCGGGCTGCGAATGTCCGAAGAAGAGTCCTCCTAAAACCTCCCCGGAACGCGAGATGACGGGCGCGGCGAGATAGCTTCGAACCGGCACGTGCCCTTTAGGCATCCCGTAGTACGGAGCAGTGTGCCCGTATCTCGGATCTTTCGTGATATCGCCGCTAAGAACGACGCCTTCGCCTCGGAAAGTGGGCCCAAATACAGCCGTGTTGCGCGGCATCGGAAAGTTTTCAAACGCTTCACGGGGCACTCCGGACAGGCTGTAGAGCATGTAGGACTCACCGCGCTCGTCCACTACATTGTGAAACAAAGACCCAAGCTCCGCCCGCACAAGTTCGGTCGCTATATCCGTCACTTTCTGGATCAGCGTGGCCGAATCCAGTTCGGAAAGCAGCATCGGCCCGACACGATTCAGCAGTTCAGCCGTAGCTCGCGCCCGCTGCTCACTGGTCAGCATCCGCTTGCGCTCTTCTTCCGCACTTTTCTGGTCGTCGATATCTGTACAGGTACCGAACCAGCGGGCTATCTGTCCGCTGCTGTCGCGAACCGGTGTGCCGCGCGTCTTAAACCAGCGATAGACGCCATCGGCTCGCCGCAGCCGGTACTCCAAATCGTACCCTGCCTCGTCCGCCACAGCCGCCATCCAGGCGCGATACGTCGATTCCCGGTCGTCGGGATGCATCACGACGTCCAGCCAGCGTAATCCGAGTTGCTCTTTTTCCGGTATGCCGGTGTACTCAACCCACTGGCTGCTCAGATAATCGCAGACTCCGCTCGGCAAACAGGTCCACACCAATTGCGGCAGAGTTTCGGCGAGGTTACGAAAGTGCTGCTCGCTTTCCCGAAGGGCCTGTTCCGCCCGTTTCCGTTCCCGAATGTCCTCAATCACCCCTATCGTGTACAGCGGTGAGCCAAGGTCATTGTAGACGGCGGAAACAGTTACGTGGACCCAAACGGACTCGCCGCTACGATGTAGAAATCGTTTCTCATACTCGAAGTGGGAAATTCTGCGCTCAACTAGATCTTGGTAGAGCTGACGGTTGGAATCCAGATCGTCGGGATGCGTGATCTCGACGAATGATTTCTGCAGTAATGCCTCCGCCGTGTAGCCCAGCAAACTGCACAATTTTTCATTTACTTCTATGAAGCGGCCGTCCGGAACCCGTGCTACGGACATGCCCGAAGCCGCAACGTTGAAGAAGGACCGAAACCGGTCTTCGCTTTCAAGCAGCGCCGCTTCCGATCTCTTGCGATCGCCGATGTCCTGAAAGAAAACAGCCAAGCCGTCGGGGAGCGGGTATGCGCTCACCTCTAACCATGCCCCGAGAGGAGGATAATACTCCTCGAACTTCACCGTCACGCCTTCCCGCCGCGCGCGGAGATATTCAGTTTGGAATGTACTTCCAACAGCCGGAGCAAACTCGTCCCAGACATTCTTCCCGAGCAGGTCTTCTCTGCTGCGAAGAAGTACTCGTTCCGCCTCACGGTTGAGATAAGTGAAGCGCCATTCATCGTCCAGAGCGAAGAACGCGTCCGTAATGCTCTCCAGAATCACCGCAAATTGATTCAACTGATTGATTGTGGCTTCGGAAATATTCGCGCGATCCTTCAAGTCCTCCTCTCGCTGCTCAGGCTCATAACGGGACAGTCGTGTGCGCAGAGCTGCGATTTCAGCCCTAAGCAGATCGGTATCGGTTTCAGAAGAGGTTTTCATTCCGCTTCAAGCTAAGCGCATGGATGCTTTGAAGCTAAGTATAGGATGGATGGTTACTGTGTTATTTTGAATGCCTTAAGGTAGCGGCCCATGTCGATCCCGCGCCACCTTCACTCGGGATTGAATTCGTATGCGAATTGGGAGCCTATTACTTATGTTGGCCGGTTGGGCTGATCGTGCTTGCAGCCGTTGTGCTGCTTACCTCCGGACCGGCGCAATTACTCTTTATCCTCGTCAGTATCGGAATTGAACTTACCGGATTCGTCCTGCTCGCGCGATCTCATTCGTTTATCAAGGGTGAAAGAAATTGATCGGCCAAACGCTGTCTTTTTCAGATCCAGCCGCCGGTCTATGTACGATATTCATTCTGCTGATACCGTTTGCCGCGGCAGGTCTCTCCCTCATCTATGCCGGACTGGCACGTACGCGCGCTGTAGCACATTCCCTGTTTACTTCGCTGTGCGCGATGGCTTTGGCGGCGGTCTCCTATTTCGCATTTGGTTTTGCCTGGCAGGGAACGCTGGGCTCGCCCTCTGCGGTCCTTACAATCGGCGGAAAACACTGGGATTGGATCGCTACGGGTCCATTTTTTCTGCGCGGCGCCAGTTCGTATGATGCTTCCACTCTGCTGATTGTGCTGTTCGGGATGCTGACAGCCGGAGTTGCGGCGTTGATTCCACTCGGCAGCGGAACGGAACGCTGGCGCATCGCGGCGAGTTTTGCCTCTTCCGCAATTCTCACCGGCTGGACGTTTCCGCTCTTTGCGCATTGGGTTTGGGGCGGTGGCTGGCTTCAGCAACTCGGGACGAATTACGGTCTTGGACAGGGTTTCGTGGATACTGCCGGGTCCGGCTGCATCCAGGCGGTCGGCGGATTGACGGCCTTGCCCGTAATTTGGATCTTAGGCGCCCGGCGCGGCAAATACAATTCTGGAGGAATGCCCACCGCCACGCCCGGGCACAATGCCCCGTACGTAGTGTTCGGCTGCATTCTGGCCCTAGTCGGATGGTTTGGCCTGAACTCCGCGGGCGCGTTACTTTTTTCGCCGACTCACCCGGTCAAACCCGCACTCGTGCTGATCAATACCCTCCTTGCGGCATGCGGCGGAGTGCTCTCAGTGGTCTTCCTCACCCGTGTTCGTTTCGGGAAGCCGGACGCCTCACTTTGCGCAAACGGCTGGGTAGGCGGCCTGGTTGCGAGCAGCGCCGGATGCACCATCATCAATCCTGCCGAAGCCCTTCTGATCGGGTTAATCTCCGGCACGCTGATCCTCTACGCGATTGAACTGCTGGAATTACGTATGAAGGTCGATGATCCATCCGGGGCTATTGCCGTCCATGCTATTGGTGGCCTCTGGGGATTGCTCGCGGTCGGACTATTTACAAGCACCGGGCAATTGGTAGCTCAACTCGTCGGTATCGCAACCCTGCTGGGTTTTATCTTCCCAATGACTTATTTACTCAACTTACTGCTAAATCGATTTGTGCCGTTCCGGGTGACTCCCGAAGGCGAGCGCCAGGGTCTAGATCTGCACGAGCTTGGTGCGGGTGCCTATCCCGAATTTATGATTCATCGGGACGATTTAAATTTCCGCTAAGAATACATGAACCGTTCCACAGCTATTCTTATGCTCGCGGTAGCGGCCTTACTCGAGGCGGGCGGCGACGCCATCGTAAGAACCGCCCTTCACCGCTCTACTGGCGCATCTCGCTTCACCTTGTTCTTCGTTGGCGCGATCGTGCTCTTCCTGTATGGTTATGCCGTGAATGCACCGCCGTGGGATTTCGGACGGCTACTCGGCCTTTACGTCGTCTTCTTCTTTATCGCCGCACAACTCATTTCCTGGTTGGCATTTGGCCAACCGCCGAGCCGGGCTGTCCTGATCGGCGGCCTGCTAATCATAAGCGGCGGACTGGTGATCTCTCTTTCGGAAGCATAGAATTGTAGCCTTATGAATCACGCGTGGCCAACGGCCCTTTTCGCCTGCATGCTCCTGGCAGCGCCCATGCACGCACAGTCCTTGCCAACAGTCCGGTGAAATTCAAATTCGGCAACTGGTCCAGCAATACATGGATGCGCGCAACAGCAAGAATGGAGCCGCAGTCCGTTCCCTGTTCACTGCGGATGCCGATCAGCTTGTTTCAACGGGCGAATGGCGCAAAGGGATCGATGCGCTCGTCCAAGGCGCGATGGCCAGTTCCCGGAAGGAAACGGGAAAGAGCGCAATCACCGTCGAATCCATTCGTCTCCTGGATCCAAACGTCGCGATTGTGGATGGCCGCTATGAAACTTCAAACGCCGCCACTGGTAAAAGCCGGAGCATGTGGACCACGCTGATCCTGAAGCATACAGATCTCGGGTGGCGTATCGCTGCCATCCGCAACATGCTTCCGGCCCCGAATCATTAATGCCGCGCGACGTAGAGTAGTAGCGCAAACACGGCAACCGGGATAAGCGCGATCATCGTGTAAAACAGAATGGTTCTATGCACCGGAGATCGCCGGCTCTTCCAATTCACCAACTCTGTTCTATCGGCGACACCCACTTGATCCTGATGCGCCAGGTCCCAGGCAAACTCGCGCGCCGTACCGTAGCGATTTGCCGGATCCCGTTCAATCGCACGATAAACAATCTCCTGTAGCTCCGGAGAGATCTCGGGATTTGCCTCGCGCGGCGGTTCCGGGTTGTTGAGCAAGCGGTCGTTCATCACCGCAAACGCATTTGGGCCTCGAAATGGCACTTGGCCCGTCAACATTTCGTAAAGCATTACGCCAAGCGCATAGATATCGCTCCGCCCGTCGCCACGCTTTCCCTTCACCTGCTCTGGAGAGATGTAATCCGGCGTTCCCATCAGGTTCGAAAGCTTCGCGAATGTAAGACGCCGCGAGCCCTCCTGCCCGGCGATGCCGAAATCAATCAGTTTCACACCGTCCTGCGGATCGACCATGATGTTCTCAGGCTTCAGATCGCGGTGAACCACTCCATGGCTGTGAATATATTCGAGGGCCTCGCAAATGCCTATCGTGATGCTGACTGCGCGCTGCGGCGGAAACTTGCCCTGCTCGCGCATGATCTCGCGCAGCAGCTTGCCGTCGATCCACTCCATCACCATGTAGACCCGGCTGCGGTCCCCATCGGCCATGACTTTCATCACGGCGGGGTGATCCAGCTTGGTCCCGATATCCTGTTCGCGCTGGAACCGGTCGTAAAATACGGGCTCGCACTCCACTTCTGGATGCGGAACCTTCAACGCCACCTGCACGCCCGTGCGTAGATCCGTCGCCTTGAAGATAGAGGCCATTCCGCTCCGCGCAACAAGCGAATCAATACGGTAGGAATCTAGCTGCTCGCCTTGCCGGAGTGGGGTCATGGTGAGTGAATGCTTGCAATAACTCTTTCGTATTTAGCCTAGCGAAGTTTGTAATGGCGTCCACGGTACATCCCAACCCGCTCGACGTCCAAAACACGGATTAGCTGAACGCTGATGTTGTCGTGGCCATCGCGCTGCTTGGCGAGCGCCACAAGTTCGGCCGCTGCTTCCTCAAGCCGCGCCGCATTACGAACCGCTCTCGCGATATCTTCGGGCTGTACCGAATTATGTAATCCATCGGAGCAAAGTAGAAAGACATCTCCCGCGAAGACCTGATGCTCCGCCGTCTCAACATTCACGAACATACCGCTGCCAACCGAGCGGCTCAAAACATTCGAAGTCTGCGCCACGGCAGCTTCCCGGCTGCTAATCAGTCCCATTCGCAACTGCTCGTTCGGAACCGTGTGGTCGCGGGTGAGAGATGTTGTTCTGCCTTGCCGGATTAAATAGCAGCGGGAGTCACCCACATGCGCCACCACCGCGCGATCATAGCGCAAGGCGCAGGTCACAACGGTTGTTGCCATGGAACGGCCGCTCGGCCCGCCATTCATGCCCGCTTCGTAGACACTTAAGTTTGCCTGCTGAATCAGCTTTGGCAACACTCCGGTAAGCGGCTCTCCTGCGAGAGTCTTGGGAAATCCTGCCACCAGCGCCTCTACCGCCAACCGGGATGCCACTTCTCCACGGTCGTGTCCGCCAACTCCGTCCGCCAGCGCGAACAGCCAACCCCGATCTCTCACCTGATCGGGATTGGCTGGCAAAACATACCCGAGAAAATCCTCATTGTGGTCCCGGATCAAACCCGGATCCGAAAGCTGAGCAAATTCAACTGCAAGCATTGAGTTTCGGACGTTATACCGCCTTTACGCGCGCCTCATGAGTGATGAGCGTAGTCCTTCCGGTCGCCTTCGACGAACGCATGAAATAGATGCCTCCATAGAGCGCCCAAACAATTGCGATCCCCAGCGCCAACAGCGGCTCCATCTTGGTTCCATAACCCATGAATGGCCCAATCAGGTAAAACGCCATGCAAGCCAGATTGGCCAGGAGACCGAAGACCGGAATGACAAGGTGCTTGATCGGATTAAACATCGGATGTTTATGGAATGCCACAAGACAGATGATGCAGCTCAACATATAGAGCAGGAACGTCCCGAAGTTAGACGCAAGCGTGACAAGCAGCAGCGTGTTTGGCAGGGCAGCCATTTTGTCGTGGCTCATATATCCAAAGCTAGACCAAAAACCATGTGGAAGAGCCGCGATGGTTGCGTCTGAAAGCGCGCCGCCATCGCCGAATGCGACCGACACTCCCACTACACCTACAACTGCGGATATCACGGCGAGAGTCCAGATCGCGCGGTGTGGGGTTAGATTAGTCGCGTGCAGGGCGCCCAGGCTGTCCGGCAGCTCTGAATCCTTGCCCATGGCGTAAGTTACGCGAGCCCCCGTGTTCATACAGGAAAGCGTGGTTCCAATGATTGCCAGGAACACCGTGAAGGCTTCAATCAGCATAAAGGCCCGGCCATGCCCGGCTCCAAAGATTGCGTCGCCGATCATGACCATCATGTCTCCGATGGGCGCCGCCGATCCAGTCGCGCTCTGCATCGTGTACCCGCTATTCAGGAAGTAATTCGCCGCGAAATACTCAATCAGATAACAGAAGGCTCCTTGCACCAGCAGCGACGTGATCACAGCTATCGGAACGTCTCGCTTAGGATTTTTGGCTTCCCCTCCCATAGCCGTAACCGACTCAAAGCCCACCAGGATTAGAATCGCGACTGTCGCCTGAACGAAAATCCATCCGAGATTGTGCGCGCCGACCACCGATCCGGCGGATGAGTGACTCAGGAAATTGCCCTTCTCGTCGGCAGTCGGATAGGTAATGCGAAACGGCACGGGCTTGCCTGCCGCGTCCAGCTTCGGCTTCGGTACGCCATTCGCGTCCCGGTTAACAGTCTCCGTAGTCTGGCCGTTAGCGGTGGTCTTGGTAGTAGCGAACTCGTAAGTATAAGCTTCGCTCGATGTCGCATCGAACTGATACGCGATGCTGCCCGGCGCGTGGTTCATGCGATAGCCCAGCGCCATCACCGAGAACACCAGCAAAGCCGAGATCTGAATCACATTGATGGCGATGTTCACCGAAGTAGCGCCGTTGACCCCACGATTGGCTATGTAGGCAACCGCGAACGAAAAAACAATCGCGACCACCGCCATGAACATGATTCCCGGATTCGATGCGCTCATGAAATTCGGCCAGATCGTGCCGACGAGATAGCCGCAGAGCACTCCCATTACCGCCACCATCACGCCCGGATAAATCCAATAGTAAAGGTGCGAACCCCAGCCGACTATAAACTTCGAAAGACGAGCGTAGCGCCAGGCTTTCTCATGATTTAGAAACGACTGCTCGGCAAAGTAGTAGGAACTGCCCGTTCCCGGATACAATTTAGCCATCTCCGCGTAACACACCGCCGTAGCCAGGCAGAGTAATAATGCGAGAACGATGCCCAGCCACATGGAGGGGCCGGTCACTCCTGTATTTGCCTGGATAGCGAAAGTCAGCCACAGGAATGCGCCGGGTGCGATAAGCGCCATCGCGTTCATTGTTAAGCCAGTGAGACCCAGTGTGGGTTTCATTTCTGGCGTGGTGTTGCTTGCCATTAGGTCTATCTCCTATTCGATTTATTGACTTGGATCTAACTGACTAACGTTTTGGACCGAAGAACGCGACAATACCAAGCGTGATGGTCGTCTGATCCTTCGAAGCATTCGGTGTTACGCCGCGATTGAAGTAGTCGATATTCGAGCTATCGCGCCGATATTCGAGACGGGTCAGAAGGCCTTCGTCCATCTTGTATTCGCCCGTGACGGTGACCTCGGCAAGGCGTTGAGCTCTCGGATTGGCGGGATCGATGCTCGTTGTAAACCCGTCGGCGTCGTTGAAGAACTCGGCGCGCGGAGTAATAGCGACATGCTTGCTGACTTGAAAGTGAGCCGCAGCCGCTAAGCCCACCCAGTGAACGCTGGCAGGCCCACCCCAGGCGCCAAAGCCGGTTCCAGCCGGAATGCCTAGCGGCGTTGGCCGGTCATGACCGTAGTCGAAGTTGATATAGGCGTTGAAAGCGTCCTTCGGCGTAAGCAGCAGCGTCGTGTCGTATAGGTTTCGAAAGCCCTTATTGGTGTCGCTATTCTCCGGCCCGGTGTAGTAATTGTTGCTCCAGGTGAACTTCTTCTTGGTTACGCCGCCCGTAATGCCGATCGTCTTCCCGCTGTTATTGTCTTCGACATTGTTCCAGCCATTCACTACCTGCACACCGGCGTTCCAACTACCAATCGGGACCGAAGTCCGCAAACCGAAGTGATAGTAAGGAATGGCGTAGGCGAATAAGAGCGACCGCGAGTAATTCCAGTTGTCCTTCGTCTCGATCACTTCCGCGCCAGCGGACGTAACAAACTCGCCGAAATCCGCTTCGAACCCATGCCCGCTCTTAGGCTTCCAACTTACGTAGGCCTGCTCAAGATACCGGAAAATCTCGGGAGCCTGCTCTGTGGCATGAATTGTGTCGAAGGCCCGTCCGAAACCAATATCCAGCCGAAATCCTACCGGATCGGCGTCGTGGCTGGCCGTAAGCTTCGCCATGTTGAGGCTGAACTGATTTGCGCGCTCGTTGAAGTTATAAAGCTGGTTGAACGCGGGATCCGGATGGTTGGCGTTGAAGGTGTAGTAACCATCAATCAACCCGCTGAAATCTATTCCACCGACGCTCCAGGTGGAGGGCGCGGCGGGAGCGGCCGCAGGAGCCGTTGCCGTCGGTGTTTGTCCAGCGGGCGCAGGCTGATCTGTGGGCGTTGGTTGCTGACCCCAGGCGCAAGCGGCGGCCAGAATCGGCGCAATCAAGAAACACGTCCGTAACATGATAAGTTCGTTCCTCTCGGGAATTTTCGACTTGGCACGTTACGGAGTGCCTGATTACAGACTGGGTAAAGCCTTCAGGTGTTGCGAAAACTTATAGTATGGTTTCCAGCGCGGAAATTCCAATCAATAATTTCGATTGCGTGTATTGCCTGTATCGGATCCGTAATGTCTTCGTCCTTCCCGTGTCGCGATCCGGCCCATCGGATGCCGGTTCAGATATTCGATCACGTAATCGGCGACATCGCCGCCGTGATTGTACCGTTCGTCGATAACCGCACCGTCGTGTCCAATCTGAGCGAAGAAATAGCGGTTAAAGCTGGTAAAACCGCCCAGTGCGGTATCCGGCAAATGAACATACGCCACCGTGCCGTGACTAAGTTGATCCACCTTCCTCCGGTTATCTTCGATCCACGCAAGATGCCGCAGACCGGCCTCGTTGTCGATAGGCACCACGGTTACATTCCGCGCGCCCGTACCGTCGGCATTCGGTCCCACCCTCAAAACCGTTTGCTTGCCGGCGGTCTCCTGGAAGAAGCTGTAGAGATTGTCAGACGCACGCACTTCGCGACCACGCACCGCAATCAGATAGTCGCCGGGCACGACATTGACACCCGGTTGAGTCAGAGGCGCCTGTAGCTGCGGATTCCAGTTTTCCCCGCTATAAACACGGGCGAAGCGATAGCGTCCTTTGTCTATCGTGTAATCAGCCCCCAGCAGGCCGCCTTTAATGTGCGGAATCTCCGGTTGCGTTCCCGCCCCCAACGAACATGTGCCCCACCGTCATGTTCCCGAGCATCTCTTCAAACAAATAATTCAAATCGTTGCGCGTCGAAATACCATCGACGTAAGGCGCATAGAACTGCTCGGCAGCCGTTAAATCCAGCCCGTGAAAATGAGGGTCATAGAAAAAGTCGCGTTCAATGCGCCAGGTTTCGCGATACATCTGCTTCCATTCCGCGCGCGGGTCCACATACACTTCCATATCAGCCAGTTTCAGCGCGCCCTCGCCCGCTTTAGGCGGCGCATCCGCATTGGCGATGGTCCACTGCTCTCCTTGTTTGAAAAGCGCTTTCTCGCCGTTTTCGGAAAGCTTGAAAACAGTGACCCCGCCAACGATCAGATCCTCTTTGCGCTTCTTGAAGTCGTACTTCTGAATGGTCAGTTGAGGCGGTCCGTGCTCATCGAATACCAGGGGGCCCTCTATCAAATACAGAATGCCTTCTTTTCCGGCGATGATTCCGTAGTAGTTTTTTTCGGGAACGGGGACGGCAAGAATCCTCTGCTGGATATTCTCGAAGTCGATGCGGGTTTCAGACGGCGTTTTTTTGTCCTTTTCCGCCTTGTCTTTGTTCTTGTCTTTTCTCTTTCTTTCCTTATCGCTCTCGGCGGCTTTGGCTTCAGCACTCTCCGAGTTTTCGTCATCGCTTTGTGGTTCGAGCGGAGACTCCAAGGTCTTTTCGCAGAACCATTACATACGGGGCGCTTGTAACCGGGTGAGCAATGCTCGTCATGTCGATCCAGCCATTGCTGAGAGCCACATCCGTACTCGCGGTGAAGTACAGATATTTCCCGCTCGCGGTCAAATTTGGGCGATAGTGTGTCGCTCATTCCGTCCGTCACCCGAGTAGCTTTCGAATCCTTCAGCGAATATACGTGAACCGCACGGACTAGCCACTGGCCCTATCATCAAGAGAGACATATGAGCGTCCTTGTCCAGCCCCTGCCAGAACTTAACCCGCTCCAAGACGCGTTGCGGTTTGACCGGCGAGTCCCGCCCTGCGCGATGGTCATCTTTGGCGCAAGCGGAGACTTGTCGAAACGAAAGCTGCTTCCATCTCTTTACAGACTGTTCTACGAACGCCGCATTTCCCCCAGCTTTGCCGTCATAGGCACCTCGCGGACCAAGATGTCCGATACCGAATTCCGCGATCGCATGAAGGAATCGGTCTCCAAATTCCTCGAAGACGCTCCCTTCGACCAGGATGTCTGGACCTCCTTCGCGCAGTGTCTCTTTTACGTCCCAGGCGATATCAACGATCCCGAAGCCTACAAAGCCATTCGCGCCAAACTGGATGAGGTCGAAAAAACCCATGAGACCGCCGGTAACGTTCTCTTCTATCTCTCCACCCAGCCGAGTTTCTATGCCGAAGTCGTCGAACTCTTAGGCTCCCAGCGGCTGAATCACGGCAATGGCTGGCGCCGCGTGATTATCGAAAAACCTTTCGGCCATGACCTCAAAAGCGCCCGTAAACTGAACGACGAAATCCATAAAGTATTCGACGAATCGGCCATTTACCGCATCGATCATTACCTCGGGAAGGAAACCGTTCAGAACATTCTCGCTTTCCGCTTCGGCAATGGAATTTTCGAACCGCTATGGAATCGCCGCTACGTTGACCACGTCCAGATCACCGCAGCCGAGTCCATCGGCGTTGAGGGCCGCGGCGGCTATTACCAGGAAGCGGGCGCGCTTCGCGACATGATTCAGAATCACCTCAGTCAGGTGATGGCGACCATTACGATGGAGCCGCCCAACGTCTTCGACGCCACCAATGTTCGCGATGAGCGGGCCAAACTTCTGCGCGCCGTTCGCGTCATGAAGCCCGAAGACGTTCCGAAGTACGCCGTCTCCGGTCAATACGGGCCTGCGAAAGTCGGCGGACAAGACATGCTGGGTTTTCGCCAGGAGCCAAGCGTCAGCCCCGATGCCCAGACCGACACCTACGCCGCCGTCACCTTCTTCATCGATAACTGGCGCTGGGCCGGCGTGCCGTTCTATATCCGCACCGGAAAGCGCATGCCGAAGCGCGTCACCGACATCGCCATTCAATTTCACGCCCCGCCGCTCGGCCTCTTCAAACAGGAAACTAAAAGCGGTCTGATGGCAAATCCAAGACCAAATCTGTTGATCCTTCGCATCCAGCCGGAAGAGGGGATTTCGCTGCGCTTTTTGTCAAAGGCGCCCGGAAGCGGCATGCGTGTCCGCCCGGTATCGATGGACTTCAACTACGGATCAAGCTTCGGCGAGCGTTCGCCCACCGCCTACGAAACATTGCTGGTGGATGCGATGGCCGGAGATCCTACGCTCTACACGCGTCAGGACATGGTCGAAGCAAGCTGGCAAATCGTCGAGCCCATCCTGAATGTCTGGGCAAACACAACATTCGATTTCCCGAACTACGCTTCCGGAACCTGGGGCCCGAAAGCGTCCGATGAAATGCTTGCCCGGCAGGGCCACGTTTGGAGGGTGCCATGAGTAGCGCGATTATTTTTCCCGCACAGCCCGAGCAAATTCTGAAAGGCCTGGGTAAACTCTGGACTTCGCTCGGCGAGGAAGAAAAGCATCAAGGCCGCCCGACCGTTTTGCGCGCCTGTGCCATGACCCTAATCGTCGCAACGGATGAAGCCGATGCGGGGTTCTCTTCCTCTCAGATCATCTCCGAGCTCATGCATGAACACCCGAGCCGGGGTATCGTGCTTGCAGTATCCGACAAAGCCGAACACGGAATAGAAGCGCGAGTGCTCGCTCAATGCTGGAAGCCCTTTGGCAAAGCCCAGCAAATTTGTTGTGAGCAGATTGAAATCACAACTCGGCCCGAAAGCTGGCCTAATATCGGTCCCACTCTAATCGGTCTCACCGCCGCCGATCTGCCTGTTGTTTTCTGGTGCCGCCACAAATCGGCGCTGAGTCCTTCCGCTACCAGGCATCAGGTCGCCGGTCTCGAAGCCGTGATGAACCTCTCAACCAAAGTCATCGTCGATACAAACGGAGAGGATCTGGCCACCGCTTTCGAACTGATCGCCCAATGGCGCGCGAAAGACAGGATCGTCGCCGACCTCGAATGGACCCGTCTAACCCCATGGCGTCAACCGATTGCGCAGGTCTTTGATAACTCATCGCGCGAGACGCCATTCTCGAAATTCACGTCATTTGAGATCGCCTACACGGACGAAAAACCTTGCGCCGGAATTTTCTATGCCGGAGGATGGCTCTCCGGTCAGCGGAAAACCAAAGTATCGTTCGTCAAAACATCGGGTTATGGACCGGGCATTCACCGCATTTCCTTGCGTTCCGATTCCGAGTCAATTGATTTTGAACGGACCGGCAAAGATTGTATGACTCTTCGGACCACTAACGGACGTGAGCGGAAATACAACTACTCCGATCGCGGGCCTTAACATTCTGATGAATGAAGAGTTGTCCGTTGTTTCGAACGATCCGGCTTTTGATACCGCGTTCTCACGCGCCCAGGAACTGATGCATGAGTACAGATAAGAAACCCGGATCTGCGCATCGCCGCAAGCCCGGGCGAAGTAGCTCACCAATGCGCGGCCTACATAATTGAGCTACTGAAATCCAGCGAGCACCCAACTCTCGCCATCTCAGGCGGCAAAACGCCAACGCCCATGTTCGAAGATCTTGCCAAATCGGATCTCGACTGGTCGCGCATACACATCTTTTGGGTAGACGAAAGGTGCGTGCCGCCCAGTGATGACCGGAGCAATTTCAAAGAAGCCAATCAGAGTTTGCTCATTCCGGCCAAAGTACCGCAGGAGAATATCCACAGAATTCTAGGCGAACTCGACCCGGCCGAAGCCGCGGAGAAGTACGTTGCCGATATCAAGCGGTTCTTCGAGCTCAAACCCGGACAGTTGCCCGTCTTCGACGTCCTGCACAGAGGAATGGGTCCGGACGCCCACACCGCCAGCCTGTTCCCCGGAGAGCCCCTGATCCGCAATCAGTCCGATATCGCCGCGCATGTCTGGGTCGAGAAAATGAAAATGGATCGCATCACGCTGTTGCCCGGCGTATTAGATGCAGCCAGGCACACTGTCTTGCAGGTAACCGGCACGGATAAAGCGGGTTCTGTGCACGACGTACTCTACGGCCCTGAAGATCCGCTGCAATATCCCTGTCAGATCGCAACGCGCGGTTCCAATAAAGCAGTGTGGTTCCTTGATCAAGCAGCCGCCGCCCAGGTTGAGAACAAGTAATCTAGTCGCCCTGCTGCTGGTTTTACCTCTAGCCGGGCAAACCGTCCAACCCTACAACCGTCTACTTTTTGCCGGCGACGTGATGTTCTCGCGCGGCGTGCGGCAGGAAATCTTAGCGGCCCACGACCCTGCGTTACCGTTCCGCAAACTAGCGCCGATGTTGTCTGCAGCCGACATCACCTTCATCAATCTCGAAACGCCTTTCTCAGATAAAGGCCCATACTACCCGGGCGGGTTGATCTTCCACGCCGCGCCTGAAATGATCGCCGGGCTCGAACTCGCTGGAGTCGATATCGCTTCAACAGCCAACAATCATTCTCGCGACTGCGGACCTCACGGCGTCGAGTTCACCGTCTCCTGGCTGCGTTCGCACGGTATCTCGCCGCTTGGAAGCGGCGAATCCGCCGGCATAACGCACCAGGGGGTAGTTATCGAAAGAAACGGGATTCGCTTCGGTTTCCTCGGCTACACGTTCGATCAGCAAAACGGAAATTGGCGAGACATAGACGATCGGATTGCCATGGCGGATCCGGCCGTAATGAGCCGCGATGTCGCCGCGTTAAAACCAAGAGTGGACGTCGTGATTGTTTCCATGCATAGCGGCATCGAATATAGGCCGAAGCCCACCGCAACACAGATCGCCTTCGCCCACGCTGCTATTGATGCGGGTGCGAAACTCGTCATCGGCCACCATCCCCATGTAATCGAACCTGAGGAATCCTATCGCGGCGGCCTCATCTTCTACTCGCTCGGCAATTTCATCTTCGACCAGTACCAGCGCGAACAGACGCAGCATGGCGAAATGGTAGAGGTCAGCTTCCTGGGAAACCAAGTTCTGGCCACGCATGTAATACCCGTTCGCATCACGAAAACGGGGCCAGAACTCGAATCTATATCAGCCGCCGGTGGGGCGCTCGACGTGTCCTCCGAACTTCGATCGCATCGCCGAAAGGACCTTCTCGGCAAAGGTGTGCTCGCGCCGTGACCGGAAGCGGGTAAACAAAGCGGATGCCAGCACCTCAACCGGTACCGCCTGCTCAATTGCCGCATCGATAGTCCAGCGCCCTTCACCGGAATCTTCTACAAACCCCGTGTAGTTCGAAAGCGTCGGATTCTCAACCAGGGCCATAGCTGTCAAATCAAGCAGCCATGATCCGATCACGCTGCCGCGCCGCCATAACTCCGCAATATCCGGCGCGTTCAGTTTAAAACGCTCATCCTCGGGCAACTCTTCCGAATCTTTGTGCACCAGAAGATCGAACCCTTCGGCATACGCCTGCATCACGCCATATTCGATGCCATTGTGCACCATCTTTACGAAGTGACCCGATCCCGGAGGCCCGGTGTGCAAATAACCCTGTTCGGCAGTGCCCCCGAGTTTCTCGCGCCCTGGCGTCCTGTCGATATTTCCGAGGCCCGGAGCCAGCGTTTTGAAAATGGGTTCCAGCTGCTGAAAGGCCTCGTCACTTGCTCCGATCATCAAGCAGTAACCGCGATCAATGCCCCAGACGCCCCCACTCGTACCGGCATCGACGTAATGAATGCCCCTCTTTTTCAGTTCCGCGGCGCGCCGAATGTCGTCTTTGTAGAAACTGTTGCCGCCGTCGATGATAATATCGCCGGGTTCCATTGCGGCGGCGATTGTCTGAACGGTGTCTTCGGTCGGTTTGCCCGAAGGAACCATCACCCACACAGCCCGGGGCTTTGCCAGTTTCTGCACCAGATCCTGGTAAGAACTGGCGCCCTCCGCGCCATCCTTTTCGAGCTTCTTGACGTTCTCGGCGCTCAAATCGAAAACCGTACACTTATGGCCGCCATTCATTAACCTGCGAGCCATGTTCGCGCCCATGCGCCCGAGACCTACCAAACCAAGTTGCATTCTGATTCCTCAGAGATGAGATTCGGCTTTGCCCGTCAAGTTTCAACCCTTAGAACGGGAGGTCCAGTGTTCCCAGCGCGATGTTACTCCCGGCGTATGCCTCCGCAATGACAACGGCTGTAACCGGGATCACAAAAGGACAATCGCAGGCTCCTAATGCCTGTAAGAGGCCAGAAGCGAGTCACCGTTTTGAGGAACGGCTCCGTTTGCGAACGTAATATTGGCTCCGCTAAGAGTGTAATCGGCGTTCTGCTGGAGCAGCATGCCGTTTTTGTAGAGTCTCAGGCTAAGCACTGGACTGGGTGAATTTGCCAGTGTAAAGCTTGTGTTCGCACCGTTGATAGTTCCACCCGGTATTTCACTGTCCGCGAAGCTCGGTATCGGAGTTGTAGTGCCGGTTACCCGATAATAGGCCTCAAGCACGTCGCCGGCACGGGGCACTCCCGCTGCCAGAAATGTGATCGTATTGCTCGAAAGGCTGTAATCTGTCCCGGATGCTTGTACAATGCCGTTCCGGTACAGTTCGAGACTCGCGGCCGGTACTGGCGCGGCGCTTAGTGTGAAATTCGTATTGGTCCCATTCAGAGTGCCGCTTGGAACTTCCCCATCCACGAATGCTACGCTAATCGACCCTGAGGAGCCCGACGGAAGCGCCGCGACGGTATTGCTCAGACTTGTCACCGTTGCGCTAAGAGTCGAAAGGGTGGAAGTGTTCCCGGCAACCGTCGTGGTCAGCGTATTCAGACTGTTGCTAAGAGTGGTGGCTGCGGTGTTGATGGTATTCAGCCCCGCGGTCAATCCTGTTACCTGGCTCATGGCGATAGGCAAAGTTGCGTATTGAGTGCTACCGGTGCCGGTTCCAGATCCAGAACCGCTTCCCGTGCCCGTGCCGGTTCCAGTGCCAGTTGTGGACGAGGTCCGGACGCCAGACACACTAAGCGCATTTCCGCTCGGCGGAACTTGCCATGTCTCGGTCCACATTGCCGTGCCATCGCTGCTGGCATAAACAACTTGATAATACGAACCGGCGGCAGCTGTTGTCGTCGGAACCAGTAGAACGGAAAGCGCCCCATTGTAAATGCGGGCCGAGGTGCTCAGCGGCGAGATCGTGCCGCTTACCGTAGTGGAATAACCATTCCACGTAATCACCACCGTCCCATTGAAAGGTGTACCGTTCGCGTTGTAAATCGTATCGCGGATTTGCGTAAGATTGTTCTGCGCCAGAGCGCAGGTCGTCAGAATCGTTCCGGTTATTAGAAGAGTTGATAAGAGATGGCGGAGTTTACCCATGTTGCCTCGCGTCAGAGTGGCCGTAGAATCTACAGGCGACTTCAGTCAAACATAGGGGAACAAGTCATCCGGTTTTACTCGTGCGTTTTTATCGCTGCCCAAAGGAGAGCTAAATCGGCGGAAGCTAAAGACCTTGCCGGATTTTTAGGAATTTTTCGCAAATTTGTGATCGTGTCCGGGACCGAGAGGCTGACGCCCTTTCTTACACTAAGTTTTGGGCGTCTAGCCATGCAACGAATCCTCCAAAAGCAAACAACTCCCTGTGCATTCGAGCGGCGTCCCTTCGCGGAAAGTCTCTCCCGCAGGCGTCAGATTGAAGAAGAAGCGGAACTTACGGGCAAAACTTTCCGCCGTCACCCGGAGCGCATGCTGGCGGAACGGCTGTTCATAAAACCTTTTTTGAAAGCTGCGCTACAAGCTACAGGACTGTACGCTAAAGGTGTTCAAAACGCGCTTAAACCCGTCGTGCGCCGTTTGTCGCTCGATTTCCCGAATCTACCAAGCGCGTTTGACGGCTATCGCGTCTTGCATCTCTCGGATTTGCACATCGATTGCCTTGATCTGCTTCCCGCCGCACTCGCCGCTGTCCTAGGCGGTATTGAAGCTGATGTTTGCCTGATGACTGGCGACTACCGCTTTCAGACCGAGGGCTCTTGCGTTAAAACCCGCTCAGGAATGCGGCAGGTCCTCTCAAGCATTTCGGCTGAAGACGGGATTTTTGCGATTCTCGGCAATCACGACCCCAGCGAAATGGCCGACGCGCTGAATGACATGGAAGTCTCAATGCTCATCAACGATGCCGTAGAACTCCAAAGAGGAGAGGATTCACTTTGGCTCG
Source organism: uncultured Acidobacteriaceae bacterium (assembly GCA_963845995.1). Taxonomy (GTDB): domain Bacteria; phylum Acidobacteriota; class Terriglobia; order Bryobacterales; family Bryobacteraceae; genus Bog-105. Next base: position 61,333 of record CAWJUO010000063.1, on the reverse strand, counting down.
TCGGAGTCGATGACCCGTACGACTATCGCTGCGATGAGTTGCCTGTTGCTCTTCGGCATGTACCTTCCGATGCGTTCAAAATCCTGCTGGCTCACACGCCTGACCTCTACGGCGAAGCCTCCGAGAGCGGAACCGATCTCTATCTTTCTGGCCACACGCACGGCGGACAGGTACGGCTGCCCTGGATCGGCTCCGTGATACAGAACTCCAACGCACCGCGCGCCTATACGCACGGGTATTGGCGCCACGGCGAGATGCAAGGCTACACGAGCTCGGGCATAGGATGTTCCATGCTTCCGATACGCTTCAACTGCCCACCCGAGGTTGTTTTGATCGAACTGCACCGCAGCCGTTGAAATCCCTGGTGCGGAATACGCCACCGTACATATCCGGCCGGTGCGGAATAGCGACCGTGCAGAATAGAGAAAGCCTCATGAGACGCTTTCTGATTCTACTTGCGCTGCCGGTCATCACCCTCGCAGCTACCAGATACACTGCCGAGAAAACGACCGATCACGGCGTCGAGGTCGTCCATCTGACTGACGCGCAGCGCGGTGTCGAGGTCTCGATCGTTCCTTCCGTCGGCAATCGCGCTTACGAACTGAAAGTACACGGGAAAAATCTCCTCTACTTCCCGCCTTCGAATATCGCAGCTTTCAAAAACAGTTCGCGGCCAAGCTTCAGCGGCATCCCGTTCTTAGCGCCTTGGGCGAATCGGATTGCTGGAGGAGGTTTCTGGGCCGATGGCAAAAGATATTCCTTCAACTCAGATCTGGGCTCGGTCCACGTGGACTCCGACGGCATTGCCATGCACGGAATGTTGACGGCCTCGCCTCTGTGGGAAGTCACCGATGTAAAGGCGGATAGAAAATCCGCGCATGTCACCAGCCGTCTGGCCTTCTGGAAATATCCGGAACTGATGGCGAACTGGCCTTTTGCTCACGAATACGAGATGACGTATAGTCTCGCCGACGGCATCCTTCAGGTGATTACGACGGTGAAAAACCTGGGGGCCGAGCCAATGCCGATTGTGCTTGGGTTCCACCCCTACTTCAACATTCCCGATGTGCCGCGCGCTGAATCGACGGTCCACCTGGCGGCCCGTAAGCATGTCGAGACCGACGCGCACCTGGTTGCAACCGGCGTCCTTACGCCGAACACCCTGCCGGACCAAGTCTCCCTAAAAGACCACACCTTCGACGATGGATTCACTGATCTTGTGCGTGGCACGGATGGACGCGCAATCTTTTCAGTCCAAGCCGCAAGCAAAAAGATCGAGGTGATCTACGGACCCAAATACCAGGTAGCCGTGGTTTATGCGCCGCCTGCTCAGAACTACGTCTGTTTCGAGCCTATGGCCGCTATCACAAATGGCATCAATCTCGCGCATGATGGCAAGTACCCGGAGTTGGAGACGGTAGCTCCCGGCGCAAGCTGGCAAGAAAGCTTCTGGGTGAGATTCAGCGGCTTTTAAGCGCCACTAATGCCCCTCGGCCTCGAGAAAACGCTCCACTTCAATGGCCGCCATGCAACCCGCGCCCGATGCCGTGATGGCCTGCCGTAAATGCGGTCCTGAACGTCGCCGGCATGAAACACGCCCGAAATATTCGTCCGCGCCCCGCCGTGAGTGATGATATAGCCGTCCGGATCTAAATCAAGCTGGCCCGCGAATGGATTCGTATTCGGAATATGCCCAATCGCCACAAAAAAACCGTCCACTTCACGGTCGTAGATCTCCTTCGTGGCTAGGTTCTGAAGTTTGACACCGGTCACTTCGCCCTTAGTCACGTCGTAAATATCCTTCACGACCGTGTTCATAACGAATTCAATCTTCGGATTCGCTTGCGCGCGTTCGTACATGATCTTCGAGGCCCGGAAGCTCTCGCTCCGATGTACCAACGCCACTTCGCTCCCGAAACGGCTGAGGAAATTCGCTTCTTCCATCGCTGAATCCCCGCCGCCGATCACCATAATCTTCTTGCCGCGGAAAAAGAATCCATCGCACGTCGCGCAGGAACTTACGCCATGCCCAATCAGTTTCTGCTCGTTCGGAAGGTTCAACCAGCGCGCCGATGCCCCCGTCGCGATGATCAGGGTTAGCGTCTCAATCTTCTCGCCGTCTTCCAGTTCCAGCACGATAGGCTTGGCCGACAGGTCCGACTTCACCACCCGCCCGTGCCGGAAAGTCGCGCCAAAACGCTCCGCCTGCTGCTTCATGTTCTGCACAAGCACGGGGCCATGGATGCCTTCCGGAAAACCCGGAAAATTCTCCACCTCCGTCGTTATCGAAAGCTGGCCTCCAGGTTCATGCCCCTCCAGAACAAGCGGTTTCAGGTTGGCTCTTGCTGTGTAGATAGCAGCGGTATTCCCGGCGCAACCCGAGCCGAGAATCACTACGTTCAATATGTCGCTCATCCGAGGAAATGTTTAGTAATGTGGAACGCGATCCACGAACCAGAGTACGCTAACGCCAACATGTAAGAGAACTGGAAGATCGGGCCAGCGCCATCCTCCGGTCTCGCGTTTCACGACCGCCAGAGTGGAAAAGCATTGCATCGCAAAGGCAAAGAAGACCAGAAGCGCCACCGCTCCAGCCGCGCTTAGATCGTGGTGAACGGCCTGTTGCAGACCTTGTGACTGCTCATCTCCCGCAATCCCGTAAATCGTGCCAAGTGTTCCTACAATCACCTCTCGCGCAACCAGAGATGTAATCAGGCCGATACCGATCTTCCAATTGAAACCAAGCGGTTTGATGGCAGGTTCAATCGCGTGTCCTACCATCCCTGCGTAGCTGTGCTCCAGCACCGGGGCCTGTCCATGGTGCAGCGGCAAATGCTCCAGCACCCACAATCCAACCGTCACCAGCAGAATCACCGTCCCCGCGCGATGCAGGAAGACTTTGCCTCTGTCCACCAGCCGCAGGCTCAACGACCGCAGGGTGGGCCAGCGATACGGCGGCATCTCCAAAATGAAGGAAGAACCGCGGCTCTTCAGAATGGTGCTCTTCAGCAGGCGAGCAATGACAATGGCGACAACGAAGCCCAGAACATACATGCCCAGCATCGTCGCCGCAGGCAGATAAAGCACGCCGTGAACGACCGGGATATTCGGCACAAACGCCGCAATGATCAGCGTGTAGACAGGCAACCGCGCCGAGCACGTCATCAGCGGCGCAATCATGATCGTGGCAATGCGGTCGCGCTTGTTCTCTATCACGCGAGTTGCCATAATGGCCGGCACCGCACAGGCGTAAGCGGAAAGCAGCGGAATAAAAGACTTGCCCTGCAGCCCGAACTTCGCCATCGTGCGATCCGCAATCAAAGCCGCGCGAGCCAGATAACCCGAATCTTCAAGAATTCCGATAAACAGAAACAGCAGCAGAATCTGCGGCAGGAAAACGATCACCGACCCGACGCCGCTCCAGACTCCGTCAATCAAGAGCGACCGCCACGCCGTATCGGGCAGGACGCCTTGTACCCAATGGCCGGAAACCAACACAACCTTCTGCAAGCCGTTCATGATCGGCTGAGCCCAGGAAAAAATCGTTTGGAATACCGCTATAACGACGGCGAGGAAAACCAGCGGACCGCCTACCGGATGCAGGAAAACTGAATCCAGCCGCCGCGTCCATAGCGGAGGAGCCGGGGCCCGGTACGACGCGCGTGCGCCAATCCCAGCCGCCCACTGCCGGCATTTCGGAATATCCTGCAAAACCGGAAGCTCCACCTTGGGCGGCGGACTATTCAGCCTTACTGCCGTCCCAATCAGGAATTGCTTGATGCCGTCGAGACCTGTACCCTTAGCCGCACTGATCAGGGACACCGGGCAGTCGAGTTCCGCCGCCAGCGCGGACACGTCCACCTTCCCGCCGCGAACCGCCAGATCGTCCGCCATGTTCAACAGAATCAACATGGGAAGGCCAAGGCTCAGAATGGGCGCAGCCAGCACCAAATGGCGGCCCAAATTCGTCGAGTCCAGAATCAGCACAACGGCGTCTGGCTTAGGAAAATCCGGCCGTTCGCCCTTCAACACATCGTGCGTAACCTGTTCGTCTTCCGCTCGCGGGTTCAGGCTGTAAACACCCGGCAGATCCACCAGGAAGACCTCATGCTGGCCGTCCAGTTTCGCCTTGCCCATCCGGTGCTCAACCGTGACGCCGGGGAAATTCGCCACCTTTTGCCGCAATCCAGTCAATCTATTGAAAAGGGTGGATTTACCTGCATTAGGCGGTCCCACGATGGCAACGATGATCGGCCTGTCGTGCGCCGCACGCGGTATCGGGATCGAAGGATTTGGCAGGAGACCGGCCCGAGGCCCGTCCCCATGGCAGCTACTCATGAAAGTACAACCAAGTCGGATTCCGGATCGCGGCGAATATACAGGCGCGCTGCCGTGTCCTTGCGCAACGCCACCTCAGAGCCGTCCACCCGGAACACTCGTGGCCCCCCTCCAGGCGCCCGCCTCCCCGGAACTACTTCGTTTCCAGGCAGAAACCCCAACTCCATCAAACGCCTCGCGATGTCCTCCGGAAGGTCCAGGCGGTCGATCACGCAACGTTGCCCGGTCGGCAGATCGGCCAGGGTCAATGGACTTGGATGTTTTGAGGAACCAGGAGCGGTCCTCTTTCGGGAACCCATATATACGACCACTTTAGTATGACATGCTCGCCGCTGCTGTCAAATGGCTGGCGCATAAGGGGATACTTCGCGGCCAAACGGCAGTTTTTCGCCTCTGACCGGACCTGCGATCAGTGGTATTATCAACGTGTGCTGCGAGACTCCTCGCCACATTCGGCACCCTCTTTGGAGCGCGAATCGAGCGGATCCTACACTCGTAAAGAAGTTTGTCGCCTGCTGAAGATCGACTTGAGGCAGCTCCGAAGCTGGGAGCGCCAGCAGTTGGTCCCAGAACGCGCCGAGTACCGCTTTTCCGATCTTCTTCCGCTTAAAAGACTGATTGCCTTGCGGGCGGAAAACGCCCATCCCCGTGCCATCCGGCAGGCTATAGATGCCCTAAGGACTCGCCTCAGCGACCTGCCCGACCCGGCCAGCGTCCGCGTCTACAAAGAGGGCCGGCGCGTGCGCATTCAGATCGGAAAACACAAAATGGAGCCGCTCTCGGGCCAGCTTCTGTTCGACTTCTCCGACGCCGAAATCAGCAAAATCCTGCAATTGCCGGTCTCCCGGAAGAGTTCCGCCGCAGTCGCCCAGAAAGTCCGGAACAAGCTCGAAGCCGACCGCTGGTTTGATCGAGGACTGGAACTTGAACAGACCGGAGCGCCTTTCGAGCAAATCGTCGAGGCCTATCAGAAAGCTGCCGAACTCGATCCGCTATCTGCTGGCGCGCTCGTGAACCTCGGTACGGTCTACTTCAACGGCCACGCCTGGGCCGATGCCGAAGAGCACTATAACAAGGCGCTTGTGATCGATCCGAATTACCCGCTGGCCCACTTCAATCTGGCCAACTTGTATGATGAACGCGGCGACACGCCCAGCGCCTTGCATCACTATCAGGAAGCTCTGAAATTGAACCCTTCCTATGCCGACGCTCATTACAATCTGGCGCTGCTTCATCAAAGTTTGCGCGACGTCATGAGCGCCGTCCGCCACTGGCGCGCTTATCTCAAGCTGGACAGCAGCAGTACCTGGGCGCACATTGCGCGGCGCGAACTGGCAAAGATCGAATCGGTCACTGTTTTGAAGGGAAGCCGCCCTGCACTCTCGAAACTCGAACTTGCGAGCGAAAAGACTTGAGGCCGCCCTGTTTCCCAGTCGCCGCTATCATCCTTGCGGCAGGCGAGGCGAGCCGCATGGGCACGCTCAAACAATTGCTGCCGTTCGGAAACGGAACGCTGCTGGGACACGCCATAGATGTGGCGGGAGAAGCTGGCTTCGCGCCGATTATTGTCGTCGTCGGCGCAGATGCCGAAGCCGTCCAGTCTTCTATCGCATCTAAGCCGGTCGAAATTGTTCAAAATCCCGCTTGGAAAATCGGCATGGGATCGTCCATCCACGCTGGCGTCCGCCGTTTTCAGGAACTCGGTCTCGATTCGGCAGCAATCGCAATTCTGGTCGGTGATCAGCCGCTCGTTACTCCCGCGCATCTGAAAGACATGCGGAAACTGCTCAATGCAAGCGGCGCGTCCGTGGTTGCGGCAGAATACGGCGGCACTCTGGGCGTACCCGCTCTTTTTAGACGCAACCTGATCAGTAGACTTCTATCGATACCGGCCCCAGCGGGAGCGAAGAGCGTACTAACCGATCCATCGCTCAAGATCGCCTCATTCCCTCTACCCGAAGCTGCCGTGGACGTAGACACGCCCCAAGAATTCGCGTCACTAAGTTAATGCAACTTACCCGCCGAGTTTTCAAGAACGACATTTGAGAGCACGGCCGTGTCCAGCTTGTCCGGTAGATGCGAGCAGAACCCGATGCCTACGTAAAAAGGTTCCGCGAAGTGCAGGGTGATGGGAGGACCGAACTGGTGCATGGGTTCGCCCTCCAGACTGATGAAGATCGCAACGGAATCGCCGCGCTTTTCAATGCCGATGCGTTTCGCTTTGACCTTGGCGAGAGTGCCCCCGAAACGAAACTGCATGTCGGTCATAAGAGCACCTTGGTCTGAGCGCTGAGCCAGGTGAATCATCCCCGTACCGTGCTCGCCCGTCACAGCTTCTTTGGAATCGTCATCCAGACTCTGGCGAATCACCAGAACCGCTTTGCGGTCGTTGTAACCCTCCGGATCCGGGAACGTGGCGTCGGCAGCAAGCGAAATATCCCCCGACATCTTTTTCCATAAATAACGGAACTCGTCGCGCGAGTACCAGATGTTGTAACCGGCGGAGTTGATCGTGTATTGCTTTCTACCGGCATCGTAACTGGCGCTGCCCGGCGTCAACGCGCTGCCAATATCAGATTGGCCGTCAAAAATGCCAATAGGCTGATCGAAATTCTTGCTGGGCCTGTGGAAATCTTTCGGCGGCGGAACCTGCACGTGTGTAGCGGAACCCGGCTGGGCCCATTCCGGTACCGCAGGCGATTGTGCGTGCAGGAAAGACGGCGCGCTACACAGAATGACAAAGACCAGCGAGGCCGGGCCGGATCTCTTTCTTGCGAGGTGTTCGATGAAGCGTTCCATAGCGAACGACTTTAGCAGAGCGGATTCGGCTAACCTTACTTGGACTGCGTTGCTGTGAATTCGCCGTCCACACTGTACTCTTCGACGGTCACGGAACCGGTAATCTTGTCGCCAGATGCGCTGGTGCCTTTGTAGGTCAGTGTGATCGGGCTGCCCTCGTATTCGGACTTATAGGTCCAGTTCACGTTCTTACCATCAACCTTTCCGTTTATGTTGACCGGCCCTTTTTCGCTACTGCAAGTACCTGTCAAGTCGCTGTCCTTCTGAGTGAAGGTGCAAGCCATGTCGCTCTCGTTGCCACTAATCTCGTTGTGGATCTGCCATTTGCCGTTAAGGGACGGGTTATCGGCTGCTGATAGCGCCAAGGCTGACGACGCGAAGAGGATTGAGAAAAGAACTGATTTCATTGAACGCCTTTCCGGAACTGTGGCACGGTGTGCCATGAGTACAGAATATATGGCATCTCAGAACGGGTTGGAGTCTGCAACTCGGTAATCGGCGCAGCACGCCTCGAACACCGAGAACACAGGAATAGATCGTCGTCAGCCCCGCTGATCACCGTCGAGGCAGATCCAGCATGACCACGTCCGACCGTTCTGTACTCGTTCCAGGACAACTTCACGGCCGTTTGGCGAGATGTCGAAGTCGCGAATGTCAAAGTCGGGAGCGAGGTTAGTCAACGCCCGCTCGGCACCCGTATCCAAGTTCACCAGCCAGAGATTCTTATGTTGAATGTCTCCTCGCATGAGCACGATGTCCCTTCCTCCAGGAACAAAGGTTAGACGTCGAGCTCCTCTGGTCAGGGTTAGCGCCCGCACGGGATGCGCTGCGGCATTTGCCGTAACCGCTTTCACCGAAAATGTAGTACCGATGTCGGGTCCCGAGTAGAGGGCGAAAAGACCATCGGGCGCCCACGCAGGATCGACGCGAGTACTCCTGGACAAAAGCCGTAGGGGAGCCTCCGTCAACCGGAACGCGGAAGAGATGTGGCACCCCGTGCTCCTCCACTGCCGAGGTGATCGATTGCCCGTCGGGCACCCATGCGGGATCGCCCTGCAGGTCGAGCGAATCGCCACAATCCGCGCATTCGTGCCGTCGGCCCGCATCACATACAGGAATTTCTGTCCGTGTTGCAGGACCGAGAATGCGATGAATCGTCCATCGGAAGAGATCGCTGGGCCGCCAAAGACTCGGGCTCCCGGACTACTCCATAACTCCGTGCCGGAGCCGTTTGCCAGCTTCCAAATACTTTCGCCGCTCCCGGCCGCAGAAACATAAAGAAGATAGTTGGGACCCAGCCGCGGCGAGAATCCCGCGCTAGTGGTCAGTGGGATTCGAGCAGGCGCCGACACTGCGGAGGACGCATCGGTAATCGGCAAGCGCCAGAGTGTTCTCTTCGGACTTGCAAGCGTGAGAACAAGTCGTCGACCGTCGGCGCTGGCCGCCAGCGATGTGTACTGGTCAACTCCAGAGGTAAGACGGTGGGGAATGCGGCGATTGACATCCATGCCATAAAGCCATGGCCCCGAACCGTCAGGATCGGTAGCAAGGTACATCAGCGTCCGCCGATTTAACAGAACCGGATGACTCACGCGCCCATTGTGCGATGTAATCCGTTCGGGAGTTCCGCCGCCGGGAGCTATGCGCCAGATATCCAATTTGTCCGGGAGCGAGCCCTTAACGAAGTAGATGAAGGACATGTCGGGCGCCCACAACTGAAAATGACAGTGAAGACCGGCAGGCGCTGTGAAGATGGGCGAACTCGCCGATCGCTTGCCACCGTCCGACACGAACATCGGGTCTCCGGGCCCGGGCGTGTGGTAAACCAGCCGGGAGCCATCCTGCGACCAGTCGAATTCGGCCACGCCGTCAAGATAGGGTCTCGGTTGCCCACCCAGCGTTGGAACCGCCCAGACGCTGATATCGTGACCGCTCGCCCCTTCCTTCTTAGGAACCCAGAACGTGACGAAAGACCCATCCGGCGAGAACCCCGGACTGCGAAGCAATGGATTAGCCAGTCCCGGCACGCTGCCGCCGGTTAGATTATGGAACTGTCCCGAACCGGCCTGCGTAACCCAGACGTCCATCGGTCCGTCTCGGTTCGACAGAAAGGCCACGAATTGACCATCGCGTGACACTGTGGCTGCTTGCTCAATTCCATCGAAATCTGTGACCGTCTGAAACCGCGCGTCAGCAATCGGGTTTCGCCAGAAGTACTCAGTTTTCTCAAGCCAGAGGGTTGCCCCGATTGCCAACGCCAATCCCCCCACGATCGCCAGCAGCAACACAAATCTCCATCTTGTTCCGGACGTCGCCACGGTCGAGCGCGGCAGCGGTGCAGGCGGAGCAGGCGCGGCGGCAATGTTTCCGTTCTCCTGTGCCGCTCGAAATTTCCGGCCGCTCGCCCAAGCGTCCAACTCGGCGCGAGAGGCGTAGACCGAGCCCATCCGGTCGTGCAGGTGCCGGTGTACCGGCATGTTCTCCCGTTTTTCCCAGCGTTGGACCGTCGTCACGTCGCGATTGAGGTACGCCGCGATTTCTTTCCACGAATCCAGACGGTCTTCGGATGCTCTTGCGGATGGCGGTGTGCCAGGGGATAGTTCTGCCAACGCGCTCTCCTGATCCCTCTTTAGTTAAGTAACCCCGGGAATCCCGAATTGTAACGCTTCTCAAAGGCACGGCAAAACGCGGCATTCGACGGTACGTAGCGAAATAACCGCAATTCCTCTCATTACCTTTTGAAGCCGCCCACCACCGTGTTCGATCCTTTCCACACACGTATCAAGACGTGAATCTCAAATCTGGAGTTTTTCTTATGAAGAGTAACGTGTTCCCCTGGGCGGTAGGCATCGTCGCGGCTCTGGCGCTGGCGGCGGGTACGGGCGCCCTGGCCCAAGGACCAGCCCCTGTTAAGTTTCGGGGAGTAATCAATGACTTTACGCCTGCATCCACCGGTGGCCCCTGGGAAGTTCGTGGCCATTGGTCGTTAGAGATGAAAGGAAAGTACGGCAGAGGAGATAGCAAAGCCGACTTTTCGGCGGCTCTGACGATGGAGCGCTCCGACCTCGGGGTAATGCAGAACGGTGGCGGCGACTTGAACAATCCTGCGGATCGCATGGCGCACACGCACCACATCACTTTGGTGGACGGCGAAGTTACGGCTATAACGGGTGGAATTCAAGTGACGGGCCCGGCCACGGTTACGGCCAACGGAGTCTTCCCGCCTCCCTTTGGATCAACCCTCCCCATCGTTGACTATCGAGATAACCGGGGGCGCCGGAGAGGACAGCGTCGCCTTCTCGAACATCACGTTAATGTTTGGAGACCCGGCCGCTGGACATTTCGGAAAAAACCCTCTGCACGGAGTCGTCGTTCGAACTTCGGAAAAGGGTGATGCCGACAGACGTTAACGATTCGCGGCGGTCTGCGGAATTCCGATAGCTCGTTCACGTTGCACAATTCACTTACGTGGATAAGATTGCAACAGGTGCTCAATGACCTCTCGCCGCTTTTTCTTGCAATCCGCTGGGGTATCGGCAACAGCTCTTTTCCTTCGCGCATCGGACCGGGACAAAGTTCCGGGTCCGCTGCAAGAGTTCGGCTACCAGGACGTGGAACTCGCGCCGGGACTCGCTCAAACGCAATTCGAACAAACGCAGGCTGTCCTCCTCGGGTTGAATGAAGACAGTCTGCTAAAGCCCTGGCGTCTGCGTGCAGGGCTTCCCGCACCGGGTCCCGAGCTTGGCGGATGGTATGACGAGGTGCCGCTCAACAAAACCGACAGCGGAGGTCATGGCTTCGCGCCTGGACACTGTTTCGGCCAATGGATTTCGGCACTCGCGCGGGGATATGCCGTAAATCACGACCCGGCTACCCGAGCCAAACTCGAACGGCTACTTGCACTCTATGAACCAGCCATTTCCGGGCGGTTCTACACCAATTTCCGTTTTCCAGCCTACGACTACGACAAAATGGTCATCGGCCTGATAGACGCTCATACCTTTGCTGGTTCAACTCAGGCATTTCGGCTGCTTGACAAGACTACGGACGCGGCAGAGCCGCATCTGCCGCCGCACGCTCTGGATCGTGACGAGCCGCAACGTATATGGCGGAAATCCGTGGGCGATAGCACGGCGGACGATTACACGTGGGATGAGTCGTATACCCTGCCCGAAAACTTATATTTGGCAGCGGAACGGGGCGCGGGCGACAGATACCGGAAATTAGCTGCAAGGTTTCTGCTTGATAAAACCTATTTCGATCCCTTGTCCGAAGGCAAGAATGTGCTTCCCCATCACCACGCCTACAGCTTTTGCAACGCTCTCAGTTCGGCAATGCAGGCCTATCTCGCCGAAGGAAGCGAGAAACATCTCCGTGCCGCCAGCAACGGCTTTCAGATGATCTCGGAAACGCAAAGTTTTGCCACGGGTGGATGGGGCCCTAACGAGAGTTTCGTCACTCCAGGTAGTAGCGGACTCTACAAAAGCCTTACGGGCACGCATCACGGATTTGAGACGCCGTGTGGCAGTTATGCGCATTTCAAACTGACGCGCTATCTGCTGCGCGTCACCCGCGATGGCCGCTATGGGGACAGTATGGAGCGAGTGCTCTATAACACTGTGCTCGGCGCCAAGCGGTTGCAGCCGGACGGCCGCAGTTTCTACTACTCCGACTACCACTCCGCAGGACGCAAAGTCTACTTCTCCGACGCGTGGCCCTGCTGCTCCGGCACTCTACCGCAGGTGGCGGCTGATTACCGGATTCTCACTTACTTTCGCGATGCCCAAGGCTTATTCGTGAATCTCTATCTGCCGTCAACCTTGCGTTGGACGAGCCCGGACGGAGCTCATCTCGTGCTCAGTCAGTCCGGCACCTATCCACTTGACGGCAGGATCAACATGCAACTGCGCTCCTCGCGTCCTTCAAACTTCGCCCTGCGTCTGCGAATTCCCGCCTGGTCCGCGCAAGCCGAACCGCTGATTAGCGTAAACGGCCACCGCGTTTCACCGCGCATAGAAAGCGGTTTCGCCACCCTTCAACGCAAGTGGAAAGATGGTGATCGCATCCAGCTTGAGCTCCCATTGCCGGTACGCCTGGAAGCCATCGACCCCCAACACCCTGACACTGTCGCCGTCGTTCGAGGCCCGCTCGTACTTTTTGCCGTAACTGAGCAACGTGCCCACCGTCACGCGGCAACAATTGCTATCGCTGACGCGGGTCCCAGATCAGACAACTTGGCGCGCTGATACAGCCTCAGGACCCCTGCTGCTCCGGCCATTTCTCGCCATTGATGACGAGCCTTACAGTACCTATCTGAACGTAACCTGACCTCCTCCATTGCGCCGACGCCGCTTAGAAGCGCCGTGATTTCCGACCCTCATCCTTCTCGAACCCGGCCAGCAGAAATCGTGTTCCCTTCAGTTGCGCCAGGACTTCGGGAGCATACCGAGGGAGACCCGGCTGGTCGTTCGAGAGCTTCGCCATATACGCTCATATCGGACGATTTTCCACAAAATTCTCACTGCGGACTCGCCTCCCGCAACTGAACCTCGTCCAGTTATGCCGACAACTCGTCAAGCTTCGCCGCAAGCTGGTGGAGATCCTGGTTCTTCGCGGCGGTCTCCATAACTGCGCCGAGAGACGAGAGCTCCTCGAAGCCATAAGACGCGCCATCCCTTTGAGGTTGTGTGAAATCCGCTGAATGCCCTCAAACTCCGAAGCCCGCAGAAGATCGGCGAGGATATGCATCTCCTCGCGCCGGGTTTCGAGGTAGCCCGGAGCGATTTCTTCCAGTCCTTCCGTGATCTCTATAAGAGAGATCTGGCCACCGGCGTATCGTCCTCTACAGTGCGAGAGGCGTATTCGCGGAGTATGGCCAGGAGTTTGCGCTTCGAGATTGGTTTTGTGAGATGCCCGTCACATCCGGCTTTCCGGCTTGCCGCTGCGTCACTCGCGAGCGCATTCGCGGTAAGGGCCAGTATCGGAGTTCGGTTTTCGGGTGCATGTTCCAACGCCCGTATCTCTCGCGTGGCGGTTAGCCCGTCCATCACCGGCATTTGCATATCCATCAGCACTAAGTCGAATCGTTGCCGCTGAAATAGCTCGACCGCCTCTTGTCCATTCTTTGCAAACGCATCCGGTGAGCTGTACCCATGAGGTAGGCCTCCAGCAAATAGCGATTATCCGGCGCGTCCTCCGCGATAAGAATGCGGAGTCCACGAAGCGCCTCGCGGACCGGAGTTGAGTATTGCGAATCGGCCTGAGCTAAAGCCGCGCGTCCGCCCGCAAGGCCTCGCAGATTAAACGCAGAAGTTCAGCACGCGGTACTGGTTTTACAGCATAGTGTGCCAGGCCAAGCTGTTGGCATTTGGTAGCCTCGCCGTGACTGTTATCTGAAGTAAGCATCACTATGTTAAGATCCGCGATCATCCTCCGCAGATCCGTTACTGCATGAAACCCATCGATATCCGGCATATTGACGTCGAGCAAGGCAACTGAGAATGTTACTTCCGTGTACTCTGCACGCGAGAGCATTGTTACCGCCTCGCGAACGTTGGAGAACTCCGCCACTTCGACGCCCCACTACTGAAGCGTTTCGCTGAAAATCAAACTATTTGTCTCTTCGTCATCTATGACAAGCACTCGTTTACCGTGTAAACCAACCATAGCTAGCGTAGCGCTGACTGCCTAAGAGAGCGCTAAAGCTGCTGTGAACTGTAACGCTCTTCCCTGCCCTTGTAAACTTGTGACCGTTATATTCCCGCCCATCAATTCGACTAGACGCCTTACAATTCCAAGGCCGAGACCAGTGCCGCCGTACTTACGCGTCGTATAAGATCTCGTGGCTCATGGCGGCGAGGAATGCGCTTTTGGCGGCGTTTGCCTGCTCGGCCGCTTCCTTCGCCACTCGAAGCGACGCCTCCATGCGCTTGCGCAGCATGACATGGCCGATTTGCGCGCCGATCTGGACCGACAGCTTCAAGAATTTCTCGTCTCTCGGCCGCCGCTCGATACCAAAAAACTCGAGGATGCCTAAGATGTCGTTGCCCGCGCAAACGGGGAATGCGAATACGCTCTGGATTCCCACTTTTTCGATCAGCGCGCGCACGACAAGGTTCTGACTCCGCGCGACCTCCTCAAACCAGACCGCTTCGCGCCGCGCCAAGACGATCTCCGGAATTCCTTGACTCTGTCCGAGTACAATTCCAGTGGACAAATCGCGAAAAGGAGCGAATCGCGGTGTATCGGTGTCGTACCACACATCGGTAGAAATTAGTTTTCCCGTTGGCCGGTCCGCCAGATACAGATGAGCCAGCGCAAAATTAGCGTCCAGGCAGACACCTCGAGGCAGCTTTTCACTGCATCTTCCAGTGAAGTCGCTTTGTTTGCGGCCTCCGTAATCTTGTGCAGAGTCGCCATCAGTGCGGTCTCGCGCCGCTGCTCCGCTTCGGCTGCTTTTCGAGCGGAGATATCTCGCAAGAAGGCTTGGAACGTGAGTGTATTGTTTACCGTCAAAGGCCAGATTGTCACTTCTACCGGTATCTCGTGCCCATTCCGGTGCTCCACGATCAGCTCTAGCGGTCTGCCGAGCGCGCGCGGCGTAAGCGTTTCGGTGTATCGTCGCATGCCGTTCCGATGAGCCTCGCGATACCGCTCGGGAATCAGCGTGGCGGCTAAATCCTTGCCGAGCGTCTCCTTGCAACTCCATCCGAAAAGCTCCTGCGCAGCCCGTTCCATTCGGTGATTCGCCCGTCGGAGTCTGTTGCGACGAACGCGTCGTTTGCCGTTTCGAGTGTTAGCCGCAGTTGTTCGCGCTGTTCCGAAACACGTCTTTCGGCCGACTCGCGCTCTGAAATTTCCTTCCGCAGAGCCTGTTGCTTTTCGATAAGCAACTCGCTGGCTATCTTGAGACCCACCGAGACGTCTCCAATCTCGTCCCGATTCGTATCGGCCCCGTTGACCGGCTGGTTTGCCGCTATCAGAGCGACCTGCCGTTTCAGAAAGGCCGCCCTTCTTCGATGCCCGTCAGAAACAGCCAGATGCCGATCAGTCCGCCTGCGATGCCGCACGCGAGTGTGGCAGGCCCGAGTATCTGCAACCACTCTTGAATTCTCTCCAGCTTTTGCGAGCGCAGGTTCTGTAGAGATATTTCTTCGGCATCGAATTCCGCCAGGGTGTTCGAGATGGCTCTTCGGGCCGCTAAACCCTGAGCCACCGGACTGGGCAGCTGGAGCTGATTACCCTGCGGTGACGGGGGTTGAAACAAGAAGTCCATGGATTCGCGCGAGTCGTGTTTCAGGCTGTCGATCCGGACCTGCTGTCGGGGATTGTCAGCCGTCAACCGCTGAAGATTTCGAATTGCGATCGGAAGGTCAATTCTGGCGCGCTCAGCCGATTGCCAATACTCGCGTTTCTGTGTAATCCTGTAAGAACTCATCCCGACGGCGGCATCACTCATGTCCGAACGAATTCTGCCCAGGGAGACGCGCACGTCAAGCGTGTGGGTTACCCATGTTTGAGCCTGCTGCTGTTCAGAAACAAGCAGGAATGTCAGCGCGCAGTTTATAAATAATGCGCCAAGCGGCACGGCGAGCACGACCAACCCCTTAGTCCGAGGCGCAGGTCGGCCCAGTATCTTCGTAGTCCGTTGTGCTCGGTTTGCAATGGGACGGGGTCCTTAGAGGTGCTTATCGGCCAAATGAGCCAGATAAGGGCAAACAAATGGCTGACCATCTGGAACGGTGAACCATCCCGTTTGTCTGCAAAAGCCCCGCCGATATTATTCTCGACAAGTCCTGCACTGCAAGAACTATCGAAAACAGGAGACTAGTGCGCCGGCTCAGGAGCCGGGGGCGTCCCTGCTGGCGTTTGCGCCGGTGGCTGCACTCCCGGATCCCCGAACGTCAGCGTAGACTGAGCCCCGAAGCGCTTGTAATTCAGATAATGAATGACCACCCGTATGCGCTGTGGCCAGTCCCGGAAAAACAGCGTATCGTCCGCATACGTCTCTACCGGGAACATCCACTTCCCATCTATTTCCTTCCACAGCGTTGTGAAATGCGGGAACAGGTTCTGTTTGTGCAATGTATCGATTTGGGGAACCGCCTGCCCTTCGCTGCGCACTACCCCGAAATCCGTCTCCCGGACCCATAGCGTCCCTTGAAAGTACCGCTGCCCGGACAGAACCTGCTTCGGTTCCACCGACTCGACAAAACACTGCACGCCGTCCATCATCTCCTCGCCTTTATACTTTCCGGAGTACTGCCATAAAGTCTCAGTCGTCAGAAAGAACGGCTGGATATTCCGGATGTCCGCGAAATCCTGCGGAGTCAACTCAATCTGCGCCAATGTATTTTGCGGTTGCCCTACCGGTTGCTCATAACGCGACCCGGTCGGCGAAAAAGTAATGTCCCGAATTTCCCGGTACTCGCCCGAAACCATGTCGTGATTATTGAACTCCTGCACCGTAACCGATTGCCTGTATGTGTAGTTCTCCCGGCTCCGTGCCGCCTCCGTCGCGGTAGCGGCAATCTTCTTCAGAAGGTCGGCTGGCGCTTCGGCCGCCCCCGCGCGCAAACCTATAAAAACAGAGCCCGATGCTACGATGAGGGCGATGTTTCGGACCATGCGCCCCTTCTTCATAGCGCTCGCGTGCTCGTGGGTGGCGCTGTTCGCAACCGCGTATTTCTATTCAACGGGACATTCTCCTTCTCACTGGATCTGGACAGCGGCCGTACCCGCCTTCTTCTTTGAGACGCTTTTTTACCTGAGTTCCGTTTTTGAAAATACTAGATTTTGCTTCGCGCGGCTGCCCTCTCCCCGGACCAAGGCCGGATGTCTGTGGATCAGCGCGCTGATTCCCTACCTGATCTTCTCCCTCAGCGCCGGAACATTTCAGAACAACGCTTTCTATATCTTGGCGCTACTGACGGCCGTTTTTTCCTTCTGGCACGTTATCCTGCCCCGGCGTCTTGTCTACGATGTTGGCTTTCTGGTGATCGCCGCTGCTCCGTTCATCACCAGAGTCTTCTCCCGGGTTTACTACTCACCCGACCCGCACCTGCTCCGCATAGACATACTGGGCCACCTAATGTGGATACGGGTCGGCCTTATCGCGATTCTGGTACTCCGGGAATGGGACCCTGGACCGGTAAGCTTGTGGCCCACCCGCCGTGAATGGCGTATTGGGGCGCTCTGGTTTGTTATCGGAATCGTCCCTGTAGCCCTGCTTTCCCTGCTCATCCACGACACGTATTTCAAACCGCATGCTGGCCGCTGGTGGCTCGTTCTGGCCTTAGCGATAGGTACGTTCTTAGGATTCTTGTGGGTTGTCGCCTTGGGCGAGGAGCTATTCTTTCGTGGAGTTATCGAACGTTGGCTGCTGAACAGTTGGCTTTCGCCCGTCGCCGCCGTGCTCATCTCATCCCTGCTCTTCGGGGCCGCTCACCTATGGTTTCGCCCGTTTCCAGACTGGCGGCGAGCTAGCGTCGCTCTCGTTCTTGGAATATTCTGTGGACTCGCCTACTTAAAAAGCGGAAGCATCCGGGCGTCCATGGTCACGCACAGCCTGGTGGTTGTGACTTGGCGCATCCTATTTAAGTAAGAGCGTTACGATGAGGAATCGGGTTTGTTTCACTGAAGCGGCGAGAGAAGCCCTTGCGGGCGCCAGGGAGGTGTTGCTTCAGGGGTCTTTCTGTGAGGTTAGTCTCGCTTTGGTGGGAGTTGCCTCCCTGGCTTACTTCCAATATTAGAATATGATTTTACGGAGTGCAAGCTTTTTCTATACAAAAAAGCAAATTCTTTGTACTGCTAAAATTGCTAGCACCAGGAAAGAATGGGTCAGTATCCCCCAGAGATGACGATAACCGTATTAGGTTCAACAGGTTCCATCGGGGTTAACACTCTTGATGTGGTCCGCCAGCATGGGGATCGCTTCAAGATCCATGCTTTGGTAGCTGGTAGAAACCTGGATGTACTTTGCTCCCAAATTCTGGAATTCCGGCCGGCGGTAGTGGTTGTGGCGGATGACGGGACGTTAAGC
The DNA here is from genome assembly GCA_963845995.1 of uncultured Acidobacteriaceae bacterium. Classification (GTDB taxonomy): domain Bacteria; phylum Acidobacteriota; class Terriglobia; order Bryobacterales; family Bryobacteraceae; genus Bog-105. The sequence goes on along the minus strand of CAWJUO010000063.1, from coordinate 43,155 downwards.
CAGCTCAATGTTCGATTGAAGGACCTGGCGCTATCTGCCCAAAACCGGCCGGAACTAGCCGCCGGAGCCCGTGCAAGAGTTCTTGCATCTGTCGCACCCGAGGTCGGATTCGTCATGTCGGCCATTGTCGGAGTCGCCGGTCTCGAAGCCACCTACCAGGCGATCAAAGCGAAAAAGCGGATCGGACTCGCTAATAAGGAGGTCCTGGTCGCAAGCGGGCGATTGGTCATGCAAGCCGTTCGAGACGCCGGAACCGAACTCCTTCCCGTTGATAGTGAACACAACGGAGCCCACCAGTGCTTCCGTGCAGGCAAGCGAAATGAGGTAACACGTCTCATTCTCACGGCTTCCGGCGGACCGTTCCGCGACACGCCTGCATCGGCTCTGTGGGATGTCACGCCCGAACAGGCTCTGAATCATCCAACCTGGAAAATGGGCCGGCGAATCACCATCGATTCCGCCACATTGATGAACAAAGGCTTCGAAGTGATCGAGGCGTGTTGGCTGTTCGACCTGCCGCCCTCCCAGGTGGATGTCGTCGTCCACCCCCAATCCTCTATTCACGCCATGGTCGAGTACAACGACGGAAGTGTCATCGCCCAAATTTCCGCTACCGATATGCGGATGCCTATTCAATACGCCATGACCTATCCGGACCGGGAACGCGCGCCCGTTCCGCTTCTCGACTGGCGTCAGGCAAGAACCTGGAATTTTTCAGCCCCGGATATGGACAAGTTTCGTCTATTAAAGTTGGCCTACCAGGCTCAGGAAGTGGGAGGCTCCGCCACCTGTACGCTAAACGCGGCTGACGAGGTTGCGGTTGAAGCTTTCCTGTCGGGCCGAATCCCGTTCCCGGCTATCGCGCAGACGGTGGAAGACACTCTTTCCAAGCAGCCGGGCCGGGAACCAGCGACAATAGAAGAAGTTATTTCGGTCGATACGGAATCCCGCGAAGTAGCAAAACAGATTATCGCCTCGCGCGGATAGCCGCTGGACGTAGCGGCAAGAAGGGAAGAACTGAAAACGTGGGCTGGGTAGATCTTTGGCCGGTGGTGATTCTTCTGGGAATCATGATCCTGATTCATGAACTGGGACACTACTGGGCAGCCATTTCGGTCGGCGTCCGCGTGGACACATTCAGCATAGGGTTCGGACCCCGGCTTTTCGGCTTTCGCCGCGGCGAGACCGATTATCGCGTCTCCGCGATTCCACTGGGCGGTTACGTCCGGATGTACGGCGAACTGCCTGGCGAGGAAGCCTCGGCAGATCCGAGGTCCTTCGTAGCCAAGGCGAGGTGGCAGCGCGCCATCGTGGTCGTCGCCGGTCCGCTTATGAACGTGCTGCTGGCTATCGCCATTGTCACTGGGCTTTACATGCACGCCTTCCCCAAGGAAGCCGACCCGGTTGACCCTGTAATCACCAGCGTCCCGCCGAATTCGCCCGCTGCACATGCCGGAGTACTGCCGGGCGACCGGATCGTCCAGATAGGTGGTCACCAGCATCCGAATTGGGAGGATGTCCTCAACGAGGCCGCCCTGAACGGCAATCACCCCATTCCGGTGGCCGTCGATAGAAATGGGCGGCGGTTGAACCTCACCGTGACTCCTGAGATGGACGCCAAGCAAGGAATCGGCATCGCGGGCTGGAACGCCGATCCAGACGTCGAACTCGGCAAGGTCATGCCGGGATCTCCATCCGAAGCCGCGGGACTGCGCCAGGGCGATCTGATTATCAGCATCAACCGCCAGCCCGTCGTCTCAACCGAAACTGTTGTCGAGCAAGTGACGAAGTCGGCTGGCAAACCGGTCGAAATCATCTTCATGCGTAACGGCCAGATTCAGAAGGTACCTGTCACGCCGAGGGCCACGGGCGACTCGAAGCAGCCTTGGCTCATAGGTGTAATGGTCAAGTTCCACGGCGAGATCGTGAAGCTTAACTTCTCCTCCGCCTTAGCCGAATCTATCCACTGGAATGAGCGGAACGCTACCTTGATCTTCGACGCAGTCCGCAGTCTCATCCAGCGCCGCGTCTCTCCTAAGTCGCTGCAGGGGCCGATCGGCATTGCGCGCCTATCCACCGAAGCTGTGCAGGAAGGCGCAATCAGTTACTTGGGACTTATGGCAATCGTCAGCCTCAATTTGGCGATCATCAATCTCCTGCCCATTCCAATCCTCGACGGCGGAACGCTACTCATGTTGCTCGTCGAAATGCTCATCCAGCGCGAGGTCAGCATGCAGGTTAAAGAAACAGTGTTCAAGCTTGGCTTCGTGTTCCTGATGATGCTGGTGGTGTTCGTGATTTACAACGACATCAGCCGCATTCTTACAAAAAGCTAATTACTGAACACGAATCGACAGCAGAGCGCTTAACTGTAGATATCCTTCCACCCAGGCCTTGGCCTTCGTATCGCCCCGTTGCGCTCTGCGGCGGGTTCGCTGATACAGGCCGCCCTGAATTCCATAAACATGGTTCTGGGTGGCCCACACGTTCACCGGGAACGGCATCTGCTTTACGATGTTCAGTGCTCCCCGTAGGTCCTCCAACTTTTCCAAATTAGAAGGATCTGCGGCGAATCGTGCGGAGAGCGTCTCCACCTTTCGCCTGAGCGAGAACTCAAGCGTTGTTCTATCCAGGCTTACGTTGCTGACCTGCGCCTCTCGCAAAAGGCTTTGGATGCGTTCGCCATCCAACTCATCGCTCGAACAGGCCCGCCGCAGCAGGCTATTGATGGCATATTCAATGGCCGCCGTGAATTCGCGAGGCATCGGTGTCCCGAGTCTCGTGATGAAACGCATCAACGCGGCGTGGTGTTCATAAAGCGAAAGATAAGCCGATTCCGCCTCGGCAACCGTCGCCGACAGGATTGACCGGACAATACGCCTCTGTTCGTCCCTGAACAAAGACCGCAGCGAATAGGTCTTTCCAAAGCGCTTATCCAACAATCGGACTACTTCGGGAATATCGACCCGGGCGAACGAGTCGTTCATCTTTTCCAATAGGTCCTGGTAACGTCACCGACTCATCGACGGCCTGGACTCCGCCTGCGACGTTGTGATCTCCGAAGTGAACTACCCAGAAGGTCAGCGTTTCAGATTCGCGGGTGACCTTCGATGTGAATCGGGCCTGCCCCAGTGCCATCCGCAGCTTGCCCGCTTCACGCGTATGATAATCAAGACGCTTCGCGGTGTACGAGAAAATATCCGCCCGCTCACCGTAAGGCGCGAAGAGTGAACTGATGGAATAGTGAGCGCCCACTTTTTCCAAATCGACCATTGACGGCTTGACGTAGTTCTTGTAGATGTTCGCTCCGTCGCCGTATTCGTGTAAGTTACTTTTGGCCGCCGACAATTTCTCAAGGAATGCTTCTTCAAATGGCACCCCGAAAACTTGCTCCGCCAACTGCAGCACACGCCCTGCGTATTGGATGACCTGTACTGTTTCAATTCCAGACAGGTCATCAAAAAACCAGCCGCAGCTGGTATACATCAGCATGGCGTGCCGCTGAAGCTCCATCAACTTCCAGACCGTCACCTGTTCGCCCGGGCTCAGATCGCGCCGGAAGTGGTCCTGCCCAAACCGCTGACGCGCTTCGGCCGAACGGTCAAGCACCACGCTGATGTAAGCGTCACGCGCAGCCCATGGATCGTTCAAGAGAGCTGACCCTATCTTTTCAAAATGCGGGTTCACGGAATCGCGCAGCCAGTCGAGAGCCTCGCGCAACGGTCGCCGCCATTCCTGGTTCCACCCGAGCCGCCCCGAGTTACACCCGCAGTTGCTACGCCAGCGCTCAATTCCATGAACGCAGCTCCAGGCGGTATTTTCGTAAATCTGAACTTCACACCTCGGCGCATTATGTTCCAGGAATTCGCCATAGTTCGTGAGGCGTGCAAGCTTTTTCGACTCAATATAATCGAGCGCATAGGCAAGCGCCATCTCGCCGTGCCGGTGATGATGCCCGTACGTCTCGCCATCGGTCGCGATATGCATCAGTTGCGGCCAAGTGCGGGTCTCTGAGAACGCGCCCAGCAAGCGCGAAGCGAATTTTTCGCCATTGTCGAGGAGCTTCTCAAAGGCCACGGCCTGGGAGATTGGCCCGTCATAGAAGAACAGATTGATCGAGCGGCCGCTCGACGTTTTGCAGACGTAGGCGCGAGTAGGATCGATCTTAGCGCCCGTAACGTCTTCCCAGGGCTCGTCGCTGTTCAGCTTGCGGACTGCTTTCGCCTGATGTGGAGCGAGGATCGCAAACGACAAACCCGCCTCGGCCATCAGATCCAGTGATTCCATATCGACGGCAGTCTCGGGAAGCCACATGCCTTCCGGCAACCGCCCAAAACGGCTCACGAAATCTTCGAAGCCCCAACGGATTTGCGTCTTCTTGTCACGGCTGTTCGCGAGCGGCAGGATCATGTGGTTATAAACCTGCGCCATTGCCGAGCCGTGACCGGAAAAGTTCTTCTGGCTCTGCTTGTCGGCTTCGATCAGTCCGCGATAAGCTTCCGGCGTGTGTTCCGCGGCCCAGGACAGTAGCGTCGGGCCGAAATTGAAACTGATCTTCGAATAGTTGTTGATGATCTTCGTGATGTGCTGCTGCTCGTCGAGAATACGCGCCGCAAGATTTGGCGCATAGCATTCGGCTGAGATCCGCTCATTCCAATCGTGATACGGGTAGGCTGAATCCTGTAGTTCAATCTGCTCAAGCCACGGATTCTCACGGGGCGGTTGATAGAAATGGGCGTGGATACAAAGATATTTCATTAGAACTCGCCGTCATCTTCGACGGGCGCAAACGCTTACTGTCATAGTAAACGAGATGATAAAGTCTACCCGGAGCCGCTGCCCAGACCGATGAACAAGTTCCAAAGACACTCGCTATTTTGCAGTGACGTTAGCGCTGTTTCTTTGCAGTTTCTCTTCGATCTTCGCCCAAACCACGCCGCCGGCCTCGGACGATTATCCTTTAGGGCCTGAATCACTCCCGCACGCGGGAGTACCAGCCGGAAAGACCTTCACATTCGAGATGAATAACTCGAAGGTCTTCCCGGATTCCGTTCACACCGTAACGGTTTACATTCCGGCCGAGTACACAGGTGAAAAGCCGGCCTGCCTCTATGTAGGCTTGGACGGCCTCGGATTTCACGCCTCGACCGCGTTCGACAACCTTATTGCACAACATGCGATCCCTATCACGATTGGCATTGGCGTGTCACCAGGGACCGTCGAATCGGCCAAACAGCCCGAAAATCCACGGTTCGACAGGAGCTTCGAGTTTGATAGCCTCAACGACCGGCTCGCCCGTTTCCTGCTCGATGAAGTGATCCCGGAAGTCGAAAAACACTCAACCCCGGACGGGCGTCCAATCCTGATTTCGGCGAACGGCAATGACCGGGCCATCGGTGGCGCGAGCACTGGCGCTATCGCGGCCTTCACTGTGGCTTGGCAGCGTCCCGATTCGTTCCGCCGGGTGTTCAGCGCGATCGGAACGTACGTCGGAATGCGAGGCGGCGAAGGTTACTACGTCCTTGTGCGAAAGACGGAGCCGAAGCCGTTGCGCATCTTCATGCAAGACGGTCTGCATGACGAATGGAATGGCGGTCCCGAGATGGGCGACTGGTGGATGTCGAATCAGACCATGGAGCGCGCTCTCGAATTTGCGGGCTACGATGTCCGCCATGTCTGGGGCGTCGGAACGCATAATGACCAGCAAGCTTCAATGCTGTTCCCCGAAGCCATGCGTTGGCTTTGGAGAGATTGGCCGGCTCCCCTGGCCGCTGGAGTCTCCGAAAATCCCGTGCTGAAAGCCATTCTGGAACCCGGTGAGCAGTGGACGGTCGCAGCCGCGAACTGCCCGGGCACACCGCATCTTGCCTCGAATCCAAAGGGCGAATTGCTCTGCACTGCCGCGAATACTTCGCCCGTGCTGGCCTCAGGGCGAGTCAGAGACTTTACGGTTCGCGCCAACGGTGATATCTATGCCACGGCAGAGAGTTCTGACGGAGATGGCGAGTTGTGGCTCATTCACCCGAACGGAAACAGGATACGACTGGACACGGCGCTGAAGGGACCATCGGGTATTGCCTTTTCACCAGATGGACTGTGGCTTTTTGTCGCGCAGAGTCTGTCGAGAACGGGAATCAGCTATCGCGTACGGGCGGACGGAACGGTCGATTCCCGAGAGCCCTTTTACGATTTCTACGTTCCCCCGTCGGCCGATGACAGCGGAGCGGGAGAACTCGCGATGGACAAGGATGGACGCGCCTATGCCGCGACACCCGTGGGCGTGCAGGTCTTTGATCGGAACGGACGAGTAACAGCCATTCTGCCGCTTCCAGGCAATCATCCGGTAACGGGAATCTGTTTTGGCGGGGAGAAGTTCGATACCCTTTACGCCGCGAGCGACGGGAAAATATACAAGCGTAGACTTCGGATCACAGGAGCGTTGCCTTGGGGACCCGCTATTGTGCTGCCTCCCTGGGGAGCGGGTTGAGCCGGCAAATCCTCGCTATTCGAGGCTGGTCTCACGGTTCAGAACTAGACCAAAATATCCTTGCAATAACGGAAGCACTTGCGAACTTCCGTCACTGTGTCGAGGCCCGGCCGATAGTCGTTGTATTCGTATTCAATATTGGCTGGAATGGGATATCGTTTGGACTTGAGCAGTAACAGCACCTGTTTGATAGGTGTATCCCCTTCCCCGAAAGGCACGGCGGGTCCATGATTCTTTTTCCGGTCTTTGATGTGCAAGGCCAGGATTTTAGAGTGTTGCTCTTTTATATAGGAGACCGGATCATAACCCGCTGCGCTGAAGTGCCCAATATCCAAATTGATATAAAACTGCTTTGACATGGCGAGACCCCGCGCAAAACTCTGCGGAGTGGCGAACTGATTGGGATCGCTGGTTCTGTCATGCCCATGCATCGCAACTCTTACTTTGTATTTCTCGGCGAAAGGGACAAGGCGCTCCGCGCACGTGAGCGTCGTGGAGGTCGTGATAATGTCCGTCCCAAGCGCTTTCGTCATCTGAAATCCCCGGTCGAGTTCCTGATCCGAGAAGCGGTCATTGAAATTCAGCGAGTACGCATAAAGTTCAATCCCGGCATTGTCGAATTTCCTGCGAATCTCTTCGAAATAGCTGAGCGGAGTAGTTAGCCGCCATTTTTTGAGTTCTTCGCCTTTGAGTCCCGCCGGCTCTGCGTGACCCATATAGAGTTCGCATTCCCCAATGCCGATATTCTTCATGGCGGCGATTGCCGCATCCAGAGAAAGATCGCGGAAGCTATAACTCTGGACACCCAGTTGAACCCCGCCAAATCGTGAATCGATTTTCGCGGCCAGCGCAATTTTTGCGCTGCATAGGGCAGCGGCTATTTTTCCAAACTCTCGTCTCGAGTACACCATGAGATTCTATCGGAACTCGTACTATGAAGGGACCTGATGAACGCACTCTTGGCGCACGGCGGCGGACCGACGTCGGTTATCAATGCGAGTCTCGCGGGCCTGGTTGAGGAGAGCCGCACCCGTGGAATCTTTCAATCCTTATACGGCGCCCGCTTTGGCGTACGCGGCATTCTTAGCGACGAACTTGTCGATCTGTTGCAAGCCGATCCCGCATTGGTGTTGGAAACGAGCCGAGCGCCCGGTTCCGCTCTCGGTTCAAGCAGGCAGAAACTCGGTCGACGAGGACTATAGCCGAATTCTCCGCAATCTCGACCGGCGGAACATTCATTGCTTCTTTTACACCGGCGGGAATGGGTCCATGGACACAGCCCTTCAGATTGCGCGCTTCGCCAAAGCCTCGGGTTATCCGCTGCAAGTGATTGGGATTCCTAAAACGATCGATAACGATCTTTGCGTGACCGATCACACGCCGGGCTATCCATCCACCGCTCATTTTTTCGCCGTGGCGGCGCGCGACGTGGGAGAAGACAATCGCTCGTTGCCATCGCCCGTTTGCGTGCTTGAAGTTCTGGGCAGAAACGCGGGCTGGGTTGTGGCCGCTACGGCGCTCGCGCGCAAACAGGACGACGATGCGCCACATCTGATTTATTTTCCGGAGCGGCGCGTGAGCTTCGATCAAATTGCCGCGGATACCGAACGTGTATATAGCCGCCTGGGCCGCGTCGTGATTGCGATTTGTGAAGGCCAGTTAGATGAAACAGGTAACCCGTTTGGCGCGGACGTCGATCGGGCCGCGAGTTCCGTTCACCGGCTGGCGTCGAATCTCGGCCATACATTATCCCGGCTCATCGCAGAGAAGCTTGGAATTCGTGCACGCGCGGAGAAGCCTGGGCTGTTTGGCCGTTGCTGCGGACCCTTATCGTGCGAGAGCGACCGGGCCGAGGCTTGGGCGTGCGGACGAGCGGCGGCGATTGCGGCAGCCGATTCCCATTCGGGAGTGATGATCGCACTCAGGCGCGAGTCTGCTGCGTGCTACGCAAGTACGACCTTTCTGACCCCGCTTGAAAGCGTGGCCCGAGTCGAACGGTTACTGCCAAGTCAATGGATCAGCGCGGCGGGAAACGATGTTACACCCGCGTTCATCGATTACGTTTCACCCCTTGTACCCCCGATCAAATCTTACGCACGGCTTTAGACGGCCCTTTGATATATTTTTGGTTGATCGAATCGCCTATGTCTATTAGCGATCTAAGGAGCCGTCCGGAGGAAGAGCAGGATCGAGCCGGGTATAAGCATACCCTCCGGGAAATTCTTCAGCAGCCGGCCACGATCACCGCGACATGCGAGGGGATGCTCGCGTCGTCGGAACAGCTGAAGAAACTTTGCCGTACTGTTCACGGTGTCGTTCTGACCGGCTCCGGAAGTTCGGAGTATGTCGGTCATTGCGTCAGCTTTGCATTGCAGCAGAATCTTCGAATACCCGTCGAAACGATTGCGACCGGAGCGTTATTGACGCATGGAAAGAAGGCTCTCCCGCCTACGCGTCCGTTACTGATGGTGTTTATCGCCAGATCGGGGGATAGCCCGGAGAGCGCCTCATCTCTGTTGCGAATGCTCGAAGCCAATCCCGGTGTTTCTCACGTTGTCATTACCTGCAATTCAAATGGAAAACTGGCAACCCAGTTCCGCGATGACAAGCGAGTTACCATGATCGCTCTCGATGAGCGGACGAACGACCGCAGTTTAGTGATGACCAGCAGCTTTACGGCTATGGCTATTGCGGCTCGCGGGCTCGGCCTGCTCGATGCGCCAGACAAATACCGCACGATTGCCCGGCACACCAGCGCAACGGTCGAACGCTTGCTTGAACAGAGTGCGGATGCTCTTTTGTCAGTTGGTCAGCTGGGGTTCATTCGAGCCGTCTATCTGGCAAGCGCCCCACGCCACGGCGCGGCACGGGAAGCCGGTCTTAAGATGCTCGAGATGACGGCAGGACGGGTCGTAACGCTTGCCGAAACCTATCTAGGCCTTCGTCACGGGCCCATGAGTTTTTTGGACAAGCAAACCCTGGCGGTGTGCTTTCTATCGTCCAATCCCGTGACGCGAGCGTATGAAGCGGACGTGATGCGTGAACTTGACCGCAAGAATCTTGGGCTATGCAAAGTGATTCTGGGCGAAGACATACCAGCGGACCTCAAACGTCCCGGTGACGTGGCCGTCGAGTGCAAAGGACTTTCGAATTTGGGCGATGAGGATGGCGCAATCGTAGATGTAGTAGCCGGGCAACTGCTTGCCTTTGGCCGGTGTCTAAAGGAGGGGCTGCGGCCGGATTCACCTTCTGAGAACGGCATCATAAACCGCGTGGTTCAGGATTTCGAGCTGCACTAGATCGCTCCCGCTCATGCAGGCAAGCATTCTAATCGCGGGCGAACTGAACGTCGATCTTGTTCTGCACAATGCTTCTTCCTTCCCCGTCCCTGGCCGTGAGACGCTGGCCGAAAACTGCTCCTTAACTCTCGGCAGCGCGTCCGCCATCTGTGCCGCCGGTCTAGCGAAATTGGGGCATCGCGTTGATTTCATCGGAAAGGCCGGACTGGATTCGTGGGGTGACTTTTGCGTTTCACGCCTGGCGGAAATGGGTGTGGACTGCACTTTAGTACAGCGGGACACGAGTTTAAAAACTGGAATCACCGTTTCCATAACGTCGCCCGAAGATCGCGCTATGATCACGTATCTTGGAGCGATTGCGGCATTACGGGAGAGCGATGTCACGGACGCGAATCTTCAGGGACACGGGCATCTACATGTTTCTTCGTTTTACCTTCAGCGCGCTTTGAGACCAGGGTTGAAACGGCTTTTCACGCGAGCGCGGGAGGCGGGGTTAACGACGTCGCTCGATCCTGGATTCGATCCCGAAGAGCGGTGGGATCGTGATCTGATCGACGTTCTGCAAAGCTGTGGATGTGTTTCTGCCGAACGAAGTAGAACTGGCGGCAATCTCTGGCAAACACGATCGCATCGAAGCTCTGCAGTGGTTCGAGAACGGCAAAACTCTTGTTGTGGCGAAATTGGGGGCAGACGGTTGTATGGCAATAGATTGCGGAACGCTCGTCGAAACGCCGGCTTTCGCGGTGCAGCCGATCGACACCACAGGGGCGGGTGACACATTCAATGCCGGATTCCTTCATGCCTGGCTTGGCGGAGAAGGACTGCGCGATGCCATGCGGTTCGCGGCGGCCTGTGGGGCCCTTTCCACTCGAGGGCTAGGCGGCACGGCAAATCAACCAACCGACGATGAAGCTCGAAGGTTCATGCAATGAAAACAGACCAGCAACTTCCGCTCTCCGAGTTCGAACCGCGCAGCATGTTACGCGTACGGGAAAGCCATATTGAAAGGCTCGCTATCCGGTATTTGACGTACACGCTCATCTCTCCTGGTCCGCGGAAGCGAAGGACGGCATTCAACTCTCCGGGAAACGTGTATTTCTGGCGAGCGCCGAGGAACTTCTGGAGGTGATGGATAGAAGAAACATCAGCGCTCTGGTGAATCTAACGGGAGGGTTTGGCGATGGCGTGCGCTCCTCAATTCAGAAGTTCGATACGGCGCATCCAGGGCGTTTTTATACGTTCACCGAGCCTTCTTATAATCGCTTTCTCGAGCCCAACTACAGCCGTATACAAGCGGAAGCGATCGCGGAAGCGCACTTTATCGGCGCGCGCGGATTGAAGATTCTGAAAACCCTCGGCCTCTATCTGCGGGAAAATCTCACCTCGGGGAAACTCGTTCAAGTGGACGATCCGCGATTCGATGCCGATGTGGGATGCGTGCGGACAACTCGGGATGCCTGTCGCAATTCACGTATCCGATCCGATTGCATTTTTCAATCCGATTGACCGCTTCAACGAGCGTTATGAAGAACTCGAAGCTCATCCCGACTGGTCGTTCCACGATCACGACTTCCCCAGCAATTCCGAGCTCCTTGCGGCCCGGAACCGAGTGATAGCCAGGCATCCAGGAACACAGTTTGTGGTGTTACACGTGGGGAACTTCGCCGAGGATCTGACGAATGTCTCCGAGTGCCTGGACCGTTTTCCGAATATGACGGTGGACATCGCGGCGCGCATCGGCGAATTGGGAAGGCAGCCCAGGACCGCGAGGAAATTTTTCGACAAGTATCAGGACCGCATTCTGTTTGGAACAGACGCGACTCCACACGGGCGCGAATTCCCCCAGCAATACTTCTGCGATGAACTGTACGAGATCTACTACCGTTTCCTCGAAACGGAAGACGAGTATTTCGACTATGCGCCCGCGCCCATTCCGCCACAAGGCCGGTGGCGCATCTACGGAATAGGACTTAGCGATTCCGTTTTGAAGAAAGTCTATAACCAGAACGCGTCACGCGTGCTCGGGATCGCTGTTTAAGTGCCATCGCGTGCTCGAGTGCGATTTTGTCATTTTTCCGCTTCCGGCTTCTCGCACTGAAATGTGCCCCAGCGTGTACCAGCCGTCCTCTCCGCGGCCCTGAATGGGCAACCGAATAGCGGGTTTCAAGTTATTCGGATCGAGCATCCCAACAGCCAGTTCGTAATCGCCGGGCTGCAAATCCGGCGGTACAAACAAGGGTCCGTCGAAAACGGCATCTCCCGGAAGCCATTTGCGAATGTCCGCATCCGTTCGAACCACTGCGGTACTTTTTGGCGAATGAAATCGGAAAGCCAGCACAAACGGACGGTATATGGGTGCAACCCCTTCGTTAACCCACCATGTCAGAAGCCCAATGGATTGCCCCGGCGAAACTTGCGCGCTCCACTCCGCCCGGCGCAGTGCAAAGCGGTATCCCATCTTGCGTTCGAAGTCGTCGAACTCAGTTTTCCACGCGGCCGGAATAGCGCTGGATTTAACGTTCAGCGTGCTGACGTGCCAGCGCAGCGCTTCGCTCAGGATGTAGTGCACATCCCACCCGTTCTGGAGCCATTTCTCGGGCACCCAGCAAGTTTCGAACGAGACAGGCGCGGTCCTCCAAACATCCTGAATTCCAGCCCGCGCGATCTGCTGCGGATAAAAATCCAGCATGTGCGACCAGCCCTTCTGCATGTGACCGAGACAATCGAGCCGCCATCCCGCCCCTCGGGATGTGCCGTAGGAGAGGGCTTCCGGCTGGTCGAAATTCATCAGCAATGGCGTTTTTCGGAATGCGGTGAAATAGACGTCAATCAGCTTGCGCTGTACGTCGAACTCCGGCATGTAATTGCTCCACCCCTCGCCCCAATAGCCAACGGTCGAAATGTCTACACTATCGAGATCGGGGTGCCCGTCGTAGCGCTTGCCGGCCTCGGTCACCACACGTCCCCAATAGCGGTAGTACAAAGGATCGGCGAAATCCGGCTCCCATATCGCTTTGCCCTCGGTCGAAGTTATCATTCGCTCGACGCGCTCCGGATTGTTGGTACCACTCGGGCAGCGGATGTTTCTGATCGTACGGCATGATACGGATCGCAAGCCGCTGACCGTGCCGCCGTGCTTCACGCAACGCGAGATCGATAATCTCCCAATGAAATTCGCCGGGCTTCGGCTCGATGACATTCCAAAACCAGCGGCAATAGGCAACCGTGGAAGGAGGAAAATCGGGCTGATGCGGAGCGGCGTTCAGAACCTGGACGGGACCCTCCTCCGACCACTGCATCTGCTCATTCAGCGGGTCGCCATTGTAGCGTTGGAAGGTCTGAATACCCATCCCCGGATTTGCCAGAACCTGCTGCGTTTCGACCGGGCGCACAACAACCCGGTCCTTGCCGGGGCCGGGTCTATCGGCGTCGGCCCAAACCGCGGCCACCAAGACTAGAGCCGTCAAGAGTGGAGCGATTCGGACCAGGGGCATAGTATAGAAAATAACCTAAGCGCAACGAGCGCAGTGAAGCTCAGATCAACCAGACGATATGCTGTGTTCTGATATGCATTGGTGGGATAACTAAGAGGGAGAATTTGATGAAAAAAGCAATTTTGACGGCTTTGGCAACCTGCATGGTGTTTGGAGCCTTGCCGACCTTCGCTCAAGTGAAGATGACGAAGGAGCAAATGATGTTCTACACATCGGACTGGAAGGGCGACCGCTTTCCCGATGGCCGTCCGAAGGTAGCGGACGATCTGCTGAAGCGCGCACTGGACGTTTCCATCGAGGATGTTTGGGGCTATCTGCGGGAACAGGGATATCAGAATCAGTATGAGGGCGGCTGGCAAGCTCTCCATATTGAAAAGCCTTTCGCGGGACGGGCGCTTACAGCGCAGTACATGCCGTTACGGCCGGATATGGCGAAGGCTATAAGAGCGGAAGGCAAAGCGGAAGGGCGGGTCAGCGGGAACAATAGCTGGCCGATCAATGAACTGCAGCTCGGAGACGTCTACGTCGCGGACGGCTTTGGAAAGATCATTGAAGGCACGCTGATCGGCTCCAACCTTGGAAACGGCATCGCCGCACATACGCATACAGGATTTGTCTTCAACGCTGGAATAAGGGATCAGGAGGAGAACCGGGAAATCCCGAATTTCAACGGATTCTATCGCGGGTACGACCCGTCGGCATGGGCCCAGATGGAGTTGACGGCGATCAACTCTCCCATCCGCATCGGAAGGGCCATCGTGCTCCCCGGAGACCTGGTGCTGGCGAAGACGGATGGAGTTCTCTTCATTCCCGCGATTCTGGCCGAGGGAGCGATTGCCTCCGCCGAGTTCACAAATCTGACAGACGCTTACAACTTCGAGTTGAATCGCGAAGGAAAGAATGGCGCTGAGTTCGAAGGCGGATGGACGCCCGCTAAGTACGCCGGTTTTGCGAAATGGATCGACGCGCATCCCGAGATGTTGAAGATGCCGCGTGCTGAATTCAATGCGCTGCTGGAAAAAGAGAGTAAGCCGCGTCCCGCGCGCCATGCTCCTCCCTCGGCTCCTGAACCATAGAAGAAGGGGTCTACAACCCGAGCATCGCTTTCAATCTGAGCGCGTCGTGCGCCGCATACCCGGCTTCGTCGTTATCGAAGTAGACATAGACTGCTTTCAGGTCCTGCGCCCATTCCTGGATTCTGCCAGCCCATGCGGCCAGCGCTGCGTCATCATAACTGCCCTGATACTTGCCGCCCGGACCATGCAGACGCACGTACGCGAAGTCCGCTGTAATCTCAACGGGCGATTGCACGCCCGCCAGGTGAAAGGCGCAGTACGCCATGTTATTGCGCCTAAGCAATTCGTAGATCTCGGGCGTATTCCAGGTTGCGTTGCGAAACTCAAAAGAGTAGCGATGATACCGCGGCAGACACCCGATGAAATGCGCCAGCCGTTCGTAATCGAGCGCCCAATTCGGAGGCAATTGCCAGAGAATCGGCCCAAGTTTATGTTGCAGGACTTCTATCGCTTCGAAGAATCGTAGAAGCCCCTGCTCCGGATCCTTCAGCTTCTTCATGTGCGTCAAAAAGCGGCTTCCCTTGGCCGCGAAACAGAATCCTTCAGGCGTCGTGTCACGCCAACACTCGAGCGCCGTTTGTTTCGGCAGGTGGTAGAAGCTATTGTTCAGCTCCACCGTGTCGAAACGCTCCCAATAAAACGGCAGCATTTTGGGAGCTTGCGAGACGCTCCGGATAGAATTTCCCGAGCCAGTGCTTATAATGCCAGCCCGAGGTTCCGATCCAAATCTTTGCCGAATTGCCGCTCACTTCTTGCCGCTCACCTCCATAGATGCGTGCCTGTTGCTGTATTTCGCCCGAGAAACGATGCGAAGTGCCGCCACTAACGTAACAGGTGCTCTCAGTTATGAATGGCGGATCCATGCGAACAACCTTAGTTCAGCGCAAAAAAGGTGAACGTGGGGCTACGATGGTCCTCTTCACGATGCTTATCGCGCTGGTGATTATCCCACTTGTCGGCCTTGCCATCGATGGATCGATTGCCTTCTGGGCGAAAGCAAAATTGTCGGCGGCGGTCGATGCAGCCGCTCTTGCAGCGGGGCGGTCAATCAACATGACGCAGGATCTGGCTGCAAACCAAACGCCCGTCATTGCTGTCGGGAACGCTTGGTTCTTGGCGAATTTTCCGACTGGCTGGCTCGGAACCACTGTTCTGAACAACGGCCCGCTTATCGTCCCCTCAACCGCTGCCATGTCTACTCAGCAGGTCTCGGTTACCGCGTCCGCTTCCGTACCCCTGTACTTTTTGAGGGTGGCGGGTTTCAACAGTATGACCGTATCCGCGACGGCCACGTCCTCCCGGCGCAGTACGTACGTGGTCTTGGTCCTCGACAAGTCGTTGTCGATGAGTTACAACAGCGCCGGGAATGCGTGCCCGGCCATGCAGCAAGCTTCCAAAACATTCGTTAACATGTTCACCGAACAATTTGACACTTTGAGCCTTGTGACATATTCTTCCACGGCTGGGCCCGAATCCGGACGTTCTTCCGACTGTCTCGTTTAAAACGCCCATGGCTACCAGTATCAATCAGATCCAGTGCGGCGGCTTTACGAGTATGGCGCAAGCTTTGAATGTTGCCTACACAGTCGATTCAAGAAAACTAATCTTCCGCTCGCCCTGAACGTTATCGTGTTATTCACCGATGGACAGCCCAACGAGATTGTTGCCACCTTCCCCGTCAAGACATCCGCGGACACGCGCTATGGGTCCGGTTCACTGACATACCCGTCGGTCAATGCTCTGTACAGCTGGCCCGCCAGCACCTGTACTGGCGATCCTTTGACTCCGGGCTACATCACCGGTGGCCTTACGGCTCCAGTGATCAGCCCACCCGGATCCCGGTACGGTTTGGTGTTGGGTCTTTTCGACAACGCAACCCAAGTTCCGGTTTCCAAGTCTGCGGCTACTCGTTCGCCGACCAATTGTGCCTCAAACGGCACTCTTCTCGGGCCGCCTTACACGTCGTCGCTCGGCGCACTCGTAAACCAATTTCCCGGAGCGGATATACGGGGAGACATAGCCTTTCTCCCTTCGACGGATTTCTACGGTAACAAGACCAAGGGCGGCTACGGAGCAAATCCTGCGTATTACGGCCCCACGGTAGGCACCTCGGGTGTACCAGATGTCTTCTCTACCGGCACATATGCCACAGACATGCGTCCCGACGAGGAAAACGTTGGAGTTACGGCAGCGGCTGTCAACGTGGCGGATTATCAAGCCCAGGCTATACGGGCCGACACGACATATAATCCTGTGATTTACACCATCGGCCTGGGAGGCGCGCCGGATCTGCCGATTGATGCAACGCTACTGGAGCGCATTGCGAATGACCCGAGGAGTCCAGTCTACGACTCGACCAAGGCAACAGGATTCTTCGCGTATGCGTCCGACCCTACCCAGCTTAACCAGGCTTTCACGCAAGTGGCCGGTCAGATTCTTCGCCTGAGCAAGTAACGGAAGACTGAACTGAGAGATTAGGAAAACGCGATCTCGCAACAACTCAGAAAATCGACCGGGCGTATTGGCCCGGCGTGCCGAGGTAACTCCAGAAGCTGAGGTCCGATGAGTTGACATACATTTCCGACGCATAGGCCATATTGCTGGAACTGGCGCCCGTCGTCAGCATGGCGCTTGGAAACCCGCTTGCCACAGCATTGGGGTCTGTGTACGGGTGCACGACGTTATAAGACCCGTCCACTGCCCCAGGCGCACTCGCCCCACCAAAGGCGCTTTTGCGAAGCGAAGTGTTGCCAATGGGAATCTGACGGGTAAACACGACCATTCCGTAGTTTGTGCAGTTTGGTTGCAGACCGTTAGGACAATACGCTCTTGTCCACATAAACGACGGTTGACAAGTACAAGACAGTGTTCCCCGAAGCAGTCATTTTGAAATTGGCAGGAGCAAGGCTTGCGAGCAGAGCGACAGGCGCCGCTTGCGAAAAATCTGTTCCCTGAGAGTACATATGGCCGGCATCCCGGCAGACCTGAGTGGCCTGGACCTCGCGCATCAGACTAAAACCGATTTCGTAAGTTCCCAGGAAAAGCGGCATCCAGAAGAGCGAAAAGCATAGCGCAAACTCAACGAGAGCGCTTCCACGTTCGTGATTTTTTGAAGTTTTTAAATTGTGCATACTACTGCTTCGCTGTGCCCGAGCAGGCCATGATGTCCGCGGACGTAGCGCTCAATTGGATCGGTATCGGACTGTGGAGAATCGCGGCAAACGTGGTGAGCGGCAAACCGCTAACGGAGACTTTGACGACAGTTCCGCTAGTGACTAGGTCGGTGGATTTGAGGGGGACAAGCGAAGGTGAATAAAAACTGACGGTGGTGTATGTAGCAACGTTCTGAGAGTTCAGAAACCCGAAGGAGTACTGCACGACTACACTGTCAGCCCCCGCTGTAATACCGCCGCTGGACGCGCACGTTACGGCCGACCGCACACCTTCCCGCACCGCTTCCTGCACACAGGCCCACCCAAAAAGGATCCAGGCCAGGTTCATCAGCAGAAATAAAAGCCCCATTGCCGGCAGGATCACGAAGGCAAATTCAACAATCGCAGTGCCCGCTTCCCTCCGCCGAACTGTTTTTACGAATCTGGTTCCGGCTGGTCGCATCGCAAATTTGGTCGTCTTATAGGGAGTGCCCGCTGCGCGCAATTTCTCGCACAGGAGAAATCAGGCAGCCAATTCCCGCAGTTCTTGCTGGCGCCTGATGACACGGGCCAGCGGCTGATAGATCTCGCGCGCCCCGCTTTCATCCGCATAATCCCAAAGACCGTTGCAACAGTGTCTGTCGTCATCCCATCCCGGATGATTGAGAATCGGATAAAGGCAGATCCCCTCCACTGGAACACCAAGCCTTCGGGCCGCCGTTACTTCGCCGCTGACGTATTCGAACCAGGAGGGCCGCTCGTCATCCTCCGTGCCAGTCTCTGAAACCAGCACGGGCTTGTTATAACGCTCCCAAACTTCAGCCAAGATTTTGTGGAAGGGCTTGTATCTTGCGTCGTCGCGAGTGAGTGGGCCAGAATGGTTCACCCACTGATTGCGGCTGTAGAAGTTGACCCCGATTACGTCGATGTACTCGGGCATTCCCCCGAGTTCCGGACACAACCGGCCCGTCAACATGTCGGTTGCCTCATACATCGCCAGGCGGTGGCGTTCGGCGGCGAGGCAGTCACCTGCTACCTCTTCCCGGCCCACGATATGAATCACCGGCTCCGCCGAAAGCAGACGCACCGTCGGCAGCTCGTCCAGGAAAACCTTCGAGGCGGAAATCGCAGCCGAAGCAAGTTGCCGCTTGAGTTCCCCGCCCCGGCCGCGCTGGTGAGGATTGATCAACCCCTCATCCCCGCCCGCCCAAGCTAGGAAAGACATTTCATTAATCGGAATAATAAGGTGTTCTTTGAGTCCCCAGCGCTTTAGGAACCGCGCTGTCGCGCAAGCGAAATCCGCGAACTGCGCGATGAAGTCAGGGCTGAACACATCCACGAAGTCCGGCCAGCCGAAGTGCATCAGGTCGAGGATAATCTCGACCCCTTCCCGCTCGGCGCTCTCGTAAAGGCGTTCTAACGAAGTGAAGTCGTAACGGCCAAGTTGCTTTTCGATCAGGTGCCAGCGGGCGCCCTCCCGAATCGTCTTGATGCCGACCTCCCGCAGTCGGGCGTAGTCTTGAGAGACAAACTCACAGTGCCGGCTCGATTCAGTGACATCGATCCGCGTTTTGTGAATGTTCTTATGAGTGGCACACTCGAACCCACCCTGGATGAAGCTTCTGAATCCCGCCATCCAATAAGTAGTCTGCGGTCTGTCTCAAACATCTCTCGGGAAGGCCGAAGACGGATGGAGAAATCTCAGCGGCGTACGGGAAGGCGATGCAAAAATGGCCCGATCGCGTTCGACATCCGGTAATTGTTCCGCCGGTCTTCGTTGATGGCCCAGAACATGGCTCCCTTGAACGACGGATACGCCTTTGGCTGCTGTAGAGTATATTCCGCCCCGGCGAACGGCTTACCTTCGATCAGATAGCCCAAGGCATCTTCAATAGCCGGTATTTCGGTGTAATTCCTAGCCGAAGTGGGCGTGGCGGGAAGCCCGATGGCCACTTTCTCCGGTGGAAGCGGCGGGAAATAGGCCGTGGGATCACCGCCAACCGGGAAGCCATGCACCAGCATTTCGGACATGGCGACGTGGTAATCGGCGTTCCCGGGGAAATAGTAGTTCCCGTCCAGCCCTTCCAGCGGAGGCGTGTTGTAATCTTGCGCATCCACAAACGAGAGAATGTCCCGCGTGCCATAGATAACCGGCAGGAAACTTCCGAACTGGCCCCCGTAAGCCTGCATTCCCGCTTGTGCCTGCGCCGCTTCCGGAACTTCCGCAATCATAAACTTGGGGCCGAAATGCTCCCGCATCTGATGCATGGCCGCGATCAGATTGACGATGGAGGGAGTGGTTGGCTTGCGGAAATCCGTGTCGCCTGGATTGATCAGCAGTGAGGGTGTCTCAATATCGAGATCCACGCCGTCAAAGCCGTACTTCTCCACAATCGCCGAAACTGAACTGATGAAGTTATGCAGATCTTCCGCCGTATTCAGCGTCACCACCTCGCCGCCGCCCCCAAGGGAGATCAACACCTTCTTCCCCTTGTGCTGCAGGTAAGCGACATCGGCCTTAAATTGCGTCTCACCTAAACCGGCAGGCGGCTCGAAGTGAAGCAGGCTTGTCGAACCTTTGACCGGGGCCGCAAACGTCGCGATAACGATGTCCCACTGTGGAGACACGTCTCGCAGAGGAATCGGCTGCTTCGCCGAAGCGTAGCCTTCCCAATACCCGATCAAGGCGTGCCCATTCGGCCCACCCGTATTCGCTATGGGCGAGGCCGTCGGCTCGGTATTGCGGTTCCTGGCGCTTGAACAGGGCTGTGCCGGAGCAGGCAATGCCTTCGTTTCAGGAAAACTATAGGGGCCTTTAGTGGCGCTCTGTGCAAACCAACCTAGCAGCGCCACATTTTCCAAGTGATACACAATCCCATTCGCATGTACTTCCGTCGAATTTGCCCCCGGTGCATAGTCCGTTGGCTGTTCTAAAAGATAGGCACTGCTCTCCCCTCTGCCTCCGCAACGGGTGTTCTGCGGCGGAATCAGCCACGCGGGAAACTCGTTCGTCTGGTAACCATGCAGCGGATCGTTCATCCACTCGGCCAACTGCTGGGTAATGCCCTGAATATCGGTGTAACGCGGCATCACCCCGTCGTCGAAATACGATCCGATGACGAAGGCTTGCGCGGAGCTGCCGGAAGAATCGACCTGCGCTCCATGCGTCCCCACTGAGCAGCACACCGTCGCGTCACCAAGCGAATAAAACGCGACGTTCTTGGTTAACGCGATGACGAGCTTGTCCGGTCCAGCCCCGGTAATCGACAGGTTCTTAAATAGCTGTTTCTGAATGAAATCCAGATCCACAACCGCCAGTGACTTCCCGGTCCGCCGGGAGTGCAACACATATCCATTCGCCACCGGAATGTCTATCTGAATAGGATGCGCAAGCTGCGGTTGGCCCAGCAATGTGTGCCACCTGACTGTGGGCCGTTCGCGCCGAACTCCGCGCTCTGCATCGCGTCTCCATACTGCGTATTTCCAGTTGCAAAGGCGAACTTTTGAAAAATTGGCGAAAGCAGAATCTTGGCCAGATCGCCAACCGGAGTCATCACGGTTTTGTGCCCACCTGGTCCGCCGCTCGCTTCGAAAGAGAGAGAAAGCGGAACGATCACAGTCGGGATGGTCGTCGTTCCACCCAACTCAGGCTTCCCGCCAGCCATCGTGTAGGAGTAGTTTTTGCCGTTCGTCACGAAAGAACCAGTGAAGGTGGGAACGGTTCGAAGCGGTTGGGGCGGCGTCTTCTGGGCTTCGACGCTTAGCGCAGCGCCCAATATCAGGCACAGTAGCAGCGTGTTCCTGCCCGGCCATAGAGAGGAAGAGTACACGATGGTGAGATTAGCAAACGAAATGGAAGCCGGTCCATCAGCGTTGAAAGACGACACCCACCGACGGCAGGATCGGGAACATCTGGTCTACAGACACATAGGCGATCCCCGACCGCGCGTAACCATCCAGGCTGCCAAACCGGTAATTTGCCTTGTTCGTGAGATTCGTTACCTCCACATACAGCGTCTTCTTCCACTTTTCTTTGTCCCAGGTCTTGTTGACCCGAAAATCAAGGCGCTGATACGGGCCGATGCGGACCCTGTTTTTTTCATCGCTGAGGAAGAACGCTTCGTTCTGCACTGGTCCGGAAACGGAGAAGAATCCAGGCGCCGGAAAACCGCTGCCATAAATCCACCGGCCGCCCAGAGTCACACTGGGCCGTAGTTGATAGCTTGCATACCCGTTGATCGTGTGTCGCTGGTCCCAATCCGACGGGAATGAATCCCCGGTCAATCCGTCGTGCATCTGCGTGCGGCCGTACGCGTAGGAAAGCCACCCCGTAAGGCCTTTTGAGAGACTTCGCTGGACGAAGAATTCGACGCCACGCCCGTAGCCGCGCAAGGAGTTGGTGTACAAGGGGTTCCGCGGGGGAACAAACAAAATCCCGTTCGTGATTCTAGGGTCGAGGAAAGGCTGGTAGAGAAGGTCCCGGTCCTGCCGGTCGTAGAATTCAACGCGCACCCGCGTGCTCTGGCCAAGCCTCTGTTCCAAGGCCGCCGTAGTTTGATTGGTACGCGTCGGTAATAATCTATCGTTGCCAAAATTCGAGCCAAACTGCGACATCTCCGGAAACTGCGAGTACTGCCCCCACCCGAACTGCAACTGCATCGACGCGGTTAGATCAAGCGCTATCGAGGCTTGGGGAGAAAAGGCGCTGACGCCATCCACCGAGTGATGGTCCCATCGGCCGCTGGCTAGAAAATGAATTCTACCCTTCCAGGAAGTCCAGGACTCATCCCAAAAACCGCCCGAAAGCAAGCCATCCCCGCGGTACTGCTCTACAACTCGAACGTCTCGAAAGGTGTTGAATGTGTTTTGAAATCCCGACGTCCCGATATAGCGCGTGCTCACTCCTGCGCTGAGCGAAGCATGGGCATTCCACATCCATGTAGCAGTCGAGTTAGCGGTCCACTCCCGGTATTGCCCTTCTCCCACTGGTTTTAGCAACGCGTTCGAGTCGTCGAAGGTGTCGCGCAAAAATGCCACATGGCTCTCCACCACGAGCCGGTCGTTCGGGGAATACATCCAGCCCGCGTTGGCCGTTGTTGAATGCTGGGCGGCAAGCATTAGCGCGTTCGCCCCGAGTTGATCCCGCACACTCGATCTATTCAGATCCGTGTAACTGTCGATCATCTCGATGCTCACTCTATTCGCGTCCGATATCCGGCACGCAACCCGGCCCTCTCCATCTTCTATGCCGAAGGCCATGGACGGATCAGTCAGCGTATGCGCTAAAAGGTACTGCAAGTAGCTCTTGCGAAATCCGCCGGTCCACGAGCAACGGTTCAACTTTCCGAGAGGTCCGCTTGCAACAACTCCAGCGCTTCCCAGATTCGCTATGACCTTTAATGAATAGCGGTCCTCATCGGGATCTCGCATATGCACCTCTACGGCACCTGCGGAACTGTCGCCAAAACGCTCCGGAAAAGCCCCGGCGTGTAAGACCATCTCCTCCACTAGTTCGGGATTAAAGGCGCTCGCAGACCCTGAAAGGTCGGTTCCTTCGAGGCTGTGAACGGCGTTGTGAAGTTGTATACCGTCGAGATAAATTCCGATACGCGAGAAATCCGCTCCTCGCAGTGAAAACCGGGCTTGAAAATCGTCGTTTGACGTCACGCCCGGTAACGCCTGAATCGCTCGAAACGGGTCGTCGGCGAGTACCGTTGCGAGATTTTTCATATCGCTATGCCCGAGCGTAAACGGCTCGCCCGCGGCCTCGGCGGGAGACAATACGGAGGATTTGACGGACACAGAATCCCGGTGCCGGCTCGCCTTTGGCATCAAGGCAACCGCAAGATCGCCGGATTCGGCAGCCACATGGAAGTTCGCCGTGGCGGTTTCGTAGTTCGGAGCGGAGATCTCGATCTTATAGTCGCCCGGATCAAGGTGATGGAGGACAAAATGACCGCTCGGATCGGAGACGACTTGGTATTCTGGCCCAATCACTCGCACCGTTGCCGCCATGGGCTGACCTGACCGGACGTCGAGAATACTTCCGCGGATGTCCGCCGTGCCTTGGGCGGCGAGAACACCGGAACCGGTAAGGACAGCCGCTAACAACCGAAGCGATGCCATCCCGTGATGTTGGCTCAACGCTGCTGAAAGCGAAAGGGATAGGCGTCCTATAACCTATATGCTCTAGAAGATCTTCGAGGTAAACGGAACTTCTATAGGAGGGTGGACTCTGACGACCCGTCTCGTCCTGTCTCAACGGCCTGCTAACTCAATTTCACCCCGCAGCGGTGGCGTAAGGCCGCCCTAGAAAGTGAAATGCAGCGCAAACTGGGCCGTTCTCATGCGAATTAAGCCGTTGTTTAGAAGGGCGAAAATCTGGCCACCGGTTGGACAATCCACGCAAGTGTTGGGTTGGCCCAGATTGGCGTGATTAAAGACGTTGAAGATATCTGCCCTGAATTGGGCGTGAACTCGCTCCGTGAGTGCAAAGTCTTTCGCCGTGGAAATGTCGGCGTTGAAGAAGCCCGGCCCTGTGAAGGAATTGCGTCCGGCTGTTCCCAGGGTTCCCTTTTGCGGGCGCTCCCATGGACCGATTGTCTGGCCGTTCGTCCCCAACTGTTGATTGTTCGTTGTCACAAACCAGCCATTAGAGGATGGATTAGAGAGATTTGCATTGCCTACCAGGGTGGCGCGGCACACTCCAACGTCCTCATCGGCGCCACAGTTTTGATAACTCGGCGTAAACGGAAGACCGCTTGAGGCGGTCCAGCTTCCACTCAACGCCCAGCCGCCCACGACGTAATTCAGAAGTCTCGTTGGGTTACCCAGGAACTTTTGTCCCTTGCCGAATGGGAGCTCATAGACGTGAGACAGGGTAAATGAATCGTTCCTGACGGTGCTGTTAGGGCCGTAGGCAATCGAACGATTGTACAAATAATAGTCGTTGTTATAGTCGAATGCCGAAGCGTGAGTGTAACTCGCTTGAAGCATCGCCCCCTTCGATAGATCTGTTTGAAACTCAACCTGAACGGCGTTGTAGTGGTTAGTAGCATCGTCGCCGAAATATTTTAGAGACTGAGTCCAGCCGTAAATTGAGTAGAACGGCTCGCGTTGAACTGTGCTCAACGTGCCGAAACCCACTAGACTTGGGGCGTTGATGTTGTAGTTTGGCGACTGATCCGTATAGGAATGCGTGGCCTTGTTTCCGACGTAAGCGACCTGCACCGAGGAGCGCCCCCCAATTTGGCGTTGGACGGCGGCGTTCCAGGAGTCGATGGCCGGAAGGCGGATTTGCGGCGGTAATATGTTCGCGGTCACACGATTCGGCAACACCGGGTTGCCGGTCGCTCCCAACGGCTGGGCCGCCAGAATCGTGTTGGGGTTGAGAGAGGGCGGTCCCTGCGAGAGGCTGAACACACTTTGCCAAGGTTGGGATGGCGTCAACGTCTGTTGCGCGAGTACGGGAATATTTTGCGTGACGGCGTGACCGAAATCGGAACCAAAGACCCCAGAATCGTAGTTTCTTCCGTAACCCACTCGCATCACCGTTTTTGGGGTTACTTGATAGGCGGCTCCTATGCGTGGTCCGAAATACGTCAAATTGTTCTTAATACCGCCGTTGAGCGGGATACCGTGCATCCCCGCTACCATGACCTCCCCGGTACTCAGGTTGAGCCAAGCCCCTTGGCCAGCTCCATTGACATACTGCGGCTCATAGACCTCCCAGCGAAGACCATAATTAAGAGTGAGCTTCGGCGTGATGCGCCAGCTATCCTGGCCATAGAACGCCAACCGCCACTGCCGTTCCGCGGCGTCGTTCGTGCTGCTGACATAACGCGTGAATGCATCGGGCTGGCCTAGCAAAAACGTCGCGAGGCCGAGTCCAGCCCCGGCCGGTCCTTCCGTGACGGTGGGATCGAATTGCAATTCGCCGGAGCGATGGGAATCGCTTGGAACACGCAGGTTTTGGAGGTAGTGGATATCGACGCCCCACTTGGTGGTGTGATTACCCGCCATCTTTGTCCAATCGTTGACGAATTGAAAGACGTTTTCCTTTTCAGTGAGCGGGCAATTGCAGCCATTCGTAGTTAGTGAATAGCCCATCTGAAATCCGCCGATTCCGTTGATTCTGAAGTTCGGCATTCCCGACGAAAGCTCGTCCAGATTCAAACCGGGAATGCCGGCGGTGACGGCGGGTGTAGTACCAAGTCCCAGGGGATCGACACCGTAGTTCATGCGAGTGAATCCGAAGCGTAAATCGGTGAGGAGATTTGGCCGGACGGCATAGTCGAGCCCGTATACGACCTGCTGGTTGAACATGTGGGAGGTACCAGCGGCATTGAAATTGCCAAACGAGGGGCCGCCGGCGGGGCCAAAAAGCCCCGGCTGGTCGGTGAAATATTTTTGATAACTGTATCTGCCAAACATGTGCAGTTTCTCTGTCTGGACATGGTCGATCCGGGCGTCAAACGTATCGGAGTTGATGATCTGTTCACCCGAGGCGGCATAGTTCGGTGCCGCGCCGGTAACCGGGAGATTCGGTAAAGGGATGAGGCTAAGCAGGTTTGTTGCCTGCGGGGAAATCATCGACGAAGGAATCGTGTTGTTCTGGAACTGTGTTCTTTGGGCGGGATTTATGAAAGCCGCGCCCGCACCGAGCGGCTGGTAAATAGCGATTCCCAGATCGCTCATGTCGCCGTTTCGTTCGGCTTGAGTGGGAACACGGGTAGTGGCGGAGCCGCCGTTCTTTTGACGGGTGCCCTGATAATCGCCAAAGAAGAAGGTTTTGTTACGTCGAATGGGGCCGCCCACCGAACCCCCAAATTGATTCCACAGCGTGGGGGGAATGATTCTGCTTGATCCAGGCAGCAGTTGCGCCTGGGCAAAGGGATCGCGCGCGGTTAGATCGCTGTTACGGCGGTACCAGAAGGCAGAACCATGAACGTCGTTGCCGCCCGACTTCGTGAAGGCCGTCATAACGCCAGCGGCAGCTGTGCCGTACTCGGCATCGTAACTCTCCGTCATGACTTTCGTTTCGGAGATTCCGTCCAAGTTCGGAACGATAATCAGCAAGCCGACTACCCAGTCTTTGTTGTCGACGCCATCCAATTGATAGGTAGTGCCACTAAAGAATTGACCGTTTACGCTAAACCGGAAGGACTGCATTGCGTTTTCCTGCGGCGCGGGAATTCCAGTCGACTGAGTGCCGGGAGACAGAAACAATAATGACGACCAGTTACGGCCATAGACAGGCAAATTCTCAATCGACTTCTCGTTCAGATTGTGAGCGATATCGGTTCTTTCGGTTTCGAGGATCGGCACAGCATCCGCGCTAACTGTGATGTTTTCGTTAACGGAACCCACTTCTAACGTTGCGTTGACCTGGGATACGGCGTTCACTAGAACATCAATTTGCTGCGAATACGTCTTAAACCCAGCGTGCTCGATTTTTATCTCGTAGGCGCCATTGAGCAGGTGTGTCTGCTGATAGTTACCAGATTCATTAGTTGTCGTAGTAACAGTGACACCTTGGGCAATGTTTGTGATCGTGACGGCCGCATTGGGTATCGCTGCGTTCGATGAATCATTGACGGTCCCCGCAATTGTGCCGTAAACGCCTTGAGCAACCGAAAACATCGGCGCCAAGGTCTGAAGGAATAAGGCGAACGATACTGCGCGAATAGTCTTTGACAACAGTGCCCGCATGGAATTTACCTCGTTGACTCTCTATCCTACTTGAAATGCGACCGTGCCGATTTAGCCTTTAGCAAGTTTCCGCCGAGTAGCTCTAGCGTCGAACCCATGTTTTTGTGGGAACATAGGAACCGGGAATCGGGAAACAGAAAAGGGATTCATGCCAAATCGCAGATTCTATCAAGGAATTCTTTTGATATTGTTTCTCGCGTGCCACGGCGATGCCGAGGTCACCTTTTCCCGCGACGTGGCTCCCATCCTCTATCAAAAATGCACCGCGTGTCATCATCCCAATGACATTGCTCCCATGTCGCTAATCGAGTACAAATCGGCTCGCCCGTGGGCCAAGGCGATCCGGGAAGCGGTCCTTCTGAAGCAAATGCCGCCTTGGTTTGCGGATTCCACAACCGGTCACTTCTCCAATGATCCGACCCTAAGCGAATCCGAAAGGCGGACCATTACCCAATGGGTTGATGAGGGGGCGAAAGAGGGAGATCCTCGCGACCTGCCGCCGGCGCCTTCCTATGTGGATGGCTGGCACATCGGCAAACCCGATGTGGTTTTTGATATTGGGCAGGACCACGTACTGAAGGGCACGTCGGTGGACGAGTACGTCTATTTCACCGTGCCAACCAATTTCACGGAAGGTCATTGGGTGCAGGCAGTAGAACTGCGACCTGGAAATCGCAAGATAGTACATCACGCTCACGTAAGCGTGGTTGGGCCAGATGCGCCGAAGGCGCCATCGAGTGCAGCGCAGAATGGCCTATCCTTTTCAGATTATCTGGTTCGTACGAGTGACGGGCTTCGTCATATGAAACCGGATTCGCCCGTCGTAAATGACGCATGCGCCTACAATGGCCCGGAGATCGACAGTCTGCACATCGCTGGTGAGGGCGCTCTCGCCTCCTACTTGCCGGGAATGCCACCTGACAGCTACCGGAACGACACCGCCAAATGGATCCCAGCCGGCGCGCAGTTGCGCTTTCAGATTCACTATCATCGTGAGGCGTCCAGTTCCACGGAGGTCGCCACCGACCGCACCAGCGTAGGCCTGATCTTTGCTTCCAAACCTCCGCGCCATCCGCTTCGGCGGCTCGATGTAGACAACGATTTCTTTGCCATCCCGCCGGGCAGCGACGATCAGGAAGTAAGGCAGTGCGCAACGTTCAATTCGGATTCTCTCCTTCTGTCGCTAACGCCTCACATGCATTACAGAGGCAAAGACGCGCGCTTTGAGATTCAACGACCAGGCCAGCAGGCAGAAACGTTACTCTTTGTGCCAAAGTACGATTTCAACTGGCAGCTTAAATATGAACTCCAGGACCCCGTCTTTGTGCCGAAGGGAACTCGGCTGATTATCACGTTTCACTACGACAACAGCCAGAACAATCGCGCCAATCCAGATCCATCTCGCATGATTCGCTGGGGAGAGCCAAGCCAGGAAGAGATGATGAGCGGCTGGATCGACTACATCGATGCGCCCTCAAATACCGTCGCCGGATCACAATCCGGTACCGAACATCAGATACCTTCCGCTCAAGCTACAAATTTGAACCACCCCTAGTGACATGTCGCGGTGGATTCGTTTGCATGGCGTGACTCGATCTCGAATGGCGGAGATGCCCTGCGGGAGCTTGCACGACCGAACCACTGCCGCAATACAACTGCCGCACAATCCATGGCACCGACCCATAGGGCACGTGCCAACCTCACGCATTGCGGCGCGTTGAACCTGTCTCCCGGGTTTCGGCTAGCTTCATCTGCTGAGAGTGCGGAAGGCGTGATTGTTAATCGCTCGTCCTGTGGCCACCTCAGCGATGTGCCATGGGCGCGCGTTTCTCACATTCTCCGGATTAGCGCGATGAGTATTCTGGACAATAGAGAAACACTCAGAGCACCTCACCGTTGCCTTCGCGCTCTTGCTTGTAGTTGGCGTAGCTTATGCGTCTGGCATGAAAGGGGGCAGCACGCCCGCCAGCCGTCGAGACTAGGAGGAGTGGGCGGGCCGCATTGAGTCTTGGGTTATGGCTACTCCCAATCAACATTCTTTAGTCGCGTCATTTCTTTCGTCAATTCATCTGTCACGAGGGGGTTGATCGTTATTTGAAGCATTGCTTCAAGCGACGTTGGTGCTTCTTTTGACGCCACAATCGCATCGGCGAGTCTTTCATGCGTTGAGGTTGCAAACTCTTCCATCTCAGACACAGCGTTGTCCAACATCGAAGCGACGATATCGCGAAGTCTTACGAGCGGTTCGTCTACCCGGATGCGATAGAAATCAATCTTCCACTCCAGAGCTGCGCGATACAGTAAGCCTACCCTACTTGCGACGTAAAGAATCTTCTCAGAATCACCCGTTTGCCCTGGTGGACCGACGGCTTCTTTGAGGGCGTGGCGAAAGAGCGTTTCAAGTTGTGAGAACATGCCCGTCGCCTCATTCATCTTTTCAGAGAGGTAGCTCACAAACTGCGGTCCTTTGATCTCCTTCGATCCGAAGGCAATGCGGTTAGAGTAATCGCGTTTTAGGTCACCGTAGTGTGCAATTTCTCGAACGAGCGCCTGACTAAAGAGCGAGTACTCCCAAGCCCGAGGATGGTCAATCATAAGGCGTAGCTCCGCGCCGGATACGTCTTTGTAGTTGCTGATATTCAGCCCCGATGCGGCTTACTCGCCTGCGAAGCTCTAGCGCGTCTGTAAACAGATATGCGAGTTGGGTGCGGAGAGTGCTGACGATGTCCTCAGCCAGATCAAAGGAAAAGACCCACGTTTTCCCGCTGGTACGGATAGCAGAGACGAATTCAAAAAGGCTTGGCGAATCAACGATGTTTTTGAAGTCCCCTCCGGGATTTGCATTCCAAACCGGAAGCAGCTCGATGACGGTACGCATTGCAAAGACATAGACCGGTATGCCTTTCGCGCGCGCGGTTAAATACTCGAGGTTTGTTATGGATTTCCCGTGCTCATCTGTAGAGCCGTACCTGTTCCCTATAATGAGAACGAAAATGTCGGCTCGACTCTCAACGGCTTTACGACAGTTCGCAATGGTCGCCGCTCCTGGGTCTACCGGAAATGTTGAATATTCGGACAGAACAGGCTCGAACCCTGCGTTTTCCAAATAGGCTCGGAGATCGGCCCGAACCTGTCTCAGGTCGTAGCAAGTTGAGCTAACGAATACAGCCGGTCTCCGCATACGCAACCATCCCTCGCAATATCACTTCCAACATAAATCACAGGGTAGATCTTGACCTAGTGTTTGCCGGGCCATCTGGCGAGTACCTCAAGCCGGACTCCGTAACCACCAAGATCTCACTGATTGCCCGTAAGCTCAGATTTACTAGGGCGTTTCACTGCATATGCTAGGCCACACGCACGCAAGCTTTCTACTTTCGCTCGGTGTGCAATTCCCACGAAGCCCGTGGGGCGCGATACTCGTTTAGCTGCTACGATTTACTCTCACGCACTGGAAAAGGATGAGCAAACGTCCTCGGATGCCTGGGAGAACGCGATAGGAGATTTAGGCAAAGGTGAATGCTCGCTTATGCTAACTTAACCCTGCCTAAGTCATGATTCACTTGGTAGCGCTAAGGGGAATCGAACCCCTATTTAAGCCTTGAGAGGGCTCTGTCCTAACCGTTAGACGATAGCGCCACGAACAACACTAAAATTATAGCGGACGGTCGAAACCGTCCACCAGCAACGCTCGTCAGTTGATCCGTGAAGGCCTACAAAGCCATCGGCATCGGCAGACCCGACTTGGCCAGCGATTTCGTGATCAGCGCGATCGCTTCAGGCTCACTAAGGGACTTCGCCACGGAAGTCTCCAGAATGATCATGCAGCGGGCACGCTCCAGCATCTTCTTCTCGCGGAAGGAAAGCGGTTTGGCCGTCTGGATGATCAGAAGCGCCTTGAACACTTCCGCGATCTCAAGCAGACTGCCGCCCTTCATCTTCTCCGAATTCTCTTTGAAGCGATCCTTCCAATCTTGTGCGCTGGTCGGACGGCCCACCGCAAGGTAGCTGAGGACTCTGGTGATCTCGCTGCATTTCGTCACCTTCCGCAGCCCCACATCGCCTACGTGCGAAAACGGCACCATGACCGTCAAGCTATTGGGGAAAAGGCGGAGAAGGTAAAACCGCTCGTGCTGGGTTCCAAAGGAACGCAGGCTTATATTCTCTATCGTTCCAACGCCGTGATTCGGATAGACGACTTTCTCGCCAACCTGAAAGGTCATTCAGGGACCTCTTTCGTAAAAACAATTCGTCAGTTACGGAACAGCTTCGTCGTTAGGAGCGCACACACCTGGTGCGCCACCACAGGTTTTTACCAGGCATCAGTGCAACGCTTCAAAGGAATATTAAACCGGGGTTAAGATTTCGTCAAGAAGAAAGTGGAGAACCACACCTGAAGGAGTGGTGTACGTCTAGCTGATTATAAATCTGTCTGGAATCAGCTACGTACAGGGCGGTAACACTGAGGCGGAGTGTAAGGCGGAAACGGTTACCGGAACGGAAAACAGGATCGGGTGTCACCGATCCTGTCTCCATTCCGGCTTTTTAAAGGATATTGGCCGACCAGTTTTCGAGAATTGACTTCACCTTCTGACAGAATTGGTCCGCTAAGGCGCCATCGATCAGCCGGTGGTCAAACGTTAACGCAAGATGCGCTTGCGAGCGGATCGCGATGGCGTCGCCCTCGATGACCGCGGCTACTTTTTCCACAGCACCCATGCCCAAAATTGCGACCTGCGGCTGATTGATCACCGGAGTAGCGAAAATACTTCCGAAGCTTCCGAAGTTGGTGATCGAGAAGGTGCCGCCCTGCACTTCGTCGGGCTTGAGCTGACGCGAACGTGCGCGAGTTGCCAAGTCCACAATCGAACGCTGCAAACCGGCTACGTTCTTCTCATCCGCATTTCGGATCACCGGAACGATCAGACCGCCTTCCAGCGCGACCGCAATCCCGATGTTGATGTCGCGATAGTAAACAATGTTCTTGCCATCAATCGAGGCGTTGAAAATCGGGAAAGAGCGGAGCGCCTCGGCCGTAGCCGCCGTCACAAAAGGAAGGAAGGTAAGAGAGAACCCGTTGCGGGCGCTGAACTCGGCCTTCGACTTCTCACGCAACTTGGCAATCTTGGTCATATCGACCTTGTGAACCGTCGTGACATGCGCCGAGACATGTTTGCTGTTGACCATGTGCTCGGCGATCTTCTGCCGCATATTGCTCATGGGTTCGGTGCGAACGCGGGCGGTTTCGGCAAGCGGCATCGGTGCGGCGGGTGCGCTGGGCTGCTGAGATCTGGACTCGGCGGGTTGCGAAGCCGGTTGGGACGATGAAGCGGCGGGAGCACTGTAGGTCCGCGCGGCCTGAGACGACATGTACGCCTCGACGTCCTGCTTCGTGATGCGGCCGCCCGCGCCCGATCCCTTCACCTGCGCAAGATCGATGTTGTATTCACGCGCCATCTTGCGGACCAGCGGCGACAGAGGACCGAAATCGTCACTGCCATCCCCCTGCGAAGCGGGAGTTGCCGAAGAAGGCGGGGGCTCAACGGGATATGGTCCCGCCGAACTCGGCGCCGGTGTTGGAGGCGGAGCCGGCTGTTGGTTACGAACTTCTTTCGCGGCGGCGGAAGGACCGACACCAAGATCGGCCGGCACCGAGGCCTGAGTCTTAACCGTTTGCTGCGGCGCTGCGCTGTTGCGCCGGAGGTGCCGGGGCCGGTTTCGGAGCCTCAGCGCCCGCTCCGTCGTTAAGCCGTGCAACTACCGCATTGATTGCGACGGTCGTGCCTTCCTGGACCAGCACTTCCGCGAGCACGCCGGCAACCGGCGAGGGGATCTCCGTGTCCACCTTATCCGTTGAAATCTCGAACAACGGCTCGTCCCGCTCAACCTTCTCCCCCGGTTTTTTCAACCAGCGTGTCAGCGTACCTTCAACGATGCTCTCGCCCATTTGGGGCATCACGACGTCAATCATCGGATCTCCTGCAATTCTTCTTGCGCCATACAAACGTTAAAATCAAAAACCCTGGCGAACGAGGCCGTGATGGCTTCTTTGACCTCTTCGCGGGTGGCCTGATTGCCCAAACTGCGCAGTGAGCAAACCGGCTTGCTTAAACCACACGGAACGATGTACTTGAAATAGTTCAGATCCGTCTCCACGTTCAGCGCGAACCCATGAGACGTGATCCAGCGGCTGATGTGTATCCCGATGGCTGCTATTTTTGCGCCATTTACCCAAACGCCCTCATACCCGGGCTGTGCAATACGTTCGGCCTTAATACCGAGCACTCCCAACGCGTCGATCAGGCTTTGTTCCACGCCTTGGAAGTAAGCCCGTACATCGCGCCTCCATTCTCGCAAATCAAGTATTGGATAGCCCACAACCTGTCCCGGACCATGATATGTCACATCGCCGCCGCGATCCGTTTCATGGAAGTCGATGCCGGTGCGCGCCAGGATATCCGCGCTTGCCAGCACGTGATGCTCCTTGCCGTTGCGGCCAATCGTTACGACATGCGGATGCTCCACAAACAAGAGCGTGTCGGCTCCCTGGCCCAGCTTCCGCCGCTCAACCAGATCGCTGCTGAAGCTTAAGGGCTTCGGCGTAGCGCGTCCTTCCCGCGTCCCGTACTTCAAGCGGTCTCATTGCTGGTGCGGCCCGGTTCAGGTTAGCTTCTTAGATGTTGATCGCCAAACCGTAGACATTGTTGAACGCCTCGCCGATCGCTTCGTAGATTGTCGGATGCGCGTGGATCGTTGCCATCATGCTCTCAACGGTCGCTTCCGACTCCATAGCCGTAACGGCTTCAGAAATCAATTCGAAAGCCTCCGGACCGATGATGTGAACACCGAGAATTTCGCCGAACGTCTCATCCGCGATGATCTTCACGAAACCTTCGTGCTTGTCGAGAATAGTGGCTTTGCTATTCCCAACAAACGGGAATTTGCCCACCTTCACTTTGAAGCCTTGAGCACGCGCCTGCGCTTCGGTCAATCCGACGCTGCCGATACCGGGGTCCGTGTAGGTAGCGCCCGGAATGCGATTCCGGTTGATCGGACGCACGGCTTTCCCGGCGATATTTCCGACCGCGATCATGCCCTCGGCAGTCGCAACGTGGGCCAGTTGCGGTGTCCCCGCCACGATGTCGCCAATCGCGTACAGTCCGGGTTCTCCCGTTCTTTGCAAGCTGTCCACTTTGACGAATCCGCGATCAAGCTGGGCTTTCGTATTCTCCAGGCCGACGCTCTCCGTATTCGGTTTTCGTCCCACGGCAACCAGCAGCTTGTCGAATTCCATCTGCTCCGTTTTGCCGTTCGCCAGCGTCGCGGTCAAACTAACGCTGTTCGCGTTTTTACGAATGTTCTCGGCCTTTGCACCGGTTTCTATGCGGATTCCGGTCTTCTTGAACGACTTTTCCAGTTCTTTAGAGATCTCTTCGTCTTCCACCGGCACCAGGCGGGGCAGCATCTCAAGAATAGTCACCTTGGAACCGAAGCGGTTAAAAATAGAAGCGAACTCCACGCCGACAGCGCCCGCCCCGATAATGCCGATCGATTTCGGGACTGCCTGCATGTCCAGAATTTCAATATTGGTCAGGATCAGATTCGCATCGGGCTGAAGGCCGGGAATCATACGCGCTTCAGACCCGGTTGCCAGAATGATGTTCTTGGCTTCAACGGTCTGCGCGCCTTTTTCGCCCGTCACTTCAATGCGGCCGCCACCCAACAGCCGCGCTGCGCCTTTGATTAGGTCAACCTTGTTCTTGCGCAGTAGAAACTCAATGCCTTTGGAGTGCTTTGAGACGATCTTATTCTTGCGATCGAGAACCTGCGGGTAATTTAGTTGCGGGTCTTTGCATTGAATCCCCTGAGCCTCGGGATTCTTAAAGTGATCCCAAACGTCGGCGGTATGCAACAGGGCCTTTGTAGGGATGCAACCCACCAGCAGACAAGTCCCTCCGAGCCTCGGCTGCTTCTCAATCAGCGCCGTTTTAAGCCCGTACTGCCCAGCGCGCACGGCGGCGGAATATCCCCCCGGACCGCTGCCAATTACCACAACGTCATATGCCATTTTTCGTTCTCAGTTTAGCATTCCGGCCTTATTTTTCAGGGGTTTCGCGGCCAGGAATCGAGCTTCGATGACGGCTTGAAATCGTTCGTGTTGAAGACTTTGTAGTCGTCTTCACCCGGACGAGCCACCTTCAGCACCAGCGCTACCTGATAACGGGGTCCCTGGAAATAGGGTACGCGAATCCAGTGAAGACCGGCGGCCAGCTTGACACTTCCGGCCACTGTTGCGACGGGATGAACTCCGCCGTTGTCGATGACCAACTTGTCGTCGATATAGAGTTTGGCCCCGTCGTCCGCCATCAGAGAAAAGCGGTAAACTCCGGCCTCTTCAATCCAAAACTTCCCCGTATAATCGATGGCGAACCATTCGTATCTGTTTGTTATTCCGGGGAATCCTTCCTTGAAGTCGCGCGGTGGAACATTCAACTGCGTGGTGTAAATCGTTCCCACCGGCTTGCGGTTTTTCAGCTTGGGAAACTTGCCGCTGTTCCGGCGGATGAAGTAGATTTCGCCCTGCAGGCCAGACGACAGCACCACTGTCGTACCGAACGTCGGAATCGAGCTGTCCGGAGGAGATTCCTGTGCCGCTGCGCCGATGCCGGCTAGCACCACCAAACACAGAAGGACAGAGCGCACGGCGCGAATGTACCACAGCTGGCCTGGAACAATCCGGAACCTTTGACCGGCGGCGGAATCTCTCTTAGTGGATCTCTTTGGGGCTCTCTCTTAATGGCCCACTCTTGCAGGATTCGTTTCGCA
The DNA here is from genome assembly GCA_963845995.1 of uncultured Acidobacteriaceae bacterium. Classification (GTDB taxonomy): domain Bacteria; phylum Acidobacteriota; class Terriglobia; order Bryobacterales; family Bryobacteraceae; genus Bog-105. The sequence goes on along the minus strand of CAWJUO010000063.1, from coordinate 7,110 downwards.
TGCCGAAGGCACTCACAACCTACGCCGTTCCAAGATATCGCGCCGACGCGCTCACGCCGGAAATAGTCGATCCGCGCATCGCCGATGTCGAGGCTGTGGCGCGCTGGCTCGACTACGCGTTCGAAATACCGGGGGGCTTCCGATTCGGCCTCTCGGGCATCATCGGCCTGATCCCCGGAATTGGGGATATTCTGGACGCCCTGGTCTCCATTTACATCGTCACGCGAGCCGTCCAGCTTGGTCTTTCACGGGTGGCCATCGCTCGAATGCTGGTCAACATCGGAATCGAGGCGCTCGCTGGGGCTGTTCCATTCGCCGGAGACATTTTCGACATCGCCTTCAAAGCGAATCGCCGCAATTACCTGCTGTTAAGAAGCCATCTCGCCGAGCCACGGCGGCAGAGTATGTACGATTGGCTGTTCCTGGCCATAACGGTGCTGCTGGTAATTGCAAGCGTGGCGCTTCCTGTCGTTGTGATCATCGAACTGGCTAAGCATATATAGCAACCCGCATAGAGCAACCCGAAACCAGCGCCGCCCCGGCTACGTATGATGGACTAGAAGTATGCGTTCGACTGTTTGCGCGGCTCTCGTGTGTTCCTTCGCGCTTGTAAATGCCGCCGCCCAAGCTCCCGAGCACCGGATCGCAGCCAAAAAGGAGCCGCCCCCGGGAGTCCTTCATAACATCACGGTCAAAGGCAACCAGCGGTATTCCTCGGCGGACATCATCAAAGAATCCGGGCTGACCATTGGGCAGCACGTCACGGGACCTATCATCGAAAAAGCCCGGCTGAAGCTGCAAAACACGGAACTGTTCAACAACGTCGCGGACGAATATAAGTATGTGGGCAGTCCGCCGGCCTACGACCTGACCTTCAATATCGCGGAAAACGATCAGTTGTTTCCCATGCGCTTCGAACGTCTCGGCCTTTCCACGGAAGAGATCCAGACGTGCCTGCGTGACCGTATCGATCTCTATTCCGATAAAATTCCAGGAACCGATGGCGTCCTAAACCGCTACAGAGACGCGGTACAGGCGTGTGCCGCCCAGAAGAACCCGTCTGTAAAGATCAAGGCGGCGGTCTCGAACGACGATCCGAAACAACTCACCGTTTTGTTCGCTCCCGACGCACCCATGCCGACCATTTCTCAAGTGGTCGTCAGCGGCAATGAGGCCGTAGACACGGGCACTATTCTGCGCGCCGTCAATATGGTTGCGATTGGCGTGCCGCTTTCAGACACGCGGTTGAAGTTGATCCTCGACGGCTCCATCAAACCCCTCTACGCGGCGAAAGGTTATGCCGCGGTGACTTTTCCGAAAATCGAAACAGAGCCGTCCAAAACGAACGAAGGCGTCGTGCTTAAGGTACAGATCAAAGACGGACCGGTATTCAAATTCGGTCTCATCAGGTTTCACGGAAGCGGCTTGGATCAGGACGAAATCCGCGCCAACATCCCGTTCAAACCCGGCCAGACCTTCAATGGCAGGCAGGTGGACGATTTCCGGCTTTGGCTGGCCCACAGTATGAAGCAGCGCGGGTTGCTCGATGCCAGCGTCTCAACGGAGGTCCAGGAAGACGATGCCAAGCGGGCGATCGACATCACTTACAATGTCGTCCCAGGCGCTGTTTACAGTTTCCAAACTCTCGATATCAAAGGACTTGATCTACTCACCGCGCCCGCCATTGAAAAACTCTGGGGAGAAAAGCCCGGCAAGCCGTTCAATCCCGACTACCCGGACTTCTTCTTGAAGCGTGTGCAAGAACAAGGGCTATTCGATCATCTCGCCAGCACAAGCTCCGACTACACCGCCGATGCGTCCACCCATAACGTTACCGTTCATCTGTATTTCAAAGGCGGCGAATCGAAACAGGAAATCGAGCGCAAAAAGAAGGAAGAGCGGGAAAAACAGCAGAGCGATGGTTCGTGGTCGCCGATTTAGCCGTCACGCCAGGCTTTGTTATTCTGACCGGCCGTTGTAGCCTGAAGTCCATGGAGAGCAAGTGGCGGTAAGGGTCGGAGTCTTCGGATGGGGAGTCGTTGCGCCCAAATCGCGCAACATTGATGCATTCAGGACGAACCTGGGGTCCGCCTCAAGTTGGCTTGAGCCGTTCAACGGCTTCGGACCGGACAATTTCCTGGTGGGCGTTCCGGATTTCGACTTCTCCGATTATCAGGATTGGATCGGAAAACGATTCGCGCCGCGGCACTTTCAAAAGCTGAAAGAAAAAATGGACTTCCCTGCGCAATATGCGATGGGAGCGTTCATCCAGGCTCTGGAGCAGAACCGTGGCTTAGGGGCGGAGCTTGAATCCCTGCGCGATCAGGCCCATGTTTATGTCGGAACCGGAATAGGCGCGATTGATACCACTTACAGAGCAAGCATCGCTCTCTACGAAGCGCAACAGCGTTGGGATCGCTTCTGGTCCGACCGTGAGCCGCAGGAACTGCAGAATTATCTGACGGAACTGGCGGAAATAGATAACCTGACGATCGAAGGCGAAGTCGAGACCGGCAAGCTGCACGCTATTCGCGAAAAAGAAAAGCGCCACGCCCGGCTGCGAGAAAAGTGGGGAGCGCCAGAGCCTCCGTGGAACGTTTCGGCAAACATAATCTGGAATATCCACAACACGCCGGCTGCCCAGATTTCCATCTTGGGCAAGATCACCGGGCTGTCGTTCGCGCCGGTAGCGGCATGTTCCACTTTTGGAGTAGCACTCAGGCTTGCCATGCGGTCCATTCAGTGCGGAGACGCCAAAGCCGTCGTGGTGGGCGCAACCGACCCGCCGCCGCATCCGTTGACCGTGGGTTCTTTCTATAGCGCGCGCGTGATTGCCGCAAACCGTAGCTTGTCGGTTCCGCTGACGCGATTACAGGGTACGCATGTGGCAGGAGGTTCGGTTGTTTGGATCGTCGGCGATTTCGATTACATGACGGCAAAGGGCTTCAAACCCTTGGGCATGGAACCCGTTGCGGTTGGCGTCAGTTCCGATGCGGACCACATCATCACACCGTCTACCGACGGGCCCACCGACGCCATCATGCATGCCCTTAAGGATGCACACGCGGAATCGACCGATCTCGGAAGCTGGGATCTTCACGCGACAGCAACGCCGGGCGATTACTCCGAGATGGCGACACTACGGTCTATTGTGAAGAACGACGTGCTGGTAACCGCAAGGAAAGGCACGTTCGGGCATGGCATGGCGGCCGGAGGCGGTTGGGAATTGACCGCGCAGTACCTGGGTTATGAAAGCGGGCAGCTTTATCCAACGCCGCTAATCCCTGAAGAATTGAACAGCGGAATCCGAAATCTGCACGAAAAATTCGTCTTCAACTCTTCCTGCAATCCGCCCGAGGGTTTGGCTGGCAAGCTTTCCATGGGAATCGGAGGCGTAAACGCCTGCGTCATTTCCCGGCCTCTGCCCTGATGGGGTTGTAAGCCCAAACCGCCGAAAATTCCGTCATTCCAAATCCAGCGCTACCTCGGCACTTAGCAAGACCTGGTCCATGCCGTCAATGACCGCGTGAGGATTCGCGTGGAATAGATTGGCTGCCCAAGTCATTGGGTTGGCATAGTCACTCAAACTGAAGTGCATATAAGTCTTTAAAGCCCACTCCGGCGCTTGGATCGGTTCGGTCGAGTTAATGCCGGACTCACAGTCGGCAAAAAATATGTCAATCGTCGCCCAGCTTTCGCTTGTGGACAAAAATCCTTCGGAGCCCGCCTACCTGGAAGAGGAGTTCCTCATGCCATCCAATATGAGCTCAAACGTTTTTCACGCGGCGCGTCTTCTGTCTTGGGCCGTCCGGCGATCGCGCTTAAGAGTACGAGTATTGAGTCTCAAGCTGTCACCATCGCTTGTCTTGCTGAACGGGGCGGCAACCACGCGCGCACGATTCAGCTCGCGGCTAATGAGATGGCTCTGATAGCAGGATGTGACGTTGCAAATCAGTCCATCCCTGTCTTCGAAGATTTCTGGCACCAGCAACGCTTGGACGCAAAGGAGGCAATCGGCGTATCGGTTACCACAACCGCTATGCCCGGTGAACTAGAGGTATACGGATTTGTGCTGCGCGGCACGAACGAGCATCCGACTTACACAGCCCTGAACTTTTCGGATGCCGGAATGCTGCACTCAAGCAATACCGTTTTCGCTGGAGTACCCGTTGGACAGTCCAGTCTCCTTCGGAGATTCTTCTAGCTCCAGCCCAGCGGAAGCCAAGATTTTGTACGCTACCACGGAAGCCGATAGTCCCAATGCAAAGACCGTCGCTAGCGTGACCCTCGCACCTCAGTCGAGCACTACCGTCCAACTGTCCGACCTTGCCGGCAACCCCCAGATGCGCAATTCCTTTATCGTTCAGTCCAGCGTTACGCGCGGCTCGTTGGCCGTCGATCTCACAGCCGTAGGCGGCCCGCTATTCCGAACAGTTCAACTCATCGGCAAAGATCAGCAGCAGACGCAAAACGGAGGACGCACCCTTGGACGCTCGAAGACTCCGCAGCTTCGACTCTATTGCTCTTCAATCCGAGCTCGTCCAACAACCGTGTCGATGTCAGAATCGCTGCCAACGGCAAGCTATGGCTCCGCCGTTATCGGCTCGAAGCGCTCGAGACAAAGGCCATCAGCATCGGCGAGATTGTCGCAAATGGTGTTGAAGGTGACAATGGTCAAATCTTGCCAAAGAATGCGACGTCTCGCGAGGTGAATTGGTCAACGGAGGCGGCAGGCCAAGGCGTTGGTCGCTTGCTAGTCTCGCAACCAGCGGCGTTATTGGCCCGGAATTTCAGCTGTGGCAATCAAGTTCAAGCTTGTAGTTCTTATTTAGACAATGGGTACCTCGGAATCAGTGACCCCGGAAGCGGTCCTATGGGCCCGTTTGTCGTTGAGTTCTGCATTGGTGCCACGGCTTGCGCGGGAGCGAACGACTATTCCTCAAACGAAAGCGGCGCCTGGAATTCCTATAGTACGAATATCGCTACGGTTCCTACGGGCCCGTCGTCATCGGGAACGGTCACGGCCGTAAGTGCCGGGAGCGCCAGCATACTTTCTCAAGCAAATTTCAACGGATGTCACGCGGCGAGTACTGGTACTGCAACCGTACAGGTGCCGACCTCGCTTAGTGGACCCACTATAGCTAGTCCTTTTAAGAATTATTCTAATCAGACTCTGGTCGACTGCAATGGCAACAACGTAACCAATAATTTCTACGGTGTTTCGAGCTGCGGAACCTATACTGTACTCGACCAGAATGGGACGCAGATTCAGAAGGCTGGCCTTACGTTTAACGAGCAGCTTGTTGTTAAAGACACAAATTCCGGAGGAACGGCGCAGGCAACAACTGGAGCAACTAATTCAAGTTATCAGTTAGTCGATTTTTACGCCTCAGGTGCTGTCGGCGCCCCCCTACATCAAATGCGTATACCTACATACTCCAGACAATTACCTACGCTGCAACTGGAACGACTGTTCGTGTTAACTGCATTGGTAATCTCGCTACGACCGTAACCGTAACGAATTACACTGCGAATCCAACGCTGGCTTGTAATCACACAACACACTAAAATGAACAGCACTTTAACTAGATCGATCTGTCTCTTTATGTTTACATTTCTGTTCACGCTAGCAGAGGCTATGACAGGGCAAGGAGTCGCCGAGACTGCTTCAAAGATGGTCGCCTACTTCTCCCAAGAGATCAAAATACATTGACAGCGTTTCAGACCCTTGCGGCTCAGACACATACCGTAATGGGAGTGTCAGGAACATGGATCGGAGCTGATGACAGGCTGATTACTGTAAACGAACGAAATGCTCCCCTCGGCAAAGTGCTTGATGATATTTGTCACGCCGATCCGCGCTTTTCTTGGACTCAAGCAGGCGATGGGAGTATTCAAATTCGCCTGGGAAGCGAACGTCCGGGCCTGTTAGATGTGTTCGTCGACTCGTTTGATGGAAAACCGATTAAATCTGAGGAGATAGCATCTGCCGTTGTACTGATGCCCGAGGTTAAATCGTGGTCGATGCACAATAAGTGTAGCGTCATGAAGGTGATCGTGGATGGTGGCAAGAAGACCTCTGAACCCCCGGTATCAATCATAGGCAATGGACAGCCGCTGTGGAAGGTACTAGATCAAATAGCGCAGAAGGCCGACTCGTATTTTTGGTACATGATCAAGTTCTCTGACGAACCATGTGCGATAAATCTCACTCCGTAACCGTTTAAAGCCCACCCTGCATATAATTTGTCTTACCGGCAGGATGCGATAGCGGCCCTTAGGATCGGTAGCTCAGGGTACCCCTATTTATGCGATTCATCGCGCGTATTTCACGCATTTTCACCTCCGTGTTAGCGCCCGGTTTGCTACAGCCATAAACCGTTGTGCTTGAACTGTACTGTATGACCCTGGCGCCAATTTCCGTGTTTTCACGATCCCGTTGCCCGACCTTGAAAAAGTTGTCCTCAGGAAGATGAATGGATAGAGTTACGCTGAAACCGTTCGCCGCCCTGGTGCTTTTGTTACTGCTTGGTAATAGTAGTGCGAGGTGCGGAAATGTTGATTTCCATGCCACGTTCGATCGAGAGCGCTCAGCTCTAAAATTGGCCTGGGAACGTGGTTCATCGGAGAACGACCTGATCCTCGTCAACCTAGGACAGCTGTTTGGAAACATTGTTCAATTTGGACCGAGCATCGGCATGTACATATCTGGACCAGAAATTCAGAGCGGACGTCTAGTTCCTGGGTCCCAACCGGCCGGGCTTGCCAGTAAAGTGGTTCCCTTTGTCGTTTGTTTACCGCCCGAATACGCACTTTCGGTGGATGCCCATTCGTTATCGCTCCCCTCATCACACAAGACCCTTGCCGATGTCCGCGAAACGTCCGTGGACGCTAATAGTCTCTTTTACGGGTGAACAGGCGGTCGTGACCGATATCTCGGGCACATTTCGCCCTGAGGACGGTATCTCTCAATACGGCAAAAGAATAGGCATGTGGATTGGGACGAGTAAATCCGTGGTCCACAATTAGAAATTTATCGGCCTGGAACGGAAAATCGACTTCCAATTCTAAGGAATCCATACCGCAACCGCGGTTGAGTGCGTCAGCACG
>CAWJUO010000062.1:0-23047 GCA_963845995.1 uncultured Acidobacteriaceae bacterium | reverse complement strand
GTCCCATCTAAGTAGCATCGAAAACTCAGGGCCATGAATTTACGCAAACGAATTTGTCCAGTTTGGCATTTTGTTGTTTGGTTCAGCGTTCAACGCAACGGCAAGTTCTCTCATCGTCTTAAAACCCGAAACGGTTAGCGCGTGGAACGAGTACGTTCAGACAGTGCGGGCACGGGCACAAGAGCATCTGCATTCGGTGCAACCATTTCTTCGCATTGATGAAGACCAAAATGCCGGCGACCGGGTCCGGGATGGTGAAGTGCTCGTGTTTCCCGCAGGCCAAACACCTCGCGCAGTGCCCGGCGGACTTATTCACGATTGGGTGGGCACGGCGTTTCTGCCGAACATAACGCTTGAAGAGGTCTTATCTACAGTTCGAGACTATGACAATTACAAATTATTTTATGGACCGGCGGTATTGAATTCTAAGACATTGGTAAAGGGCGAATTACAAGATCGTTTTTCCATGGTGTTGTCGAATAAATCGCTCATCGGAAAGACGGCTTTGGACGGCGACTACGTGTCCTCCTATGTTCGGGTCAACGCGCGCCGTTGGTGCGGCATTTCGGAGACTACCCGGATTCAGGAGATCGAAAAATACGGAACTCCAGCACAGCATATCCTGCCGGAAGACGAAGGCACTGGATTGATTTGGAGAGCGTTGAGCGTCACGCGTTTTGAGGAGCGCGACGGCGGCGTCTACATCGAACTGGAGGCGATTGTTCTGAGCCGTGATGTGCCGCGAGCGCTGCGCTGGGTTATTACGCCGATCGTGCGGCGCGTCTCGAAGGACTCATTGATAACTTCGCTCCGGCAGACAGACCGCGCCGTGCATGCACGTGATTCCGGTCCAGTTCAGGCGAGTGGCGGTTTACCAATACAGTGCGTTCGTTTCGCTGATGGAAGCATTTTCCGGCTCACGATCCGGTTGCTATCCTTTAATTTGCGCCTAAAATCTGCTGCGATCTGGCTTGGGACGCTGTCCCTGGTCATCGCAATTTTTGTTCTCATTGCACCCGGCAGCCTAGCGGCTTCGGCTATGGGGACGCCCGGCAACTCGCTTATAGACATTCTAAAAGGCGAATTGGACCGCGAATTCGGCGTAATGAAGACGAAGGCGGATCCCGCTCCTTATTACATGGCTTTTGAAGTCACTGAGGAGAACGTTGACGCGGCCTCGGCGTCTCTGGGAGCGCTCGTTCAAAATACTCACCAGCACGTACGCGGCGTGGACACCACTATCCGGGTGGGCTCGCCGCAGTTCGACAACTATCATCCCTATAAAGGGACCCAGTTCCGGTTCACTAGCTTCACGCCATTGAGCATCGATAACGATCCGGACCAGATTCGCCGCACCTTGTGGCGTGAGTCGGACCGTGTTTACAGACTGGCTTCACGCCGTCTGCTGCAGTTGAAAACCGACGAACAGTTATTGGCGGATCAGAAAAGCCAGGATGCCGACTTTTCATCGGAACCTCCGGCTACGTTCTCCAGCAGTCCGGAGCAATACCACGTTGACATGAATGCCTGGGCGGGACGGTTGCGGGCCTGGTCGGCGGAGTTCAAACAGCACGACAGAATCTTGGGATCGCAGGTAAGCTTTCGCGCCCAACGTGAACTGCGCACCCTTGTGAACACCGAAGGAACGGCGGTGCAGCGCGGCATGGATTTGTTCCGAGTGGAGATCAGCGCGGAAGGTTTAGCGAGCGACGGCATGGATGTGCGAACCTTCGACACAATCGAAGCCTCGGATCCGGCCCATGTGCCAGCCGACAGCGCGATTCGCGCGCGGATTCAGGATGTCGCGACTAAAGTGGATGCCCTTGTAAGCGCTCCTCCCGCCGAACCTATCGTGTGTCCGGCGATTTTGTCGGGCCGGGCCGCTGCCGTATTTTTCCACGAGATCTTCGGCCATCGCGTGGAAGGACACCGCCAGAAAGATATAGAGGAGGGACAGACCTTCACGAAAATGCTCGGCCAGAAGGTACTGCCGGACTTTGTGAGCGTGCTATTCGATCCAACCAGACGCGAGTACGACGGTAAGGACCTGATTGGGTATTACGAATACGACGACGAGGGCGTGAAAGCGCGTCCCGTGAATGTAGTTGAAAACGGAGTTTTAAAAACGTTCCTGCTATCGCGCTCGCCGGTAGGCCAGTTCACTCATTCGAACGGACACGGGCGGCGGCAACCGGGCTTTGAGGTGGTCTCGCGGCAATCGAATCTTATCGTTCAATCGTCGAAGCAGGTATCGGATCAGGAACTGCGGGCGATGCTGATTGCGGAGATCAAGCGCCAGGAGAAGCCGTACGGCTTGTATTTCGAAGAGGTCGCGAGCGGCTATACGACCACCGGCCGAAAGGGTCTCCAGGCCTTTACGGTTGTGCCTCTGGTGGTCTATCGCGTGTATACCGACGGCCGTCCGGATGAACTGATCCGGGGCGTCGATATTGTAGGTACGCCGCTGGCGAGTTTCCAGAAGATATTAGCGACATCCAATCGGGCCGAGGTCTTCAACGGTTATTGCGGAGCGGAGTCGGGAAGTATTCCGGTCTCGGCGGTTTCACCCGCCATTCTTGTATCCGAAATTGAGACTGAGAAAAAGCGGAATTCACAGCAGAAGCTACCAATTCTGCCGCGGCCGGGAGCTAGCACCTACCATGCAGTCTTTGAATAAGAACCGGCTGGCGCATTGGCTGGGATGGTTCCCGGCAGTGGTGGCGATGAGTTTGGGTATTTGCGTTTCCTTCGCAGGCGATGTAACTGGCCAGATCAAGAGCGACGTTCAATTGCGGGCCATGATCGATGAAATGGCACGCGCGAAAACTCTACACCTGAATAACCTGGATAAGCCTTACTTTATCTCTTACAGTAGCGACGATTCGGAGGAAGTCGCCGTATCCGGCAGTCTTGGCGGAATCACGGCATCGAACCATGTGCGGATGCGTCATCCCCGGGTCGAAGTCCGGGTAGGGAGCTACGCGCTCGATAACACGAATTCCATATATTCGGGAACGCCACGGCTTGGCTTGCTCCCATTGGACGACGATTATCAGGCTCTCCGTACGGAGTTGTGGTTGGTCAGCGATGGACTCTATAAAGCCGCGGCGGACCAGATTGCTCGCAAACGAGCGGCATTACGTGAGATGTCGGGCGGCGAAGACGTACCCGATCTGGCGGCTGCCACGCCTGTGCAGGTGATTTTGCCGCTGGCCAAGCTCACCGCAAATCAGAGCCAATGGGAGGAAGAGATTCGACAGCTCTCCGGTGCTTTTAGAAAGCACCCCGATGTGACTGCATCTAGTGTTGGACTGCTTGCGGCCACCACGAATTACCGGGTGGTTAATACCGAGGGAACGGTAGTGCGCATGCCGCAGGACCTGACGGAAATTCAAATTCGGTCGAGCGGTCTTGCCCCCGATGGCACTCCTGTGTGGGACCACAACTTTATTCTGGCGCTGAACGCTTCCGATCTGCCCGGCCAGGGAGAAACTGGCGCGGGCGGTTGAGACCGTCGCCTCCGAGACGGAAGCCTTGTCCAAAGCCCCGCTCACTGACGAGTACAGCGGTCCGGTTCTGTTTGCGGAGCAGGCCGCGGCCCAGATGATGGCGCAAGTTATGACGGATGCCGCGCGCTTGACACGCAAGCCGCTGGCGCCTCCGGGATCGAACCAGGGACAGTCTATTGAAGGCGTGTGGTCTTCAAGAATGGGGACGAAGGTGGCTCCCGAATGGCTGAGCGTCACCGACGATCCGCTGCAGAAGAGCTTCGAAGGACAATCGCTCGCGGGTCAATATCCTTTCGACGACGAAGGCGTTCCCGCGAAAAAGGTGACGCTTGTCGAAAAGGGAACGCTTAAAGGATTCTTGTTGAGCCGGGAACCCGTAAAAACGTTTAGCGGCTCAAATGGACATGGACGGTTGCCCGGAAGGTATGGCAGTGAGCAAGCGGTGATTGGTAATTTATTTGTGCAAGCGGAGCAAACCGTACCGGAAGCGCAGATGAAGGCCAAGCTTATCGAAAAGGCGAAAGCCGCTGGACTGAAATACGGCATTCTGATCCGGCGGCTGGACTTTCCATCCACGGCTAGTTTGGAAGAACTCCAATCGATCATCCGCCAGTTGCAGAAAGACGGCTACGCCCGTACGCTCACTCCGCCCCTACTCGCTTATCGCGTTTATTTAGATGGACGGGAAGAGCTAGTGCGGGGTGTTCGCTTCAAAGAATTTAGCGCCAAGGACTTGCGTGACGTTGCGTTGGCCTCCGATCACTCCTACGTCTTGAACTATCTGAACAATGGGACCGCGTTCAACATCGCGGGCCAAGGTTCGGAAGCCACCACGTCCTCTGTCGTCTGCCCTTCCCTGCTGTTCGATAGCGTGGACCTCGCCCAGGCGCAGGAAGAGGTCAGTAAGCCGCCGATCGTTGCGCCGCCTGCGCTGACGGCCCAGAATTAAGCCGTTGTTTTTTTGATGCGGATTCTCGGCAGAGCTATTTTTCGCGAGGTTTTCACCAGCGCGCTTTTGGGAACACTGCTGTTCGTGTTTGTGCTGTTCCTGCGTACTTTCGAACGGCTTCTTTCTTTGTTGGTGAAGACTTCCGCACCGCCTGAAGTGGTTGCGAAGTTGCTGCTGTACGCGCTGCCTTCGACAATTCCTTTCGCATTGCCGCTGGGTGTGCTGGTGGGAATTCTGATTGGGTTGAGCCGGATGTCCACCGATAGCGAGATCACGGCGATGCGGGCGGCTGGAATTTCTAGCAGGAGTGTGGCGAAGCCAGTGCTGGTATTCGCTCTCCTGGCGCTGATTGTGACGGCGCTCGCGTCGCTCTGGCTAACACCGCTTTCGCTGCACCTGGAATCGGTGATAGCACGGAGTTTCGCGGCGGCTCAACTTACCGGCGATATTGAATCGCGGATCTTCAACGAGCAGTTTCCGGATACCGTCGTCTACGTCAACGACGTGTCCGGAGCGGGCAAGCACGTGGTCTGGCATCAGGTGTTTATGGCGGACGTTACGCCGCCGGATAAGCTTCAGCGGCAAGGGAAAGACCGGGGCGAGGGGCCGCGCATCATTGTTGCGGAAGAAGCGATTCCACATCCCGATGCGGCAAATAACCGGATTATTCTGGACATGCGCGGGGTCCGGACGAGTGAGCGCGACAAAGAAGGACAAGTTATCACAACGGCCGCGCCGGAACAGGTAGAAGCGCTCCAAGCGCAAAAGCCCGAAGAGTTGCAGGTGAACAAAACAGTTCAGGAACTCGACACGTGGCCTCTTTATAAGCGCGTTTACCGGCATAAAGGCGATCCACTTACGAGGGAACAGTACGTGGACGCGGCGGTTGAGTTTCATCAGCGGTTCGCTCTTCCGCTGGCGTGCTTGTTGCTCGCCCTAGTGGGCATTCCGCTGGGCATTTCTTCACGAAAGGGCGGGAAATCCGCGGCCCTGATTTTGACGGTCTTGATTGCCTTCACCTATTACATGGCATTCATCAGTCTGATCGGGCTGGCAAAGAAGGGAAGTCTGCCAGTTCCTCTCGCTGTCTGGACTCCAGACTTCGTATTTTCGATTATCGGTATTCTGCTGCTGCTCCAGTTGGAGCGTCCAGGGGACAGGGACCTGACGGGCTGGGTGAGAAACCTTTCTAAGCGGGTTTGGGGTGTGGTGGAATCGACGGGCTCCCGGCGTATGACGTCGGGTCCAACCTGGTTCTCGGCCTTTAGGCGGTTCGGATTGCGTCCCATGTTGGTGGATGCCTATGTGCTGAACGGCTTCCTTTTCTACTTCGGGGTGTTGTTGGTTGCGCTCTTGGCGCTGATTGAAGTATTCACGTTCTTCGAGTTGCTCGGCGACATGATTAAGAACGATATCAGCATGGGCACGATGCTCGCTTATCTGTGGAATCTCGCGCCGAAACTGATCTACGATCTGACTCCGATTGGAACGCTGGTGGCGTCGTTGATCTGCTTTGGAATTCTGACCAAGTACAACGAGGTGACTGCCTTCAAAGCCGGCGGCGTCAGCGTGCACCGTCTGGCGGCTCCGGTCTTGTTCGCGAGTCTGGTTATCAGCGGATTGCTGTTCACGTTCGATCATTACTATATTCCGGACGCGAACCGGCGTCAGGAAATGCTGCGGGCGGAGATCAAGAAGAAGCCCGTTCAGACGTACCTCGATCCAAACCGGCAATGGATTTTTGGGGAAGGGTCGCGTATTTACAACTACCAGGCTCTCGACCCGCATCAAGCGATCATGTCGAAGGTGAATGTCTATGAACTCGATCCGAAGACATACCACGTGGTGCACCAGATTTCGGCGGAGCGCGCGCGCTGGGAGCCGGCCTTGAAGACGTGGATTTTTCAGAATGGCGTAAGTCAAAACCTGCATGCCCAGTCCGGGAAGCACTACACGCAGTTCTATGGAGAGTCGGCCACCTTTCCCGAGTTGACGGAAAAGCCGTCCTGGTTCGTGAAGGAAGAAAAAGAATACAAAGAGATGAACTTCAGTGAACTTGGGCAGTATATTCACGAACTGAAGGCGGAGGGCATGGAAACGACTCCGTTGCAGGTGCAATATTACAAGAAGTTCTCGGTTCCGTTGTTCGCGCTGATTATGGCGATTCTTAGCATTCCGTTTGCGTTCGTGGCGGGAAACCGCGGGGCGATGACGGGCGTTGGGATTAGTTTCGGCATTGCGATGGCGTATTGGATTGTAAGCACTCTCTTTCAGCAATTCGGCGATTTGAATCAGTTGCCGGCCGCGATGGCCGCCTGGGCGCCGGATATTATTTTTTCGCTCGCCGGGCTGTACTTCATGGCCAGGATGAAGACGTAGCGTGATGAGCCTTCGCACAATTGCTTCGGCAGTGCTGTGTTTGTTAGCGCTTGCGTATTTTGCCGTTCGCGGTCCTTATCGGGAGGTCGGCTCACTTAATTCATACGACTTTGCCTCCGTGTATGGAGCGGCGCGTTGCTGGCTGCACGGCCAAAATCCGTATGACATGGAGCAGGTCCGAAATACGCTCAGAGAAGCGGGGGACAGGCCTCCTCTGCCTTATTCAGATCCGCCTCCTTCGGTGTACTTGCCGACCACTCTACCGGTTATCGCGTCAGTCGCATGGCTTTCCTGGATACCCGCGCGGCTAATTTGGTGCTTGCTGTCGGTATCGGTGTTCGGGTGCTCCCTATTGTTGATTTTCAGAAACGTCGATTTAACGCCAACTGGTAAGTTTCTGCTGGGAGCCGCCGTGCTGTTCTTTTCCCCTACTACTTCCGGCTTGTCCACGGGAAATCTGAGCGTCTTTTCATGCAGTCTCGTGATTCTCGCCGTTTATCTGGCGCTCAAGGAAAGATGGATCGGGAGCGGCCTTCTTCTCGGTCTCGCGCATTGTCTTAAGCCGCAGGTCTCAATTTTTGCCGTTGTTGTGTTTGCGCTTTGGACGTATTGGAAGCCGTTGCTCATCAGTTTCGTCGTGCCGGTGCTTAGTGCGGTTGTCAGCGTCGTCAGAGCGTCGTCCTTAGACCAATACCGGCGGTGGTTGGCAAGTCTGCATGAGGGCATTGCCGCCACCCTTGCTCCGGGCGCGATAAACGATCCACGTCCGTCGAACGTTTTCTCGTACCACATGGTGAACACCCAAGCTGTATTCGGGGTGTTCGTGCACAATCTTGTGCTCGACGATATTCTCGTGTGGGCGATTGCGGCGGCCATGGCCGTGCTTTACCTCTGGCTCAGGAGAAGAGTTGCCGGTGATCGCCGGTGGTGGGATATGGCGTTTTTCAGCGCCGTAACTTTGACGATTGTCTACCATCGCTACTACGATGCGCAGCTGCTGCTGGCGGCGGTCCCGTTCGTGGTGAGGAATCGTGAGCGGCGACTTTCAGTTGCGATCCCGGTTCTTTGTTGCCTCTTATTGCTGGAATTTCCTCTTCAGGCGATTCTGGCGCAGCGATTTTCTCCTTTTTCGGCCGATAAGTCAATAATAGGGTTTCTGCTGTTTCGCCATCAGCCGTTAACCGTGTTGGCGATGGCCCTCTTTCTGGTTCCATGGTTTAGAGGGAGTTGTCAGGGGGACGAAGCCGCCGTCAACGCAGAATCTTAGTTCGGGGCTTTAGGAAAAATGATGAATCAGTGCTTGTCTGTTGTTATTCCCGCGTACAACGAGGAGAACACGCTGAAGAGCGTTGTCGAGAAGGTGTTAACTCTGCCGTTTCTGCAGCAAATCGTGATCGTGGACGATTGTTCTTCAGACAAAACGCCGCAAATCGCCGACAGATTGGCGCTGCAGCATTCACAGGTGGTTGTCATCCATCAGCAGCGGAACCAAGGCAAAACAGAAGCGCTGAAAACGGGTTTCCAGCGGACGACAGGTTCGATAGTCATCGTGCAGGATGCCGATCTGGAGTACGATCCGGACGAGATTCCGTCACTTATACAGCCGATTTTGGACGGGCACGCCGATGTTGTCTACGGATCGCGCTTCCTGGTTCGAAAGGCAGCCCGTGTTCTGTATTTCTATCACTACATTGCTAACCGGTCGCTGACATTTTTGTCGAATCTGGTTACCAACATCAACCTTACGGATGTCGAAACCGGCTATAAAGCTTTCCGCGGCGATATTATCCGGGAGATGGTGATTACGTCGGAAGGATTCGGATTTGAAATTGAGGTGACGGCTAAAGTCGCGAAGTTGCGCTGCGCGATCTATGAGTCCCCTATCAGTTACTATGGCCGGACCTATGATGAAGGGAAAAAGATCGGCATGTGGGACGGCGTTGCGGCGCTTTGGTACATCGTTAAGTTCAACCTGTTTTGCAGCCTCCAGGCGAGTTTCCGGACAATACCGGCACTGGGGCCCCGGGCAGCATTGGGACAGGATTTGCGGAGCGAGTTTTAGATTTTCTGGTGCTTTCAGCGTCGGCTTAACGCCCGAGCGCCTTATCGAAGAAGCTGGATACCGTTTCGTCGAATTCGCGCGACTCGGGTAGGTTCACGTTATTCCAAAACGCGTGAGGCAGAGCCTCAAACACGACCAGTTGAGCATCGACGCCGGCGTGCAGAAAGGCCCTGTGCAGTATTGTGGTTCCACTTAACAACATGTCGCGGGTGCTTGTCACGAACAAGGCCGGTGGCAAGCCTTTCAGGTCTGCGTATACGGGCGACAGGACGGGATCTTTCGTATCCGTCGAGCCGATATAGGAGTGATCGGCAGTTTTCTTCGAAGGCGGAGTGAGCGGTCCCGAGAATCCGTTAAGGCTAAAGATGGCCCCTGAATCTCCCACTTTGCTGAAATCGCCCAGACCCGAAAAGATTCCCAGAGCCCCGGGTAGAGGCAGTCCCAACTGCTTGAGTCTTACGGCCACTTCAGCCGTTAGGATCGCTCCGGCAGAGGTCCCGTAAATCGCTACCTTTCCCGGCTTGTAGGTCTTCAGGATTTCTTTGTAAACGGCAATCGCGTCGTCTACCGCCGCGGGAAAAGGATGTTCGGGCGCAAGCCGGTACAGGATCGCGATCACTTTGGTCTTGGTCAGATTCGCAATGGGAATTGTCTCGGTTAGAGAACCCGAATCCGAGTTGAAACCTCCTCCATGCACGTTGAGCAGAATTCGGTCTCGCTTCTCCTCAGGAATTTCAAGCGGAGTAATCACGCGGGCTGGAACACCGGCAATGGTCTGGCGTTCAATACTCTTTACTGGATAGCGCCGCCGCGATTCCTCTCCAGCGCCATTTTGCCATTGATCCGTGTGGGAGCGGCGCTCTTCGAGTGTTTGCTTAACCGGCGCATCGGAGGCCTGCCTGGCAAGCACCTTCCTGGCTTCCGGACTGATTGTTTCCGGCACTGGTACGACGCGCGTCACGTGTGCCGTACCTTCCTGATCGATGTAGCTGGAATCGCTATTCGGTATGTCTCTGCCGTTTGTGTTTTGAGCGAAGGACGGAAATGCTGCTAGGATTGCCGCGAGCGCGAAGAGAGTGAGCTTCATCTCTGGAGAAGCTATCACAACTGGCTATGAGTGAGAGGGGTGCGCCAGTGCGCCGATTACTCCGTAGCCCTTTAGAGCTTAGCTGTAGAAACCGGCTTGCTTCAAATACGTATAGCTCTTCCGGAGGCTCGCAATCGGGTCTTTGCTGAAATCCTGCTCCACAAACACGTGCTTCGCTTCCGTATGCAGAATCGCGTCGAGGATTTCAGGAAGTGGCAAATCGCCGGAGCCAAGCTCGCGATAGGTTTCGTTCGGTACCGTGGCGATGTCGTAGTGGACGGGAGTTCCTTTGGCCCGGTCCTTCAGATGCACCAGGCGGACCCGGCTTGCATTTTGCCGAAGGAACTCAGCGGCATTTACTCCAGCCATGCTCACCCAGAAAGCATCCACCTCCAGCGCGACCAGAGTCTTGTCCAAGTTCGCAAGTAATACGTCCATCGGTCTGCCGCCGGGCTTTGGCTCGAACTCGAAGTCGTGATTGTGATAGCAGAACTGCAATCCCGCCCTGTGGGCTCTCTCCGCCGCGGCGTTTAACTTCTGGGCCAAAGAGCGGTAGAAGTCGAGGCCCAAACGTTCTTCCGGTGAAAGATAGTTGAAGACGATATACCGAAACCCATGATCTCTCGCCAGCAGGACCGAATCCTCGTACGTCACTCCGGGTTCGACCGGCGGCATGTCGGCATCTCGCCAGGCGGTCCAGTTTCCGGTCAACAGCGGCGTTTCGAAGTGCAAGCTGACGGGCTTAAGGTTGACGCGTTTCAGCAACGGCGCGAGCGTCTTCACTTGGCCGCGCAACATTTCTACTTCGCGGTAGCCTATTTCCGCGATGGCCTGAAGCGTTGCCAACGGAGCCTTCACAACCTGATCCCTCACTGTATAGAGCTGTACGCCCGCAGGCATCGGCCGCGAACGAGAATTCGCGAGCGCAGCAAAGCCAGCCATGCTCAATACGGATCGCCTGCTCAATTGCATGAATTGATCATTGCACTCCCGACGCGTGCAGAGTTCCGGCCCTCAGGTAATTGACAGATCCATCAGACGATCGGTCATCTGCCGGAAATGGTCAAATAACGGATCTGGTTTGCCAAATTATGTTAACCTTTTGGTTACTCACCCAGTTAGAAAGGCAGTTCCGCGTTTGACCCGTCATGAATTAAGGGACCAGGTTCAGCACGACGTTTTCAAGGAATCCGTTGAAAGTGCTCTTGACTTCACTATTGCCCATCGCTCGCAAGTCATCCGTTGGGCCGTCGTTGCGGTTGTTGTCCTTCTAATCGTTGGGGCGGGCATTTGGTATTCCACCAGTCATCGAGCCGCCCGGCAGCGGGACCTCGAAGCGGCTTTCCAAGTGCTTTCGGCTCCCGTTGGGCCCGCGAATCAATTTGGCAAGACATTCCCCACTGAAGATGCCAAGCATCAGGCTTCTTTGAAGGCTTTGTCGGATGTTGTGGCGAAAGATGGCGGTACGAAGGAAGGCCTGATTGCGCAGTACTATCTCGGCACTATGAAAGCGCAGCAGGACGCCAAGGGCGCTGAATCGGATCTTCGCACGGTTGCCGATTCTAACAGCGATGTCGCTCCTCTTGCCAAAATCGCGCTTGCCCAACTCTACGCGGGTGAGAACCGCGTGCCGGAAGCACAGGAACTACTTCGCGGAATTGTAAACAAACCGACCGCTCTTGTCTCGAAATCACAGGCCGAAGTCATGCTGGCTCAATTGGACGCGGCGAGCAATCCGCAGCAGGCGAAGAAGATTCTGGAATCGCTGAAATCGCCAAACGAAGACCCCGCCGTCGCGCGCGCGGTCGATCAACTTTCGACGCAACTGGCTCGCTAATCCGCCGGGATGCTGGACCGACTACGTCTTGGTCCGTTGAGTCTGCGAGGCCGCAGATTTCCTGAGCCGCCCCACCCTTACCGCAACGATTTTCAGCGCGATCGCGACCGGATCGTTCACTCACGCGCGTTCCGCCGGCTGGAGGGTAAAACACAGGTCTTCGCGATTGACCTGGGCGATCATTTTCGCAATCGCCTCACTCACACTATTGAGGTGGCTCAGGTCGCGAGAACGGTGGCCCATGCTCTTCAGTTGAACGAAGAATACACCGAGACCCTGGCCTTGGCGCATGACCTTGGGCATCCGCCGTTCGGTCATACCGGCGAAAAGGAACTTGATCGCCAGATGCGGCGCTTCGGCAGTTCGTTCGAGCACAACCGCCAATCGTTGCGCATCGTGGACTTGCTGGAGGAGCGTTACGCCCGCTTCGATGGCCTGAACCTTACGCTTGAAGTTCGCGAAGGAATCATCAAGCACTCCCGCGAATTGAACACTACGGACGATCCCGAGTTGCAGGACCTTCTGCCCGGCGTGCGCCCCCCGCTTGAGGCTCAATTGCTGGATATCGCGGACGAGATCGCCTACAACACCGCCGATATCGACGATGCATTCGCCGCTGGACTGCTTACGATTGAGGATATCGCCGAGGCCGTTCCCACGTTCGCCGCTCTCGCCGAGCAGGTGGATACGCAATTCCCAGGGGCAAGTCCGCGCGTGCGGTTCTGGGAGATTCAGCGGCAGATCATGAACATTCTGATCGGCGGTCTGATTGAAGGAACCGTGCAGGCGGCCCAGGCGGCGGGCGTTCAAAGTCTGGAAGACGTGCGCGTCCTAGGCCATCGCATCGCCGTTCCTCTGCCGCAAGCCGCCGAAATCAGCTTGCAATTGAAGGGTCTGCTGATCAAAAAGGTATATGCGGATGTGGATCTGGTGCAGAGCCGTTCAGCGGCCGTGGACAGAGTGAGCGAGCTATTCCAGTTTTTGATGGATCATCCGGAGCATGTGTCTTCCGGGTATCGCGAATGCCTCACGCACTCGCCCGTACACCGCGTGGTCTGCGATTACATTGCGGGGATGACGGATTCTTATTTCTCGCGCAGGTACGAGTCGCTGCTTAGGCGCCCGGGATCTGGAATACAGTCAGAGTAGCTCCGATCATTTAGGGCGTGTTCCTACTTCAGCCGACGAAATTCCTCTGAACTGATCCCAAGCTGATCAAGGATTTTGTTGTACAAAGGCGGTCCGATCTCGCGGCCACCATGGATGGGAATTGTCACAGCTCGACCGTCCAAATGTATCCAGCGCTCATGGCTGCCCGTTTGGCGTGCTTTGTCGAAGCCCAGTCGCGCTGCCGCTCGGCGGAACTCTTCCGCCCTAGCACTAGGCATGAAGAATTTCTGTCGTGTCCGCGGGCATTATCGTCCCCCTGTCGCGGTACTCGGTTTCCAGCATGAGAAACACTTCTTCCAGTTCAGAGAGCGCTTCAGTTCTGGTGGGCATGAGCGCGTAGCAGCCGGGAATGGACGGAATCTCGGCAACCCAGCCCGTGGGGCGATTGCGGTAAAGCACTACTTTATAGTCGTCCAGAGCCATTTAGATTTTGATTTTACCGCCATTTAATCTATCGATCACGGCAGAGTTCCAGTAAGGACTCCGTGTAAGGAGCGCGTGCGACGCCGCGTTCCGTGATGATCGCGGAGACATATCGATTTGGCGTAACGTCGAAGGCCGGATTCGCGACCTTGATTCCTTCCGGGGCCATATGGACGCCCTGCACGTGTGTTACTTCTTTCGCGGAGCGTTCTTCGATGGGAATCTGCTCGCCTGAGTGGAGCGTCAGATCCAGCGTGGAAATGGGCGCGGCAACATAAAATGGAACGTTGTTCTCGTGGGCCAGAACGGCAACACTGTAAGTGCCGATTTTATTCGCAACGTCGCCGTTGCCTGCGATGCGATCCGCCCCCACTACAACACAGCCGATGCGGCCGCTTTTTAGAAAATGCCCGGCCATGTTATCGGTGATCAATGTCGTCTCAATGCCGTCGCGTTGCAGTTCCCAAGCAGTCAGGCGCGCGCCTTGCAAAAAGGGCCGGGTCTCGTCGGCGAAGACGTCGATGTTTTTACCCGACTGCACCGCTGCTCTGATTACTCCGAGCGCGGTTCCGAAACCTGCGGTTGCGAGCGCACCGGCATTGCAGTGGGTAAGTACTGTTTTCCCATCCGGCACGAGAGGCGCTCCGTGGCGGCCGATGGCTTGGTTGATCGCGATATCTTCCTCGCGGACTTTTTGCGCTTCCTCTACCAGGCGCATCCTAACTTGGCCAATGTCCTGATTGCGGACGGAAGCGTAAACCTGCTTCATGCGCTCAATAGCCCAGAAGAGGTTTACCGCAGTGGGACGAGTCTTCGCAAGAGTCTCGCAGATGACCGGCATGTCCGCTTCGAGATTGGCGGATTGCAGTGCGCCGATCGCGACGCCCATCGCAGCCGCCACACCGATGGCCGGGGCTCCGCGGATGATCATATCCCGGATCGCATCCGCGACTTCGACGTAATTGCGGCAAGTCACGAAGACTTCTTCACGCGGCAGACGCGTCTGGTCGATCATGACGACGCCTTCGGGCGTCCACTCGATTGTTTCGATTGTTTTTTGTGTAAGAACAGTCATTAGTGTTTGGCGAATTTGGTGGCAACTAGAGCAATGACAGACATGAAGTTGAAACAGGCGTGCATGACCGTCGATGGAATGATGGAGCCGCTACGGGCCCTAACATAACCGAGTGCGATGCCGACGAGCGCGATGGCGAATCCGTACTGCCAGGCGTTCGAATATTCAAAAATGTGCATGGCGCCGAACAGGATTCCGGTGATGACGATTCCCGGCCATATCCCAAGCGACCGGGACAGCAGAGGCTGCAGGAAACCGCGGAACCACAACTCCTCAAACAAGCGGCGCGGCCAGCACAGCAGTTAAGGCGATGAGAATCAAAGATACTGGCGTTTTTGTGAATTGCTCGACGGGCGATTTCACTTCGGGCGCGTGCAGTAGGGTCAGTACGGGCTGAAGCGCAAAGGCCAGCGCCATGCCCGCAAGTGCCGCGATTCCAAGATGAAAGCTACTGCGCCTCCATCCGAGCGAAACAAAAACCGGCTTGCCGTAATGGAAATGAAAGATGACCAGAAACGCCAGGTACACAACGCCGTAAAACAAGAATTGAATACCGAGAAGAAACGGCGGGGAGTCGCGCAACGCGGGATGTAAAACGAGTAGGCCGGCGGCTGCTCCGAATAGCACGACCATGCCCGCAAAGAGGAGCCCGATCATCCATACCAAATCGAGATAGCCCCAGAATGGTTCGCGAACTACCGGAAGCGCGGGGGCGAAGACTGGCTCCAGATCCTCTGGCGTGAGTGGGTCAGGCTGCATGGTTCGCCTTCATTATTTTTCGAAGCGCGTGGGCCGTGTGGCTGCGGCGTTCTTGCAGAACCTCTTCCGGGGTGCCGACCGCCACGATATGGCCGCCTTGCTCTCCGCCCTCGGGTCCGAGATCGATCAGGTAATCGGCGCTCTTGATCACGTCGAGATTGTGTTCAATTACGACAACTGTATTGCCGAGGTCCACCAATCGCTGTAATACGTCCAGCAGATGGCGCACGTCTTCGAAATGCAGTCCGGTTGTCGGCTCGTCCAGCAGATAGAAAGTTTTTCCGGTCTGGCGCTTACTCAATTCTTTAGCTAACTTGATACGCTGCGCTTCGCCGCCGGAAAGCGTGGTGGAGGATTGCCCCAGATGCAAGTAGCCCAGGCCAACTTCCGTAAGCGTCTTCAGTTTCGCGTGTACCTGCGGGATGTTGGTCAATACTTCAAGCGCCTCATCCACTGTCGATTCCAGAAGATCGGCGATGCTCTTGCCCTTGTACTTCACTTGCAGAGTTTCAACATTGTAACGCCGTCCCCGGCACACGTCGCAAGTGACGTAGACATCGGGGAGGAAGTTCATCTCAATGCGTTTAAGACCGTCTCCCTGGCAGGCTTCACAACGGCCTCCTTTGACATTGAAGCTGAAGCGTCCCGCTTTGTAACCGCGCTCGCGGGACTCGGGGAGCATGGCGTAGATATCGCGAATGGGCGAAAAAACGCCGGTGTACGTGGCGGGATTCGAGCGGGGTGTGCGGCCGATAGGCGATTGGTCGATCTCAATCACTTTGTCGATGTTTTCGAGACCGAGAATCGCCGCGTGCGCGCCGGGTTGGGCGATGGATCTGTAGACTTCCTGGGCCAGCGCGCGGTAAAGGATATCGTGAACCAACGTGGACTTGCCGCTGCCCGATACTCCGGTAACAACGGTGAACGTCCCGAGAGGAAAATCCACGGTGACATTTTTGAGATTATGCTCGGTTGCGCCTTTCACTGTGACGTTCAAGCCGTTTCCACGGCGGCGAACCGGCGGCATCGCGATCTCCGTGCGGCCCGACAGGTATTCGCCTGTTAAGGACAGCGGCGCGTCCATGATCTGCGCCGGAGTTCCTTGCGCCATCAGATTCGCCGCCCAGACGTCCAGCGCGTGGACCGAGATCAATCACATAATCGGCACGCTCGATGGTCTCGGCATCATGCTCGACCACTAATACGGTGTTGCCCAAATCCCGCAAGTGATGGAGCGTGTTCAGAAGGCGGTCATTGTCTCGCGGGTGAAGGCCGATGGAGGGTTCATCAAGCACATACAGTACGCCGCGAAGCTTAGATCCGATCTGAGTTGCAAGCCGGATACGTTGCGCTTCGCCGCCCGATAGCGTGGCCGAGGAACGATCCAGACTCAGATAATCCAAACCGACAGCGGCGAGAAATTCAAGCCGGTTTTGAATTTCTTCGACGACGCGGCCGACCACCTGCAACTCGCGCTCAGTGAATCGCCAGGAGCGGATCAGGGGCAGAGCACGCGCAATAGGCGTCTCAGTGAAATCGGCTATCGAAACGGCTTTGACCTGTACGGCAAGGCTCTCCGGCCTGAGACGCCGCCCTTTGCAGCCCGGACATTCGGTGGGCGACATGTAATCCATCAGCCAGTCGCGATAGGCTTCGCTCGATCTGGCTGAAAGTCTCCTGCAGAATTTTCAGAATTCCCGGAAACTACATTGTTGCCGTTTAGCAGAAGCGTGCGGGTCTTCTTGGGCAAATCTTCGAAGGGCTTTGAAAGGTCGAACCCATATTCTTCGGCAGCGGCGGCTAGTGCGGCAGTGATGACGGAGGAAGTTGAGCCCGGCCCAAGCGCGCCATCGAGAAGCGGCTTCGACGGATCGCAGATAACTTTCAGCGGGTCGAACGCCCACGTGCTGCCCACACCCTTACATGTTTGGCAAGCGCCATACGGACTGTTGAACGAGAACGAGCGCGGTTCAAGCTGCGGGATGCTGGTTCCATCGTTTGGGCAGGCGAGCTTTTCGGAGTAGAGCCGCTCCTCACCGTTAACGACCGAGATCACCACGAGACCGTCCGCCCATTTCAACGCGGTCTGAATGGAGTTTTCCAGCCGCTGCTCGATGCCAGGCTTGACCACCAGGCGGTCAATGATTACTTCGATGGTGTGATTCCTGCGTTTGTCCAGTTTGACCGGTTCATCGAGCGTCAGTATCTCCCCGTCGATGCGCGCGCGAAAGCCCGCTTTCGAAACCGCGTCCAACTCCTTCTTGTACTCGCCCTTGCGCCCTCTTGCGACGGGAGCGAGCACCATGATGCGGTCGCCTTGGTGCTGTCCGAAGACCTGTTCAAGTATCTGTGTTGGGGATTGCCGGGCGATTTCCGCGCCGCACAACGGGCAATGCGGAATGCCTACGGACGAATAGAGCAGGCGCAGGTAATCGTAGATTTCGGTGACCGTGCCGACGGTGGAACGAGGGCTGCGGGTTGTGGTCTTCTGCTCGATGGAAATGGCGGGACTCAGGCCGTCGATAGAATCGACTTCGGGGCGTTCCATCTGATCCAGAAACTGGCGCGCATAGGGCGACAGCGTTTCGACGTAGCGCCGCTGACCCTCGGCGTAGATGGTGTCGAAGGCGAGCGAACTCTTGCCCGAACCGCTCAACCCGGTGATGACCGTGAAGGTGTTTCGGGGAATCTCGACACTGATGTTCTTCAAGTTGTGCTGGCGTGCGCCATGCACGGATATACGATCGAGCATGTACAAAGACGCGCATGGAAACTGCGCGGTGGGTCTGGGGCCTAGGTCTAGTTCTATTGTCCTTCACCCGCCTTTGCGGAGAGAATAGGAACCAGGAATGGCGAAGAATTTCAAAGATCTATCGGAGCGCGAGATCCTGGGGCTGGCGATTTCGCTCGAGGAAGAAGACGGGCGGATCTATGGAGAATTCGCCGAAAAGTTGCGAGAGAACTACCCCGGAACTTCGAGGATGCTCGAGGAGATGCAGGAGGAGGAATCGGAGCATCGTTCGCGCTTGATCGATCTCTATAGGTCGCGTTTCGGCGAGCATATTCCACTCATCCGGCGCCAGGACGTGAGAGGATTCGTTTCGCGTCCCGCCACGTGGCTGCTGGATTCAGTGGGACCGAATGCGGTGCGGCGCGCCATCGATTCGATGGAGACGGAAACACGCCGCTTTTATCTCGCGGCGATGGACAAGGTGAATGATGCATCCACGCGCCAGTTGCTGGGTGACCTGGCCGAGGCCGAATTGAAGCATACCGCGGCGGCGGACGCGATGGAGAAGCAGCACGTCAACGCGGAGGTGCAGTTGGAGGAGTCGGAAGCCTACCGGCGCTCCATTGTGCTGCAGTATATACAGCCCGGTTTGGCCGGTTTGATGGACGGCTCCGTATCCACACTGGCGCCGCTGTTCGCCGCCGCCTTCGCCACGCATCAGAGCAAGGATGCGTTTCTGGTTGGACTTGCCGCTTCGGTGGGCGCGGGTATTTCGATGGGATTCGCGGAAGCGCTGTCGGACGACGGATCTCTGACCGGGCGCGGCAAGCCTCTGATTAGAGGAGCAATCTGCGGGCTGATGACCACAGCGGGCGGAATTGGCCACACGATGCCCTATTTGATTTCGGATTTCCGGTTGGCAACGGGCATCGCGGGGGCGGTGGTTGCGGTGGAATTGGCGGTCATTAGCTGGGTACGGCATCATTACATGGATACGCCGATTGTGCGGGCGACGCTGCAGGTTGCGCTCGGCGGCGCGCTGGTTTTTGTGGCCGGCCTGCTGATTGGTAAATCTTGAAGTTGCTGTTGAGGAGAACACTATGCGGCTGATCGAATATGAGGACGCGAGTCCGGAAGTGCGGGCCGTCTATGACGATATCCGGATCACTCGCAAAACTGACTACATCAACAATTTCTGGAAAGCGCTGGCGCACGATCCTGGGACGCTGCGCAGGACGTGGGAGAGCATCAAGCAGATTATGTCTCCGGGCGCGCTGGATCCGCTTACGAAGGAGTTGATCTATCTGGCTGTCAGCATCACGAATCAGTGCGCGTATTGCACGGCGTCGCACAGCGCCTCCGCACGGAATAAGGGTATGACCGACGAGATGTTCGGGGAATTGATGGCGGTCGTGGGCATGGCAAATGAAACGAATGCGTTGGCGGGTGGCTATCGGGTGGAAATCGACGATGTGTTCAGGGATTGATGCTGCTCGCGCAAGTTGTTGAGATATCCCGGCGCATTGCGAGTACCACCAAGCGTCTCGAAAAAGCCGATCTTCTGGCGAGCCTGCTGAAACAACTCAGCCCGGAAGAGGTTGAGATCACGGTGGCTCTTCTGTCCGGAGCCGCACGGCAAGGACGGATCGGTATCGGCTATGCAACTGTTCGCGAAGCCATGGCTTCTCCGGCAGAGAACGCCTCACTGGAAATCCTGGAGCTCGACCAGGTGCTGACGGAAATCGCCGCAGTGAAGGGCCGGGGCGCCGAGCAGCGCCGGCGTGAATTGGTAAGCGCGATCATGAACCGCGCGACTGGGCCGGAGCAACAATTCTTGACCGGGCTCCTGATGGGCGAAATTCGTCAGGGTGCGCTCGAAGGAATCATGCTGGATGCGCTGGCAAAGGCCTCCGGAGTTTCGCTCGACCGGCTACGGCGTGCCGCGATGATGGGCGGCGGAGCACCGCGATTGCGCGGGCTCTCCTTGAAAAAGGCGAAGCGGGTCTTCATCAATATGACATTCAATTGTTTCGGCCGGTACAGCCGATGCTCGCTCAGTCCGCGGAAGATGTGGCCGATGCGATTGAAAGAACTCGGCGAAGCGGCGCTTGAGTATAAATTCGATGGCGCTCGAGTACAGGTTCACAAGTCCGGCGATCAGGTCGCGGTCTTTTCGCGGAGCATGAATGACGTCAGCGCCGCAGTGCCGGAGGTGGTACAGGCGGTCCGCGCCATGCCCGCTCACGATCTGATCCTGGATGGTGAAGTTTTGAGCCTTGATGCGGAGGGACGGCCGCAGCCATTCCAGGTCTCGATGCGCCGGTTCGGACGGAAGCTCGACGTGGAGGCCTAATCGCCGAACTGCCGATGACGCCATTCTGGTTCGACCTCTTGTATCTAGACGGACAGCCTGTCATTGACGAGCCTCAGTCGCGGCGTTTCGCAGAATTAGTCAAGCTATCCGAGCCCGGGAATCTCGTCCCAAATCTCACAACAGCTGATAGGCCGCAGGCCGAGAATTTCTTGCGTGAAGCTTTGCAGCAGGGGCACGAAGGCATTATGGCGAAGTCGCCCGGGGCGCCCTACACAGCCGGTGCACGCGGCCAGAGTTGGCTCAAAATCAAACAGGCCCGCACGCTGGATCTGGTGATTCTTAGCGGCTGAGTGGGGCAACGGCCGCCGACAAGGATGGCTGAGCATTTATTGGTGCGCGCGACACGGAAAAAGGCGGCTTCGCGATGCTAGGAAAAACTTTCAAGGGCCTGACAGACGAGATGCTGGCGTGGCAGACGCAGGAGTTCCTTAAAATTGAGATGGCGCGGGATAAATACACCGTTTATGTTGAGCCGAAGGTTGTAGCGGAGATCGCGTTCAATGAGATTCAGGTCAGCTCTCGATATGTCAGTGGCCTCGCCTTGCGATTTGCTCGCGTAAAGCGCTACCGGCCCGACAAAACGGCAGCCGAAGCCGATACGTTTGAAACCGTCCAGCGTCTGGCGGGTTTGATCAAGTGATGGTGACGAGCCGAACATACTCCAAATTGCACGAAGTTGTCCGCCAGGCTTATCGCTGCTTGGGCTAATCCGTACTAGCGAATCCTACTGTGGTGAAGAAGCGCAGAGCAGGGTTTTGAAAACTCACCGAGTTGCATGAATTGTTCGTAGTCGGACGGCTTTGGGAAATATCCGTTCGCACCAAGACTATCCATTCGCTCCCGATCACGGACGGACTCCGATGTGGAGACCACAACCACAAGGGCGTGCCCACAGCGCCGACTTTGCCGCATGTGCCTTAGCACTTCGCCACCTTGCCTTTTCGGCAGGTTGATATCGATAATGACCAGTGCCGGACACGGCATCGACGCATCCGCGTCCGCCCGGTCGAAGAACCGCACCGCCTGTTCGCCATCGTTTACGACGTGAACGGCGACTGGGAATTTTGCGCTTTGGAGCGCTTCCTGGATTAGGAAGACATCGGACTGATTGTCTTCGACGACGAGCACTGTGGGGACACCCGAACTTTGTCGTCAGGCAGGGAGCGTGAAGCGGAATACGGATCCTCGTCCGGGTTCGGAGTCGACCCAGATCCGGCCATCATATCTATCAACGACCCGCTGGCAGATGGCCAGCCCAATTCCAGTTCCTGCATATTCGGTCTCAGGGTGTAGACGCTTGAACAACCCGAAAATGGTCTCTTTGTACTGATCATCAATGCCTATGCCATTGTCAGAAATTGCGAAGACCCAATTTTCGCCCTGCCGCTCGACGCCGATATGAACCTCCGGAACTCGGTTGGGGCTTCTGTATTTGATTGCATTGCCTATAAGGTTCTGAAACAGTTGTTGAACGTGCAATGCGTGCGCCCGCACGGAGGGAAGCGAATCGGCTGGTAATTCGTGCTCCCGTCTCGTCAATAGCACCGGAAAGGTTGGCGAGCGCCCCATCCAACGCTTCACTGGCTTTCGCATCTATCTGTCGTGTCAAGCTTGGTCACTTGCGTATAGTCCAGGAGGTCCCGCACGAGGGTCTCCATCCGCGTCGCGCCGTTCCGCACGAACTGCATGAATTTCTGGGCTTCACCTTCAAGCTTCTGGCCGTGCCGTTTCGTCAGCAATTCCGTGTAGATTTTGACGGCGCGCAGAGGTTCTTGCAGGTCGTGGCTTGCCGAAAAAGCAAACTGCTCAAGATCCCGGTTGGCACGGCGAAGTTCGTCTTGAATGCGTTTCTGCTCGTCGATATCCGTGTAGGTACCAAACCATTTCGTGATGGTTCCGCTCTCGCCCTGGACTGGGACAGCGCGTCCGACGAACCAACGCCAGCGCTTCTCGTGCTGGTCCCAAAGACGGTGCTCGAGGTTGTACTGTGTTCCTGAATGAACGGCGCTGTACCAGCTTTCGCGCGTTCGCTGGATATCTTCGGGTGGAGAATGGACTCCCAACTCACATCACCGAAACACTCTCGGCCCGACCCGGTGAACTGATACCAGCGCTCGTTGTAGTAGTCGAGGTAGCCGTCCGCGCGGGCCGTCCAAACGATCTGAGGCATTGTGTCCGCAAGCTGCCGGAATCTGGCTTCGCTTGCCACCAACGCTGTCTCCATATGTTTCCGTTCCGTGACGTCGCGGGCGATCTTGGATGCCCCGATAACCTTTCACTGCGATCTCTCACCGGAGAAATCGTGACTGAAACGTCCAGCAAGGTTCCGTCCTTACGCCTGCGGACGGTCTCGAAATGATCGACACGCTCACCACTCTTGAGGCGGGCGAGAATTTGTGGCTCCTCATCCTGACGATCCGGGGGAATGATAAGGGTTGCTATTGGGTGGCCGATTGCTTCCTCCGCCGTATAGCCGAATATGCGTTCGGCACTTCTGTTCCAACTCGTAACGATGCCGTCCAGGTCCTTACTAACAATGGCGTCATCGGACGAGTCTACGATGGCGCTTAGCAATAGCGCATCCGCTCGGTGCGCTTGCGCTCGGTGATGTCACGCGTGATCGCAAGGTGAACCGTTGTTCCATCGCTATGCCGAAGCGGAGCGGCATGTGTTTCCATGTGGCGTCGAACGC
>CAWJUO010000061.1:0-14080 GCA_963845995.1 uncultured Acidobacteriaceae bacterium | reverse complement strand
GAAATGCATCGCTTACTTGCGTGCGCGGTTCCGCAACCGAGGCGAAAACGACCGGT
Source organism: uncultured Acidobacteriaceae bacterium (assembly GCA_963845995.1). Lineage (GTDB taxonomy): Bacteria > Acidobacteriota > Terriglobia > Bryobacterales > Bryobacteraceae > Bog-105. Next base: position 14,024 of record CAWJUO010000061.1, on the reverse strand, counting down.
AGCCCGTTGGTTTCTGGAGCGACGCGGAACTGTTGACCCGTTTCAAAGGCAGAATGAGTGCACTAGCGATTTGGCATTCGTTCGAGGTGGTCCGCTAGTGTTATGTCCAGCAAATAACTAGACAAGAGACACAGATCGGGAATAAGCTTGATCATGGGCGATTCCCTGGCGCTCTCAGTTGTAGATCGCCGGAAGATTGAGGAGTGGATTTCCGCTCATGGCACTCCCCGGCAGATAGCTCTGCGTTGCCGGATAGTGCTCGGCGCGGCGGAAGGAGAGACCGATTCCGCTAGCGCCCGGCGGCTGGCCGTAAACCGGAACACAGTGATTCTTTGGCGGAAGCGCTTTATTGAGTTCGGGCTGGATGGGCTGTGGGACATTGCTCAGGGACAGAGGGACGAAAGCCGACCTACGAGTTGGACAAGATCACGGCCATCGTCGATGCAACCCTTCAAACCAAACCGACGGGGATGACGCACTGGAGTTGCCGGACACTGGCGGAACAACAAGGCGTTCAGCAAGTCCACGGTGAACAATATCTGGCGCGCGCACAATTTGCAGCCACACCGCACGAAGAGCTTCAAGCTTTCGCGCGATCCGAGATTCCTGGAGAAGATGACCGATGTAGTGGGCCTATACCTCAACCCGCCGCAACAGGCCATCGTGCTGTGCGTGGACGGAAAAAAGCAAGTTCAAGGCTCTGGACCGCACCCAGTTGGGGTTGCCGATGAAGAAGGGCCGCTGCGGGACCATGACGCACGACTACAAACGCCATGGAACGACGACCCTATTCGCGGCGCTGGAGACATTGCAGGGAAGGTGGTCGGCGAATGCCATCAGCGTCACCGGCATCAAGAGTTCCTGAAATTCTTACGCCGGCTTGATCGAGAGTTTCCCGGCACCGTTCCGCTCCATCTGATCATGGACAACTACGGCACCCACAAGCACGAGAAAGTGAGAGAGTGGCTGAAACGCCATCCGCGATTTGTGCCTCATTTTGTGCCTACCAGTTCGAGTTGGATGAATCTTGTCGAGCGGTGGTTTGGCCACCTCGACAACAAAGCAACCAAACGCGCTGCGTTCCTTCAGGTTGCGATCTAAAGGCCGCCATCGCCGCCTTCCTCAATACCTGGAATGAAAGCCCGAAGCCCTTCGTTTGGACCGCCACTATCGATTCCATCCAAGAGAAACTCTCCCGTTGCCGCCGAACGCTAGAAAATATCCCTCCAGGCTGCACAAGCCCGAAGCGCAGAAAAAGGTAGAAACGCACTGTCTAGTTATTTCTTGGACAGTACGCTAGCTCAATGCCTTTGCGAGTCGAATAAGTCCTTGTTGTATCGCAAGCTCGTCAAATCCGCCAAAGCCGAGGAGTAACGCCTTCGGATCAGGACGTCTCAGGGTGCATCGATCGACGGCAAGAACCTCAAGTCCCTGGGCCGCTGCCGAGTTTTCCGCCTGTCGTGAAGTCATTTCATTCTTGAGGTACCCGATCGTGTAGAGGCCTGCCCTGACGTTAGAGATCTCAAGCAACCCATCCAGATGTTGCTTAGCTCCTTCCATGAGCGTCGCGAGGCGCTCCGCATACAAATTCCGCATCCTCCGCAGATGACGCGCTAAATGCCCATCGACGATGAAGTCGCAGAGCACCGCCTGGTCAAAGGATGAATTCCGGAAATCGGTTCGGTAACGGAAACCCAGGAAGGATTCTATTAACGGCGCAGGCAGTACCACGTAGCCCACACGTAAGGCTGGGAACAGCGTCTTGCTGAACGATCCAATGAAGATAACGCTTGAGCGATTGTCGAGACTTTGCAGGGCAGGCACAGGCGGTCCCTCAAACCTATACTCGCTGTCATAGTCGTCTTCAATAACGAAAGCGCCGGCACGTGCGGCCCAGCGAAGGAGGGCCATTCGCCGCTCCAGCGTCATCGTTACCCCAAGCGGGAATTGGTGAGCCGGCGTTACGTACGCGCCCTTCGCATCCGGACAGATCTTCATGCCGGCGGAAACAGACAGCCCTTCGTCATTCACGGGTACAGCAACAATCCTGGCTCCGACATTGTCGAACGCGATTCTGGCTCCGAAATATCCAGGATCCTCCATCCATATCGGATCGCCCTTTTTCAAGAGCAGCCGTGCCAACACGTCGAGCGCCTGTTGTATCCCGGAAACGAGAACGATTTGTTCCGCAGTGCATTGCACCCCGCGGGAGGTGCGCAGATACTCGGCGATTGCATCGCGCAGTGGCCGATACCCGCGCCGATCAGCCTCTTTCTTTAACCATGACCTGAAATGACGTGCTCGGTCCGCGGCAATACGTCCCCAAACCTCGGACGGGAATTCGTTGATAGCTGGAGCCCCGATCCGAAAGGGGCGGATCCCGTCAACAAAAGCTAGATCAACCCAGGGTTGCGGCGGTTTGTATGTCGAAACGACGCGACGAATGTATGCGGGTGTCGCGGTTGCCTGGCGGGCCGGACGAGGCGCCTCTACACGATTGACCCACGTACCGAATCCGACACGGGAGGTGATATATCCCTCGGCTTGTAAACGCTCCAGGACGCTGACGACTGTACCTCTCGAGAGCTCATACTGGCTGGCAAAATCTCTGGATGACGGCAGTCTGGCGCCCGACGCGAGCCGACCTTCCAGAATGGCAGAGCGCAGTTCGCCATACAGCCAGTTGGTCAGGGTCTGATGGCGCGACCGGCTTTTGAGAGTGAGCTCGAACGAACTGACGGCTTTGGGCATCTCAAATGGTCCAATAGATTTTACGAAAATGGCTCTAGACGATGTACTGCCGCGGCCATATCATCAGATCTGAAGTCGAGAAACGCATGTATCGCCACTGGGTTCTAGTTTCTCGCTAAGCGACTTATCGGAGATCAACAGATGAAAGTTGGAGTTTGGTTTTATGGCTTGGGCACTGCTCTCGACAGGCATTCTGGATATCGCCTGGGGTGCATTCGATGCCTCTCATCAGCCCATCCAATCTCTGGGCAAGAATCTTCCTGGTCAACACATACTGGCCTATGTTGCTGGGATCTGGCTGGTCGCAGCGGGTCTTGCAATTTTATGGCGGCGCAGTGCAAGGATAGGCGCCATGGCATCCGCCATCGCCTACTTGATCTTTGCGGCATTGTGGTTATTTCGGTACTATGCCGGAATTCATGCGCTTGGCTGGCGGATCGACGTCTTAGCAGGCGTTTCTTTCGGGCTCGCTCAACAGCTGATGCTGGTCGCTCCGGCAGCGATCGTTTACGCCTCCACCGCCTCACCGGATTCCTTGTTGCAAAAGAGAGCAGCTATCGCCGCACGTTGGATGTTGGGATTGCCTCCTGTCATCTTCGGCTTATTTCACCTCATTGGCATTCGCGTCTTCGCGAGCATCGTCCCGCACTGGATGTCGTTTGGATATTTTTGGGCGGGGCTGACCGGAATCGCCTTCCTCCTGGCAGGAAGTGCAATTTGCTCAGGAATTATGGATGTGCTGGCCGCCAGGCTTCTTGCGTTGATGCTGTTGCTGTTTGAAGGTCTTGTAGAAATACCTCCTATTTTTGTCCGTTCGCACAATCAGCCAACATGGGGCGCCGCTGTTTACAATCTCGCTGCGATAGGGGCATGCTGGATATTCGCCGAGTTTCTCGCAAGCCGCGCAGATCGAAAACGAATCGGCCCCGCGGAGAATGTCACCATGGGACGCCCCGATCCGGTGGTTGCAGGAATCAGTAAAGCGTGATCGTCACGAGTATTACGAGCGCCTGCTTCTCGGCTGATGAATTCAGGCCGATGCGCGCATCGAGGCCATTGGTGATTAGTACACCGCTGTGCCACTGGCCGATTCCTGCCGCCTGGGGAAGATGTACTACGTGAACTTGTGGCGCTTGCGGCGGCGGAGGAAATTACATTTTTCTTTTCATCGCATCAGCTGACAGAGGTGGATTACATTGCGGACTACGTCTCGATATCGATCCCGGAGCGGCGATTGTTAGCGATTCGCTTGACGACTTGAAGGGCGGTATCGACGGCTTCACGTCGTGTTTATGGCGTCGTTGAAGGTTGTGCAAACTCATGAGTAATAGATGTCTGCGTCTGACCTCGCTAACGCATCGGTGCTCGGTGTCAGGGTAGACGGCGGATGGAACAGTCGCTTTGTTCCTGAGAAGTCTTGCATCCCCATCTAGCTCGCGGGTGCGGGCAGTGCTCTTCTTTTCCGTACAGGTGAATTTTGACGTTTGGGATCGATGGCGCCGCTTACTTACGTCGCGCGGTTGCCGTATTGCGTAAGTACGGTGTGTTGTGTATTATTTGAATAGTACACTTCTGTGCTGCTTCGTCTGAATCAATCGTCTGGCATCCCACTCTATCTCCAGCTGATGGAGCAAGTGAAGCATGCCATCGAGATTGGTGAATTACATGTGGGCGACAAATTACCCACGATCCGAAAGCTTGCAGAAGACTTGGTCATGAACCCCAATACTGTCGCTCGGGCATACCGCGACCTCGAGCACGAAGGCGTGATTGAACTTAAGCACGGATTGGGAGCTTTCGTTGCTGAATCACTAGTTTCACGCACCAAGGTTATGCGAAAAGCGCAGGCTGTCGTGCAGTCGGCAATGGAGCGATTAACGTCGCTCCAACTTAGTGAAGTCGAGATCAGAAGGCTGGTTGAAAGCGAGCTGGCGCTGTTGCGCTCAAGGAGTTTACGGGAGAGGTCCAATGACTGAGTTCATTATCGAGACGGCCGGACTTTGCAAATCCTTCAAAGGCAAGCCTGCGCTGCGCGGGCTCGACCTGAGAGTACCCGCAGGAAGTATCTTCGGTTTCCTTGGCCGGAACGGCGCTGGCAAGACAACCACCATTAAGCTGTTGATGGGCATGTTGAAGCCGGATGCTGGGACAGCGACGGTCTTTGGGTTGCCCGTCCACGATCCCCGCACAGCGGTACAAATCCGTCAACGAATTGGGTTCGTGACTGAAGACAAAGACCTGTATCCGTATATGACCGTAGATCAGGTAATTCGTTTTACCCGATCTTTTTTCCCGAAGTGGCGAGATGACCTCGAACGGCATTACCTGAAAATATTCGAATTGCCATCAGGCCAAAAAATTCCAAGTCTCTCGAAGGGAATGCGATCTAAGTTGATGCTGCTCCTCGCCATATCGCGGGGGGCCGAACTCTTGATTCTGGACGAACCGACGGACGGCCTCGACCCCGCCGCTGTGGAAGATGTACTCCGTGAACTTGTGGGGCTTGCGGCGGCGGAGGGAATTACAATTTTCTTTTCATCGCATCAGCTGACAGAGGTGGATCAGATTGCGGACTACGTCTCGATCGTCGATCGCGGAGCGGTGATTGTCAGCGATTCGCTCGACGACTTGAAGGGGCGGTATCGCCGGCTTCACGTCGTCTTTGAGAAGGAGCCGGGCGCGCCGGTTCATTGGCCCAGTGGAGTGGAACATCTCCGTCAGGAGGGGCGAACGGTATCCATCTTGGCCAGCGGGAACGTAGACGAAATCCTGGAGCAGGCCCAGTCCATACCAGGAACTTCGATCGAGCAGTTTCCAGTCACTTTGAAAGAAATCTTTCTAGAGCACGTGAGGAGCAACTGATGCTGTGGATGAAGGCTTGGCTCGAAACAAGGTGGCGATTTTTCTTCATGCTAGGGCTTTCCGTGTTGACGATATTGACGGGCAAACAAGGCGGCGGACTGGGTTCAGCGGAGCATGCTCACAATCTGATGTTCTTGCAATGGATGGTGTCCGTTCTTTCGGCGATTTATCTGGCCGGAGCCGGTATTAGAACGCAATCTCCTTTTCGGGTTAAGGCCGGGCTGTACGGATCCACTCACTTCACTCTCTCGATGCCGGTAACCCGGTTCCGCCTGCTCGCAGTGCGAGTTGCCCTCGGCTGGCTCGAAACCGCCGGAATAGTAACCTTTATGCTTGTCTGCGCCTGGGGTGTTTTTCCGCTAGTCAGGGGCGATTCAACGTTCCGTCGATCTGTTGAAGCTGGTTGCGGCAGCTTTTACGTGCCTTTTGTGTTTTTACTTTCTCTCGGTCACAGCAGCAACCGTTTTAGATGAAACGTGGCAGGTCTATGGAAGCTATCTTGCGACGGGGCTCGCGTGGTGGGTAAGTGTTCGCCTGGGATTGCCCTCTTCGGCCAACCTGTTCGGCTTCATGACGGGCGCCTCTCCGCTGGTGACGCATAGAATGCCCTGGCCGGCGATGACTATTTCACTTGTGGCTTCAGCTCTGCTGTTTGTGGCGTCGTTGAAGATTGTGCGGACTCATGAGTATTAGGGGCTGCGGCTGACCTCGCTGACGCTCGGTGGCTCGGTGTCAAGGTAGGCGGGGATGGTATTGAGGTTGACGGCGGATGGAAGGCCGCTTACGTGCGCGGAGCGGCGCGGCGGGCGAGGACGTTGCGCGCTCGCGTGACGTCGCGGAGGGCTTCGTCTATGGTCGGAGCAATCGCGGTTAGGTGTCCCATTTTACGGCCAGGGCGCGGCTCTTCTTTTCCGTACAGGTGAATTTTGACGTTTGGGCTGGATGCCGCAGCTTCCCAGTCCGGCTCGCCGTTGGTCCAGATATCGCCCAACAGATTTGCCATGGCCGCGGGCGCGAATTGAGTCACTCCGCCCAGGGGCAGGGCACACGTCGCCCGAAGCTGCTGCTCGAATTGACTGGTGAGGTTCGCGTCGAAGGTGAAGTGGCCGGAATTGTGTGGACGCGGCGCGAGCTCGTTAATCAGCAGGGAACCGTCGCGGCGGACGAAGAACTCAACGCATAGGACACCGACCACGTCGAGCTTTTCAAGCACGGCGCGGGCAATTTCCTCGGCTTGCCGAGCCACCCGATCTGGAACGCGTGCCGGCGCGATGGAGATATCCAGAATTCCGTTGACGTGGTGATTCTCCGTCGCGCCGTAGTGAACGAAAGCGCCGTCCGCCCCACGCGCCGCGACGACCGAGATCTCGCAGTCGAAATCGACCATTGCTTCGAGTACGGCCACGCGCTGGCCAACCGCTTCCCATGCGGCGTCGAACTGAGACTCATCGGTAATCCGGAATTGACCTTTGCCGTCGTAACCGAAGTCGGCAGTTTTCAGAATCGCAGGGAGGCCAATCTCCCGCGAGGAGGCTGCGAGTTCCTCGCGGCTCCCGATAGGCCGGAAGCGCGTGACGGGAAATCCCGATTCCGACAGAAACGTCTTTTCTCTTAACCGGTGCTGGGTGATGTGAAGAATATGTCCGGCAGGCCGAACGGGCGCGCATTCGGCGGCGGCAGCGGCAGTCTTCGCCGGGACATTCTCAAACTCGAAGGTTACGGCGGACACTCCGCTGGCGAACTTGCGAACGGCATCCAGGTCGTCGTAGGAAGCGTTCACCTCGACATCCGCGATCTGCCCGGTTGGCGTATCCGAATCGGGAGAAAGGGTGTGAACCCGATAACCCATGCGGCGCGCCGCAATGGCAAACATGCGTCCTAGCTGACCGCTGCCGAGAACGCCGATGGCGCTTCCGGGAAGGATAGCTTGGCAGCTCATGAACTTAAGCGGTCCTGCAAGACCGCTTCCGTCTGTTCACGACGCCACGCTTCCAAACGTTCGCGGAATTCAGGGTACTTGCCCCCCAATATGCTCGCGGCGAGGAGTGCGGCATTTACCGCCCCCGCATTGCCAATGGCGAGCGTTCCTACGGGAATACCCGCAGGCATTTGAACGATGGAAAGCAGAGAATCGACGCCGTTCAGAACACTGCTCTTGATCGGCACGCCGAGCACCGGAAGGACGGTATGGGCCGCCACCATACCCGGCAAATGCGCAGCCCCTCCGGCAGCGGCAATGATCACCTCAATGCCACGGCCGACTGCAGTTTTGGCATATTCGGCCATCCAGTCAGGCGTGCGATGCGCGGAGACAATCTTGCACTCGTGAGGTACACCGAGTTTGGTCAGAGTCTCGCTGGTGCGCTGCATCGTGTCCCAGTCGGACTTGCTGCCCATGATGACGCCGACCAGCGGAGTCAAGCTATTCCCCCTGCGAAGCGACGAAGCCCTTCTGGCCGTCGAAGGTATAGAGGTTCTCGATCTTGATGAAGTCGAGACCCGATTTTTGTAAGCGATCCAACAGCCCTACGATCTGCTGGTGCGTTACAGGCCCATTCGGCTGATCGGAGAAGAATCCAGCGCGCCAGTGATCGGTGCAAAACGTCTCAGAGAATCCGCCCGGATACACTTTCACGCCGCGATTGCTAAGCGAGGTGAGTTTCAATCCATCACCGTTGAATTTTTCCAGGCGCTGTCCGAATTCGGTTGGATTGCGGTCATTCCACTGAAAGAAAACATCCACGCCTACCAGTTCCTTCCTGGCGCGCGGCTTGGGCACGTAGGTCGCGCCAGCGGCTTGCTTCGGTTCCTTCGAATAGGAGGCGGCTTTGAATTTCTCCGGCTTCTTACCGAGACGAGCCACGACGGCTTCGGCAAATTCTTTCGTTCCGACCTTCTGCTTGCTGGTGCCCTCTTTGTAGATGTCGTAAGTGTGGACGCCGTCTTCAATCGTGCGGAGCCAGGCGTTGTGGATCAACTCGGCAATGTCGGGCTGCCCGATGTGCACGAGCATCAAGAGCCCGCCGTGCAACAAGCCGGAAGGGTTCGCGAGGTTCTGTCCCGCACGGCGGGGCGCGGAGCCGTGGATCGCTTCGAACATCGCGCATTGATCGCCGATATTCGCCGACCCGGCGAGGCCAACCGAACCGGCAATCTGCGCGGCAACATCCGAGAGAATATCGCCATATAAGTTTGGCATCACGAGGACGTCGAAAGCCTCGGGCGTATCGGCGAGTTTCGCCGCTCCGATGTCTACGATCCAATGTTCCTTTTCGAACTCCGGATACTCGGCGCCGACCTCATCGAAGACCTTGTGAAACAGGCCGTCGGTGAACTTCATGATGTTGTCTTTAGTGAAGCAGGTTACTTTCTTGCGATTGTTGCGGCGGGCGTACTCGAAGGCGTAACGGACGATCTTCTCCGATCCCGGACGGCTGATCAACTTGAGGCACTGGTAGACTTCGTCGGTTTGGCGGTGCTCGATTCCGGCGTAGAGGTCTTCCTCGTTTTCACGTACGATCACGACGTCCATGCCGGGATGTTTGGTTTCTATATACGGGTGGTAAGAGACGCATGGCCGGACATTGGCGTACAAGCCGAGAGTCTTGCGGGTGGTCACGTTGAGCGACTTGAAACCGCCGCCCTGGGGAGTGGTGATGGGCGCTTTGAAGAAGACTTTGGTGCGGCGCAGGGATTCCCAGGCGCTCGGTTCGATGCCGGCGTTATCTCCGCGAAGGTAGACTTTCTCGCCGATCTCGATGGTCTCGGTTTCAATACGGGCACCCGCTTCCTTGATGATGTGGAGCGAGGCGGCCATGATCTCGGGGCCTATGCCGTCGCCGTGAGCAACGGTGATGGGGACGGTGGTGGGGACAGGTTTCGATGCCATATAGGTAAAGAATCATTAAATCAGAACAGGTACTGAAAAGCGTTTTTACGGCTCTAATAGCCAGGGTGCCATGTGCGCCGATTTTCTTGTCAAACGAGAAGGAGTACACTGTGAGTGTTAATTCCTCAGAGTGAAGACGTTGCAGTTGTATACTCAACTGTCAGCGCACGCCTTCTGTTCTAAACAACTTAGAGTGAAAGAATACATCGAGCTCACAAAACCCCGGATCACGTGGCTCATCCTGATGAGTACCGCGGTTGGCTATTTCTTCGGACATAGCGGACCCTGGTTTTTTTGGCCGCTTATACACGCGGTGATCGGCACGGGCCTGATAGCCTCCGGCACGGCAGCGCTGAATCAATGGTACGAGCGGGAAGCGGACCGGCACATGCATCGGACAAAGATGCGGCCTCTTCCATCGGGCCGTCTCGCTCCGAACAAGGCACTTTGGTTCGGGATTGGTTTATCTGTTGCAGGGGGACTGGAACTCGGGCTCGGGGTGAACTGGCTCTGTGCCGCCGTGGGCGTTTCCACTCTGGTTCTATACCTGTTCCTTTACACGCCGATGAAGCAGAAGACCTGGTGGTCAACTACTGTCGGCGCTATACCGGGCGCGATGCCTCCGCTGATTGGTTACGCGGCCGCGGCGGGCCGTTTGACTCCTGAGGCCTGGGCCCTGTTCGCCATTCTTTTTCTGTGGCAGTTTCCGCACTTCTATGCGATTGCATGGATGTACCGCGAAGACTATTCGCGGGCCGGGATCAAGATGCTGCCGGTGGTTGAGCCGGACGGCCGATCCACTTCCAGGCAGATTCTGATCTATTCGGTTTTGCTGATCCCGATCAGCCTGCTTCCCAAGTTTATGGGGATGACGGGCGGAATCTACATGGCCGGGGCGATTGCACTGGGCGTGGGATTCCTCTACACGGGCGTGCGGGTTTCGTTTGATCGAACGCGGGCGCGGGCGAGGCGAGTGCTGCTGGCATCAGTGATTTATTTGCCGGTACTTTACGTGCTGATGGTGCTTGATCCGGTCCGGTTGTGATCAGATTTTCGACATTCCTGGGCCTTTCTCTCCTGATCCTCCTATCCGGCACTCTTGCGTGCAATGACCGGGCTGCGAAGTTGCCGGATTACGGGCACGTTCCCGAATTCCAAATGACCGATTCGCAGGGTCATCACTTCGACAGTAAACAGATCGCCGACAAGGTCTGGGTGGTCGATTTTATTTACACGAACTGCCCCGGTCCGTGCCCGCGCATGACATCGGAAATGCACAGCGTCCAGAAGCAGCTTAAGGGCGACCCGGACGTGCGCATGATTTCGATTTCGGTCGATCCGGCGCATGACACGCCGCCCGTACTGGATGCGTTCGCGCATCGATTCGACGGTCCGAACGATCAGTGGTTTTTCCTGACCGGAACTCCAGCAACAGTGCATTTGCTCGCGCACGAGGTTTTCAAAGTCGGGGACGTGATCTCGAACATGGACCACAGTACGAAGTTCATGCTTGTCGATAAGCATGGCGATCTCCGCGGCTATTATTCGAGTCTGGACGGCAATGAGATTCCGGCCCTGCTGCGGGATATCGAGGCTCTAAGCCAGGAGCGTTCGTGACGACAGTTGCGGCTCCGGAACTGGCTCGAAAGCCGATCCCGGTCTTCATCGGACTGGGAGCACTGATCGCGGGCGCTCTGATCTGGTTGATTTATTTCAAAGGCAAGACGGCGGGTCCGGAGTGGATCGGCTTTCTGCCGACGGCGAACGCGGTGTTCAACTCGCTGTGCGCGATCTGCCTGGTCTTGGGATACATCAATATACGCCGCGGCAATCGGCTTGTGCATATGCGCTTCATGGTGAGCGCGACGGTGTTCTCGGCGCTTGTTCCTGCTCAGCTATGTGACGTATCACTACTTCCACGGCGATACGAAATTTCCAGGGCACGGAGGGATTCGCCCGGTTTATTTTTCGATTCTGGTGAGCCATATTCTGCTGTCGATGATCGCTCTGCCGCTGATTCTGGGGACGCTGTGGTACGCGCTGCGGACGCAGTTCAAGTTTCATCGCGCGGTGGCCCGCTGGACGTTTCCGATCTGGCTGTATGTGTCCGTTACGGGCGTTATTGTTTATCTGATCCTTCGAAGCTACACATCCTCATGACGACTGAAAAGCAGAATTGGGACGCCGAGTTATACGAAGCTCGCCACGCCTTTGTCTGGCACTTTGGCGAGAGCATGGTCGAACTGCTGGATCCGAAGCCGGGGGAGAGAATTCTGGATCTTGGCTGCGGGCCGGGGCAACTCACACACAAAATAGCGGAGCATGGCGCAAGCGTTCTGGGGCTGGACTCTTCGCTCGAGATGGTGGGGCAGGGAAGGCAGAATTATCCGAATCTTCATTTCGTGCTGCAGGATGCAACGACGATGGAATTCGAAGACGAGTTCGACGCAATTTTTTCTAACGCGGCGCTGCACTGGATGCTGGATGCGGAGGCGGTCGCCCGCAGGATGTATCGAGCACTGAGGACGGGCGGGCGGCTGGTGGCGGAGTTTGGCGGCCGCGGTTGCGTGCAAACTATCGATCGCGCGGTGATGAATACGGTGGCGCGTTATTCGGGCTGTGTTCCGGATCCGAAGAGATTTTTTCCCGGCATTGGCGAGTATGCCAGTCTGCTTGAAGAACAAGGTTTTGAGACGCGTTTCGCGCATCTGTTCGACAGGCCCACTCCGCTCGAGGGCGAACGCGGCATGGAAAATTGGATCAGGCAATTTAGCTGGTTCTACTTCGAAACGCTGCCGGCTTCCGAGCGTGAGAAGGCGCTACAAGAAGCGGTCGAGCAACTGAGGCCTGTGCTCTATCAGGACGGGAAGTGGTCCGCCGATTACCGCAGAATTCGAATCATCGCAGTCAAGCTTTAGCGGTTATCCAGCGAAACGCCTGACGGCCAGCGAAGTCTTACGTCTTTGACTCCGCCAGGATGCCTGAACAGGATACCTCCGCGCAAAATGTTCCACCGGGCGTGAACCCGTGGCTTATTGCCATTGCGGTGGTGCTGCCCGCGTTCATGGAGGTGATTGATACTTCCATCGCTTCCGTGTGCGTTCCGTATATGGCGGGCAGCCTTTCCGCCTCGAACGACGAGGCCACGTGGGTCCTGACTTTTTATCTGCTATCGAACGCCGTGGTTCTTCCCGCCAGCGGATGGTTTTCGTTACGTTTCGGACGGAAGCGATTCTTGATGATCTCGATCGTCATTTTTACGATCGCGTCTTTCTTTTGCGGGGCAGCCAACAGTTTGCTGGTGATCCTGATCGCCCGGCTAGTACAAGGCGCGGGGGGCGGGGCGCTGCAACCGCTTTCGCAAGCCATTCTGACGGAGAGTTTCCCTCCTGAAAAGCGGGGTCTCGCGATGGGAATGTTCGGGTTGGGTGTTGTGGTTGCGCCAATACTTGGTCCGACGCTGGGAGGTTGGCTGACGGACAGCTATTCCTGGCGATGGGCTTTTTACATCAACATCCCGGTCGGCGCGCTGGCGCTGTTTCTGATTTCACGTTATGTGAAGGACCCGCCCTATATCAAGAACGCCAAACCGGGGAGACTGGACGCGATCGGGTTTGGGCTGCTGGCGGTGGGCCTCGGTTGCCTGCAGATTATTCTCGACCGAGGACAGCAGGACGACTGGTTCGGGGCGATGTGGATTCGCTGGACGTTCGCGATTATGGTTGTCACGCTGGGCGTTTTTGTGGTGTCGCAACTGAAGCGTGAGAAGCCGCTGGTTGACCTGACGATTTTCAAGAATCGAAATTTTACGGTGGGCTGCGTGTTGATTTTTATGTTTGGCGCGGCGATTTATGGAGCCGTTACGATTCTTCCGCTTTTCTACCAGGAAATGATGGATTACTCGGCGTTGTGGGCGGGACTGGCCGTTTCGCCGCGCGGGATCGGGTCGATTATCGCGATGCCTCTGGTGGGATTTTGGTGTCGAAACTGGACACGCGCGTGTTGGTCTCCGCCGGCTTCACCGTATTTGGTATTTGCAGTCTGTTCTGGAGCATGATCACGCTGCAAATTTCACCCTGGTCGCTGACTTGGCCCATCGTTATCAGCGGCTTTGCGCTGGGCTTTGTATTCGTTCCGCTATCTACTACGACGCTGGGCGATCTGCCTGCCGAAAGCGTTGGAAATGGCAGCGGTTTCTATAACCTGATGCGTAACCTGGGCGGCAGCGTTGGCATTTCGCTTGTGGAGACGATTCTGGCCCGTCATCAACAACTGCACCGGACGGAATTGTCGCAACACTTGTCACCTACGTCGCCGAATGTGCAGAACGCGCTGAAGCTTTTCGGCAATGTGTTTTCGGGCAGCGGGGCAGTGATGGCGAAGCAGCAGGCTATCGCGCAGGTGGGGCAGGAACTCGGGAGGCAGGCCCAACTTTGGTCGTATGTCGATGATTTTCGGTATATGGCGCTGGCGTGTTTTATTTGTGTTCCGGTTGTCTGGACGCTGAAGCGGGTGCGTGGGA
>CAWJUO010000060.1:0-34679 GCA_963845995.1 uncultured Acidobacteriaceae bacterium | reverse complement strand
ATTCAGTGCGGACCTATCGCGAGTTGATTGGCGGCAGCATTGCGGAAGAGTTCAACGATCGCCGCTCGTACGAGCCAGCTTGTTCGGGAGTAGTCATGTACCTCGGTCTCAATCGCCGCTACGACCATCTCGCGCATCACGACTTTGTTTTCTCACGCGATCCGGCGGAGGAGTTCCACGCGATCTACGGCAAAGGCGAGCTTGCTCCCGATCCGACCTGCTATCTGTGCGCGCCGGCAAGGACCGAAACGGCAGTCGCGCCCGAGGGCGGTGAGGCCCTTTACGTTCTGGTACACACGCCGTATTTGCGTCCCGAGCACGACTGGAAACAGATGTACCCGAAATACCGCAAGGTCATTTTCGACAAGCTAAAGCGCACAGCCGGGCTGCATGATCTCGAAAGCGCTATCGTCCTGGAACGTTACTTAACTCCCCAGGACATTCACGAACGTTACGGCGTTTTGAACGGTGCGATTTATGGAATCGCCAGCCACGGCCGTCTGCAAGGCGGTTTCAAGCCGGCCAATCACGATCCTGAAGTGCGCGGTTTGTATCTCGCTGGAGGCGCGGCGCATCCTGGCCCCGGTATGCCGATGGTGTTGATGTCCGGTTGGATTGCAGCGGACCGGCTGGACCGGGACGGCGTAGTCGAACGCATGAGCGTGCACGCGGCGGCGGTATGAAGACGCAGGTTTCAGGAGATCTGCCGCGCATAGCGAAGAAGCAATTGCGCTGGTTCACTAAGTACGTCGGCTTTTATCTGAGGCGGAACTTCCATGGTATTCATCTGCTTCGCTTGACTTCCATCGAGCAATTGGAGGGATGGCCGCTACTAGTGTGCCTGAATCACCCTTCATGGTGGGATCCGCTTTTGGGTATTTATCTAAGCCAGCGATTCTTTGCGCATCGCCGGCAATACAGTCCCATTGCTTCTGCCGGACTTGCAAAATACAAGTTCTTCGAAAGGCTCGGTTTCTTCGGTATTGATCCGGGCGCCAGGAGTGGTGCGCAGCGCTTTCTGCAAGTGGGCAAAGAAGTACTGAGCCATTCTGATGGGGCATTTTGGGTAACCGCGCAGGGCCATTTCACCGACGTCCGGACACCCGTGGACATTGAATCGGGAGCCGGGCATCTCGCAAGCCGCATTGGGCGATTTGCAATGTTGCCTATCGCGCTTGAATACTCGTTCTGGAATGAGCGTTATCCCGAAGCATTCGCCTGCATAGGCGAACCTGTGATGGCGGATGCGGGCCGCGGCCGCTCTGCAAAGGAATGGACGGACCAGTTCTCCAACTCTCTGCAATCCACGCAGTCTGTTCTATCGGAACACGTCAAGCGCCGCGATCCCGCAGCTTTTGAGCCGCTGCTTACAGGATCTTCCGGAGTGGGTGGAGTGTATGACGTTTGGCGCGCTCTTAAATCGCGGGCGCAAGGAAAGAAGTTCCGCCCAGAGCACGGGAGAATCTGACCGTGACTCTTACGGTCCTGGCGTGGTGTGCATTCGCATTCGCCCTTCTGCCCGCAGGTCTATTTGTTTGGAATTTGTTCCTGTATCGCAGGCCGGAACAAAAAGCGCTTGGGGCTTCGGTCTCCATTCTGATACCTGCCAGAGATGAAGAACACTCGATAGAGGCGTGTGTACGTTCCGCGCTCGCCTCGACCGGTCTAGATCTCGAAGTGATCGTGCTCGACGATCATTCGACGGATAGAACAAGTGAGATCGTTCGCCGAATCGCGAGGGAAGATACGCGTCTGAGGCTCGTGTCCGCGCCGCCTTTGCCGGACGGTTGGTGCGGGAAACAATTCGCCTGTTCTGTACTGGGCGGCTTGGCTTCGAAGCCTGTGCTTTGCTTCCTTGACGCGGATGTTCGGCTAACGCCCGATGGACTGGCGCGGATGGTAGGAGCGATGCGGAACGGGCGCTCGGCTTTGATTAGCGGCTTCCCCTGGCAGGAGACAGGTACGCCGCTTGAGCGAATGCTGATTCCGCTGATGCATTTCCTTTTGCTCGGCTATCTGCCGATATTCCGGATGCGCCGAAAACTCGATCCTTCTTTGGGCGCAGGCTGCGGACAAATCTTCGTGGCCGACCGTGTGTCTTACCTGAAGGCTGGCGGCCACGCGGCGCTGCGCAGTTCCCGGCATGACGGGATCATGCTGCCAAGAGCTTTCCGGCGCGCTGGACTGATGACCGATCTTTGCGATGCAACGGATGTCGCAAGTTGCCGCATGTATTCGAACGCGCATGAAGTCGTTGGTGGTTTGCTGAAGAACGCGACGGAAGGGCTCGCCTCGGCAACCCGTATCGTTCCGTTTTCGATTCTGCTTCTTCTAGGTCAGGTGACGCCCATAGTTCTCTTGCTGCTTGGGCCTCAGCGGATTAGAGTTTTGGCCGCGCTGGCGACTGTCCTGTCGTATCTTCCTCGATTGATAGCCGCGTACCGGTTCAGGCAGCCGTTCCTTGGCGCGCTGTTGCATCCGGTTTCGATATTGCTGCTGCTAGGGATACAGTGGCTCGCGTTCTTCCGCGCGGCGTTTGGATTTCGAAGCATGTGGAAGGGCCGCTTCTACCTGCTACGAATGTATGATGGGTCCGGAGAAATGGTTACATGCTGAGTGTCCCACGGCGCGCGTTCCTTAAAACGTTGACGGGCTTAACGGCCGGACTCTTCCCTGCCGCCTATCAAAAAGCGGCGGCGGCAGAGAGGGGAAAGGTCAAGATTACGGACGTCAAATGCATGCTCGTCCGTGGCACATGGGATTGGAATCTCATCAAGATCGAGACCGATTCGGGTTTGTACGGTATCGGCGAAGCCTATTGGGGTTGGGGCGTCAAGGATCTGGTCCTCAACAAGATGAAAGGCATTCTTGTTGGCGAAGATCCGCTCAACGTAGACAAGCTCTACACGAAGATGCTGCGGGACAGTGCGGGAGCCGGGGCGATTGGCGGTGTGACGGTAACGGCGGCCAGTGGAATCGAGATTGCCCTGTGGGATTTGGCGGGAAGAATCCTGAAGACCCCTGTCTGCAATCTGCTCGGAGGCCGGTATCGCGACCGGGTTCGTTTCTATCGCACGACGCAGGTGCCGAAGCAGCATCCGGAAGACCTGGCCTCATGGCGCGATCTGGTGCGCCGAACCAAAGCCGAGCGGTGGGGTTGGACGGCATTCAAATTTCAAGGCGACGGCATCCCGCGTGCGCTCGACCCTCAATTCAAGGAGCCGGGACATGACCCGTATCTCCGGAATCTGAAGGCAAGCGACATCAGACAAATTGTCCGTGTGATGGACACCATCCGTGAGGAGCTGGGACCGGATGGGGATTTCGCCATCGACTTGCACTGGCACTACGACACACGCGATGCGATCGAACTAGCGAAGGCTCTGGAGCACGCCGCGCCTATGTGGATTGAAGATCCGGTGCCTGCCGAAAATCCGGACGCTATGGCCTATGTGCGGCAGCACTCGCCAGTGCCAGTCTGTACGGGAGAAAACCTCTATGGGTTTGCGGGCTTCGAGCGGCTGATTGAACTGCAAGGGTGCGACGGTGTTCACCTCGACATTCCAAAATCGGGTGGCTTGGCCGAATCTAAGCGCATTTCTGAGTTTGCCGCCAGCTACGACATTTGGACGGCCGCACACAATCCGGCGAGTCCGGTGGGCACCATAGCCTCGGCCCACGCCGCGTCCGCGATGAGAAATTTCCGGATTCATGAGCTTGCCAACTGGATTGACTGGTGGCCGGATCTGGTGGTCCATGAAGGACCCATCTGGGAGAACGGCTACTTGACGATTCAGGACAAGCCGGGATACGGAATTGAAATCAATGAAGATGTGGCCCGTGCGCACCTTGTGCCGGGCGAAACGTGGTGGGGCTAACGAGCGTGACCATGATCAAACTCGCTGCCACAGCGTTTCTCGCTATATCAGTCCTTTATTGCGCTCCACTCCGAGTGGGAATCATCGGGCTTGAACACGGTCATGTAACCGGTTTCCTTAACGGTGGCTCGGCGCTGGTCCCCGCTGGCGGCGCGCTGCACCGTCCCGATGTAGAGGTCGTCGGCATTGTCGAGCCACGCCGCGATCTGTTCGATTCCTATGCGCGCCGATTGCATTTATCC
This sequence comes from uncultured Acidobacteriaceae bacterium, assembly GCA_963845995.1. Classification (GTDB taxonomy): domain Bacteria; phylum Acidobacteriota; class Terriglobia; order Bryobacterales; family Bryobacteraceae; genus Bog-105. Next base: position 30,559 of record CAWJUO010000060.1, on the reverse strand, counting down.
CCGGATCTTTACTTCGCGAATATCGCGGATATGATCGCGAAGGTTCATCCCGAAGCCGCGCTGGTGTTCACGTCTACATTCGGGCATACCGCAGCCGTTGAGGAGTGCGCGCGCCACGGCGTTCACGTGATGATGGAGAAACCCATGGCGGTCTCTTACAAAGACGCGCTCGCCATCGCCAACGCCGCCAAAACCAATCGTGTGCACGTCCTGGTTGATTACGAGACCACCTGGTACGCGAGCAATAAGGCGGCCCACGATCTTGTTTCGAACGATAACGGGATCGGCCAAATTCGTAAAGTTGTCGTCCGCGATGGTCACCGCGGTCCCAAGCTTATTCACGTACAACCTGAGTTTTTCGCCTGGCTTACCGATCCGAAGTTGAACGGCGCTGGAGCGCTCTACGATTTCGGCTGCTACGGAGCGGATTTGATGACCTGGTTGATGTCGGGCCAGGCGCCCGAGTCGGTCACGGCCGTCACTGAGCATTTGCAGCCCGATGTTTATCCGAAAGTGGATGACGAAGCCGACGTCCTGCTCACCTACAAGAATGCGATCGCGATTCTCCAGGGCTCGTGGAACTGGCCGTTCGACGTGAAGAACATGGATGTGTACGGCCGGACCGGGTATATAAAAACCATCAAGCGAGACGATGTGGAGGTGCGCAAAGAGGGCGAACCGGAAGGCCGTACTTCACGGGCGACTGCGGTGCCCGCCCCGTACGACGATCCTCTTCATTACTTGGCCGCTGTGATCCATGGCGAAATTCAGGAGGACGGCAGCCCATCGTCGCTCGAAACGAATGTGATCGTAAGTGAAATATTGGATGCCGCGCGCCAGTCCGCACGCACCGGCCAAAGGGTCCAGTTGCCTTTGCACGACTGAGCAATAACTAGCCGATGTTCACCGTCCGGCTACCGCGGTGCTTGGCGGGTCTGTGGTGATCCGCGGCGGCATGGTTCAGATTGTACGCGCTATTCACCAGGGCCAGATGCGAAAACGCTTGCGGGAAATTGCCCAACAGCCGCTTCTCCTTGGGATCGTATTCCTCCGCCAGCAGCCCGACGTCGTTTCGGATAGCAAGCAGCCCTTCGAACATTTCGCGCGCTTCCTTAATCCGGCCCTGCAGCACATAACAGTCCACAAGCCAGAAGCTGCAGGCGAGAAAGGCTCCCTCGCTGCCGCCTACTCCATCCACATCCGAATTGGTGTTGTAGCGCGCAACGTAGCCGTCCTTCAGCAAATCCTTTTCGATCGCGGCGATGGTGCCTTTAATTCGCGGATCATCGACGGGCAGGAATCCGACCAGCGGCATCATCAGAAGACTCGCGTCCATTTCCTTGCTGCCGAAATACTGCACGAACGAATTCAGGTCGCGGCTAAACCCAAGCCGGCAGACCTCGTCGTGAATCTCGGAGCGCAGTCTGGTCCACCGCTCACGAGGACCTTCTTCGCCGAATTCTTCCATGGTGCGAACGGCACGATCCACCGCGACCCACGCCATCACCTTTGAATGAACAAAGTGGCGCCGCGGTCCGCGAATTTCCCATATTCCGTCGTCGGGAAGAGCCCAAATCTTTTCCAAGTGTCCGACCAGGGCTTTTTGCAGGCTCCAGGCCGGCGCGGATTCCGGAAGTCCCTTTTTTCGCGCCTGATACAAGGAGTCAAGCACCTCGCCGTAGACATCGAGTTGGACCTGCCCGGCCGCCGCGTTTCCGATCCGCACGGGCTTCGAGCCTTCGTAACCCGGCAACTCGTCAAGTTCGAATTCCGTCAACCGGCGCTCGCCCGCGACGCCGTACATAATCTGCATCTGGTCAGGATCGCCGGCGATGGCACGAATCAGCCAGTCCCGCCAATTTCTCGCTTCTTCGGTGTATCCGGACTCCAGCAGCGCATATAGCGTAAACGTCGAATCTCGCAGCCAGCAGAATCGATAATCCCAATTCCTCACGCCACCGATATCTTCGGGCAAAGAGGTAGTGGCGGCAGCAACAATGCCACCAGTGCGGTGATGCGTGAGGGCCTTCAGCGTGATTAGCGATCGCAGGACCGCTTCGTCATAGCCGCCTTCGGATTTGTATTGAGCCGACCACTTTTCCCATTTGTCCGTTATTGCGTCCAGTGTCTTTGCGACGTCGGGATGTTCCGGCAACGGTCCATAGGAATGCGACCAGGTCAACAGGAACGGGACCTCCTCGCCTTCGCCCACGCTGAAAACGGCGCGGGTCTTGAAATCTTCTCCGCAGAGTTCAACGGGAGCGGAAAGAAGAATTCTGTTCGGTCCAGCAATAGCCTGAAGGCGTCCATCATCGAGCCGGCTCACCCATGGAACGACGGTGCCGTAGTCGAAACGTAGCGCGAGTTCCATCTGCATATCGACTCTGCCCGCTACGCCGCGCACCACGCGAATCAGATACTGACTGTCGCCATGCCGGTCCATGCAATCGATCACCAGCACTTTTCCGGAATCGGTTGAAAACTCGGTTTCAAGCACCAGTGTTCCTTGACGGTAACGGCGGCTGGTGCCGGGACGTTCCGCTTTCGGAGAAATAGACCAATGGCCGTTCTCCGGAGTGCCGAGCAAGGAAGCGAAGCACGCGCTCGAGTCGAACCGCGGGAAACCGAGCCAGTCAATCGAGCCGTTTCGCCCCACCAGCGCCGCGGTCGCGTTGTTGCCGATCAGGGCATAATCTTCGATAAGTTGGGTCATTGTTCAGAGCGTCAATTCGGGAATTCGAGGACAACTTTGATATCTTCCGGCCTGCGTGTGAGAGCGCCTTGCCAGTTGGAGATCGGTTCGCGGCGGCTGATCAGTTTAGAAAGCCAGCCGCGGTCGCCTTGCAGCAAAGCCTTTTCCGCTAACGCATAGTGACGGCGGTTGGCGTTTACCGAGCCGAAGATCACTCCATTTTCGAGCACCAGCTTGCGGTTCAAGCATCCGACATCGAGCGTGTCTTTCTGTCCCTGCGAAGAAACGCCCGCAAGACAAAGAATTCCGTCATTCCCGATTTTGTCGAGCGAGTCTACGATTACCTGGCAAACGCCTGTGCACTCAATGATGATGTCTGGCGTGAACTTGAGATCCTTGACCCGGCCGATGTGGTACTCGCCCCCTAGATCGTGGACCAATTGGGGCTTCAGCCCTTCCGTGACACGATCCAGCACGTGAACTTCAAGCCCGCGCTGCGCACCCATCATCGCGCCCAACAATCCGATTGGCCCCGCGCCAGTAATCAACACCGTCTTCGGTTTCCACTCCGTGCGCTGTCCGATGCGTGTGATGTGGTCCCAGGCTTTCGCGAGGATGCTGGCTGGTTCCATAAGAACTCCGACGTCGGAGAGACTTGGATCTAATTTGACCAGGAAGTCGGATTCATTACGCCAGCGCTCCGAACCAAACCCGTTGCGCTCCTTGATGCCGCGTTCCGTGTATTTGCCGTTCCTGCACATATCCCACTCGCCGATGGCGCACGCGATACAGGGAACGGGATCGGGATGGCGGACGATTCCGACGACTAAATCGTTCTTGGCAAAGCCGCTATTCGCGGGCGCGTCTTCCACCCGGCCCAGGGATTCATGTCCAAGAATCAGGTGATCGCTTCCCGGAGGCGCCCATCCATACTCCGCCGATATCAATTCAAAGTCGGTCCCGCAAATGCCAAGCGCGAGCGCCCGGACTAATACATCACCTTCACCGGCGGCGGGCTCGGGAACCTCTTGCAAACTCGCTGAGTTCGCCTTTCCGGGATATATCGTGATTGCTTTCATTCAGTTTTATGCTTACCAGCTTGTAGATGGATAGCGGCCGGTTTTAGTGACAGACCGCGCCTCGCGAGCAAGGCTGCGATACAAAGGGACGAGATCGTGGATTCGAAAGCGAGGACAGATTGCGAGCGTTAGTAAAGAGTAAAGCTGAGCGTGGCTTGTGGCTCGCGGACGTGCCCGACCCCGGGATCGGGATTAACGATGTTCTGATTCGCGTGAAGAAGACGGGAATCTGCGGAACCGATCTGCACATTTACGAGTGGGACGAGTGGGCGCGCCAGACCATACCCGTTCCCATGACGATTGGCCATGAATTCGTGGGAGAAATCGTTCAGGTTGGATCGAATGTGAACGATTTTCATCCTGGCGAAATCGTGAGCGGCGAGGGTCACGTCGTCTGCGGACGTTGCCGGAACTGTCTGGCAGGACGGCGGCATCTCTGCGCGCATACGCAGGGCGTCGGTGTGAACCGGCCGGGTTGCTTCGCCGAATACATCTCGCTTCCGATGAGCAATATCTGGCGTCACAACCCGCAGGTGAACCTGGAAGTCGCGGCGATTTTCGATCCGTTCGGTAACGCCGTTCACACTGCGCTGTCGTTCCCGGTTCTTGGGGAAGACGTATTGATTACCGGTGCGGGGCCGATTGGCGTCATGGCGGCCGCGGTGGTCCGGCACGCGGGCGCACGATACGTAGTCGTGACCGATCTTAATCCGCATCGCCTGGAACTGGCGCGGCGAATGGGAGCCACGCTTGCGGTGAATCCTTCGGAGACGAGTCTTGCGCAAGTACAACAGCAGCTTCAAATGACGGAGGGCTTCGACGTCGGCTTAGAAATGTCCGGCAGTCCGGCCGCATTTCAGGACATGATCGCGAATATGAGCCATGGGGCGCGGATCGCGATGCTCGGAATTCCGGCGCATGACATGCCGATCAATTGGCGGCATGTGATTTTCAATATGTTGACGATCAAAGGCGTTTACGGACGAGAAATGTATGAGACCTGGTACAAGATGACGGTAATGCTGGAGTCCGGGCTCGACATTACGCCGGTCATTACGCATCGATTCTCTTACCTGGATTTTGAGAAGGGTTTTGAGGCGATGCGGTCGGGACAGTCTGGGAAGGTTCTGCTGGATTGGACTTAGATTTGAGCTCCGAGAGTGCTTGGCTTAGCCTAATATATTAGGCAATTTGCTGTTAACAGAGTGAAATGTCTAATATATTAAGCATGGAAACTCTCGATTCCATCGGCAGCAGATTGCCACAACGCGCAGAGAGCGGGGCTTGCGGCAGGCAGATCTCGCCTCTCAAGCTGGACTCAGCAGAGCCACAATCGATGCTTTAGAAAACGGAAGGGCCGGAGATATAGGAATCTCCAAAGTAATTCGTATTCTGGCAGTTCTTGGCCTTGAGCTCAAGGTTCAGCCTTTCGCAGATAAGAGACCGACGCTTGACGAGTTGCTGAAAGAAGACAAGGATGATTAGGGTCTGGACAGATCGCCAGCCGGCGGGTGTGCTTGATCGTTATGAGTCAGCGAAAGTCTCAATTCGATTCAGTAAACCTGTTCGGGATGAGGGGAGTTTCTCTTTGGCGACACGGTCATGTCTCTCGAACCCATATCGTCAAGCTTTGATCCCGGTCCGCAACTCTCGGCAAACGAGTTTTTTTGTCTGAAAGTGGCTGAAAAGTGCGGTTTACCGGTGCCTCCACACCGTGTCACTGAAGATGGGAGGGCCCTTATCATGGAACGTTTTGATCTGCGGCTCGACGGGACCTATCGCGGGTTTGAAGATTTTTGTGTTTTGAACGGCCGGCGAACAGATGAGAAGTATCGAGGCAGCTACGAGACACACGTGCTGCGTCGGTTCCAACAATTCGGCAGGTCGTCAACGGTTGCTCCGGAAAGCCTTCGGCTCTTCACGTTGGTGGCGCTGAATTGTGCTATCCGCAACGGCGATGCTCATTTGAAGAATTTTGGGGTGCTGTACGACGAGGTACAGGGCGAGGCGCATCTTGCCCCGGTGTACGATTTGGTGACAACCACGGCCTACCTGCCGAAAGACCGGATGGCGCTTACGCTGAATGGGACAAACCAATGGCCAACAGGAAAAGAACTGGTGCGGTTTGGTGAGGCGAAGTCGCTGGGCTCACGACAGGAATTGCTTCATATTTTTGAACGCATTTCGGAGGCTCTGGCTGAAGTGGCAACGTGTATGCGGAAATACTCCGAAGAACATCCCGAGTTTGAAGAAATCGGACGGCGCATTTCGGAGGAATGGGATATCGGCAGGGCAGAGTTTGCACTTGGCTGCTGAGTGACTAGGCACTACGTCGTTAAACAGCAGCAGGTCCAGGCTAAAGGTCACTCGCATCGCAACGGGCGGTTTGGATGTCATCGGACGATAGATCGACAATAGAAGATCTTCAACAGCAGCGGCGTCGAGATCGGCGGAAGTCGTAACGCGGCGCTGATCGACGAGCGTAAACTTGTCCGCGAATGTCTCGACTGTTCGCGCCACGCGGTCGCGGCCTTCTCCGCGGAGTTCAATCAAATCCTCCGGTGCGGCGAGGGCGATGAGAAGACGTCCGTCATCCCGCAGGACACGGCGAAATTCAGGCGCGTTCATGCGCGCGGTGATCGACATCACAATCGAGAATGAGCGGTCGGCGTACGGCAGAAACCGATCCGCATTCGCTACGATCCACTCGCACCCGGGATAGCGTTTTGCGGCGGCATCGATGGCCGCGATGGATATGTCCACGCCATGTGCTTCGACCCCGGTATGGGCAGCGAGAGTGCCGAGATAGAAACCCTCGCCGCATCCAGCATCGAGAAGGACGTCGTTGGGCGAGGGAGCTATCATTTTCTCAATTGCGTCCAGTAGCGGTTTCGTCACGCCGCGATCATGTAATCGGCGCCGCGCGGTAACGGCAGCGGTAGTATCGCCCGGTTGCTTAGATCTGCGGTCCTGCGGTTGAAGCAAGTTGATATAGCCGCTGCGAGCGACATCGAACGAGTGCCCGCGCGGGCAGGCCAATGTGCGCTCCTCGCGGATGAGTGCCATGTGGCAGTCGCGGACCGGGCACAAGAGCATCCGTCGAGTGTAGCGGGTGCTAACTGTTAAAGCTTGAGTACATGGCGGATGTTGTGATTATTGGCGCGGGCGCGGCTGGTCTTATGTGTGCCATTGAAGCCGGAAAGCGCGGCCGCGCGCGTGGTTGTGATCGAGCATGCGAGCTAAACCCGCAGAGAAGATTCGAATCTCAGGCGGAGGCCGGTGCAATTTCACCAATCTGCACGCTTCGCCGGAGCATTACCTTTCGCAAAATCCGCGTTATTGTGTTTCGGCGCTTTCACGTTACAGCGCGCAGGATTTCATTTCGCTGGTAGAGAAGCACCGGAATCGCTTACTACGAGAAAACGCTAGGGCAGTTGTTTTGCAGGGATTCGTCGCAGCAGATTATTCACATGTTGCTGGAAGAATGCAGGCAGGCAAACGTCGAAATCCAGTTGCAAACGAATGTTGACGAAATAACTAAGCCGGATAACCGGTTTCGCGTACGGACAGACAAAGGTGAATTGTGTTGCGAGTCGCTGGTTGTCGCGTGTGGCGGGCTCTCAATTCCAAAGATGGGCGCCAGCGGACTTGGATACGAAATCGCCAGGAACATTCGGCTTGAAAATCGTGCCGACGCGGGCTGGCCTGGTTCCGTTCACGTTAAGCGAAGCGCAGCTCGAATTGTGGAAGGATCTTGCCTGGCGTAGCGCTCGAAGCGGAGGTTCAATGCGGGAAACAGACCTTCAGAGAAGCGCTGCTGTTCACGCATCGCGGTCTGAGTGGACCCGTGATGCTGCAGATTTCTTCTTACTGGTCACCGAAAGAATCGCCTGCGCGTGAATCTTGCGCCGGAGCACGACGTAGCTGCGATGCTAAAGCGGGCAAAGGCTACGCACCCGAGGCAAGAAGCCGCTACGGCCTTGAACACGCTATTGCCGAAACGGCTAGCGCAACGCATAGCGGAAAACTATTCCGAACTGGGCGGGATCAGCGATAAGCAGCTTGAGCAATTAGCATCCGCAGTCAATGAATGGCAAATCGTTCCACACGGCACCGAAGGCTATCGCACGGCAGAGGTGACGCTTGGAGGCGTGGATACGGCGGAGCTATCTTCTAAGACAATGGAGAGCCGAAAGGTAGCGAATTTATACTTCATCGGCGAAGTTGTAGACGTTACCGGCCACCTGGGCGGTTATAACTTTCAGTGGGCCTGGGCTTCGGGCTATGCGGCGGGGCAATATGCTTAACGCCCGGAGGCTACTATAGCCAAAGGGCGGCAATGTACGGCAACGTCAAAGACTACCTGGTCACGCAAGCTCGCGGATATCGAAGACGCGGGACTCTTCAAACGCGAACGCCTGATCGACAGCGCCCAGCAGCCGGAGATTCGCGTTTCATCCGGCGAGTCCGTCCTGAATCTCTGTGCCAATAACTATCTGGGCCTGGCGAATCACCCGGCCATCGTGGAGGCGGCGCGGAAAGCCCTTGACGACTGGGGCTACGGGCTCGCCAGCGTTCGTTTTATCTGCGGCACGCAATCCATTCACAAGGAATTGGAAGAACGGCTGACGGACTTCCTGGGCACCGAGGACACGATTCTCTATGGCTCCTGCTTCGACGCGAACGGCGGGCTTTTCGAAACGCTGCTCGACGAGCAAGATGCCGTCATTTCCGATGAATTGAACCACGCGAGCATCATCGACGGCGTACGGCTCTCGAAAGCCAAACGCTATCGCTATAAAAACAGCGATATGAACGACCTCGAAGCGAAGTTGAAAGAGGCGAGCGCGGCGCGTCACCGGCTGATCGCAACGGACGGCGTGTTTTCGATGGATGGCTACATTGCGAATCTTCCTGCGATATGCGATCTGGCCGAGCGTTACGACGCCATGGTGATGGTTGACGATTCGCACGCCGTTGGCTTCATGGGTACACACGGCCGCGGCACGCACGAGTTTCATAACGTGATGGGGCGCGTCGATATCATCACGGGCACGCTGGGCAAAGCGCTCGGCGGAGCGAGCGGCGGTTATACGAGCGGCAGAAAAGAAATCGTCAGTCTGCTGCGGCAGCGATCACGGCCTTATCTGTTCTCAAACTCCGTTGCGCCGCCCATCGTCGCAGCCTCTTTGAAAGTGCTGCGACATTCTCACGGAAACACCCGACCTCCGCGAACGCCTTTTTGCGAACACGTCCTTTTTCCGGCAGCGGTTGACAGAAATCGGATTCCAGATTCTGCCCGGCGAGCACCCGATTGTGCCTGTGATGCTCGGAGACGCGTCGCTTGCCACCCGGCTGGCGGACGCACTGCTGCAAAAGGGCGTTTACGTAATAGGGTTCTCCTATCCGGTTGTTCCGCAAGGCAAAGCGCGCATTCGGGTTCAATTGTCAGCCGCACACACGAGACAAGATTTGGAATTCGCGGCTCAACAGTTTGCGGCTGCTAAATCCGAACTGGGAATCTAGCATTTCTTAACTCAAGCGTGATAAATGTCATTGCTCGATTTCGGACGGACGGCGGATCATAATTACATCCTCACGAGAATCGTTACTGCCGGATCGGAACAGTACTGTATTTAGACGGTATATAATCCTGGTTTGCGCGTGAGTTGTCAGTTTCCTTATGGCACAGCTTTTTCGACCTAGTTCGAACACGATCTTCAAGGTGTGTATCGCCGGGGTCGTCCTCCTGGCTGCTTCGTCCTTAGCGATCGGGTACATCATTGACCGGGGACCGTGGATTACGTCGGTCCGGGTGGCGCCTGAACAGCCTATCGAGTTCAGTCACAAACACCACGTCAAGGACGACGGTATCGATTGCCGCTACTGTCACACCGGCGTCGAGACGTCCGGGTTCGCGGGACTTCCGCCGACGGAAACCTGTATGACCTGTCACTCGCAGATCTGGACCAATGCGACAGTGACGCAGCCGATCCGGGACAGCTGGGCAACCGGCAAATCCATCGAATGGACGCGGGTTCACGACCTCCCCGATTTCGTCTACTTCAACCACAGTATTCACATCAACAAAGGCATTGGCTGTTCGACTTGCCATGGCCAAGTGAACGAGATGCCGCTGACCTACAAGGTCAACACGCTGAACATGAACTGGTGCTTGAATTGTCACCGCCAGCCAGAACGATTCATTCGACCGAAGTCAGAGGTATTCAATATCGATTATCAGTACCCCGCCAATCAGCTTGATCTGGGCCGGAAACTGGTAGCCGAGTACAAAGTTCATAGCCTGACGGATTGCGTAACTTGCCACCGATGAAATCAGAGCATAATCAGTCGCCGTTTGTTCCTTTAGAGTCACTGCTCGAACCGCCTCGCAAGCGCGCTACCGACCTGCAAGCGCTGCGAGAAAAGCTTGCCGCTGGAGATGGCCCGCGTTTCTGGCGAACCATTGAAGAAGCCGCCGAGACGGAAGAGCTGACCGAGTATATCGAGCAGGAGTTTCCAGGCCTTTCCGGGCAAATTCCGCAAGGTGTCGATCGCCGCAATCTGTTGAAGGTGATGGCGGCCTCTCTCGCGATGGCGGGCGCCGCGGCCTGTACGAAACAGCCCAAAGAACTGATCGTTCCTTACGTGCGGCAGCCGGAAAATGTGATCCCCGGTTTGCCGCTTTTCTATGCAACCGCCATGCCGCTCAACGGCTATGCGCGCGGCCTTCTGGTTGAGAGTCATCTAAACCGGCCGACCAAGGTAGAAGGCAATCCCGATCATCCGGCCAGTTTGGGTTCGACTGGAATTTTCGAGCAAGGCTCGGTTCTCAATCTTTACGATCCGGACAGGTCGCAGACGGTCATGCACGAAGGCCGCCTCAGCACCTGGGGTGAGTTCAACGGCGCTTTCAGTTCGGAAGCTCAAGGATTAGGCGCGCGCAAGGGCGAAGGCCTCGCGATCTTGACAGGCATTACTACGTCACCGACGTTGCAGTCGCAAATGGCCGCTATAACAAGCCAGTTGCCCGCAACCAAGTGGTACGTTCATGAGCCTTCGATCAGCCCGGCGATCGCTTCTTCGGCCAGGAAGATTGCGGGGAAGAACGCGATCGTCACCTACGATTTCTCGAAAGCCGACGTGATTGTCAGTCTGGACGCCGATTTCCTGAACAACGGGCCCGCGGCATTGGCTTATTCGAGGCAATTTTCCGCGCGGCGAGCTGTCGGCGGCGCGAATAAGCGCAATCGCTACTATGCGGTCGAATGCACGCCCACCGTGGGCGGGTCGCTTGCCGATCACCGTTTTCCGGTGAAGAGCGCGGATGTGGCCGGCATCGCTTATCAACTGGCGAAGGCTTGTGGCGTAGCGGCTCCGGCGCAGGGCAGCGCGCCCGGTTGGATGGCTGCGGTTGTCCAGGATCTGCAGAGCGCGAAAGGGCGGTCGGTGGTAGTTCCCGGCGAGTATCAGCCGGAAAGCGTTCACTTGGCGGCACACGCTATCAACGCGGCGCTCGGCAATGTAGGGCAGACCGTGATGCTGCTCGAAGGGGTTGAACCGGATAACACCCACACGATCGAAGAACTTACGGGCGACCTGAACAGCGGGAAGGTCGAAGTACTGGTCATTCTGGGGCAGAATCCGGTTTACTCGAGTGCGGCATCGCTCAATTTTGAGAGCGCGATTCGACGAGCCCGCCTGGTCGTGCGGCTGGGGCAGATGTTCGATGAGACGTCACGCCTTAGTCACTGGCACATTCCGGAAGCTCACTATCTCGAAACGTGGTCCGACTCACGCGCCTTCGACGGCACGACAACTATTCAGCAACCGCTGATTGAGCCGCTTTACGGCGGCAAGTCGGCGCACGAGATTCTAACGATTCTGCAAGGCAAGCCCGATCAAAGTTCGCACGACGTTGTGAAGGCTTATTGGCAAGGCCAGAACAAGGGCGCGGACTTCAATACCTTGTGGCAGACGTCTCTGCATAATGGCTGGGTTAGCGGGATCAAATCGGCATCCATCAACGCCGCGGGTACTGTTGCCCTGCCCGCCTTAACGGCTGCCGAAAACAGCGGCCAAGAAATTGTATTCCGGCCGGATCCCACGATCTGGGATGGCGCTTACGCGAACAATGGCTGGCTGCAGGAGCTGCCCAAGCCGCAGACCAAGATGACCTGGGACAACACGGTTCTCCTCAGTCCCAAGGATGCCCAGGACATGAATGTGAGAGCCGGGGATATCCTCGAAGTCACTACGGGCGGCCGTAAAGTTTCGGGTCCGGCTTGGATACAACCGGGGCTGATCCAAGGTTCGTTTACGATTGCTTTCGGGTATGGCCGGACTGCTTCGGGCCGGGTTGGGACCAAGATCGGTTACAACGCTTACTCGGTTCAGGACGCCGCCGCCCCCTTCTTCGCTCCGGGCCAGGTAAAGAAAACCGGCGTGCACGAGCGGTTGGCGAACGTCGCAGGAGACGCAGACCATGGCCGGCCGCGAGCCTGTTCGCGCCGCCGACATGACGGAGTTCGAGGAACATCCGAACTTCCCGACTTACGAAGGCGAAAACAAGCCGCGCGACAGAGACTTGACGCTGTACGGCGATTGGAAATACGAGGGCTACAAGTGGGGCATGGCGATCGATCTGAATGTCTGCACCGGGTGCAGCGCCTGTATCATTGCCTGTCAATCTGAAAACAACATCGCCGTGGTCGGAAAAGATCAGGTGGCGCGCGGACGGCACATGCATTGGATTCGCGTGGACCGCTACTACCACGGCAACCTGGACAACCCGGTCTCTTACAATCAGCCGGTTCCGTGTATGCATTGCGAAAATGCGCCGTGCGAAGTGGTTTGCCCCGTCGCCGCAACGGTACACAGCAACGAAGGGTTGAATGAGATGGTGTACAACCGCTGCGTCGGCACACGCTACTGCTCAAACAACTGCCCTTACAAAGTACGCCGGTTCAATTTCTACCTGTATTCGGACTGGCAGACCGAGAGCTTGTACGGAGTGCGAAATCCCGACGTGACGGTGCGCAGCCGCGGCGTCATGGAGAAGTGCTCGTACTGCGTCCAGCGAATCCAGGAAACCAAGATCAAGACGGAAAAAGAGAACAGGCGCGTTCACGACGGCGAGATCTTAACGGCCTGCCAGCAGGTTTGCCCAACGCAGGCGATTACGTTTGGCGATCTGAACGATAAAGGCAGCCAAGTTGCAAAGCTGCAGAGTTTGAAGCGGAATTACGCTCTGCTGGACGACTTGGAAACGCGTCCGCGCACCACCTATTTAGGTTATGTACGAAATCCGAATGAGGCGCTAAGAGGTCAGAGTGGCAACAACAGAGAATCTTAACCGCCAGGAAATGATCGACCCCGGCCCGGATAGCATTCTGGGCAGGGGTCACGACTACGCGACGGTAACGGACCGGATCACCGAGGTCGTTTACCTCCCCTGGAAAAAAACGCCCAAGAAGTGGATGGTGGGCGCTTTCATCGCGTTCTGCTTTGTCAATTTGCTGATGGTGGGCATGGGCCTGCTGTTCACCAAAGGCATCGGAATCTGGGGCGTTAACATTCCCGTCGGTTGGGGATTTGCCATTGTCAACTTCGTGTGGTGGATCGGTATCGGCCACGCCGGAACGCTGATCTCCGCCATTCTGTTTTTGCTGAAACAAGATTGGCGAACATCGATCAACCGGTTCTCCGAGGCCATGACGCTGTTTGCCGTCGCTTGCGCCGGTTTGTTTCCGATTCTTCACCTCGGGCGTCCCTGGCTTGCGTATTGGCTTTTCCCGTATCCAAACTCTATGTGGCTCTGGCCGCAGCCGCGCAGTCCGCTGGAATGGGACGTGTTCGCGGTATCCACGTATGGAACCGTTTCCCTGGTGTTTTGGTACTGCGGTCTCATTCCCGATTTAGCCAGCATGCGCGATAACGCGCCGCACATGTGGCAGCGGAAGATCTACGGCGTTCTGGCGATCGGCTGGCGCGGTTCCGCCATTCACTGGCATCGGTATCAAAAGGCTTATTTGTTGCTGGCTGGACTTGCAACACCGCTGGTTCTTTCCGTACACACCGTCGTCAGCTTCGACTTCGCAATCAGCATTCTGCCGGGCTGGCATACGACGATCTTCCCGCCGTACTTCGTCGCCGGCGCAATCTATTCGGGCTTCGCGATGGTGTTGACGCTCATCATTCCGCTGCGCGCCTGGTACAACATGCGGGATCTGATCACGCTGCGCCATATCGAAGCCGCTGCGAAGCTGATGCTCGGAACCGGACTTATCGTGGCTTACGGCTACTCGATGGAAGCGTTCTTCTCGTGGTACAGCGGCGACAAGTATGAAGCGTTCATGTACTGGAACCGCATTACGGGCCCGTACGGCTGGAGTTATGCGCTCTTGATTACCTGTAACATCGTGCTTCCCCAGGCATTGTGGTCCGGCAGAGTGCGCCGCAATATCGTTCTGGTCTGGATCATTTCAATCATCGTGAACGTCGGTATGTGGCTGGAGCGCTTCGTCATCGTCGTGACCAGTTTGCATCGTGACTTCCTGCCTTCTTCGTGGGGCATGTATATCGGGACGAAATGGGATTGGGGCGTATTCACCGGCACGATAGGCTTCTTCCTGTTCCTGATCTTCCTGTTTGTGCGGGCGCTCCCGTCGATATCCATCTTTGAGGTTCGCGAGGTGGTCCATCACGACAGATACATGGAGCGGGCTTATGAGGAGAAATTATGAGCGAGGAACTCATATTGGACGAACTCCCGGCGATCCACGGCGTCATGGCTGAATTCCCCACGCCGGAAGACCTGGTGGAGGCGTGTGAGCGCGCTCATGCGGCCGGTTACCGTCGCATGGATGCGTACGCTCCGATGCCCGTCACCGGATTGGCGGAGGCGCTCGGCTACAAAAGGAACTACGTCGCAAACTGCGTTTTGGCGGCAGGCATCACCGGCGCCTGTTTTGGATTCGGGTTGCTTGAGTGGATCACGGTGGTCGCATACCCGCACAATGTCGGCGGCCGTCCTTTAAATAGCTGGCCCGCTTACATCCCGATCACCTTCGAGTGCATGATTCTGTTTTCCGCGTTGACGTCCATGATCAGTATGCTCGCGATGAACGGGCTGCCGCGGCTTCACCATCCGGTCTTCAATGTGGCGGCTTTTGAACGCGCCTCGATCGATAAATTCTTCATCTGCATCGAATCGTCCGATCTGAATTTCAGAGTAGACGAGACGGCGCAATTTCTCCGGGATCTCGGTGGAATCGAGGTGACCGTTGTTCCTGTTTAATATGTTCCGGCCTAAAATGGCGCTTTGCGGTGGCGTGATCGCGCTCGCCGCCATGACAACCGCGTGCCGGGACGACATGCACGACCAGCCGCGCTATAAGCCTTTCGCCGCGACGACGTTTTTTGGCGATGGACGCTCCGCCCGGCCTAGTATTGCCGATACGGTGGCGCGCGGCCAGTTGCGCGTGGATCTCCCGCGCTTCACGGGAAAAGAGAACGGTAAAGACATCGATTTCATTCCGATTCAAATTACCCGGGCGGACGTGGAACGCGGGCACGAGCGATTTAATATTTTCTGCTCTCCCTGTCATGGCCGTTTGGGAGATGGGCACGGCATGATCGTCACGCGCGGTTTGCGGCAACCGCCCAGCTATCACGATGAACGGCTGCGCAATGCGCCGATAGGACACTTTTTCGACGTTATGACAAATGGCTATGGAGCGATGTACAGCTACGCGTCGCGCGTTCCTGTCGATGACAGATGGCGCATCGCCTCTTATATCAGGGCGCTGCAATTGAGCCAGAATCCTCCGGTCGATGTCGCCGCGGCGGCTGCGAATGCGGGAAGCGGCACGGCGGGGAGGCAGCAGTGAGCGGTCATCACGGACCCCTTGACACGTTTCCCATTCCCGAAATCCGGCTGGGCCAGAAGGCCGCGAGCATTGAACGGATTTCCGGGGTAATCGGGGCGCTGGGCCTGCTGCTCTGCGTGGCTGGATTCTTCAGCGATCGCGCGCAGTTCTTCCAGTCCTACATTTTCGCTTTTCTGTACTGGGGCGGATTCAGTATCGGCGGCCTGGGCATTCTGGTGCTGAACCATACGGTGGGCGGGCGTTGGGGCGTCACCTCGCGCCGGTTTATCGAAGCGGCCATGCGAACCCTGCCGTTCATCTTCGTCCTTTTCCTGGTGCTGTTAATCGGCATGGGTTCTCTCTATCCCTGGACGCATCCCCAGATAGTCGCGAACAATCCGGTGCTGCAGCACAAGCAACCCTACCTGAACGTGCCGTTTTTCATCATCCGCACGATCTGTTACTTTGCCATCTGGATGTTCTGGGGCTATCGGGTAAACAGAATGTCCGACCGGCAGGACCAGACCGGCGACCCGAGTTTGAAAGACAAGATGCGGGCCTTCTCCGCTCCCGGGTTGCGTGATTGTAACTTTCACGGCGACCTTTGCCTACATTGACTGGATACTCTCCGCCGATTCCCAATTCTTCTCGACCATGTACGGCGCCATTCTGCTGTTTGGCGATGTACTCCAGACGTTCGCGCTGGTGATCGTGGCGATGGTTCTGGCCTCCCGCAAGGACCGCTTCGGCGGCAGAATCAACCCGGTTATTCTTCACGACATCGGCAACATGATGTTCGCCTTCACCATCTTCTGGACGTATTTATCGCTCTCGCAGCTAATCATCATCTGGCCGGCCAATCTGGCGCTTGAAGTTGGCTGGTATCTGGTACGCGTGCGCGGCGGCTGGACGGTTGTCGCCTCGCTGGTCGCTATGGTTATGTTCGTGGTTCCCTTCCTTGGACTGCTCTCCCAGGCGCGTAAACGCGATCCGATTCGTCTGATGAGGGTCGCGGTATGGATCCTGTTAGCACGCGTCGTCGAGATGTTCTGGATTGTGGAACCCACTTTCCGCACCAAGGGATTCGCCATTTATTGGACTGACTTTGCCGCGTTCCTCGGAATCGGCGGAATATGGGTTTATCTGTTTGTCGGACAGCTGCGGCGTAGACCATTGCTGCCGTTGCGCGATCCCCGCGTCATGAATCCTCTTCCGGAGGCTGCAGCGCTATGAGCCACGATCCGACCCACGATTCGAAACACGAGACCTTCGTCCAACATCACGGACCCGTGCATTCGGAGCCGCATGCCGGTCATCACGGGACTAACTATGAGGGCACCGACGCCAGCGTCAAGATCGTACTTGGCTCGCTGATTATCATCGCGGTCACGCTCATCATTTCTTTCGCGATCACCATACCGATTCACCGGATGTTACGTGACGCTAACCCGCCCAGCCAACTGCCTAGTCCGCTGGCTCCGGCGCGAGTTGTTCCGCCTACTCCGCTGCTGCAGGTCCATCCATGGGAGGAGTTCAGCGATCTCCTGGCACAACAGGAAGCGCAATTGCATTCTTACGGTAAAGACCCGGACGGGCACGTACACATCCCGATCGGCAGCGCTATGGATGCGGTAGTTTCGAAGCTAAATATCAGGCCGAATGCTACGCCAGGGTACACGGTACCGGGCGGACAAGGACGCGATTTCGCGGGCAGCCTCGGTTCAATGCCACCCGCTTATCAGACGCCAAAGGCACAGACGCCCACGATTCAAGGGGAAATTCACAAGAATGCGCAGTCACAAGTTACTCATTAGTGCTGCGCTCGTGCTCGCGAGCGTCCCGCTAGTTAACGCTCAATACGGGCGTCCCAAAGTTACAACCGGCGTGGGCATAGACCAGAATCTGAACGCTCCGGTTCCACTCGATCTCGTATTCCGCGACGAGGCTGGTCAAACTGTGCCCCTGCGGACGTACTTCGGCGATAAACCGGTCGTCATCGAGATGGTTTACTTCGGCTGCACCAGCCTCTGTCCGAAGAGCATTTACGAATCTGTATCGGCCTTGCGGCGGGTATCGCTCGAGCCGGGCCGCGACTACGATGTGGTGGTCGTCAGCTTCGATCCGAAGGACACGCCCGCCATCGCCGCCCAGGAAAAGGCCAAATACGCCAAGATTTTCGAACGTGGATCGTTCAACTCCGGCTGGCACTTTCTCACCGGGTCGCAAGAGTCGATCTCGCGGCTGGCAAGCGCGATCGGGTTCCGCTATCACTGGGACGAGCCCAGCAAACAGTTTGTTCATGCGGGCGGAATCATGGTGGCTACGCCCGACGGCAAGCTGTCCCGTTACTTCTACGGCATCCAGTACGCGCCGGCGGATTTAAGGATGGCGCTCGTCGATGCCTCCCAGCATAAGATCGGGAGCCCCGTCGATTACGTCCTGCTGTTTTGCTTTCACTACGATGCCACTCAGGGGAAGTACACCCTGGCAATCGTAAACATCTTGAAAATTGCCGGTGGTCTCACGCTGCTGTGCCTGGCCGGTCTTCTTTATTTCCTAATGCGTAGCGACAAGAATACGAATAAGAGCGTTCCTTGGAAAGAGGTGCGCCATGTGGGCTAATTTGAATTTCACGCTTGCCGATATACCGCTATTTCCACCGGTCGCCTCCGAGCAGGCGCCAGGTATCGATGCACTTTACTTTTTCCTGACCGCGGTATCGGTGGTCATGACGGTGCTGATCTTCGCCGCCGTTATTTTCTTTGCGTACAAGTACCGAAGCACGCGCGCACCCGCACGCGACGCAGATTGAAGGATCCACCGGCCTTGAGCTAACGTGGTCCATCGCTCCGTTCCTGGTCATGCTCGTGATGTTCGCCTGGGGCGCGCAGCTCTACTATGCGGCGCAAAACCCTCCCAAGGACGCGATGGAAGTGTTCGTCACGGGCAAGCAGTGGATGTGGAAAGTTCAATACCCGAACGGCACTCGCGAAATCAATGAGCTGCATGTTCCCATTGGACAGCCGGTGAAATTGACGATGGCATCCGAAGATGTCATTCACAGCTTCTCTATTCCCGCCTTCCGGGTGAGGCACGATGTGATCCCGGGCCACTATGACAGTCTGTGGTTCACGGCCACGAAACCGGGCCGTTATCATATTTTCTGCACGGAATATTGCGGTCTCTGGCATTCCAAAATGGGCGGCTGGGTCACGGTGATGTCTCCTCGCGACTACACCAATTGGGCAAGCGGAGGCGGGGCCCAAGGCTCGCTCGCCGAGCAGGGCGAAAAGCTATTCCAGCAGTTTGGCTGTTCCACCTGTCACCTTCTCGACCAACAAGGCCGCTGCCCGAATCTGCGCGGTCTCTATAATAAGCCGGTGCAGTTGGCCAATGGCCAAACGGTGTTGGCCGACGACGCCTATATCCGCGAGTCCATCCTCGATCCGAACGCTAAAATCGTCAACGGTTTTGAGCCGAACGTTATGCCGGTATTTAAGGGTCAGGTGACGGAAGAAAACATCATTCAATTGATTGGATTCGTGAAATCGCTTTCGCCGAACGCTCCCGCTTCGCAGCAGGGATCGCAGCAGAGGCCGGTCGTCATCGCACCAAAGGCAGGAGCAAGAGCAGCAGCCGCCGCCGCGAAAGGCAGCCCCGCTAAACAGTAGTTAAGGACAAGCATCACATGGCAACACTCGCATACGGAACTCCCGAAACAGCCGTCGAGGAAGTCAATTACCTCAACGTAGAGCACGGCTGGAAGAGCTGGCTCTTCACCACCGACCACAAGCGAATTGCGGTCCTCTACATCATTTCCATCACGTTGATGTTCTTCGTCGGAGGCGCGATGGCGGTTGCCTTCCGCATCAACCTGCTGTCTCCCGAAGGACTCTTCTCGGCCGAGACTTACAACCGCTTGTTCTCGATGCACGGCATCATCATGGTGTTCTTCTTCCTGGTGCCGTCGATACCCGCAACGCTCGCGAATTTCCTGATACCGATCATGATCGGCGCAAAGGATTTGGCGTTCCCGCGAATCAACCTTTTGAGCTGGTACATCTATGTCGTCGGCGCTCTTTTCACGCTCTATGCTGTCGCTCGCGGCGGCGTCGATACGGGTTGGACTTTCTACGCGCCCTATAGCAGCACTTATTCCAACTCTTACGTTCTGGCGGCGGCCTTCGGCGTATTCATTTCCGGATTCTCATCCATCCTGACCGGTCTGAATTTCATTGTCACGGTTCACAAGATGCGCGCGCCCGGCATGACATGGTCCCGGCTACCGCTCTTCGTGTGGTCGAACTATGCCACCGGACTGATTCAGGTGCTGGGAACGCCCGTTATCGCGATTACGCTTCTGCTGCTAGCCTTCGAGCGAATCGCTCATGTTGGCATCTTCGATCCGAATATCGGCGGCGATCCCATCCTGTTCCAGCATCTCTTCTGGTTCTACTCGCACCCGGCCGTTTACATCATGATTCTCCCGGGTATGGGAGTCATCAGCGAAATCATCGCCTGCTTCTCGCACAAGCGCCTGTTCGGGTACAACTTCATCGCGTTCTCGAGCATGGCGATTGCGGTCCTCAGTTTCGCGGTGTGGGGACACCAT
This sequence comes from uncultured Acidobacteriaceae bacterium, assembly GCA_963845995.1. Lineage (GTDB taxonomy): Bacteria > Acidobacteriota > Terriglobia > Bryobacterales > Bryobacteraceae > Bog-105. Next base: position 10,306 of record CAWJUO010000060.1, on the reverse strand, counting down.
TTATTCCTCACGGGCGAGAGCATGTATTCGGCTGTTGCGTTCTCACTGCTCAGCATGATGGTTGCCGTGCCTTCCGCTATCAAAGTGTTCAACTGGACCGCGACCATGTATAAGGGTTCGGTCCGTTTTGATACGCCGATGCTTTATGCGTTCGGCTTCATCGGGCTCTTCACCATTGGCGGCTTGACGGGCTTGTTTCTTGCCAGTCTCGCCGTTGACGTGGCGACGCACGGAACCTACTTCGTAGTCGCTCACTTCCACTACGTGATGGTGGGCGGCATGGTTATGGCCTTCATGGGAGGCTTGCACTTCTGGTGGCCGAAGATAACGGGGCGCATGTATTCCGAGCCCTGGTCGAAGTTTGCCGCTCTGCTGGTCTTCGTCGGATTCAATCTGACGTTCTTCCCGCAATTCATCCTCGGGTACATGGGCATGCCCCGGCGTTATCACGCCTACCCGCCGGAGTTTCAAGTGCTGAACGTGCTTTCTACAGCGGGCGCCTCGGTGCTCGGTCTTGGTTATCTGATCCCGATGATCTATTTCGCCTATTCGCTTAAGTACGGGCCGAAAGCCGGGAAGAACCCCTGGAATGCCGCCGGTCTTGAATGGCAGATCCAGTCCCCGCCGACAACTTTCAATTTCGATGTGACGCCAACCGTGGTGGAAGAAGCCTATAACTACGGCCCTGTGGAGGAAATCATTGGCTGACGCAACCGTTCCCGTGGCGCATCACGACGCGCACGTAGAAGCAACTCATCTACGCCACCACTTCGCTTCGCCGGAGCAGCAGTTCGATTCTGCCATGCTCGGCATGTGGACGTTCCTGATTACCGAAGTATTGTTCTTCGGCGGAATGTTCACGGCCTACGCCATCTATCGCAGCCTTTATCCCGCAGCCTTCGCCAGCACCAGCCAATACATGGACGTGGCCCTCGGCGGCACTAACACCGCCGTGCTGATTTGCAGCAGCTTAAGTATGGCTTTGGCGGTGCGGTTTGCGCAGTTGAGCAGACGTATGCCGCTTGTCATCTCGCTAATCTGTACGATGTTTTTCGGAACGATATTCCTGGTAATCAAGGGAGTCGAGTATCACAACAAGTGGGTGGAATGGTTGGTTCCGGGCCTGCATTTCGATGTGACTCGCTACGCATCGCCGCAATTCGCCCATCAACGCGCAGATATTGTTCTTTCTGTATTTCGCGATGACCGGCATGCACGCGCTGCATATGATCATCGGCCTGGGGCTGTTGACATATCTGCTGGTCAAATCCATGCGTAACACATTCAGCTCCGCCTATTACACGCCGGTTGAAATGATCGGCTTGTACTGGCACTTCGTGGACATCGTCTGGATCTTCCTCTTCCCGCTGCTATATCTGATTGGAGACCGGAAATGACATCAAGTCACGTTAGTGCGACAAAAACTTTGGTCCTGGTCTGGCTGGTGCTGGTCTGTCTCACATGGTCAACAGTCAAAATTTCCCATATCGAACTAGGCGAGTGGAATGTGGTGGTTGCGCTGGTGATCGCGCTGATCAAAGCGTCGCTGGTGGTCTGGATCTTCATGGGCGTACGCTTCAGCACCAAGCTGACAAGGCTTTTCGTCGTGGCGGGGTTGGTTTGGCTCACCCTGATGATCATCATCACCAGCAGCGATTACGCAACGCGGCAGTGGGACTATCACCCTCAACCGTGGGGCCACACCAAAGACCAAAACACTAAGCCAATAGAATAAAGGGCCCTTAACAGGCGGCTGCCCGCACTTCCCTATTCGCGCGGCTCGACGAAATAAATCGATTGAGCCGCGCTTCATCGGGAATGGTCACCGTTCTTCCGCTGAACACGATCAGACCGCGCTTGTGCAACTTGCTCAACGATCGTGAGACCACTTCCCGGACAGCCCCGACGACCGCCCCTATCTGCTGATTGGACATCGTTAACTCGACCCGGAGCCCCTGCTGCGGACACATTCGCGTGCCGTCCGCCTGCTCAAGCAGGAAACGGGCTAGACGCTGTTCCACGCTCAGCAAAGAGAGGGAATGCACGAGTTCAAACGCGTCCCGCAGACGCTGCGACATCAGTTCCAGTGCAGCCGGCGCGAAATGAGGATAATGCCGGCAGTGTGCAAACGGAACGCGGAGAACTAAAGATTCCTCGCATGCCGATACCGAAGCCGGATGAGGTCCGCCATCGAAGAGGTGAAACTCGTTCAGCGCTTTCACGGGTTGTTCGATACAGAGCACCTGCTCACGGCCGTCCGAGCCCTCGCGGTACACGCGCACGGTCCCGTCCGCTAGAACGAACAGCCCGTTCGCTTGTTCCCCTTCGTAAACGAGACACTCGTCGCGCCTCAGCCTCCGCACGGTGGCGTGCTGGGCAAGTTCACAAAGTTCAAAATCGCTAAAGGTCCGGAACAGCGCGGCTTGGCGAAGGGTGCCCGCGCGGTCGAGGAGTGCTGGGCCCATTGGTTTCCTTTACGAGGATACTGCACTGCTCTGAAACGGCTCACGCAAGCGCGGATCCAAAGAGTGAGGACACTTACATGCCTGAAACCAGCAACGATGTCATTACACGGTATTTGGAAGACGCCATCGCAGCCGAGAAGAGCTTCGAAACGCAGCTGCAGGGCTTTGCCAAGGAGGGAGATAACGCGGCAGCCAAGTCCGCCTTTCAACAGCACGCCGTCGAGACAAAGCGCCAGTATGAACGGCTCACCGCACGCCTGGAAGTTCTAGGCGGGAGCACATCCACGGCCAAGAGCCTTCTCGCCCACATGTTCAACATGACTCCTAAAGCGGCCCAGATCGGGCACGAGAAAGAAGAACGTACGACGCAGAACCTGATGATGGCGTTTGCCGTTGAAAACAGCGAATTGGCCATGTACGAATCGCTTGCCTCAGTCGCCGAAGCGGCGGGAGATACGCAGACCGCGGCCCTCGCCCGAGAGATCCAGGCGGAAGAAAAGGCGACGGCGGACAAGGTTTGGAAATTGCTCGCCCCGGCGGCACTGGACGCCTACACGCGGCTGACGGGCGGCGCCTCGGCTTCGGGTTCGGCCCGTTCCGCAGTGACCGTTTAATTCGGCAATTCCCAATTCGAGGGTATGTTATTCTCGTTTCGTCGGACAGGTGGGTGAGTGGTTAAAGCCAACAGACTGTAAATCTGTCCCTCCTTGCGAGGTACGAAGGTTCGAATCCTTCCCTGTCCACCATTTGCCTTTCAAAAAATTACACAGAAATTGAGAGATTGTGTAATGAGGGCCTGTGTAATGCACGCTTTTTCAGTACTCATTCTCTACTCTGTGGGACGTGATAACCGAGGTATGCCGCTTTAGGTCTTCCGGTGCCACACTGGCAAACGTGACGTCCGATCTGGCACTGCTTGTCGTGAAGTAGCCGCGGGGCCGCAGATTATCCTAGACTAGCCCAAGAGGCAATAATCAGCCAACGCACCCCATCGAGCTGCTCTCGGGGTGCCAAATGGTCCTTTCCAGCCTGCGCGCTCCAGCCCACGTAGCCCTGTGACAATACCTGCCGCCATGTTCATTGAAGCCGCCAAGGATTCGCAGGCTAAAGAACTTACCGGAACCAGTTGAGGCGTCGTCTCGTGGATACGTGCTTATCTTAGGCTTGTCCATTATGCCGCCGCCAATCTGGATAAGCTCAAAGCCGATAAGCCCAAGGTGTAATCTTCAATCGGCCGATTGGAATCTATCGTGTCTTGCGCCGTCTTTTTGCCGGGCGCTTCGGTCCCGGTTTGCTAGGTCGGGTGGTTGTTCTGCTAGGAGAACTCCTTCCTGAGTTGTAGCGCCGCTTGGTGGATTGGGCCCAACGGCCCAGTTTTTGCGCTGGGTGACGGGTGCAGGCCCAGATGTAGTGACCCTTGCCGGTTGAGGGACTACGAAGCAATCGCTTGAGTACATTATCCGCGCTCTCGCAACGCGGGCATAGAGGCGGAGAGCTTATCATTTCGCTTCGAGCGTGAGCGGGCTCTTCCCTTCGCACGGACTACCGTCGACCGTTAGCGCTTCCAGTATTTCCTCGCCAAGCGGATTCGACCATCTCTCGGGATGATCTTTGTATTGCTTATCTATCATCGCTACGGCCTGATCGCTTGTGATTGATTCAAGACAATCGGCGAAGTGCACAGCCCGCTTTCCTCGTGCCTGAAGGAATCCATTGGTCCATCCCCAATAAAGGCATGCTTTCTCTAGCTTGGTGGTCCCCTCTACTCCCCAAAGCTCAAACTTGTGAATCACTGTTTCGGCGCTCAACGGCTGGCAAATAAGAGCAATTACACAGACCCACTTTGTTCGCATGACGGATTATACCTCTGCCTAGACCCTCAAGCCTTGCGTCTCAGTGAGCAGTGATAAGATGTGTGAGATGACTCGAGTGGGTGACGAAGGAATCGATTCAACCCTGTCCACTAGGCAGGAAGTCATTACACAGTTGTGTAATAAACCGGGAAAATGAGCCTTTTGGGTCCAATAAGCTCGTTGAACACGCAGGGCTTATTGATTCTAAAGAGTGCTTAAAAGACCGAATCCTTCCCTGTCCACCATTTGCCGCCGGTGACGCAGGCCGTTGTAGCTCAGTTGGTAGAGCACTTCCTTGGTAAGGAAGAGGTCTCGGGTTCGAGCCCCGACAACGGCTCCATGCTTCCGCCCAATCAGTGAGTCCGAACTTCCAGTTGAACTCTAGCCAGCGTATTGTCCGGCGTGAGCGGATTATCGTTTGAACGATCCTGAAGATAAAACTGCAAACCGTTCTTAACCCAGAGACCGGTTCGCGCGGATCCAGAGCCTTTGCTTGACGCAAATAGCGGACCGTCTGGACTGCCGATGTGAACTTCGACGTACAAACTTGCCGGTGCGCGCCAACTTAGAGTTGTTTCTCCCAGACCGCTGGGGCTGACGATCACTGCGGGATCGGCGATAAGCCTCGGTGGACCGGGAGCGGTTAAAACCTGAGCGGAACGCGCGCCGGTCGAATCCCCGCTAAGCGGAACCACCCTGAACATGGAAAACGGAATAGACGGGGAACCCGTGCGTATCGTCGATGTGCTCCACGCCCGTTTTGACAAAATGCTCCCGCCGAAGGGAATCGTCCAAAACAGTGGCCGCCTCAGGGAAAATCGACCGTTCGGGAACGTGCGCGATCACCACGCAGTCAGCGGTCCGGCAGTCCTCAAAAGCGTACTTGTCGAAAGTCCCGGACTTGAGGACAAAGGCGTCTTCAACCGTGGAAATCCTATCCCTACTACGAAGGTTCAATGGGTTCGCAATGCCCCAATCCACTGTGATCGCCCGAGTAACACCCGCCCGGCTCAAATGCGTGGCGAGGTTCGCATCGGCGTCCGTCCAAGACGTCAAGGCGTCGTATGAGATCAGATGCGCGTATTCGAGGTTAAGTAGAAACAGTCCTCGAATACATAGGACCGCGATGAGCAATCCAACTATAGGCTTTAGAACCCGAGGCCGTAATCGCGGAATTGCCGCGGCAGCGAGTGCGACGGCGCAATACCAGTTAATCCAGAACAACACAGTGTGGTGAATGGAAGCGCCGGCATCGATCGTGAGGGCGGATTCGAACCAGCCGATCAGTCCGGAAACCAGGAAGAATAAAATCCATTTCCGATTCGATGTGTCCGCCGCGAAGAGGCCGATGGCAATTAAGACCAACCCGGTTTCGACTCGCCATAGCGAAGGCCCTGGTCGCAGGTCGTTTGCCGCTGCAAGTGATAGGTGCTCAAAGGCACGTGGAATGTGATCGATGCCTTTCCGCGCCGTATCAACAAGAGCAAACGTGCCTTCCTGACCGTCCAACGCGCTGCGAAGATAGTGCGCTTTGCTTCCAACATCGGCCACCGTCAAATGGCTGTTTTGTTGAAGGGTTGCCCCGCCGTGACTTAGATTGAATTGAATAAGCGGCAATGCCCCAATACACAGTCCTAAAACAAGGAGCGCCGCGGCTTTCCACCGCCAGACTCGAATCACTGCAGGCAGTGCGATCAGCAGCAGAGCGATCACGAGGCCCGAAAGATTCCAAAGAAACAGCGCTTTGTTCCAAAGATTCAGTCCGAAGACGAGCCCAGCAAGAAAGAGCACCACATCGCGCCGCCCCCGGTACCATTTCAGAACCAGCAGGATTCCGGCCACGAGCAGCAGGTTCTGAATCACCACTGGTCCCCAGTCGAATACCGCAGTTACTAAGAAAGTGACGTCGGTGGCAAGCAGCGCAACCCCGATCAGGGCGGCTGTGCGGCCCTGGATGTGCCGCAGGAGCTTTCCCGTCAACAGGATGGTCGCGGCGGCAAGGACTAACACCGGAAGGCGAACTGCCCAGACGGAGAACGGTGCGATTTTAAGCAGCGGAGCGTAAAGCCAGCATTTCAGTTCGCCAGCGTACGACGCCACCATGGCCGGGATGACGAAATGTTGAAAGGAGATGGAGTAAAAAGCCGCGCGTGGATGCCAGAGATCGTGGACGAACATGACCTCATCGGTTTGCAAACCGAGAAGAGGAAGCATCAGAGCGCCAGCGAATACGAAAATTACGACCGCTATAAGAGATAAAAGCAGGTAAAGATTGTCAGAGCGCCGCTGAGTATCAACTTGGGTGGGTAAGGAGCGATGGGTGAAGTTGAAGTCGGTGGTCTGGACGGATCTTGTCATCGAAAGAACGATTATAGGCCGCTCCAGCTACTGGCCTACACGCGATCAAGCGATCAAGCCGTAGCGGCCAGAAACGGAAGAGCTTCTTCATCGGCGTGATGTTCCGGATCCAGAATGCGGGTTCCGGAGCGGCCGCAAGCGCAAGGCGCGCTTTCGAGAAACCGGGTGAGTCCGGTTCGAACAGGTCCGCCGGGTGTTGATTGAACCACCAGTTCCCGGTTTTTAAGAGAGAACCGGGCGCCAGACTCCACGTGCCAGCCGTCTTGCGCTTCACATTCGGAAGCGAGCAACACACCCCGCGAGTCGAGATATAGCTCGTAAACTGGTACCCCAAAATGTTGCCAGAGTACTACCCGCGTCAAATCGGTAACAGGCTTGTCGCCGACCTCCGTGAGGACGAAGACGGCATGGTCAACGGATGTCAGTTCCAGCGTCAGAAGATCCATGCGTTCCATCAGCCGTTGCAAGGCCGAGGCAGGGCCGATCAGAACGTTGGGCGCGAAAGTCTTCAGATCCCGCCATCGTTCTGGAGGAAATGCCTCGGCGCCCTCGAAGGAAGCTGCCGCAGTGAGTTGGGCGGCGCGCAATTTGGAAGTCTGGATTATCGGCAGCTTCGATTGACGGAATCGGGACGGAGTAAATCGCGTCATAACCAAAAGAGTAGAAAGGAGTAGAGGGAATTCGCCTCAGAAGACTCCTATCCGGGCAGGTATTGCCAAAGGCCGGAATGACAACCGCTACTGCCCTGCTCCGCGTTTGCCCAGGACGCGCTCCAGGTTTAGCGTTAGAATCTGCTGAACCTGCGCTGCATCCAGGCCAATCTCATACAGGGCCTTCACCTGCTGCTCGAATATGGCGCTATTCCATCCGCGCGGGAAAAAGCTGGAGTCGGTTCCAAACAGCAGCCGCTCCGCCCCAAGGACAGTAATAGCGCGCTCAAAAACTGTTCGCAGGGTGAGGCCCTCATAATTCATCCAACGGTTGCTGCTCGAGGTGTCGAGGAATACGTTGGAACACATATCGGCCAGCATCAAGGCCTCGCGGAACAGCCCCGCGCCGAAATGCGGGACGATGAAGCGAATCTGCGGAAAGTGGAGCGCCACCGGATGCAAATCGAGCGGGTTCGAATAGCGCATATCAAATTGACTGGGCAGCCCGAGTTTCTTTCGGACTCCCATGCTGATAGCGCCGCAGTGCACAAATACGGCAATCCCACTGTCGGAGGCGATTTCTAAGAGCGGTACGAGCCGGCCGTCCGCGATGGAGTACGTGTGCATAGCCGGAAACAGGCACATGCAGTGGAGGTTCGGATTGTCGGCGGCGGCCTTCACTCGCGCAAGAGCATCCGGCTGCAGCGGGTCGAGCATGAAATAGCCATAGAAACGGCCGGGATGGAGAGCCACGGCAGCGGCCACGCTCGCTTCATCGCCGTGAACGCTCGAAATCAAACAGGCCCGATTGACGGAGTTGCGGTTGAGTTCCTCAATCCACGAGCGCGTGAGAAATTGCGGGTCGGCGGGGGGAATCTGCCAGTCGAGCAGCATGGCGAGAGATTCGGCGTTGGCCGCCCGCTTCTGCCGCGCCAGTCCGGTATAAAAATTGTGAGAAAAGAAGTGGACGTGCGCATCGTTAACGGGCAAATCGCCCCAAGGGGTTTGGGCCATGTCATGTCGATGATAGCGTGCGTTTATGCCGTCGCCTGGATCTGTTCGCTTACGCTCTCCCACTCGGCCATAGCGCGGTCCAGATCGGCGCGTTTCGATTCGAGCAAATTCGAAAGACGCATCGCCTCGTTTGGACTCGCGAAATCGGACAGCGAGAGTTCCGAAGCCTGGATTTCCGCTTCAAGCTGCGAGATGCGTGTTTCGAGCGCTTGCGCCTGATCCTGCATCTGCTTAAGGCGCATCGGATTGATTCGCTTCGCGGACGCACTCGCTCCCGGCATGCTAATCGGCTCGGCCGGGGGAACGCCGATGAGCACGTCTTTTAGCGTCGGAATCTGTTCGTGGCCGCCCTGCTTACGCCATGTGTAATCGGCATAATTGCCCGGGAACACGCGTACTTCGCCTTCACCGACTTCGAAAACCCGGTTGGCAAGATTCTCAAGGAAGTAGCGGTCATGCGAAACAAAGACGACGGTCCCGGTGAACTCCTGCAGCGATTCCAGCAACACGTCTTTGGCGCGAATGTCGAGGTGATTCGTCGGCTCGTCAAGCAGCAGGAAATTCGATGGGCGCAAAAGCATCCGGGCTAGCGCGTAGCGGTTTCGCTCGCCGCCCGATAGAACGCCGATACGCTTGAAGACGTCGTCCTCGCTAAAAAGAAAGCACCCGAGTATATTGCGGAGCTCGGTTTCAGTGGAGCGCGGCGACGCGTCGCGAAGATCGTCGAAGACTCGGGCATTGATGTTGAGTTCCTTGTATTGATCCTGTGCGAAGTAATCCGGTTCCACGTTGTGCCCAAGCGTGTAGTCGCCAGCGCTCAGGGTTTCCGTTCCGGCGAGCAGCTTGATAAGCGTTGACTTCCCCGCCCCGTTTACACCGACCAGCGCGATGCGGTCGCCGCGCTCGATTGTGAAGTTGACACCGCTGAAAACGTGTTTCGAGCCATAGCTCTTAGCGACATTTTTGAACTCGGCGACGATACGGCCACTCGGCTTCGGCTGGGGAAAGGTGAAGTGTATCGTCTTCTCTTCCGGCGGTAGTTCGATGCGTTCGATGCGTTCCAGTTCTTTGATCCGGCTCTGTACCTGTTTGGCTTTGGTGGCTTGAGCGCGGAAGCGGCTGATGAAAGCTTCAAGCTGCTGGATTTTGTCGCGCTGGTTCTTGTAAGCCGCTTCGAGTTGCGCCAGGCGTTCTGCTTTCTGCTGGCGGTATTTTTCGTAGCCGCCGGTGTAAAAATGAACTTTCTTGTTCCAGATTTCGACGATCTTGCTGACCGTGACATCCAGAAAATAGCGGTCGTGAGAGATCAGGATGTAAGCGAACTCGTAGTTCTTTAAGTACTCTTCCAGCCAGTTCCGGGCTTCAAGATCCAGGTGATTCGTGGGCTCATCCAACAAGAGTACGTTAGGCTTTTCAAGCAGCAGTTTGGCGAGAGCGAGCCGCATCTGCCAGCCACCCGAGAACTCCTCCGTCTGCCGGAGCCAGTCTTCTTTTCGGAATCCAAGACCCGCGAGAACCGCGCCGACTTGCGCCTCTATGGCATAGCCGTCGCGAGCACGAAACTCGCTATCGGCTTTCTCGAAACGTTCTGTCACTTGATGGTATTCGTCGCCCGTGGGATCCAGTTCGCTCATTCGCCCTGTTAGGGATTCAAGCTCCAGTTCGAGATCCTTCACATCCGCGAACACGCTCATGCACTCGGCGAAAACAGATCGTCCGCTCACCTGCAATCCGTCCTGCGGCAGATAGCCAAGCCGGATTCCTTTCATTCCAGCGATGGAGCCATAGTCGAGAGATTCAATGCCGCCGATGACTTTGAGGAGAGTAGATTTGCCCGTTCCGTTGCCGCCGACCAGACCGGCGCGCTCCTTGGGAGTGATGAGCCAGTTCAGGTCTTCGAAGAGCAGTTTGTGTCCGAACCGCTTACCGGCTCCGGTGAGTTGCAACATCTACTAACTATCTTCGC
>CAWJUO010000059.1:0-98383 GCA_963845995.1 uncultured Acidobacteriaceae bacterium | reverse complement strand
GCGGCCGCCGGGAACTATACGCTACGATCGGCTCTCATGTTCAAGCAATGCCCGGGCTGCGTCGAGTTCCTTCCGCCTTTTGCCAGTGGTCTTGGAAAGGATAGGCCGAGATCGTCGAGGGTTTCCGTTATGACCTTTGCCACGACAACCTGAGTGAACCATTTGTGGTCGGCGGGCACTACATACCAAGGCGCGTGGGGTGTGGAGGTGTTTCGAATCATCTTCTCGTAGGCTTTCGTGTATTGAGGCCACAATTTCCGATCTTTCGCATCCTGCTCCTCAAATTTCCAATTCTTATCCGGCCTCTCCAAACGTTTCAGAAAACGCTTCTTCTGTTCGCCTTTGGATAGGTGAAGGAAAAACTTTCGAATAACGGTGCCGTTGCGCGCGAGGTAGCGCTCGAATGCGCAGATGTCCTGGTAACGCTGGTTCCAGATGTTCTTAGAAAGGAGTGTGGCGGGTAGGCGTTCACTGGCCAGAGTTTCCGGATGGACACGCGCGACAAGAACTTCTTCGTAGTAGGAACGGTCGAAGATGCCGATCCTGCCGCGCTGTGGCAGTTTGCAGGCGCTCCGCCACAGGAAATCGTGCCGGAGTTCCTCTTCGGAAGGCCGTTTAAATGAGACGACTTCGCAGCCCATCGGATTCACGCCGGACATGACGTGCTTGATCAAGCTATCTTTTCCCGCCGAATCCATTCCTTCCAGAATGATAAGCAGCGCCCATTGCGCTTGGGCGTATAGTTTCTCCTGGCGGCCGCGCAAATCACGGAGGCCGGATTCGAGTAACCCTCGGGCTTCGCGCTGGGAGCCGATGCCTTCGGTAGACGACGGGTCAAAGTCTTTCAGGCGGAATTTGCGGCCGTCTTGAATACAGAATGGTTTTACCAGCTTGTCCACTGAGGAGGATTCTAACTTCGTGCGAATCAAAGGGATCATGAACCCGACGAGACATTTTGCTAAACGTGCGCTGCCTGGAAATCTTTGATCGTCGGAAGCGCTTTGATCGCGCGTCCCCACTTCTGCTGGGCGCGCCTGATCTCGTACAGGCTCTGCAGGTTTAACCAAAACTCAGCGGTGGTCCCGAAGAAATGCGCCAAGCGCAGCGCCGTATCCCCAGTAACCGCACGGCGGCCGTTTAATATCTGCGTGACACGATTGGTAGGGACGTTGATCTGCCGCGCGAACTCGGCGGCGCTCATGCGCATTTCTCGGAGTTCCTCCGCTAAATGCTCGCCCGGGTGTATTGGTTCCATCATGTCCTCTGTACTGTCCTTTTCGGCTACCTTTCAGGGCTTCGAATCGATTGAATCCGTCGCCGTTCACCTGAGGAGGATTTTATCTTCATGAGAATCGCCAAAGCTTTTCTATACTGTTATTACTGGCTCGCCGAGGTACTTTTCCCATGCCATTTATCCACAAATTCAAACAGCAGAAGGTGCTGCTCAGCGTCACTCTGTCGCTTTGCACTCTTTTTGCCGGGATCGTTCTCGGAACTCTTCTCAATATCGGAGTCAAAGCGAGCCGCCAGAACCCGGTCATAGCACCCGATGCAACTCCTCTGGTGATACCGGCGGCGGTTCCCATAACCAATGAATTCAGCAAGCTGGCGAAGCGCCTGGAGCCCTCGGTTGTTTATATCGAGTCGGACTACCTGCCCAAGCCCGGTAAGCACAGTGCGAAGGACAGCGAACAGGACCAGGCGCCGGGCACTCCAGATCCTTCGGACCTGTTTAAACATTTCTTCGGAAAACCGGATCCGCGCTCTTTCCGAACGGAGGGATCGGGCACAGTTTCTTCGTCACCGCAACGGCTACATCATCAAACAACCATGTGATCGATAAGGCGGACCGGATCAAAGTGAAAGTGAGCGGTGAGGACGAAGAATACAGAGGCCGAGTTGTGGGAGTCGATTCCGAGACAGACGTAGCGGTGGTGAAGATCGATGCAAAGCGCGCTTTTACGCCGGTGCAGATGGGGAACTCGGATAGCGTGGCAGTAGGGGACTGGGCCATCGCCATCGGTTCGCCGTTCGGCTTGCAAGCGACTGTGACGGCGGGAATCGTGAGCGCCACGGGAAGGGATCTCGGCTCGGGGCAGTTTCAGCATTTTCTGCAGACCGACGCGGCTATCAATCCGGGCAATAGCGGTGGGCCTTTGCTCAATATTCGCGGCGAGGTCATCGGCATCAATACTATGATCGCGACCCGGAGCGGTTCTTACGAAGGAATTGGATTCGCCCTGCCGTCGAATATGGCGGTAAAGGTCTATAACGACATTATTCGCGATGGACGCGTGGTACGGGGTTCGATCGGTATTCAATGGTCGAAGAATGGAAGCCAAGCGGATACGCTCCAGGCATTCGGGTTGGATCACGGCGTGCTAGTCGAGAATGTCGCCTCGAAAGGACCGGCGGGAAAGGCTGGCATCAAAGCCGACGATATTATTCTGGCTTTGAACGATCATCCGGTGAAGGATGGCGATGAACTCGTCAACAGAGTTGCCGATTTACCGGTGGGGTCTACAGCACTGTTTACGGTGGACCGGAATGGCAAGCGGCTGGATTTTAAGATCGGCATTGAGGAGCGTGCGGTTGTGTGGAAGGATGCGCCGCAACTCGCGGAGGCTCGGCCTGAAGTCCCCGAGACAGCCAAACCACCCGCCACGCAATCGGCTCAGACGCGTTTCGGCATCACCATCATGAACTTGAAGGAGAAGGAGCGGCAGGATCTTGGGATTGAAGGTAAGACGGGAGTCAAGGTGGTCTCCGTGGATCCGGGTTCGTTTGCCGACGATATTGGCCTTGAGGAAAATGATGCGATTCTGTCGATTAATCGGCAGCCTGTGGCCACGCCCGACGATGTGATGCGGCTGCAGAAGAGCATCAAGCCGGGTTCGCCGGTAGCGTTGCATATCGTTCGCAGCGTTGGGGCGGGCGGCAGACATACTCCGCCCAATCGAACGTACTTGTCTGGGCGGCTGCCGGAATAATAGAAACGTTAGCCGATCAGCTTCGTAGCGGATTTAGCGAAGTAAGTCAGTATAAAATCGGCACCGGCGCGGCGAATGCCGGTGAGAGTTTCGATGATGGTGCGGTCAAGATCGAGCCAGCCGTTCTGCGCAGCTGCGACGATCATGCTGAATTCGCCGCTCACCTGATAAGCGCCTAAGGGGACGTCCACTCGTTCGCGGGCTTGCGCGAATGATGTCGAGATAAGGCATCGCCGGTTTAACCATAATCATGTCCGCGCCTTCCTCAAGGTCGAGGGCTATTTCGCGCATTGCTTCACGTGCATTCGCCGGGTCCATTTGATAGCTTCTGCGATCGCCGAATTGTGGCGTGGATTCGGCCGCTTCGCGAAAGGGCCCATAGAAAGCGGAAGAATATTTTGCGGCGTAGGACAGAATAGGGGTGTTGGAATGGCCAGCGTGATCGAGCGCCTGTCGAATCGCGGCGACCCGGCCATCCATCATGTCGCTTGGCGCGACGATATCGGCTCCGGCATTGGCGTGAGAGACCGACGTTTTCGCCAGCCATTCGAGGGTCTCGTCATTTGAAACGTCGCCGTCTTTGATGAAGCCGCAGTGGCCGTGACTGGTGTACTCACAGTTGCAGACGTCGGTGATGACCAGCAGCCCGGGAACGGCACGCTTTACGGCGCGAACAGCGGTCTGCGTGATTCCGTTTGGGTCGTAAGCTCCCGAGGCGCATTCGTCCTTTAGTTCTGGAATGCCGAATAAGATGAGGCCACCGATGCCGAGAGCGCGGCACTCCTCCGCCTCGCGCACGAGATTATCGACAGAGAGTTGCGCGTTGCCCGGCATGGAGCCGATCTCTTTGCGAACGCCTTCACCGGGACAAACGAAAAGCGGGAGAATGAATTGCGAGGGCGCGAGTTGGGTTTCGCGTACCAGCCGCCGCATCGATTCAGAAGCTCGCAACCGCCGCAAGCGTTGAATGGGAAAAGCCATGTCTGTCTTTTCAGTTTGGCAAACGCATTCTCGCGCACAATGTTTGTATATGGAGCGCAAGGTTGCGAAACGCTGGTTTGTGGAGGGGATGGTGCAGGGGGTTGGGTTTCGTTATTTCGTGCAAAGGGAGGCGACCGCTTTAGGTGTTCGAGGCTGGGCGCGGAACCTGGACGACGGACGTGTTGAAATTTACGGGGTGGGCGGTTCAAAACAATTGAGCGACCTTGCGGCCGCCCTCCATGCGGGTCCGCGAATGGCGCAGGTTCGCAGTGTTGAAGAGCGCGAGGATGCGGTCGAGGATCTGTCCGGGTTTCGCATACGGTAGAGGCACTTATTGTATGGAGTTCGGGCGATCACGATCAAGGCTAAAGGCCGGCAAGTTGTTCCGTGGCGTCGGCCACTACTCGATTTAAGTCGCCGAGGCACTGCTCAACATTCGCCATTTGCTGCTGCGCGAGTTTCCAGTTTTTCATTTCCACGGCTTCGCGAATGCCGGGCAGAGTTTTCACAGCGTAGCCGGTGTAGAAACCGGGCGCGTAGATCTGATGTTTATACCAAGGGCGGTTCGGCAGTCCCTCCGGGCGCGTGAGAACCCGTTCAGATTGCAACAAGTCAATGTTAAGCTGCTGCAGACGGCTAGGATCGAGCGTGGTTTTGTTGAGCGCTACTTCTAACAGCGCATCGTAGTTCTGCCCTTTGTCTTTGAGAGTTTCGAGTTGTTTCCTCAAGCCAGAGAAATCCAACTTGCGGCCCCCGCTGTCGGCCTGTTTCTGGATTTCATCGGCATAGCCGGTTACGGTAGCGGCGAACCTGCCGAACTCAAAGGGAAGGATTGCAGCATCGGCGAGTCTTAGGAGCGCGGTGAGGGAATATTGCGAGAGTGCGCGCCCATCCGCTTCTGTTGTGTCGGAGAAGTGGGTGTACCAATAAATGGAATCGTAAACCGAATGGTAAATTCCGCTCTTGGTTTGTCCGCTGAAATCTTCGTTCATGCTGGCGATGCCGAGGTAGTCGAGAAAACCCTGGTAATCGGAACCGGCGCCAAGAGCGCCAATTACAAACTTGCTTTCCTTCTTCGCCGCAGGAGGTTCGTCGGATGGCTCACCGGGCGGATGATGAAGCGCGTACTCGGCGAGGGTTGCGTTGGCTCCTGGCTGCTGCACGGAGTCGGCCACCTCCGATGCAAACTGCTCCAACATGTGAGAGCCGCTCACGTTCAGCCAGCCACGCGCGGTGTCATCTGAATTCAGGTAGGCCACCGCTTTGCGCCGCAACTCATCCTGGTGCTTTTCTACCCATTCGGTGGAACCTAGAAGTCCGAACTCTTCGCCATCCCAGAAAGTGATCTTAATGGTACGTCTCGGTTTCCAACCCTGTTTCTGGAGAGTGGCGAGGGAACGCGCGGTTTCGAGGAGGGCGACGGCTCCAGAGGTTGGATCGTCTGCCCCATTGACCCAGGCGTCATGGTGGTTTCCAGCGATCACCCATTCGTTTGGCTCATCCGAACCCGGTATGGTTGCGATCACGTCGTATAAGGGCTTGCTGGTCCAGTCATAATCCGTTTTCATGTGAAGGCGCGTTGCGCCCGGGCCGGCGTGATAAGTGAAAGGAAGCGCTCCACGCCAATCGCGGGGGACGAGGGGGCCGGTGAGTTGCTCCAAAATCGGTTGAGCGTCGCCGTAGGAGAGGGGCAGGACCGGGATTTTCATCAGTGTTTTCGCTTCCGAGATGGGCAAGCGACGGGAGCCTTTCTCGGATGGCCAACCCGGTGAGAGAGGATCTCCGGGGTACAACGTCATATCCATCACGCTGCCTCGCTGCACACCCTCCCATGGGCGCATGGGACCCTTCGTATAGACGTCACCCTCGAAGTAGCCGTCGTCCTGCGGGTCTGAATAAATGAGACAGGCAATGGCTCCGTGTTCGGCCGCTATCTTCGGCTTGATGCCGCGCCAACTCTTGCCGTAGCGAGTGATAACGATTTTGCCCCGGACGCTAATTCCCTGTTTCGAGAGCCAGTCGTAGTCTTCGGGCAAGCCGTAGTTGGCGTAGACAACCTCGCCGGTTACATCTCCGGTAGCGCCGTAGGCATTGTACGTCGGCAGTTGGTGCGGGTCGCCGCTATCGGGGTCTTGCGGAACCGCGGGTTCTTTCAACTGCGCCACAAAATGCCTGGGTCCCAGAACTTCGACCACACGCACGGTCGGATAGGGCATGAGCGCCTCAAATTCTTCGATGTGAACGTCGAGTCCCCAATCCTTCAACAAGCCGGAGATATACTCCGCGGTCGCCTTCGAACGCGGAGAGCCGGCATTATGCGGCTGGGCTGCGATGACATTCATGTACGTCTTAAGACGAGCCGCGTCGGGTATGGCCTGGACTTGCTGTTCCAGCTTCTGTTCGTCGGGAATGTTCTTTGCCGAAAATCCGCGAATGCCCGGCATCTGAGCGGATGCCGAACCGGCGACGGTAAGCGAGAGTATCGATGTCAGAGTAGCCCTCAAGAAAAACATCAGTTTTGATTATTTCAGCTTGAACGGACGTTGTCTCGAGAATCGGCATATCCGGCGGCGCTCACGGGCAAAGATTACCGCTCCCGGTCGATATTCCTTGTGGGCCTAGTTCTTTGTCCTTTGCGGGTTCGTTAGCGGGCCTTAGAGGCTCAGCGGTTTAGCCCAGTTTCCGATCCTGTGACAAGAGAGTGGCCTTACTCGTGCATGATCCATGACGGAGGAGATACATGCATCGAAGTTCTACATCTGTTCTGTGCGGAATCGTGCTGACAGGAGCATTCTTGCTCGGCGGTAATCTTCAAGCGCAAGATACCGACCACAAGGCCGATAATACGGCCGTTAACAAGCGCGACCGCGACAAGACAGAGCAAACGGCCGATCAGGCGAAGAACAATCTGACCGATCGTGAGTTGATGCAACACATTCGGAGAGACGTGGTTAAAGACAAATCACTGTCCACTTACGGGCACAACGTAAAGATCATAGCCGACCACGGCAAAGTCACTCTTAAAGGGCCGGTGCACTCAGAGGACGAAAAGAACGCGCTTGTGGCCCATGCGAAAAAATACACCGACGAGAGCAATATTGACGATCAGTTGACCGTCAAAGAGGGCAAGTAACTCGTTTCGGGATTGAGATTGGTTGATTAAAGGAGATTTTCATGGCTGGAAAGAACACGGTTGTTTACGGTATTTACAAGACGCGCACCGAAGCTGAAGGCGCAGTGGACGAATTGCTCGCGCAGGGTTTCCGAAACGAGGATATTTCGGTTCTTCTGCAGGACAACGTGGGCACCAAGGACTTCGCTCACGAGAAAGAAACCAAAGCGCCTGAAGGAACAACGACGGGTGTGGTCGCGGGCGGAGCTATCGGCGGAACGCTTGGACTGCTCGCGGGAATCGGAGCGTTGGCGATTCCGGGCATTGGACCGTTCATTGCCGCGGGTCCAATTATGGGCGCACTTGCGGGGATTGGATCGGGCGGAGTTGTCGGCGGCATCATCGGCGCTCTGATCGGCATGGGCATTCCGGAATACGAAGCGAAGCGCTATGAAGGCCGGATCAAAGAAGGCGGCATTTTGCTGTCCGTCCATTGTGATAACAGCGACTGGGTTGGGCGAGCGAAAGATCTGCTGAAGCGGACGGGCGCGGATGACGTGTCGTCTACCGGCGAAGCGTCTGCGGACTATGCTACGACCGACAAGCCGATTAGCCGCGGTACGAGCACTTACTAACTCGCTAGGTGTAATGTAATTACAGCCCGTAAACCTGAATAGGTAAAGTTCAGGTTTACGGGTTTCTGTTTGTTTAGTCACCGAGGGGAGGGCAGCCGCTTCGGTTTTGTAAATTGAATGTTGCCGTTTATTGAAATGACTTCACGCCGTTCTATTCTCACCGGTGCCGTCGGTATTGGAACTGTCTGCGCGATCCAAGCACGGCAGAAGCCAAGTGCTAGCCTGATCGACCTGCAACGGGCGCCTGACTATGCGACCGTGCACGCATCAGGTAAGATGATCCCGCTCTCTCGAACCGGGGCTCGATGGACGGCGCCCGGGATCTCTGTCACGACCGAGCCAACCTCTTCCGGCTTACCAATTGTCCTTTCCGCTTCGGGAGTTGAACCTAATCGCATCCACCTTCGCTGGACTGTGCGGATTCCGGGCGAGCCCCTTGTACTGTGTGACGCGTGGGAGCGCAGCTATGGCGATCTGGCGTGGCGTTCCATCGTACCCGAGCGCGTGATGCCCTGGTATTTTCTTGTTTGGAATGGCGGAGTAGCGGACGGTTACGGCGTCCAAACACAAGCAGCCGCCCTCTGCTTCTGGCAGCTTGACGCGGAAGGTGTTTCCTTATGGCTGGACGTCTCTAATGGCGGTTCCGGAGTCGATTTAGGGCGGCGCGAACTAGTGGCCGCTACTGTTGTTACGCGGCAAGGCACGACGGGCGAAAGTCCGATTGAATCCGCGACGGCCTTTTGCCGTATGCTGTGCAGTCGTCCGCGCCTGCCGCAATCGCCGCTGTATGGCAGCAACGACTGGTATTACGCCTATGGTAAGAACAGCGCTGAAGGAACCCTGCGCGATGCCGCTTTGATGGCGGAGCTTTCGCATGGAAACCAAGTTCGCCCTTTCACGACAATCGACATGGGATGGCGCGACGGCTCGCCCACGTTTCCAAGCATGCCGGATCTCGCGAGCCGAGTTAAGAAGATTGGCGTGCGTCCCGGCCTTTGGATACGGCCTTTGGAGGCGACAAAAGATGTCTCTCCGAATCTCCTGTTGCCTGCCGCACGATTCGGAAAGCTTAGCGGACGCGGCCGCGAATTGGCCTTCGATCCCACAATTCCCGAGGCCTTAGATGTGGTGACGACTAAGGTGAGGAACCCGGTCTCCTGGGGATACGAGCTCATTAAGCACGACTTTTCTACTTACGATTTGCTTGGCAAGTGGGGCAGGGAAATGGGCGCGGAACCGACCAGTCCCGGATGGCATCTTCACGACCGCACGCGCACTAACGCCGAAGTGATACTTGATCTTTACCGGACGCTCCGGAACAGCGCGGGCGATCATACATTGCTGATCGGCTGCAACACGATCGGCCACCTGGGGGCTGGGCTGTTTGAAGCACAGCGCACCGGCGACGATACCAGCGGAAGAGACTGGGAGCGCACCCGCCGCATGGGCGTGAACACACTCGCCTTTAGGCTTCCCCAGCACAACACCTTCTTCTCGGTTGATCCAGATTGTGTCGGCATCACGGATGCGATCCCATGGGATCTCAATCGTCAGTGGCTGGATCTGATCGCGAGTACCGGGGTTGCTCTGTTCGTGTCTCCCGACCCTGCGGCGACGGGCAAGGACCAGCGCGCCGCCATTCGAGCGGCCTTCGCAAAAACGGCTTTGCAGGCGTCGCGAAGCGTTCCGAAAAACTGGTTCCGGGACTCGACGCCTGAGTCTTGGGTTACGGTCGGGAAGAATTCGAGCCCAACCGATTATCACTGGTGCAATGCTTCCGGCTGCTCCCCGTTCGATGTTTGATGCCGGAGTGAGGAGCTATTGCATTGCTTCACCTGGTCAGAACGCGAACCGCTCATGCCGGTTCCGGTTCCTTGTTACAGCCGATCATCCAGGGAATTCCGAAGCGGTCCGTGGCCATACCGAAGCGTTTTGCCCAGAAGGTCTCTCCCATTGGCATTTGGACTTGGCCGTTCTCTGCCAGTTCCGCGAAGACGCGTTCAGCTTCATCTGGTTTATCGAAATCGAGCGACACCGCCAGGCCCTGCGGTTTCTGGTACTGCCCGGGAGGGCAATCTGACGCCATCAGCAACTTGCCGCCGATCTTCAGCACCGTATGCATGATCCTGTCGCGAGCCTCTGGGGGCATCGCTTCACAACCTGGCGAGTTTCCATATTTCACCGAATCGACTATGTTGCCGCCGAGACATTTGGCATAAAACTGAAAAGCCATCTCACACTGACCATCAAAGAATAAATAAGGGGTAATTTGCATGGTACGGACCCTTCATCTATAAGTCGGACCTGCGGCAGTCAAATCGACATCGTAGCGTAAATTTCTCGACAAATTTGGATTTCGACCACAGGACGGATCGCGACGGTTCCTTTGACAGCCGCCCGGATACGCGCGGCAATCGCGAGAGCTTCGTCGAAATCTTTCGCCGGACCATAAAATACCAGCCTAGCTGTTCGCGCGCTTCAGCAAAAGGACAATCCGTGACGACTGGACGTGTATTGCGGACGCGGACGCAGGTGGCTGTAGACCCGGACTGCTGGGATGCGCCCAGGAGTATGCCGCTCGCGTATGACTCTTGCGCCAGTTCGTGGATGCCAGGTAGCATTCCTGCCGCTCCGCCTCCGTCCAGGCATCATGAGACCCTCCTGGATAAGGTCGAACGGGAGGAAAGAAAATTCGAACCTTTTCCAGAATCAGCGTCCGGCTAACACCCGGAGCGGCATGGGCAACCACTTGGGTACGGCCACTTGGGGCGGTTTTCGCTTCGAAGGCGCCTTCTTGCCGTTCCATTGGTACCTCAACTCGGCGGCTCATTGAAGCCACGCCCACACCCAGACGCTAAGCCGCAACAATGGCGCGAATTGGATGCAGCAGTACTTTGCGGACCCAACGGCGGCTGTGACCCCGGCACCCTTCACAATCGGGGACGCCCCACGAGAGGTCTCGAGCGTCCGGGCACCGGGCACGGCGAACGCAACTCTTTCTCTGTTCAAACAGTTTTCGCTGAGTTCGCTCCGGGAAGGCTCGATGCTCGAGTTCCGAATTGAAGCATTCAACGCCCTAAATCATCCGCAGTTTTCGCCTCCCAACCTCACGGTGGGATCGAACGCATTCGGTCAAGTCACAAGCCAGGCCAACAGCCCACGGCAAGTTCAGTTGGCCCTGAGATTGTACTTCTGATGTGTACGTCAGGCCGTAGAAGCGGCGGACGCGCTTCCAGTCGTTCTTAGATGGAATTCTGCTCCTGATCATATTGAGCAGATCCTCAACCAGAAATGGCTTTTGAACGATCGGCAGGTCGGCACTTGGGCCGTTCTCTTTGCCGAGAGACATCTCGCCGCCGCCGGTCATCAGAATCATCTTTCGTAGTGGGCTGGGCGGCTTGCAATCTCCTACTCAGCGTTAAGCCGTCGAGGTCGGGAAGCATGTAGTCGATCAACGCTACGTCGATATCCCGTCCCGCGGCGACATCGAGCGCCTGTGCCGCGGAAGGAGCGCTGACCAGTTCCCAAGGCTCATTCCGCATTACCGTCTTCAGGAATTTAAGCAGTTCCTGGTTGTCGTCAACAATCAATACAGTAGCCGTTTTGGCTCGAGTGCGGGCGGAGGCAGGAGCCTTTACATCGATGTCTAGTTTCTCCCCGTCGCTAGCCGCGCTGACCGTAACAATGGACTTTGGCGCGACCAGATCTTCCGCCACCAACGTTGCCAAGGGCTGGGTCAAAAATCTATAGACGGTGCGCTTGAGTTCACGCGCGCCATACTGTACGCTCACGCCGCGCTTCAGCAGAAAATCAAGAGCCGACGCGGTCAGTTCGATTGAAAATCCGCGCGATCCAAGACGGCTGTTCACATGCCGCTGAAGCTCTTCGACCTGATGGTCGAGAATCTCCTTGATGGACGCGGCGCTTAGCGGCTGATAGGTAATGACGGCATCGATACGGTTTACAAACTCAGGAGAAAACATCTTCTTCATCGCGCCGAGAGCGATGCTCTCCAATTTGCTGGCCATCTCTTCAGTTCGATCAACGCTTGAGGCAGGCCGCGTCGAACCCGAAACCAGGCGTCATCTCCCGCATCATTTCGCGGGCGCCCAGATTGCTTGTCAAAAATATGAGGCTCTTGTCGAAATTCACCAGCGTGTTATCGCCCAACGTGAGGCGCCCTTTGTCGAGAACGCCCAGAAGGAGGCGCGTTAAGGAAGGCGCAGCTTTCTCGATTTCGTCGAACAAGACGAGCGAAATATCGCAATCCGGCGTAGTGCTCTCGGCAACTTTCTGCTTTGAAAGCACGGGTACAGTTTCGCGATGGCCCAGATAGCCGGGAGGCGAACCGACAAGCTTCGCCACTTCATGGTCGAGCTGAAATTCTCCGCAATCGATGCGCAGGTAGCGCTGCGGGTTGCCGTGCAGCGCCTCCGCCAAGACCTCGACCGTACGGGTCTTTCCAGTGCCGGTCGGGCCGAGCAGAAGGAAAACGCCGATAGGGCGATTTTCGTGGCTCAATCCCGCCCGATAAGTCTGAACGAACGGAATAATCCGCTCGGCGGTGTTCGGTTGTCCAACGATCTTGCTCGCAAAAAAGCTGAGGAGATCGGCCGTGTTGCTTGGGCAAGCTGCCCCTTCCATGCTGGCTCCTTGTGTGTACTTACGGGGATTAGGCGCCAGACAAGGCGGGAGAGAGAAGACGTCAGTACGACGTCATCTATCGTCGTCAGCTTGTAGTTTATCGCCGCTCAAACGGGAATGCAAGGGAGGCTGCGGAGTTATACATTATTGGCGCATCTAGGCGATGAAGCGCATGTATGCGATGAAGTCCAGGGGCGGCGGAGTTAAGCCCAGGGCGCGAAGAAAACCCGAGACTTGGCCACGGTGATGGGTCGAGTGGTTTACAACGTGAAGAACAATATGCCAGAGCGGCTGGGACCACGGATTTCCTTTCAGATCCGTATAGTCGATGACACGAGCGGAATCGGCATCGGACAGGCCTGCCGCCCATTCGCGCCAATCTTCGTGAATTACCGGCCATTCCTTCAGGAGCATGGTCCATTGCTCGTCTTCGGGAAGTTTGTACGGGATCGCAGGCGTCCCCTCTTTGATGCGGAGAAGCCAGGATCGCTCGGAGCGGAAAATGTGAACGAGCGTTCCTAAGATGCTTTTGTCGGCGGTGCCGAAGTCTCGGCTCAGTTGCTCGGACGAGAGCGGCGCGACAGCGTCAAGAAGCCTCCGTGTTGCCCAAGCCGAGTAGGCGAGGTGATTACGAATGAGGTCCGCAGAGATCGGAGAGGAGGGTGTCACGGTGTTAAGTTAGTTTGCCTTTCAACATGGTGTACGAGTGCGGTGGCAACTCATACCGCAACCGGGTTCCACTCGCGTCAATATGGCTGTTTTCAATCTTGACGAGATTCGAGCCGAATGTGTTCTGAGATTTGATTTCGGGACCATTGACTGTGGCAACTTCAAACCCGCCAGCGAAACGTTTGTCTTCCAATTCAAATGTAACCGGAAGTTTGTCTGTAAGGTGCCGGTTTATAACATTCAACACGATATCCCCCTTATCATAGGCTGCGGAAATATCAATATAGGGCACATCGCCAAAGCGTTTGCTTGTATAAGTGGGTGCATCGACAAAGAGCTCGAGAGCCGTTCCGAAGGAGTTATTGGCGAACAGCAAAATGGGGTAGTAGATGGTCTGCAGGAAGAGGCCGGTTTCGCTGGTGAAGATAGGCGCGATAACGTTCACAAGCTGCGCCAGATTCGCGATCTTTACTATGTGCGCGTTGTTGATGAAGGTGTTCAAGAAACTGGCAACGACAAGCGCATCTTCGAGGTTGTACTGCTCTTCAAGAATGCGGCGGCCTTTCTCTTTGCCCTCGCCGCGTGCCCGGTACCAGACGTTCCACTCGTCCCAGGCAATGTAGATCTTGTGCTTCGGCGTATCGCGAACAGCCTCATTGATAAGACCTTCGGCGATACGAGTTCGCTGAGTAAGTTCAAGCGAACTGGCGAGAAATTCGTAGTAATTGTTCTCGGGATTGCCGACGTAGGTATGCAAAGAAAGATAGTCGGCATGTCTGTTCAAATATTGAAGAACGGTGCGGTTCCAGCCCGTCCAGTCGGCGGCAAAGTTGGACGACCCCGCCGCGACCAGTTTGAGCGAGGGATCGGTAAGCTTCATCAGCTTGGCGGCTTCCAACGCGAACTTGCCGTAGTCGTCCGCGCTGCGATGGCCCATCTGCCAGGGGCCATCCATCTCGTTTCCAAGGCCCCAGTACTTCACACCCCAGGGTTGCTGCCGTCCATTCTTTTGCCGCAATCTTGTCGTGGCGGTGTCGCCAGCGTAGTTGCAGTATTCAACCCACTGCTGGGCCTCATCCCACGTCCCGGTACCGAGATTCGCGCATAGATAGGGTTCGGTCTTGACGATCTCGCAATAGCGGAGGAATTCGTGGGTGCCGAATTGATTCTTTTCCACCGTTCCCCACGCCATTTCAATGCGCGGGGGCCGTTGATCGCGTGGACCGATGCCGTCGCGCCAGTCGTAATTCGAAGAGAAATTACCACCCGGCCAGCGCAGCAAAGATACGCGCAATGCCTCAACCGCTTTCAAGACATCCGTTCTGTAGCCATCGGAGTCCGACAGAGGGTTTCCAGGCTCGAAGATGCCGCCGTCCACGCAGCGGCCCAGCATCTCCACGAAATTCCCGTAGATCTTCGGATCGATTTCGCCGATCGTGCGCTCAGTATCGATTTTGACCCGAGCCTCCGTAGAGGAGGGCTTGGCTTTCAGCAGCAGTGGCGCGGCGATCAGACCGGAGGAAAAGGCGCGGCGGGTGAGACGAGATAGAGACATATCTAGTTTCGTATGCTATCAACGCTCCTGAAAATGTCGTTAATCCGATTCTTCAAAGACCCCGGTTTCTCTGTTCTTACGAACCTGGTCAGCCACGAAACATTTTCCATTCATCACGACGTATACGCCCGTCTCAAGTGCTTGCGCAAAGGCAAGCGCGCTTCCCAGATTGAAGAGTCCATCGGAGCTACCAAATTTGTACGGGATCATCGCACCTGTCAGGATAATCACTTTGTCCGAGACAGCGGCGGCTAACACGCGGGCTGTTTCGGCCATCGTGTCGGTACCGTGTGTGATGACGATCCGCCGTTCGGGGGAACTCTGGCATGCGTGGACGATCAGCTCGCGGTCGGCCACTGTCATTTCGAGACTGTCGATCATCATGAGCGTCCGAATTTCCAGATTCAGACGGCATCGCCCCAGAGCGAGCATTTCACGAACATGTGAGTCCTTGAAGAACAGCCGGCCATTCAGTTCGTCGTATTCTTTGTCGAATGTGCCGCCGGTAACGAGGATGCGGATTGCTGTGCTCATGATGACTCAGCTTAAACTCTCGATATGGGTGAGCACCGCATTGCCGTAATTCCCGGCGACGGAATCGGACCGGAAGTAATCACGGCGGGAGTGCAAGTTATGAGGCTGCTGCAGGAGTACAGCCGTGATTTGCGACTTACGTTCACGGAGTTCGGGTGGGGGACGGACCATTACAAGCGCGAGGGCGTTTTCATGCCGGAGGATGGACTGAAAACGTTGCGGCCGTTTGATGCGATTTATTTTGGAGCGGTTGGCGCTCCGGATGTGGCCGACCATTTGAGCTTGTGGGGACTGCGATTGGCGATTTGCCAGGGTTTCGATCAGTACGCCAATGTCAGACCGACACGCATTCTGCGCGGACTCGAATCGCCGCTACGGCATTGCGAACCTGGCCAACTCGATTGGGTAATCGTTCGAGAGAATACTGAAGGCGAATATTCCGGCCATGGTGGACGGGTGCATCGCGGGCAGCCGGAGGAGGTGGGTACGGAGACGGCCGTGTTTACGCGTTCCGGAATTACCCGGATCATGCGGTTCGCGTTTGACGTCGCGCGGAGCCGGCCCAGGAAGCGTCTGACCGTTGTTACTAAGTCCAATGCACAGCGGCATGGGATGGTGCTTTGGGATGAGATTGCGGCGGAAACCGCGCAGGGCTATCCCGAGGTTCACTGGGACAAGATGCTGGTGGATGCGATGACGGTGCGAATGGTGATGCAGCCTTCGAGCGTCGATACTGTCGTCGCGACGAACCTGCACGCTGACATTCTGTCGGATTTGGCGGCGGCGCTCGCGGGCAGCATTGGAATTGCACCAACCGGCAACATTGATCCCGAGCGACGATTTCCTTCCATGTTCGAGCCTATTCACGGGTCCGCTTTCGATCTGATCGGAAAAGGTGTTGCGAATCCGATCGGAGCGTTTTGGTCGGCTTCGATGATGCTGCAACATCTTGGCGAGAGTGAAGCGGCTTCGAGGCTGATGGAAGCCATTGAGCAGGTCACCGAGGCGGGAAACGTCACGCCCGATTTGGGTGGCAGCGCGACAACGCGTCAGGTGACGGATTCAGTCTGCGCTCGCATCCAGAAGGGCGCATGAAAGGCTCGGCTCTAGCGCTGTTTTTTTGCTGGCCGCTGGCAAAGTATGGGCTGGACCGCCCTTCCAAACCGAGGATCCAAGAGCCAGTCGATTTCCGGCACTACGTTCCGCAACCCGCGGCCCGGAGTGCTTTCCCCTGTGAGCACGCGCTGGAGGCAGTCCGAAGCACTTCGAGACCGCCAGCGGAAGAGAGTATCCCGATGTCGAGCGGGTGATCCGGTCATTTTATGATATCCGCAGAAGCTCAAATTCGAGCGCGGCTGCGAGCCATCTGCCAACGTTAGAAAGCGCACTTCGAGTTAGAGTTCAAGGAACATTGCGGCGAAGAAAGATAGAATTGCTTTTATCGTGGCTCTATCGCGGCAAGCGCAATGATGACGGCGGCCAAAGTGGAGCCGAGCCACGATTGGACGTGTATCGCCGTCGTCGAAACGGGCGCAATGAGAGATTCGACATCTCCGGCAGGGCAAAGTTTCACCGTTTGAGGACGCTTAGACGCTTGCGGCAATCATTCCGGTAAGGGGACTGCTGGCCACGGCGTACTCGCGCTTTGGCATGCGGCCTGAAAGAAACGCCGCCCGCCCAGCTTCAACCGCAAGTTTCATGGCGTAGGCCATGCGCTCGGAATCCTCCGCTTCAGCGATAGCGGTGTTCAGAAGCACTCCGTCGTACCCAAGTTCCAGCGCCATCGCCGCATCGGAGGCCGTCCCGACACCAGCATCCACGATCAAGGGAACTTCAGTAATTGCCTCGCGGAGAATTTTCAGATTGGTCACGTTCTGAATTCCAAGGCCCGAGCCAATCGGCGCGGCAAGCGGCATGACGGCAGCCGCTCCCGCATCGACCAGTTTGCGGGCATTCACCAGATCGTCGGTTGTGTAAGGCAGGACGACGAAGCCTTCCTTCACCAGAATGCGCGTTGCTTCAAGCAGGCCTTCGTTATCGGGAAAGAGCGTCTTCTGATCGCCGATGACCTCAAGTTTGATCCAGTTCGAGAGCCCTACTTCGCGCGCCAGCCGCGCTGTTCGCACTGCGTCATCCGCCGTGTAGCAGGCCGCCGTATTCGGTAGGATGTGAATTTTCGACCGGTCGATAAAATCGAGTTCCGATTCCTTCGAACGGTCCGTCAGATTCACGCGCCGGACGGCCAACGTAACCATCTCCGTGCCAGATGCCGCGTGACATCTCGCCATCAGTTGCTTGCTGCGGTATTTTCCCGTGCCCACCCACAATCGGGAATGGAAAGAACGGCCGGCAACTGTCAACAAATCGTCCATACGTCTATTATCAGGGTTCGAATTAGAGAGAATCCAATTCCTACTGCTTGTTCTTCGCGCGGAGCGTTTGTATCAGATGCTCCGTCCGCAGATCGCCGGGACTCAAGCGCAGCGCGGTCTCCAGTTCGGCTAATGCCTGGGACGGCTGGCCAAGTTGCGAGAGCGCCATCCCAAGATTCCGGTGCGCTTCCGCATAATCCGGCTTGATGCGGGTGGCGTCTCTAAACTCAACGACTGCATCCTTCAAATCTCCTTCCGTCGCGAAACAGGAACCGAGGTTCGCGTAAAGTTCAGCCGAGTTCGGTTTCAATTGGACTGCCCTCACAAACTCACGTCTTGGCCTGCGCCACCTTGCCCTCGCGAATTAGCACGATCCCGAGCGCATTCCGCACATCCGATTCGTAGTCGGGCGCAAGCGGGTACTGCAACACCTTCTCGAACTGAACCGCAGCGTCCACGATTTGACCCTGTTCGTAGAGTGCGCGTCCTAGATGATAATGTGCGCGGAAAAAGTTCGGGTCCAGCTGTAGCGCCTTACGGTAGTGCGGAATCGCTTCGGCGTAGCGCCCCTGCTCCGCGAGTCCATAAGCGAGATTGTCTTGGCTTATCGCACTTCCAGGCGCCACGGCTACCGCGTTCCCGAACAGCGTAGCGCTATCGCGCCAAACTGTAACTTGGTCCGCACTGGCGATTCCGAGCGCTGACAGAACCACCGTAACGCTCGCTATCGCAATCAACTTGGGGTTCCGCCAACAAGAAATCTTCTCGTCCGCGAACCATACGGCCGCCACAAACAAGCCGATACTCGGCAGATATGTGAATCGGTCCGCTAACGCCTGCGGCCCCGCCTGTCTGATTAGTCCCGACATCGGCAGCAACATCACCAGGTACCAAAACCAGCCAAAGCACAGGAACGGATATCGCTTCGCAACGTAAACCGCAGCCACAGTGAGAAGGATCAATAACAAGACGCAAAATAAGATCCATGCGATGGGATAAGTCATCGAATACGGGTACATTACAGCGAGATTTTTGGGCCAAAGCAGCATCCCTAAATAACTGACGTAGCCCGATGCGGCCGTTTCGAGCCTTGTCCAAAGAGAGAGGTTGGGAGAGGCGCCCATCTGATTCTGCCCAAGGACTGTGAACAGGCTGACGAGGGCGGCCATTCCGAGAAGAGGGAGCTTTTCGGCAATAAGCCTCAAGGGAAACCGCTCGCCGAATCGGAACCTCTCTAGCGGCCAGTAGTCAAGCGCCAAAAGCGCAAGCGGCAGGGTCACTACAGTTGGCTTGCTCATCAATGCACAGGCGAAGAGCCGCAGCCGGTCAGGATATAGCCGATCAGATCCTTCCGCCGTGCGTACAGAACATACATCCACACCGTGAGCAGCCCGAACAAGGCGCTCAGTACGTCTTTACGCTCGGCAATCCAGGCGACCGACTCCACCCGAAGCGGATGCAGGGCGAACAGGCCCGCAACGATCGCACTGGGCCAGAGGCGTCGCGTTAAGGTCCGGAAGACCAGAAACACCAGTACGGCGTTGGCGGCATGAATAGCCACGTTCTCAAGATGGAAGGCGCCGGGGTTGAGCCCAAACAGCTGGCAATCGAGCATGTGCGACAGCCAAGTGAACGGCTGCCAATAATAAAAGCTTACGGAGGTGAATGCCCATTTCACACCCGCCCAGGTCAACCCTTGCTGCACATGCTGGTTGAGGGAAACGTAATAATCATCATCGAAGTCCACGAAACCGAAGTTCCGGACCGGCGCATAGACGAGAAAAATGGCAACGGAGAGCGCCACGGAAATCCATACGGTGGAAGAAAGCAGGGGCTGGGATTTTCCGGCGTCAACCGGATTGGGACTGGCTTTCCGATTACTGGGGGTGTCGCGATTGCGCGGGGCTCTATTCCGCCGCGACATAGAATCCACCGTCATTCATTGAGAATGCAAACATGGCACGCGTTTTGTCGCTTTAGCATAATAGAGTCGCCCTAATCGAACACTCCAATGAAGCTGCTAATCAAGTTCAATCTTATATTTCTGATCGTCTTTGGCCTAGGGATGATTCCCACAGGCCTCCTCTCATACCGCTTCCTACGAGAGGAAGCGCGCGATCAGGTCATTGAGCAGGCCAGGCTCATGATGCAAACGACGACCTCCA
Source organism: uncultured Acidobacteriaceae bacterium (assembly GCA_963845995.1). GTDB lineage: Bacteria > Acidobacteriota > Terriglobia > Bryobacterales > Bryobacteraceae > Bog-105. Next base: position 78,726 of record CAWJUO010000059.1, on the reverse strand, counting down.
CGCGCCGCTACACACAAACTCAGATCAAACCGCTGCTAGAAACTCGTACGGAGTTGCGCAAGAATTTTTTGCCTCAGACCGTACCCGCCTACGCCGCGACGGAAATCTTCAATAATCTTCACCAGGCTTATCCCGATTACTCTTACAAGGAAGCGACGCTCAATCCGACGAATTTGCGGGATCGAGCCGTGGATTGGGAAACGGACGTTGTGAATACCTTCCGCAATCATCCGGACCGGAAGGAGTTCGTCGGTGAGCGAATGACTCCCGCCGGGCTCTCGCTCTTCTTCGCGCGGCCGCTTCGAATTAAGGATCCAGCGTGCCTGGAGTGTCACAGTACCCCTAGCCGCGCTCCAGCATCCATGATTCGCCAATACGGCCCCAATAACGGATTTGGGTGGCACGTGAATGAGGCCATTGGCGCTCAGATCGTTTCAGTGCCTGACTCGCTGCCGGCCAGCATCTCTGAGAAAGGAGCGAAGACACTGGTCGGATATCTGGTATGTATCGCCATTCTTACGTTGATCGTCCTCGACCTGGTGCTCTACGTTAGCGTGCTGCGCCCTGTTGCCCGGCTTTCCGCCACTGCGGACGAAATCAGCAAAGGCAACATCGACGTTCAGGAACTTCCGGTGAAAGGCAGAGACGAGATTTCCAGTTTGGCGGAATCGTTCAACCGTATGCATCGAAGTCTGGCGCGCGCGATGCGCATGTTGAACCAGGACGATCAGTAGGGCATTCGAAAAGCGGCGCCGCACTAGCCTCGCGGGCAGCTTGCCAGGAACCGGTCGCGTTCCTTTCCGGCCGGTATCTCGGGAGCGAGTTGCGAGTACAGTTCCTGCCAGCTTCGAGCGCGTTTTGCCGCACGGTCCACAAGAACCCGTGCCATGGGGCCGATGTGCTGCGCCAGATCTTTGCGAAGTCTTTCAAGTCCGAGGGGGTCGAAGCTGAGGGCCTGCGATGAGGTAGGGGGTAAGACTCGCGATCCGGATCCCGGCGTCTTGACAGTATAAGCCGGTATGGGCGTGATTTCCCTCCGAGCGGAGGTGGCGGCGTGCGGCCTTCTGGTGGGACTGGCAGAGCCGGCAAAACTTCGACAAGATCGGCCCGGAAAGCGCCCGCGCTCTGATATCGCCAGTGCGGATCCTTTTCAAGAGCTTTCAAAACGATGCGGGATACGCTCTCCGCAATGGCTGGATTAATTAGACTTGGCGATCGCGGCACGTGTTCCAGTTGTGCCTGCAGGACCTCAGCAGCCGTTTTTCCTTTGATGGGCCGTTCTCCGGTCATCGCCTCGAATAGCGTCACCCCCGTCGCGTAGACGTCCGATCTTCCATCGACAGCCTCGGCCCGAACCTGCTCGGGCGACATATAGTACATCGAACCAACGGCGGAACCGGCCTGCGTCAGCTGATCGAGATCGTCGATGCCCCGGGCAATCCCGAAATCCATCAGTTTCGCCAGCCCTTCAGAGTTGATGATTACGTTCGACGGCTTGATGTCTCTATGCACCACGCCGCGAGAGTGGGCATAGTCGAGAGCAGCCAGGATTTGAATGCCGGTGTCTACCGCCCGCCGCTGCGAAAGCGGGCCACGCCGCAAAATATCGGCCAGGGTTTCGCCATCCACGTATTCCATAACCATCAAAAGCTGGTTTTCAACGTGCAGCGCGTTGTGGAGCGAGGCGATATTCGGATGGCTGAGGCTCGCCTGGAGTCGAATTTCGCGAACGAAACGCTCGGCCAGTTCCGGAGTGGAGGTAAGATCCGGGAGCAGGACCTTCATCGCCTCGATCCGATCGGAAATTAGATGGCGGACCTGGTACACGGCACCCATCCCGCCGCTGCCCAACATGCCGATGACTTCGTAGTCACCTACCCGAGTCCCCAGGCGCAGGCTCAATTCATTTCTCCCCGATCTTGCCGCGACCGCTGTCCGATGGTGTCCACTGGATTTATGCTCTCATGATGCCGATGTTACACTGACCTCGGACTAAATGGAGCACCCACCGAGCATCGGGAAATATGATCTCGAAGAATTTCTCGGCGGCGGCATGTCGCACGTGTACCGGGCCCGTGATCGCGTTCTTGGCCGAACAGTTTGCATCAAGGTACTGACGCCCCAAGGGGTGGCGGACCCGGAAGTACGCAATCGCTTTCCTGCTTGAAGCGCGCATGGCCGGGAACTTCTGCCACGACAACGTTGTAAGTATCTACGATTTCGGTGAAGACCAGGGACAGCCGTTCCTGGTGATGGAGTTTCTCCGCGGAGACACTCTTCGCAAATTGATGGAGGAGCATCGTCTCGGTTCAGAGCACGAGATTTTGCAGATTGCCCTTCAGTTGGCGCGGGCGTTGGAGTGTGTTCATTCGCAGCACGTCATCCACCGCGATATCAAGCCGGAGAACGTACATGTCAGCGCGCAACGGCTGGTGAAGCTGATGGATTTTGGCATCGCCAAAGCGTACGGCCTCAGCATGACGCAGGCTGGATTCGTACTGGGAACGCCCTATTACATGGCTCCGGAGCAAATTCGCGGAGAAGAAATAACTCCTTCCGTTGATATTTATGCTTTCGGTGTTCTGCTGTACGAATTGCTTACGGGCGCGAGACCGTTCAAAGCCGAGACACCCGAGGCCATTTTCTATTCGATTCTGAATGAGAACGCCGATCCCGCCCCTCTCCAAAAGCTGAACTTGTCTGAACCTGTGCGGCAGCTGGTTCTTCAATGCATGAGCAAGACTCCCGAGGGCCGTCCACCCAGCTTCAGCCACGTATCCGCTGTTCTGGACGAGTATCTGTCAACGCAGTCCGCCAATGAAATCGCTACGCCGCAGCCATCGCCTAGCCCGGCAATATCGCCCGCGAAGATTTCGCCTGTAGCGAAGCGCCCTTCTCAGGCCGGTTGGTGGATTGCAGCTTTGATCGCTGTCCTTGTGGCCGCAGCCGCGGTCTTCGCAGTCATGAAGTCTCACCGGTCGCTCCCACCTCAACTGGCCACAACAACGGGCGAGATGGTTTTGGTGCCAGCCGGAGAATTTCAGTACGGCGAATCACGCGAACGGGTCTCGCTTCCCGCGTTTTACGTCGATAAAACCGAAGTAAGCAACGCGGCTTATGCACTGTTCTGCAAGGCCACCGGTTGCACGCCCCCTGCTGCCGATCCGAGCCTTCCAGTTGTAAACGTCAACCTGGACCAGGCGGAGAGATTTGCTTCCTGGGCTGGTAAGCGGCTGCCCACCGATAGGGAATGGGAGAAGGCCGCGCGCGGGACGGATGGGCGGCAGTTTCCCTGGGGAAACACGTCCGACAGTTCGAAAGCGAATGTTCAAAGCGCCGGCCCAGTTGCGGTGAATAGCTACGCACAAGGAGCGAGCCCGTACGGCGCATTGCAGCTTGCGGGAAATGTCTGGGAACTGGTCAACTCGCCACACGTCCCTACGCCGGAAACTCTGGCGGTGTTCGCGAAGCTTTCACCCCCAGCAACCGCGAATGAAGCGTGGATCGCCATTCGCGGCGGCAGTTTTCGAGGTGGTATTGAGAAGGCGATGACCTGGCAATGGGCTGCGTTGCCCGCCCGGTTGTCTGGCTCAAGTATTGGATTTCGCTGTGTGAAAGATCCGCCGCGGTAGAGGGCATCTCCTTCGAGGGCGTTTCTATTGCACGGCCTTAATTGCAAGGTCTATGTTCGCGATCATTTTCTTCGCATTCGACGACTCGTTCAGGTCCGAGTTGAATGCCAGCATTCTTTCAAAATGACTGCGCGCCACATCCGCAAGTTCAATGCTCTTCTTCTGGTTGGCTTCGACGGCATACGTCATTCCTAAAACGTAATGCGTCAGCGGGTCGTCAGGATCGTAGGTCAAGGACTTTTGGCAATCGGAGACAGCCTGGTCCAATCGCGCGCTATGCCTTTCACAATCGCAGAGTCCGAAATAGGCGAGTCCGCGCAAATCTTTCCAGATATCCTGCTGGGAGGCTCGCGATCTCCTTCCCATTCCGATCAGGTATCCGAGAACGTAATAATTTAGCTGTCCCGCAGTTTTGCTATCGAAATTACTCAGGCTCAGATACTGGTTGTATTCTTTGACGGCTGGGTCCCACGACTTACTGAGGTGCAAGCTTTCGGCGAGCCAAAAATGAGCTTCGCCGTTGTAAGGAGTGAGTGCGATGGCAGTTTTCGCGGCGTCGATTGCCTGTCCATACGCTTCTTTACGGCAGAGCGCCTGAGACAGCAGATACCAAGCCTCGGCGTTCTTTGGCTCGCGCTGCACGACAAGGTTGAATTGCCGGACAGCTTCGTCCAGACTTGCCGTGTCGAGCAGCACCCCGGCTAATGCCGTACGCGCCTCCATGAAGTCGGGATCGATATCTATCGCTTTCTTCAGATCGGCTGCCGCCTTATCCTCTTGAAACAGAGCGTGTTCGGCGCGGCCCAGGTACAGGGCGGCCACACTATAGGTTGGGTCTATCGTTAATGCATCGTTGAAGCAATCCGCCGCTTTGCGGTAGTTCGCGGCATTTCCGTCCCGGTAGAACTTCAATCCTTTGTCGAGTTGGTCAATGGCCGCTTTGGAACGGTGGCGCGGAATCAGAATTCTAATCGTGACCGTCGTCTCACGCCCCGGATAAACCGTCTCATCGCGAGGACCATCGGCCTCATATCCCATATGAACGGCTTTGACAGTATGCGTTCCCGCCGCGATGCCGGGTTCACTTAGAGGCTTGTCTTTATTCACAACCCCGATTGAATTCCCGTCAAGGAACACTTCCACCTGATCCATGTTCGACTCGAATACCAGCCCTCCATCCTTTGCCGGCGGCGTCTCCGGAGTGATATGGGATGGCACATACGCCAGGAGCATGTTCGGATCGTAGCTGCCCCGCTCGGACGTCGGATTTTGGCGTGCATTGGTAGCTTCTCTGACGTTCCGGCGGACATAGTCGGCTAACTCGTCCGCCGTCACATAGCCATCGCCATTCTCATCCCCGGCACCCTGCATGCCTTGCACGACGTAGTAAGTGAAGATTCCGTGGCCTCCGCCCCAATTGGCACTTTCGAACGACTGTTCCCGGTCCCGGCTTGCAGTGAGAGAGAAAACCGATTGATCGAGAGTTGCCAAGCGGTGATTGATTTCCTGGATGGCTGCATCAGGCGCAATGGCGCCACTGTGGCAGGAGTCTGTAAGCAACACCTTCCACTTCGCCTTGATCGAATTCTGGACGGTTGAAGCGAGCGCGTCCATCGCGTACCCGGTACCGCTTGGATCGTCCCGCCGGAAATCGTAAGGCGCAAGATAGGCGCGGTTTGAAGGACCCAGAAATCCGTGGCCCGCGAAGTAGATCAGCACCCGGTCGTCCGGCTTCGAAACCTGTGGAAGCCAGACTTCCAACTCGTGACGAATGTTGGCAAGCGTGGCTTTGGGGCCAACCAGTTTGTGTACATTCTCGGCGCGGAAATTCCCGCCCTCGGGGCTGATCAGGATGGAATACATCGATTCGGCATCCCGCTCCGGGTACAGCAACTGGTTCTTCTCAGGGAGGTTTTCGTAGTGGGCAATTCCAATAACGACGGCATACCCGCGCGGCAGCGAGCCCTTTCCGGCAACCGCCTGCGGCGGAGGTGTTGGCGGCGGCTTCTGGCCTAGTTTCTCTACTTTGAGATCTCGCTGTCCCTGATCGGGTGCAGGAGTCTGCTGAGCATATACTGCCGACGCGATCAGCAGAGCTAATAATGTTCGGTACATGATTCTGGTGCCACTCTATTTATGCGCGATGCGGAACTCGTAGACCATCGGGCCTTGGCCAGACCCGGCTGCGGCGACAACCGAGTCCTTGTCTTCCCGCAGGAACGTCAAATCGGACGGCTTCTCTGGGGAATCGACCACGTTTGGCAGTTCCGACTGTTGATCGAGATCCCGTGCTCCGGCTGTCGAATCGACGCATTCTCCTCGCGCCCGCAGCAAGGTATCGTCACACCGGGGAAGAAGGATAGCCGGACGCTTTGGCTTCGCAGGAAGAGGATTAACGCCATAGCCAGGCAGTTCCACTGGACTCACGATCCAATAGACGACGTCCTGTCCAGCTGGTCCCGAGATTCGGAAGATCAAATCTCCGGAAGGAACCTGGCGGGTCTCACCAGCGACCAACTTATTGTCCGCTCCCGCCTCTTTCGAAGGTAAGAGAACGGAATATTTACCCGAGGTTCCGTAGTTGACGACGTAGAGATAGCCCGGGAAATTGGTCTCAACCCGGAACCGGACGCGGTCTCCCTGGTTCAACACTAATCCCGGTTCAACCGTTTTCCACGCCCCGTTTTGCAGACGCTCCAGGGCCAGTTTGATTTTGTGGGGCTCGGGAGAACGCGCCGATGCGGACACACACAACAGGGCGGCAGTGCAGAGACAGCGCAGTAGAAGATTTTTCATGAATCTCTCGAACTACTCGTGCCGGAAAACGACGTCGGCTACGACATGCGAATCGGCCTTTCCGCTGGGATCCACAACGTAAACTGAATTATCCTTTTCGGGCGCCTGGGCAATCGGCTTAGCCGCCGCGGTGTCATCGTTCACCTTTTCGACGATCAGATCACGTGAATAAAACTTATCCAGATCGGCGATTCTGCTGTCGTCCATCCTGTTGAACGCCTCCATGGTGGCATCCTGCTGGAAATGCGCGTCGGGCGAAACTTCGGGCTGCGAGGCCGGCTTGGGCTGACCGCCATTCGACATGTTCAACATCAAGTCTTCCGTGCTGCGTACCGGCTGGCGGGAGAGGAACAGAAACAATTGCTCCTTGCCGGCGGGTTCAGCGAAGGTGATTTCGCCGCCGGGAGGCATCGTATAGATCTGACGAGGTTTTATCTCGGCAGAAGCGGCAGAGTCGCCGGTTCCGGGGAAAAGCGTGCTCCACTTGCCACTCGCTCCCCGGCTTACAACGTACAGATAACCTGGCGTATTCACTTCCACCGTAAACACAATGTGATCGTTCGAGTGAAAGACGGTCGAAGCGTCCACTGGCGTCCGCTCGTGGTTGTCGTTCAGCTTGTAGACGGCGTACCGCATGCCCAGGGGTTGATAGCGCTTATCGGATACGCTCGCCAGCGTGACATGGCCGCTGGTATCCGCGTCTCCATAGACGGGGGCCTGAGACTCTGTGCCCGATGCCGTATTACCCGCTACCGCGTCCGATTTCGGCACATGCCGCACAGCCGTCTTAGGTTCCCTCTTCAACTGGGTTCTAGCGGCTGGGGCCGCAGCTGACGCTTTAGCAGTTGGGGCGGTGGCCGTTTGATCGACCTCATAAAACACTTCACGAGCGGACATGGCAGGCCCCGAGTTGGCAGGTTTTTGGGCCTGAAGACAAAGAGAGGCACTGCCGGCGATGAGAACAATCAGCGACGCTGACGGTAGGTGTAGGCGCATACGTTCCTGTTGGGATACCCGATGAATATAGTCTATTCCGAACGCGGCCAGTTTGGATGGAATATGATGCTGTTGGATGAAACGACGCGATTTTACCCATCTCACCGCTCTGGCGGCGCTTGGCTTTGCGCTGCCGCCCGCCTCGGCCGAAACTTTCGATTACCCGTGGAAGCTCGGCATTATTACTGACGAAGTAGACGCCGATTTATCCCGCGTTCTCAGCAGTTTTTACCCGAAATATCAGCTCCGCTGGGCGGAAATTCGCAATCTGAAGCTGGACGGCAAGACTCCCTATGTCTACAACTCGGCGACACCCAGCCAACTCCGGGCTGTGAAAAAACAGTTGGACGACGCAGGCGTGAAGCTCTCGGTATTAGACACGGGCATCTATAAAATCGCGCTTCCCGGAACGCACCCGCTTGGCGAAAAAGGCAACGACCTCAACCCCGTTAAAGGCGAGTACGCCCGTCAACTGGAAGACCTGAAGCGCGGCTCGGACGCCGCACACGAACTCGGGACCGACCGCCTGCGCATCTTTACCTTCCTGCGAGTGGCCGATCCAAACGCGATCTTCGATCAAATCGTCGAAGACGTTAACAAGGCTCTCGCCGTCGCGAAACAGCAGGATGTCACGCTACTGGTCGAGAACGAAATGTCCTGCAATACCGCAACCGGAGCCGAAACCGCGAAGCTCTTTGATGCCATTAAGGATCCGCGCCTGATGCACAATTGGGACCCGGGCAACTGCTTCGAAGCGGGTGAACAGCCGTACCCGAAGGGCTGGGATCAGTTGGATCATAGCCGCATCGGTCATATCCACTTGAAGGACGCGAAGGGAAAAGCCTGGGAACCCATCGGCGGGGGAGAAATCGACTTCACCGGCCAGTTCAAGGCGTTGAAGAAAATGCAGTATTCAGGAACGATGTCCCTTGAAACCCATTACAGGAACGCGCAGAAGGATAAGTACACCTCAAGCGTGGAATCGATGGACGGACTTTACCGTCTTCTTAAAACTGTGTGAGCGTTTAGGAGTAGTCTTTTAATAGCTGGAGCAAATCAGCTGGAGCAAATCATGGACGAAGCAAACCTACCGAATCCCGCCCGACGCGGTTTCTTGAAAGCCGGAACCGCCGTCGCCGCGACTCTGACCTCGGCCGTGTCCGCAAAGAAGGTCTTGGGCGCGAACGACCGCGTCCGTGTTGCCGTCATTGGCCTGCGCGGCCGCGGCTGGGATCACGTAAAAGGCTATCAACCGATACCGGGCGTCGAAATTGCGTACTTTTGCGACGCCGACGAAAACGTTCTCACGAAGCGTCTGGCCGACGCCGAAAAGATGGGCCTGGCCAAACCCCAGACCTATGTGGATGTTCGAAAGCTCCTCGAAGACAAGAACGTGGATGCCGTTTCGATTGCCACTCCAAACCACTGGCATTCACTGATGGGAATCTGGGCCGCGCAAGCCGGGAAGGACATTTATATCGAGAAGCCCTGTTCCCACAACTGGTGGGAAGGCCGTCAACTTGTTCGCGCCGTCAACAAATACAAAGTGATCTGCGAACACGGCAGCCAATGCCGGTCCAGCGCGGCTATTCGCGAGGCCATGGATCACATGCGGTCGGGTCTGATCGGAGACGTCTATATGGCCCGGGGGCTCTGCTACAAGTGGCGCAACACCATTGGTCATGCGCCGGTCGAGCCTGTGCCGCCGGGCGTTCACTACGATCTCTGGACCGGCCCGGCTCCGCTGAAGCCGTTCACGAAGAACCGCTTCCATTACAACTGGCACTGGATATGGGACACGGGTAACGGAGACCTTGGCAATCAGGGCATCCATGAACTTGATCTCGCCCGCTGGGGATTGGGCGTTGGGCTTCCGAACAAAATCACGGCCATTGGCGGACATTTCCTTTTCGACGACGATCAACAGACACCGAACGTCGTGACCGCAGCTTATGAGTTCAATAGTCCTGGCGCGAAGGCCAAGATGATGAACTTTGAAGTCCGCGGCTGGATGACAAACCACGAAGCGGGAATTGGCACTCGCGAGTTCTCGGATACGGGCGTTCCGGCTGCCGGTTTGAATCCCGATAGCGCGCCAGCCAAGAAAACCTTGGGGCCTGCCAACGGGATGCCTTCCACTATCGGCAATCTCTATTACGGATCGAAGGGCTATCTCGCGATCTCTAATTACGACGCCTATAAGTCGTTCCTCGGCGAACACAACGAACCCGGTCCCGCTAAACATGCGCGAGTGAGTAACGAGCATTTCGTCAATTTCATCGACTGCGTGCGTAGCCGCAACGCCGGAGACCTGCACGCGCCCATTCAGGAGGGCTATCTTTCAACGACGCTCATCCATTTGGCAAATGCCTCTTACCGCTTGGGACGGACGATCAATTTTGATCCGGACAAGGAAGAGGTGCTCAACGATGCCGAAGCCACACGGCTGCTTAAAGGCACGTATCGCTCTCCGTTCGTAGTGCCCGAGCACGTCTAAGAGCAGCCTGGGCGACGCGACTCGCCCGGGCCCGGTTCTATGGATGCTACTTCGTAGGTCGGACGCGAGGTTCTGTGCCCCTGCGCCACGGGGCAGATTCCGCCTCGCTTGTTACGATTGAGTCTGATCCCCCCTGATGGCGCTTCGTTTCTATAACACCCTTACGCAGGAATTCGAGGAGTTCAAACCGCTCGAAGGAAATACCGTTCGCATGTACACTTGCGGCCCGACGGTTTATAACTTCGTTCACATTGGCAACTTCCGAACCTTCACGTTCCAGGACATTCTTCGCCGCTGGCTTCACTACCGGGGTTACAAGTTGAATCATGTGATGAACGTCACCGATGTGGACGACAAGATCATCATCAACGCGGCCAAAGAGGGCAAGTCCATCGAAGAATACACGGCTACTTACACCAAGGCGTTCTTTGAAGATGCGGCCGCGCTGCGGCTTCAGCAACCGGAGCACGTGGCAAAGGCGACGGAGCACATCCCGATGATGGTTGATTCCATCGAACGCCTTTCAGCACACGGCTGCACTTATAAGAGCGACGGGTCCACTTACTTCCGTATCGCAACCTTTCCCGAATACGGAAAATTGTCACACAACGATTTCGGCGGCATACGGGCCGGCGCCCGCGTCGATATGGATGAATACGACAAGGCCGATGCCCGGGATTTCGTGCTCTGGAAAGCGCGCAAGGGCAACGAGAAGTCGTGGGACACGCCCTTTGGCGAGGGCCGCCCTGGGTGGCACATCGAATGCTCCGCGATGGCGACGCATTATCTGGGTGAAACGCTGGATATTCACGCGGGCGGAATCGATCTTGTATTTCCGCATCACGAGAATGAGATCGCGCAGGCCGAATCGATCAGCGGCAAAACCTTCGCGCGCTTCTGGCTTCATTCCGAACACCTGCACGTCGAATCGCAGAAGATGTCGAAATCGCTGGGCAATTTCTTCACTCTTGCGCGATCTGCTCAATGAAGGATATCAACCGGAAACGATCCGCTACCTGCTCTCGGCGGTTCCCTATAGGAAGAAGATTAATTTCACTTTCGAGGGCCTTAAAGGCGCGGCGAAATCGATCGAGCGGTTACGCGATTTTCAGTTGAGGCTCGCCTCTTCAAAGCTCTCCGAGGGCCGGAATGAAGCTCTAACGGAGCGTTCGGAAGAAGCAATCCGGCAGTTCGAAGAAAGCATGGATGACGATCTGAACACGGCCGAAGCGTTGGCCGCCGTTTATGAGTATGTCCGCGCAATGAATACGGCGCTGAACGACGATCAGTTCCGGGAGGAGAACCGCTGGGAAGCGGTGCGAGTTCTCAAAATATTCGACGATGTTTTCGATGTTCTGGAGCCCACGGCCGCCGCAACGCCGGATCAGATCACAGAAGCCGACGTCGAAGCGTTGATTGAGGAACGGAACAAGGCCAAGAAAGGCCGCGATTTCAAACGCTCCGACGAAATCCGGGCTCAATTGCTGGAAAAAGGAGTTGTGCTTGAGGACACCAAAGACGGTGTGCGCTGGAAGAGAAAATGAAATTTGAATCGCAAGTTGTGCATGTCGGGGACAGAAAGCGCTCGCGATGCGGAGCGGTGCCGTCTACGACTCCGATTCATTTGGGAACCACGTTCTTCTACGAATCAGCCGAGCGGCTGGATCGCATCTTCGGCCACGAGGAAGAAGGCTTCAGCTATGCGCGATATGGCAATCCGACCAACGAAGCGCTTGAAGAATTAACCACAAAGCTGGAGAACGGACACGGGTCGCTCGCCGCGGCGTCCGGAATGGCGGCGATTCAGATTGCAGTGCAAGCTGGGCTGCTGGACCGTCCGCGCTGTATCGTTTCATCGAACGCCCTTTATGGGGCCTCGATCAAGATGTTCGATCTGCTGTTCGCATCGTTCGATGTCGATGTGAATTATGTCGATATGTGCGATCTTCCAGCGGTGGAGAAGGTGATCGCGGCGAAGAAGCCGGGCGTTGTTTTCACGGAGAGCATTTCAAATCCGCTGATGCGTGTCCCCAGACTCGACAAGATTGCGGAGCTATCGCGCGAAGCCGGCGCGGCGTTCATTGTCGATAGCACTTTCGCAACCCCGATGATTATGCGTCCGCTCGATTTCGGGGCCAATATGGTGGTCCATAGCGCGACGAAATATCTATCGGGCCACGGCGATGTGCTCGGCGGCATTGTGGTCGCCGATGAGGCACATAATGAGATCGTCCATACGCTGTCGCGGATTGCCGGCCCGGTGCTGGGACCTTTTGAGAGCTACTTGACGATGCGCGGCCTTAAGACCTTGGCACTACGCTTCGAGCGGCAGTGCCAGAACGCGAAGAAGATCGCGGAATGGCTGATGCACCATCCCTCCGTCGAGCGCGTGTTCTACTGCTCCGACCCGAATCATCCGGATGCGGAAGCCATCGGGACGATGTTTGCGCCTGGTCTGTACAGCGCGATCCTGAGCTTCGAAATCAAAGATGCCGATAAGAACGCCGTTATGAGTTTCATGGACCGGTTGAAGATGATTGTGCCCGGCACATCTTTGGGCGACGTTCATACGCTTCTGCTGTATCCCACGATGGCATCGCACCGCGACATCTCGCCTAGATTGCGGGAGCGCATGGGAATCCGGGAAAATCTCGTCCGGCTGGCCGTGGGTATCGAAGCGGCGGATGATATTGTTTCCGATCTCGACCAGGCTTTAACGCCCGTTTAAATAAGATTCGCGTGTTTGCCCATCAAAGAAAACGGGTCCAGCTGCTGTTCGCGATGGCGGACGCGGTCCTCACTGCGATTGCCTTCGAAGCGGCGTATCACACCCGCACTCAGCTGGCGCTAGACAGAGTATTCTTCCTGCATGGCCGTACGCACGTACTTCTGATCCTGCTTTCGGTTGTGGTTTGGGTCGCGCTCGGGTCGCAGCAAAGGGTATACGAATACCTGGATTCCGCCAGCACGCGCCGCCTCTTAGCGCATACTTTCCGGCAATGCCTGCTGGGCACGGTGCTGGTGATTCTGATTCAGTATCTGATGCGGCTGGACCCGCCGCTCAGCCGTAGTTTTCTCTCGCTCTTGTTTCTCTACGATTTGGTGTTGCTGGCGTTATTCCGCTGGCAGTCTCCGAGACTGGTGGGAGCCTTTCATCGCGAGTTTGGCTCTCCGTACCACATTGTGCTTGTCGGAAGCTCCGCGAAGACGGCAAAGTTAGAAAGACAGCTGAGCGAAGGCTCGCCTTTCCGTATCCAGATATCGGCGATTCTCAGCGAAGAGGAATGCGCTCGCGAGATTCCGAAATTGCTGGCTCGCCAGGTTGTGGACGAAGTGATTTTCAGCGTTGAGAGCGGCACGCTATCGGAGCTGGAAGCGGTGTTTCTGCGATGCGATGAGGAAGGCGTGCGTACCCGTGTGGCAATCGATTTCTTTCCTCACGTCAATAGCGACATCACCCTTGACCGGGTTGGCGAAGCCCCGCTTCTCACGTTTTCCGCCGCACCGGTCGATGAATTCAGCTTGCTTGTAAAACGGCTGATCGACATTGTTGCGTCGGTATCGGCGATGATTCTCTTCGCCCCAGTCTTCTTCTTCATAGCGATTCTCATCAAACTGACCTCGCCAGGACCCGTGATTTATCGTCAGTCCCGATGCGGCCTGAATGGCAGGCGCTTCACGATGTATAAATTCCGCTCGATGGTCGATAACGCGGACGACCTGAGGGCGGAACTGGAACATTTGAATGAGCGGCAAATCGCGTTCAAGCTGGCGCGCGATCCGCGTGTGACGAGCGTTGGACGATTCATCCGCAAGTACTCGATCGACGAATGGCCGCAGTTCTGGAACGTCTTTCGGGGAGACATGTCGCTGGTGGGGCCTCGGCCGCCCGTTCCGTCCGAAGTGGAACGCTATGAACGCTGGCAAAAGCGCCGCCTGCGTATGCGTCCGGGCCTTACGTGCCTCTGGGCCGTGATGGGCCGGGACCATCTGGACTTCAACGCCTGGATGCGCACCGATATTTCCTACATAGACAATTGGTCGCTGAAACTGGATTGGTCCATCCTGTTGAAGACCATTCCGCACGTGCTCGCCGGAAAGGGCGCACACTGAGGATATGCATCTCATTCCCACAAACGACGAAGTGATTCAGATGCTACGCGAGAGCGGGGCTATTCGCGACGGCCACTTCGAATATCCAAACGGGATGCATGCGAACGAGTACTTGCAGGTGGCGCTCGCGTTCCGCTATTACCAGCAGGCGAAGATACTCAGCGTGGGATTGAGCAGGCGATTGCGGGCGGATTCAGAGATCCGCGCCATGATCAAGGAATTGTCGGTCGTGTGTCCGACCACGGGCGTTCCGATTGCTTATGGTGTATGCGAGGCCTTGCGGGCGCATCAGGTCTATTGGGCGGAACAGGATAACGAGTCCGGCCCGATGCATTTCAAACAGTTCGTAGAGCCTGCTAAAGGCGAAAAGGTGCTGCTTGTGGACGATATTCTACGCAGCGGCAAACGGCTCACGGAACTGCGTTCGCTGATTGAGTCGTTCGGCGCCGAGGTGGTCGGTTTGGCGGTTGCAGTCTATCAGCCGAACCCCACCATCAGAAGCTTTGGACACCTACCGTTGTTTTACCTTGCACAAATGGACGCCGTGTACTACAACGATGCGGATTCGTGCGACCTCTGCAAGCAGGGTGTGCCGGTAGAAAAGATCGCTTTCTAAAAAGCGAGAGAACCCGGGCCTTTGAACCACTCAGGTTCTGAGACTTCTCCGCATGAAGCGTGCCCTGTTATTTTCCGTTGCCCTCCTGTTCTGCGCGTTTTTGGTCCATGCGGCTCGCGATGGCAGCCGCGCCGAGTACCTTGGCGGCACGCGCGCCGATATTCCCGTAAACAACTCCGGGGAAATAAGGCTGACCGACAACACCTATTTCGTTTTCCTTTCGAAACACACGGAAGTCAAGGTCCCTTACGAGCGAGTGAATCTGCTGGAATATGGCCAAAAAGTAGACCGCCGGTTTATAGCGGCAGCGGTCATTTCGCCGCTTTTCATGCTGATGAAGAAGCGCGAACATTTTCTGACCATTGGTTTCCAGGATGATGACGGCCACCAGCAGGCGATGATGTTCCGGGTGAACAAAGACGACGTTCGATTGACATTGGTGGCACTTGAAGCGCGCACGGGACAGAATGTCGAGTTCCAGGACGAAGAGGCGCGGATAGCAGGCAAGGGATGAAGATTCTTGTCGTTCTTTTGGCTGCGGCCGTTCTCAGCGCTCAGCAGAAACCGGGTACCGGGCCAGCGGCGTCCAGCCTCTTACAGGTGAAACGAATCTATGTCGCGCAACTGACAGGCGGGCCTGGGGCAGATGCGCTACGCGAGCTCATCATTGCTGGAATCGACTCTCAGAAGCTGTTCGTACTGACCGATAATCCCGACCGTGCCGACGCAGTCTTAAAGGGCGCAGCCGATGAGCACGCTTTTGAAGATACCTTCGATAGCACCGAAGGCGTCAGTGCACGGCAAAACGGCGGGAAATCGAGCACTGGCTCGGCTTTATCGAAATCCAGCGGCATCTACGCCGGTCTCTCGGCAAGTGACGCCGAATCGCACCATATAAAAGAGCGCAAACACGAGTCGTATGCGGCGGTTCGCCTGTGCAATCTTGACGGTGATGTTCTTTGGTCCACCACTCAGGAGAGTCTGGGCGCGAAATTTCGAAGCGCAGGGGCCGATGTGGCCGGCAAGATTGCTCGTCAGCTAGCTTTGGATGTAGACCGGGAGCGCCGCGCAACGGATACGTCTGGAGCGATCAAACCTTAGAGCCGCTTGCCGTCGCGCACGGTTCACCAACGTTTCCGCCCGCACGCCGCTCCGATACGCGCTTTAGACTGGCCAGCAATGCTTTGGCCGATGCCCCTTTTAGCAACACTTCATCGGCGAGCCGCATTTCAGGATGCTCCCGCAGCTTGGCGAGATCCGTCCCTGTCATCACGATTACGTATAGCTCCGGATTAGCCGCCTTAAGACCGGCCAGCAGTTTCAACCCGATTTCCAGAGTAGGCAAGTTTACGTCGAGCACTGCAATCTCTGGACGTTGCGAAAGAGCCAGTTTTTCGGCGGAATCGGCATCGCTCGCGCGGATCGTCTCAAACCCGTGGTGCGAAACGAGCATGCAGCGGACGATAAGCTGATCCCGGTCGTCGTCCACGACAAGAACTCTCATCTTCCGAGTCACTTCGCAAACACGATCTGAGCGATGACGAGATTGGGCATGGCCTGATTCCAGGATTCAGGCAGGGCGTCGAACGGCAGGCGGAACGATTGCGTCTCTTTGGGCTGCAAGCGGCCCTGCGCGGCCGCCTGGACAACAGGAACGCGCTCGCGATAGACCTCCTGGCCGTCGATGCCCCTAAAAATGCAGTAAACGTCAATTCGCTGAATGGTGCGAGGCCCGTTGTTGGTGATCTTCCCTGTGACCTCCACGACCTGCTGTTTCATGAAGTTCTCGGTGGCCTTCATCTCCACGTCGCTGAGGGCGAGGTTTGGCAAATAAGCAGTCGCTTCGCGAGAAGGGCCGGGAGGCGCCTTAGGAGCAACCGGCCTGCTCAGGTACACTAATCCGGCGATCAGCGCAGCGAAAAAAACGGCGCTGACAAGCAACAGAGCAACAGGGATTTTTTTGGGAGTGGCGGTCGGAGAAGCCATTGCCTAGAGCCAAGTCTAAATCAACCGCCTGCCCAAGAATTAGCGGCGACGGCCGCGGGTAGTCTTTTTGACCGCTTTTTTCCCTGCTGTTTTCTTCGCCGGGACTTCTTCCGGCAGCCTTCTTGCCAGCCGTCTTTTTCAGCGCTTTCCTGGGAGCCGCGGCCTTTTTCGCCGCAGTCTTTTTCACGGCTTTCTTCGCCGCCTTCTTAGCCGGGGCAGCCTTCTTTACAGCCTTTTTGGTAGCGGCCTTCTTCGGAGCAGCCTTCTTTGGCCCAGTGTTCTTTGACGAAGCTCTTCTTTGAAGAAGATGTTTTGGCCGCCGCTGTCCCGCTTGCAGACTTCGACGCAGACTTCGTGGCCGTAGACTTTGCAGGAGCAGCCTTCTTGGTTGAACCCTTCTTAGCTGGCCTTCGGGCAGAGCGCTTGGATCCTCCGCTTCCGCTCTTTTCTTCGTTCGCAGCGGCGGTTTCGGCGCTTACGAGCTTATTGAAGTTGCTTCGCTCGCCCGCGGCGGTTTCCTCCTCGTAAAGAAGCGACAAGCCTTGGTCGTCGAACTTCTCGAACCAGTCGTCCCATGAAATGGGTTCAAGGCTGCCTTCTCCGCTGTAACCGGGGAAGTCGATGCGAAGAATTCCAACGTCTTCGCTTGAACCAGTGCTTTTCACGTGCGAAGGCGTGCCGCCACGCTCCTCCGCCCACTGGCGTATTACGTCGTGATCTCTCGTTGTCTTCGATAGGTTTGACATGATTCTCCCTTACTGCCGATCTTTGCAACTACGATATCAGAAGCAAAGGGCCGAAAAACGTTAGCATTTTTCAGCTTAAGTCTCGAAACATGCCGCACCCGGACGAGTCCCATTTGTGGCGGACTCGCGATTGGTACGGGATCGTGCCACGCGGGGCACGCGCAAATGAGGCTTATCTTATGAAACTTTTCAATAGTGAATTCAACTCATTGCAGGATCTCCTGGTCGAACAGTTGGAAGATCTCTACGACGCGGAAAAGCGTCTGGTAAAAGCTCTGCCGAAGATGGCGGAAGCATCCCATTCCAGTCAGTTGCGGCAAGCTTTCGAGGCGCATCTGACGGAGACGGAAGGACACGTTTCAAGGCTCGAAAGAATCTTCAGCCAAATCCGCGTGGAACCGAAACGCGAGACGTGCCAGGCCATGAAGGGCTTAATCGCAGAAGGCGAAGAAATGATCGGAGCAAAGGGAAATCCAGACGTTAAGGATGCCGCTCTGATCGCAGCCGCGCAACGCGTGGAGCATTATGAGATGTCGGGATATGGGAGTGCCCGCACTTTTGCACAGCGCCTGGGGCACACCGATGTTGCCAACACGTTGCAACAAACGTTGAATGAAGAAGCTGCAGCGGACGAAAAACTGACACGGATCGCCGAGAGTTCCGTGAACTTGCAGGCTTCGGCAAGCACGGCGGCCCGCTAAGCCGTTCCTGATCACAATTGACGGAGCAGCACGCGATAAGACAAATAGTCGAGAAAGAAAGCGTAGACCGTGATTCCAATGGCGAGGCCCGCCAGCACTCGCCACAAGTTTTCGCGGGGTGAACTGGGCAGGCCAGGAAGCCCCGCGAAAACTCCTATCAGAAACCCGCCGATTAAACCGCCGATATGCGCCGCCATGTCGATGCCCCCGAACAGACTGAACACGAGTCCGAAGATGACGTATTGCATGTAGTGGGCTCGAACCGCCTGTACCAGTGGATCGCTGCGGCGGCGGAAAGCCATGGACAACATGATGCCCATCATTCCGAAGACAGCCGTGGAAGCTCCGAGCGAAGCAACGCCGGGCGACCACATCGCGCTCAGAAGAAAACCCGTGAAGATTGAGAACAGATACGCGACGATAAGCCGGCTGGTCCCGTAAAACTGTTCGACTTCACTCACCAGAATGAACAGGCCGTAGGAGTTCATGGCGAGGTGAATAAACCCGGCGTGAAGAAACCCGGCGGTGATCAGCCGCCACCACTCCCCATGTGGAATTTTGCAGCCAAGCAGCACGATGGTGTTGATATTTACGTCGCCGAATCCGCTCAGCAATGACTGACCGGCTACGCGTGAGTTCACAAACAACTCAATCAAAAAGAAAAAAACATTGATGGTCAAAATCACTGCGCTGGTCGTATTCGCACGCGGGAGGAGAGAAGACGCCAATTGCGAAGCGCGCAGATCTATCGCTCTGGGACCCAGTTGTACGCCGCAATACGGGCAGACGCGGTCGGTGATTTCTATAAAGGCCCGGCAGTTCGGGCACATACGGCGCTTTTCCACGGTCTTAATTGTAACGGCCCACACTCTTCATGCTGCTAAAATCTAGAATTCGATGGGAAAAACGGAGCAGGAGCAGCGCGACGAGCTGGTTCGCGTGTGCCGCCGCATTTACGAAAAGGGCTGGGTAGCAGCAAACGACGGGAACGTTAGTATTCGCCTTGACCGCGACCGCATTCTTTGTACGCCGACAGCCATGAGTAAGGGCAGCATTGAAGCGGGCGATCTGATCTTGTGCGACATGGAAGGCAACAAACTAGAAGGGCACCGTGAGTGCACGAGCGAAATAGCCATGCACACCCTCATCTATTCCATGCGCCCGGATATCCACGCCGTGGTGCATGCGCATCCGCCGGTTGCAACGGGATTTGCCGTCGCGAGCCGCGCACTCGATAAAGCATTGCTTCCGGAGGTTGTGATTCAGCTGGGCGCGGTTCCCCTCGCCCGCTACGGCCTTCCCGGCACGCCGGCCATTACAGAAGGAATGGTCCCCTTCATACCGAATTACGACGCGCTGCTGCTGGAAAACCATGGCTGCACGGCCTATGGCGCGGATGTTTGGCAAGCATTTTTCCGTATGGAAGTGGTCGAGCATTTTGCCCGGATCACCTTCGTCGCCGAAATGCTTGGCGGAGCACGGCCGCTGCCCCGGGACGAAGTGGAAAAGCTTTTCAAGGCCCGTCAACGCTACAACGTAAATGCGCGATCCGGAATGGAACCCGGGATGCCGGTTGTAGCCGAGGATGTTTTCCAGACCGAGCCGTAGGACGTGACGGCCGCCCTCAAAGCATTTCTAAGGCATCCTGGAGATCGGGCCCTGGTTGCGCGCATGAAGCGGCGAGATCCGGAAGCGGTGCCGGAACTTTCACAGCGGTTTAGCGCTGTCCTGTTCGCGCTGCTTTTGAATATCGTAGGCGATCCAATTACGGCCGAGGATCTGCTGGCGGAAGTTTTCGTCGAAGCGTCAAACCGAATCCAATCGATTCCCGGTAGTGACATCGCTCTAGGCCTTTGGATCTTGGCCTTGGCGCGAAACCACGCTCTCAATTTCTTGGGGTCTTCGGGCCATGACGCGCGGAGTGCGCTGGCATCACCGGTTTTATTCGCGTGCGGCGCAGGGCACGATTCCGAGGTCACATCTCTCGCGTCTCAGGTGGACAGCATGAGGAGATTATTCCTCAATGCGCCCGATGACAAACGGCTGGCGCTCGAATTGGCCTGGTACGAGGGACTTACTTTCGAGCAGCTTTCCGTAAAGCTAGGACAACCGGTTGAGCATATCCGGGCGCGTGTCGAAGCGGTGCTTGAATCGCTTAGAGCGGCCCTTTGAAAACGGCCTTCACCGGTCAGAGACAAACACCGCTGTCGTTAGCCCCGGCACATTGAGTGTGCCCGTCGCATTATTGATCGCGGATTTCCGCACGACCGGATCATGCGACTCCATCTGCACCGGATGGAGATGCAGCCCGATTCTCTTCAGCGACTCGTTTTGAAACGTGATCGAGTCCGTGGTGGCGTTGAAGACCGCCACGATGTGCGTGTACGGACCGTAGACCCCTCCATTGGCATCCAGCATCATCACGATCAGTCCCGGTTGCTGATCGACGCCGGTGTTTAGGAAATGCAAGTTATTCTGGACCTCTGCCGCGGTTTCCATCCGGAACAGGCGCGAGCTTTCACGTATGCGGAGGAACTCTGTAAAAGCCCTTCGCGTGTGATCGATGTTCCTGTGGTCAGGCGTGAGCGCTGGGTTGGCCAGCAGCGGCTGCATGATCGGCCAGTTGCTCTCATTTTCACTGGCGATGGGCAGTCCAATGCCCCAGTTTGCGGATTGATAAGTGAAGTCGATTTTGTTGAACCAGTCGCCCGAATCGTAGCTGTTGTTGTCCATGTCCTTGGATCGCAGCAGATCGTCCCCGGCTTGGAAGAACGGTATCCCCTGCCCCAGCGCGATCAAGCTGATGGCGAGCACCTGCCTCCGGGTTCGCATTGCGATATCATCGCCGCCGCTGGGGCTCGTGCCCGGCAGGGCGGACTTCAACTGTACGGCATCAAATAACGTTTGATTGTCGTGAGCGGAACAGTAATTCACGTTCTCAACGGGGCTGGCTGTGTACCCTACGCCTCGTCCCGAGTAGTTGATCTGAGAAGCTTTCTTCGTCTGTCCCGTATAGGTTTCAAAAGTGAAATCACGGAGGTTTCCTGCGAGCCCCGCGCGAATCCAATCGGTTTGCCGCAGGAGTTCCTCGCGCTGATCCGCTGCGGTCTGTAGCTGGTTCGTATAAAAGCTGGAGTCCGTGAATAATCCAGTTGCGAAACCCTGAAGACGTTGATCGTCGAACGGGCCGCCGCCACGGATCGCATCGCGAATACGGTCGTTGAAGGTACCAATGCCGGTGCCGTACATATTCGCCTGGTTCGCATTCGGGCCGAGTTGGTTGTTTGCAGTCTCACCGAAATTCCAGCCTTCGCCATAGATGTAAATTTTTGAGCCGTCCACGCCATCGTTCTCCAGCGTTAATTTCGCCAAAGCGTCCCGGATGTGCTGCATGTTGTAGACGAAATGGAGGCCCATGAGATCAAAACGGAAGCCATCGATCTTGTATTCCCGGGCGTACTGCACGACGGCATCGATCATAAGCTTCTCCATCATCTTGTGCTCGCTTGCCGTATTCGGGCAGCAACTGGAAGTCTCGACGTTGCCGTCTGCATTGAGCCGGTAATAGTAGTTCGGAACGATTTTGTCCAGCACGGAATTCGGTGCTTGCCCGCTCGAATTCGTGTGATTGAAAACGACATCCTGCACGACGCGGAGCCCGGCCCCATGCAGGGCCATCACCATTTGGCGATACTCTTTCACACGGTGCGCGCAATCAACGGCATACGACCCTTCCGGGGCGAAATAGTGCACGGGATCATAGCCCCAGTTGTAACCGTCAGAACTCTGCACAGCCGCCACCATCGCCTGCTGCTGAGTGGCTGTCGGGCGAAAAGCCGCTAAGGTCGCCTGGAGATTTCCAATTCGATTTGTCTTCATCAACGCTGGCGAAGTGAAATGTGGGCAAAAGATGCACAGCCTTCAACCCTGCGCTGGCAAGCTGCCGCAGGTGACGCATACCGTTCGAAGCCGAATGTGTAAAGGCCAGATAGGTTCCACGATGCTCCTCCGGCACGCTTTCATCCGCAATGCTGAAATCGCGCACGTGCAGTTCGTAAACGGACAAATCGCTCTTCGACAGGAGATAAGGCGAGCGATGCTGGTCCCAGCCATCGGGCTTGTTGCGCTCGGAACCAAGATCGGTGATCCGCGTCTTCGTACCGTTTAGAGCCGAGATCCGCGGAATAAGGATCGGTCACAATGTTTTCGACGATCTGTTGGAGGCTTGGAACATAAACCCGAACGGAAAGCAGATAATATTTTCCGGCCCAGGAACTTGCGATTTCGGCGCGCCATACGCCGCTGGTCTCGGACATAGGAATGATCGCAGCCGGGGCACTCTCCTTCTCGTCGTCGAACAGGAACAACTTCACCGATTGCGCGGTGGGGGCCCAAACGCGGATGGCTACAACATTGTGCTCGAAAGTGGCGCCCAGCGGCCCGGAGTAGTAGAACAAATCGTCCAAAACGCCTGCATGTTGAACGCCGGTAAGGTACTTTACAGCACCGTTCTTGTCTGTCGCCGATAGGACCACCTGATGTTTCAAAATCTGCCTGAGCGTGCTGGCCGGTACACTCGAAGGAATCCGGAAAACCGCATACCCGGCAAGCTGCGGATACTGTTTAGCCTGAGCGGCCGTAAGTCCCGCTGGATTGGGCGTGAGCGGGATCGTGTTATCGCCGCTCGCAAGCGAGTAACTCCAGCTAGCTTGAAAATGCTGCGCCTGAATCGCCACGGTTTTCCGGTCGATCCAGAAGGCCTGGAGCCGAGTTGGTTCTCCTGAAATCACCCAAGCGTCCTAGAAATGTAGCCGGTATCGCAGTTGAACATAGATCTGGCGCGGCTCCTCGTAATGCGTTCCTCCGAACGTCTGGCTGTTGTCGAGCAGGAATCGCCGGTTCGCTACATTCAGCCCGTTTAGCGAAAGCGATAGATTTTCTCCGATCGCCTTACTCAACGAAAGATCAAATGTCGTGTGCGGTTGAAGATGAGCCGGATAGTCAACGCTGCCGTCCGTGAAACCTGAGCCGTAATAAAGGGAACCCGCAAACTGAGTTCGCCACGGCAGACTAGTCTCGAAGTTGGCGTGCAGAGTATCGCGCTGGTCGTGGTCCAGCAGAAAATAACCATTGGCTGGAGGCGAAAAGTCAGTCAATCCTCCGGTTACAGCTCCTTCCGCTTCCGCGTGCTGGTGCGAGTAGACGATGGAGACGTCGCTGCGATGGAAGAGCCGTGGAGAACGCAGCGTAAACTCCTGGCCCGAAATTCGCGCTCCCGCAATGGAGATCGGAAAGAACACATTGGAATCGCCCAGTGCATTGTGATCGAAATAGTTCGTGGCACGCAGCCGGAAACTGTTGAAGTCGAGCGTCCAACCACGCAGCGGGATTGTGAGCCCAACCTGATTCTCTTCGTCGCGCTCGCCCTTTAGTGGAATGATTCCGAGTCCCTGCGTAAGGGCAAAATCGAGTAGCGGACCCGATACCGTCGATAAAGGCGGCGCCTGATAGTACGCACCGTAGAAGCCCCGCACGATCCAATTCAGATGTGGAATGCGAATCGCGGCACCCACGCGCGGATCCGCCGCATTTTCGGAGACCCCGCCTGAAAAATGTGTGAAACGCACGCCTCCCGTCAAAGTAAGCCATGGCGTAAGCTTGTATTGGTCTTCGAGAAATGCCGCTTCCAGGCCTCCGCTGCTGGGCTTTTCGGCGGCAATGTTGGCACCCGTATCCGATGCGAGGTGAATGAATTCATCGTCGTTCTGAGCGAACGCGTACACACCAATTCGCGCGTCGTGTTTGGCAGAAACGGTATTCAAGCTCGCCTGCCCTCCGGCGTACGTGGAGTCTAAATGTTGTGTCGTAGCTATGGGAGTATCGTTCGGATCCCCATCGTAGTTGGCGCGGTTGAAATGAACAAACGGCGAGACCGTCAGCAGTGTTCCAGCAGAAATTGTATGGACCCAGCTAAGCGTCGCCATTGCGTCGCGCTCGCGTTCAACATCGTTACCGGCCGGCAGAGTGGGATCGTTTGGAATCTGGTAATCGTCGCGCCGTGTGGAGGCCACAAAGCGCAGCTGATTGGAAGGATCTGCGTTGAAGATGAGAGAAGCAAACCCGCCTAGACCCCATACTCGATCGTGCAGCACGTCGGGCCCCGGAGTCTCCAATCCATAATCGCTGCGGTTTCCATCCAGGCTGCCAAACCAGCCGAGGCGTTCCGTATGATCTCCGAAACTGATTTGATCGTTCGTCTGGTTGAAGGAGCCGTAGGTTGTGCTGATATCCATCTCACGGCTGCTCTCAAAACCCGTCCTTGGGACGATGTTGAATACGCCATAGCTTCGATCTCCGTATTCCGCCGAGTAACCGCCGCGATCCACTTCTAACGTGTCGATATCTTTGGGATCGATCGCCGGGCCCACGTTGCTTGCGATGTTCGTATTGGGAATAGGAACTCCGTCGATAGCCCACGTGACTTGATGCCCTCCGCGGACGTGAAGCTGATCGTGGGTCATATACGCGCCCGGAACAAAATTCGTGATCATCCTAAGACTATTCGTCTGATCGGCTCCCGGCGTGTCCGCAATCTC
Organism: uncultured Acidobacteriaceae bacterium; assembly: GCA_963845995.1. GTDB lineage: Bacteria > Acidobacteriota > Terriglobia > Bryobacterales > Bryobacteraceae > Bog-105. The sequence continues at coordinate 54,047 of CAWJUO010000059.1, read as the reverse complement.
TTTGCGGTCTACCAGCGTTGACGGTGTCATGGACTGCGGGTTCACCGCATCTGGCGTTTCCTCGACGGTTATCGCTTCCGCCTTTGTCCCGAGTCTCAATTGGAAGTGCATCACCGGAGCGGTGTTTGAGGCCGCAACCAGAGGCTGCTCTTCCGGCGAGAAGCCTGGCGCTGAGACTTCGACGACATACTCGCCGACAGGAACAGACGCGAACAGAAACGCGCCATCGTTGTCGCTGGTTGCGCTTTGTACGTATTCTGAATTCTTGGCGTGCAGTGTGACCGCCGCTCCTGCAATGGGCCGATGACTCGGATCATGGACGACGCCTCGCACGGTGCTAAAGATGTTGGCTAATACTGGAAAACTGAACAGCAAAAGAGCGAGGACACGAGTTCCCCGTTTAGAAATAGACATTCGAACCTTCCTCTACACGACCGCACGCAGCTAGAGCGTGCGGATTCTAGTTGGCAACCCAGAGCGACTAGAGCGATTGAGAAGGAGGTCCGCGCTTTTGCCGAGTGCGGCTGAAGGAGACTCGCCCACGCGCTTCAATCTGCGCGTGTTGAGTAGGATGGCTGACCAGGGATCCGTAGAACGCCGCGGATGCACCCGGAACGAAGCTGTTGCCCGCACTGGCCGTGGCCATCGCCAAATGTCCGCTATATGGGCAAGTGGCTTGGATTGCGTTTGCACCCGAATCAGTCGAATGCAGCAAGTCCATGGCGCATTTATGCTTACCATTCGTACGGCAACATGCGGGTAACTGCGATTCCTGTGAACCCGGCAGGGCGGGCACGATCAGCAAGAAGCTGAACACGCAGACTAAGAATGCCCCCAGCAGACGATTCACAGCTTTCATTGTAAGCGGATGGCAGAGAATCAGCCGTCCGCATCGCATAATGGAGATTCCAATGAAACTCTCAACCCTGATCGTTCAAAACTTGGTACGTGTGCTCGGCGTTGTTCTGTTGATACTTGGATTTCTTTTTTGGACCGGCCACTCGTTCGATCTCGTCCGCCTTCACATGAACCTGGGCGTCGCACTAGTCGTGCTGTTGTGGGTTTTGGCTGGGATTGGTATTGCGGCTAAGGTCAAACCCGGGCTGGTTATCGCCGCGATCCTTTGGGGCGCGCTGACGGTGTTCTTTGGAATGACGATGGGACGGCTCTTGCCAGGGCGCGCTCACGAAGTTATCAGAGTCGCGCACTTTCTGATTGGGCTCGGTGCAATTGCACTGGCGGAGAGCCTGGGGGCACGCATCAAGCGCGCATCCCCAGTCTCTCGCTAGCCGCTCTTTATCGCTGGATTCTCGCCGACCCGCCCTGTGCCAACGACTTGACTTGGTCAAGGGTTGCCATCGTAGTGTCGCCGGGGAAAGTCGTCAAAAGCGCACCGTGCGCCCAGCCTAGCCTTACTGCTTCATCTTCGGACACGCCGTTCAGCAGCCCGTAAATAAAGCCTGCGGCGAATCCATCCCCGCCGCCGACACGATCATAGACGTCGAGCTCCGCGGTGGGCGCCTGATGCGTGGTTCCGTTGATCCAGGCCACCGCGCTCCAACTGTGACGGTTCGTGGAATGCACTTCGCGCAAAGTGGTCGCGACAATCTTCACTTGCGGAAGCTTCTTCCGCACGTTGTCCATCATGCCGAAGAACGCGCTGGGATCGAGCTTCGATTTCGCCGCCACTTCAGGTCCAGGGATACCAAGACCCATCTGAAGGTCCTCTTCGTTCCCCACCAGAACATCCACATTCTTTACGATCTGGTCGATCACTTCGACGGCCTGCTCGTGCCCGCCATGGATATTCCAAAGCTTGGCGCGATAGTTCAGATCGAATGAAGTGATCGCCCCAGCGGCTTTAGCAGCCTTCATTCCCTCAATCGCAACTTCGGCTGTGGTGGGCGACAACGCCGCGAAAATACCGCCGCTGTGGAACCAACGCACGCCGCTCGCAAAGATGGCTTTCCAGTCGAAGTCTCCTGGCTTAAGCAATGCGCCCGCTTCATTGCAGCGGTTGTAAAACACGACCGGCGCGCGAACACCCTGCCCGCGATCGCTGTAGACCGCAGCCATATTGGGGCCGTTGACGCCGTCGTGCTTGAAATGTTTGTAGAAAGGCTTCACGCCCATGGCACGGACCCGCTCAGCGATCAAGTCGCCGATCGGATAATCGACCATCGCGCTCGCAACACCGGTATTCAGGCGGAAGCAGTCGGACAAATTCGCGGCAACATTGAATTCGCCTCCGCTGACGTGAATCTTACATTCGGTCGCCTTGCGGAACGGGATGATGCCAGGATCAAGGCGGTGAACTAGCGCGCCGAGCGATAGGAAATCGAGCGCGCCTTTCTCTGGGATATTTAAACCGTACTTCATTGTGGTCTCCTAAATTCGCTACGCGTTGTAGGTGCCGGAAGAGACGCGTCCTCCGCGTCCGGTCCAATTGGTGTGGAAAAATTCTCCGCGCGGCTTATCGACGCGTTCGTAGGTATGAGCGCCGAAGAAATCCCGTTGCGCCTGAAGAAGATTCGCCGGTAGATTCTTCGTGCGATAACCATCGTAGAAAGCCAGCGCGGTCGAGAAAGCAGGCGTGGGTACGCCAAAGCCGATTGCGTGAATGACCGCTTTACGCCACGAGTCCTGATACTCGTTCACAAGATTGCTGAAGAAGTTGTCAAGCAGCAGATTCGTCAGCTTCGGATTGTGGTCGTAAGCTTCCTTGATTTTCCCGAGGAACCGGCTGCGGATGATGCAACCACCGCGCCACATCAGCGCAATGCCGCCCATATTTAGGTTCCAGCCCTGCTCTTTCGCCGCTTCACGAAGCAGCATGTAGCCCTGCGCGTACGAAATAATCTTCGAGCAGTAAAGCGCCCGCCGTACTTCTTCGATGAACACGTTCTTATCGTGAGCGTCGGTGTTGTGCTTTGGTCCATGCAGAACTTCCGAGGCTTTAACGCGCTCATCCTTCAAGGCGGATAAGCAGCGCGCGAATACCGCCTCGCCGATGAGCGTAACCGGCGTACCGAGATCTAGCGCGCTGACCGCGGTCCACTTCCCGGTTCCCTTCTGTCCAGCGGCGTCGAGGATCTTGTCGATCATCGGCTGGCCATCTTCGTCTTTCTTCGTGAAGATCTGGGCGGTAATTTCGATCAGGAAGCTGTCGAGTTCGCCCTTGTTCCATTCCGCGAACACGTCATGCAGTTCTTCGGCGCTAAGCCCGAGGCCATCTTTCAATAGCTGATAGGCCTCGCAAATGAGTTGCATGTCGCCGTATTCAATGCCGTTATGGACCATCTTGACGTAATGGCCGGCGCCGTCTTCGCCCACCCAGTCACAACACGGCGTTCCGTCTTCAACTTTTGCCGCAATGCCCTGGAAAATCTCTTTCACATGAGGCCATGCTTCCAGATTGCCGCCCGGCATAATAGAGGGGCCGAAACGCGCGCCTTCTTCTCCGCCCGAGACACCCGTTCCAATGAACAGGATTCCTTTTTCATTGAGCGTTTTGGTGCGGCGATTGGTGTCGGGGAAGTGCGAATTTCCGCCATCGATAATGATGTCGCCCTTCTCAAGAAACGGAAGCAGGTGATCGATCATTTGGTCCACCGTGTCTCCCGCCTTAACCATCAGCATGACTCGCCGCGGCCGTTTCAATAATTGAACAAACTCCTCGATTGTGTGCGCGCCCGTTACCTGAGTCCCTTTTGCTTCGTTGTTGATAAAATCGTCAACTTTCGAAACAGTGCGGTTAAAAACCGCTACCCGGTAACCATGATCATTCATGTTAAGGACCAGATTCTGGCCCATCACCGCGAGCCCAATCAGCCCAATGTCACAACTTGCCTTTTCCATATCGCTCCTGATTGAATTGCGCACGCTGCTCACCACTCACAGAATTTCTACGCGGTCCGTGACACGAGCATCTTGCAGAAAAACGAAATTCGATGATATCGCTTCGGCCCGTTGAATCTTGCTCAAGATCGGCCGGCAGCGGCGAAATCCGGCTTTGGGGGCAGGATGACAACGGAGCCCCAGAACGTGAAGCAGACCGCTATGAAGCGCAGGAAATCGTCCAGGTTATCCGGCTTACGCACATAGCAGCTTGCGTGCAGTTCGTAAGCCTCGCGGACTTCCTGTGGATTGGCAGATCCCGAGACCACCACAACTGGAATCGCACGAAGCTTGGGATTTGCTTTGATCTCAGAAAGTACTTCAAGCCCGGATTTCTTTGGAAGATGAAGGTCCAGGAAAATCAGGTCGGGAGGGGGCTGATCCGCATACTTCGGCTCCCTACGCAAATAGGCGAGCGCGTCGTCACCGTTCGAAACGCAGGATATCTGTTCAAACATGCCGGCCTCGCGGAAGGCTTCTTTCGTCAGATGCGCCATGGCCGGATCGTTCTCAATCAGGAGAATATCCAGTTCGTTAGCCGCAACGGGTTTACGATCGTTCGCCATCTCTGAATTCTACCTACCCAGCCTTCTGCTGCGGAATTTCCGGCGCCTCTTTCAACATCGCGACTTCCTCAAGAATGAGCCGGACAACGCCCTCATCTCCCACCTTCGTATTCAACATCATGTGATAAAGATCGCGCTGCGGCCAGTTCTTGTTGTAGTATTTCTTCACAAATGTGGCGCGCTCCCGGTCCACTCTCTCGATCAGTTCCTCCGCTTCACTCTGGCTGTTTCCGGAACTTTCTGAGCCGCCGAAGTTTCTCCTCATGCGGCGCATAGAGGAAAACGTGAAATGCATCCGGGTGGTTGCGCAAGAACCAAGTAGAGCCGCGCCCGACGATAACGCAATTGCCCTTGGACGCGAGATCCGTCACTATCCTTTCGAACATCGCCGCAAGACGATCCGCATCCAGCAGTTCCACGCCGCTGCCGCCAAGCTGATCCTCGTAGCTGCCGCGCATGAACGTCTTCATCAGCCTGTAAAAGGTCGTATCGCAACGTTCTTCGCGCTGCTCAACGGCCCGTACGTCGCACTTCAGCCGGTTTGCGATTTCGCAGGTTACCTGGCGGTCCCAAAGCTGCCAGCCAAGCTTGTCGGCGAGCTGTTTTGCAATGCCGCCCCCGCCGCAACCATACTCCCGCTCGAGCGTTATGACCTTGATCATAGAGCCTCTTCGTCGAGTCTATTCTAATTCCAGCTAGTTTAGAACGGCTTGTACGAGACATTCCTGGAACACAGTACCTGGTAGTTTGCTCTGGTCCTACGGCAAAACCCAGGCGAACATCACATTGCCGGCGGGCGTCAATAGATACTGCTTGCCATCCAATTCATAGGTCGTCGGCCCGGTTTCCATCCGGCTGCCGAGATTCACATGCCACAGTGTTTTACCGGTCGCGGGATCAAGCGCCAGCAGATTGTTTGAATTGTCGCCCGTAAAGAGAAGATGCCCTGCCGTACTCAGCATCCCCGCCACGCCTTCGCCATCGCCGATCTCGTGCTTCCAGCGAATGTCGCCCGTTTGGTAATCAATCGCCTCCACGAAGGAACTCGCCCATAGATTTCGATCGCGCCCGGCCCAGCCTTCCGGCTTGCCTTCCGCCGTCATATAAAAAATGCTCCACATTCGCCGTCCACTAAAGAAGAAGAGCTTGGATTGTGGATCGAAGCTGGGGGCCATCCAGTTGGTCGCACCGTCTGAGCCGGGTGAAACCAGCACGCCATCGGGCTTCGGTTCTTTCTCCGGGTTGGGAATAGGTTCACCCCGGGAATCGATGCCCTTCGACCAATTTGTCTTCACAAACGGCGCGGTAACGATATGCTCGCCGGTCGTGCGATCCAGCAAAAAGAAATAACCGTTTCGGCTGGCCTGCGCGAGCAGTTTCCGATGCACTCCCTTGTACTCGTCGTCGAAGAGGACCGGCGTCTGAACCGCGTCCCAATCGTGAGTGTCGTGCGGAGATGGCTGAAAATGCCAGTTGAGTTTCCCCGTATCGGGATTGAGCGAAACAATCGAACACGTGTAGAGGTTATCGCCCTTTCGGATGTCGCCGTTCAGCACGGGATTCGGATTGCCGGTACCCCAGTAAAGCTGGTTCGATTCAGGGTCGTACGTGCCGGTCATCCACGTCATCCCACCGCCATGCGTGATGGCATCCGTACCTTTTGGCCAAGTCTCCGAGCCTGGTTCGCCGGGCTTAGGCTCCGTGTTCCACTTCCACTCGACCTTGCCTGTTTCAGGCTCGACGGACTCAAGGAACCCGGGAATATCTGTAGCGTCCCCCGAGACGCCGACAATAACGTGATTGCGGACAATCAGCGGCGCCATGGTGCCGAAATAAGCAAGTTTGGGATCGGCAAGTTCAATATCCCAGTGAACTTTTCCGCTCTTGGCGTCAAGCGAGATCAGATGGCAATCCGGTGTTTCGAAATAGAGCCAGTCCTTGTACATTCCAACGCCGCGGTTGCCGATATGATCGCCCGTGGATTGACGAAAATAATGCCAGATGGTTTGGCCCGTGCGGGCATCCGCCGCCCACACGTTATCGGGCGTTGTGAAGTAGAGGATGCCGTTCACTTCAAGAGGAGTGGACTTAATTCCAACCGACTGCGTCTGTGCCGCCCACGCCAACGTGAGATGAGTTACGTTACCCTGGTTGATCTGCGTAAGCTGGCTAAAGCGCTTTCCGGAGTAGTCGCCGTTGAAAGTTGGCCAGTCTGAAGCCGAAGGCGCTTCAGCGGCAACACATGAAAGAGAAAAACAGCCGAGCAGAAGAGTTGCAATCGCGATTCTCATGGGCTTACTTCAGGGTCTCCAGATAAGCGAACAGGTTATGCATATCGGCATCCGTATACTGGTTCATCAAAGCGCGATGCGCTGAGAGCGGATCGTGAATTACGATCTCCACATCATGCGCCGGCCAGGAACGATACCACCCGTCCTGACACATCAGCCCAATCCTGAACTCATCTTGGTGAACTATGGAGCCTTCGAAATGCGTGCCGTCTTTGAGCGTCACGGTTGCACTCTTCTTCGGAGCGCCGCGGCCGCCCGGGTAAACCATCTCCTGTTGCAAATCGACAGGCGACAATTTCTTCGCGATGCCCGCAAGATCGCCACTGATCGAGTGGCAATGCGTGCACCCGCCGGGGCCTTCAAAGAAAGCTTTTCCCGATTGCGCATTGCCGGTGAGAAGCTTCGCTAAGGGATAATCGCCGGGCACATGCGCGCTGTGCAAAGCCTCACTTGCCTGATGATGCAGGAACGCGATGATATCCGTCAATTGATCGTCTTTCATGGTTGAAAAGCTCGGCATCCCTTTGTCTGGCCTTCCGTTGCGAATCATGGGCCCAAGCAAGTTTCCGTGATCGTCGTGATTCACAATGGCCGACCGCACCAGGTCAGGAGCCCTCGATCCAGTGGCATCCTCACCGTGACAAAAGCCGCAACTTCCCTTGAATAAAGAATGACCGCGCTCGGCGGCTGCGGGATCGGGCGTAGAGACCTGCTCCGGCCGTTGCGGCTGCGCCGGTTTATGCCCTTGTGCCGCCACGAATGCGGTTGTCGAGATCAGAAGCATCGAAAAGCGGAGCGTAGCGCTGAAACTTCGCATCACGTATTAATATTTCACAAACAGGTCGGACCGTGTGGTGTCTTTGCCACGCCATTCGCGTGGTATGCTTTAGCAACATAGGGGCGTATCGCTGCACCCCGGCACTCCTTCCGATCTGCTCAAAGACGTGGGCATGACTCCAATTCTGGAAAATTCTTCAACTGTTGCCTCGCTGATTGACCATACGTTGCTAAAACCTGAGGCCACCGAAAGCGATATCGGCCGCCTTTGCGCCGAAGCGCGGCAGTGGGGCTTTGCGTCGGTGTGCGTGAACCCTTGCTGGGTTGTTTCCGCATCTAAGGCGCTTCGTGGTTCCCCTGTGAAGGTTTGCACGGTAATCGGCTTTCCGCTTGGGCGCGAACACCACGGAAATCAAGCTTGCCGAGGCTGGGGCAGCGCTCGATCAAGGCGCACTGGAATTGGATATGGTTCAGAATATCGGGGCGCTCCGCTCCGAAGCGCTCGACCTGGTCGGCAAAGAGATTCACGAACTGGCAACGCTCGCCCATACGCATGCCGCACTTTTGAAGGTCATACTCGAAACATGTCTGCTGTCGGATGAGCAGAAGATAACCGCGTGCCGTCTGGCGGTTGAAGCGGGAGCGGATTTCGTAAAAACATCGACCGGGTTTTCGAGCGCTGGAGCAACCGTGGCGGATATCGAACTGATGCGGAGAACGGTCGGTCCAGCAGTTGGTGTAAAAGCTTCGGGAGGCGTTCGTACGCTCGCCGCTTTGCGCCAGATGGTAGCGGCCGGAGCAACGCGCATCGGGACTAGCTCAGGGGTCGCCATCATCGGCGAGCTCAGCGGACACGAACGGAACAGGCGGGAAGCGCGTACTGATGGCCTCTCCCCGCAAAACACAGGTCCGCTTTCGCGAACGCGCCGAACTACTCGATTTTTTGCTTGAGGTAAGCAGCGCCACATCCGAAACGCTCGATCTGGACAAGCTGTTGACGAACGTCGCGGACATTGTGAAAGATGTCATTCCGCATGAACTGTTCGCGATTCTGCTTTACAACGAGAAGACGCGGACACTTCGGATGCGGTACTCGATCGGACACCGCGAAGAGGTCGCCAACAAACTTCATATCGGACTCGACGAAGGCATTACCGGGGCTGCGGGCGCAATGCGGCAGCCGGTGTTAGTTCCGGATGTCCGTACCGACCCGCGCTATTTGAACGCGTTGGATGCAGTGCGCGCCGAACTGGCTGTTCCGATGCTGATTCGCGGCAAGCTGGTGGGGGTTATCGACCTCGAATCCACCCGCCCAAGCGCTTTTTCCGAGCAGGATCGGGCCCTGTTAGCGCTGATTGCGAGCCGTGTCGCAGTCGCCATCGACAATGCCCGGCTCTATAGACGGGTGGAGCGTCAGAACCGGATGCTGCGGGTCCTGGCGCATCTTTCGCGAGAGTTCAGTTCCATCCTGGACATTGACGAACTGCTAACAAAGGTTGCCGTCACGATCCGGGCGCTGATTAACTTCGACGCATTTAGCATCTTTCTGGCGAATGAGGACCGGAGACTTTTCCAATGCCGCTTCAGCCAGCGCTACGACGAAACGGGGACCATCGACAACATACCTTTCGGCAAGGGCGTGACGGGCGCCGCCGCCGAATCGCGGCAAATCATCAGGGTTGGCGACGTCACCAAAGATCCTCGCTATATCGCTTCGCACAACGAGGTCCGCTCTGAAATCGCCGTCCCCCTGGTTCTGCGCGATAGCGTGATTGGCGTGATGAATCTTGAAAGCGCGAAGTATAGCTTCTTCACGGAAGACCATGCGCGCGCACTCAGCCTGCTGGCTCCGCAAATCGCTACATCCGTTGAGAACGCCCGGCTTTACGAAGAACTGGCCCAGCGCGAACAGCGGATGGAGCAGGATCTGAAAGCGGCGTATAAACTTCAGTCCGTCCTGCTGCCGCGTACGGTTTCCGATGTCACCGGTCTTGATATCAGCGTCCGCAGCAGGCCGGCCCGCGAGATCAGCGGCGATCTCTACGATTTCTTCGAGCACGGCGAGGACTACACTCTCATCGCATTTGGGGACGTGAGCGGCAAGGGCGCGGCGGCGGCTTTATATGGCGCTTTGATTTCCGGTCTGCTCCGGATTCTCGCGCCAAGACGCCGCAGTCCTTCGCAACTGATGAAGCTATTGAACGAGGCGCTGCTTGAACGCAAAGTGGATGCGCAGTACGCCACGCTCTCGTTGATTCTGTGGAATCCGAAACAGCGCAGCCTCACAGCGGCGGCGGCTGGAACACTGCCTCCTCTAATCTGCCGTCACGGTCAGATCATAGATGTAGACACCACCGGCGTGCCGATCGGGTTGTTGGACGACCAGCAATACGAAGAAGTTAAAGTCACCGTCGAACCGGGCGATCTCATCCTGCTCTATTCGGACGGCGTCGAAGACCAGTTGTCGGACGATCAGGATTATGGACGGGAGCGCCTGAACGCCATTGTGAAGAAGCACTGTGAAGACGCTCCACAGCAGATCGCGAAGATGATCTTCGACGACATCGATCTTTTTCGAATGAACACGCCTCTGACTGACGACCAAAGCGTCATCGCGATGCGAGTGCTTTAGTCTGGAAGCAATGTCCATTGGGAGCGAATTTGCCTACACCGGCGGAAGCCTGTTCTGTGAAGGAGTCAATCTTTCGCGAGTTGCCGCCGATCATGGTACGCCTGCTTACGTTTACTCCAAAGCTGCCATTCGCGGACGCTTTCACGAGTATGAAGACGCACTCCGCGGTGTGCCGCATCGCGTTTGCTTTGCCGTAAAAGCCAATTCGAATCTCGCGGTTCTATCGGCTTTGGCCGCTGAAGGTGCGGGGTTTGACATCGTTTCGGGCGGCGAACTTTATCGAGTCCTGGCGGCGGGTGGCAATGCTTCGTCCGTTGTTTTCTCGGGTGTCGGCAAAACAGACGCCGAGATTCGTTATGCGCTCGATCACAAGATACACAGCTTCAATTGCGAATCGGAGTCCGAGATTGAACTCATATCGCGCATCTCGCACTCGATGGGGCAGATTGCCTCGATTGCAATCCGTGTGAACCCGGATGTGGACGCGGCGACCCATCCCTACATCTCGACCGGCCTCCGCGAGCACAAATTCGGCGTGGATATCGCGCAAGCCGAAGCAATTTATCAACGCGCGGCAAGTCTGCCGGGCATCGCCGTTGAGGGCGTGAGTTGCCATATCGGTTCTCAACTATTGACCATCGCTCCGGTGCTTGAGGCCGCGGACAAAGTACTCGCGCTCGTGCAACGCCTGCGCGCCAATGGCTTGCCGATTAGGAATCTCGATCTGGGCGGCGGCCTTGGCGTGCCCTACCGGCCGGGCGAACACGGCATTTCCATACGCGAATTCATCCATCATCTGCGGCCCAAACTGGAGTCTCTGGATTTGACCGTAATGCTCGAACCGGGGCGCTCCATCGTCGCCGAAGCGGGTGTACTCGCTAAGCCGGGTCCTCCTCGTCAAGAAAAACGGAGAGAAGACATTCGTCATTCTCGATGCTGCGATGAACGATTTGATCCGGCCGGCGCTCTATCAGGCCTATCACGAGATTGTCCCGGTCGAAGAACATATCAATGGCGAGCGAATGCAGGCGGATGTTGTCGGCCCGGTCTGCGAAACGGGTGACTTCTTCGCCAGGGACCGGCAGCTGCCCCCGCTCAAGGAAGGCGATCTGGTCGCAATCCGCACAGCAGGAGCGTATGGATTCGTTCTCGCGTCAAATTATAATTCGAGGCCGCGCGTTTGTGAACTTTTGGTTGACGGTTCACGTATCCATGTTGCCAGAGAGCGCGAGACATACGCCGACTTGATACGCGGCGAATCTCCCGTCGAGCGCTGCAGTCGTACATACTGACATAGAACATGACCGAGCCGCCCGCAATATCTGTCCAAGACCTGCATAAGACTTATGGCGACTTCGAAGCCGTTCGCGGCATAGATCTCGAAATCCAAACGGGCGAGGTATTTGGTCTGCTCGGGCCAAACGGCGCTGGTAAGACAACAACGATCGAGATCCTGGAAGGCCTGCGAGCCCGGACTAGCGGGAAAGTCTCCGTTCTTGGCCTCGATCCCGCACGGCAGGCTAGACAAGTCAAAGAACGTATCGGAATTTGCCTTCAGGCGACAAATCTGCCGGACAAAATGAGGGTTCACGAAGCTCTGGACCTGTTCGCGGCTTTTTATACCCACAACTCAGACCGCAATCAGATTCTGAAGCGGCTGCAGTTGTGGGAAAAGAAGGATGCGCCGTACAGTTCCCTCTCCGGCGGCCAGAAACAAAGAGTGGCGCTCGCGCTAGCGCTGCTTAACGACCCGGCGCTATTGTTCCTGGATGAACCTACCAGCGGGCTTGATCCGCAGGTCAGACATGAGATCCATGGCGTGATCCAGGAGTTAAAGGAAAACCGGCGTTCGATTTTGATCACCACGCATTACATCGAAGAAGCGGAACGGCTGTGCGATCGCGTCGCGATCATCGACGCGGGAAAGATCATTGAACTCGGCAGCCCGCGCGAGATACAACAGCGCGTGCTCGGGCAAACTTTAGTCGAAGTCACCGCGAATAGCGCTCTTCCGATTGAACAAATGCCGGAACGGCTCAGGCTTGAAAAGAGTGTTCTAAGCGATGAGGGCCGCACAATCTCAATGCAAACGAATTCAGCGGCCGCCACGGTGGTCGAACTGGTGAAATGGATCGACCACTCCGGGTTAACGCTGGTGGACATTCATACCAAACGGCCAACGCTCGAAGACGTGTTCATTGAACTCACGGGAAAGAAGCTGCGCGAATAATGAGAGCCTATATTGCCCAGATCAAAAGCAATCTGCAGTTGATGGGGCGAGACCGGACGGTCCTGTTCTTCAGTTTCGTATTTCCACTTACATTCTTCTTCCTCTTTGCTCAGTTGTTCCATGGAGGCCAGAGTCCCGCGGCCATGGCGCAAGTCGTCTCCATGGTGATGATCTTCGGCGTGCTCGGCGCCGGATTTTTCGGTGCTGGGATGCGTACCGTGCAGGATCGCGAGACGAATGTGCTTCGCCGGTTCAAGGTGGCTCCGATTACGCCGCTTCCAGTAATCGTGGCCTCGCTGGTTGCCGGGCTGGTCAGCTTTGTTCCCACAGTCTTTATCTTCTTCTTTCTTGCCCGTATCGTCTATCACATGCCGATTCCGGCAAACTTCTGGTCCTTACTGCTGTTCATTTGCATCGGCGTCGTGGCGTTCCGGGCTATGGGGATGATTGTCGCGGCGGTTGTGAACTCCGCGCAGGAGGCCCAAGTCGTAATCCAGATTCTTTATCTCCCGATGCTCTTCCTTAGCGGCGCCACGTTTCCAGTCGCTATCATGCCAATCTGGGTCCAGACCGTGGCGAACTTCCTACCGGCCACATACCTGTTTCAGGGGATGAACTCCATCATGATCGGCGGCGAAGGAATCGCTGCAAATTGGTCTTCTGTTCTGGCGCTGCTCGTCACCATGGCCGTCGCGCTATTCGTAGGCGTGAAACTCTTTCGCTGGGAGAAGGAAGAGAAGATCGCAGGCAAGGCAAAGCTCTGGATCTTAGTTGTCCTTGCACCCTTTCTGATCCTCGGAGTGATTCAAGCTTCGACGAAACAGAACATCGGAAAACAGAAAATCTTGATGCGGCAGGCGAGCCGGAACCGTTCTATTCTCTTCCAAAACGCACGAATCTTCATTGGGGACGGCACCGTCATCGAGCATGGAGCGGTGCTGATCAAGGGCGGCAAAATCGCACAAGTCTTTCAGACTCCGCCCAAGGACACGAAATCCTTCAACGCCGATGTGTGGGACGAAGCGGGGCGTACGCTAATGCCCGGGCTCATCGACATGCATGTTCACATCGGCGCTCCCGGGGGTGTTTACAAAGACTCTTCGAAGTACATGGAACCGAACGCCGATGAGCGGCGGATGGCCGCTTATCTTTATTGCGGAATAACGGCGGTTCGCAGCACCGGAGATTGGCTTGACAACTCGCTCAAGCTGCGGCAGGAAATCAACTCCGGCGAGTATCTTGGAGCGGAACTGTTTAGCTACGGGCCGCTATTTACCGCTCCTGGAGGGCACCCGACCGAACTGCTCGGAAGCTTCCCGGACGCTTTCAAGAAGACCGCCGAAGCCCAGTTTGTGCGTTTGCCTAAATCTCAGGATGAAGCGCGGCGTCAGGTAGACGAGTTGAAGAAGGCCGGTGTAGACGGCATCAAGGCGGTCCTCGAATCGGGCAATGCGAATTGGGGAACTTTCAACCGCCTCGACACAAAAATCTACGACGCGGTAATCTCCGAGGCCAAGAAAAACAACCTGCCTACAGCCACTCACACCGGGAGCGCCGCCGACGTCAAGGATGCCATCGATGCCGGCACAAACACAATCGAGCATGGTTCAACAAAGGATGCGATACCCGCCGCACTGTTCGACGAGATGAAGCGGAAAGGCATAGCTTACGATCCGACGCTCAGCGTCTTTGTCGCTGTGACAGACATGCGGACTAGGAACTCAGAACCGCTTGACCGGTCGCTCGTTCAGCGCGTTGCCCCAAGTGATCTGATAGCCGATACGAGAGCCATGCTACAGCAACAGAAAGCTCTGAAACCCGAATACTTCAAACCGTTTCTCGATCAGTTGAATGCGAACCTAATGCTCGCTTATAAATCGGGCGTTCCTTTGATTGTCGGTTCCGATGCCGGTAACATGCTCGTTATTCACGGACCGACAGTGCAGCGCGAACTCGAACTGTGGGTGAAAGCTGGAATTCCAACAAGCGTTGCGTTACAGTCCGCCACGCACACCGCGGCCAAATATCTTAGAGCCGAGGACCGCATCGGACTGATTGCTCCCGGGCATGATGCCTCGCTGATTCTTCTTGACGGCGACCCCGTTCAGGACATCACGGCGACTGAGCGTATCTCCGACGTATTCTTTCGAGGAGAGCAAGTATCACGATGGAATCTCCTCGACCAATACAAAAAATAGAGCCGGAACGCAAACTGAAGACGCTTGATCGCGTACTTTCGAAAGCGGGTCTCGGTTCGCGGACGGACGCGCGCGGTTGGATCGGCGAAGGCCGCGTTCGCGTCAACGGCAAGCTCATTCAGACACCCGATCACTGGGTCGATCTCGATCGCGACAAAGTTACTCTCGACGGCAAGCCCGTAGGCGCAGCCGAGCGCCGCTATATTCTGCTCTACAAGCCCAAAGGCTACATCACAACCTATCGCGATCCGGAGGGCCGCCCGACGGTTTACGACCTGATTCCAGGGCGTTGGCCAATTTGTCGGCACTGTGGGACGGCTGGATCTCGACACGTCCGGACTGCTTCTCCTGACCAATGACAATTTGCTTGCGGAAGGCATGACGAATCCCGAGCATGAACTCGCCAAAACCTATCTCGTAAAAGCGTCAACGCTCCTTTCAGACGATCAACTTCAGCAGCTTGCGCGTGGAGTCGAATTGAGCGACGGGCCCACCCGCCCGGCTGTCGTTAAGCGCCAGCGCGACTCGGAGAAATACACTTTCCTTGAGATCACGATCAAGGAAGGACGCAACCGCCAGGTCCGCCGGATGCTGGAAGCGATCGGGAGCAAGGTGCTAAAGCTGGTTCGAACCAAGCTCGGGCCACTGACGCTGGACGGTTTAACGATGGGCCAGTGGCGCGAACTCACTCCGCAAGAAGTAGCAATACTGCGCAAAGCCGCGCGAGTTTCAGGCGCTAGACGTAGGTCTTAAACTCAATCACGTCGCCGTCTTGCACGACGTATTCCTTGCCTTCCGTGCGCAGCCGTCCCACTTCGCGGGCGCGGGCGAAAGATCCAGCTGAAATCAGCTCGTCATAGGAAACGCACTCAGCCGAGATGAACGCCTTTTCGAAATCGGAGTGTATGACGGCAGCCGCTTGTGGAGCCTTGTCCCCCGCGTGAATGGTCCACGCGCGCGTCTCTTTCTCGCCCGTTGTCAAGTACGTACGAAGACCCAGCAGATGATAGGCTTCGCGGATAAGCTGGCTCGCTCCCGTATCGGCCACGCCCAACTCTTTCAGGTACTCGTCCCGTTCGTCCGGCGCAAGCATCACAAGCTCCGATTCGATTTCGGCCGAGACCACAACGGCGCTCGTATCGTGGTGTTCGCCCACATAGGCGCGTACCTGCTGAACGTACTTGTTGCTATCCGCCGTCGCAAGGTCTTCCTCCGCGACATTGCAGGCAAAAAGAGTCGGCTTGGCCGTCAGCAGAAAGAAACCCTTCACCAGAGTCTTCTCTTCATCCGTCAGATCAAGCGTCACAACCGTTTTGCCCGTATTCAGGTGGGCTTCCAATTTTTCCAGCAATTCGACTTCGGCAACCGCCTTCTTATCGCCGCTCTTTGCCGCCTTCTGCTGCTTGGCCTTGCGCTTCTCGACCGAATCCATATCGGCGAGAACCAATTCCGTGTTGATGATTTCGATGTCGCGGACGGGATCGACCGTATCCATCACATGCTCGATATTCGAATTCTCGAAACAGCGCACCACCTGGATCAACGCATCGACTTCGCGGATATGCCCTAGAAACTGATTTCCAAGCCCCTCACCTTGACTCGCGCCCTTCACCAGGCCCGCGATATCGACAAATTCAAAAACCGCCGGGATAATTTTCTGCGATTTGCTCAGCTTTGCCAGGACTTCGAGGCGCTCATCCGGAACGGTAACCACACCCGTATTCGGTTCAATCGTGCAAAAACGATAATTCGCAGCCATCGCTTTCCGCGTCTGCGTGACTGCATTAAACAAGGTGCTCTTCCCTACATTCGGGAGCCCCACGATTCCAGCTCTTAACATTCCCCTTTATCTTCGCGCAAAGAGCGAAAATACCCGGATGTCACAATCAAAATGTGCAATTCGAGGAGGAACTTTCGCGGACTCTGCCCTCCGATATTCCCCATCGTGAGCGTCTGATACAGAAGGCCGCGCTCCACCTGCATCTGATTCTGGCGGCGAATGAGCACATGAACCTCACCCGCATCACGGACCCGCGCGAAGCCGCGATCAAGCACGTCTACGACTCAGTTCTTCCGTGGCAACATTTCCAAAACGCCAAACGAATTCTCGATGCCGGAACTGGGGCTGGATTTCCCGGCATCCCGCTATCCATCGTCTTGCCGGATATCCGGTTCTGTCTTGTGGAATCGACTCAGAAGAAGGCCCGTTTTGTCGATACTGCGGTGGAGTCTCTCGACCTGCCGAACGTTCACGTGTTCCCGGAGCGAGCCGAGGAAGTGGCCCTTACTCAGCGGCCCGACATTATCACAGCCCGGGCGGTTGCGCCGATTGGCAGGATTATAGAACTATTCAGGAAATCGCTTAAGATGGGCGCGCGGTTGTTGCTCTACAAGGGTCCGGACGTAGAGAACGAACTGGCGGAGGCCGGGGAACACCGCATGGACGCGGATGTCCTCTGCCGATATGAACTGCCGTACGAACTGGGCATGCGAACCATAATCCAACTACAAGGGCCAAAGAACGGACGCAGCCGCTAACCGCTCAGATTCTTGAGTTCGTTCGCAGCGCTTCATAAGCCAACCAAAGCCATCCGGCAATAAAGGCCAGACCGCCGATAGGCGTAATAGCACCCAACATCCGCACTCCGGTCAGAGCCAGCGCGTACAGACTGCCGGAGAAGAAAACGATTCCGATCAGCAACAGCCAGCCAACTCGCCCCTGCGCCGTCGCGCTAATACTCCCAGCCCTGGCCAACATGGCAACAATCAAGATGCCAAGGGCATGAATGAAATGGTAGAAGACAGCCTTCTCGTAAACAGAGAGAGAATAAGCATCCAGCCGGGTTTTCAGAGCGTGTGCTCCGAACGCGCCCATCGCTACTGCGAGGGCCATCAAAAATGCGCCGGCCGCTGTCCAGTTCATTGTGTCTAATATATAGTCGCTCAGAGTCCGGTTCAAAAAAACATCTCGCCGAGAAACTCTGCTATACTCAAGAAGGTCTTTTGCCCCCCTTCGTCCTTCGTTGAGTGGTTGGTTCTCCTTCACTCTTGTTCGGATCCCTAAAGCTTTCAGTTAAAGCTGTGGTTCGTTTTCTTAAGGACGTTGCTGCCGGAACCTCGGCGCATTGACTCCTTTTGACTATGAATCAATTTTCTGAACTTACACTCTCTCCCTCTATCCACCAGAACCTGACAAGGAACTGTTTTGTTGAACCCACGCCGGTGCAGGCGCAGGCGATTCCTCCGGCGTTGACCGGAGCCGACGTCGTCGCGACCGCGCAAACCGGAACTGGAAAGACACTGGCATTCCTGTTGCCGCTGTTGGAAACACTCATCAGCACGCCCAAGCTGAATGGCAATGGCCGTTCGTCCGATCCTATACGGGCGCTAGTGCTAAGTCCCACTCGCGAACTAGCCATGCAGACTGCGGAGACCTTTGCCAAGCTTTCGAGCGGGACCGGTTTCAAGGCGGCGGTAGTGGTCGGCGGCCTCAGCGAACAGACTCAGTTGAGCGCCATCAAACGCGGCGCACAGCTTGTGATTGCAACGCCCGGGCGGCTCGAAGATTTCATGGACCGGCGGCTCATCAATCTATCCGCGGTGCAGACGGTCGTGCTTGATGAAGCTGACCGCATGCTCGACATGGGTTTCGTCGTCGCCATCGAAAAGATCCTGGCTGCATTGCCCACGGCTCGTCAAAGCCTCTTCTTCTCCGCAACTATGGAACGGGACGTGGAGCGCCTGATCAACCGCTTCTCAAAGAACCCGGTTCGGATTGCGGTGGGCGGATCTGTCATGAAAGCTCCCGACCAGATTGACCTGCATGTCTACGAAGTGGAAAACAACATGAAAGTTGGTCTTCTTCGTCACATGCTCGGCCAGGAAGAAGGATCGTTCCTGGTTTTTGCTCGTACCAAACACGGAACCGACCGGCTTGCGAAGCGGCTTTCGGGTCTCGGCCTGCGCGCTGTTGCCATGCATGGGGATCGTACCCAGAATCAACGCAATCAGGCTTTGGCCGGGTTTCGCGACGGACGTTATCGTGTGCTAGTCGCAACCGATGTAGCGGCGCGCGGCATTCACGTCGATAGCGTGGCTCACGTTATCAATTACGATCTTCCGCAAGCGCCTCAGGATTTCATTCATCGCGTGGGACGTACCGGCCGCGCGGGTCAGCGAGGCGCTGCCTCAACTTTCAGCCTCCGGTCGGAGCGCGGTGAAATTCGCCGCATCGAGCGGGAGTGCAAAGTACAACTGGTTCGCCAGGCTGTGTCGCCGGAAGTAGTGAGCGAAGCGAATCTCCCGGCGGAAGTCATCGAGGTGCGCGCCAGCGCGGCAGCCAAGCCAAAATCGTTCCAACACGCAAACCGGCCTGAACGGGAACGGCACTCTACGCATACCAACTCATTCGCATCGAAGCGCAAGAGTTTCAAGAGCGCTCGTCCTAGCCGCTAAATTTCGCCCCTGTACTTAAACTTTCCGGCCCGTTTGCATCTAGCGAACGGGCCGGATTGCTGTTTATGCCTTCTCATTTCGGCAGAGCGGCAGCCAAGACAAACACCAGCGGAGCATTCCAGTTAATAGCGACTTCGTTGCACGCGTAGGCTCCGGTCTGGTCCACATAAGCCCGCGCCGGGAGCGTACCCGCACTCACCAACTTCTTCATCACTTGGTCCTGCCGCCCCGGATTCGGTCCTCCCGACATCAGACCCGGCCATGGGGCATCAACCCCATCGGCGGCGCTAGGGCGGTGGTGCGGGTGTTGAAAAGGATTCTCGCCCACGTGAGTAACCCACGAGAGTGAAAACGTGTTCCGGCCCAGGATGTAATGCAGATTCTCCATCGCGGTCTGGAAGTAGCGAACGTCGGGTTTCAATCGATTGGCAATCAATAAAACCAGGCTGTAATTTGCCGCCACCCCGTTCGATCCCCAAATGTAATCGTGTGTTGTAAGGGAAACATGATAGGGATCGCTGCCGGTTCGTTGCACGATGGCCTCGGCAGCCTGCGTTGTTTGCTGGCGAATTGCATCCACCGCCTCTGCATTACCGCCCTTACCGAGCGCATAGCCCCAAAGGCCGAGCGGCGCAACCATGCTCCACGACGGCGTTTTTGCCGGTCCGATACTATCTAAGAACTCACGGTAGTGCTGAAGAAAATACTGCGAGTACGTGTCGTTTCCGGTAGTACGCCAAAGCTCGGCGGCGGCCCACAGCGCTTCATCTCCGCACTGCTGGTCGCCGTAGTCTCCGGTTAGAAATTCCGGGAGGATTGTGGAACGTTACGTTAGGATTGGCTTGCAGCCATTTCCACGCGCTCTCGGCCGAACGAAGAGTTTTATCCGCGTAAGCCGCATCGTAAGGACGAAACGCGCGCGATGCCATGGCCGCCACCGCCGCCAAATCGCCGGTTGCACATGAACTCTTAAACGGTTCTTTACCGGTGCCGATCACGTAACTGATGAGCTTGTCTTGTTCAGGCATGATGAATGCTGCAAAATGAGCGCTCGTCTGCTTGTGAAAAACTCCGCCATCCGGTTCCTGCATGCTCATCATCCAATCCAGATTCCAGCGGATCTCGTTGAGGATGTCGGGAATGCCATTGCCCGATTCCGGAATTTTCAGTCCTATTTTCTCGATCTGCCTGCCATACAGTTCCCAAGCCCACAGGAGTGTTCCGGTACTGATTCCGCCATTGACCACGTAGCGCCCATAGTCGCCGGCGTCGTGCCAGCCTTTCTCCGAACTGTGCGGCCCTTCCTTTCCGCTCGATTCGTGGTAAGCGCCATCCAAGTGACACGCCGCGTGTTTATATTGCGGAAAGTCGGGCGCAAGGTCTACTTTGGTTCCGCATCGCTGTCCATAGAAAGCACGCATCGCGAGATAGTAGACGCGAGTGAAGACGTCTGGGGCGATAGCGAAATCCCAGCTCCGTCCCACTCCGTCCGCTTCCAGATAGAACTTCCCGGGGCCGGCGAAGGAACTGAAATCCGCTGTCGCTAAGTTCTCGCCTGAATCCTTGTCGAAAGCGGGTGCCGTCAATTGCCCACGATAGACAACGGAATTGTCGCCGGAACGCCGCAGTGTAAAACTCTGTGCCGCGTGAGCCGTGCCGGTTTCCAATACCATTGCGAGCTTTGGCGCACCCGGCAGGTAGCCGGCCTGGTCCACCCTGATATCGGTGGTCGGAGTTGCCGCCCACACCGGAAGAGAAGCTACAAAGAAGCCTAAAGTACTGACTGCCGCTAGCGAACGCATAATCGAGTTTCCTGACCGATTGTAGGCCCAATCGGTTAGGCTACTCCCAATGCGCAAATAAACTAAGTAGAATACTAAGTGGGATATTCATGATTGATTCAGTCAGACTTTCTCATACCGCGGCGCTGATTCTGCAGACTATCGACGGCGGCTGCCGCTACGGCTTCGACATTATGGATGCAACCGGGCTCCCGAGTGGAACCGTCTATCCGGCGCTACGAAGAATGGAGACAGACGGACTCATCGCCTCCCAGTGGGAAGCGGAGAAGAAGGCGGTTGCGGAACAACGGCCCGCCCGCAAGTACTATCGCCTCACACGCGCCGGATCGCAAACTCTGGGACAGTCTCAAAAGCGCTATCCTCTCCTGGCAAAATTAACGCCTGCAAAAACGAAAGGCTAATGTCATGGATGCCAGTCCAAGAAGACCGGTTTGCCTGGCGCTCTGCCATGCATGGGTCCGTGTTGTGGCTCTGCTAGTGCCCGGAACGCTTCGCAAAGACTGGGAGCAGGAATGGTTCGCGGAAATTTGGCATCGATGGCAGTTCCTCTTTCATGCCGGCGAGTGGAACCGGCGCGAGAAGCTGCGATTGTTCCTGAATTGCGCCGGAGCTTTCCAGGACGCCGGCTGGTATTTCCTTTCTCAGGAACGAGTGCAGAGGCGCTGGCGCGAGGGTGTACGCTCGCCTTGGACATGTCTGGGGGCGCTTGCGCTACTGTTTGCAAGTCTCGCCGCCGCAACGCATGGACTGCCAGCCTGCCGTCAAATGGCTGCGGCTCTTATACACCCGGATTCAAACCGCGTCGTTCTTCTATGGGCGCAGCCGTTCGGTAGAAAGCCGCACGGAATGCCTTCGGATGTAGTTGATGGTTGGCGCAGGGACAGCCACACACTGGAGTCATCGGGGAAGTTCAATATCGCAAGACCATTGGTCCGGACGGCCAACTCCGCTGCGCAAGCGGGGACCGTCGTAACCGCCGACGAGCAATTCTTTAAGGTGCTGCGAGCGCATGTTTATCTGGGATCTCTGAGCGCAAAGCAAGCAGCGCTCGATTATCCGGAATGGAAGACCGTTTTTCACGGCGATCCGAACGTGATTGGGCGAGGCGTCTTCATCGGCAAAAGAATGTACAGAGTCTCGGCCGTGCTCGCTCGCGGTTTTCAGTTTCTCTCTCGTGAGCGATCCATCTACGTTGTCGAACAGGTGATGCCGTCGGATCAGGCGATGGTCGTGGCTCGGGTTCGTCCAGGGACGAACTCCGCGGCGCTCGAAAGCGAACTCACGAAAATCGCGGCAGACTCGAATTACGAATTCCTGCTGAACCCCCAACTGCATATCACGACTGTACGGCAACTGATCTCGGCCCCAGTACGCGTTTTCGCGCTCACCGTATTCATCTCTGCCTTCCTGAGTCTTTGCGCATTGCGCGTTCGCCTCCGTCAAATCCGATTGGCGGTGGCGCCTGCAAACCGGCGGGACAGCTTTCGGCGCAGCACCTTTTTCGCGGCAAAACTCGGAGGCGCCATGGCGATCCTATTTGCGGTGGGACTGGAATGGGCGCGCCCGGAATCCTCCATGCTCCTGTCGTGGACCGACGGCGGAAGTGGACCGCTAATCGTCTGCTTATTTGCTTTCGGCACCTTAGCCGTTTTCTTTTGGGCGATTGCCGACCAGCGTGGACGATGCCGTGTATGCCTGCGGCTCTTGGGCTTTCCCGTCAGAATGGGCTGTCCCGGATGCGTGCTGCTGGATTGGGCTGGAACCGAGTTCATCTGCTCCGAGGGACATGGAGTGTTGCACGTGCCGCACATGGCGACCAGTTGGGAGGAAGAGGCCGACCGCTGGGTACCCTTCGACGAGTCTTGGCGCGGTCTTTTCGCAGGCAAAACTGGCGGCTGATCCATTACGACGTTATTCAGTAAGCGTCCACAGTTCTGAACAAATAAGGCCGGCCATGCTGCTGTGACTCGACTGAAGGACGAAGCCCGCCGATCGCAAGGCCTCGGCGTAGGCAGGTAATGTGTTTGTCTTCAGACCCGTTACCACTCGGAAAAACAGGTACATGGTGCGGAGCCAGACGTCCGCGTACAGCGCTCGCCAGCCCGAAGATGGCCGCTGAAAATCCGACACCATCCAGTGTGCGCCTGGACAGCACGCTGCACGCACCGCCGTTATCAAAGCCAGTGCCTGCGAGGTGGAGAAGCAATCGAGAAAGAAGTTGGTTACGATCAGGTCGTAGTGGGCCGGGTGCAGTTTGACGCGCAATGCATCGGCCTGCATGAAGTGGATACGTTCGGGAGCGGCTATTCGCTCCGTTTGCAGCCGCTCTTTTGCAACCTGAATCATGCGGGCGCTCGATTCGACGCAGTCAATCCGCACATGCGAGTTGATGCGCGCCAGTGCCGCGGCAAAACGGCCGTCGCCATCGCCAAGCAAAAGTGCGTTTCGCGAGTTGCGGCTTTCTGGAAGAAATCGGAACCGATGACGCTCTAATCTGCGGCCGAAAGCGGCGTACTCAATCCAGCGGTAGGGGCGCGCGATTCTGTCGCAATCCATCAGCGAAGACCGATCAGAAGCAGTGGCGACAATAACGGAAGATCGGCAAGCACTCGCAGCACATCGGCCGGAATACGATGCTGTTCCTTTTCAAGCCAAAGAAATGCGAGCGAGCTAAGACCGATCGCGGCGAAGAGCAGGTGCGCGCCGGCGGTGAAAAAGAGCAGGGTTGCCATCAGGGCAATGAACGTGAAGAGGGGCCTGAGCCGCCGGCTTAGCCACAGAGTGACCGGGTGAGGACGGGAACTGGACCGGGCTCCATAACGCCGCCATTCCCAAGCTTCGATTGCCACGCAATTCAGGCAGCAGAGCGCCGCAAAAAGACAAGCGGGCGCAACAAACTGAAGCGGATCGGCCAAACGGGTCCAGGGGGCAAGACACGTTCCTATCGCAAAGACGATTCCGACGGCCAATTCCTTTGGACACCATTGCTGAGCGGCCGTCGGCAACGCGTGGATCACACAGAAATAGAGCGCTACAATTCCGGCCAAGGCCGCTCCGTATCCAATCACAGCCGGCCGCAGAAACGGGCAGAGCGCAAAGAGCAGAGAAAGCGCGGCAACGCTGGCAAGAAGCAATGTCCGTCCGTGTGCGCGATGGAACTGATGGCGACGCGTGAGGAGTGGCGCCGGAGCGCAAAAAACATCCAGCAGCCGGTCGGCCGCGTAGATCAACCAAACGGCAAGGGCAAGCGCAAGAACGGCGGCAGGTCTGACCGGGATGTGCACCGATTTCGCAAACAGCAACTGCCACGCGACCGCTACCGACGGTGCATCCAGGCTCAGCAGATTGAAAAAGAGCCAAGCCCCGCGATGTGGGAAAGGCGCTACGGCGGGAGCAGTGTGAGGAAGGCTGGACAAGTGCGGCTTACGGCCTTGTTTCCAGGTTAACAATTGAGGGAAACTCAGCTTGAGCAGCCGCTTGAGTACACTCGCTTGAGTACAATGGATAAGAGTTAGCCGAGCGGGAGTAACTCAATGGTAGAGTCACAGCCTTCCAAGCTGTTGGTTGCGGGTCCGATTCCCGTCTCCCGCTCCATTTTCTAACTGCTTAGAACTAATTTTTGGCTCTCGCTCTTTTCAGCTGTCGCACTACGCGGCATTACGCTCTCCGCGAGCATTGGGCCGACTGGGAATCGTGGGATACTACCGGGTATGCAGGCGATTTTCGAACTCCCCGAAAAGATGATGCGCGACTTGCAAACACTAGCGGTGGAAGAAGGGACTACACCCGACCGCTTTATCCAGCAACTCGTATCCGAGCATCTCCGACGCCAAGAACATCAGTCTCGCGTAAAACGGGAAGTGCGATTGCCATTGATTCCTATCGCGGAGACTGGGCCAATTCCAATGATTACTGGAACTGATCTCGACGATATCTTTGCGCGTGAAGATCTCGCTTCCTGATGTAAATGTGCTGCTGGCGTTGGCAGCGGAAGGGCACATTCACCACCCGCAAGCGCGATCCTGGTTTTCCGCCCGCGAACCTGATTCAGTGGTCACTTGTCGCGTTACGCAGATGGGGCTTCTGCGCCTTCTCACGAACCATAAAGTGCTTGGCCGCGGAGTCCTGACTATCCAGCAGGCTTGGCAGATTATGGGGGCATTGGAAGCAGATCCCCGCGTCACTTTTGCTACCGAGCCGAAAGAACTCCAGTTTGTCTGGGCGGACCTAATGAACAGGCGCGGAGTGGGCGCCTCTTCCTGGACCGACGCGTACCTGGCCGCCTTCGCAAAGCAACATCAGTATCAGCTTGTTTCCTTTGATCGCGATTTCGACAGGTGGCCGGAAATTCAGGCATCAATTCTCGTCCGGGTTTGACCGCCGATTACCCAGGGATCGTAAAAAAGAAAGTAGATTCCTGCCCATAGCCAGGATTCCGCCCACAACTCGCCTCTGTAACGATCCACAATCTTCTTGCAAAGAGCCAAGCCGATCCCCGTGCCCGGATAGTCTTTCCCAGGTAGCTTTCCGTTTACATCATTCAGTCTTTGCAGGATCGTTCTCACGCTTGGGTGTAGGAGTAGTATTTTGGACAAGCGTTCGTCACCTATGAAGACACCCGTGTTGTTCGGCATTGCGCTTGCCGCTGCCTTCGCATTCTGGCACGGTATCCATGCCCTCGCCGCGGATCAGCCCGCAACGGAAGAGCGTCTCACCTTCCAAACACACGCCCGCTGGTCCCCAAGAATCAACTTGAATGCCGACGTAGCGATGGTCTATGGAATCGATCCATCGCTGCCAGAACGCATGGCGACTTGGCGGCAACGCGGTTATCGCATACAAGTCATGACGGGCGTGGCGTGGGGCCAGTATCAGGACTATCTGAACGGCCAATACGATGGGAAGGAGCATTGGGACGAAGCACAGACGGCGAGCGATGGAAGCAAAGTCCTGCATGGGGGAAACGCCCAGATACCGTACATTTCGCCCGGTGAAGACTACGGACGATATTTGACCGTGGGAGTCAAGCGAGCGCTCGATGCCGGGGCCGAGGCGATCTATCTGGAAGAACCTGAATTCTGGGCTCGCTCAGGATGGTCCGCTAGTTTTCAGCGCGAGTGGTTGGCCCACTATGGCGAGCCCTGGCAAGCGCCAAACAGCTCTGTGGACGCTCAATACCGCGCTTCCAAACTGAAGTATTTTCTTTATCGAAGAGCTCTGTCGCAGGTCTTCGATTTCGTGCGGAGCTACGCGAAAAACGCCGGGAAAACGATTCCCTGCTACGTACCCACACATTCACTGATCAACTACGCCGATTGGCGTATTGTGAGCCCTGAATCTTCCCTGATCGATGCCGGCGTGGACGGCTATATAGCGCAGGTGTGGACCGGTACCGCGCGAACGCCAAACGTCTATGAAGGACGCCTACGCGAACGCACCTTCGAAACCGCGTTTCTGGAGTACGGCGCGATGCAGAACCTGGTGCGGGCGTCGGGACGGCGAGTCTGGTATCTGAACGATCCGATTGAAGACAACCCCAACCATAGCTGGGACGATTACCGCAAGAATTGGGAGAGCACGCTTACGGCATCGCTGCTGCAGCCTGAAGTATCGCGATACGAAATTATGCCGTGGCCGGAGCGGATTTTCAACGGGAAATATCCGGTAAAGGACTCCGTCGATAGCAGGCCGGCGGCGCAGTTGCGGAACGCGCCGACGGGCACGGGATTGGGCGGCTTCGGCAAGGCGAATCCGGCGCAGCGCATTGGCATACCGCCCTCCTATGCGACCGAGCTGCAAGCCGTCATCCGGGCATTGGGCGAGATGAATCAGCCGCCCGCAACGGTTCGCTGGCAACGGAGCGGGACCGAGGGGATCGGCGTGCTGGTTTCCGATACGATGATGTTCGAACGAGCCGACCCGACGCCCTCCGACGCCAATCTGGGGGCTTTCTTCGGACTTGCATTGCCGCTTGTGAAACGCGGGATGCCAGTCGATCCGGTGCAGATTGAGAGCGCGGCGAAACCGGGCTTCCTTTCGCGGTATCGAATGCTGCTGCTGACTTATGAAGGCCAGAAACCTCCAACGCCGGAGTTCCACACTGCACTCGCAAAATGGGTGCGGGAGGGCGGAGCGCTAGTCGTTGTGGATGACGACCGAGACCCCTATAACTCAGTGCGTGAGTGGTGGAATACCGCGCCTCATGCCTACCGGACGCCGCGCCAGCATCTGTTTGAAGCGCTTGGGTTAGGCAAAGACGCCGTTGGAGTGCATCGAGTTGGGAAGGGCGTTGTGATACGCGCAGCTGTCTCGCCCGCCGCCTTGACGTACCGGCCGGATGGCGCCGATGTGATCAGGAAGCTGGCGCGTCAAGCGGCCAGCGCGGTGAAGCTGGAATGGCACGAATCGGCGGCCATTGTTCTGCGGCGAGGGCCTTACGTCATAGCAGCCGGGCTGGACGAGTCGGTTCCCGATGCGGCCCCCACCGTACTCCATGGACGTTTTATAGATTTGTTCGATGCGGAGCTGCCGGTGCTTACCGCCGTTACGCTTGCTCCCGGCAAACGCGCACTTTTGTTCGACCTTGACAGAATCGAGAGTGCAAAGCCGGTGATCGCGGCGGCTGCCAGCCGGGTGAGAGACGAGGAAGTGAATAGTGATACGCTTCGTTTTCGCGCGGAAGGAATTGCGGATACCCAGTCGGTGGTCCGGATCGCCAGCCGTGGCGAACCAACAGCGGTAATGATTGACGGGGAAATAGCGAAGCCAACGCAATATGATTATTCCGGCGGCGTCATAAGGCTGCGGTTTGCAAATTCGGTGGACGGCGTTCCGATCGAGATCAAGTTTGCGCATTCAGGAGAATCCAACAGTAAATGAGAAGTCATTCCCTACAACGAATCACATTCGCCAGCCTCCTTGTTTTTTGGCCGGTCTTGTCTGCCTTAGGTGCGGATTATTTTCCTCCGCCCGACAGCGCAGGTGGCTGGCGCACATTGACCGGCTCCGGCGAAATACGGAACAAAGCGGGAATGGATCTCGTTCGGCTCGACCAGGCGTTCGCGTTCCTTCACGAGGCAAGCCAGAATGGCGGCCTGTTGGTTGTGCGGCATGGATATCTGGTTTACGAGAAGTATTTCGGTAAAGGCAATCGGGAAGCGCATCCGGATATGGCGTCCATCGGTAAGGCGTTCACGAGCGTCTCTTGCGGCATCATGCTCAAGGAGAAGCACGATGAAATCCCCGACGGGCTCGAGCAGAAGGTTTTCACGGAGCGGTATTTGCCAGAAGCGTTTCCATTGAGCGATCCCCGAAAAGCCGAGATCAAACTTGGGAACCTGCTCACGATGACGTCGGGAATGCATGGAGAAGGCGGGAACCCTGGGATTGTCAACGGCGAGGACCAAAAGTTGGAAGTGCTTCCACGGCCCGCTAATCCTCTCGACCAGGATTTGACTGCGCTGCGGGTTCCTTTGTGGACCGCGCCTGGAGGGGGTTATTCCTACTCTTCGGCCTCGCCACATGTCGCTTCCATCGTTTTAAGACATTTGACCGGAATGGAGCTGCAAGACTATATCGAGCTGAAGCTGGCCAAGCCGATGGGTTTTGGGTCCTGGGGCTACGCAATCCATCGGAACGGCACAACTCTCCCGCACACACCCGGCGGCGGCAGTATTGCTTTACGCTCCACGGATGCAATTCGTTTTGCCTATCTTGTTCTGCATAAAGGACGCTGGAAAGACGAGCAACTGGCGCCAGCCGACTACATCGCGCTGTGCGGGCGGCCGTCACCTTACAATCCGCATTCTCCGTTCAGCCTGATGTTCGAAGTGAACGCCGATGGTCACGTTTTCGGAGCGCCCCGCGATGCATTCTTCAAGTCGGGGGCGGGCGGTTCGGCCATATACGTTGTCCCCTCGCTCGATATGGTCGTTTATAAGATGTCGGGCAGCGACGCGCAGTTCAATCCAGACTTGACCGGACTCCCGTTGACTTATCAAGAAGATCGTTCCCGGGAGAACTGGAAACCTCTTCCGCACGACCAATTTCACGATGGGCCGGTTGGCGGTGACGATGGTGTCAGAAGACTGCTGGAGATGGTCTCGGCCGCAGTTGTCAATTAATTGTTAACAAGTGAATGTCGTCCGGGTGAATGTCGTCAGGGCAAGCGTATTTCCCGTTATAATACAGAAGCATCTGCGGAAGGTCCGAATCGTCCGCATACGCTTAAGTTGGCGGCTCCCCAGCGGAGTTCGGAGGTCTAAGTCGATTGCCAAAATCCGTTCGCCGGTTTTTTCTCCTCCTGGCAGGGCTTTGCTGCTTTCTTGCCGTTCTTTCCACCCGAATTCATGGTGCGACTAAGCCCCGCACTTTGTGGTCGCTTGAACCCGTTGTCCGTCCCGGACGTTCCCGTTGAAGTCACTCAATCGGAAAATCCGATTGATGCTTTCATTGCGGAGAAGTACAAGGAAAAGGGGTTGCAACCTACCGTCGCGGCCGATAAACTTACACTCCTTCGCCGTGTATATTTCGATTTGATCGGCCTCCCTCCTACCGATCGCCGAACAACGGGCCTTTCTGCGGGATAAGTCTCCGGACGCCTATGAGAAGGTTGTGGACCGGCTGCTTGCCGACGACCAATATGGCGTGCGCTGGGCGCGGCACTGGCTGGACGTGCTCCGTTATGCGGATTTAGATGGACTCGACGGTTCCGTTATGCCGGCCGCTTCCGGCATCTATTTGTGGCGGGACTGGATGATTTCGGCGCTGAATCACGACCTGCCGTACGACGATTTCGTCAGGGCTCAAATCCTGGGAAACCGCTCCAAGCAGCACACGATCATGACGGCCACCGGGCACAGAGTGAAGGCTGAAAGCAATCCCGAGGATCAGTTCGCACTGGGTTTTCTGGCTCGGGGAGCCGTCACTCGTGAGAACGCGGACCAGGACCTTTCGCTTTCAGCGGTCGAGACTGTATCAAGTGCGTTCATGGGCATGACGGTAGCCTGCGCGAAGTGTCACGACCACAAGTTCGATCCAATCAAGCAGAAAGATTTCTATGCCATGAAGGCTCTTTTCGATCCTTTGGTTCCGAAAAAGATCACCATGGCAACTTCCGCCGAGATTTTCGCTAATGGCGAACTGGTGGCGGAATATAACCGGAAGAAAGCTCCCATTGACGAGTCAATCGAAACCCTAGTCGCCCCGTACAGAACGAAGCTCTATGCGGACCGTGTAGCGATGCTGACGCCCGATGTGCAGGCGATTATCAAGAAGCCGGAGAAAGAGCGAACCGCCCAGGAACAGAAGATCGCGGACGACTACTTTCCCGTCCTGCGGATTGATCCTTCGAAAATCAAGGAGGCAATGCCTCCTGAGCAGCGGGCCAAGTACGCAGCCCTCCTGAAGCAGGAATCGGCATTGGTTCGCCCTCCCGAATTGCCGTCCTACTGGACAGTCGAAGAAGACCCGGCTCTTCTTCAACAGAAGACCTACATTCTCACCACCGGCGATCCAAAGCGGCCTGAAAAGGACAAGCCAGTCGAGCCGGGATTTCCGTTTATGCCTCCCGGAGTCGATTTCCGGGAGGGGCGGCGTGAGGCTTTCGTCGATTGGTTGACCGCGCCCGAATAATCCTCTGTTTGCGAGAGTTGCCGTGAACCGGATCTGGCAGTGGCACTTCGGAGAAGGCTTGCAGCGCGTTCCGAGCGATTTCGGGCTGCTCGGCGGTAGACCCTCCAATCAGAAAGCTGCTTGATTATCTCGCCTCCGAATTTGTCGAGCATCAGTACAGCATGAAGTGGTTAAGCCGGCTGATCGTTACTTCCGACACTTATAAAATGGCATCGAAGCCGGATAATCCCACGCTGATGGCCGCCAACGAAAAGGTAGATCCAAACGATTCGTATCTGTGGCAGGTTCCGTTTGCAGCGGCTTGAGGCGGAACCGGTGTGGGATTCGATTCTGTACGATTCCGGAAATCTCGATCTGGCGGTCGGCGGCAAGTCCTTCGCACTCGACACGCCGTCGAAAAACAAGACGGAGGCTAAACCCAGGTCCGGCTCATTCGACGTCAATACCAATCGGCGCGGCATCTATATGGTGCGAGGATACCTTCCGAGCAAAGATGTGATGCCGAATTTCCTGACCGCGTTCGATGCCGATGATGGGCGTGTCCCCTGCCCCATGCGCGGCCAGACGGTAACGGCTCCGCAGGCGCTGTTCATGATGAACGACGAACTGATAGCCAAGGAATCGGGGATATTGGCGCATAGAGTCCTGAAGGAAAGCGGCGGGAACATTCCGCAGGCCGTCAATCTAGCCTACCGGACAACTTTAGGACGTCCGCCCTCCGCTCCAGAGACGCGCCGGGCCTTAGCGTACATCGAGAACAAGCCATCGAGGATGAACGACTTTAGCTGGATGCTGTTCAACCTGGATGAGTTTATTTACGTGAGGTGAAATATGACCGATCTTCGAAAGCTATACCCGTGCGGACGAATCGCGCGCCGTCGATTCCTGTATCAGACGGCTTTGGGGTTCATGGGTTCGGCCATGGGGTCTCTTTGGGCGCAAGACGGCAAAATGGCCGACGCTCACTTGCCGGGCGAGCCCAAGGCGAAGTCGGTGATTTATCTCTTTATGTGCGGAGGTGTCAGCCACATTGACACCTTCGATCCGAAAGACAACAAGTACGCCGGCAAGATCATGGATGCGGTTGGATTTGGCGACAACAATGCCCAAATGAAGCGCCCCGTGATTCCTTGTCTGCGCACCTTTGAGCGGTACGGAAAAGCGGGGATTCCCGTTTCAGATTGGTTTCCGCATGTCGGCTCGGTCATCGACGATATTGCGGTTGTCCGTTCCATGTATTGCCATCAGTCAAACCACTTTCCCGCAGTCATTGAAGGCGCCACGGGTAAGCCTCTGCGCCAGTTCGAGCATCCGTGTCTCGGCAGCTGGATTACGTATGCGCTGGGAACGGCGAACAAAGATCTGCCGACGTTTGTGAATGTGGGGCGGCCTTCATCTCCCGTGCAATTGACGGGCGGATATCTGGGCGCCGCCTACTCCGCCACTCCCTTTCAGCCAGGTGCGACACCGATTCCAGATCTAAATCTGCCAAAGAGCGCCACGGCGAAAGAACGTGACCGCCAGATGCAGGTTCTTTCTGAGATGAACAAGCAATTTCGTGAGGACTACGCGATTGAGAGCGAAATAGCGGCGCGCGTCAAAGTCCTACGAACTGGCGGCTAACATGATGCTCGCGGCGCCCCCAATTGTCGATTTCTCAACCGAGCCCGAGCCGGTTAAGGCCCTGTACGGAATCGGAGTCAAAGAGACTGACGATTTCGGCCGGCAGTTACTGCTGGCGCGGCGATTGGCGGAAAAAGGAGTGCGTTTCATCCAAATCTGTAATGCCGGCGGAGGCAACGGAGCTTGGGACGCCCACGATGATATGAAGACGCATGGACCGCTTTGCCGTGCCGTAGACAAGCCTATTGCGGGCCTCATCACGGATCTGAAGCAGCGTGGCATGTTGGACAGCACGCTGGTCGTTTTCGCGAGCGAGTTTGGCCGCACTCCGTGGTCACAGAATACAACCGGACGGGATCACAATCCGAAGGGCTTTACCACGCTGCTTGCGGGCGGCGGTGTGAAGGGCGGAGTGGTGGAAGGCGCAACGGATGAAGTGGGATATAAGGCGGTCGAAAATCCTCATTACATCAGCGATCTGCAAGCCACCATCTTGCGTCAGGTGGGCCTGAATTATAAGAAGATGGATTTCATAGCCAATGGCCGGCCGTTTCACCTGATTGAGGAAGGGACCGGGCCGATTACTAACATTTTGAAGAGCTAGTGTTCTATCGTGCGCAAGGCACAGCGCCAGCGAACTGGCATCTGTATTTCAGCACGCATTTAATTTGGGGATCTCGGAATGCCATCGAGATCGGAGCTTCTTCCGCCTGAATCAAACATCGAACGGAGAGCAGCCGGAAGCATTGCACCAGTGATAATCGGTTGGGCTCGATTTCTTCCCGACCTCAACCCAAGACTCAGGCGTCGAGTCCCGGAACCAGTTTTTCGGAACGCTTCGCGCGTTCTGCGAAGCGGTTTTTGCGAAGGCCGCTTGAATGGCCGCCCGCTGGTCCTTGCCCGTCGCCGCAGGGTCGGGAGACACGAACAGAGCAACGCCGGTACTCGCGATCAGATCCAGCCACTGACGATTGAGATCCCAGGGAATCGCAGCCGTAATGCCGACGCAATCTGGATCGACTGAGAAGAAGGTGTTGTGCTGGGGAAGCCGGAAGGCGAGTGTGTTCACGCCCATGCGGCGGGTGCGCTCCCAGTCTCTTCCGCTAGTATCGTCCCCGGTCCGCTGTGCTTCAAACAGCCCAGCCCCGAGGTGGCCGATCGTGTTGCAGCCGATCAGCAATGTATGATCGCCCGCTGTGTTCCGCAGCGCCCGGTAAAGATCGAGTATCACTTCGGCGTTGGTGCGGGTCCGGTCGTGTAGATGCCATCCGGGACTGGTAGGTTCCGCGCCCATTTCCCTGCCCCACTTGCCAAGCAAATCATAAGTAGAAAAGTCGTGCTTAATGAGTTCGTATCCCCAGGAGACCGGGTTCCTCACCTTAGTTGTAAGCACATCTAAGGCCTCGGGAATTGTGGGGTCGAAGGCTAATTCGTGGCCGCGTCCGCTAAGCTTTCCGAATCGTGCGGCAGGCAACAGGAGATTTGGAGAGACATCCTTTGTCGCCTCCAGAGGCCGTATCCAAAGGCCGGGACGCACGCCGCTCTTCTTAACTCGGCTCGCGAGATCCCGCATGCTTGGAAATGTGGGCGAGCCGTCGCGCCATCCCATGTCGATTGTCGTGAAAGGGCGAACTTGGTTTCCATGCGAAAGCTCCGCCATCAAAGCGGCATCGCGCAAGGTTCCTTCAGCGCTGTTGTTACCATAGGCGTAATACCAGTCGTTGCTGCCATACAGCGGCGATTCCGGCAGGCGCGGACGGCCGCACAGCATACGGCAAAAAGCGGTCGCCGACTCTATAGGACTTTCGCCGCTCGTGCCTTGCCGCGTCACAACAGTAGCGGCCAGCAGTTCACGCTTTCCTAAATCCACTCCGGAACCGCCATTAGAGACGTCGAGCCATAAGGAAACACCTTCCGCGTCAAGTTGCCAAAAGCAGAGCGCCGCGGCTTGTGTTTGGACGCCATAACCGTCCGCTACTCCGCCATTCCAAACCAGAAAATACCAGGGCATCACGCGCTCGGGTACGATGGAACGCCACCCCAGATCGCCATAGCTGCGCTCCCAGGCGTCACACAGTACAAGGGGCTCGCCCGGAATCCGGACCGTCCAGCGAAGGTGGATGCGACTGGGTTCAACTCCCGAAGCGGAAAGGACAATTGGTAAGCCCGAAGAGGTTGGCTCAGTCGTAACAGAGATCCCGGGTGCCGTCCATCCCGCCCCAGTTCGAGAGAGCGGGATCGTCTTACCTGATGCGTACGCGGCCGCATAGTCAGGTGCCCGTTTCAGGTCGA
Source organism: uncultured Acidobacteriaceae bacterium (assembly GCA_963845995.1). Lineage (GTDB taxonomy): Bacteria > Acidobacteriota > Terriglobia > Bryobacterales > Bryobacteraceae > Bog-105. Next base: position 19,651 of record CAWJUO010000059.1, on the reverse strand, counting down.
TCAGGGTAGCACCTGGCCTCTGCCGTGCTTGGATCGCGCAGACAGTTCCAACGCCGACGGCACCGGTGAGAATAGAACGGCGTGAAGTCATTTCAATAAGCGGCAACACTTCAATTTACAAAATCCGAAGCGGCTGCCCTCCCCTCGGGCACTGAACAAACAGAAACCCGTAGACCTGGCTTCACCTATTCAGGTCTACGGGTTGTGATTGTATAACCCCGGCGAGTTAGTAAGTGCTGGTAGTGCGGCTAATCGGCTTGTCGGTCGTAGCATAATCCGCCGACGCTTCGCCGGTAGACGACACATCATCCGCGCCCGTCCGCTTTAGCAGATCTTTCGCACGGCCAACCCAGTCGCTGTTATCACAATGGACGGACAGCAGAATGCCGCCTTCTTTAATCCGGCCTTCGTAGCGCTTGGCTTCGTATTCCGGAATTCCCATGCCGATCAGAGCGCCGATGATCCCACCGACAACTCCGCCCGATCCGATCCCCGCCAGTGCGCCCATAATAGGACCCGCGGCAATGAACGGTCCAATTCCCGGAATTGCCAACGCTCCGATTCCCGCGAGCAGTCCAAGCGTTCCGCCGATAGCGCCGCCCGCCACCACACCCGCCGTTGTTCCTTCAGGCGCTTTGGTTTCTTTCTCGTGAGCGAAGTCCTTGGTGCCCACGTTATCTTGCAGAAGAACCGAAATATCCTCGTTTCGGAAACCCTGCGCGAGCAATTCGTCAACTGCGCCTTCAGCTTCTGTGCGCGTCTTGTAAATACCGTAAACAACCGTGTTTTTCCCTGCCATAAAAATCTCCTTAATCAACCAATCTCAATTCCGAAACGAGTTACTTGCCCTCTTTGACGGTCAACTGATCGTCAATATTGCTCTCGTCGGCGTATTTTTTCGCATGGGCCACAAGCGCGTTCTTTTCGTCCTCTGAGTGCACCGGCCCTTTAAGAGTGACTTTGCCGTGGTCCGCTATGATCTTTACGTTGTGCCCGTAAGTGGAGAGTGACTTGTCTTTAACGACGTCTCTCCGAATGTGTTGCATCAACTCGCGATCGGTCAGATTGTTCTTCGCCTGATCGGCCGTTTGCTCTGTCTTGTCGCGGTCGCGCTTGTTAACGGCCGTATTATCGGCCTTGTGGATCGGTATCTTGCGCTTGAAGATTACCGCCGAGCAAGAATGCTCCTGTCAGCACGATTCCGCACAGAACAGATGTAGAACTTCGATGCATGTATCTCCTCCGTCATGCATCATGCACGAGTAAGGCCAATCTCTTGTCACAGAATCGAAAACCGGGCTAAACCGCTGAGCCTCTAGGACCCGCTACCGAACCCGCAAAGGACAAAGAACCAGGCCCACAAGGAATATCGACCCGGAGCGGTAATCTTTGCCCGTGAGCGCCGCCGGATATGCCGATTTTCGAGACAGCGCCCGTTCAAGCTGAAATAATCAAACTAATGTTTTTCTTGAGGGCTGCTCTCATATCGATACTCTCGTTTACCATCGCCGGTTCGGCGTTCGCTCAAATGCCGGGCATTCGCGGATTTTCGGCAAAGAACATTCCCGATGAACAGAAGCTGGAACAGCAAGTCCAAGCGATACCCGACGCGGCTCGCCTCAAAACGTACATGAATGTCATCGCAGCGCAGCCGCACAATGCCGGCTCTCCGCGTTCAAAGGCGACCGCGGAGTATATCTCCGGCTTGCTGAAGGATTGGGGACTCGACGTTCACATCGAAGAATTCGAGGCGCTCATGCCCTATCCGACCGTGCGTGTGGTCGAAGTTCTGGGCCCAAAGCATTTTGTGGCGCAGTTGAAAGAACCCGCGGTTCCGCAAGACCCCGATAGCGGCGACCCGCACCAACTGCCGACCTACAATGCCTACGGCGCTACCGGAGATGTAACCGGAGAGGTTGTCTACGCCAATTACGGCTTGCCCGAAGACTACGACTGGCTCTCGAAACAGGGAATTAGCGTCCGGGGCAAAATCGTTATCACCCGCTATGGCAAGAGTTGGCGCGGCATCAAGCCGAAGATAGCGGCCGAACACGGAGCCATCGCCTGTCTCATTTATTCGGACCCGCAGGACGACGGCTACTTCGAGGGCGATGTCTATACGAAGGGTCCCATGCGTCCGTGGGAAGGTGTACAGCGAGGCAGCGTGATGGACATGACGTTGTACCCCGGAGATCCGCTCTCACCGGGTTGGGCATCGGAAAAAGGCTCCCGGCGTTTGCCCATTTCAGAAGCGAAGACACTCATGACAATCCCCGTCCTGCCCCTCTCGTATGGCGACGCTCAACCGATCCTGGAGCAACTCACCGGCCCCCTCGTCCCCCGCGATTGGCGTGGAGCGCTTCCTTTCACTTATCACGCCGGCCCAGGCGCAACGCGCCTTCACATGAAAACCGATTATGACTGGACCAGCAAGCCCCTATACGACGTGATCGCAACCATACTGGGTTCGGATGAGCCAAACGAATGGGTGATCGCCGGAAACCACCATGACGCCTGGGTCAATGGGGCGGACGATCCAACCTCTGGAGCCGTCGCCCTCCTCGAAACCGCGCGTTCCCTCGCCACTCTCCAGAAACAGGGTTGGAAACCGAGACGTACCATTAAGATCACTTTCTGGGATGGCGAAGAGTTCGGGCTTCTAGGTTCCACCGAATGGGTAGAAAAGCACCAGGATGAGTTGCGGCGCAAAGCGGTGGCGTATCTGAATTCAGATGACACCGCGCGTGGCTGGCTCAACGTGAGCGGCTCCCATATGTTGGAGCAATTTGCATCCGAGGTGGCCGACTCCGTTCAGCAGCCGGGAGCCAACGCAACCCTCGCCGAGTACGCGCTTCATCACCCACCCGGTGAGCCATCGGACGAACCCGCTTCAGCGAAGAAGGAAAGCAAGTTTGTAATTGGCGCTCTTGGCGCGGGTTCCGACTATCAGGGTTTTCTCGACTACCTCGGCATCGCCAGCATGAACGAAGATTTCAGCGGGCAAACCAAGAGCGGAATTTACCATTCGGTTTACGATTCCATTTATTGGTATACCCACTTCTCCGACACAACAGAAGCGGATGGGCGCGCACTCTCACAATATTCCCTCACCGCGCTGCTAAGACTCGCCGATGCCGCAATCCTTCCCTTTGAGTTCGGCAGGTTCGCCGCTACCGTAACCGGCTACGCGGACGAAATCCAGAAACAAGCCGACAGCGGCGGCCGCAAGTTGGATTTTTCTGGCTTGAGGAAACAACTCGAAACGCTCAAGGACAAGGGACAGAACTATGATGCGCTGTTAGAAGTGGCGCTCAACAAAACCACGCTCGATCCGAGCCGCCTGCAGCAGCTTAACAGTGAATTGTTGCAATCGGAGCGGGTTCTCACGCGCCCGGAGGGACTGCCGAACCGCCCTTGGTATAAACATCAGATCTACGCGCCCGGTTTCTACACCGGCTACGCCGTGAAAACTTTGCCCGGCATCCGCGAAGCCGTGGAAATGAAAAACTGGAAGCTCGCCCAGCAGCAAATGGCAAATGTTGAGCAGTGCCTCAGCGATTTGAATCGAGTAGTGGCCGACGCCACGGAACAACTTGCCGGCCTTTAGGCTTGATCGTGGTCGCCCGAACTCCATACGATAAGTGCCTCTACCGTATGCGAAACCCGGACAGATCCTCGACCGCATCCTCGCGCTCTTCTACACTGCGAACCTGCGCCATTCGCGGACCCGCATGGAGGCCGGCCGCAAGGTCGCTCAACTGTTTCGAAGCGCCCACTGCGTACACTTCAACGCGTCCGTCGTCCAGGTTCCGCGCCCAGCCTCGAACCCCTAAAGCGGTCGCCTCCTTTTGCACGAAATAACGAAACCCAACCCCCTGCACCATTCCCTCGACAAACCAGCGTTTCGCAACCTTGCGCTCCATATACAAACATTGTGCGCGAGAATGCGTTTGCCAAACTGAAAAGACAGACATGGCTTTTCCCATTCAACGCTTGCGCCGGTTGCGATCTTCTGAATCGATGCGGCGGCTGGTACGCGAAACCCAACTCGCGCCTTCGCAATTCATCCTTCCGCTTTTCGTTTGTCCCGGTGAAGGCGTTCGCAAAGAGATCGGCTCCATGCCGGGCAACGCGCAACTCTCCGTCGATAATCTCGTTCGCGAGGCGGAGGAGTGCCGCTCTCTGGGCATCGGTGGCGTCATCTTATTCGGTATTCCAGAACTAAAGGACGAATGCGCCTCGGGAGCTTACGACCCAAACGGAATCACGCAAACCGCTGTTCGCGCCCTAAAGCGTGCCGTTCCCGGGCTGCTCGTCATCACCGACGTCTGCAACTGTGAGTACACCAGTCACGGCCACTGCGGCTTCATCAAAGATGGTGACGTTTCAAATGACGAGACCCTCGAATGGCTGGCGAAAACCTCGGTCTCTCACGCCGATGCCGGAGCCGATATCGTCGCGCCGAGCGACATGATGGACGGCCGGGTCGCCGCGATCCGACAGGCGCTCGACAACGCAGGCCATTCCAACACGCCCATTCTGTCCTACGCCGCAAAATATTCTTCCGCTTTCTATGGGCCCTTTCGCGAAGCCGCCGAATCCGCACCCCAATTTGGCGATCGCAGAAGCTATCAAATGGACCCGGCGAATGCACGTGAAGCAATGCGCGAAATAGCCCTCGACCTTGAGGAAGGTGCGGACATGATTATGGTCAAACCCGCGATGCCCTATCTGGACATCATTCGGCAAGCCCGCGAAGTAGTGGACGTCCCCTTAGGCGCTTATCAGGTGAGCGGCGAATTCAGCATGATCGTCGCAGCCGCCCAGAACGGCTGGCTCGACCTTGACCGGAGCATCATCGAAACTCTCACCGGCATTCGCCGCGCCGGTGCCGATTTTATTCTGACTTACTTCGCTAAAACCGCTACGAAACTGATCGGCTAACGCTTCTATTATTCCGGCAGCCGCCCAGACAAATACGTTCGATTCGGCGGAGTATGTCTGCCGCCCGCCCCAACGCTGCGAACGATATGCAACGCTACCGGCGAACCCGGCTTGATGCTCTTCTGCAGCCGCATCACATCGTCGGGCGTGGCCACAGGCTGACGGTTAATCGACAGAATCGCATCATTTTCCTCAAGCCCAATATCGTCGGCAAACGAACCCGGATCCACGGAGACCACTTTGACTCCCGTCTTGCCTTCAATCCCGAGATCCTGCCGTTCCTTCTCCTTCAAGTTCATGATGGTGATGCCGAAACGCGTCTGAGCCGATTGCGTGGCGGGTGGTTTGGCTGTCTCGGGGACTTCAGGCCGCGCCTCCGCCAATTGCGGGGCATCCTTCCACACAACCGCCCGCTCCTCAATGCCGATCTTAAAATCCAGCCGCTTGCCATTGCGGTCCACCGTAAACAGTGCTGTAGACCCGACCGGCAAATCGGCAACTCTGTTGACGAGCTCATCGCCATCCTTCACCGGACGGTCGTTCAAAGCAAGAATAATATCGTCGGCTCTGATACCAGCCTTCCCCGCTGGTCCTTTCGAGGCGACATTCTCGACCAGCACGCCGTGATCCAGCCCGAATGCCTGAAGCGTATCGGCTTGGCTTCCATTCTTCGACCATTGAATACCGATCGAACCGCGCACCACGCGTCCATCGCGAATGATGTCGTTATAGACCTTCACCGCCATATTCGAGGGCAGCGCAAATCCAATTCCTTCGTAAGAACCGCTCCGGGTCGCGATCATCGTGTTAATCCCGATGACCTCGCCGCGAATGTTCAGCAAAGGCCCCCCGCTGTTGCCCGGATTGATAGCCGCATCGGTCTGCAAGAAATGCTGAAACTGCCCCGAGCCGAGATCCCTTCCCGTAGCGCTCACGATGCCCGCCGTTACAGTCGCTTGCAAGCCGAACGGCGAACCGATGGCGATGGCCCAGTCGCCTACTGCCACGCTATCCGAGTTCCCCATCTGCACCGGCGTAAAAGCGCGCTTCGCATCGATCTTCACCACCGCGACGTCTGTCTCGGAATCAACTCCCACAACCCGGCCTCTGTATTCTTCGTCCTCGCCGCTCACTTTAACTTTGATCCGGTCCGCTTTATCGATCACATGGTTATTCGTGATGATGTAGCCGTTGCGGTCAACGATGAAACCTGTGCCCGATCCCTCCGTTCGGAAAGAGCGCGGATCGGGTTTTCCGAAGAAATGTTTAAACAGGTCCGAAGGGTCTGGAGTGCCCGGTGCCTGGTCCTGTTCGCTGTCCTTCGCGCTGTGTTTACCGGGCTTGGGCAGGTAGTCCGACTCGATATAAACAACCGATGGCTCCAGGCGTTTCGCCAGCTTGCTGAATTCGTTGGTGATGGGAACCGCCGCCGGTATCACCAGGGGAGTTGCATCGGGTGCTATGACCGGGTTCTGACGGCTCGCTTTGACTCCGATATTGAGAAGAGTTCCGAGAACGATCCCGGCAAAAAGAGTGCAAAGCGACAGAGTGACGCTGAGCAGCACCTTCTGCTGTTTGAATTTGTGGATAAATGGCATGGGAAATTCCTCGGCGAGCCAGTAATAACAGTATAGAAAAGCTTTGGCCATTCTCATGAAGATAAAATCCTCCTCAGGTGAACGGCGACGGATTCACTCGATTCGAAGCCCTGAAGGGTAGCTGAAAAGGGCAGTACAGAGGACATGATGGAAGCAATACACCCGGGCGAGCATTTAGCGGAGGAACTGCGAGAAATGCGCATGAGCGCCGCCGAGTTCGCGCGGCAGATCGACGTCCCCACCAATCGTGTCACGCAGATACTAAACGGCCGCCGCGCGGTTACTGGGGATACGGCGCTGCGTCTGGCGCATTTCTTCGGGACTACCGCTGAGTTTTGGCTGAACCTGCAGAGCCTGTACGAGATCAGGCGCGCCCAGCAGAACTGGGGACGCGCGATCAAAGCGCTTCCGACGATCAAGGATTTCCAGGCAGCGCACGTTTAGCAAAATGTCTCGTCGGGTTCATGAGCCCTTTGATTCGCACGAGAGATAAAATCCTCCTCAGTGGACAAGCTGGTAAAACGATTCCGTGTTGAAGACGGCCGCAAATTCCGCCTGAAAGACTTTGACCCATCGTCTACCGAAGGCATCGGCTCCCAGCGCGAAGCCCGGGGGTTACTCGAGTCCGGCCTCCGTGATTTGCGCGGCCGCCAGGAGAAACTATACGCCCAAGCGCAATGGGCGCTGCTTCTCATCCTGGAAGGAATGGATTCGGCGGGGAAAGATAGCTTGATCAAGCACGTTATGTCCGGCGTGAATCCGATGGGCTGCGAAGTCGTCTCATTTAAACGGCCTTCCGAAGAGGAACTCCGGCACGATTTCCTCTGGCGGAGCGCCTGCAAACTGCCCCAGCGCGGCAGGATCGGCATCTTCGACCGTTCCTACTACGAAGAAGTTCTTGTCGCGCGTGTCCATCCGGAAACTCTGGCCAGTGAACGCCTACCCGCCACACTTCTTTCTAAGAACATCTGGAACCAGCGTTATCAGGACATCTGCGCATTCGAGCGCTACCTCGCGCGCAACGGCACCGTTATTCGAAAGTTTTTCCTTCACCTATCCAAAGGCGAACAGAAGAAGCGTTTCCTAAAACGTTTGGAAAGGCCGGATAAGAATTGGAAATTTGAGGAGCAGGATGCGAAAGATCGGAAACTGTGGCCTCAATACATGAAAGCGTACGAGAAGATGATCCGAAACACTTCCACACCGCATGCGCCCTGGTATGTAGTGCCCGCCGACCACAAATGGTTCACTCAGGTTGTCGTGGCAAAGGTCGTGACCGAAACCCTCGACGATCTCGGCCTATCCTTTCCAAAAGCTACTGGCAAAACGCGGAAGGAACTCGACGCAGCCCGGGCATTGCTTGAACATGAGAGCCGATCATAGCGCATAGTTCCCGGCGGCCGCTCAGGGTTCGTAATATCCGCTTCGCGAACTGATTCGCATGCCGCCGCGCACCTTCACCGTGACCGGATGATACGATCTCCGCTGTTCGGGAACCCCTTGCGGATAAAACCCAAGCATGTACTGCGTTCTCAACTCCCGCAAGATATCTCCGAACGCCGCATCGAGCCGGTCAAAGCCTTCCGGATAGAAAATGCGGCCGCCGGTCGATTTAGCGAGCGTCGCCAGCGCATGTTCCCCGCCAAGATTGCGGCCCGCATCGTTCGCAATCGGAACCGCCACAATGGGATATAGGACCACATCCGCTTCTTGCGCCGACTGCAGCGCATCTTGAAAATGTTTATAGCTTGTGGTGTCCCCGCCATCCGTAACAATCACCATTACGTGCCGGCCATCTCTGCCACTTAACGTGTTGCTCGCAAGGTAAATGGCGTCGTAGAGCGAAGTGCCGCCTTCCCCGTGAAGCCCGTGGAGCACCCGTTCAGCCCGCTTCTGACTTCGCGAGTAGTCAACCTCCATGTTGGTGCGCCAGTTGAAGCTGAACAGCGCAAACGAGTCATCGGGATTTCCGGCGCGCAGCAGCGCCGGGATGAACTTCAAAACCGAATCGACCTCATAATGCAGATCGATTTGCGTGCTCCCGCTTGAATCGATCAGGACCGCCACCGAAAGCGGCAGCGAAGTGTTTTGTTCAAAAACTGAAATGCGCTGTGGAGCGCCCGAGTCAAGCACTTCGAAATCGTCACGGTTTAGATTTGTAATCGGCGCGCCCGCCTGATCCCGCACCGAGACGAGCAACCGTACCAGATTTACTCGAACGGAGAAAGTAGGAGGAGCCGAGGGCTCAGGCGAGGGATTCACTCGCTTGAACTGCGCCGACCCCGCCAGGCTCAAACAGGACAGAACGATCCCCATGCCCGTCAGCAGGCGTTTAAAACAGTTCATTTTTGAAAGAGACCTGCGCGCAGTTCTTCGTCCCATTCGCCATCGACCCAGACCGCGCCGTCCGCAAAAAATTCCTTCTTCCAGATCGGGACTTCTTTCTTTAGCCGGTTGATCCCTTCCAGAGCGGCTTCGAATGCGGGTCTGCGATGCGGGGCGGTAGCCACTACGGCCACGCTCGCTTCCCCAATTTCCATCCGTCCCAAGCGGTGTACGATGCCGATCCGTCCTATTTCGAACTGTGCGGCAATTTCGCGGCCGATGCGAGCCATCTGGGCGACCGCCATTTCCTCATAACAGTCGTATTCCAGATACTCCGTCGCGCGCCCCTTCGTGTTATTGCGCACCACACCCTCAAACACCACGACCGCACCATCTTCGGGCCGCTGCAAACTCCTCGCAAGCTGCTGCGAATCGATCGGCTCGCGCGTGATTGAAAACACATGCCCCGAGCCGCCGCTCACCGGTGGCAAAAAGGCAACTTCATCGTTTTCGGCTAAAACTGCGTCCGGCGTGGCAAACTCTCGATTTCTTGCAAATAGAATCGACGGACGCTTATCGCGGAGGGTTTCGTGACGCCCCGAATACATCGCAAAAAGGCTCCACGAGCGTGCAGCCCGGGTCAACTTCGACTGTTTCCTCGGCACGCCCCACAATCTCCTTCAATACCCCGAAAAACAACACCCGCACCCGCATGTCGGAATACTAACAGAGGCGTCGAATGGCTCTCGGCATCGCTTTTCCCGTACGGAGTAAGCGCGACTGGTAAGCCTTGCGAGAGCTTCATAACAGGCGCAACAATGGGCTTCTTCGTATGCCACGGAAATCCATACTTGCCCACGTGGCGCCGCTCTGGTTGACAGTGGCTTGCCTCGCTTACTGCGCCGATACGCCGCCCCAAAACCTCTCGCCGGATTACTCGAAGGAAAGCTACGTCATCGAGCATTTTGCCAGAGACTTCACCTTTGCAGCCGATGGCACGTGGGTGGGCGAGCAGAGTGCCACCGTGCGCGTGCAGTCGGATGCGGGCGTACACGAGTTCGGAGTCCTCTCATTCAGCTATCTAAATGCCAGACAGGAGCTTCAGATTGAATACGTTCGGGTCAGGAAGTCGGACGGCTCGGTTATAACCACGCCCGCGAGCGACGCTCAGGACATCTCAAGCGAGATATCCAGGACCGCGCCTATGTACAGCGACTCCCGGGAAAAGCAATTGCCCGTGAAGGCGCTCGGCGCAGGCGATGTCCTCGAATATAAGGTTCGGTTTGTCCAGAAGACTCCGGAAGTGGAAGGCCAGTTTTGGTACTCACAAGACTTTCTCTCGGGAGCCGTGGTACTCGATGAAACTCTGCGCATCAGCGTCCCGGCCAACAAGTATGTGAAACTCGCCAGCCCGGCCGATAAACCGAATCTGCAAGAAGTGCACGGGCAGAAGATTTACCTCTGGAACAACGTTCAATTGGAGCCCACAAAACCGGAAAGCGCGAACAAAGAGGAGGGCGCGGCGAAGACACCGGATGTCCAATTGACGACCTTCAAAACTTGGGATGAAGTGGGTCAATGGTACGCAGAACTTCAGAAGGGGCGTACGGCCGTTACACCGGCCATCCAGGCCAAGGCTGCCGAATTGACTGCGGGCCTGGCCACGGACGCGGCAAAAGAACGCGCGATTTATAACTATGTCTCGACCCGGTTCCGCTACATCTCAGTATCGTTGGGGACGGGGAGATATCGGCCGCACTCGGCCGACGAGGTGCTCGCAAATCAATATGGGGATTGCAAAGACAAGCACACGCTCTTCGCATCTTTATTGAAAGCGGTGGGTATCGAGGCTTGGCCAGCGCTGATGGGCGCGGGTTTGAAAGTGGACGAGGATGTCCCATCGCCCGCTCAGTTCAATCACGTCATAACGGTTCTGCCGGACGCAAAGGGTTATGTCTGGCTGGACACCACGCCAGAAGTCGCGCCATATGGGCTGCTGCAAGAAAGCCTGCTCGATCAGAAAGCCCTTGTCATCCCTGGCCAAGGACCCGCTCGCCTGATGACCACGCCCGCCGAGCCGCCCTTTCCTAGATCCGAAAATGTGAATGCGAAAGCGACTCTGAAAGCGGACGGCACGCTGACCGCGCACTTCGATTACACCTCCCGCGGCACCGATGAGATGCTGATGCGAAGCGCGTTTCACCAGACTTCGCCCGCACAGTGGCGGGATCTCGTTCAGAACATGATTCACACGCTCGGGTTTACGGGAGAGATTAGCAACGTGGATGTCGATAACCCCGAGGCTCTGGACAAGCCTTTCCACTTTTCCTACGATTACACGCTCGCCCGCTACTCCGATTGGGAAAACCTCCGCATCACTCCACCGATTTTCCCGATCCTTTTTTCTCTGGGGACAGATAGCCCAAAGCCAGACCAACCGGTCAAAATGGGCGGCCAGGGAGAAGTGAAGTACACCGCGATTCTTCAACTGCCGGACGGCTTTTCGGCTGAGATTCCCGAAAGCAAGCGATTCCAATCGGCATTCGCCGACTACTCCAGCACCTACTCTGTTGCAAGTGGAATTCTTTTTGCTAGCCGGGACTTGGTCGTTAAGGAACCCAAGGTTCCCCTTAGCGAGTGGGACGATTACGTCAGCTTTCAGAAGAAGGTCACAAGCGATGAGAATCAGTACGCGCAGCTGGCGTCAAGCACCAATGGCACTCACAATTCCGCTGTTGTAAACAACTCCGAAGCGCAGACACTGATTCAGCAGGCCTTCCAGTCCATTCAGCGCCGGGACTTGAATACCGGTCGCGACCAATTGACACAAGCCGAGCGGCTCAACCCGCGGCAGCGCGGACTGTGGGCCACCTACGCTGCGTTGTACATGATGAGCAACGATCCAGAAAGTACGATGGACGCCTTCCGTAAGGAACTGACAATCTATCCCGATAGCGTGGCGACTTACCGCGCTTTCGCTTCCGCTCAAATCTATTACGGATATAAAGCTGAGGCGGCCGATACGCTGCGTACGCTTCTGAAACTTGCGCCGGGAGATCTCGAGGGAACCCTGCAATTGTCCTCTCTTCTAATTGGAGAGAAAAGCTACGAAGACGTCCCGCTGTTGGTGCAAAAAGCGCTGACGGTGGCACCCGACGATCAGCGGTTGCAAGCGGCGCTAGGAGAAGCCTATCTTCGCGCAGGACGCCGGGAGGAGGGCCTCGCCGCCGTTCAAAGGTCCACCAACGGCAGCACCGATCCTGAAGTCTTTAACAATGCAGCCTATCTCCTGGGCGACACCAATACCGATTTGCCTCTCGCCCAACAGTATGCCGAGAAAGCCGTATCTATGCAGGAGGATCGCATGAAGGAAATCGATTTTCCGACGCTTACAAACGGCGATCTCCAAAACGTGGAAGCACTGTCGGCGCTCTGGGACACGCTCGGCTGGGTGTACTTTCAGCAAGGGCAAATCGATCGTGCGGAGAAGTACGTCGAGGCGTCCTGGCAACTCAGCCAGCATGGCGTAGTGGGTGATCACCTCGGGCAGATCTATGCCAGGCAAGGGAAAAGAACCGCCGCAATTCACGTTTGGCAACTCGCCATGGCCGCCGACCGGAGTCTTGCCGGAACGCGCGAAAGGCTCGTGAAAATCGGATCGATTTCAACGCCTTCAGGCAGAGATGCCGTATCTCCCGAAGAGGAACTCGGAAAGCTAAGAACGATTGACATTCCTGGAACCATCGCGAAGGAAGGCAGTGCGGAATTCTTCCTGCTGTTCTCGAAAGGCAAAGCTTCCGAAGTTCGCTTCATCAGCGGACCGGACTCGCTCAGGACGGCGGCAATGGCGTTAGCGCAAGCCGATTATGGTTTCCAATTTCCGGACGATGGACCGGAGAAGCTTGTGCGCCGAGGCATTCTCTCCTGCTCCGCTTACACCAAACGCAGTTGCCAGTTCACGCTCCTGTTACCCGCATCCACCAGACGCTAAAAACGAACTATGCTGCGGCGCAAATGGACTACTGTCTCGAAATGGTAGGTTTGTGGGAACAAATCGACAAGCGTAAGCCGTTCAATCGTGTAAGCCGTGAGCAAGTTCTTGAGGTCGCGGCTGAGTGTCGATGGATCACAACTCACCAGCGTCAATGCCGCCGGTAAAATGCGAAGGATCTCGGCAGTGGCCTCCCGTCCGAGACCGGCGCGCGGCGGATCGGCAACCACCAGATCCGGAGCTTGCGTCAATCCCCGCAGGAAATCTTCCGCCGAACCACGCGAAGTCGTTACCTGCAAGCCCGATTTGTGCGCGTTAATCTCCAGATCGCGGCAAGCCGGGCCGCCGCGCTCCACCGCGTCCACGCGTTCGAAAGCTTTCGCCAGCGCGAGGGAAAACAGACCCACGCCCGCATAAAGATCGACCGCATGCTTACCCCTACTGTCGCCGACAACTTCTTTCACGAGCGCATCCACCAGAAATCGATTCACTTGAAAGAATGAGCCCCGGCTGATTTGGAATACATGTCCAGCCGCTTTGTATTCGATAGCTCCAGGTGCAAGGCCAGGCAGAAAAGTATCGCACCACTCGAAGAACCGGGCCGCCACAGGCCGCGTCGTATCCAGAATCGTCAGCTGGATTTGTTCTTCATTCGTGAAGAGTTCCAGCGATCGCAAAAACGAGGGCCACTGCGGCGATTTCACAGCCCCGTCAAGCTTCTTGATAGCCTCCACCAGCAATGGCGACGAGATGTAGCAATGGTCTATGTCACACAGTTCGTGCGAGCCTGCTTTATGGAACCCCGAGCGGCCATCGGCAAAATGCAGCTGTATCCGGTTCCTGTAAAACCAGGGCTCTCCTTGAATCACCGGAATCTCACGCTCGTAATTTATGCCGCCAAGGCGCTGCAGCGTCTCCCTGAGTATCAATACTTTTTGCGAAAGCTCAAACTCGTAGGACGAATGCTGGTATTGACATCCCCCGCAGGTAGAAAAATATTCGCAGCGCGGAGTAACACGCTCGGAAGATGCATTTACAATCTCCGGCTTCCCCGCCCGAAGAAGCCCATTCTTCACCCGCTTGGGCGTTACCGTCACCCGCTCTCCGGGAAGAGAGAACGGCACCAGAACGACTTGCCCGTCAATGCGCGCTAATCCTTCCCCGCCATAGACGAGCTTCTCTATTTCGACCTCTGCTTTCGCGGGTACTTCGGCTTTGTTAGTGGTTGTAGGAGGCATCACGTACCATGAAGGTTCACTCATTCGCATGAAAGCAAGAGTCTTATCCGGGGTTCAGCCCAGCGGACAGCTTCACATTGGTAATTATCTCGGAGCGCTCAAGAACTGGGCCGAAATCCAGGCCCAATATGAGAGTATCTTCTGCATTGTCGATCTGCACGCCATCACGGTTTATCAAAATCCCGAGGAGCTTTCGAAGAAGATTCGTGAGACCGCCGCGCTCTTCATCGCCTCGGGAATCGATCCCGGCCAGTCCTCCATTGTCGTGCAGTCAAGCATCTCCGGTCACGCTGAACTCGCTTGGCTATTGACCTGTGTCACGCCTCTCGGCTGGCTGAACCGCATGACCCAGTTTAAGGCCAAGGCCGAAAAACAGGAGACAGTAGGCTCCGGGCTGCTGCAATACCCGGTGCTGATGGCCGCCGACATTCTTCTCTACCAGGCAAGCATCGTGCCAGTCGGCGAGGACCAGTCGCAACATCTGGAACTGGCGCGCGACATCGCGCAGCGTTTCAATTCGCTCTACGGCGAAACGTTCGTCATGCCCGCTACGCATCTTCCTACGGTTGGCGCGCGCATCATGGGTCTCGACGATCCAACACAGAAGATGAGCAAATCGGCCCCAGGCGCGGGCCATCTCATTGCGCTGCTGGACGAACCCAAAGTAATTCAGAAAAAAATCATGCGCGCCACCACCGACTCGCAGCCGGCGGTCGATCCCGAAACCATGGGACCGGGAATCGCAAACCTCCTGACCATCGCGCAAGCCTGTGACGGCTCAATCAACAAAGAATCTGTCGCCGGGATGCGCTACGGCGACTTCAAGAAACGCGTAGCGGAAGCCGTCGTCGCCCGCCTCGAACCCATCCAAAAGAAATACCGCGAGATCACAGCCGAACCTTCCTACATCGAATCCGTTCTCGCACAAGGCCGCGAACGCGTGCTGCCGCTCTCTGAAGACACTGTGCGTAAGACGAAAGCGGCCATGGGCCTGTACGTGTAATCTGGCTCTCGCTCCCATGGGCGTTATGATGGGGGCTTGAGCACGCACGTTGCGCCTCCACGGCCTGCTGAGCGCACGCGAAAGTTGAGATCGTGGGCGATTTTAATCGTCACGAATCTTCTTTCATTGATATGTCTGGTCTGGGTCTTGAACGGAGCCGGACTGCAACACATTTGGGGCGAAGTGCGGCAATTGCACTGGCGCTGGGTTGCATTGGCCGTCGTCGCGGACATCTGTGTGTATCTGCTGCACGGCTGGCGTTGGAAATTGCTCCTCCGGCCCATTGAAGACGTTCGATTCATCCATTGCGTCGAGGCGATCTATGTGGGCCTGTTTGCCAACGAAGTGCTGCCGTTGCGCGCGGGTGAACTCATTCGCTGCTTCCTGCTCTCGCGATCGACGGCCATCCCTATTTCAGTCACATTCGCGTCGGCGCTGATCGAACGCATCTTCGACGGCATCTGGCTGATGCTCTGTTTTTTCTGGACTCTCCATCTCGCCGAACTCCCGGCGGTGCTGGTCAACGGCGGCTACATCCTCGGCGTGATGATCGCCGTTCTGGGCCTGCTCATCGGCTACGCCATGTACGCGAAGAAACAAGCGCTCGACGTTGTATTCGGATGGTCTTGGCCCCGCTGGTTCAACACGCTGATCGACGATCTCCATCTGATCGGTCACTCGCGTTATCTCTACTACTCCTTCATCGTAAGCGGCGCTTATCTCATCGCGCAGATCCTTCCGATTTACGCTTTGGTGAAGGCGAGCGATCTCGACGTACCGTGGACTGCCTCTTTCGCCATGATGGTCCTGCTACGCCTCACCAGCATCGTTCCGCAGGCGCCTGGGAATCTCGGCTCCTTCCAGTGGGTCGCTGCCCGTACGCTCATCCTATTCGGACTGGTTTCGGCCCATGCAAAACGCTTCTCGCTGATCCTGTGGGCGGTCGTGACACTGCCGCTCATCCTGATCGGTTGCATCGCGCTGGCCCTTACCGGGGTGAATATGGCCCATCTCCACAAACAAGCTACGGCGGCGGCAAATCAAAGGCGGAAAGCGTAGCCGGGCCGCTTCCATACGCTCGTACAGTCTGGCTAGGTAGATACAATATCTTCAAGGGTGCCGGTTTTGCTCGCTGCGTTTTTTCCCGTATTATTGCTTGTCGCCGCAGCCCCGGCGGATAACCAAACCGCGGGTTTCCAGGCTCTGAATCGGGGCGATTATCAGCAGGCCGAAGAGATCTTCTCGAAAGCCGTCGCTGCGGACCCGAAAGATTACGCTTCGCTCTTTAACCTCGCGCTGGCCGAGACCTCCCTGAAGAAGGACGATCTCGCTTCCGCTCACTACAGCCAGGTGCTTGCCTTGAAGCCGGGCCTCTACGAGGCGGAGTTGAACCTCGGAATGCTGTATCTGCGCGATCACCGGCCTGCCGATGCTCTTCCCTTGCTCCGTGAAGCCGCAAAGAGCAAACCAGGCGAGGTTCGGCCAAAGCGCTACTTGGGCGATGCCCTGCTTCAGACAGGCGACTTCGCCGGCGGCCTCCGAGTCGTTCCAGGACGCTCTGAAGACAGATCCAAAATCGAGCGTTGCCGAACTTGGTTTGGCGCAAAGCCTCGCGCGTCAAGGCAAGCTCGATGACGCGCTGCCCCACTACACGCACGCGGCTGAACTCGACCCGCGCTTGAAATCCTATCTGCTCGAAGAAGCAGTTGCTCTGGTCAAGGCCGACCGTGCAAAGGACGCGATTCCATTGCTTACGCAGTTCCCCGACGACCCCGGAGCGCGCGAGGAACTGGGAAGCGCTTACCTGGCTCAAGGCCGTCCCGCCGATGCGGTCGAGCAGTTCCAGGGCGCCGTAAAACTCTCGCCGACTCCCGCAAACAAACTGGCGCTCGCGACGGCCTATCTGAAGAACAATCAGCCGCAACTGGCTACACCGATTTTGCAGGAGGCCTTGCAATCCAATCCGGACGATTACGATCTGCGGATGGCTGTTGGCAAGATCTCGCTCGAGAAACGAGATTTCGTTTCCGCTGCCACCCAATTCGTCAGCGCTGGGAAAGTTGAAGCCCGACTCAGCGGAAGCGTGGAACGACGCCGCGAGCGCCTTCATCATGGCGCAGCAATATCCACAGGCTCTGGCAGCCATGGACCAAGTCCACCGCCTGCACGCCGAGAAGCCCGCCGACTTTTACTGGCGAGCCGTAGTCTTCGACAAGCTGCATCAATTCAAGCCCGCCCTCGAGAACTATCAACAATTTCTTCAATTGAGCCAAGGAAAGTTCCCAGACCAGGAATTTCTCGCGCGCCAACGCAGCAAAATTCTCGAAAAGGAGGCAAGGCGGTGAACACGAGAAGCGTTTGTGCCGCCTTCCTGCTTCTGGCCTTCGGTTCTCTGTGTCCGGGACAATCGGGATTGGCGGAGTTGAAGGCCGAGCGCGATCCGGGCAAGCGTTCTGAAAAAGCCCTGATGTTTGCCGATCAGGACTTCGAAAACGCAAAGGAAATGTACAACAAAGGCCAAGTACATAAAGGTGACGCGGACCTGGACGACATGACGGCGGCTTTGAAAGAATGCCTCGACTCCCTCGATGAGGCTCACAAAGCCAGGCTTTATAAAAAAGCGGAACTGCGAGTCGCATTTCTGCAGCGCCGGATGCAGGGGCTATTGGACGACCTGAGCATCCAGGAACGCGGGTGGGCGGAATACACCGACCGCAAACTCGACGAGCTTCATGAAAAGATGTTAGAGGGAGTGATGCGGAAATGAGACTCGCGACGCTGTTTTTTGTAGGCCTCTCTGTGGCCCTGTCTGCGATGGCTCAGGACCGGGATTTTCTCACCCCTAACGAAGTGGATCAGGTCCGTGAGGCGCAAGATCCCAATGAGCGATTGACGCTATATGTGCATTTCGCAAAAGAGCGGCTCGATCTCATCCAGCAATACCTCGCGAAACAAAAACCGGGCCGCAGTATTTTCGTTCACAACACGATTGAAGACTACAGCAAAATCATCGAAGCGATCGATAACGTGTCCGACGATGCTTTGCGGCGTCATGCTGTCCTTGACAAGGGCATGATCGCGGTTATCAACGCGGAAAAAGAATTCCTGGACAACCTGAACAAGATTCAGAACAATCCACCGCCGGACTTCGACCGCTATAAATTCGTCCTTCAGGAAGCCTTGGATACAACCTCCGATAGCCGCCAACTTTGCCTGGAGGACAGCCAGAAGCGCGGTGCTGAACTCACCGCCGAGGACGCCAAGGAAAAGCAGGAGCGCGAGGCGGTGATGCCCTCGAAAGAAGTAACCGCTCGAAAGAAAGATGCCGCCGAGGCGTCGGGCGAAGAGCAGAAGAAAAAAATTCCCTCCCTGTATAAACCCGGTGAAAAGAAAGCCGACGATCAGCGGTAAAGCGGCTGTTTTGTCGTACAGTGGAAGCAGAGGCGGCTCTGCCATTGGGTCATCATCACCATCATCACGCGACCGGAACGGGCTGGATACTGCGGGCTTCTCTCGCCGCAACGCTGGCCTTCACGGCGCTCGAAATCTATGCGGGATTGCGCTCAGGCAGCTTGGCGCTACTCTCGGACGCCGGTCATAACTTCACCGATGCGCTTGCCCTATTGCTCGCGGCAGTCGGACTTTATCTCCAGGGCAAGCCGGCCAACCAGAACAAGACCTACGGCTACCAGCGCGCCGGTGTAGTAGCGGCCTTTCTGAATGCAGCCACGTTGATTGTGATTTCGCTCATCATCTTCTGGGAAGCGATCGGCCGAATGATTCATCCGCAAGCCGTGAATGAGCAAACGATGATCTGGGTTGCGGCGATCGCATTGGTTATGAACGGTGCGATCATGTTGGCGCTGCATCGGGGGCAAAAGGGCGACATCAATATCCGTGCGGCGTTCATCCACATGATGGGCGACGCGCTGGGGGCTGTCGCGATCATCATCGGAGCGGTCGCGATGCGCTATACCGGCTGGACCTATATCGATCCGGTACTGTCGATTGCGCTTAGGCGCTTTGATTATCTACACCGCCTGGGACATTATTGGCGAATCGTTGAACATACTGCTGGAAGGGCTGCCGCGCGGGCTGCAATTGCAAAATGTCACCCAGGCCATGAGCGAGATCGAAGGCGTTTTGGATGTTCACGATCTGCACATCTGGAGCCTTGGTTCAAGCACTCACGCCTTAAGTTCGCACGTCTTGATTGAAGACATGCCGCCGTCGTCCAGCGACTGCATTCTGAAACGCATTCATGAAGTACTTCATGATTTCGAGATTCACCACTCAACCATTCAGTTTGAGCATGTGCCCTGTGTGGTCTCGGACAACGGTTGCCAGGTGAATGCGCACGTTCACGCGCACGGGCATGAGCATTAATCCCACGTAGAGCCAGCCGTGGACGTCCGGCTCGGGCCGGGAACCCGCCAACAATCGCTAACCTAAACCGCTTCCGAATGGCATTCCGCCGGGGCGATATCAAATGCGGGTGGCAGCAACTATCAGAGATGCCAACTTTACGACCAAGTGGATTCTGAGGATCGGT
>CAWJUO010000058.1:0-20224 GCA_963845995.1 uncultured Acidobacteriaceae bacterium | reverse complement strand
CGCTGCCGAATGTCTACTTCACTCTGAACTGCCCTTTCCTCACCATCGTCGGGATGTATACAAACGTGCCCGAAGGCGGCTCAATCGATTCCGTTCAACAGCAATGGTTGACCAATGAATTTGCAACCGCACCTGCCGATAAAGCTCTCATCGTTGCTTTGCATCACCCCATCTTTTCGTTCGACAGCTTCCACAGCGGCAGTGCTCGCATGGCCGATGCCGTTCAAAACGCAATCAACGACTCGCGCCGCGTTCCCAATATGGTATTGACCGGACACGTTCACACCTATCAACGTGTGGAGCGTCCTGTTACCGGCACTACGCCGACTCCCTTCATCGTGGCTGGCTTTGGCGGCTATCACAATTTGCATAAGCTGAACTCCGCCATCGGCACGACCGATACGACGACCAATGCCAAATTGGTAGCTGGCGACGATCAACACTGGGGATATCTCACCCTTACGGTGGACGCGAACACTATTTCCGGAACCGTTACAACCGCGGCCGGAACAGCCAAAGCAACTAACAATTACTCCGACTCGTTCTCCTATCCCGCAGCCGCACAGTATCTTTCACAAGGCGATGTAATAAGTCTTTGAACGCTATGCGAATGTAGATTATATTGGCCGTCTCACCCTCGTCGAAGCAAGAACCAGTACCAAATGAGCTCGTGCGCGAACACTTGGGGCGCATACTCGAAAGCGAACTTTTTCGCCGTTCCGACCGGCTGAGCCGTTTTCTTGAGTTCTCGGTACAGGCTGCGCTCAACGGAGATTCCGCCCGCCTGAAGGAATACGTGATCGGCGTAGAAGTGTTCGACCGCGGGCAACAATTCGATCCCCGCATCGATCCGGTCGTGCGTGTCGAGGCTCGTCGCCTTCGCACCAGACTCAAACAATGGCACGAGACGCTGGGCCACGGCTCGGCGCTGATCATCGATCTCCCAAGTGGAAGTTATGCAGCCGAGATTCGTTATCGCGCTTACTCGCCGCCTGCGCCATCCATTCCTTCCGCGGCCAAGAAAATCGCGGTGCTTCCATTTGCCAATTTGAATGGCGATCCCGACCTCGACTACTTCAGCGACGGCCTGACCGAAGAGCTGATTCACGGATTAACCCGTATGAAGGCCCTTCACGTTGTCGCCTGGTCTTCCGCCTCACGCCTCAAGGGCCAGGAAGACCTGGCAACCATTCGAGACCGCTTACAGGTTGAGAACATCCTGCGCGGCACCGTTCGCCGCTCGGGCGACCGCTTGCGAATGACGGCCCAACTCGTCGAATGCCGCCGACGGTCATTACCTTTGGTCCGAGGCTTGGGATCGCGCCGCTTCCGATCTACTGAAGATCGAACAGGAGATCGCCCAGGCCATCGTCAACAAGCTTCGAGTGGATTTCGAACACGTGGAGGCCGGTGCGTTTCTTCCTCGTTCCCGTGAACCGGAGTCGCACACCCTTTACTTAAAAGGGCGATTTCAAATGCACAAGCGGAGCGAGGAAGGTTTGCGTTTGGCCGTCTCTTACTTCTCGCAAGCCGCTGAACGGGAGCCCGATTGGGCGCTCGCGTGGGCCGGTCTCGCAGACGCCTACGCGTTGATGGCCACTTACGCTATCGCTCAACCCGCCGTGATGATGCCCGCCGCGAGAGAAACGGCTAAGAAGGCGCTTCATCTCGATCCAACTCTGGCCGAAGCTCTTACCTGTCTTGCTTTCGTTCGTAGCTGCTACGACTGGGAGTGGCGCGAAGCCGAAGAACTCTATCGCCGGGCGATTGCACTAAGTCCCGGGTACGCCGTCGCGCACCACTGGTACGCAACCGATTACCTCGTCATGCTGGGCCGGTTCGACGAAGCTGCATCTGAGATCGAAACAGCTATTAGTCTGGACCCGCTTTCAAGCATTATCCTGGACGGCAGACCGCTAATTATGATGATCGCGGGCAGATACGAGGAAGCTCGTCAGGGTTACCTCGATCTGCTGCGGCATGATCCACTCTTCTACATCTGCTGGAGTTCACTAGGCCGCGTATATACACAGATGGGCCGTTATGAGGAAGCCATCGAAATGTATCAGAAGGCGCGCGCACTCGTCGGAGATTTCCCCAAGATCCTCGGTGCGCTAGGGCAGACGCTTGGTCTTGCGGGACAGGTGAAGGAAGCGCGCGAGTTGCTTGAGACGCTGGAGATCAGGTCTCGCGCCGAGCATGTCGGATGCATCACATTTTCTCTGATCCACCTTGGCCTCGGCGAGCGGGACGCCGCCTTGACGCGGCTTGAGACCGCGGTTGAACAGCGAGAGATTTCAGTGGGGTGGCTTAAGGTTCACCCCGCATGGAACGATCTCCGTTCGGAGCCGCGCTATCACGCTCTGCTCAAACAACTTCACTTCGCATAACTTTTTACCGTAAACACATACTGTAACTACAATCGTCCTTACTGCCGCTGAGTTAGAAACTGCCTCAACATTCATGTATGAGGCAAACAGTCTGGTTACTCCTGATATTCGGATTCTTAGGATTGTCGGCGCAAGCAGCTGACAAGCTCGGCTAGTGATCTAAGCAACGCGGGCGCGCTCTGCTATGAACGTGGAGACTACGCCCAAGCGGAGACTTTGCTGACACACTCGGTCGCGCTGTGGACTGCGGAGGGTCAGATCTCAACTGAAGAGTATGCCGCCACGTTGAACAATCTCGCCGCCGTATACAGGATGGAAGCCCGTTACGGAGAAGCCGAAAAGCTATACCGCGAGGCTCTGGATATCAGGGAGCACAACGGCACTACCGCAACTGAGGAGAACGCCAAGGTCTTGCACAACTTAGCCCGTCTTTACCTGGAAACCGCGCAGTACGAGTCAGCCGAAACATTCGCCCGGCGCGCTCTGCGGACGCGTGAAGAACTGTTCGGGAATGAGGGCGATGCGGTTGCGGAAAGCGCCAATCTGCTAGGCGTAATTCTGCAACGCACTGGCCGTCTTCCGGAAGCCCTGAAGATGTATCGGCAGGCCCTCCAGTTGGCGGAAGCTGCGCCGGAGAAGCAACCGGGCACGACCGGGGAAATCCTCACCAGCCTGGGCGCGCTCTACCGGACGTCCGGAAATCTTCCCGCTGCGAAGGAATCGTTGACTGCAAGCCGTTCAGTTGCTCAGGAGTAATCCGCGCTTCACCCGGCTTCTTCCCGCCGCGCTGAACAACCTTGGCCTCGTCGCGAGATCGGAACGGGACTATAAGCAAGCCCAGTGCCTGCTAGAAGAAGCGTTGTCAATTTCCGCGAAAACGGCTGGGCGAAATCAGCCTGAGTATGCTTCGATTCTGTCTAACTTAGGGCTGATCTATCAGGATCGCCACCAAGTGGACAAAGCGCACGCTTTGTATCTGGAAGCGTTTCAGATCCATGCGTCAAAACTCGGAGCGCAAAATCCGCAGGCTCGGAGCGACCTGATCAACCTTGGAGACGTTAGATAGTTCGCACGATATGGTCTGGACAAGCAAGCTGTGTTTGTTCCATAAGCTGCTTTGGCAAGTCCAGACCATACTTCGCCAGAAAGGGAACGATTGAATAGAACCTTTCCTGCAGATGGCGCTCCGGGTAAACCAGATTTAAAACATAGCTTGCGTCGTCGGCGGCTTTCTGATTACGCCGCATCGTTTCGTTCGCCGTCTTGCGGGCCAGCTTATCTATTTGATAGAGCATTTTAGCGCCGCTCTTCTTTGCCGCCGCTTCAAGTGTCGGGTCGAATCCGGTAAGGTCCGACTGAAGCTTCTCAATCGATTCAGCAAGCCCTGCACGGACAGTGCCGAACTCCTCTGCAAGTCCGGGCGGAACGAGCTTCGCTGCCATGCGGGCGGTCGCATGTTCGCGGGTGTCAAGCAGGTCCGTAACTTTCAATCCATACTTGTCTAGGATCTTCGTCGCGCGCTCGTCCAGAAGAGTCATGCTGTTTCGCGGGAAGATAACGGGCATACGTCCCAGCAGCTTCTCATACAGCACTTGCGCCTGAGCCATATACGCGACTTCCGCCGGACCGCCGACGTACGCAACTGTTGGCAGCAGATAATCCTGCATCACCGGACGAAGCAGAGCGTTCGGTGAGAGCGAGTGCCCCAACTGCGCTAACTCACTGGCTGTGTAAGTGCGGTCTTTCGCAACGAACTGTCCGTCTTTCCAACGCACCGCGTTCCGCTTTCCGTTGACCAGGAACAGCAGCGATGAGTTCTCTTCGATGTGTACCTGCGCGTGATAACCCCTTGCAACAAGTTCCGCGTCGCGCTGCCGCACCAGCGGAATCAGATTGGGAATCTCCTCCACTGCCCGGCTCAGGAAAGGCGCGGTGATGTCCCGGATAGCAGGAGCCAGTGGATCCACATAAAGCAAATCCAGCTCGCTCAGGATCTCTTTTAGAAACGAGCGGAATGCCCGAACCAAGCGTTGCGCCGGGGCGATAAGCGTCCGCCACTTTCGCAATCACGTCGTCAGCGAATGGCAGGTCGCCTAATGCGGCTCGCAGATCGTCAATGGGCCAGTTTTCAAAAGCAACTTCGCCAACTGGACCGCCGTTTGCAGTCGGCGGCAACGAAACCTTGCGAGGGGTTACGTGCCGATCGAACACCCAGGCATGATCCACTTCAGCGAGATCGTGGTCTTCTGTCGCGAGCCAGAAAACTGCCACGGCCGGTACGCCGCTGTCACTGAGTTTCTGTGCGAGTTTGGCCGCCGTTACCGCTTTGAGAACCGTGTAAGCGGGACCGGAAAACAGTCCAACTTGCTGACCTGTGACAACGGCCACGGTTCCGGGTTGAGCCAGTTTTCGGAGAGCATTCGAGTCGCCGTTCTGCTCCCGCAGGGCCGAAACCAGTGCCGCTCTACGTGAATCGGGGAAGTCAATCTGCTTCGAAGCGTTTACAAACGCTTCAGAATCACCAAAGTAGTAGGGGAAGAAGTCTGCAACCCGATCAAAGTCGTAAAGATAATCGCCAAACAGCTTGCTGGTTGCGGGGATAAGGGTCTGGCGGACACACGACGACTCCATGTTGATCGTAGTTCTCAGATGACGCCTCGCAGGTTAAAGTTACCAAATCTTGTCTCGCCGGACGACAATAGAAGGGACGATGGACGAACAAGAATTCAAAAACCGGGCCGACGACGCTTTACAGAGTCTATACAAGAAGCTCTCCCATGCCACGGAACGCTATGATTTCGAACCCGACTTCAACTCCGGGGCGCTGGCGATTGAGTTTGAAGAGCCGAAAGCCAAGTTCGTAGTCAGCCCGAACACTCCGGTACGCCAAATCTGGGTTTCCGCCCATTCGAGAAGCTTCAAACTGGACTGGGACCCCGCTTCTCAGAATTTCGTTCTTCCCGAAACCAAACAAACCCTGGATCAGATGATCGCCTCAGCTATCAGTCAGCTTTTGGGCGAGACCGTGACCCTGTAAATAAAACGTGCCCGGCGTCTACATTTCATACCCATTCTGCACCCAGAAGTGCACCTTTTGTAACTTCGCGTCCGGAGTCTCCTCCGGCGCGGTGAAGTCAGACTATTCACAGGCGCTTCTGGCTGAGATCCGGGATCACGACTGGCTCTGGGCTCCTGAAACCGTTTATCTGGGTGGAGGAACACCCAGCCTCATGCCGCCCGACGAATTGCGCGAACTTCTAGCAGCCATTCCGTCCGAGACGCTAACCGAAGTAACCCTCGAATGCGCTCCCGGGACGGTTACTCCGGAGCTTGCAGTTGCGTGGGCGACTGCCGGGATCAATCGCGTGAGCCTTGGTGTCCAATCGTTCATTCCGCTCGAATTGCGCCAGACCGGCCGCCGCCACACGGCGGAAATTGTGAAGAGCGACGTGGCCCTTCTTCGCGCCGCAGGAATCACAAACATCAACATCGATCTAATCGCGGGTTTGCCGGGCCAAACGCGCGCATCGTGGGAAGAATCACTCGACTGGATTGAACATCTTCGGCCTCCTCACGTTTCTGTTTACATCTTCGAAATGGATGAAGACAGCCGGTTGGGAAAGGAAGCGCTTCTGGGGGGTGTTCGTTACGGTGCTTCTCTTCTGCCAAGCGACGATCTGATGTCGGAGTTTTACGAGCGGGCGGTGGAGCGCCTCCGGGCTATGGGCATCCATCGCTATGAGATCTCGAACTTCGCGGCTGCCGGTTGCGAATCGAAACACAACCTGAAGTATTGGAAGCTGGAGCCTTATGTTGGATTCGGGCTCGATGCTCACTCGTTCGACGGAGAGCGCCGGTGGAGTAATCCGGACAGCATGGAACTGTATCTAAATGGCAAGAGAGAATCCGCTGAGGCAACGGATCGGGCTCGGAAGAACATTTCTTTGTTGGGCTTCGGCTCTCTTCCGGCATTCAACCGACAGAATACGAGTGGTCTCGTTTTGCGAGGCCAATCGAGAAGTGGGTAACAGAAGGACTGATGGAACGGGACGGCAGTCGTTTGCGCCTCTCCGATCACGGTATTCTGCTGTCGAACGAAGTCCTACAAGAGTTCATCAATGTCTGACCTGATCGACCTTCGAAGCGATACCGTAACAAAGCCGAGCGAGAAGATGCGCGCCGCGATGGCAGCGGCTGAAGTGGGCGACGATGTGTACGGCGAGGACCCGACAGTTAATCGACTGGAGCGGCGGGCCGCCGAAATCTTCGGTAAAGAAGCTTCGCTGTTCGTTCCAACGGGAACAATGGGCAACACCATCGGCATCAAGATTCACACGAACCACGGCGAAGAAGTTGCCTGCGACTCCCGTTCACACATTGTGGATTGGGAACTCTCGATGATGGCCTGGTTTGCAGGCTGTATCCCCCGGGCCATTCCCACGAGCGACGGCATTCTCAGCTGGCAACAGATTGAGAACGCACTTCGTCCGAAGGGCGCGCACAACGCGCCGACGACATTGATTTCGCTTGAGAATACGCACAACATGTCGGGCGGTACTGTCTATCCCGTCGAAACCATCGACGAGATCTGTATCGAAGCGCACCGGCGCGGTCTGAAAGTACACATTGATGGCGCGCGGATATTCAATGCTTCCGTTGCTATCGGTGAACCGGTTTCCCGCATTACGCGCGAAGCCGATTCGGTAATGTTCTGCTTGTCGAAAGCCTTAGGTGCTCCGGTTGGATCTCTACTAGCCGGGTCCGCCGATGCCATAGCGCGCGGTCGGCTCTATCGAAAACGCCTGGGCGGGGGAATGAGGCAGGCAGGTGTACTGGCAGCGGCGGGATTGATCGCACTCGAAGAGTCCCCCTCGCTCTTGCACGAAGATCACGCGAATGCACAGTTCCTCGCGCTGCAACTGGCCCAAATCCCCGGAATTGCTATCGATCCCTCAACAATTCGTACCAACATTGTGATCTTCGATATTTCCGCACTGGGTCTCGACACAACGGCATTCAGTGAGAAGCTGAGGTCAAAAGGCGTGCTCGCGAACGGCATCAATCCCACGCAGATGCGCATGGTCACACACCGGGACGTCAGCCGTACAGATTGCCAACCCGCTGCCGCAGTGTGCAAGAATTCCGTTCATGCACTTCATTCTGTTCTATGAGTATGTCGAAGATATTGTCGAGAAGCGCGCGCCTCATCGGTCGGCGCACATCGAGTATCTGAAGCGGTCCTTTGATGCCGGTGAAGTCGTGCTCGCTGGCGCGTTGGCGGATCCCGTCGATGGAGCTGTCTTGGTGTTTCGGGGCGCTACTCCGGACGCAGCCGAGCGATTCGCAAAAGCCGATCCCTACGTCCTTAACGGTCTTGTTACTAAGTGGCGCGTACGCAAGTGGTCCACCGTTATAGGAGATGGAGCTTCTCTTCCAGCTGTCTAATCGGCGTTGCGCCCAAGCCAATCGAACAAAGCCCGCAAAGCATTGCCACGGTGACTGACCGCGAATTTTTCCTCAGGCGCCAGTTCGGCAAAAGCGCATCCAAGCGGAGGATAGAAAAACAACGGATCGTAGCCGAAGCCGTTCGTTCCCTGGCCAGCTTCCAAGACTTCGCCTTCTACCGTTCCGTGAACCACGGTGATCAGCTTCCCGGCTTTCGCCAGAGCAATGGCGCAAACGAAACGCCCGTGCCGATTGAGTTGATGCTCCAGCCGGTTCAGGACCAATTCATTGTTCGCTGCGTCCGTCGCCGCCGGCCCCGCATAGCGCGCGGAGAAAACACCCGGTTCGTTGCCTAACGCGTCCACTTCAAGGCCGGAATCGTCGGCAAACACCAATTCGTCCGTAAAACCCGAGTAGTAGACAGCCTTGATCGCGGCGTTCTCCTCAAAAGTAGCGCCGGTTTCTTCCGGGGCCGTAATCTGTCTGAGGTTTGGGAGCGGAAGAATTTCCAGACCCGGGATAGGCGACTGCCGCGCCGCCAGCGCGAACTCGTTCAACTTGCCCTGATTTGTAGAGCAGGCGTAAAGAACCATGATTTACGACCGCGATGCGATCGCCTGCTCCTGAACGGTTTGCAGATCCGCGATGCCCGCGCGGGCAAGCGCGAGAAGTTCCAGCAACTGCGGATCGTCAAAGGGCACGCGCTCCGACGTGGCTTGAATCTCGATGAACTTGTTGCCTCCCGTCATCACGAGATTCATGTCTACATCCGCTCGCGAATCCTCTTCATAGCAGAGGTCAAGCAGTGGAATCCCACCCACGATTCCAACGCTCGTTGCGGCAACAGAATCGAGGATGGGCGATCGAGGCAACACTTTGTAATCCACTAGCGTATTGATCGCAATCGCAAGCGCTACATAAGCCCCTGTGATCGCGGCGGTGCGCGTTCCGCCATCGGCCTGGAGAACATCGCAATCGACTATGATGCTCCGCTCTCCAAGAGCCGCAAGATCGACCACGGCCCGTAACGAGCGTCCAATCAAACGCTGAATCTCGTGAGTTCTGCCGGATGGTTTGCCCTTGGTCACTTCACGCGGCGTACGCGTCACGGTGGCCCGCGGAAGCATGGAATATTCAGCCGTGATCCAGCCCTTCCCAGAGCCTCGCAGGAAAGACGGAATGCTGTCCTCAACGCTCGCGGTACAGAGCACACGCGTGTTGCCGCTTTCGATCAAGACCGATCCTTCGGCTGTCATCAAATAGTCGGGTGTAATTTTCACCGGACGCAATTGATCGGGTGCTCGTCCGTCGCTTCTCATATTCAATTGCTTTTAACTCCTCATCCCATGCTGCGGAGCGCCGCGAAGAAGAAGAAGGCTAGAACGCCCAGCCCGAGCAGCATGAGGACAAGGCAGGGAACGGCTCCCTGGCGGGGCAACATCGACGCTTTTGTAGTCGTCGATTTCTTCTTGATTTTGGAGGATGCCATCGTGATTCGTTCGCGCGCAATGAGCAACCTGCACTGGCAGGAAGTCCGCTGGCCTCGACGTGATTTGTTTCGAAGCTACTTCTTAAACAAGCTATCAAATGCCGCGCGGGCATCATTCGCGTTGCGCGGCGCCGACATTGTGCTATGGTCCGGAATTCTGCCGTTCGGGACCGCTGTCATTCCGTCGCGAGCCACGGTCACGCGCGGCGCGAAAAGGTTACAATCATTAGCCTGGTCTTTGAGAGGGATTCGTACCGGTACTACTTTGAGGCACTGAAACCGAGTAGAAGAATCGAAGTTCACGCACTGTTTGCAGCAATGCAGCGCGGCTCCGCATTTTGGACAGTTCCCTTTGAAGTCCGTGTCGGGGGCAAGCGGCACCGCGCAGCTATAACATCGTGAGGCAACCAAGTTCTGAACCAGTCGAGGAAGCTTGGGTCCCGTAACATCAAGCGGCGGCTTGGGCCCTGTAGGCCTTGGACGTTCCGAGTTGAACGAGTTAGACGCTCGGCCTGTGTCCTGATAACCGTTTTGCCGGTATTTGCGATCGCCGTCCATAATTGATCGGCTCCTTAGAAATGCCCAGTGGTCGTACAAGCACACAAATTGCGCAGTGTTCTCGTTCGAGCCAGGCGTACATCAGATGCAGTTCCAGTACTTAAGAAGAAAGAGTTCTATTCGGCGCTGGAGTTCTCAAGTGAGAAGGCGGATTCAGTTTCTCGGAAGGGCTTTCTAACAGACCCCGCCTGCACCTGATTTGTATGTACCATGTTTCGTTGCGTTAAGCTAGTGCCCCACGCTAAATAATTCAGGAATATGGACTCAGATTAATCTGAGACCCACTTCAGCAGCGCGTTACAAGGCCTGGTCAGCGGATTTTCGAAATGGTTCGGGCTTATGCGGACTGAGTAACCGACTCGCCCGGTTTGCTGCACTGTAAACTCGTTCGCGAATGTCACGGATTCTCCGCGCTTTTCAACCGGCAGCAGAGTCAAAGCATGAGTATCTTGTAACTCGCCATTCACACCGATTTTTCCAATTACCGCCTCTACCCGGACTTCCGACGGTTCAAGACCGCCTAGATCGATTGTCGCTCGCAGCGGGACGGCAGACCCACTCATCACATTATCCCCCGGGCCGTCGCCCAATCCAACAAACTTGATCAGGTGCCAGTACTGGTTTACCCGGTCTTCCCATCCAGATTTCTTGCGCGCTGCCGCGAAGCCGTTTTCCGAAATTTCTCTCCACAGCTTGTGTGCCGGTTGATATAACTCCGACATATACTCGGCAACCATACGGCCGCAGCTAAACCGCGGTGTGATGTTGGCTATCGCCGTTTTCATGCGCCGGACCCACTCGGAGGGAATGTCGTCACCGGCCGCCTGGTAAAACAACGGGACAATGTCGTTCTCGAGCGTCGAGTAGATCGCGCTCGCATGGATTTCATCCTGATCTTCCGAATAGGGCACGCGATCGCCAATTGCCCAGCCGCCTGACATCTCGTAGGCCTCATCGAACCAGCCGTCGAGCACGCTCAAGTTCAACACGCCATTCATGGCGGCCTTCATGCCGCTGGTTCCGCAAGCTTCTTCCCCACGCCGCGGATTGTTGAGCCAAAGATCGACGCCTTGCACCATTTCCCGCGCGACCTGAATTCCGTAGTCTTCGACAAAGATCAAGCGCTTCGAGATCTCCGGATCGCGCGAGAGATTGACGATCTCCCGGATGAGCGTCTTTCCCGGATGATCTTTCGGGTGCGCTTTACCGGCGATGACGATCTGCACCGGCATTTTCGGGTTGTTAAGCAGTTTCTTCAGACGCGCGATGTCCCGGAAAATCAACGTGGCGCGTTTATAAGTCGCGAAGCGGCGCGCAAAGCCAATGGTGAAGACATCCGGATCCAGCACGTCCGATAGCCGGCGCACTTCAGCCGCCGATGCCTTACGTTGAATGGCCGCATTCACCGATCTCTCGCGAACGAAAGCCACCATCCGGCGGCGGCGCTTGCGGTGCATTTCCCAAAGCTCCTGGCTCGGAATTTCGTGCACCTGCTCCCACATTTTCAAATCTTCAAGCCGGTCGCGCCAATCGGGCAGCAGGTATTGATCGTAAAGGCTCGAGAGATCGCCATTGATCCAGGTGGGTGAATGCACGCCGTTCGTAACAGACGTGATCGGCACCTCGGTAAGCGGCAGGCGAGACCAGAGGTCCTGGAACATTTCCTGCGAAACGAAGCGATGCAGCACGCTGACGGCATTGCGGAAAGCGGAGGTCTTCAGCGCCAGCACGGCCATCGAAAAGCGCTCGGTCGAGTCCTGCAGATTCTTTCTGCCCAGATGCAGCAATTTCTCGAACGAGAACCCAGCGTCCTGGCAATACTGCGAGAAATAATCGTAAACCAGACTGGAGTCGAAAAGATCGATGCCCGCCGGAACGGAGGTGTGCGTCGTGAACACATTGCTGACGCGCGTAGCTTCCAGGGCCTCCTCGAACGTCAGACCCTCTTCCTTAATCAGAACGCGAATTCGTTCAATAGCGAGGAACGCGGAGTGGCCTTCGTTCATGTGATGAACGGTAGGCTTAATCCCCACCATTTTCAAAGCACGCAAGCCGCCAATGCCGAGCACGATTTCCTGACGAATGCGCTTGTGAATGTCGCCGCCGTAGAGCTGGTCGGTGATCTCGCGATGCTCGGCGGATTTGTTCTGCGGGATATTTGTGTCGAGTACGAACAGCTTCACGCGGCCCACGTCGATGCGCCAAACCTTTATGAAGACCTGCCCGGTAGGAAGCGTGACATCCACGATGACTTCTTTACCGTTCTCATCCACACAGGGCGTGAGCGGGAGCGTGTAAAAGTCGTTGAGCGGAGTGCTCTCCTGCTGCCAGCCGTCCGGGTTTAATCGCTGCTGCAAGTAGCCGCGCTGATAAAGCAAGCCAACCCCGGTGAGCGCGAAATCGGAATCGCTAGCCGCTTTCAGATGGTCGCCCGAGAGAATTCCGAGGCCTCCCGAGTAGATCTGCATGCAATCGAGGAGCCCGTACTCCATGGAGAAGTAGGCAATCCGAGGAGTGTTGGCGCCGGGCGGTATCGTGTGAAGATAAGCGTCGTAACGTTCACAAGCGCGGCGGTATAGGGATAAGAAGCGCGGGTCGGCTGCCGCTTTATCCAGGACGGCCTGCGAGATGCGGCCGAGCTGAAGGACGGGATTGTGATTCGAGTCCTTCCAGAGCGCCGGTTCAAGCCGCCGGAATAGGGAACGGATGGTGTGGTCCCAGCTCCATAGCAGGTTAGTCGCGAGCTCTGGAAGACGGCTCAAGGCCGCTGGCAACGCAGGACGGACCAAGAACTCTCTGGTGGGTTGAATTTGATACGGCATTCGATGATTGCTATAAGAAGTAGTGCTCGAAAAGCTCTTAATGGAGTACCAGGAATTCTACCAGCAATAGTGCTGAAAAATCGAGCGGACTAAGGCCTGGACTGGCAGCCAGCCTTGATTATCCCATGGGAATACGCGCCGAGGCTAACTGTTTGTCTAAACTCGAATTTCGCCAGGTCCGGTATGTCGTGGAGGGCCACACGGTTCTTGATGAACTCGATCTGGACGTGAATGCGGGCGAAACTCTTGTTTTGCTAGGACGCAGCGGATCGGGTAAGACGACAGCGCTCCGGCTGATCAATCGAATGATCGAACCGACTAGTGGGACGATACGCATCGACGGCGAGGAAATTGCACCCATGAATCGCGGTGGAACTGCGCCGCCGGATCGGTTACGTGATCCAGGATTTTGGACTGTTGCCGCACTGGACCATTGAACAAAATGTGGCTCTGGTCCCTCGGCTTCTGGGCTGGCCGCTCGAGAAGCAACGGGAGCGAGCGCGTGAACTATTGGATCAAGTGGGACTTAGCGCCGAAATGGGGCTCAGGTATCCGCGCCAGCTTTCGGGTGGTCAAAGGCAGCGCGTCGGGGTGGCCCGGGCGCTTGCGGCAAGTCCGATGCTGCTTTTGTTTGATGAGCCTTTCGGAGCGCTCGACCCGATCACACGCCACGAGATGCAGCAAATGTTTGTTGCTTTGCGTACTCGCTTCGGCGGCGCCTCTATCTTCGTAACGCACGATCTTGCGGAAGCTCTTTCCATCGGCAGCCGGATAGCGGTGCTGGAGCAGGGCAGGCTTGAAGGCGTCTTTACGCCTGAAGATTTCTTGAAAGCGGAGACACCGGTCGCGAAGGCGTTTCTTCAAACGCTGCCTCGCAGAATTGCGAACGCCTAGTGGATCCGATCATTCTTAAGAGTCTGATGACGGATGTGGCGAACCTCACGGTTGAGCATCTGGAGCTGGTTTCCATCTCATCGGGCATTGCCGTATTGATCGGAGTTACTGTCGGCATCCTGGGCACGCGGCGTCCTCAGCTGCGGCGAATCTCGCTGACGGTTGCAAACATTCTGCAAACTATACCCAGTTTGGCTTTGTTCGGCTTTCTGCTGCCCATCCCTCTGATCGGAGGAATCGGGAAACGCACCGCTATCATTAGCCTTGTCCTCTATTCGCTACTTCCCATTTTGCGCAATACGGTCGTGGGTATCACTAACGTCGATGCTTCCTTGCGAGACGCGGCAACAGCTATGGGGATGACCGATGGCCAGCTTTTGCGGCTGGTGGAATTGCCGCTTGCCGCGCCGACCATCCTCGCGGGAATCCGCATCGCCGTCGTGACAAACATCGGCACCGCGGTGATCGCCGCTGTTATAGGTGGAGGTGGACTGGGCGTCCTGATCTTTAGAGGGGTGGCTTCGGTGGATACAACGCAGATTCTTGCGGGTGCTATTCCGGCTGCCGCGCTGGCCTTGATCGCGGACGGTGCGATGGGATATCTGGAGAGGCGCATGGGTATCGGGAAAATGGAAACGGCATGAAGCGTATTCTCGCTCTTGCGGCGTGCGTGGTTAGCCTCTGCTCGTGTTCGCGGAATCATGCCATTGTGATAGGTTCTAAGAACTTTACAGAGCAAATTATTCTGGGCGAAATCGCGGCGCAGCAACTCGAAAGAAAACTGCACATCCAGGTGGAACGCAAACTCGATCTGGGCGGAACTCTCCTCACGCATGAGGCACTGGTTCAAGGGCAAATCGATCTCTATCCCGAATACACCGGCACCGCGAGCAGCGCGGTTTTAAAGGAGAAGATTCCCGCCGATCCAGCCGCCGCTTACATGATGGTGAAAGACGCGTACCTACAGCGGTTTCATCTCGTCTGGCTTCCCCCGTTGGGCTTCAATGATACGTTTGCAATGGTGGTGCGAAGTGAAGACGGCCGCCGCTTAAGCGCTCCGGTTCTTTCGGCAGCCAACTCTAGAGCGTGGCGGCTCGGCGTAGGCTATGAATTTTTGACGCGTCCGGACGGTTTGAAGAATTTGGATAAGAGCTATTCGCTGCATTGGGAAGGCACGCCGAAGACAATGGATCTGGGCCTCTTGTACAAAGCCTTGGAACAGAAGCAGGTCGATATGGCTGCCGGGAATTCAACGGATGGCGTGCTCTCGGATGAGAGACTAATGGTGCTTGCCGACGACAAGAAAGCGTTTCCGCCGTATAACGCCTGCTTCGTCGTTCGTGAGCAACTTTTGAACGACCGGCCCGATATAAAGGGAGCATTGACGATGCTTTCGGGTCATATTACGGAGGAGACGATGCGGAACTTAAACCGGCGGGTGGACGTCGAACATCGACCTGCTGCCGAGGTCGCGAGGGAGTTTCTCGCGAACCAACCATGATCAACAAGCTTGTTATTGAAAATCTAAAACATCGCTGGGTAAGAACTCTTCTGAGTGCGCTGGTGGTGGGCGTGCAGGTGATGTCGATTCTTACACTGATCGGCTTGAGCCGCGGGATGTTGAACGACTCGGCGCAACGGGCCAAGGGGACCGGCGCCGACATCTTCTTGAAGCCCGATACGGGCGCCACTTTTGCACTGTCGTCCGGTCAAATTGACGCCAGATTGTGCCGATCAGTTAAGAAGCAGCCGCACGTGCGGGATGCGGTGGGCGTATTAAGCGTCACCGTTGAAACCATCACGAGCATTAACGGTGTGAATCTGCCGGAGTTCGAAAAGATAAACCCTGGGTTCCGATTCTTGAAGGGTGGTCCTCCCACAGACCCCGACGGGCTGATCGTGGACGAATATTACGCCCGGCAGAACAAGATTCACGTAGGGGACACCAGAAAATTACTGAATCATGACTGGCATGTCAGCGGTATTGTGCAGGGTGGAGTTCTTGCGCGGCTGATCGTGGATCTGAGCAGGCTTCAGGAACTAACCAGTAATGGCGGGAAAGTTTCTGAGATCCTCGTTAAACTGGACGACCCAGCACAGACGAAAGCCGAGGTCGAGTACTTCAATGAGCATTTCAAGGGTATCTGTAAAAGCGATTTCTCTGAGCGACTTCGTTTCGCAATTCAGCATCAACAGCCTTCCGCAGTTGAAAGCATTCATATGGGTGGTGGTTGCGCTCGCGATTGTGGTTGGATTTCTGGTGGTCTTTCTTTCCATGTATACAGCCGTTGTGGAGCGAACGCGCGAGATTGGAATTTTGAAGGCTCTGGGCGCCAAACCGGGAACGATTGTCAGCATTCTGGTGCGTGAATCCCTGGTCCTGGCGATTGCTGGCTGCATCATCGGCATTCTTCTTTCATTCGGAACCAAGGCTGTCATCATGGGGCTGGTTCCCGCTTCGCTGCAGGTGGTGGATGCTCCCGACTGGTGGCCTATCTCAGCGGCGATTGCAATCGGAGGCGCGCTGCTTGGCGCAATTTATCCGGGAATGAAGGCCGCACGGCAGGACGCGATCGAAGCTTTAGCCTATGACTAATCCAATGCCCGCCGACAACATAATCCATGTTCGCGGACTTACTAAGATTTATCACGCGGGCGAAGTAGACGTGCCCGCCTTGCGCGGTATCGATCTCGATGTAGCGCGCGGCGAATTCCTGGCGATTATCGGCCCTTCGGGATCGGGCAAATCGACCCTGTTTCACATACTCGGGGGCTTGGCGCCGCCTACCTCGGGCGAAGTTGTCATCGACGGCATGGATTTG
This sequence comes from uncultured Acidobacteriaceae bacterium, assembly GCA_963845995.1. Classification (GTDB taxonomy): domain Bacteria; phylum Acidobacteriota; class Terriglobia; order Bryobacterales; family Bryobacteraceae; genus Bog-105. The sequence continues at coordinate 3,804 of CAWJUO010000058.1, read as the reverse complement.
AGCAAGTTGACGGATTCTGAAAGAACGGAGATGCGCCAGAAGAAGGTTGGCTTCGTGTTCCAGAAATACAATCTGCTTCCGACGCTCTCGGCTGGCGATAACATCGCCATCGCGCAATCGCTTGCGGGAAATTCAGCGCGCCCCGCGAACTTCGATGAGATTCTGAACATGTTGGGCATTCGGAATCGGCTCGATCATAAGCCTCGCGCTCTGTCGGGCGGTGAACAGCAGCGTGTAGCGATCGCGAGAGCTTTGGTGAATGCACCCGCTATTCTGCTTGCCGATGAGCCAACCGGGAATCTGGACACGCAGAACTCGAATGCGGTTCTTGATTTGTTGCGTTTTCTGAACCGTAAGACCGGGCAGACGATATTGATGATTACGCATAATCCGGAAGCGGCGGCATTTGCCGATCGAACGGTGGCTATTCGGGACGGGCTGATTCACGCGGCTTAGGGCGTGGAAACTGGCTGCTCAACCCAAATATGTTTGCCTTTGAAATCGAAGGTGACGACTCCGCGGCTTAGTAACCCCGTTCCTATGGTTGCGTCGAATGTCACGGAAGGCGGAGCTTCCTCCTTCGAACTCCAGAAATAGACTGGGCCATTCTGAAGGAGCGGTGTCCCATGAAAGCCGAAGGCGTAGCCGTCCGAACGCGCAAGCTTCACGCCGCCTTGCATGTAAGGAAACTCCTCTTTCGTTTTTGACTTGCTCGCCTTTTTCAACCCGAGTTTTTCAACCGAATTGGGATAGATCAGCATCGTGCCTGTGAAGAGCGTGTCGATCTGTGCTGCCACGGGCTGGCCGTTCACTTCGAAGCCGGATACGGTCAGAGTCGCCGGCCCGAACTGCCCTACTCGCCGTACCACCAAGTCTCCGCAGCTGTGAGGACAGGGTTGAGCTTCGGTTTGCGGTTCTGAGACGCGGATGACGTGTTTCGGAAAATCGAGCTGAAGGACACGATTCTGGAATGATCCGTACGTGAGCGCGCCATCCGCCGGAAGCGATGGTTCGTCCAGCACCATGAATGGGAAGTCTCCGAGCGGCAGATCCCCGAGCCGTGCGCCGGGAACGGTGGTCTGTTGAACAGCTGTGATTTGCGGCCCCGTCGCCGCCCTTCAGATCCTGCAGATTAACTCCTAGCTCCTGGGCAGCTTTCAGATTGAGATACGCGTTGATGTTTGCGAGGTCAATCAGTAGCTTCAGAGTCTTCCCCGATCCGGTTGCCAGTTCAACGCAGGGGAGTCCGGAACAGTCGAGTAGCGGAACCTCGTGCATCGGAGGCGGTGAGACTTGCGCCGTCGCAGTTACGGCGAAAAGGCCAAAGGCGAGCAGAGCTTGCCGGAGAATACGTCACGCTTCTATTCTGACGTGTGCGATGCTTTAGAAGAATGGCTACCCTAGCCGGTCTGCTATTATGCCGAAATCCGACGGATCACCAAACCGCATCGATCTCCTGCAGGGGACACTCGATCTCCTGATCTTGCAAACGCTTCAGTGGGGACCTGAGCATGGCCATGGCATCGGGCAAGCTATTCGCATCAGTTCGAACGATGCCTTGCAAATCGAGCATGGTTCGATATACCCGGCTCTGCATCGCCTTGAAAGCCGCGGCTGGCTAACCTCTGAATGGAAAATGTCGGAGGCGAACCGCCGGGCGAAGTATTACAAGTTAACTCCTCAAGGTAAGAAACAAATGCTCGTGGAGCAATCCAAATGGAAGCAACTTGTACGCGCGATTGCCCGGACCGCCAAGCCAATCGAGGACTGATTTATGTTTCGACGCCTTTTTCAAAAGCGATTGCGAAAGCAAGAGATAGACGAAGAGTTTGAAGCTCATCTTGCATTGGAATCTAAACTCCTGCAAGAGCGGGGCCTCAGTCGCGAGCAGGCCGACTTCCGCGCCCATCGATCGTTCGGCAACAAGTCACTATTGGCGGAGGATACAAGGGAGGCTTGGGTTTGGGGTTGGTTCGACCGTTTGTCGCAAGACCTGCGTTACGCGGCAAGAACCCTGCTGCGTAACCGGGCTTTTACGCCTGCCGCCGTTCTTTCGATTGCGCTCGGGATAGGAGCGGGGACTGCGGTGTACAGCATCGCCGATACGATCTTCCTGCGCCCGCTTCCATACAAAGATCCCGGGCGGTTGATGTGGGTCGCCATCCATTTCCAAAAGATGCGGATGGAATTCCTTGGTTCACCCGAATATGTTACGTGGCGACGCGATAACGATGTATTCCAAAGCCTGGCTGCAACCCAGGCCTCGCCCGGCGAGACGATGCTCCTTAATGGCGAGAACGCGGTGGAAGTACATAACGCGCGCGTTTCGGCTAATTTCCTGGAAACGTTAGGCATTCGTCCCGCGATAGGCCGGGACTTCGATAAATCGGAGGAACTACCAAACGGCCCCAAAGCGATCCTACTTACGGATGGTCTGTGGCAGCGGCGCTATCACCGTAATATCCATGTAGTTGGCGAAAGCATCCGGATGGACGGGCAGCAGTATACGGTGATCGGTGTCTTGCCGCGTTCCTTTCAATTTCCGATGGACGTAAAGCTGGACGTTCTAACAACGCTTCCGGTCTCGCCGACGGCCAGTTGGCATGACCGTTCGGTTTCGACATGGGCAGTTTACGGCAGGCTCAAGCCTGGCGTGAGCATGACCCAAGCGCGAGCCAATCTGCAAGCAGTTGTTCGAGCGGAGCAAGTTAAGCATGCCACGAAATTTTCGCGCTGGAACTCAACTCGCGTTCGAACCGCTGCAGCAACATCGGGTCGGGAACGCACGCGTGCTGCTCTCGGTTCTGATCGGCGCCGTTACATGCCTTCTGCTTATCGCGTGTGCCAATGTATCGAATCTGTTGCTGGCGCGGTGGTCTGCCCGTTCAGGCGAGTTTGCCATCCGTGCGGCTATTGGCGCTGGACGGGCGCGTCTGGCACGGCAACTGCTTACCGAGGCAGCACTGCTAACGCTAATGGGCTGCACGTTAGGCATGCTGCTTGCATTTGGAATCCTCCGCGGGTTCGTTCACTATGCGAGCAACGAATTGCCCCGCATGAGCGAGGTGACCGCCGATGGGCGCGTGTTCACAATCGCGGTCATCGTGTCTCTCTTCGCGACACTCCTCTCTGCCGGCTTACCCTCGCTGCAGGCTGGACGGCTCGAATATCCAGAGGGCGCTTCAGCGATCCGAACGCACGGGGTTTGTGTCTAGCTATAGCCTCGCTAAGCGAGTATTGATAGCGGGAGAAATGGCACTTTGTCTGATCCTGCTGTCTGGCGGAGCGCTTTTGCTTCAGACGCTGTGGCACCTCAGAAACGACCGTCTAGGTTTCGAGCCGGAACACATGCTGGCTATCACGATCCCGCTGAAAGGAACGAAGTTGGAAGCGGCTAATCGCGACGCGCTCGTCAGCGAGTTTCTGGATTTCGCCCGCCACATTCCAGGAACCGAGGATGCAGCCCAAACCGAGTGCACCCCGCTTTCAGCCGGCCCTCAAGCTGTGACATTTTTGCGATCGGACCGGCCGATTCCCGAAGCATTTCACCTGGGCGACAGCATTCATGTGTGCGGAACCGGCGCCGAATACTCGGCGGCAGCGGGATTACAGGTGCTGCGCGGTCGATTTTTCTCGCAAGACGACTATCACCATCTCAATACGCTGGCCGTCATCAACGAGGCGGCAGCCCGCAGATTTTTCCCCGGCGAAAACGCAATCGGCAAGGAGATTATGGGGGTTCGGATAACGCCGAATTCCGAGTTGCGGCAATGGAAGATGGTGGTCGGCATTGTTTCAAACTCA
>CAWJUO010000057.1:0-56259 GCA_963845995.1 uncultured Acidobacteriaceae bacterium | reverse complement strand
CCTCGTCGATCATTGTCCGCCCGGCTACTTTGATCGTCGCCCGCGCTCCGATAGCGCTGCGGTTCGATTTGGTTCCGGTGAGAGCGATGTTCAGATAGTGTCCATGCGGGCCGTTGTTCTTCAGCAGGCTCGGCGTGGCGTTCATGTTGACGATGACGATTTCAGGACGTCCATCGCCGTCCAAATCGCCGACCGCGAGACCGCGCGCCGGACGGGGGACTTGAAAGGCGGGACCAGCCTGGGCGGTGACATCCTGGAACTTGCCGGTCCCAAGATTGTGGAACAGCACGGTAGGCTGCAGATACGTATCGCCGAGTTGTTTGCCTTCGACCTCCGGGTAGACGTGGCCGTTGGCAATCACCAGATCGCGCCAACCGTCGTCGTCAACATCCACAAACGCAATGCCCCAACCTAGCAACTGGCGAACTCCGAGACCCGCTTCGTGCGAGAGATCGGTAAAGAATTTGCCATCGTCGTTGTGATAGAGGGACGTGAGGTCGCCGGAAAAATTGGTTTTCGCGATGTCGAGGAAACCATCGTTATCGTAATCGGCGACCGAGACGCCCATGCCGGCCTGGAGAGATCCATCCGCATTGAACGCGACCCCGGCTTCCGCGCCGCGCTCTTCAAACGTGCCGTTGTGGAGGTTGTGAAAGAGGAGGCTGGGAGTCATGTCGCAGGCGACGTAGATATCCGGCCAGCCGTCGTTGTCGAAATCGGCGGCGACAACGCCCAGGCTGTAACGGCCGCCGGGCTTTGAAATTCCAGACGCCTCGGACACATCCGTGAACGTGCCGTCCCGGTTGTTGTGATAGAGGACGTTGTGGCCCAAGGGCAGCCCGCGCGGACCGCACATGACGGGGATATCCTTCCATACGCAAAAATCGCCCTGGCCGGGATGCGGCGTTTTGGTCAAATCCAGATCCACGTAGTTTGCGACGAAGAAGTCGAGGTAACCGTCGTGATCGTAATCGAAAAACGAGCACCCCGATCCGTAACGGATCCCACTGACGGGTAGTTTGGCCTTCTCGGTCACGTCTTCAAACGTTCCATCGCCGCGGTTCCGATAAAGAGTGTTGTGACCGTAGGCGGTGACCAGCAGGTCGGGATGGCCGTCGTTATCGTAATCTCCCACGCAGACGCCTTGAGACCAGCCGACGCGAGTGAATCCGGCTTTGGCGGAAACATCGACAAACTTTCCGTTGCCTTCATTGTGATAGAGCTGCGGGAGTGTCTTCGGCGGAATTCGATGAGTTCAAACGGGTGCCGTTCGCGATGAAAATGTCGTTCCTTCCGTCGCCATCGTAATCGAAGATGGCGACTCCATTGCCGGTGGTTTCGAGGATGTAGTCCTTGCGATTGAGGCCTCCATAGGTGTTGGCTCGCGGTTAGGCCCGATCGGGTTGCAATGTCTTCGAAATTCGCCTTGAAAACAGGCATGGCGATTGCAAACAAAGCGGAAACGCCAAGACAGAGCAGAGTGGCTGGTCGCTTCATCAATGATTAGCCGAGGCCATAACGTTGGACGTCATACATTCGATTCAGGAAGATTAACCCTAAGGTACTAAAAAGTTGTTGAAGTAAACGCTTACGTGTGCTAACGTTTTTAACAGTTTTGTTTTCAATTGCTTCAGAGCTTCAGGTATGGAGAAAAGTATGCCACGTTTGTTAAGAGGGGCCTCGCTTACCTGTCTGTTACTACTGCTCTTCAGTAGTATTGTTTTCGGACAGCGAGATCTCGGAACTATAACAGGAACGGTCACCGACCCACAGGGCGCAGCCGTTCCAAATGCAAAAGTAACCATCGTGAACGACGCGACGAATGTGTCGTACGACACGGTAACCACGGACACGGGATCGTATACCCGTCCGGCTCTCAACCCCGGAACTTACACTGTCAGCGTTGACGCTCCGGGCTTTCAAAAAACACAACAAAAAGGAATTGTTGTTCTTCCTGGACAGCCAGTTGGCGTAGACATTGCGCTCAGCGTGGGCAGTTCCTCTTTGACCGTTCAGGTTACGGCGGAAGCGCCGCTTCTGCAAACGGAATCACCGGCAATCGGAGAGAATTTGAACTTCGACTCAGGTTTCTGAACTGCCTCTGGGAGGACAGCGCACCTTTACGTTTCTGGCGCGTTTATCGCCGGGCGTTGTTCCGGCTGAAAGCGGCGCACGTGACGCTTTGGGCGGAGGATTTTCGGCCAACGGTGTTCGCTCGACCGGCGAAAACAACTTTCTATCTGAACGGTGTTGATAATAACGTCAACGTCATCGACTTTATCAATCAGACCTCGTTTGTCATCGGGCCTTCAGTGGAAGCGATCGGCGACATGCAGGTGATCACGAACGGCGCGAGTGCGGAGTATGGGCGCGCTGCCGGTGGAATTCTCGACATCAGCTTGAAATCGGGCAGCAACGAGGTTCACGGCGTTTTGTTCGAGATCTTGCAGAACACGGACCTGGACGCCAACCGCTGGGAAAACAACCTTGCGGGCAAGGCGAGGAATCCTTTCAAACAGAATCAATTCGGCGCGGCTGTAGGGGCGCCGATCATCAAGAACAAATTGTTCATCTTTGGTGACTATCAAGGCACGCGTATCTCGACGGCCGGTGGAACCATTCAAAACCTGGGTTATGGCGGCTTCTACACTATTCCTACGCCAGCCGATGATTGGCGGCGATTTCTCAGCCCTACTTGGACCGGCGATTGGCACCGGTTTGACCTCCACGGGAGCGACGCAGACGGTCTACCAAAACGAGATTTTCAACCCAGCGTCCACGAAGTGTCTGAGCGGTTGCGCGCCTGGCTCGCTAACCGCTCTTTCAGGGCAGACGCCGGTTTACGGACGCGATCCGTACACGTCAGGCGGACAACTCAATCGGATGCCCACCTCGGCAATGGATCCCGCCGCAATGAAGCTGGCGGCCCTTTATCCGGCTCCAAATACCAGCAGCTCGAACTGCTCAGTTCCTGGCGCGGGTTGTTACTATACGGTCACTCCAGGCACTTTAGTGACGGACCAGGGTGATGGCCGCGTGGATTATCACTACAACGACGCTAACAGCATCTTCGGAACAATTAGCTGGTCGAATACGGCGAAGACAAGCGTGGTTCCATTCGCCGGAGCGCTGGACGGCGGCAACTTCAACGGCAACGGCGAAACCGATTTGGGGCGCAACGGCATGATCAGTTGGGCACACATTTTTTCACCGACCATCGTGAACGAAGCCCGCGTAGGATTTAGCCGCCTTGTCACTTCTCGAGCGCAAGCCAATGCGAGCACGGACGAGTACAAAGCAATCGGAATTGGCGGGTACGATCCGACAACCAATCTGAATGGAGGCTTGCCCCAGATCGGACTTGGCCATTACAGCGAGATCGGTTCCGAGGATTGGCTGCCCACGAAGGAATACAACAACGAGTGGGATTTGATTGAGAACCTGACAATCAACAAGGGCAATCACTCCTTCAAAATGGGGGCTGAGTTCAGAGAACTGCACTTCCCATTTTTCCAGGTACCCTATCCGCACGGCGAAATGAACTTCTCGCGGACTGAGACAGGTATCGACACCACCGCCGGGGCCGGTATTGCCAACACGGGCGATGAGTTTGCCTCGTTCCTGCTTGGCGCAATCGACAACGGGCAAATCTCGACGACGAATTTCATTTCGTCCACGAAGCAAGGGTATGCGGGCTACTTCCAGGACAACTGGAAGGTGACGCCGAAATTAACTTTGAACCTGGGCGTTCGGTATGAGCTGTTTTCACCGATTGGCGAACAGTTCGGACGGCAATCCAGCTTCGACCTTCAGAATCTGACTCTCTACATTCCGAAGGGCCCGAATCAGAATGCTCCGCTGACTCCGAACTTCAATGCGCCGGCAACTATCAACGGTGTAACCTTCCCGGCCCTCTTCACGACGCCGATTACGGTCAGCCGCGGCCAAGTCAGTCCGTACTTGATTCCTTGGGACAAGACCGACATCGGACCTCGCCTCGGATTCGCTTACAACATCAGACCGAAGACTGTCATTCGGGGCTTCTATGGGATCTTCTACGGAGGCGAGGAGAATCAGGGCGGAAATCCGAACCGTGGTGAATCCGCACCCTTCAATGAATCGCCCCAATTGAACCGGCCGGCCGGTGTGAGCGCATTCCAGCCGGATCCATTCTTTGCCGGGGGTGCGGCGACTGGTGGAATCTCCACAGGCTACCCGACAAACATCTTCACCGGTTTCCCGGTTTCGTCTCTGCAGTTCCGCAGCATCGCGACGGACTTCCGCAATCCCGAGGTACAGGAATGGAACCTGGCGGTTCAACAAGAACTTCCCGGACAAATGGCGCTGGAAGTTGGTTATGAAGGCAACCACCAATCACACCAATTGCTGCAGCCCGATCCTAACGCCTGTCCCACGGTGTACACGGCGAATTCTTCGATCTCCTGTAACTCCCTCCGGCTTTATCCGGATATCGGGGGTATCTCGGGAACAGCGAGTTTTGGTTTTGGAAACTACGACGCCATGACGGTCTCGCTGCAAAAACGGATGACCAGCGGCCTGCAGTTCCAGGCAGCCTATACTTACGGCCATGCGCTCGCAAACAGCGGTACTACGCTCTCTGGTTCGGGCGGACTCTATAACCAGTATCCAACCAATATCAGCGCGGACTACACGACCGCTTCGTGGGACATCCGGCATAACTTCGTTTCTTCGTTCAACTACGAAATTCCATTCGGCCGCGGCAAACAGTATGGCGCCAACTTAAACAAGGTCGTCCAATCGGCACTTGGCAACTGGCAGTTCAACGGCATTCTCAGCCTGCGTACCGGGCAGCCGATCACTTTGCGACTCTAATGGATGTCTGAAGGTTGGGGGCGGATGCGGCCCCACGCTTGCCACGGGAAGTCGCAAACGAGGCGCCATCCAACGGACGCAATCCGAGTGAGTGGTTCAACACTGCAAACTTTGTGCCAATCAATTCATTAACGCTTGGCCAGAGACTTTCCGAGGGCAATATTGGCCTGCAAAGCAACACCGGACCGCCGACGCGAACCCTTGATTTCTCCATCTTCAAGGATTTCCCGTTCACGGAAAGAATCAAGCTGCAATTCCGCGCTGAGAGCTTCAACATTGCGAATACACCGCAATTCAATTCGCCCGACACTAATCAGCAAGATGCGAACTTCGGCAGGATCACCGGTACCCAGACCGGGTCCGAGCGCCACATTCAATTCTCGCTACGGTTGCAGTTCTAGGCTGTAGCTTTTCAAACAGCGGGCTCGTCCTGAAGGTTAGGGCGGGCCCGTTTTGTATTTAGTAGGTTGGTTATTTGTTCCCTCTTCTCTGTTTTCTATTCCTCTTCGCCGATCCGCCTCAGGCCACTTCCCTTCTTCAACACGGACTTCTTGCTTTGCAAGGCGGTGACTTGACAGAGGCCCGAAGCGATTTTGAACAGGCGTCTAAGATTGCTCCCACGAATGCGTATGTCTGGAGTTCGTTGGCCGAGGTCTATCTGCGATTGCACGATACGAAGCTGGCTTCTTCGGCTGCTTCTACCGCTGAAAAGGTTGGAGGCGATAACCCGGTCGTGTGTCATGCGCTTGCGATGTATTACTCCGAGACGGGGCAGTTTGTACGGGCCGCGCAACTCGAAGAACGGTTTGCCGAAAGCCCTAAAGCGGATGCGGGTGCTTTGCATCGTGCAGCGGTTTTGTATCTCGACGGCGGCGATGCGCAGCGGGCGCTTGAGCTGGCGCAAAAAGATGAGCGGCAACATCCTTCCGCTGGCGCTGAGAGTGTCCTAGGACGCGCGTTGGCCGCAACCGGGCAAGCTTCGGCGGCTGAGCCGCATTTGAGAGCGGCCTGGGAATCCGAAAAGACCGATTCCAGGATGGCCTTCGACTGGTCCGAGTTTCTGCTGCGGAAGGGCGATTTCACGAGCGCGGCGGACGTGGTTCAGACTGCGTTGGCGGCGCATCCCGGAGACGCTCAACTTACTCTGACGCTGGGGGTGGCGCGGTATGGGCAGCGGCGGTTCGAGGAGGCAATCGCGGAGTTCTTGAAGGTGATTCAAATTGATCCGGAGATTGAGCAGCCGTATGTGTTTCTTGGCCGAATGCTGGATCAGGCGGGGGCGAGACTTCCGGAGATCACGGCGGATTATGAGAAGTGGCAGGCGAAAGATCCGAGCAATGCAGAAGCGCAATTGCTGCTGGCTAAGGCGCTGCTTGAGGCGAATGCGCACGCCGAGCGCGCCGAGCCACTGTTGCGGAGTTCGATTCGTTTGAAGCCGGATGACTGGGAGTCGCACTACGAGTTGGGCGTTTTGCTGAGCGGCAAGCGGGACTACAAAGGGGCACGGGACGAGTTGACTGCGCAGTATTGAACTGAGTCCGAAGCAGGCGATGTCGCATTATCATCTTGCTCGCGTATATGATCGGCTTGGAGAACCCGAGCGTGCGAAGGCCGAACGGGAGATCCATCGGCAATTGACGACGGGAAAGGAAAAATGAAATGAGAAGCCGCTTACTGACGTGCGCGGTTCTGCTGGCCGGGGCGGCGAGCGGTCAGGTTCTGGCTACCGCACACCGCGATTCCGACAAGCCGTTGCTGAGTCCGGGCGACACCTGGTATAGCGCAGGCCTTTTCAATGCGGCGGCCATTAAACGGGGCAAGAGTACGGTGCTGCTGTTCCGGGCTCAGGACAAGAATCATACTTCCCGCATTGGGCTGGCGGAGAGTTCGGATGGGCGGCATTTTTCGATTCGCCCGGATCCGGTGCTTTCGCCTGAAGCAAGTTACGAAAAGAACGGCGGCGTGGAGGACCCGCGCGTTGTCCGGATCAACGGCACTTACTATTTGACTTATACGGGTTATGACTTACATTCGGCGCAGCTTTGTCTTGCGACTTCGAAAGACCTGATTCACTGGCAACGGCGAGGCGTTCTGCTTCCGGCTTACAAGGGCACGTGGAATGAGCAGTGGACGAAATCGGGCGCAATCATTCCGGAGAAGGTGAATGGCCATTGGTGGATGTACTATCTGGGCACGCGTAAAGACAAGGATGGTGTATCGCGCGATTACATGGGACTGGCCGCGTCGGACGATTTGTTGCACTGGAAGGATGCGACCGATAAGCCTGTGTTGGATCGCCGACCCGGGGCGTTCGATTCGCGAGTGATGGAACCGGGACCGCCGCCCTATGTCACGGATGCAGGGATTCTGCTGCTTTATAACGGAGCGGACGATCATCTGGTATACGGCCCAGGTTGGGTGCTCTTCGACCGCAACGACCCGAGGCGAGTGATCGCACGGTCCGACGCCCCGTTTATTGTGCCGCAATTACCTTGGGAGAAGACGGGTAACGTGCCGAACGTTATATTTCTGGAGGGCGTTGTGGGCGAGATTGTGTCAGGAAAGAGGCTGAAACTTACCGGATATTATGGGGCGGCGGATAAGTATATAGGGTCGATGAGCATTTCTATTCTGGCGCGGTAATATGCTCTCTCGCAGATCTCTGATTCAATCGCTCTGCGCAACGCTACCGGTCTTTTCGCTCGATCAATTGCTGCCGGGCGCGCCTGAACTTGGGGTGCAGTTCGTAAACGTTGCAAAGCAGGCGGGTTTAACTCAGAAGACGATTTTCGGCGCGGAGTCTCGCAATAAGTATCTGCTTGAGACGACCGGCTGCGGCGTCGCGTTCTTCGATTACGACAACGACGGGTGGCTGGATATTTTCTTTGTCAACGGGACCCGGTTTGCGGCAACTTACGCGAAAGGAAACGAGCCGATTAGCCGACTGTACAAAAACAATCGAGATGGCACGTTTACCGATGTGACACTGAAAGCCGGACTGGCTCGTACGGGATGGGGACAGGGAGTTTGCGCCGGCGATTACAACAATGACGGCTACGAGGATCTATTTGTAAGTTACTGGGGGGACTGCGCACTCTACCGCAATAACGGCGACGGAACGTTTACGGACGTGGCGCAGAAGGCCGGGGTCACGACGCGCACGACTACGGGTCTTAAGCGCTGGAATACGGGCTGCGCCTTTCTCGATTACGACCTGGACGGGCATTTGGATCTCTATGTAGCCAATTACATCGATTTCGATCCAAAGACAGCGCCGCTGCCGGAGAGCGGTCCGTGCTTATATGAAGGGCTGGTGGTGGCGTGCGGTCCGCCAGGCCTGCAAGGCGCGAAAGATATTCTGTTCCATAACAATGGCGACGGGACTTTCACGGATGTTTCGCAGAAGGCGGGGATACTAAAGAAGCAAGGCACTTATGGATTGGGTGTCTTAGTTGGGGACTTCGACAACGATGGCTGGCCGGATATCTACGTAGCGGATGACTCCGCGCCGTCCGCGCTGTTCCGCAATAATCACGACGGCACGTTCACGGATATCGGTCTTGAATCGGGCGTTGCGTTTGGCGCGGATGGAAAAACGCAGGCGGGGATGGGGGTCTGCGCGGCGGATGTTTTCGGGAATGGGCGGCTCGCGATTTTCAAGACCAATTTTGCGGGCGACACCTCAAGTCTTTACCGGAATCTTGGAGACGACAACTTCGAAGATGTAACATTTCAGGCGGGTCTGGGCCGCAATACGCGCTTTCTCGGTTGGGGCGCCTCGTTTCTGGATTTCGATAACGACGGCTGGCCGGACATACTGACGTGCAATGGGCACGTGTATCCGGAAGTGCGCGAGAAAGCGAGTGAATCGGGTTATCGAGAGCGGAAAGTGCTCTACCGAAATCTGGGTAACGGCAAGTTCGAAGACGTTTCGCTCCAAGCAGGTCCGGGAATTCTTGAAACGGTTCCGGGCCGTGGCTGCGCGGTTGGAGACTTCGATAACGACGGCGATCTGGATGTCGTCGTGAATTGCGTTAACGATGTGCCTCAGCTTTTGCGCTGCGATAGCACGCTGAAACATAACTGGTTGAAGGTTAAGACGATCGGGAGTAAGTCGAACCGGTCGGGAATCGGAGCGCGCGTTTATTGTACGCCGGAAGGGGCGCATCGCCAGATGGACGAGGTCCGGAGTGGAGGCAGCTATATGTCTCAAAGCGACTTACGCGTACACTTTGGTTTGGGGACGGCGGCAAAGGCGGATATTGAGATTCACTGGCCAAGCGGACAGGTGGATAAGTATGCCGGTTTAGCGGCTAACCGGGTTGTAACGGCGACCGAGGGAAAAGGACTTAGTTAGACGCCGCGGCGGCAGGCTTTGCCGAACCCAATAGTTTCTGCCGATCGCCGGGGGTTAGTTGGTCGTACAGTTCGGTGAACACGGCGTTAGTCCACCCGAAGCCGGCCTGGTTAGCGCTGTAACCAAAGTGAATATTGGCGCTGACGTTAGAACCGCGATGGACGACATCGTACTTTTCGACGATGTAGCCCTGGCGTAAGAATTCGCTCCGGACCAAGGAGAGAAATTCCATGGAAATACGTTCGGCGTCTTCGTTGTAACCGTACCGGCGCAAGCCATCGACCGCAATCATCTCGAGCGGAGCCCATCCGAAGGGAGCGTCCCATTGATTCCCGCTGGCATAGGTGCTGGTCTGCAGTCCGCCCGGGCGTTCAAACTGGGATAGGTTCTTCTCGACGGCAGCCGCCTGTTCTTTGGTCGCCAGACCGGCCCAGAGAGGGTAAAAGGTGGTCAGGAATGGGTAATTACGAACTTTTCGAGTGACAAAGTCGTAATCGAAGTACAAACCGGCGCGCTGGTCCCAGGAAAGGGTGTTGATGCGCTGGGCCCTGGTTTTAGCACGGGCCCGCCATATGGCGGCACGGCTGCCCTGCCCTAGCGCGTCCAAGATATCGCCGGTTTGCTGCTCCATCAGATACAGCAATGAGTTCAGGCAAACGGGATCGTAGTGGATGATGTCGAGATCGAATGGGCCAAAGCGGTTTGAGGGATCGAAGCCGGATTCGCGCATCGACCGGTCGCTTTTATAAAACAACGGTGTTAATTTATTGGTCTTTTTGTCGTAGTATTGGCTGACATCGTAATCGGTAATTGTATGCGTGCGGAAATACTGCTCGACTAACTCGTAATGTGTCCGCCCTTGCGCATCGCGTTCCGCCGAAACGGATTCCGGGGCGGGGCCTTCGCCGAAATCATAGTAGCGCGACAGACCCGTGTCAGTTAGATGGGGACCTTCGGTCCAAAAACGATAATACTTCTCGATGAGCGGCAGCGCGCTCTCCAGCCACTTACGATCATGTGTCTTGTTATAGACTCCCAGGATCATTTGCGTCAGGAAAGGCGGTTGTGAGCGGGTCAAATAGTAAGTGCGGTTGGCGTTTAACACTTTGCCATAGTGTTGTGTTTCATACAGAAAGTTATCGGCCATATCTTTGGCGAGTTGCAGTTCGCCATCGCGTAACAACCCAAGCTGAATGAAGTAGCTATCCCATCCATACATTTCGTTGAAGCGGCCACCGGGAACGACATACGGTTTGGGAAGAAACAGCAACCCTTGCTCCTTCAGCTGATCGAGGTGTTCGGGAAGGACGAGCAGGTCGATTTTTCCGAAGTCGGCGGCCGGCATTTCTTTTTTCAACTGAGCAGTGACGGGAGAAAGACTGGAGTCATCGGGGATATACACGGCCCACTTGCCATCCGCGCCGGGGTGGAACTTGGGATCGACAGCGGCAGTTGCGAGGTCCTTATTCGAGCGTGTGAGAACGCCCCAGGTCTGCTTTATGTAGGCGAGGATGGGCTGATTAGTCCGAGCCGCGCACGAGCATGCGCAGAGCACGATGCCACGATAACAACGCCGCCGCCAGGTTTATCTTGAAGGACTTCCGCATACGATTTAGTCCGGCCTTTCCTACCATTGAAATACGACGGTGCGCATTTGATATCCGTCTCCCGCCGGGAACTGCACGTGAATGTGCCCGTCCCGATACACGGCGCCAGTGACCTTTACATTGGGTTCATTCAATCTTACGAACAGATCGTAAGTGGAGTTTCCGGCAGCGGACAACGTGAACGTTGCCTGCCGGTTCGCATATTCTTCATCTATGACTTTAAGCTGATGGGTTGCAGCGCCCTGGTCCGGAGGAGTATCGGGAATTGACAAGTTCCACGGAGGGCAAGGATAAGGATAGGACATGTACCGCGGCGGGGCGAGTTTTGCAAGGCTCCGCTGGAGCGCTTCCGCTTACGAGACAGAGGACTTCCGGACCTGGAGAGTAGACCGTGACCATCATCTGTCCGGCTTTGCGCGAGTACTCGATTCGCAACGAAGATTTTCCCAAGGGCACATTACGCAATTCAGCGCCATTCCACTCGGCGGGAAGATGAGGATCAACTCGGAGAGTTCTATCGAAGGCGTTCGACTCTACGCCAAATAATCCGCGCATTAACGGCGCAAGCACCATGGCCGACGACCACGTCTGATGGGAACTGCTTCGGCCTAAGGGCTGATAAAACTCTCCGGAAAGTAATTCAGTTACGGACCCGAGGTCCTGATCCCAGGTCAGATTGACGTTTTGCATCAGATGCGCGAAGGCCGATAGCGTTCTGCCGGAGCGGTATTCCGCGAGCGAAACCCATCCAGTAAACAAGGGCCAAACGGAACCCTGGTGATAGCTGATCGGATCGTAAAACGGCGTTTTATCGCTGATGTCGCGCGTGCCCCAATCGGTTGAGAATTCCGGCGACGCCCACCTCGACAACATTGGCGCCGGCATTTGGCAAGGAGAGCGTTCCGTCCCACCAGGCGACCGACGGATAGATAGTTGCAGTTTGATCTAACGACCCATCGGAGTTGCGGCTGAAGGCGTAGAACTTCTGAGCCTTTTCGAGATATTCCTTTTCGATTGCACTCTTGAATTTGGGCCGCTTTCGCCTGGGCTGCCGCCGAGAGATCGGACTCCTTCATGAGCGAGGCGAGATGGGAAAATGCCGCGGCGGATTGCTGATCGAGCGCGGCCAGATAGATCTCCTGGTGCGGCATGCCCGGCGGCCATGATTCGACCCAGCCTGTTCCTTCCGTGTTTTCATAGATGCCATCCTTATCCGAATCGTGATCTCTCGTGAAGCTATAGGCCTTGCGTACGCTTGCCCAGTTCGTTTGCAGATATTGGAGGTCTCCACTGGTTCTGATGTAATCCCACATGGCCATCACGAAGAGTGGCGTGGAATCGGCAGAGGCATAAAAGTAAGGGGTGGCTTTCCAATCGATGGAATCGGCCGATTGCGAGAATTCATGCATGATCTTGCCGTCGAGCCGCTGCCGGTGAATAAGAAAATCGAGCGCTCTCCTGGTAAGCGAAGAATCACCATAGCTGTTGATCGCGTAAGTGGTCCAGAGCGTGTCGCGGCCGAAGAACCACGCATAGCCCGGACGCGCTGAATCCGCCGATTCGTAATAGCCCGCCACCAGCCCAATTTCACCCTTGTAGGAAACTTGCATCTGATCGATAGACAGCTCCGCCCATTGCGCCGCCTCGTTTAGCATCTTGTTGGGAGTCGCGGCCACGACCCGATTGTCGAAGAAGTGCGCATAATATTTGGCGGTTTCCCGATAAAGCTGGGGAAGCTGAGTCGCCGATAGCCTCAGCCTGTTTGGCGGGAGACTCGGCGTGAAGGACAGCCATCAGCAACGGGAATACTTTGCCCGCGTCAGTCGCCGGATCGAACCGCAGGACGAACTGCAGCGGGTAGGTCTGCGGATGCTCCTGATAGGGGGGCATGATTCCGGCTTTGGCGTGGGGCATCGCTACCAGACCTGAGAAGCCGGGATTGTCAGTATGAAGAACATATACGCCACTATTTTCAGCGCCAATCCACTCTCCATCGGGCCGTCCGAAATTAGGCGCGGGCCACATGCGCAGCATCTCCGGTGTAAAGGAAAACGTGATAGTGAGGGGGCGCGCCGATTCGATTTCGAAGAAAACGGCGGCTCCGGTTGCGGGGTGGTCCTGACCTCGCGAAGCGAACATATGCTGGCGGATTGTAAATGCGGCATGGGAGTAAGTGATAACTGTTTCCGCGGGAGTGACAGTTACTTCAGCCGACAACGCGTTGACATCGATTGGCACGGCGTAGTTATCCAGATGGGCCGAGATACGAAAATGGCTGAGTATCTTCACAGGCCAGAGCCACGCTTCGAAGGTTCCATCCTGGCGGCCGAAGAGCGCGCCATGCTCGCCGGCAACGGTCCAGGGCTGGCGCGGTTGCGAGGGTGAAATAATTCGCAGGGGCCCGGAAGGCTCAGAGAAGTTCGGCGGCGGCTCCAGTTCGGCTGCCGTCAAAGTTGCCGCGAAAAGAGCGACGAAGAGAACCCGTGTCATAGACCAGCCTCATCATACAACCGCAATTTGCTTTAGGACGCGATATGTAACTCACTGCGAGACGCTAGACTCAGACCATGCGGGAAGCAGCGGAGTTGATTTACTCGAAAACCTCCCTTCGGCCGGAGATTGGGGTTGTACTTGGTAGTGGGTTGGGGGCGTTTGCGGAATCGCTGATCCATTCCGTCCGCATTCCGTACGCCGAGATACCGGGCTTCCCTGCCTCAACTTCGGTGGGCCATGCGGGCGAACTTGTGGTGGGAACACTGGGTGCAAATGGCAAGGGGACGGTCGATGTAATTGTCATGTCGGGCCGCTTCCACTTATACGAGGGATACACGGCGCGTGAAGTGGTGAGTGGTATCCGGTTGTTTCGTGAACTCGGGGTAAAGCGCGTGGTACTAACGAATGCGGCGGGCGGCATCAATCTGGACTTTTCAGAAGGCGCACTCGTTCTGATTTCAGACCATATCAATTTGCAGGGAGACAATCCGTTGTTGGGAGCGAATGATGAGGCGATGGGCCCCAGATTTCCCGACATGAGCGAAGCGTATTCGCCGCGGCTGAGAGAATTGGCGCAAGAGGCTGCGATGGAACACGGAATTCCATTGCACGAAGGCGTGTATGCGGCGGTTCTGGGGCCGAGTTACGAGACTCCCGCGGAGATCCGGTTTTTGAAGACAATTGGGGCCGATCTGGTGGGAATGTCAACCGTTGCCGAGACGATCGCGGCCAATCACATGGGCATGGAAGTGATTGGGATTTCGTGTGTGACCAATGTTGCAGCGGGATTAAGCGGGGAGAAATTGAATCATGAAGACGTACTTCGAATAGGGCAGCGCGTATCGGGAACGTTTCTGAAACTGCTGAGCGCGCTGCTGCCGAAACTGCGGTGAGTAAGCGGCACGACACGTGGTGGCCAAGTCGATCAAGCGCTACTAGAAGCCGGAAGCTATGATCGGCGAGAACGGACTGCTGAAGCAGATCTCGAAAGCTGTACTGGTAGCGTCGATCCAGGCCGAGATCCAGCAGCATCTGTGGTATGAGAAGCACTATCCAGCCATCCACTACAGCTCTTATTCTCTCTACTTCTATAGCACTAAGACGTTGTATATCTATTTTGTAGATATCTAACCGTAGACTTCTCGCTCCCACAACGGCGAGTTTGAGCCTCAGTTGCTTAAGAAGCACCAGACGCGTCGGGCGTGTTTCTTTCAAAAAATCTGTCGATGTACGCGCTCGGCATGACGGCGCGTGGCATCCAGACGCATCTGAAGTACATGTACGTCTTGTTCTTGCGCCCAGCGCTGATCAGCGTAGTCACCGACCAGTTGATGTTACAATCACTCTCTTCTCATACACTTCCGTTGTAACCTATCTACCCGATTCTCTTTCTCGCTGCGATGTTCGTGAAGATGCGGCATGAAGTCCATTGTAAAATCTCGCCGTATATGTGGCCGTCGTGATCTCTCTCGTGTTCGCCACAGACGTACTCGGTATGTGGACCGGCGCGAGCGAGTGCGCCAAGTTCTGTCTGTACGTGTTTACCTAGTTGCGTAACCGCGTTGTGTTATACATTCTGCTCGCGTTCTTCTATTGTCTGATATTCTTTCCGCAGTCCATCGTAGCCGCTTTCCCACATGCACAAGTGCTACTGTGCTTTGTGCACATGATCCGCGCCAGTCTGAATTACGTCAGTTTGCGCGATCGCAAACTAGTCCTGTCCTACCTGAAGCCGATCTATCGCGCTACAACGGCTGAGCGGCCGAGCTAGTACTCTATGAGTTTGCCAGTAAGTGGAGTAAGTACCCTGCAGTCTCTCGGTTGTGGCGTGTTAACTGGCTGAACGTGATTCCGTTCTTCAGTTATCCCGCCGCGATTCAGCCGGTCGTGTATACGACGAATGCAGTAAAATCTGGGGACGCGTCTGGCGTTGCCAAAGATCGGAGCTACTTGAATTCCAGAATCTCTTTTTCTTTCGCCTTGGACGCTTGATCCACTTTCGTGATCTGGCCGTCCGTCAGCTTCTGGATGAGATCGAGCGCTTGCCGTTCTTCGTCTTCGCTGATCAGCTTTTCTTTCAGCAGCTTCTTGAGATGCTCGTTCGAATCGCGGCGGATATTCCGCAAAGAGACGCGGCGCTCCTCGGCCACATGGCTCAATTTCTTGGCCAGATCGCGGCGGCGCTCCTCTGTGAGAGGTGGAACGGGAACGCGGACGATTTTACCGTCGTTCGAAGGATTGAAGCCCAGATCCGCTTCCCGGATGGCCTTTTCTATGGCGCGGATCGTCGAGGTGTCCCAAGGCTGCACCGTGATCATAGCCGGCTCGGGCACATGCAATTGCGCCACCTGGTTCAGAGGAGTCGGAGTGCCGTAGTAATCCACGCGCACATTGTCGAGCAGGGTGATCGAGGCGCGGCCCGTGCGGATGGTGGTCATTTCATGCTGCAAGTCCACCAGCACTTTATCCATGCGCGTCCGCGCGTTGCTCTCTATTTCCTTTACGTTCTTGAACTGAAGGCTGCTGGCCGGTGCGGCGGGTTCTTTCTCTTGTTTCATATCGTATTTGTTGACGCGCTTAACGAATCATCGTTCCGATAGATTCGCCCATCGCCATTCGCATTATATTGCCCGGGACCTTCAAATCGAAAACCATGATCGGCATGCGATTGTCCCGGCACATCGCAACCGCCGACGCATCCATTACTCCGAGAGCCTTCGACAGGACCTCGGTGTAGCCTACTTCGGGATACTTCACGGCGTCCGCGAATTTCTTCGGATCTTTGTCATAGACGCCATCCACGCTGGTCGCTTTGGCGATGAGTTGCGCGTGAATCTCGAGCCCGCGCAGTGTGGCGGCTGTATCGGTAGAAAAATACGGATTCGAAGTGCCCGCCGCAAAGATCACCACACGGCCTTTATCAAGATGCCGGATAGCGCGGCGCCGGATATAGGGCTCCGCGACCTGGTGCATTTGAATCGCAGTCATTACCCGCGTCGGAATGCCCTGCCCTTCGAGCGCGTCCTGAAATGCAAGCGCATTGATCACGGTCGCGAGCATCCCCATATGATCGCCAGTCACGCGATCCATCTGGTGAGCGGCCGCCGCCACGCCTCGGAAGATGTTGCCGCCGCCTAGAACGAGACCGATCTGAACGCCTGTACGGGCTACTTCGGCGACCTCGCAGGCGAGGGATTTTACCCGTTCCGGATCGAGCCCGAAACGCTCGGATCCGGCAAGCGCTTCACCGCTGATTTTCAGCAGAATTCGTTGGTATTGTGGCATTCACTTTCAGCCGCTGCCAATCGAACTCGCTTAAGTCTGTGTCACCGGGAGCGGGCTTTCCTGAACGCCGCTAGCATCGCCCGCATCGCCGACCTTATACCGGACGAAACGGGTGACGGTAATCGTATCGCCGAGTTTACTTCCCGTGGTGCGAACGAGGTCCGCGACGGAAATCGTGTTCTCGCGAATGAAGGGCTGATCGAGCAGACAGATTTCCTCGTAGAACTTGCTCATCCGGCCCTCGATGATCTTGTCGAGCATCTTTTCGGGCTTGCCTTCGGTACGGGCGCGTTCCTTCTGAATGTCGCGCTCCCTGGCAAGCACGTCCTCGGCTACGTTCTCCTTGCCTACAAACTGCGGATTCGCAGCCGCGACCTGCATGGCGATATCGTGAACAAGCTTCTTAAATTGCTCGTTCTGAGTGGTCTCCGCCAAGCCGGTTTGCACTTCGAGAAGCACTCCAATCTGGCTGCCGGTGTGAATGTAATTTCCGGCGGTCCCGTTGCCGTTCACTTCATAAACGACAAAACGGGAGATGTTGATGTTCTCGCCCAGTTTGGCGATTTTGTTCTTGACGAACTCGCCCACCGTGGTGCCGGTGTCCTTCGCGAACTTCTGTTCGTAAAGCGCCTCATGCTGCTTGAAGTTGGCGCGCTCGGCTTCCGTGACATCTTCGAGACGTACGGTTTTGGGCTTGGTCTCGGCGATGTGCGCGGCGATATCGGCGGTTAAGGATTGAAAGTCTTCGGTGCGGGCGACAAAGTCGGACTCGCAATTGACCTCGACCAGCACGCCGGTTTTGCCATCGCTACTGATGTAGGAGCCGACCAGACCCTGCTTGGTGGAGCGGGTTTCTTTCTTGCCCGCGCTGATGATATTGCGCTTGCGGAGGATCACTTCCGCTTCGCCTAAATCGCCGTTGGCTTCCACCAACGCTTTTTTGCACTCCATCATGCCCGCGCCGGTCTTCTCCCGGAGCTGCTTTACCAACTGTGCACTAATCTCAGCCATTTGAATATCCTTTTTGACACACGTAAGGCGACCAGACTTTAACGCCCGGCCGCCCCGTTGAACTCCATTACAAAAACGCGCTTACGCTTAAAGTTCGCTGACCGTCGAACCGACGGGTTCCTCGGCTGGAGCCTCACTGCCCGGGCCTTTGCGAGGAGGCGCTTCGATATCGGGGCCGGTGGCCAGGCTTTCCGACATCAACTGCTCCGCGTATTTCGGATCAAGGTACTGCGTGTACTCTTCGGGCGTGTGCTCAACACCCGCGTCTTCGTCATGCACCAGCTTCTCGGCGGCAGCCGCGAAATCGTGCTCGGTTGCAAGCGAACGGCCTTCGACGACAGCATCCGCGATCTTGGTCGTGAACAGGCGAATGGCGCGCAAGGCGTCGTCATTGCCGGGAATCACGTAATCCACTTCATCCGGATCGCAGTTTGTATCGACCACGGCAACAACTGGAATTCCAAGCTTGCGGGCTTCTTTCACCGCGATGGCTTCTTTGTTCGAATCGACCACAAAGAGCATGTCGGGGAGACCGTTCATGTCCTTGATGCCCGCCAGATTCTGCTCGAGATGCTTGCGCTCGCGCTCGAGCCGGCCGACTTCTTTCTTCGCGCGGCCCTCATAGGCGGTGTCGTTTGCCATCGCGTCCAGTTCTTTCAAGCGCTTGATCGAGCGCTGAACCGTGGCGATGTTGGTAAGCAAACCGCCCAACCAGCGCTGGTTTACGTAATACTGGCCGCAGCGGGTCGCCTCTTCGGCAATGGCTTCCTGCGCCTGGCGCTTGGTGCCCACAAACAGCACCGTCTTGCCTTGCGCCGCCATCTCGCCGACGTAGCGCATGGCATCTTTGAACAGCTTCAGCGTCTTCTGCAGGTCAACGATGTAGATACCGTTACGTTCGCCGAAGATGTATTCTTTCATCTTTGGATTCCAGCGCTTGGTCTGGTGCCCGAAGTGAACGCCTGCTTCGAGCAGTTCTTTCATCGAAATTGATGGCAATATGCCTCCTAAAGAATCAACGAGACAGTCTGGCCTCGTTTAGAAGAACCGACCGTTCGAGTGGCACGCGGCCCAAAGCGGAATTTGCGTGGCTGAACGGACGTTCCGATTTGACAGATGACAGCCCGAGAGCCGCCATCTGTGTTGATTTCCGGTTGGAACGAAAGGAGAGAACTCAAACGAAGTTCAAAAAGCAATGTTTTAACGCTTGGAGAACTGGAAGCGCTTGCGGGCTCCCTTTTGGCCGTACTTCTTCCGCTCATGTTCGCGAGCATCGCGAGTCAGGAAACCGAGCTGCTTCAACTTGCCCCGCAGTTCGGCATTAAATTCAATCAAAGCGCGGGCAATGCCGAGGCGGGCCGCTCCGGCTTGTCCACTGATCCCGCCGCCGTTGGCGAGGACTAAGACGTCGAAACGATCTGCCGTTTCGGTGGCGAGTAACGGCTGACGCACATAAGCGCGGGCCGATTCGCTGACAAAGTAATTCTCAAAAGGCCGGTGATTCACCGTGATCTGGCCCTTGCCGGGCCGCAAGAACACGCGCGCGGTCGCCGTTTTGCGGCGCCCTGTTCCCAACTGTTGCACTAACTTCGCTGGCACTAATTCCTCTTTACCTTATTACGATTATCGCTATCGCGCGGCTTCGGCCACAGCGAGCGCAGCGGGTTTCTGCGCCTGGTGGGGATGATGTTCGCCCGCGTAAACCTTCAGCTTGCGATACATTTGCTTGCCGAGCTTGCTTTTCGGCAACATGCCGGAAATGGCAAGTTCGATCATCCGCTCGGGACGCGTGGCACGCATTTTACGCGCTCCGGTCTCGATAAGCCCACCGGGGTAACCGGTGTGACGGCGATAGAGTTTCTGACCTTCTTTGCCGCCGGTAAGCTTAACCTTTGCGGCATTTACAATGATGACGTGATCGCCCGTATCCATTGATGGTGTGTACGTGGTTTTGTGCTTTCCCATCAATAACATGGCAGCGCGAGTCGCGATCCTACCCAGGACTGCTTCTTCCGCGTCGATCACGTGCCAGGCACGTTCAACATCGTGCTTGGACGGAAATTCGGTACGCATGGACAAACTTGTTCTCCGCTTCGAAAACTCGAAACAATTTAGTCTAACATGACGGGTGCCTAGCCGCTTGGGTGAGCAGACCGATATATGTGGGCTTCGGAGTGGTCGTGGTACGAAATGCTCACCGACGCTACCGTCCGTTTCTGACGGATCTAGTATAAGTTATCTAGGAGCTTGGGGGAAGTTACAAAGATGTGGGCAGATGTAAGTCAGCAACTGGCGGCCATATTGAAAAAGGAAGTTTTCGCCTCTCTGCTGCATACGCCAGCCTACACGGTCATTCTCGAACGGGCTGGCCTCCAACGTCCCTTCACTGCGTACGTGAAAGATTTCCATCCGGCTTTTCCCCCTTCGTTCGGGGGCTTCTGCGAAACATACGCCTCGTTGATTGTCGCGCAAGTGAAAAGGCTGGATTGCCTGGCGGAAGATAAGACTCTCCGGGCCGAAGTTATCCATGGCCCCCTCAAGCTTTATCGCGTAATGCAATCCCGGAATGGAGGCCCGGAGCGGTCCGACCTTCGAAGGGGAACAGCCGATATCGGCGACTGGTGGTTTGGAGAGGATCTGCTCGCGAGCTGTCTTCAATACTGCCGTGCGTTCGAACAGGAGCGGAAGCGCAACCCTCTCTAAGCGAGATGACTCCGGACCGCTGCCTTCGTACCCAGTTACGTCGAAGACTGGCCATTCGCCTTGACTGGAATGCGATTCGCGCTATCCGGCAATTGACACTCGATTCGAATGACTCGATTCCCGTGATAACTGGCCTCGGTTTACCTATGCGGATTCATTCGACAGATGCGGACTGGCGCAAGTTCAAAGACAAATTGCTGCCCGTCGCACAGCATTACCTTCCTGGAGGCGACCGTCAGATATGGGTGCCTTGGACCCCCCAGAAGGCCATTCAGTTGTGGACGCCGAAAGGCGGCTTCACAGAGCAGGCCAGGCTGTAATCCTAGTATTTAATACAGTGCGCCGCAACCGGCCTGCAATCCTCTATGAAGTAGCGGTATCAAGGAGGAATTACATGTTAAAGAAAGCTCTTCTGTCCGGATTGTGCTGCGGCGCATTGTGCTGCGTGCCTGCGCTCGCGCAAACTGGATCGCTCGACAAAGCCGACCAGTCGTTTCTCGACACGGCAGCCCAGACCGATATGACCGAAGCGCACGTGGGCCAAATGGCACAGGACCAGGGCAACGCGCAAGGCGTCAAAGACTTCGGGCAAATGTTAGTGACTGATCACACCAACGACTACAACCAAGTGGTAGCTCTTGGAACGAAAGTGGGCGGGACCGTTCCGAAGGGCCTCGATGCCGCTCATGACAGAATGATCGCGCCAATGAACAAAGCCAAGGGCGCGGCGTTCGATCAAAATGTTTATTCGCGAGATGATCTCCGGACATGAGAAGGCTATCGCCGAATACAAAAAGGAAGCTGCGGACGCTACAAACCCCGATGTAAAAGCGTATGCCGCACAGACCCTGCCGACGCTCCAAAAACATCTCGACACTGCTAAGGATTTGGCGAAAAGCAAGACCAAATAACGGCGGAATTTCAGGAATTCAGGACGGTCTTCCCGCTCGGTCTTGGCCGTCCTTCCCTCTCAAAAGAACGGAAACTTGGCGTCTTGACGCAAGATGGTCGATTACAGCGTGAGTTGCCAATATCCTACGTCGATCCACTGATTCATTTTGAAACCCACTTGGTGGAACTGGGCAACCTTTTGGAATCCGAACTTCTCGTGCAGAGCTACGCTCGCCGCGTTGGGAAGAGCAATTCCGCCCAGCACGGCGTGAATGTCTTGCGCCTGCAACATTGGAATGAGCTGACCGTACAATAGCGACCCGATCCCTCGGCCAGCGCTTCCGGGAGCGACGTAGACCGTGATCTCGACGGAAAAGCGGTAAGCACTTCTGCTTTTCCAAGGTGTGGCATACGCGTAGCCATTGATTTGGCCGTCTTTCTCGGCGATCGAGCCAATGCAGAGACGCAGATCGAACCTCAACCATACGTCGCGTTATCTCCGAAGCAGTGACCGGATCCTCCTCGAACGTGACTACCGAGCCGCTGATGTAATGATTGTAAATTTCCGCGATCGTCGTAGCGTCGCCCAGTTCCGCTGGACGGATCCTTGTACCTTCAGAACTTTGATTTTTGATGAAGCCCTACCTAAGCAAGCGCCTGCTTCATGTACGCCAGGCACTTATTGACTTCTTCCACGGGCGTTCCCGCGCCGCGGTATTCATACTCGACTAAAGCCGGAATCGGATAGTGTTTCCGCTTAAGTAGCTGGAGTACGCCCGCAATCGGAGTATCTCCCTCCCCGAACGTCTCGTTCGGACCGTTGTCTTTCTTGCGGTCCTTGACGTGTATGTGAGTGATGCGCTCATGGTGCTGGTCTATATACGCCACGGGATCGAATCCGGCGGCGAAGAAATGTCCAATGTCGAGATTCACCATGAACCATTTGGAAAGGTCCAGCGCTTTCTGAAACGTCTCGGGCGACGAGAACTCGTCCGGATGCTTTGTGTCGCTGTGCCCGTGGACGGCCAGGTAGATTTTATGTTTTTCCGCCAGCGGCTTCAATCTCGGCAGCATGCTGATCTGCGTTGAAGACGCGATCGTGTGTGCCTTCAAGGCCTTTGCCTGCTCAAAACATTTGTCTAACTCTTCGTCCGTAAACTCTTTATTAAAGTTCAGCGTGTAAGCATAGATCTCAACGCCGGCGGCATCGAACTGCGCGCGCACTTTTTTGAAGTGATCCATCGGAGTAGTTATTCGCCACTGCCGCAACTTATCGCGATACCCCGCCACCTCGGGACTGTTCCTCGCCGCACGCATCCTGGCGCCCATCTCCGCTCGGGTAGGCGGCTGGCCGTCCGGTCCCGGCGCTCTTGCCTCCTGCATCGCTCGCGCAAGCGCGGTGTCCTCAGGTTCCAGTTGAGGGGAAAACAGCTCGCAGATATTGGCGTTGCACTCCTTCAAAGCCTTAAGCGTTGGTCCGATCGCGTCGCCGTTGTCGCGGGGCAGATCGCGGAAGCTATACGTGCAGACGCCAATCCGCACGCCCTCTACCTTGGAGGACTCCTTGGCCATTGCCAGATACGCCGCGGCTCCGCCAAGCGCAAGTCTTCCCAAATCCCGTCTTGAATGTGTCTTCATGTTCGTTTGCCGTCTTTTTGTTCGCGTGTCAAATGGTATTCGTACGCATCTGGTCTGCGAGATGCTCTGAAGCCCGCATTGACAGCGCCAGAATTGTCATCGTCGGGTTCTGCCATCCGCAGGTAACAAAACTCGCTCCGTCTACGACGAATAAGTTCTTAACGTCATGACTCTGACACCACTTATTAAGAACGCTCTTCTTAGGATCGTCGCCCATGCGGCACGTGCCGACTTCGTGAATGCTGTAACCGGGAGGGTTGACGCGATCGGTTTTGCAGATAATCTCCCACCCGGCCTCGTGAAACCATTCTTCGATCGTGTCCGCCGCATCTTTGGTCAGGTTCCGCTCATTCTCCGAATCGCGCGCTTCGATGTGGAGCACCGGAATGCCCCACCGGTCCGTGACTTTATCATCGAGCCGAACGTGATTTTCGTAGCGTGCCACGCGTTCGCCGAAGATCCCGCCTGAAACACAGGAATTCGCATAACTGTCCAGCTTGCTCTGCAATTCCTCGCCATACAGCGGAAAGAAGTTGGGACTGGCGCTGCCGCCGCTACTAAGGCTGACGCAATAGCCTTTTATGAAATTGCGCTTATCGCTTTTTTTAAGATTCCGGAAGCGCGGTATGAAAGCACTCCCGCCCATCAGACCCGGCGCCGCTTTTCCATCGCGAGCCTCGGGAACCGACGCCACTACCGAGACGCCGTACATCTGGTCAACCAGGTAGTGCCCCATCACGCCGCTGGAGTTGCCGATTCTCGAATTCAACAGCAGGCGCGTACTCTCCAGACATCCCGCCGCCAGCACCACCGCACGCGCCTTCACCTGCATTTCGCGCCCTGAATGGCGGTCCACGAAATGAGCTCCATTGGCTAACCCGGTGTTCTTGTCCACGCTGATCTCGCGAACGATGGCGTTCTGCACGATGTCGAGTTTGCCGGTATTTAACGCATCGGGCAACAAAAGATTGATCGAACTGGCGAGCCCGTCTTTGCCAAGAGCGGAGCGCCATTTCGAAACCTGCACGCCTCGCTTGTTCGCGATCTCCGTCACCCGTTTGATCGTCTCCGTGTCGGGCGGGTAAGTGGTTTCTACGAAGTCGCCGTCGGGAAACTGGGGCCATCCCTCTTTGCGGCCGGACACGCGGAAAATCTTTTCGACGCGCGAATAGAAAGGAGCCAAGTCCGCCAGACTGATCGGCCAGTTATCGCCTGTGCCGTCGATCTCCGCCGCTTTGAATTCATAGTCGCTCAAACGGAACGACTGCCGCGCCCAGAACAGCGAACGGCCGCCCAGCAACCGCACACGCACCCAGTTATAGGGAGCGTCCGGCGGAGCCGTATACGGCACTTCCTTTTCGTCCACCCACTGGTTGGCATTGAACTCATTTGCCTGAAAAACGTGCGGCAATCTTCCCGGCTTATTGAACCCCCGGTACGGAAGTTCATACGCGTGCTTGATGCTGCGGTCCTTCTCATAATCGGCCTCTGGACCGGCATTCAGCATCAGGCAAGAGATGCCCTTCTCCGTAAGGATTTTCGCGGCCATGCCGCCCGAGTGTCCCGAACCTACAATCAGGACGTCATATGTTTTGATTGGCATTCCTTATCCTTCGATGGGATCGATCGGAGCCCAGTAGTAACCACTGCTACGAGACCTTCGGCTAAAGCGATGTCCCGATTTCTCCGACGCCGCCGCCCACTCCCGCGAGTTCACTGTGGCGGTCCTCAGATCCTCATGTACTTGCGCCATGAAATTTTGCAGCGGGTCGCTCGGCAAATCCTCAGGCCAAGGCCGCGCTACCAGCAGCGGCTTCAAGATGGCATCCGCCTGCTGAGCGCTCAAGTCGCAAAACGATTTCTGGAATTTGTCCTTCGACTCCGCCTGAAGACTATCGAGACCGGACAGATAAAGCTTCTGGCGATCGTCCGGCGAGACGCTGATCAGGAAGTCCAGGAACTCGGGCGCTTCGGCCTCGACCGCACCCGGATTGTTCTTGAGCGGCGGCATCAGAAGATCGCCCAATTTCCGTAGCGTTGAAAATTGAATCTCATTGAAATACTGAGGCGCCGGCTTCCCCGTCAAATCTACGGCCGTCACGTCTAAGTGCGGAACTTCCGGAGGCTGCCGCGGCACTTGCCGGGCTGGCGTATTCGGTTGCGGCGGAGGCTGCTGCGTAGGAGCGGTGTTTGTCGCCGCTTGTCCCGCGGCGAGCACGGCGGGCGCGACTGGCGTTACCAATAAGCTTCGAACAAAGTTTCGGCGTTTCATACCTTTGCGATAGCATGATTATTTCATGGACGAATCAAGGTCCGGCGCGACCCACGCTGCAACCGCTCGTGGCGCTCTAATCGCTTCAATTCTTTTCCTGATCGGCGGCCCGGCTTTCGGAGCCTCGAATTCGCCCCAACTTCCGGACGGCCCTGGCAAAGCAACCGTGCAAAAAATCTGCAGTGGATGTCACGCCGCCGAGATTGTCTTAGGACGCCGCGACACGCGGGAAGGCTGGGAACAGCTTGTCAGCAGCATGGCCGATAAGGGTGCAAATGGCACCGACGATGAATTCAATACCGTGATCGATTACCTGGCCACGCATTTCCCCAAAGACTCCGGTGCAAAGTCCGCCGGTCCCGCCTCCGCCCATTTCAAATAGAATCTTGAGGGAGGTTCTCATGCCGAAAATCACGGATGTTAAAAATATCGTCGGCGCCAAGCTGGTGAATCCGATTCCCGAACGCATGAATCAGGTGGGAGCTACCTGCGGGCTTTATGCGCTCAGTATCGTTATAAAATTCTGGCACGATCTGCTCACGCTGAAGGGTACGGCGCCGTCCTGGAAAGTGCCGGAGACGCGGGGAGCCACGAACGCCCTGACCTTGAAGGAAAAACTGAACGCGGAAATCATCGCGCGCGGCGGAGATCCTAAGAAAAACCCAGTTCCCTTCACTGGCGTGAAGCAGCCCGGGCTGAATCTTCTCGAAATAGCGGAGACCCTGGGCTCGCGAGTGGGAGAGGTATTCGACGCCGACGACCTCGCCAAAATTGCACGCAAAGCGGGCCTGAAGGCTGAGGTGACTCGCTGGACTGATAGCGGCAGCATGTTCGATACGATTCGCCAACTGATCGACAAAAACATTCCCTGCATCATGGGCTATGACAATACGGACTCGGGCGATCCTGGCAGCACGACTCATGGCGCTCGCGCCCACTGGGCGGTCATCTTCGGATATGTGAATGGTTCACCTAAGAAACTGGTTGCGACGCACGGTTGGGGCAATTACTATTTGTGGACTGCGGAAGAACTACGTGCCTCTAACGAACAGCTGGATCAGTTCGGCAAGTGGGGAACCTGGTACCGGACGCAAGACCCTAAGACGGGCAAAACAGGCTGGGATGGACCAGGCGTTCCTCCTAGCCCTACTGCACTTCCCGAGGCGCTGCCCAGCAGCCTGAAGAGGCCGCGGCCAGCCGATGCGGTGGCGGCGTTCCATATCGGACACGACCTGGACCTCAAGAAGCAGATCGTTACCGTGACGCCGCCCGATACGATGGATTTCACCCCGCCGACCTCCGTCACAACGGGAACACCGGTGGGCCCTACCGGTTCTGGTCACCATTTCTAAGCTTGTCTGCTAAATCGGCCGACTGCTCGGTTATACGAAGGGTATTGATGAGCGCCGCCAAACATTCGTGCCTTCGTCACGCGCTCGTAACCGGCAGCCACTACAAAGGAAGTAGGAGATGCGTACAAGCTCTTTGCGCATCCCGTAGACTACTAAGGAGGGCCACGGTATGACGGCCCCACATAGCACGATGCTTCAGTTTATAGCCACCGGCGATCACAAACTGATGCGCAAGGTGAATAAGTGGCCTGCCCCCAGGTGGGTTCGTTTATCCGCCATCGCGGCGACGCGTGCGGGAGACGGGTGGCTCTGGTATTTAACTGGATTGCTGATCCTCTTATTCGGCGGCGAGAATCGATTCACGGCGGCGGCAAGCGCGGGTTCGGCGGCGGTCACGGGAATCGGCATCTTCGTTCTGACGAAGAATGTCTCCGGCCGCAAACGCCCCTGTGAATATGAGCCTCATGTTTGGGCGCATCTGCTGCCGCCGGACCAGTTCTCGTTTCCGTCGGGTCACACCATCACGGCCTTCGCCGTTGCGATCACGCTCGGTGAGTTCTATCCAGCGCTACTCGGGATCCTTCTATTTTGTGCGCTGGCGATTGCCACGTCCCGCATTCTTTTGGGAATGCATTTCTTAAGTGACGTGCTGGCGGCGGCGCTGCTCGGAACCGGGCTTGCCATAGCCAGCCACTCGCTCTTTACGTAGTCGGTTGCCTTAAGGTCGTGTAGATCATGACCGTCGAAATCACGATCATCGTCACGGCGGTCGTCCAGGCAACCGCGTTCTGCCATCGGTTGTTTTTGAAATTACCCATCAGGCGAGGCCGGTTGATCAGCAGCAGCATGTAGATGATCACGAATGGCAGTAGAACGCCGTTGAACACCTGGGACCAGATGAGGACCTTGAGTAGCGGCAAATTCGGAATGAGCACCACCGCCGCTCCGCCCCCTACCAGCAAAGTGTAAAGCCAGTAGAAGACGGGCGCTTCCGAGAATCGCTTATTGATTCCGGATTCGAACCCCAGACCTTCGCAGATGTTGTAAGAAGTCGCCAATGGCAGAATGGCCGCTGACATCAATGAAGCGTTGATGAGGCCGACGGCGAACAGCATGGAGGCAAACTGGCCCGCAAACGGTTTCAACGCGACCGCGGCTTGGGCGACGTCGGTGATCTCGGGATGATTGGAGTGGAAAATCGTCGCTCCGCAAGCAACGGTAATAAAGAAGGCGACCACGTCGGTCACAATGCAGCCAATAATTACGTCCAAGCGGCAAAGGCCATAGTGACGTGCATCCACTCCTTTTTCAACCACGGCTGCCTGAAGATAGAACTGCATCCAGGGAGTAATGGTCGTTCCTATCAGGCCGACCACAATCACCAGGTAAGCCGGATCGGTGCTGAGCGTCGGAATGAAAGTTTGCTTCAAGGCAAGATTCCAATCCGGCTTGGCGAGAAACGCCGAAACCGGATAGGAGAAGTAGACCAATGACGCAACTAGCAGAATCTTTTCCACAGGCTTGTAGCTGCCTCGGACAACAATTGTCCAGACGAGCGCGGCCCCAAGCGGCACGACAATGTATTTGCTGACGCCGAAAATTCCCATGCCTGAGGCCAGACCTGAAAATTCGGCTACGATGTTGAAGAAATCGGCTAATCCCAGCACGACCATCGTAAAGAACGTCGCCCGCAGCCCGAACTCTTCACGGATCAGATCCGAAAGGCCTTTGCCGGTGATCGCGCCCATACGCGCGGCCATCTCCTGCACCACAATCAAAGCGACCGTGATGGGTATCAGCGTCCACAGTAGTTGATAACCGAAATTAGCGCCAGCCTGCGAATAAGTGAGAATCCCGCCTGGGTCGTTATCGACGTTAGCGGTGATAAAGCCAGGACCAAGGACAGCCAGGAACGCGAGCATCCGCGCTCCGATGAGAGCGAACGGCGATCTTCGGCGAGAAGAGGACTGTGTCATAGGCACAAGGCGGCAAACCCTTATTGTTGAACATCGGCCGTTACAAAGCGATAACGAAATGCGGAAGAACCGCGCGGACATTAATTGACGCAATTATGATGGAATGTAGCCGATGCCTAAGATTAAACTTTGTTTCCTATGGCACATGCACCAACCCTTGTATAAGGACCTTGTTAGCGGTGAATACCGCTTGCCGTGGACTCGCCTCCATGCCTTGAAAGATTATTACGGCATGGTGAAAATTCTTGAGGATTTTCCGGAAATTCACCAGACGTTTAACCTGGTGCCGTCGCTTTTAGTGCAAATTGAGGAATACGCCTCGGGCAAAGCATCCGATCCGTTTCAGAAGATTGGCCTCGAAACCGGCTGAGGACTTGACCGGGCCGGAAATGGAATTTCTGCTGAAGTATTTCTTTCAGGCCAACGAAGAGCGCGTGATTCGCCGGTTTCCACGCTACGCGGAGTTGTTTCACATTCTGCAGCGGAACGATCACAACGTTCACCGCGCGCTGCCCAGCTTCGACACGCAGATGCTCCGCGATTTGCAGGTTTTGTCCCAACTTGCATGGTTCGACGAATATTATCTGGAACACGACCGAGGAGGTAAAGGCGCTGGTTAGATAAGGCGCGAAATTTCAGCAGGGAAGATCAGGCCCTGGTCGCTAGCAAAGAATGTGAAGCGCTCGGCAAAGTGTTGAATGTATATCGCGATTTCGCGCAGCGCGGCCAAATCGAGCTATCGACGTCGGCTTACTATCACCCTATTCTTCCGCTTGTCTGCGATTCGAACATCGCCCAAACCGCGCACCCCTACGTTTCTCTTCCGGCGCAGTTTTCCTACCCGCAAGACGCTCAGGAACAGCTTCAACGCGCGCGTACCTACATGGCCTCCAAGTTCGGTGTAACGCCCCGCGGACTCTGGCCATCGGAAGGCGCTGTTTCCGATGCCACTCTGGCGGTCGCTTCTCAAGCTGGATTCAGTTGGACCGCTTCAGACAATCAGGTCCTGGCGCGAACGCTCGATTTGAACTTCCTGAGGGAGCGAGCTATCAGCCGTACCGTTGGACTCAAGCCGAAAGACTCGATTGATGTCGTGTTCCGGGATCGCAGATTGAGCGATCTGATTGCACTCGTCTATTCGCATATGGAACCGGCGGAAGCTGCCATTCACTTTGTTAAAGAAGTCCATAGAAGCTGTGAGCCCGTCTTGAAGACTGGCCGGGACGCGCTGGTACCAATCATCTTGGATGGTGAAAATGCCTGGGAATCTTACGTTCGAAACGGCCGTCCATTTCTTCGGGAGCTGTATTCGAGACTCGCAAAAGACCCGCTCATTTCCGCTTTGACCATGAGCGAAGGTATCCAGACACTTCCAAAGCGGGAACTCACGCACATCTTCCCAGGTTCTTGGATCGATGCGAGTTTCGATGTCTGGATTGGCGCGGAAGAAGACAACTTAGCTTGGGAATATCTCCTCCAGGCGCGTCAAACGTTTGATTCCGTACTCTCGTCCGAGCGCGGCGTGAAACTCTCGGAGAGTGCGAAACAGACAGCCTGGGAGGAACTGCTTATTGCCGAGGGAAGCGATTGGTGCTGGTGGTATGGCCCCGAACACGCTTCGGCGAATAAAAGCGAGTTCGATCAGCTGTATCGGGATCACTTGGCAAATGTCTATCGCCTGTTAGGGAAAGAAGTGCCGGCTGCGCTCTCGGAACCTATTCTGAAAGAGCCAGCGTCTTCGCCCCATGAACAGCCGGGCGGGTTCATCCAGCCGCGGATTGACGGGAAGATTTCATCTCGTGCCGAATGGGCGGGCGCCGGGCGTTACCGGGTTCATCCCAGATCCGGGGCCATGCACAGCCAGCGCTCCCCTGTTCAGGACCTGCACTATGGAACCGATGGACAGAACATGTACTTCCGCGTGGACTTCACCGAGTCTCTCTCGGGCGAATCTGGCGTCGAGTGCTGCGTCCGCTTACGAAACCCAAGCGGGGAGCGGTTTGAAGTCCGGGCGCTGAGCCGTTCTTCAGGGCCTTGTGAAGTGGCATCCGATCTTCCGGACTCCTCCTTCTTCGCGGTGGTGGACGAAATCTATGAAGCCAAAATATCCATGTCGGCTCTCCACATCAGGCGTGGAGAGTCCTTGTTCTTGCAGATGTTGATTTCCCGCGACGGTCTGCCGGTTGCCTTTATACCAGTGCACGGCGAACTGGAAATCCAGTCGGGCTTGATGGCGGCCTATGCGTTCTGAACGGCGATCATCGGGGAATCGGCTTGCTGTATTGATTCAGCCAGTCGATTACGGCTGAATACCAGAATTGACTGTTCTGTGGCTTCAAGACCCAATGTCCTTCGTCGGGAAACTGAATGAGTTTCGACGGTACGTTCATTTCCTGTAAGGCCGTGAAGAGTTGTTCACCTTGCCCGACAGGCACACGGTAATCCAGTTCGCCCTGCACTACCAGCGTCGGAGTTTTGAAATTTTTCACGTAAGAGCTAGGCGACCATTTCTCGTAAAGTTCGCGATTCTCCCACGGAAATCCCTGAAACTCCCACTTCGGAAACCAAAGCTCCTCGGTGGTTCCCGTCTCGCTGGCCAAGTCGTAAACACCGTCATGGGAAACGAGCGCCTTGAAGCGGTCGGTGTGCCCCAGGATCCAATCGATCATGTACCCGCCATAGGATCCACCAGCCGCCACGATGCGGTCCTTATCGACATACGGAAGAGTGCTTACATAATCGACCGTCGCCATGATGTCATCGTAAGGACGTCCGCCCCAATCGCCGTTGACGGCATCCGTAAAAGCCTGCCCGTAACCGATAGATCCGTGCGGGTTCGGCAGCACGACAACATAACCAGCCGCGGCGAATACCTGTGCATTCCATCGGTAGCTCCACGACTCTCCCCAATCGCCTTGCGGACCGCCATGAATCTGAATCAGAACCGGGTACTTGGTGTTTGGATTGAAATTCGGCGGCTTTACAATGAAGCTTTCAATCTTTGCTCCCTCCGCGCCGTCAACTGAAATACTTTCGAGCGAAGTTAGCTGATAGCCATTCAAAATACTGTCATTCAGATGCGTAAGAGGGATTCCACTTCTGTCCTTCGACACCGCTTTGTAGATCTCGGCCGGATGCGAGCCGCTCTGGTCCAGATAGATCATGGCCTTGTCGTCGGGAGTGAACTGCACATTCGAGATGGAAGATCGCCCTTGGGCAATCGTGCGCATAGGGCCGCCCTCGGCAGGCATCATCAACAGTGGAGTTGTGCCATGGTCGTCTATCGTTATAAAAATGCGCTTTGAATCCGGCGACCATGTATAGCTCTCCACCCACCGGTCCAACGTGTCGGTGAGCGTGTTCATTTTTCCGGACTGCAGATCCAGTACGGCCAGGCGCCATTGATCGCTCTCGTACCCACCGCGAATTTGAGTGCGGTAAGCAAGATACTTTCCATCCGGCGAATACAGCGGTCCCTCGTCCGCGCCCGGATTCGTTGTGATGCGCTGCGCCACACCCCCTGCGGCCGGAACTGTAAACAGATCCGAATTCGTGCTCGTCGATAGGTCGCGGTCTGTATTGGCGACGTAAGTGATTTGAGTGCTGTCGGGCGAAAAGACATAGCCTTCCGGACCTCCCAGCGAAAACGGCGGGACGTTGAGGTCACCCGGCGTGAGGTCACGTATTTTCCCGGTGCCGTCTGCGGCCTGGATGAGTAAATGCTGACGCCGCTTGCCTTCATATTGTGTCCAGTGCCGGTAGAGCAGCGACGTGAAGACGCGCGCGTGCATCTTCGAAGCCGCCTCCTGGTCGGCGGCGGCTTTATTGCAAGCGGCATCGTAGTCCGCGCCGGGAATCGCGTTTGCGGGTGCGCAGCTCGGATACACGGCGCTCGTAAACAAGATCAACTTGCCATCAGGTGAAACAAGAACTCCGTCAGCAGCCGTCGGCAGGGTCGTGATTTCTTTTTGATCGCTGCCGTCGGAGTTCATGGACCAGATCTGCGATTCATCCTTTCGATTGGATACGAAGAAGATGCGCTTTGAATCCGGTGACCAGCGCGGCCGTGTGTTTGAGCTGCCTTCGGTGGTCAATTTGAGCGGCGTTCCACCGTCGAGCGGCACCACGTAAATCTGGGTGGGTTTGGCGTTGCCGGGCAAATCTATCGTGGCGACCGTAAAGGCGACTAGTTTGCCGTCGGGAGACAATTGCGGCTCATCGATGCGGGCGATCTGCATCATGGCATCAAAGGTGAAGGGAGCCTTTTGGGCGAAAGCGGGGAACAGGCTAAGTGCGCCGGCGATAAGCGCGCTGAGCGCAGTGCTTCGCATGACTTCTCATTCTATCGGCGCTGCTAAAATCACCTCCGACGTATGGCCAAGCGCAAGATCGAGGAGGAATTGCACCAACTGAACTTGTTGCGTGCAGCGGGCGCAACCGAGACAACCGTAGCGGCGCTGCGAAAAGGGCTGCGGGATCCGGTGAACGTGATCGTCGCGAGGGCCGCAAAGGTTGGCGGGGAACTGAATATCCGGGAATTGATTCCCGACATGCTTCTGGCGTTTGACCGGCTATTTCGAGATCCGTCTAAAAGCGATCCGCAGTGTTGGGGTAAGAATGCCCTTGCGAAAGCCCTGAAAGATCTTGGCCATTCCGAAGCCGGTGCATTTTTGCGAGGCTTGCGCCACGTGCAGATGGAATCCGTGTGGGCTGGTCAGGAGGACACAGGCGCAGTACTTCGGGGCACATGCGCCTTGGCGTTAGTCCAGTGCACAGACATTCCGATGCGTGAAATCCATACGCATCTTGTGGACGTTCTCACGGACCGCGCAGTTACCGTACGAGTAGATGCCGCTTCCGCCCTAGCGGAGTTAGGAACGCCTGAAGCTATCTTGCTTCTCGCCTAAAAGCACG
This sequence comes from uncultured Acidobacteriaceae bacterium, assembly GCA_963845995.1. GTDB lineage: Bacteria > Acidobacteriota > Terriglobia > Bryobacterales > Bryobacteraceae > Bog-105. The sequence goes on along the minus strand of CAWJUO010000057.1, from coordinate 22,906 downwards.
CGCTGGGGACGAAGACCCGGCGGTAACGGGCGGAATACTCGGATCTCTGTTGCGGCTGGAGGAAGAGCGAGCGGTCGAGTTCGTCGGAACCTTTCTGGACGCCGGAAAAGAGGAATTGCGGGAAGAAGCCGGATTGGCGCTTGGGGCGTCACGCTTCGAAGCTGGAATTCGTTATCTGCAGACGCGATTGCAGCAATGCAAGAGCCCGGATTTGTTGTACGTGCTGATCCGAGGGCTCGGCGCGTCGCGGCTGGAATCCGCTATTGATTGTCTTGTTCAGATCGTGAAGAGTGGACGCGGGCAAGAGGTGCTTTGGTCTCTACAGGCGCTCGAAGTACATCGCGAGTCGCCGAAGATCTGGGCGGAGATTGCGAGTGCCGTAGAACGACGGCATGAAGAGAACATTCGCGCGTACTTCAGGGAGCATTTTCCCGAGCCGCAAGAACTGCGGAACGAGCCGCCTTGCTAGGATGACTAGAAAGACGACATCGGGACGGCGTTCCCACTCCTGCGCTCACTTTGTATTCTGAATCGCAGTCCATCGGTAACTTTCATGATTCGAACTTATCGCGGAGTAATGCCCCGCATTGCAGACTCCGCCTACATTGATCCCAGCGCGCAGGTGATTGGCGACGTTGTAGTCGGGGAAGGCTCCAGCGTGTGGCCCAATGTAACGGTTCGGGGCGACGTGAATATCATTCGCATCGGCGATGAAACCAGTATTCAGGACAACACCGTTCTGCATGTCGATCATCGCACGTATCCTTGCATGATCGGGAATCGCGTGACGGTGGGACATTCCGCTGTACTGCACGGTTGCGAAGTGGGGGATCGCGCACTTATCGGTATTGGGGCCATTGTTCTAAATGGTGCAAAGATCGGTCCGGATGCGATCGTCGCGGCAGGCGCGTTGGTGCCTGAGGGCATGGAAGTCCCGCCGGGGATGGTGGTAATGGGTACGCCTGCCAAGATCCGGCGTGAAGTAACCGCGGAAGAACGCAAGCACTTCAAAGAAAATTGCGATTGGTACGTGATGCTCGGAAGAGAATATAAGGAAGCGCAGAATTGATTCACAGCGTCAAAGGCACGCGCGACATTTTGCCGCCATCGAGCGCGGTCTGGAATCAGGTGGAGAGCGCGGCGCGCCGAATACTTCGCAGATTCAATTACCACGAGATTCGCACGCCGATACTCGAAGAGACGGCTCTGTTTGCGCGATCGGTGGGTGAAGAGACGGACATCGTCAGCAAAGAAATGTACACGTTTGAGGATCGCGATGGCAGTTCGCTGACCATGCGGCCCGAAAACACCGCTTCCGTAATCCGCGCTTATATTGAGCACCGGTTGGATCAACAGCCGGGCTTGCAGAAGCTCTACTACATCGGTCCCATGTTCCGGCGAGAGCGGCCGCAGAAGGGCCGTTATCGGCAGTTCTTCCAGATCGGCGCTGAAGCTATCGGATCGGACTCTCCGGCTATCGATGCGGAAGTGATCGAAATGGTCCTCGCGATTCTAAAGGAAGTCGGCATTAAAGACTTCGAACTGCTGATCAACTCAGTCGGTTCGAAAGAGTCGCGCGCCAGATACAACGAAGCGCTACAGGCGGAACTGAAGGAAGTTGGCCCACAGATGTGCGCCGATTGCCGGAGACGCGCTGAGAGCAATCCGTTGCGTGTTCTCGATTGCAAAGTGCCGGAAGATCAGCCGATCATCGAGAAGCTTCCGTCGATCCTTGATTACCTGGATGAAGTGGACCGTGAGCACTTCCGGCGCGTCCGCGAGTTCCTGGATGACCGCAATATCAAGTACACGGTGAGGCCGCGGCTGGTTCGTGGACTTGACTACTACGCCCGCACGACTTTTGAGATAACTCACGGCGCACTTGGCGCGCAGAATGCAATACTCGGCGGCGGACGCTACGACGGACTCGCCGAGAGTCTTGGGTCGAAGGTTGCCGCGCCTGGGATCGGCTTTTCAATCGGGGAAGACCGCCTGGTGATGGCAGTGGAAGAAGCCGAAGCAGTTCAGACCCCGGCGCTCGATTTGTATATTGCGCCGATGGGCGATGCGGCGCTGCGTCATTGTTGCCTGCTCGCAGGCGAAATTCGCGAACTGGATCTTTCGGTTGAGGTTGGAACGGAACGGAAGCTGAAACGCATGATGGAACTCGCGAACAAACTCTCGGCTCGCTACACCCTTATAGTGGGCGACAACGAGATTGTGACGCAATCCTACGCACTGAAGGAAATGGCATCGGGAGAACAGGCGACCTTAACCCGTCAACAATTACTTGAACGGCTGGGTGGCAAACGGTAAGCATGGCGGACAACTCACAACTATCTGAAGTGAAGCTGGATTTTCTGGGCGATTTGCGCCGTACAAATAGCTGTGGCGAATTACGCGCGGCAAATGCTGGACAGACCGCAGTCTTGATGGGTTGGGTGCATCGGCGCAGAGATTTCGGCGGCCTCATCTTTATTCATTTGCGTGACCGCGACGGAGTGACGCAGCTCGTGTTTGATGAGAGCAAAAATCCGGAAGCCCACAAACGAGCCCAGGAACTGAGCTCCGAGTTTGTTGTAGCTGTCGAAGGTACCGTAACGCTCCGCAGCGCGGACACGGTGAACGCGACGATTTCGACCGGCGAAGTGGAAGTAGCGGTTAGCAAGCTTTGGATTCTGAACGAGTCTCGAACGCCACCCTTTCCCCTTGAAGATAACGTTGATGTGAAGGAAGACATACGGTTGAAATACCGTTATGTGGATCTGCGACGGCCTCGCATGCAGCGCAACATCATCATGCGCTCGAAGATCGCCTTTGCCGTGCGGCAGGCGTTGACCGCGCAAGGCTTTCTTGAGATCGAGACGCCATTTATGACGCGCTCCACACCAGAAGGCGCGCGTGATTACCTTGTTCCGAGCCGGGTGCAACCGGGGAATTTCTATGCTCTTCCGCAATCCCCACAGATATTTAAGCAGTTATTGATGATCAGCGGATACGAGCGCTATTTCCAGATAGTGCGCTGCTTCCGCGATGAAGATTTGCGTGCCGACCGCCAGCCCGAATTTACGCAAATCGATCTTGAGATGTCGTTCCCGCAACAGGAGACGATTTATCAGGTTATCGAGCCGCTTATCCGGTCAGTCTGCGAGGCCGGGGGTAAGGATGCGCCGGGCGAAATTCCACGCATCACATACGCGCAGGCGATGCGTTCTTACGGGACCGATAAACCCGATCTGAGAGTCCCGCCGTTTTATTGTGTCGAAGACTTGTTTACGGGTGAGGGCTTGACGGCTGAAGGCCTTCCGCTGGTTGCCATTCATATTCCGAAAACAGGCCAGCTCAGCCGTAAAGAACGCGATGAACTCAAGACTTTCGGACAGGAGCGCGGGTTACGCGTTTACGACGACATCAAACGCCTGGAACGTGATTTTCCTGCGCAGATTGCCCAGGTTCGGGAACGTGTTCAGCCCGGCGAAGACGACCTTTTAATCTTGGCCGGCTGGGTTGGCGAGAAGAAAGGCGCGTTGCCGGAGAACACGGTTCTGTTAGCGTGCGGCCAACTCCGTTTGCAGATTGCACAGAAGTACAATGACCGGCACAAGTTGCTTGATCCGGAAGTGTTCAAGTTCTTGTGGGTCGTTGATTTCCCGATGTTCGAGTGGGACGAAGAAGACAGCCGGTGGAATGCCGCGCACCACCCGTTCACCTCGGTTCACGACGAGGATCTGGACAAGCTGACGACAGATCCCGCGCACTGCCGCGCGAAGTCCTATGACCTGGTGCTCAATGGAGTTGAACTCGGCTCCGGTTCGATTCGTATACATCGCCGCGATGTGCAGACGAAGGTGTTTGCCGCGCTGGGTTTCAGCGAGGACGAAGCGAAGCGCCGGTTTGGATTTTTGCTCGAAGCCTTGGAATTCGGAGCGCCGCCACACGGTGGAATTGCCTTGGGACTTGACCGCCTGGTGATGCTTCTCGCCGGGGAGCAATCGATACGCGAAGTTATCCCGTTTCCAAAGACCGCAAAGGGCACCGATCTGATGTGTGAAGCGCCATCCCAGGTGCCGGATCGTCAGCTTAAGGAGCTCGGGATTCGTCATATTGTTCCGCAGTAATCGATGTCATACTGAGCCATATGGCGAGCTGCCACGCAAATTTCCGTCGAGGAGTATCTACACACCGTTTACCGTCCGGATTGCGACTACGTGGACGGTGCCGTCGAGGAGAGAAATCTGGGCGAACGAGACCACAGTTGGATACAGGGAAATCTTGTCAGCGTTTCTTCCACGCCGTTACCGCGAGACTGGCATTGCTGCGCTGCCGGAGTGGCGTTTCAGATCAAGCCCACGCGATTCCGTATTCCCGATGTTGTAGTAACTCTCGGGAAGCCGGAAGAACAGATCCTGACCAAACCGCCGCTGCTTTGTATTGAGATTCTCTCTCCAGAAGACACGGTTTCGCGCGTAAATCAACGGGTTCAGGAATATCTTGCCTTTGGCGTTCCCCTCGTTTGGGTAATCGATCCCGCGGATAAGCGAATCTGGATTTACCGGCCGAATGGAATGGAAGAAGCGCAGGGCGGTTCGGTTGCCCTCGACGGCACTTCAATAGTGATTCCGTTTTCTGAAATTTTCGATTGATTGCCGGAAGCAGTAGAGCCGAGACTTTCCATCCAGTCCAAGGCTATCCCATCCAGCCAGAACCGGGGCCGCTGACGCGAAATGAAGCCGAGATGTCCGCCGCGCTCAACGGCCAAGAGGGTCAAGGCCGGATTAGTCGTGAATGCGGCGTGACCATACATTTCGAAGGGGACCAACGGATCATCTTTCGCCGCAATGACTAAGGCCGGCACGCGAATCGCATCCAGATAGCGAACGGCGGACTGCGTAGCGTAATAGTTCGCAGCGGTTCCAAAGCCAAAGAGCGGCGCAGTGAAACGGTCGTCGAAATCCCAAATTGTCTTTACAGCGTCGAGTCCTTCGGGACTGTAGAGATCTGGCGCAAGCTGACTCTTTCGGCGGATGCGCTCGCGTAACCGCTTCAGAAACCGCCGTGCGTAAATGACATTGCTTGGCTTATCCAAGGTTCTGACGGCCTTAGCCAAATCGATCGGTGTCGAAACCGCGCAAACTCCGGCGATCAAATCTGTATGACCCAATTCGCCGGCCAGCTTCAACGCTACGTTTCCGCCCAGTGAAAAGCCCGCCACGAAAAGCGGCCCCAAATTTCTCTTCTGCAGATTTTCAAGAATGAATTTGGTGTCGCTGGTGAGCCCGGAGTGGTACATCGTCTCGCACAGTTCTTCGGTGCCTCCGCAGGTTCGGAAATTGGCTCGATGTACGCCGAATCCTCGAAGGAGCGCGTCTTGAGCGAAGCTTTGGATGTACCCGGCTTCTGACGAGCCCTCAAGACCATGCAGAAAAATGATCTGACCGTGCGGCTTAATTCTGGGCTGATGCTCGTAGACCAGAATGGCCGTACGATGGTTCACATTGTAGACTTTTCGCTCGACCGGGAAGCTCTTCCGATCAATTGTTCTCGGCCAAAAATTGCCAGCTATCGTGAGGAGATGTGGATTCGAAAATAGAGGCTGAAAGGGCCGCTGCAAATTCAATTCTAGCGGTTGCGGCCCTTCGGATCGCGACTGTTAAGAAGACGATTCGCTTTTACGGCTAAGGTCTTCCGAAAGGATGATCGCTTCGGCAAGTTCGCGCATCGGCCGTCGTAAGCGCCGGCTTTCATTGCGGAGACGCAAATACGCTTCCTCTTCGGTCAATCCGTGGCGATGCTGCAAAATGCCCTTAGCACGTTCTACTACTTTGCGCGTTTCAAGCTGACGCCGCATCTCGGCCGTTTCTTCCATCAGCCGGGCATTTTCCTCAGCGAGCACGGATTTCGAGATGACTCCACCCATTTGCTCGCCCACGAAGGTTAGCAATGCAACCTCGTCGGGGGTATGGTCATGCTGCTGGCGATGGTGGACGTTGATAACACCGATCACATCTCCGCCACTCACGAGCGGGACCGAAAGGAATGCTTCGTAGGTATCTTCAACCAGCGCCTGGAATTTCTTGAAGCGGCGATCGGCGGCCGCATTGACTGGAAGTGCTACCACGGAACGGTGCTCGACGACCCACCCGGTGATACCTTCGCCAACCTTTAGCCGAATATTACCCAAGTCCACCTGGTGCGGAACCTGAGATGCGCGAAGCACAATCTCATTTGTCTCACGCTCAATCAGATAGACCAGACAGGCATCACAGGCTGTGACTTGGACCGTCAAACCGACGATCTCGCCGAGCATCTCATCCAGAGAAAGCTCAGAGCTTACGATGCTGCTGATCCGATGAAGGAGAGCAACTTGTGAAGTAGGGGGCTCAACAAAACTCACTGTCGCCATATCCAACGGTAAACTGTTGCCGAGCCGTACTCAAATCAAAATATTTGATCTGGTCTATCGTTTCGTAAGCTCTATAGGCCAAAAGACTTCCATCACGAGGAACATTGCATTTCGGTGTCAGATCCGAATAAGTTGTTCTTGTTCTTCACCGGTGACTTGCGCGAATCCGTTCCCGACGTAGACGTTCACCTCTGACCGAACCCCGAACTCCTGAAGGTAAATGCCTGGCTCAATCGAGAAACAGGTGTTGGGAATGACTTGGCGCTCGTCGTGTGCTTCAAGATTGTCCATGTTGGCGCCAGTACCATGCACCTCGGTACCGATGCTGTGACCGGTACGATGGAAGAAGGCATCGCCATAGCCCTTCTGTTCAATGTACCCGCGCGCAACGTCATCTACTTCGAAACCCGCAAATGGCTGGGCGCGGGCTGCCTTCTCAATCACGAAACGCGTTGCTGCCTTCCTGGCATCCCGGACAATCTCAAAGACATTCTGGATCTTCGGCGGGATGTCGTCACCGCAGTAGCCAGTCCATGTGATGTCGTAGTAAACAGACTCGGGCTCAATCGACTTCGCCCACATGTCGATCAGAACAAAATCGCCCATTTTGATGGCGCGAGTGTTTTCGCGCGTTGGCTCGTAGTGTGGATCGGACGCGTGGTCGTTACAGGCAACTATTGGGCCATGGTCGGTGGTTAATAGCGATTGCGAGAAGCGGCCCAATATGAACTGCTGGACTTCGTATTCCGTTACCGTGGCTGCGGACCGCAAGCGCTCTCCGATCAAGTCGAAGGCCTCACGTCTGATCTGATCGACCAATTTGCCGGATTGAAGGTGTGAACTCAGTTGCCGCTCAGTCCAACGCGCTTCAAATTCCTGTACTAAGCCTGCCGAACTAACCACTTCTACTCCGCCGGATCGTATCAGTTCGAGGGTTCCGGCGTCCACCAGTGAAATGTAAGGAATGGCGCAGTTAGGCGAGTACTGCATTGCGATCCGTGAGCAGCCGGCGAGCAGTTTCTTGAGTTGTTGATGTTGATCCGTCCAACTGGAATAAGCATTCTTTAGACCGGGAAGGCTATCGAGCGCGCGATTTTCGATGCGATGAACGAGTTTGCGAGCTTCTCCGTGAGCGGGAACGAAATAATACCAGCGGCGCGTCGCTTCGACCTCAGTAGGGATTCCCAGGATGCGATAGGCGAGCGGATCACGTCGATGATGATCGAAAAACAGCCATCCATCCAGACCGCTCGCCCGGATTGCCTCTTGCAGCTCTTCAATTTGCATTCTGACGTGATTTTACGCCGTCAGATGTTGTGGCGCTATCCTTGGCGGCGCGTTATAGATGTTTTTCCGAATGGCGGCGGCGGATAGCCGATCAAGCAGTATTGATCGAGCGCAAACAGGACAACCGATTCTAATCCCTGCGACTGCGCCAGATCCACTTCTTTCATCCAAGCTGTAAGAGCGCTGCTGATTCCTACCAAGTGGCTTCGCGCAGAATTCGGGAATCCCTTGGTGGCGCTCACGCCGATTGAGTAGGTGCTCTGGTCCAGGTTGCAGCTTTCGGTAAATGCAAAACTCTCAGTCTTAAGACAATCTAAGTTGGCTGGCGTCCAGTCAGCATTTGGAAAGTTGATGATGCTGTTGAAGGCAGTATCATTTGTATCTGTCGGATACAGCACTTCGTAACGGCATTCAGGATATTTGGCCTTCAACGCTGATCTGATCGCCGCTGTGTATGCTCCGATTAGGCCGGATAAAAACGCGCACTCTTGAGGATACTGAGCCGGATCAACGTTATTGTTGACAATGACCGGCATCGCACTGCCAAATTGTGCCTGGAACTGCTGCTGTGTATAGGCATCGTAGAACGGCATGCCCGCAATCGTATTCCCGCCGGGGAAGTACCACCATTGGACCTCGCCCGATTGAAGATACGGCTTCATTCCCGCAGCCGCCTGTAAGCCGGCCATATCGAGATATACCTGGGTCCAGAACGTGAGCGACGCAGGCGAGAAATTTGTCTGAATTGCAGGCGTGTTTAGGACAACAGGAGAGCCATCTGGGTAGCGTTGCGCGATTGCGGACTGAGCCGATGGATCGCCGTTCATCAGTTCGGTGCTGAAGGAAGCGACAGAGTCAATTCCGTAGCCGTTAAGGGCCGTGAAAAAGGCCTGATGCCAATCGCGCGCAGCCCGATTGATTCGCGGAGTCGCGGTCAAATCCGTTCGCCAATAGTCGGCGGTAGCCATAAGCGTGCTGCTTAACGCGTCTGCCGTATTCAAATCGTAAGGCGCGCCGTCCACCCCGCCGCTAAGGACATTCGATGCCGCTGTTATCGAGTAGCCCGCGCTAGTAGTATCTGCCTGCACCCAAATCCCATTACCCGAAGAGCCCATCGCCCTTGCTGTAAGAGTCAATTGGTTTCCGTTAGCACTCGCCCAAACGAGATTGGTTCCGACGTTGATCAGAGCAGCAAGCGCTTCCGCCACCGTCGAAGCAGTATCATCCGGAAGAGCCAAGTGTTTGATCTGGGTAACTGCCGTCCCCTGAGCCGCGGCGATATCGAGGATCACAGTGGGACTTCCAGAATAGGCCTCGGCTGTAACGGTCAGTGTCAGTGACGCATACTGAGTTCCTGGTCTGACGAGTTCGTAAAACCAAAGAGCGCCGACGTAGTGATTGACGCGTCCGCAGAATCCGAGCTTGTTTATCAACCATGCTGTTCGCTCTGCTGGCAAAGACTGCGAGTGATATGTATCCCAGTCCGTAGCTAACGCAAGTTGCCGCTGGGGCGCAAAGTCCGGCAGAGAAGCGGTAGGATAAGCAATTTCCAGAAAGTCAAAATAGAGAGCAGTTCCCGGAATGCCCGTATTGCTGATGAGAATTGTATGAGTCCCGGCGGCCAATTGCCCGAGATTAGCTCTAATCAAGATGTCCTCACCGTTGAGCGCCAGATCTAATGAAGTAGTCGATTGTCCGTCTATTGAGATATTGGCGGAACCGCCAGACGCGAGCAACCGTGTACCGAGGTATAGGTTATGAACGGCAGTTTCGGTGTATGTGATGGTGAGGCTGTCGCCGGGTTCAGTGCTGACCCGAATGCCGCTGCCATAGTAGTTGCCGCCCTCGCTCTGCCATGAGCCTATGTAACTGAGCGATGGATCGGTGTCGTCAATGCGCCTGCTCCCAGGTCCCGCAACGAAATATTCTCGATTGGCTCCGGCTACGGTCCAATTGGAAACGTTTACCGAAAACTCGGTCTGATTGAATTCAGCGGGTTGTAGATCCGCAGCCCAGGTCCAACGTAGCTTCCGCACTTTGTCCGTCGGAATCCCCTGTGCCTTTAGCGCTCCGAAGTCGATCTTGACCTGGTATTTACTAGGAAACTGTCCACCGCTGAACGTTGCTGCGGGACTCTGCCAGCACAAAGCTCCATTTTCGGCAAAGCCATAAACCGTTATACGATTACCATTCGCACCCCGCAACGCCGCGTAGTTCGGACCAGCTTTCCAGGTTATAGTTACCGAGTTGTCCGTGCTCGATGCTGTGAAATCCGGGTTCGAAGAGATGTCGGCGGCGATACCCTGAGCAATCTGCGCGAGTGAATCTTGCGGCCCAACCGTGTAAAAGTGATGCGATTCAAGAAACGCCAGACCGACGCGATTGCCCACTCCCGGCGATGAGACCAGAGTCATTGTTGCGGACGCGGGGATGTACTCTCCTTCCAGTGGCGTAGCGAGAGAGGAGAGGCTCACTTTGTAAGGCGTGGAACCACTATCGGCCGTCCAGATTCGTAGGTTGTCCCAATCAACAACAGGCACCAGGTTGGATTCGAAGGGAATGCAACCGGACCGCTGCTCCACATACGTAAGCGTAAGTCCGCTTAGGTCTCCATCCGGCAGATATCCTGAGAGACGGATGTTCGAAGACGTTGTCCCGATTCCACTCGACCACCGCCCAATCAAATTGCTGACGCCATTTTCCAGAAAGAGTGAATCCACTCGGGCTAGCACCACTCATGGCAGCTATTGCCGATGGTGTCAAGAAGTAGCATTGCAGGTCCCGGTCGGGACTCAACTTAAACAGTTGTTCAGACATGGCTTAGAGACGAATGGTTAGAGTGAGATCCCGGCCAGGGTTGATGGAGCCCTGAAATCCTTGAATTAAATTCAGGGTCAAATTGAGCGATAGTGACGAACTTCCAGTGAGGGCAGGCAATTGAACTCCATCCAGGACATTAGAAATCAAGGAGCCCGATGGAATGCTCAAGGTGCAGTAGGGTGTTCCGTTCTGTAGCAAGTCCATCGTGACGTTGTATCCAACCGGAGGTTGGTTGACGGATGCCCTAATATCCCGGACAGCGTGCGTGGCCTCGATCAAAAGCGTCGGTGTCGCATTTTGCTGGGTAGCAAGCGTACCGCTCACCTGTAAGGAAAACTGGCCGCCAGAAAGAGTCCGCAGTCCACCATCCGGCGACGCCGTATAACATTGCTGACTGGCTTCGCTGTCTCCAAAGGCGTTTGTCACGAAGAATTGCGAGGCAGCGACACGAACATCTGGAATGCTGACCGTGTGCAGAAAGTTTACCGACGCCCGATTTGCGAAGAAATTCAAACCGAACGGCACAACGAAAGTGGACGCTTGAAGATGTAACACACTATCTCCCGCGTTGTGCGCCGTTGCCGTCGAACCCGCCGATCCTCGTGCTACCTGATACGTGTTCGCACTCGAATTGAACGAGAGTACAGTCATCAGTTCCGTGCCGACTTGCACAAGCTGTCCCGTGTATGGCGTTGCGGCTGTTATCAATGAAGCCGTGGTGCTTATAGCGTCTAGCGGAGCTGACAAGGTGTAACTGCCGGAGCTCAGAAGTTCGTTCCATGAGAACAACTGCAAGGTTCCGCTAGCTACAGAGGAAGTGTTAGTCAGGTCGGTGAACCCTACTTCTGACATCACCAATTCACCGCCCCCTGGAACGCTAAGAGTGAAGCCAGGTGCAACCGTTGTTCCTGTGTCGGCCCGTCCACCTCCGAGCGCCCAGCGAGTGATCGGACACAACTCGGCGTATCCTTCCAAATTGTTGACACTAGCTCCTCGGCCGGAAATCTGGATCACGCTGCCCGGTCTGTACCCGACCTCGAACTGAACCGGGCTGATGGTTGAGACTGCGGCAAAATGCCACGATGGCTCCGTTATCACAAAAATGCTTGTAAGGTCGGGGGTTGTTGTCCAAGGCGAAACAAGGGTTAGAGTAGATTGATCGTTTGTGGCGATCGAACGTTCCTGGCCGCGGCCCGTTCCGTCGATGATCCGGACTACCATTCCTGAATACGCAAGCGGTGACGCCCCCATGTCCTGGCAACCGATCATGGTTGGCGAGAACGAAGTTGCAGTGAACGGGCCGGCGTATTCAAACCGGTAATAGAAATTCGCGTGATCGAAATTCGGATCTGGCGGCCCGGCCGGCTCCAGAGCCGCACCAGCATCGGTATAGTTTGCAGCAATGGGTGAATTGGTGGCAATTCTATAGAGCGTCTGTGGAGTCACACCTCGGTATACGTTGAATCCGGCTGCACTGGTTGGAAAGCTGAGCCCGGTGATGGTTACGGTATTGGTGTTTGAACCCGTCGGCAATACAGCCGGTACCGTGAAGGACAGTGATCCTTCGTGGCCTTGGTTATCAAGAGCGCTGATTGCGTAGTAGAAGCTGGAGCCGCCTTTGAGCGTTCCTCCCGTGCTCGAGTACTGTGGAGACAGGCTAAGCAAAGGCAAGGCCGGTGAGTTGGCGCTCGGTTTAGTCGGGGTAACGAAATTGACCGTTAACGTGTCTGTCGCGCTTCCATCTTTCTGTGCTTGAAGAAACTCCTGAATTTGGAAGTCGTAATACTCCAGATTGTTGCTCGAATCGTTGTGCGCCACGAGTCCGATTAGAGGCCGTGGAAGTTGGGCTTGCGATCCTGGTTGTCTGCCAGCGCCAGCCAAGACAGCAGGGTTGTCGCTATACCAATTGTCGTCGTGAATCTGAGCCAGGACGGTTACTATCCGGTAGTTAGTAGAGGGAGAAAGTTTTACAACACGGAAGGGTGTCCTCGAAAAACCTTCTTTCAGATACGTAAGCGCGATGAGATCGCCTGGTCTAACTTTTAGAGCGCGGAAGCTGGTCTGAAATTGTACAAAAAGATTTCCTTTGGTGGACTTGTCGAGCTGCCGGAGAAGCACTCGCTGGGCTTGGCTCATATTCGCGATGCCGAGCGCCGTCGAAGCGCTACTGATTTCGTATCCAATGAGCCCTGAGTCCTCTGCATCGACCACCGAGAGGCTGTCTTGTTGATACTCGTTGAACGCATCCTGAAATTCCACGCTCAACCTATTTGAAGTCTCCGCAATAGTCCGAGAGCTCAGACGTACTGATGACGATCCGTTTGCGGTTCGCATAATTCCGGAGAATGGCGCTGAAGCGTCACTGAATTCGTAAACGGGCCAGCCTCCGTCTAATGCCGCTACGCTATTCCCGCCGTCCGGCAGAACCGGCTGCTGACGTGCCAAAGTCGTCTCTGGTACGAGTTCTAGAAGGCCTGTAGCTCCGTAGCGCAACATCAGACTCGAAGCCACCCTGTATTCCCCGAACGACAGAGGAGGCACTTTGCCGCTTGGTCAGGATCAAGTTACACTCATATCGCGGAATCTGAAGAGGATTTCCGTTAAGGTCTGTTGTGCTGATCAACTCCTGACAGAAATCCGCGGCAGATGCGAATGTAACTAAGTTCAGATCCGAAGTAGACCATCCACAGCGGCGTAAGATGTCGAGTATTACCCAGGCCGGATTATTGCTGAAAGAATTTGCCTGAAAACTCCCGTCCGGGGCATAGGAGTCAATGGTCATTCCCTGCAGCAACACCTCGACAGTTGGTAGTGACTTTCCGCTGCTGATTCTGTTTGGAACAACAATCGACAAGGCCGAGATGCTTCCGTACGGATCTCCTAACGGATTCCCTGCCGAGTCGCTGAAATCGAGATTGAATTCGCCGTTTCGGCTTCCGCTTGTAACAAGGCTGTACCATCCGGTCGAGGTCATATCTTGACCTGATACGCCGCTTGGGATCTCGATACCGTTGACGACCACTTTCAAGATGCTCTGAATAGTGCCCATTCCCACGAGGGTTTCCATGTGGGTGAGATTGCCATCGTTCCGGGCGAAAATCACCGGCGATTTCAGCCAGCCTGTTCCGTAGACAAGCGGTACTGCGTCGTTGTACGCCGCTGAGTTATCGATCAGTGGCGAGACGTGGGACGTTTTAGCTCCAGATGTCCGAACCAATACGGAGGAAGGAACAAATTCGAATCCACCGAAGCGGCGCGTGGTGTTTCCAAGGGCATCCGTACTGAACATTCCGCGTTGTTGACACTGAGTCCTCGAACCATCGCAGGAAGTGAATGGGGATCCGTTAAGCAGCGTGCCAACTCCGCCCGGTTGATCGGCTGAATAGCCGCAACGATAGAACCGGGAGAAACGTCCGTTTGCTCCTCCGCTCAGCGCTTCGCCTCTCTGGCCGGCCGTCGCAGGAAAGTTCCAAGGGCAGGAGCGTTGGACCCTGACTTCCGGAATCGGAATCCGTTGTAGACTCAATTTGTTTGTAAATGTGAGCCGCAGACTGTCTTCCGCAATCTCATCAGGATCGCCCGCGATGCCCCGGAACAGAACCGTACTTTCGGTCGTAATCGTGAGACTAGGTAGATCTGCAAAGGCGAAGAATACGGTGAGTTGCGCTCCTTTGAAGCCAATCGCGGCATTCAATTCGGAGAGAGCGGAATCTGCATTCGCGAGTGTAAGCGAAAGTTGAGAAATCCCATCCATCGCATCGTCGGCTGACAACTGCAGATCGAACAAGTTATACTTCAGCACTCTAGCCGAATAGCTGTTTCCATTGAACGAAATGGAATGTGTGCACCAGTATTCAGTGTCGCCCGACGGAAGTACGCACTGAAAGAATAGAAGCGGAGTGTCTGCCTCAGCCGACTGTTTGATTTGATTAATGGTGCCCATTATTCTTCCTATGCGGTGGTTTCAATAATGAATTGCGTTGAGAACAGATTCGGAGCTTCAGCAGCAATCGGAAGCTGATCCACCGCCCAATGTGCATTTGCATAGACCCCACCTTGTGCGGTGGTCGGCCGATACCGGGAAGGCTCGATCTGAGCCTCCAACTGTGGGCCGAAGACCTGGACCTGCTGTCCGGCGCCTATAACCATCGCAATCAGCGAACGCATTTGTGGAATCGTTCAGAGTTCCCGATGAAATCAATCGCGTCCATGCAGACGTTATGTCGTAGGTTGTGTTTTCGGTAGCGATTCCCCCTCGCCGGGACAGAGTTATCGCCGTTGGTTGCTCGCTGCGAACATACACCGAGAAGCAGTACTGGTAATTCGCAGGGACAATCAATAGACTGACTGATCTCTTCGTCCGCTTGCCCGGCGTTCGTGAGTGTGAAAGCATCGGTGCCACCTAGGGGATCAGCTGTCACCGCCTGCAAGTTTCAGGCCGTTCGTGTTCCGCCATATTGACGCCGAGAGATCCGTGCTGTAGTTCAGCATGTTCTCCGTCGGATCGATGAAAGTAAAGGCATGAAAAGGACCGCCGCAGTTAGTGAAGTGTGATTGCAATGCCTGTATATCTGCTCCAGACAGTTCCGCGTATCTCAATTCCCAAGAAAGGCGCGTGCCGTATGGATCCGAGTACAAGAGCATGCTGCCATCGCCCAGCACGTTCTTCACAGTTCTGACAACCTTAGTCTTCTGTATCGGATACTGAGCTGTTGCCCCGCTTGTCAGTTGCGGGAAGAAGAGATTAGCCATTGGTTTCAATCACCCAAAACGAAGTCGAAGCCGCGTCTACGGCGGTGTACTCAGTCGTAAGTCCGGGCGTTCCGATTCGGCAGTTAGGCACATCAGTACCGCTGAATGGATCGGGAAAGGCGAAATGTGGAGTAATCGCCCTGTTGTGCGGTAAAAAACGACTCAATCTGCTGAATTTCCGTGCCGTTCAGTAAATCGAGGCGGATCTGCCAGCGGCGCAGCTGCCGTCCTTGAGTAAGATATCGCTGGTCAGTTCCGTCCAGGAACCGGATCACATCCACACCTTGACCGATGAACTGCGGGGTCGGGGTACTGCGTGACAGCACCGGAACTGAGTAGGGGAAAGGTAGCCATCGTCAAATCTCCGAAATCACATCGGCAAGCGAACTTGAATGCAGAAGAGCCGTCTTAACAGCCTGCGCGATCTGAGCGCTCTGGTCCTGTAACGATTGCCCATTGGACGAGTTCTGGACTTCCGCCGCGTTGTAAACCCCCGAGCCCGGGTGCGCCATGTTGGGCGATTGCGTCGCGCTGCCCTGGTAGACCGTGCTTGTATTTCCACCCGTGTAGAGAGTTTGGTTTTGCGAACTGGGAAGATGAAACTCAACTAACGGGGGCGGAGTTTTCTTGCCGCTCCCAAACAAGTTCGCAATTCCAGAGATGATTGAGCCGATACCAGAAAGACCGCCGAAGCCGAGGCTACCCTCCAATGCGCTCACTATTCCGTTCGAGACGGTGTGCTGCAGTAAGTTTGTGAATTCGTTGCCTCCCGTCTGAGTCGAAGAGGATGTGCCACCGCTGGACGGCTTGCCGAAGGCGATTTCTTTCGCATTGGTGATTCCACTGAGACTCTGACTTGTGATTTCGTTGTTCCGGCTCGCCTTGAGAGAGCCGCCCGAACTTGAGGAACTGCCGGCTTGAGTTACCAGATTAGTCACCGCCGCACCGCGGCTCCGGGAGTTACTCCCTGATAACTGATTAAAGAGGCCGGACAGGTTGTTCGATTTAGCCATTTGTGGTCTCCTTTTTCCACGTCTGCTCCAACAAGACGATCGCATCGGCTGTCTTCACATCAATCCGTTCGGGATCGATGCCGCCAAGCTGCTTCCAAACTGCGTATTGCTCTAAATAGGTCAAACTTGCGGCAGTAATAACCGACTTGGGGCATTGAGAGGAGAACACCTCTTCTCTTGCCCAAATCGCTCGTGAGTTTACTGGGGGTTCAATGTTCACCCAGGCACAATTCCGCGTTGCCACCAGGCCGCTAGCTCGACAGGTATCGCAATTCCACGCGGCCGGTGAGGAAAACTGGAAATGGAATGCGATTAGGAGTTTTTTCTTTCGTCCTCGGTTAACCCGAGCTCCGATTTGATTCTCGCGACAATCTCATCGCTGAGTTCCTCAGGACCTTTTTCGACTAGCGCAGCGACGCTTGCAGGATTTCCGTCAATTCGGAGCCCGGTTATCTCGGCCAGTCCCCACTCCAGATAAAGTTTGCGAATCAACAGATCCGCCAGCGCCGACTCTAGCTGATCCGCTCCATCACCAGCTTTTAGAAATTCGTGTTTCAAGCAGAGTTCGCGCACGCTTCTCGTCAGTTCTATCCGTTGTGCCAGCGATACTCTCCGTATCGTGTACTGGACACCAGGCACCGCACGGCTTTCGCACCTGATGAAGCTTGGGTAACTGATAGCTCTATGCGAAGGCAATGTAAATTTCATCATTTGAGCTCCCTTGAGCCAGGTTGTTGCTGAACTGCCAGTGCAGCCTGGTATCCGAATCGTTGTACGCGGGCAGTTCCGGTGTAACACTCGGTAGAAAAATTCCCATTAGACTTCCCTGCTGCTGCCCAAGCTGCAGCATCGCCGAGATCGTCGTTCTCTGCTTGGCCGCCGCGTACAATGAGCTCGTTTGTGCGTCGTCCTGGACCATGAGGGTAAAGGTCGAGGCGATCTCGCGCGGTCCCGGCGCAATAGCTGTGGGATAAGAAGATCCAAATTCCTGATTACGCACGCTGACATGATTTTTAATCTGTATGCTCGCTGCGGTTAACGTGAAAAACTGATTTGCGGTGCTGCCCAGCCAGGCCTGCCCCAGATGTCCTGGCACTATCGAATAGTCAAATGCGGAGAGAGCCGGTTCCGCCGGGAATGTGGAAAGGCCTGCTGATCCAGAGGCGAAACTTGTCGAATCGAGTAGATCCGCCGCTGGGCCGCTGAACGTAAACTCGTGAAAGTCGCCATTTACCGTGATTCCAATTACGTCGACCGCGGCGCCCGTGATAAATCGACTTACTGCGGTTATCGGGTCCCAAAAGTCGTAAATACTTAGACTGGGTAACGCGGTGGCCAGGTTATAGCTGATCGCGGGAGATAGCGAGGAATTGACCGTGGCAAGCTGCGAGAACGGCGCATTGAGGATAACGGTCGAGTTGTCCGGCGTCGCCGTCACAAACCGTATCTCTCCTCCGAAAGAAATAGCACCTCCTGCCGTCAATCCGTGGGGTGTCGTGGTCTGGATCTGAGTCAGGCCGCTCATCTGCGCTACAACCAGACTTGCCGTGGTCTGGGGCGGCGCTCCGAGCCCGGCTTGAAATAATGGGCCGTACGACGGCTGTCCAGAACCGTTCCAGGAAGTTAAGTAGGTGCGGACGTCGAAGGCCGTGTGCCGCCTGGAACTCGCGGCGAATCCCCGGAATGTTCGAGATCCCGTTTTATCCATGCGCCGTCCAGGTGCAAGGACCTGGTGGGCTTGCAACTTGACGGCGGGAAAGCGGTTGGATGCCGCTATGGAAGCCGCTTTCCCGTAACTGCTCTCGATCGCCGCGTAAAAGCGATTTGCATTTGAAGAGATGTAGTTTCCCATGCGCGCGTTCCTAGTTCTGGCTCACGTTGAAGCTAAAGGTGACCTTTGCCGACTGCACATAGCCCAGTCCTCCAGCCTTCGGCGGCTGAAATTGCACGTCATACATTCCTGAAAAGAAGATCCCGTCGCCCCAATCGCCGATATTGCTTCGCAACACATTGCTCAGCGCCTCAACGTAAAAGTGGATCCACTGATCCACTTCATTGACGAGGTTTCCGCTCGCCCACACTTCCGCCGCGACCAACACGGACCCTGAGAGTGACCTGAACTTTTCAATTTGGGTATTCTTCAGGCCCGCGCTGTACAGGCAGACCCTCGGATACGTTAACTGAATATCTTTGTCACCCAAATCGGGAGAGGCCGAACTCAACACAACCTGCCCCGGAGGAATCGCCGGAATGATTGTGTTACATGCACTCGCGAGAGCGGTTAGTTGCTGCTGGAGCGCATTTCCTGCATTCAGGAGCGAGGCCGTTTTCTGGGCCACATATAGTGTGAGCGGAAGCATCGTTTTATCCCCTCTTTATCTCGTGTGAAAGCGTGACGTACACATTTGGAACCTGCCCGTCTATAGGCTGCGGTCCAGCCAGCAAACCCGACGCGGGCAACTGCCACGTTGAGCCGAGTGATATCGCCGCGCTGTTCTGGCGTGTTAGGTTGTCCTGCGCGGTGCTGGCGTAAACGTTCCAACCTGCGGCCGACCCTGGCGCGTTAACGGCGCCTTCGGCCATGGCGACCGCAACTCCAGCGGCCCCACTAAGAATCTGTCCGTTCACCGGACTGAGGGCGCCCTCGTTCCCCATAGCGTCGATCCAGGCCGTCTGAATGAAAATCGACTGGGCGGGAGCTGTTCCATCCTCAATCGAAACCAACGGCATCGCAGGTTTTGGTAACGGTTGGAAGACGACGCCTAATCCAGACATGAACACCATGCGTTCCGCGTTGACCGCCTCATTTTGATACTCTGTCCACTTACCCTGGAAGCGCGTGTTCAATTGAACGTTGTAAGCCTCGGCATAAAACCGTGAGAGCGAATCAAAACAAATCCATCGCCGCAAAGTCGGCGTGACGACAACGGTTGACAAACCTAATAGGCGCCTGTTCAACCACTGCGGGTCGGAGCCGCTCACAGAGAGAAGCCAAAGCATCAACTTGTCGCCGATTCCGCTCAATGAAAGGTTGATCTTCGTGTCAACGTTGATGCCGTGCGATGAGGCGACCTGGGTTAGCGACGTCTCGAATGTTTGAAGATCGTCAAGCGTAACAACGCTCGCGTCGGTGAACAGAGCCATTAGTAGTTACCTTCCGTTTGCTGACGGACCGTTGCTCTTCCTGTGAGAGCTATGGCCCTGCGCATCTGGATCGGCGATGATCGCCACCTGAAGACGCTTAGATAATTCGGCCTTTTCTGCTGCTTTTCTCTCCGCGGCCTGCTGATCCCGGAACTGTTGTTCTTGTTCTTCGGTCGCTAGAACGGCGCAACCTTCGACGATCATCTTCGCCGCGTTGAATCGCGAGACCTCAGATATCAAACCCGGCTTACCGCCATCTGAAGTTTGAAGACTAACCACGATCGGATATTCCTCCAGCAGAGCAGCTTCAATCTCGCGAAGTTTTCGGAAATATTGTTTAACGTCCATGATTCTCCTTGAAAAGAGCGGGGGCCATTCAAAAGACCCCCGCTAATGCTGCTATCTAGCTATTGACCTGAACTGCGAAGTTGTTCCGCAGCACGCCAGTGCCGTAAAGAATGTCAACAGTGAACTGCTGCGACAGAGTGTTCGGCTGGTAGCTCATCACGACTCGGATTCCGAAGTTGCCCATTTCGGCATACTCCGCCACTGCGCCAGTGCCCGGCAAGGGCTGCGGCAAGCGGCGAACAACGAGTCCTAGTGCGTCCTTCGAAAAGGCTAAGTTGTGGGTATTGGGGCTCAGACCGCCTGTCGTCGGCACGTATTGCGAGCGGAAAATGAAGAAGTCCTTCATCTTGCCCACGTTCCCTTCGACAAGGGCCTTCAGTCCGGCCTCACCAGCCGTGTAGTATTCGCTGAAGCGCGGAATCTGACGAATCTGCGAATACGTGTTTGAATCGACGATCAAGTATTTCGGCGCGCTGGCGGGTACCTTGGCGGCAAACAACGCGGTCTCGGCCGAGTCGATGGTCGCTTCAGTAATCGGCGTACCGGCAGTGCCCACTGGTGTATTGGCACTGAACTGTCCGTACAGGTTCAGAAGATCTCTTTCCACCCGCTCTGCAATGGCGATCACCGCAGGCTGCATGTAAGCTTTCAGAAGGTCTGGGAAAGCAAGAGCCTTAGTAACGTCCGGAATCTGGAAGGTCGCTTCCGCATGCGTATTGAGAACGATCTGCGCGTTGCCCAGGCTCGGGTTCTGCGCCTGAACGGTCCCACCCTCGGCGATGTTGTTCGCTACCAGCACCGGCGGGATCGGCACGTTGACGGTGTCGCCGGCATGCGCCAGAATGGGCTCGTAATCACGGTTCACAAGGTTACCCATGACAAGGTTCCCCATCAAGGCCGGAAGAGCGTCCGCTGCAACCAGCTTGACTATCGCATTCGCCAGATTGGCAGATGTAATTGTTGACATAATTCTCCTAAAATGAAAATCACGCGCCCAACTGTCTTCGTGTTGGTGCACGTGTGGTGGAGGACCTTGCTGTCCTCCTGCACTTCTTGCCCTAAACGCCCTGAAAAAAGACGTTCAATCAAGCGCCGCGCAAGGCCTGAGTGGCGAGCCGCGAAATCTCCTGGCGCACTCGATCCATCTCATCCTTGCTCATTCCGGGTTTGATCTTGTCCAGTTCGATACCAGCTCCGGACGCCTGCACCGCATTGCGGGAGTGAGTTTGAGCACCACTGCCGCCAGCGATCCGCGCGGGCAAGAGTTCCGGGTTCTCCTGAACGAACCCTGCAAGAAAATCCTGCAAGGGCTTGGCCTCGGGACCTTTGGCCAGTAAACGGCCATCTTCGGTCCGCACAATGTCGTCTTTAACCGCTTTGAACGCCAGGTCTAACTTCGACACACCGAGACGCTGCAACTCAGACCGGATCTGAGAATTCTTATCCGCTTCTTCAGCCGCCGTGCGCGCCCGTCGATTTTCTTCCACTAACTGATTGACGCGAGACTCAAGACCTTCCCGGCGCTTCCGCTCGTCCTGCAGCTCGGCTTTGTAAGCAGGTTCTGCTTTCTGTTGTTCGTTGCGTACGAACTCCTCGATTGCTTGCCGCACGATATTCCGAATGTCGGGTGTCGGCGTCTCTTTCTCCATTGGATTGTCTTCTAACATGGATCTCCTTTGCTCTTTTAATTCGTCAGTTGCTCGTTGATCTCTTGTGCAATCTGATCCTTTACGTCCTGACGAGCGTCGCTCAGGTACTTGAATGCCAATCGTTCGAAGATTTGGCGCTTCAATGTCGCGGACTGAATCCCAAGGTTCAGCAAGTTCGTAGCGTCCTGCAGTTCATTGCCGAAATCGGTTATATCCACTTCATCCAGCCCGGCGACCGCAACCGTGACCCCGTCCTCCCTGGCGTCGCTCACCGCTGTCAGCACCTTCGCCACGCACTCTTTAACCGCGCTTCCATAAGCTCGCAAGACTTCCTGTGTGATCGTGAAGTCCATCTGCTTGCTCACCGCGGATTGTGAGTGTCCGCCGACCATCTCACCCGACGCCTGCGATAAGTAACAGACTCGGTAGATTTCTTCTTTAAGACTCTCCAGGTTCTGCGCGGCGATCTGATAGACCTTGCCGTCTGGTTCGGCCCATCCGAATCGGTCTTGCGGCCCAAGTTGGACGTAGTAGCTCTCGCCAACAATCTGGTTCCATTCGCGGTCCGAGTAAATCACTGGCATCGCGAACAGGCCCATGGTGATCGCCCAGCCGAGAGCATTCGATTTATTGAAATGCTCCAGTTGCAAATGAGCCGCTTTATTCATCAACCAGAGTCCGTCGCTAACTCGCAAAGTGAGCAGGGGTACCCGCTGCTGTCTCGCCAGGCCATGGGGACCTTGCGCCAGTAATTCGATTGCCGCGGTAGGTTGTCCTGGGGCCTCTACTCGCCGGTAAGTTCTGAACTCCTGCCGGTCGTAGTAGAACCAATGAGTCTCGTCCACGACTTCCGGTGAATCGATACTCGGCTGCCTCCGAATCGATTGCCTCAAAACAATCCATTCGTAGTCACCTCGTTCATCCATGCTCCAGTTGATAAGGTCTTCGGCCTGATAACGAACCAGGTAAGCCCTCGATACTCCTGCCGCGTCCTCTTCCGCCCGGTTCGCAACCACCTGTGCGCTCCGGGGAAAATCGATCAATATATGACTGCGTCCTGCCACCAGAGCATCGATCATGCAATGCCGGAAGAAACTCGACAGGTTTGTCCCTCTGCGGTCACAATCGTCCGCAAACTCCGTCAGGAATGCTTGTCCCGCATCAAGACCACCCTGGAGTTGCAGGCTTGGCGCCCGGCGGAACAGCGTCGCCGCATACCAGTCCACGATCGAACCGATATAGTTCTGGTAAAACGCCCTCTGGAGACGTTCGCCATAGACGTCGAGCGGTTCCTTCTGTCGGCGCAGCAGATACTCCGCCGCTCTGTGTTTGAAGTCGTGGCCGCCGGCATACAGATCGCGATACATATGCCACATGCTTTTCTGACGCTTGAAATCAGGATGTTCTCGGTCGATATCAGTCATATATGCTTTCCGCTCAATTCGCTCACAACAGGCGTTTATTAACCTCACCAAAAACGGGCTTGTCCC
>CAWJUO010000056.1:0-76730 GCA_963845995.1 uncultured Acidobacteriaceae bacterium | reverse complement strand
ACCATGGTCGCCTATTTGGGGATCGCTCCGGAGAAGAGCAATGCGGTCGCCGGTCTGATCAATTTTGTGCGGAACATGGGAAGCAGTGTGGGAACTTCGGTGGTTACGACGATTTTGGCGCGGCGTGCCCAAGTGCACCAGGTGATGCTCGCGAGTCACACAAGCGGCACGCTGCCGGAGTTTAACAATCGGGTAAATGGACTGGCAGGGCAACTCGCGCAGGGAGCTCCAGCGGCGCAAGCGCACATGCAATCTTACGCGAGGATCTATCGTTCGATGCAGGACCAAGCGATGACGCTGTCCTACATCGACACTTTTTGGGTTCTTGGAATAGCCACTGGCATCATGTTTTTCCTCTCGTTCCTGCTCAGGAAAAACAATCCCCGCGTGCGTACGAGAGTTGTAGCGCATTAGCGTGCCAGCCGCTTTAACTTGCAACTGAATACCCGGGTACTTTCATCTAAGGACTGATCGGCCTGTCGATGGCGTCTCAGGGGAGCACCGGTTTGTTAGACTGGCTAAATAATTCGACCCTGATAATTCCCGGCAGCCCGGCCGTAGCCAGCCATGCATATTGTTGATTTCAGAATAAAATTGCTGGCGCTTGCTGTGGCTTCTGTTCTGACGCTTCCACTCTTCGGCGCCGCAAAGGCAGATGACGACGTGGAAGATCAGCCCACGGGGACGTCCGCGCAGATCATCAACAGATATCTGCAAGCTACACAAAATCACGAGGACGCATTACGCGGCGCCTCCATGCAGGTGGACATCAACGCCGCTATTCCGGAGCTTAAAAAACAGGGCCGCTTGCATGCGCTGAGAATAATCTCGAAAGTGGGGCAGGTTACGTATCGCGGTCTTAAATTTCAGGGTGACAACAGCGTAAAGAGCGACGTGATTGCGCGATTTCTTCAGGCCGAACAGCAGGGGCAGGGTGACCAAAATCTGGCCATCACGCCGGAGAATTACAAGTTCAAGTACAAAGGCCGAAAGGAATTGAATTCGAACGATGTTTACGTATTTCAGCTATCACCGCGCAAGAAGAAGGTCGGCCTTTTCAAGGGTGAGATGTGGTTGGACGCCAAAACCTACCTGCCCGTCGAAGAGAAGGGTAAGCTAGTAAAAAACCCTAGTATCTGGTTCAAAAAGGTCGAATTCGAGCGGGATTATAAGATTCGGAACGGGGCTGCGATTCCGGAGCACATGAGCAGCACGATTGACGTGCGGCTGATTGGGAAGGTCGAATTGAACATCGACTACTCAGATTTTGAGCCAATCAACGACTCAGACGAGAATGGCCAAACGGCGCAATCGGTCGCGCTGACGGGGGTAGCCGCCAAGTGATTGCAACTCTTGGACCATTCGAAGCCTCTATTACTCTATACGGCTCGGTTATCCTTCCGGTCATTGACCGCTGGTTGATGCCGAGGCCGCAGACCAAGTACTCTAAAGGTTAAAGCGCTAAGGGAGTGCATGAGAACACTTTTTCTGAACCCTCCTTCTTTTGAGGGGTTTGACGGTGGTGCGGGTTCCCGATGGCCTGCTGCGAGAGAGATTGAATCGTACTGGTATCCGGTGTGGCTCTGCTACCCGGCCGGTATGCTTCCGGACAGCAAGGTAGTCGATGCACCGCCGCATAAGATTTCGATCGACCAGACGGTCGCGATGGCGGCTGATTTTGAGCTGCTGGTTCTATTTACGTCCACGCCCGGATTCCATGTAGACGTCCGGATCGCGGAGATGATGAAGGACGTCAACCCGAAGTTGAAGGTGTCCTTTGTAGGGCCGCCGGTGACGGTGGAGCCCGAGAAGAGCCTGAATGCTTCGAAGGCGATCGACTTCGTGGTCAAGAAGGAGTTCGATTACCAGATTCGCGATTACGCGATGGGCAAGCCGCTCGAGGAGATTGCGGGCGTTGTGTTCCGGAAGAATGGCGGCTTCCAGAACAATCCGGAAGCGGGCGTGATCGAGAACCTGGACGAACTGCCGTGGGTCACAAAGGTCTACAAGCGCGATCTGGATTTCAAGCGCTATAACGTCCCGTTCCTGTTGCAGCCTTACGTCTCGTTTTATACGACCCGCGGCTGTCCGGCACAGTGTACGTTCTGTCTGTGGCCGCAAACCCACTCCGGTCACCGCTGGCGCTTGCGTTCATCGGATGACATTGTGAACGAGTGCCGCTGGACTCTCGAGAACTTTCCCGGGCTGCGGGAGATCTTCTTCGACGACGACACCTTCAATTATCAGAAGGCGCGCACAATTGAGCTGTGCTCCAAGTTGAAGACGCTAAACTTCACCTGGAGTTGCACGTCGCGCGTGACGACCGACTACGACACGCTTAAGGCGATGAAGGATGCTGGATGCCGCCTTCTGATTGTGGGCTATGAGTCTGGCGACCAGCAGATTCTGAAGAACATCAAGAAGGGCGCCACCATCGACATGGCGCGCCGCTTCACCGCCAATTGCAAGAAGCTGGGATTGACCGTTCACGGCGACTTCATCGTCGGATTGCCGGGCGAGACGCGCGAAACCATTCGCAAAAGCATCAACTTCGCGAAAGAACTGGACGTTGAAACGATTCAGGTCTCAATCGGCCATCCGTTTCCCGGAACGGAGTTCTACGATCACGTCAAGAAAAACGGCCTTATCACCATCGACGAAGTGATGACCGACGATGTCGGCCACCAACTGCCCAATTATCAGTACGCCGGTTTGGACCGCGGGGAACTGGTCGAGTGGGTCGAGCGTTTCTACGGCGAGTTTTATTTCCGTCCCGAAGGTAGCGCTGCGGCTAGTGGGAAAGGCGTTGTTCAACAACAACGACCGCAAACGGCTTTACAAGGAAGCTCGCGAGTATCTGGCCCTTCGTTCCAAGCGTAAATTGTTTGTGCAAGAGCACAAAGCGCAGAAAGAAGAAAAGGAACGGGAAGCGGTCTTAACCAGCGGAGATTGATTGCATAGTCATTCGTCAGCCGTTGAGGAACCGGTAGGCCCGGACGGCGCGTCTACCGGGTTCGAAGATCTGCTGGCAGTACGGCGTCAACACGGCCCAACACGTCAACACGGCCCATCCAAGGCCAAAATTCTGCTGCTTGTGCTGGCGATCACTTGTTTGCACGAAGTGGGCAATCTGGCACTCGCATGGGGACTGAAGCACGTGTCCTCGGTGGGTGTGAATCCGCTTGGCTACATTACAGCCATGCTGAACCCATTCGTCGCGGGCGGGATTGTGTTCCTCAGCCTGTGGATGCTCACGCGGATGGCTTTGATGAGCTGGGCCGATCTGAGCTTTGCGCTACCGCTGATGGCCGTCGGGTACGTGGTCGCGACAGTGCTTGGGAAGTTCGTCCTGCATGAGAATGTCGGGGCTGCGCAGTGGATGGGGACGCTATTGATCTTCGCGGGGAGCGCGGTGGTTGGAACGACGGCTCATCGCACGGACGAGTTGCACGGCCTCAGTCAACCTAACCCAGCTGGACCTCGCCAATGAAGTGGGTCCTGCTTTCCATTATTGTGATCTGCACGGTGGTTTCCGATCTGCTGCAGAGCCATGAAATGAAGCGGAGCGGGGAGCAGAAGGTGAACGCGCGGGGATTGGCGAAGTTGGTGGCCACCATTGTGCGGCGCAAATTTTTGCTGTTCTCTATCCTTCTTATGGCCGTGTCCTTCTTCACGTTCATGGCCCTCCTGCAACGGGAGCCGCTGAGTTTTGCCGTACCCGCTTCGGCGGCGACGTTTGTATTTGAAACGATGCTGGCGAAATGGGTGCTGCACGAATCTGTGGGCAAGCGGCGCGCGGCGGGCGCTTTGCTAGTTCTAGGCGGCGTTGTGTTGCTGTCCCGCTAGGCACTCCACGTGCGGGCGTTTTGGCTTCTCTTCCTTCCTGCGGCTGCGTATCAAACACTGGCGATTTTTTCGGCTTTGCGGCATTTGAGTAAGAGAACGCTCCCTGACGGTCGCGGTTCCGCAGATACACTGCCTGGTGTTTCGGTTTTGAAACCAATTCGGGGCCTTGACCCGAATACTTACGAGGCCTTCGTTTCCCAAGTCCAACAGGATTACCCGGCATTTGAAGTGCTGTTCGGCGTTGCCGACGAGAGCGATCCGGCGGTACCGGAGATCCGGCGGCTGCAAGCCGCTTTCCCAGATACTTCGATTCGGCTGATCATATGCCCGAACAGTTACTCCAAACGGGAAAGTGGGCGTTCTTATGGACCTTTCACGCGAGGCGCGCTACCCGGTCTGGGTCGTCAACGACAGCGATATCAAAGTCACGCGTACGTATCTGTCGCAGGTAACCGCTCCGCTCTCCGATAGTTCCATTGGCGTGGTTACGTGCCCCTACCGGGCTTATGCGCATTCCGCCGCGACAATATGGGAGGCGCTGGGCATCGCGACGGATTTCATGCCGAGTACACTGGTCGCGCAAGAACTTGGCGTGCGGGAGTTTGGCCTGGGTTCGACGCTGGCGTTCCGGGCCGCCGATTTGCAAAAGGTGGGGGGATTCGAGGCGCTCGGGCGACTATTTGGCGGACGATTATCAGCTTGCGAAGCGGATTTCGAGTTTAGGGAAACGGTCTCTGCTTTCGACTTATACGGTTGAGACATCACTCGGCGAAGGCACGTGGGCAGGCGTCTGGAATCATCAACTGCGCTGGGCGCGAACGATCCGGGTCTCGAAGGGCGGGCGGTTACGCGGGATTGCCGATCACTCACGCCGGGCTGTGGATCCTGATCGCGATTCTGTGCGGCGCCTGGTGGCCGGCGCTGATTCTGGTTTGTCTGCGAATCGGCTCGGGATTGGCGACGGGGTGGTTTGTCCTGCGGAGCCCGCTGGCAGCGCGATTGGTCTGGCTTGCGCCGCTTTGGGATTTGTACGCGTTTGCGGTCTGGGGAACGTCCTATGCCGGGAATGAGGTCCGGTGGCGCGATAGAGTTCTCACGGTGGACGGCGAAGGGCGGATTCGCGGTTGAAAGCGCGCTCGGCAGCTTTGCCCCGTGTTAGCCTTAATATCGGCACAATTTACGGGCCTGAAGTTGTGAAAAAATCACTGGGACAGACCACCGCGCCTATCGGGACATGCCTGTAATCGGCAGGTTTCCGCGGGCGCGGGTCAGTCCCGGATTTCTTCACAACTCCAGTCTCACCAAAATCAGGAGTTCCAAACAGTAAATGTTTTTGAAAGTTAGAAGTGCTGCGCTCCTTGCCGTAGCTGCCACCGTATCCGTAGTTTGTATGAACGCGCAGGCCATCGCGCCCGCGAAAGTTGCGATTATCAACGCGCAGAAGGCCGTAGCCGACACGCAGGAAATCAGAAAGGCGCAAGCGGCGCTTGAAGCGAAGTACCGGCCGCGCCAGGAAGCCATTCAGAATCTACAGAACGACCTCGCAAATCTCCAGAAGCAGTTGAACGCGCCGGGGATCGATCCGAACCGGGAAGCACAACTGCGGGCGGACGGCACCAGCAAGCAAAAACAGCTTCAGCGGCTGGGTGAAGACCTGCAGGCGGATGTAAATGGCGAACGGCAGGATATTCTTGGCCGCACTGGGCGTCAAATGACTGAGGTGGTTAAGAAACTCGCGGAAGAAAAGGGCGTGGATGTCGTGATGGATATAACCAATACGATCTACTTCAAACCCGCTCTTGATATTACCGCCGAGGCGACTGCCGCCTACGACAAAGCCTACCCAGCGAAGTAAGCAAGTTCACTTATCTTCGGCGAGGGTGGTGCTCGTAAAGGAGAGCCTATGGGCAGCTATTTACAGGAGTACGGAGTCGAAGACGAACGCCGCGGCCGGATCACCAAACGCATTGTCATTGCTTGCGTGGTGGTCCTGGTGGCCTTGATCGCGGGTTACCTGTTCTTTCACAACTATCCCGAGAAGCGGACCGCCGGCAAATTCATTTCCTTGATTAACAACCGCGATTATCAAGGGGCTTATCACGACTGGGGATGTACGGACCAACACCCTTGCCCGAACTACAGCTTCCAACGGTTCATGAACGATTGGGGGCCGCAGAGTAAGGCGGCTACACCTTGGAAGGTCGCTTCCGTGGACGGATGCAAGAGCTTCGTGACCGTGAACGTTCAGGCACAAGGCGCTGAACTCCAATCTCTGGCTATACAGCGCGACGATCACTCGCTGGGATTTGCGCCCTCCCCGGAATGCCAGGAGAAGCAGTGGCGATGGGGGCAGTTCTTCCACCGAGTTTTCCACGGCGGCAAATAAGCGCGCCCGTTTTACACCGGTTCCGCCAAATCGGGTTCGTAAGCTGGAAGCACGTCGTCGTCGCCCGCAATCCAGGTGTATATGGTGGGCAGCACGTAGATGCTCAACAGCAGCGTAGCGCTGAGTCCGCCGACGATTACGATGGCGAACGGCTTTTGCGAATCGGAGCCAATTCCGGTTGAGATGGCCGCCGGCAAAAGTCCCAGAGTCGCGACCAGCATGGTCATCATGATGGGCCGCAGTCTTAGGACGGCGCCTTCAATGGCCGCGTCATGCACTGTGTAGCCGCGGGCGCGAAGTTGATTGATGTACTCAATCATGATGACGCCGGTTTCGACCGCAACCCCGAATAAGGCGAGAGTTCCGATGCCGGAAGAGACGCTGAAATGGGTGCCCGTGAAGTAGAGAGCGAACAAGGCCCCGATCGGCGAAAGCGCCAGGCTGACCATGGCGAGCGCCGCCCATTTGAACGAGCCGAACATCGAATACAGCAGGAAGAAGATCACGGCGACAGTGACCGGCACAATCAGAGCCAGTCTGGCGTTTGCACGTTTGGCGCTGGCATACTCGCCGGCCCACTGAAGATCGTATCCGGTGGGCAGTTTCACCTCGCGATTGACGCGCCGAATCGCTTCTTCGACCGTGCTGCCCAAGTCACGGCCGCGCACGCTGTACTTGATAGCGACATAACGAGAGTTATTCTCGCGATAAATTTGCGAGGCGCCGTCCAGCAACTTGATATTGCAGACCTGTGCCAGCGAGACCCGCTCGCCGGAAGACGCGAGCAGGCGAATGTTAGCGATTGAGTCTACCGTTGTCCGGTATTGCGGCTGATAGCGGACAACCATGTCGTAGCGCTGTTCCCCTTCTAGGACTTGGCCGACCGCTTTACCGCCGATGGCTGTTTCTATCGCGTCCTGAACGTCTGAGGCGTTCAGTCCGAAGCGGCTGGCTTTCTCCCGGTCTATCGAGATATTGAGATTGGGTTGCCCGATAACACGAAAAAGCCCGAGATCCTGAACGCCTCTGACCGTCTGCATGACGCGCACGATCTCATCGCCTTTGGCCTCAAGCGTTTTTAAATCGGTACCGAAGATCTTGATTGCAAGTTCGCCCTTAACGCCGCTGACTGCTTCTTCCATATTGTCGGCAATGGGCTGGGAGAAGTTCCAGAGCGCGCCGGGAATTTTCTCAACCTCGCGATCCATCGCGCGAATCAGTTCCTCTTTATCTCGATGGAATACGGGACGCCACTGGGCCTTCGGCTTGAGGTCGACGAAGTACTCGGTATTTGAGAACAGTGCGGAATCGGTTCCGTCGTCGGGACGGCCAACTTGACTGACCACCTTCGTCACTTCGGGAAAACTGGCGAAGACCAGGCGGGCGCGATGCATCACTCGTTCCCCTTCGGCGGGTCCGGTGCTGGGGGCCAGCGTGCCGCGCGCCCAGATCGCTCCTTCGTCAAGGTGCGGGAGAAATTCCGATCCGATCGCGCCGCTTACCATCAGGGAAACCGAGACGCAGAGCAAACCGATGGCAGTTCCCAAAACGATCCAGCGGCGTGCAAGCGAACTCATGGCCCATCCGAGCGACCGGCGATAGCCCGAGATGATTGCCGCCAGTATGGGATTATGCCACTCCTTTGTCTCACGGCTAAAGAGCAGCAGCGCCAGCACGGGCAGCAGCGAAAGCGAGAAGATGAGCGACCCGATCAGCGCATAGCCGACGGTGAGCGCCATGGGTCGGAAGAGGCGTCCTTCGACGTGCTGGAGCGTAAAGATGGGCAAGTACGCCGTAATAATGATGGCCCTGGCAAAGAAGACGGGCCGCTGTACTTCATGAACCGCTTCGCGAAGAATGTTCATCAGCGTGCGTTCCTCGCGCCTGCCGATGTGGCGCATGACGTTTTCAACCACAACCACGGACCCGTCCACGACCATTCCGAAATCAAGCGCTCCGAGAGAAAGGAGATTCGCCGGGACGTGACTCAGGTCCAGACAGATGGAAGCGAACAACAATGCGAACGGAATAGTGAGGACGACGATCAGCGCCGACCGGACATTACCGAGGAACAGGAAAAGGATGACCGAGACAAGCAGGATGCCCTCCGTCAGGTTGTGCATCACGGTGTGGGTTGTGAAATGTACCAGGTCGCTGCGATCGAGGAACGGCACGATCTTTACTCCAGGCGGAAGAAAGTGCGCGTTGAGGTAGTCCACCTTTTCATGTAAGGCGGTCAACATGGCGTCGCCGTTGGCCCCCTTGCGCAAGAGCACGATGCCTTCCACTGTATCGGGATTATCAACCACCACGCCGTCCGGCCGGTGCACGGCTTTGCCGATTTGCCCCAGCCTGATCTTCGGACCTTGCGTTACGAACGCAATGTCGCTGACGTAGACCGGCGTTCCGTTCTGATTCTTCAAAACCGATTTGCCGATGTCTCTTATATTTTGGAAGAGGCCGACCTCCCGGACATTCACTTGCTGGTGTCCGGTCTGAATGAAACTGCCCCCGGCATTCACGTTGTTGTTGGTTAGCGATTGTTCGACCTGGCTAAGACTCAATCCATAGGACACAAGCTTGTCCGGATCGACTTGCGCCTGATATTCACGTGTAATGCCGCCGAAACTGGAAACGTCTACGACGTCGGGAACCGATTTGAGCTGCTTCTCAATCACCCAATCTTCAAGTGACTTGAGTTCCATCAGATCGTACTTCGGATTGGTGCTTGTCAGGGTGTACCAATAGAGCTGTCCAACGGGACTGTAATCCGGCCCGATGGTGGGCTGCAAACCGTTCGGCAAAGTTACCACCGAGAGGCGTTCCAAAACCTTTTGCCGGTTCCAGTCGTTCTGGGATTCGTCGTCGAAATTCATGGTCACAACCGACAAGCCGAACTCCGAAATGGAGCGTACGGTTGAGAGGTGCGGAATTCCGCTCATGACAACTTCGATCGGGATTGTGACTTGCTGCTCTACTTCTTCCCCGGCGCGGCCGGGCCACTGCGTAATCACCTGGACGTAGTTGTTCGCAACGTCCGGGTAAGCTTCCACCGGCAGATTCTTGAAAGATATGGCTCCCCAGGCGAGCAGAAGAACGCCTATCGCAAGCACCAGAAATCTGTTTCGCAGTGAATAATCGACAAATGCGCGAATCATGTTTGCTTTCCGGTTCTACTGCTGGCTTTCGGCGTCGAGCGCAAGCGGATCGTTCACCACCTGCTGCCCGGGATTCAAACCCGAGACGATTTCCTGCAGGCCGCCCGCGACTTTTCCGCCGGTGACTTCGGTCCGGCGGAAGGTGCCCGACCCCGCTGGCACAAATACCCAATCGCGGTCGTGGAGATGCAGAACCGCGCCCGCGGGAACTGCCGCATAGGTCTTTCCGTGCAACCCATAAAACGTCGCTGTGACGAACATTCCCGCACGCATGAATCCGGGATTACTCAATTCAATGCGGACCTTCGCGGTTCGAAGATTGGGATCGAGAATCTTCCCGACGTTGCTGATGCGGCCGCTGAATGTCCGGTCGGGGTAAGCCGTCAAGCGCACATCGGCTTTGTCACCGACGCGAACCATGGGCAAGTCATTCTCATAGACGTCGCAAAGGACCCAGACACGGGAAAGGTCGGCGATTGTAAATAGGCTTGGCTGATTGTCGGGTGTGTGGACACCCCCTTCTTTGGATACGTTCTGTTCCACGATGGTTCCCGAAGTTGGAGCGTAGACGTTGACGATCGGACTCTCGTGATTGATATCGCCGCCCAGAGTTCGAAGCTGCTGTGCGGCGGAATTCATTGCAACTCTGGCCTTTTCTTCCGTATCTTCCGCGACCTGCAGATCGTTGAGTGAGATTGCCCCGTGCGAATACAGCAACTGAGCGCGCTCCAACTGTTTGCGTGAAAGCGCCTCGTCGGCCTTTGCCTGGTTGTAGGTCTGGAACGCATTTGAAATATCGTTGCTCAGGACCTTGAGAAGCAATTGACCTTTCTTGACGTCGTCACCGAGTTTCGCGTCAAGTTCGACAACTCTTCCCGAAGCGAGAGAGATCACCGGAATGGATCTTTCAACGTCGGGATTTACGACGCCGGTTGCGTTCAGTTCGGGAAGGTCCTCGCGCGAACCGGCCGTTACCAGCGTGAATCTCTCCGGCCGGTCTATCTTGACGAGATTCAGATCGGGCTGTTGGCTGACTTGAGCCTGCGGCGGCGCTTCCGCTGCGAAATCGGACTTTTCCTTTCGCGCGCAGCCGGCAAGGAGAATGATTGTCCCGAGAATCAAAACGGCGAAGAATTGTGTGTTCCGACTCATCGAATTACCTCACGTCCTACGGCAAGATTGAGCTGATTGGCGGCGCTCAGATAGGCTCCGACCAGGTTCAGATAGTTGAGCTGCGTATCGCGATATTGTTTTTGGGCGTCCAGGAAATCGAGCAGGGAGGCCGCGCCGTGCAGATAAGAGAAGGACACGGTTGAGCGAATGTCCTCCGATTCTTTGAGGTACTTCGCTTTATAGGGCCGCAACAACGCAAGTGTGTTTTCGATCGTCGCGTAGGCGGAATCCACGTCGTGCAGAGCCGAAAGCTCGGCGGCATCGCGAAGCTGTGAGTTCCTGCCGATATCCAGTTGAGTTTTGGCCTTCTCTCCCTGGTTCTTGTCGAAGATGCGCAGAGGAATGGAGACGCTCACACCGGCGTAAAAGACCAGTGGAGGCTGACGGCCCACGTCCACGCTCCAGGTGGGATCCGTTGAGCCGTTTGAGACCGCGAGTTGATGATCCGTGCGGGCCTTCTCAAGAGACTGCACGGCCTCTTTCAAGTCAGGGCGGGTTTGAATTGCAACTGTCCTAAGCTCTTGAAGCGATGTTGCCGGTTCGTCGTAGTCAAAAGCCTCATTCACGTCGAACTGTTCGACCGGGGTGCGATCGCGCAGGAATTGCAGCAAGTCGATTTTAGCCGTGCGCAGGTTTACTTCGGCAGTTGCTAAATCCGATTCGTACTGTACTCGTTGCAACTCCACGCGCTGGAAATCTACCTTCGCCATGTCGCCGGCATCCAAGCGGACGCGATTGATCTCAATCTCCTTGTCGTAGTAGTCGAGATTCTCCTTGGCGACCTGACGTACCGCTTTGGACAACAGCACGCGGACGAATGCGTCACGAAGACTGAATAGCAAGTTACGCTCGAGGTCGCCCTGGCTCGATATAGCGATAGACGTGGCTTGTCGAGCGCTTTGCAGCCGTAGCTCGCGTTTGTGTTCGCGCTCGTGCAGATACGAAACAGAACCCGCAAGGATCGCATTCGCTGTCGGCTGGAACGGATGGTATTGAAATACACCAAGATCGTCCGCGACAACGTTCAGATCCGGATTCGGCCGAAGATAGGCCGTGATCTCATCCGCACGCGCTTCGTCTATGGCAACTTTGCCGGCGAGCAAAGTGGGATTATTCGCTCTGAACTTTTCCTCGGTCTCGTGCCAGGTGAGCGGGTTGGCTGTTTGCGCCAAGCAGCATGCGGCACACAGGAGACCGGGATACAAACGCCAGATAAGGCGCTGCATTCTACCCTCCAAAAACTTTGAACCTTTTGAACTGGGTTACGCGTTTGTAGGAAAGGGAGGGGAACGACCGGCGATAAAAGGCGTGCTGCGATCAATCTGCTTTAGAACCGGGGCGAATACAAACCAGGCAAATGACAGTGTAAGGACGATTTCACTGGTGCGGCAGACGAGTGGGCTATCCATCGTCTCGTACAAACGAATTAGGTCGTCGCTATGGCTCTGCTTGCCCGAATTATGCTGCTGGTCGTGCTGCGCTGTGTACTGTTCGATCCTCAATATATCGTCGGTCGCGGATATATAGGGAAAGAGCGCCGCAACGATAAGGCCGACGCCGACTACATGGAGCCATTTTGGCGCGGAGCTTTCCGTTCGGCGATAAGACGCACGAGCGGTGCTTGCCAGGGCCCAAAGCCCAAGCAGCAGCCACACGAGATTCAGCGTCGTATCGAAATGCACGCTTTCCCAAGTTAACACGCGTTTTTGCGAGCAGCGAAGAAGCTCGACGCCGCATCCGTATAGTGTTGAGCGGTTCTTTCTTCTATGAAGCTGTTGATTTGTCTGGTTGTTTGCTGCCTGTCGATTTGCAATGCGCGCTCATTGCCATCGACCGGGAGTAAAGAGACACGTTACTACTGGCAGAGCGTGCCAGTGGATAACTCCGCACAGCTACTTACGCTTTTTTGCCACTCGTGCCCGGACGTCCGATCGGACAGAGGATGTTCCGCTGGTGGCAGTTTTGCGCGATACGTTAGCGGACCAGGACAGAGCGACCGACCGGCTTTCCTCCGTGTGGCTTCTAACTTATACGCGGCAAAGTGTAACTCAGCGAATATTATCGGCTGTCCCGTTTTTCTACTGGCGGATAGGGCAAGGGTCAAGCGGAATGGGCTCGCGCAGGATGAAGCCGCTTATGGATTTAACGACACCACAACATCCTGTGGCCTCGGCTGTCGGACGTGAACTTTTGCAGTGGACCATGCTTGATCCCATGACTACGCCGGTTCGTGCGGCTTCGCGCGCCTACCGCACGAACCAGATGGATCATGAGCGGCTTCATCTGGAAGAAGCCATTCATTATCTCCGGCAGGCGCCAACCGGGGAAGATTCATCCGAGCTTACCGCGGCGGAATTGAACACTGTAGTTGCGCGGCTGGATCTTCGCAAGCGATTGCTGGGCGGCCTTATGGATCGGCGCGAGGCTGAACGTCTCGGCGAAGAACAAGGGATTGAGGAAGAGCGTATTCGAAGCCGGAATTGGGAATTGCTCCGCCAATGCGCCGAGAAGACCGGGCTTATCTTTGAATCTTTAAATGTGGCCGGAACGGACGGCGAGTATGGTTTATTGTGGTTCCCGCTGAATGCTTCGGCACCGCCCCAGGGAACATCGCTAGGCCCTGTATGGAAGCTGCTTAACATAAAAGATCCCTGGACGGATGAGCGCTTGAAGGATTGGGGCGGGTCTTCCTCGGTGCGTTCGTTTGATGCGAATGGCGCGTTGCTGCCCGAAGGCGAAGCCGGGGTGCGCGCGGTCAAGTTGGTTCCGTTGGGAGTGTATAGCATGAGCTATCCCAGGCTGCCGCTTCTGTTGATCGATTTTAGAGACAAACTGCATATCCGCCGGCACGAACTTACACAGCGCGCCATTAACGAAGTAACCAGCGGAGTTATCGGCATCTCGCACTTTACGAACTGGTATTACTATGTCGCGGCGGATCTTTACGATTTTGTAGCTGCGCGGCGTGGACGGGCGATGGATCATGCCGCGCGTCTTGATTGTTATTCTCAATTTCGCGTAGCGCTGGCAATGGATTCAAATCTGGACGGCGCGCTGCGAAGTGAGATGCAGCGCCGAATCGATTCGCTTGCGGTGAACCCACTTGAGGGGTCGCCGGAACGGGAATTGCAGCTGGCGGAAGCGCGCTATCAGCGTCTCCGTGGTGAAACGGACGATGGAGGGCGGTTAACAAAGTGGTTAGATAGACAGCGCCGCGCCGAATTGGCTACGCTTTGGAATGAGTCCGCAATCGAAAGCGCTTAACGACGGCAGTCCACTATCTCACCTTCGGCCTGTACACTCGCCGGGCCGGGGCTGAGGCGGCCAATATGGCGGAGTTGGATCGCGACCGGCGCGTGCAAACTAATCTGGATTTTCTTCGTACTATTGTCGATTCAGGCACACAGCCGGAAATTGCTTACGATCCGAAGCTGATTTCTAGTGCGGTGAATGAGCTCTCGACCCTGCTTCCTAGCGTGAAATCGAGCCGGGTGAAGGCTCGCGCGGCATTCCTTTTGAGCCAAGTGAGAGATCTGACACGCGACGATTCCCTAATGGCCGATTGCTCTCTGGCCTTGAGAAGCACCCGGGCGAATATTGGCGTTGCCGCTCTTCCGCGGACAGTGTCGCCGGCTTCCCTGGCCCGAGTAGAATCAGCTAAGTGAAAGCTCCATTCCGCCTATTGATAGCAGCGTTGCTTTCATTTGGCGCGTTAGCCCAGACCTCGCGCAGGGACGGGAGGCAACCTACAGCCAGCCGCGTGGTGATTCTTAAAGTAGACGGGCTAAACGCCGATCTGCTTTACAATACGATGCGGCAAATCAATCCTGCGACGGGCAAATCTCAATTGCCCTGGCTAACCCACATCTTCAGTGAGGGCGGGTTGGTATTTCAGAACTTCTACACGCGGGGAATAAGTTTGTCCGCGCCTTCCTGGTCGATGCTTGACACCGGACGGCACGCCATTATTCGCGGGAACGTCGAATACGACCGGTACACGGGCTATGTGTACGACTATCTGAATTTCTTTCCTTTCTACCTGGGGTATGCGCGGGCGAGAGAGGTGGACATGCCCGCGGTCGAGGTCCTGGACCGCGCTGGTATTCCGTTGATGATCGATTCCTTCGGCCATGCGGGAACGTACCAAAGCTTCCAACTGTTTCAACGAGGCGTTCGGTGGAAAACTCTTGAGAACGTTCTGAAAGCCCGGTTCTCTTCGGCTAGTCTGCTGTCGCTGATAGAAGGCGGCGGCGCCACGCCTCTCGACGATCTTTGGGCGTTGGAAACGGAGCGGGAATTGAAGGCCAAGCTCCAAGATCCGGCCATTTTGTATTTAGATTTTTACAGCGGTGAGATCGACCATGAAGGTCACGCCTCCAACCAGAGCGCGGCACTCCAGAATGCGCTGAAGCGATTGGATGGCTTGGCAGGCCGGCTGTGGACCGCTATACAGGCAAGCGCTTTGGCGCAACAGACGGTTTTTGTTGTTGTCTCCGATCACGGTATGAACAATGTGCCAGGTATCTTCAGCCAGGCGTTCAGCCTTCCGGATCTTTTGAATAGCCCACAGGGCGGAGCTCACCACGTGATCACCAACCGTCACCCGCTCAGCGACTACAAACTGAAGGGGCTGAATCCACTTGTGCAGCGAGTCGTCACGCCGAGCACCGCGTCTTTTTACCTGGACGGCGAGTCGTCTCGATATCCAACGGCGTGGCTCGACTTGGATGGCAATGAGCGGGCATCTGTTCACCTTCGCAATAGCGATCTGAACAAAATCCATATTCTTCTTCTGCAGCTTGCCCGGCCTGATTTGCCTGCCGACGTGCGACGCGCGGCCACTGCGTGTCTGATGCAGACAATTGATCGTCATCGCGCGGAGTGGGGCACGACAGCGGCGGAGTTACAAGAAGAACTGCGCGCGCTGAAAGACAGAATGGACGCCAGACGGCAGTTAGTCGCCCAGCAGCCGAAGCGGTGGTCTTCCGCGCAGAAGGCACAAGGAGAAGATCGACAGGCGAGACGATTGGCTGAGCAGTTATCGGAATGGACGCAAGAATACGGCCAATACACCGGACTATTTGAAGCACTTACTGGCGTTACTCGCGCTTGACATCGATCCCAACCGGCCATTGCAAATCAAAATTTCCGATCTTATTCCCGAGATGTCTCTCGGAGACAACAACGGCGTTGCGGACCTCCAGCATTATATCGTTGGCCCTGGCCCCGGTGGGTTGGTGCTGGACGTGGACGGGCACTTAGATGAGGAGCGCTCGTTTCGATATGTCGATTATTTCTCTTTGCTCGCTGCGCAGCGAGTGCGTAATAATCCGCAAGCCGCTCTTTCAGCGCGGCCGATCGATTTCACGGCGCTTCGGCTTCCGGGTACCAAGAATGTGTACTGGCTCTATGGCGATGAAGACAGCCAATTACTAATCCTCCAGGAGAGCGATGGATCGATTGCTCTTAAGCCGGTCAGTCACTTGACCCAGGATCGAGACGGGAAGATTACGTGGATCGAGCAATCTTGGCGTGCGGGCCTGCCGCTGTGCTTGTTCGAAGACAAGGAATTGCGCATTCCAGGAAGTGAAGACCGGGCCGCCTGGCTATCCAGCCGGCATTCAGAGCGTGAATGGTTGAACGCAATTCACAAGTGCCGTTATTCGAACGGCGTCATAAGCGTTACGGAACAATTCTCGCCGATAGCCTTGAACGTCCCTGGAATTCCTGGATTGTCTCCCGTTCTTTTGCGCTACGAACGCCGCCGCCGCGAACTCGTTCAGCCGGATTTCCAAATCTTCGCGGCCGACCACTGGAATTTCAATGTACGCAACTTCAACCCCGGCGGCAATCACGGCAGCTTCTTACGAATCTCCACGCATTCAGTTTGGATGATGGCGGGCGCGGGCGTTCCGGTAGAGAAGATCTCCGAACCTTACGACAGTTTGAATTTTGCTTCCACGGTTCTATACATGGTGGGTAAAACGCCGCCCATGCCGGGTCGCGTTGTCGCTTTGCACTGACGGCGAAGTACGAGATCAGTTTGCCAGGGGATCGAACACTCCGGTCTCGAAGTTGACGGAACACCTCCTGCAATGTAGGCGCTGACTCCTCCAATGTACTTTCGATGGCCTCTATAGACGATTCCGCATCTGCTATATCTTGGTGAAAACTGCGCGCGAACGGGACGCGCTAAATTTCACAAAAAGCATGAATACTCGATTTCGGCTACCAGCCAGGATCGCGCTTGCGGGCGCAGGAGCGCTCCTTCTGAGCGCGGTAATTTGGGCGGGCTCTGATGAGAAGCGCACGGAATGG
Source organism: uncultured Acidobacteriaceae bacterium (assembly GCA_963845995.1). Taxonomy (GTDB): domain Bacteria; phylum Acidobacteriota; class Terriglobia; order Bryobacterales; family Bryobacteraceae; genus Bog-105. The sequence continues at coordinate 59,849 of CAWJUO010000056.1, read as the reverse complement.
CAAAAAGCCGATCCCAATCTATTAGCCATTGACTTAGACCGGGGTGCGGCGGGATTGTCTCGCTGCCTTACGCAGCTAAGGACGAGGGCGAGCATTCTGATGGTTACCGCGCACCCGGACGATGAAGACGGCGGATTGCTGACCTATCAGACGCGAGGCGTGGGTGCGCGTGGCACTTTACTCACTCTGAATCGCGGCGAAGGCGGCCAGAATGCGATGTCGGTGGATATGTACGACGCGCTCGGGCTGCTGCGTACTCAGGAACTGCTGGCTGCCGATCGATATTACGGCGTGGATCAATACTGGACGAGCGTTATCGATTACGGCTTCTCGAAAACTCGCGAGGAGGCTTTGCAAAAGTGGGGGCACGACCGCGTGCTGGGCGAAGTGGTGCGGGTCGTGCGTATGACTCATCCGCTGATCCTTGCTTCCGTATTCGCGGGCGCGCCCACCGACGGACACGGCAATCACCAGGTGGCCGGCCAGATGGCCCAAGAGGCATTTGTTGCCGCAGGCGATCCAACACGCTTTCCGGAGCAGCTTAAAGAAGGTCTGCGGCCTTGGAAGCCCTTGAAAGTGTATGCGCGCGTGCCCTTCTTCGAAGCGACGAAGGAAGGCATCTACGATTATGCAACCGACAAATATGTCCCGGTCCGTTTCTTCGATTATGTACATCGGAAGTGGATCGAGAAGACTCCCGAAGCGAACGTGACCGTGTCCGAAGGAGGGATGCAGCCAGCCACTGGTTTGACTTTCCTTCAAATGGGGCGAGATGGACTAGGTCAGCAAAAAAGCCAGAATGGCGGCGTTACGATACCACCTCCGGCTCTGATCAGTTCCGCTTATCACCGCTATGGATCGCGAGTTGATTCCCCCGAGCACGAGAAATCCATGTACGACGGCATGGATGTTTCCTTGCCCGGCATTGCGTCGCTTGCAACCGGTAAAACGGAATTCCTGAAAGCGGCTCTCGAACGTATTCAGAAGACTGCGGATGAGGCGGTTGCAACATACAAACCGGGCGAGCCGGCGGCAATTGCTCCTGTTCTCGCGGACGGCTTGCGGGAAACTCGCGCGTTGTTGCAGCAAGTCGGAGAGAGCTCTCTGTCAGAACCCGGCAAGAACGATGTCGAGTTTGAGTTGAAAGTGAAAGAACAACAGTTTGAGAACGCGCTGGCGCTCGCATTGCAGCTTTCGTTCGATGCAACCATCGCTCCTGAAAAAGAACCCACCGGGGCCAGGGCTTTCTTTGGCGGTCCGGCGTTAACGTCTCTTTTCGCCATACCCGCTGAGTCGCTTGCGGTAAAGACTCATGTCTTGAACAGCAGTGCGGAATCCGTCAAAGTCGAAAGCGTCGAAATTGCACCAACGGACGGAAAAGACTGGAGTATTCATAAGCAATCGCCGGGCGCATCCGAACTCCCGGCAGGCAAGGATACCTTTTCTCGATTCGCCGTGAAGGTGCCGGAGAATGCAACCTTAACTCGTCCTTACTTCTCGCGCCCGGACGAAGAACAGCCGTATTACAACCTCGACGATCCTCGTTTTGAAAATCTTTCGCTCGCACCGTATCCTTTGGTCGCCACCGCGCGAATTAGTTATCGAGGGACGGAGTTAACCATCCGCAAGTACGTGCAAACTATGCAGCGAGTCGAAGGTATCGGGATTCAGGCCAATCCGCTTCTGGTTGGACCGGCCCTCTCGGTACAGGTGTCTCCAGCAGCCGGAGCGGTGCCGCTCGATCGCCAATCCTTCACATTCTCTTGCACGCTTCACAGCAACGTGAAAGGCGCGGCTAAAGGCATTCTGCGCTTGCAATTACCAACCGGCTGGACATCCGAGCCGCTCGGAGTACCCGTTTACGATGCAACGCGACGGTGATACCCAGACGATCGCTTTCGAAGTTTTGCCCCATGACCTGAAACAGGGCAACTACGAAATCAAAGCGGTAGCGGAGTATCAAGGGAAGAAGTACGAAGAAGGTTACCGCATGGTAGGTTACGCTGGCCTGCGTTCTTATCCTTACTACCGGCCCGCCACTTACAAAGCGGTTGGCGTGGATGTGAAGACCGCGGCAGGATTGCGCGTCGCTTTTGTGCCGGGAACTGGCGACGAAGTTCCCCGTTCTCTCGAGGATTTGGGCGTATCGGTTCGCATCATTAACGCGGACGATCTTGAATCGGCATCTCTCAGCGATTACGACGCCATTGTGCTCGGTGTGCGAGCCTATGCCGTTCAAAGCGCGCTGCGTTCTTCAAATTCGCGGCTGCTGGAGTATGTGAAAAACGGCGGTGTACTGATTGTCCAGTACAATTTGCAGAACTTTCGACGGCGACTATGGTCCTTATCCGTTTAGCCTTGGATCCAACGCCGCGAAGGTAGTGGACGAAGGGTCGGATGTGAAAATACTCGATCCAAGAAATCCGATCCTGAATTGGCCGAACCGGGTGACTGCTTCCGACTTCGCGAACTGGCAGGAAGAACGAGGACACGGATTCATGGCCAAGTGGGACTCGCATTACGAAGCTCTTGTCGAGACACACGATCCCGATCAGCCGGAGCAATCTGGCGGCCTGTTAATAGCTCGTTACGGCAAGGGTATCTATATTTACGACGCATACGCCTTGTACCGGCAACTTCCAGCCGGTGTTCCGGGCGCGTACCGGATTCTCGCCAACTTAGTAAGTGCCGGTAAAAATCCAGCGTGGAAGTGAGTACTTTGAGGAGATCTTGTATGAAGTTTTCTATCGTGATTGCACTTGCGGCTGGTCTATCGTTGCAAGCCGCCAGCTTCCCGGAGCCAGCCGTAGACATCCCGGCTTCCGCAGCGCAGGGAAAACAGACCATAGTTCTCGCCGGTGGCTGTTTCTGGGGCGTTGAAGGAGTATTCGAAAGAATCAAAGGCGTTACTGACGTGGTTTCGGGCTTCGCGGGAGGCGACAAGAAGACCGCCCACTATGAACGGGTGAGCGAGGGCGATACAGGCCATGCCGAATCGGTCCAAATCACTTACGATCCGAAACAGATTACATTCGGGCAGTTATTGATGGTCTATTTCTCCGTGGCCCACGATCCCACGGAGTTGAACCGCCAGGGTCCGGATACAGGCACTCAGTACCGTTCCGCGATTTTCTATACCAACCCCGATCAACAGCGTGTGGCCGAGGCTTACATTCACCAACTAGACGCGGCGCACGTGTACTCACACCCGATCGTGACCCAGGTCGTTCCGCTGAAGGGCTTCTACCCGGCGGAAGGCTATCATCAACATTTCCTCGACAAAAATCCCAACTACCCTTACATCGTCTACAACGACCTGCCAAAGATCGCCGCGCTCAAGAAAGAATACCCGCAACTCTGCAAACGTTAGAAGTTTGCCGCCGCTGAGATAACATTCTCAAACGTGCCCGCTGCGACGAAGATTACCCATTTCCGCTGGATTATCTGCGGATTGCTGTTCTATGCGACAACGGTCAACTACATGGACCGTATGGTCCTCGGCATTCTCAAGCCGACCATTGCACACGACTTGCATTGGACCGATTACCAATATGGCCTGATCAACTCCGCGTTCCAACTCGGGTACATGATCATGATGCCGATCGCCGGACGGCTGATCGATTGGCTCGGCATTCGCATAGGCTACGCAGCGGCTGTACTGTTCTGGAGCGTCTCATCGATGTGCCATGCCTTGGCCGGGAAACGCATTTCAGTTCGGCCTTGCTCGTCTGGGGCTCGGACTAGGCGAGGCGGCGAATTTTCCCAGCGCCATCAAAACAGTCGCCGACTGGTTTCCGCGCCGCGAACGTGCGCTCGCAACCGGGATCTTCAACAGTGGGTCGAATATCGGCGCGGTAGTGGCGCCTCTATTAGTGCCGGTTCTCACGCTACATTTCGGCTGGCATTCCGCCTTCCTGTTTACCGGCTCGTTGAGCATGCTGCTCGCGGTCGTCTGGTTCTTCTTCTATCGTGAGCCAGAGCGGAACCGCCATTTATCGAAGGCCGAACTGGAACTGATTCGCTCGGATCGAGAACCGCCCGTAGCCTCTGTTTCCTACTTCTCCATGTTGGGTAGGCGAGCTACGTGGGCCTTTCTAATTGGCAAATTTCTTACCGATCCCGTGTGGTGGTTTTACCTCTACTGGCTCCCCGGATTCCTGCACGATAAGTACGGGCTCGACTTGATCCACATCGGACCGCCGCTCGTGGCCGTGTATTTATCGGCCGATATCGGGTCGATAGGCGGCGGATGGCTGTCGGGGTTTTTCCTTGAGAAAGGATTTTCCGTGGGCGCGGCTCGAAAGACCGCTATGCTCATCTGCGCGCTTGCCGTAGTGGCCGTCGTTTTTGTTCCTCATGCGGCGGGCAATCTCTGGCTGACGGTGTTCTTGATCAGCGTGGCCGCCGCCGCGCATCAGGGATGGTCCGCGAATATCTATACAATCAGCAGCGATTGCTTTCCAAGAGCCGCCATCGGTTCAGTGGTAGGACTTGCAGGCTGCGCGGGCGCCTTCGGAGGAATGCTGGCGCAACCGGCGATTGGCAAGTGGCTCGACTTCTCTCACGCTCATTACGCGCCGTTGTTCTACGTAGCGGGCAGCATGTATCTGTTCGCCCTGCTGATCATTCAATTGCTGCTGCCGCACTTCCGTCAGGAGCCGGTCAGTTCGATTTCTTAGCGTCGGATTCGGCGTGGTCCTTCGTGGCCTCCATCGGACCAACCGCGAGAATTCGAACGATATTAGCGGTGTGATCGTACTGGCTCAACTTGCGCGGCTCACTCTGCATATCCTTGAACCGGGCGACTACTTCGTAATCGGTTGTGAAACTCAGATCGGCGAAATTGTAACGTCCACCCTCCTTGGTGATGAACGTCAATTTGTCCTTCGTGGCCTCGTTCGTCAACGTCACAAGCGCGCCCGCCAGCGGCTTGCCGGAATCGTCGGTTACCGTACCCTTCAAGAAACGCGACGTGGGAGTCTTATCCTTTTTGTACTTGGGACCTCCCATAAACACGTTGCCGTTGGGATCGGTTGTTTGTTGTGCAATTGCCGGAACTCCCGCAATCGCAATCAAAGCGGCAGCCAGAAGCAGACGCCTGCGCATGTTCAATACCTCACACTGTAATCCAAGGATCACTCGCTATGTTACCAATGCAATGACGTCTCCCGTTCCGTGGGCGGTTGCGCTAAATTCAGGATCATGTCCTTTGCTGGAGCCCGGGTCCTTTCCTTTGAGAGCCGCCGCGCAACCGAAATGGCCGAGTTGATCCGGATCAATGGCGGAGATGCCTTCGTTGCGCCATCTCTCGTCGAAATCCCGCTCGAACGCAACGAACAGGTCTTTGAATTCGCCGACCGGCTCTATGCGGGCGAGTTCGATATGGCCGTCTTTTTAACAGGCGTGGGTGCCCGGCTAATGGCGAAAGTGCTTACAACGCGCGATCCTGAAGAGCGCTTTCTCGAGGCCTTGCGCAAACTCGCCGTAGTAGCGCGCGGCCCCAAACCAAGCGCCGTCCTCCGCGAGTGGAAAGTGCCCGTCGCAGTATCCGTGCCCGAGCCGAATACCTGGCGTGAGGTGCTTTCTTCCGTTGAATCCAGGCCCGAAAAATCCGTGGCAGTTCAGGAATACGGCCGCGCGAATTTGGAATTGATCGAAGGACTGAAAGCGCAGGGTCGAACGGTCACCTCCGTTCCGGTGTATCAGTGGGCGCTCCCGCCGGATACCGCGCCGCTTGGACAGGCGCTGCGGGACTTGCTCGCTTCGAAGTTCAACGCAGTGCTCTTCACCACCGGTGTACAAATCGATCATTTTCTGGAATTCGCCTCGCAACACGACCAGCGCGAATCCGCTATCGAAGCCTTGCGCCGCACCTTTGTAGCCTCGATCGGACCCGACTGCACCGAGGCGCTTGCGCTCTTATGGCCTCAATCCAGACTTCGAACCGTCACACCCCAAAATGGGTATCCTGGTCCGCGAAGCCGCTGAAACTTACAGCAACCGATCTCCTCAATGACTCTTCTAACCAGCGTGAAGCGATTCCCCCTCGCCCTCTTATTCGCCGTCCTATGGCTTACCGCACCGGCTTCTGCCCAACAGGCAGCCAACAACGAGGAAACAATTACTATCGATGCCGCAAGCGCCAACCCATCCCTTCCCTCACTTTTGGGAACAGATGTTTGGCTCGGGGCGCGCGGTCCTTAGCCTTCGTGAAAGCTACCGCGCCGACATGCGCTCGGTCCAGCGGATCACGCAATTCCGGTACGTGCGGTTTCACGCTATTCTCGATGACGACATCGGCGTCTATGACGAAGACGCGCAGGGTAAGCCCGTTTACAATTTTTCCTACGTCGATCAGATTTACGATGGGCTGCTCGCGAACGGTATTCGTCCTTTTGTCGAGCTCAGTTTTATGCCGCGAAAGTTGGCGGCGAATCTCAAGCCCCACCCGTTCTGGTACAAACCCCTCCCCTCGCCTCCGAACAATCCTGAAAAATGGAGTGCTCTGATCGAAGCGTTCACGCGCCATCTGGTTGAGCGCTACGGCAAACAGGAAGTGGAGCAGTGGTATTTCGAAGTTTGGAACGAACCGAACATCGACTTCTGGGATGGCGAACCTAAACAACAGACCTACTTCGCGCTGTATGACATCACTGCGGCTGCGGTGAAAAAGGCGGATTCAAAACTCCGGGTCGGCGGCCCCGCCACGGCGCAGGCTGCCTGGGTCGATGCATTCATCGCGCACTGCACCCAAAATCACGTGCCGTTCGACTTTGTCTCCACCCACGTTTACGGCAATGAGAACCCGATGGACGTTTTCGGCAAGCAACTTCCCATAGAACGCCGCGACATGGTGGCACGGTCCGCGAAGAAAGTCTACGATCAGGTGAAAGCTTCGGCCGCGCCCGGATACGCCGATCATCTGGTCTGAGTACAACGCCACCTACATGACTCAACCGCAAGTGACGGATAGCGCGTTCATGGGTCCCTGGCTCGCGAATAACATCCGCGAATGCGACGGCCTCACCACGCTCATGTCGTACTGGACGTTCTCCGACGTTTTTGAAGAGCAGGGCGTTGTGAAAACTCCCTATTACGGCGGCTACGGCCTGATCGCCGAGCGCAGCATTCCCAAAGCCTCGTTCCGCGCCTTCGAACTGCTTCATCGTCTCGGCGACCGGCGATGGGACGTCAATTCAGAAAACGCGCTCGTGACCAAAACAGAAAACGGAACGATCGCGATTGCGTTGTGGAACTACGCCGAGCCCGGCGAAAACGTACCATCCAAGACTTTTCATCTAAGCGCTAAGGGCGTCAAGGCCAAGCACTACCAGATGCAATTCGTGGATCCCGATCATGGCTCTTCCTTAGATGCCTGGATGAAGATGGGAAGCCCTGCCTTGCCGACGAAACAGCAGATCGAAGAGTTAACGAAGGCGTCGGCCCTTTCAGCTCCCGAGAAACACTCGCTTGCCGACCCGGTCATCGTTCCGCGTCAGAGGCTTGCTCTCCTGGAGCTTGTGCCATAGAGGACAGCCGGTCTCTCAGTTCGACCACTTGGCCGATCACGAACACAGCCGGGTTGTGAACGTCCACACCGCCCTTTGCTACTTCGCCGAGCGTGCTGCGAACGATATGCTCACGCGCCGTTGTCCCGCGTTCGACAAAGGCGACTGGCTCCGTCTCTTCGCGTCCGGCGGCAATCAATGACGATGCGATGAAAGCCCGGTTCTTCACGCCCATCAGAATCACCAGCGTGTCGATCCGCGCATATCGGACCCACTCCTGTGCCACGCCCTCGTGACAATGCCCCGTGATCACGGCGAAACTTTGGGACATGCGCCTGTAGGTCAACGGGATGCCAGCCAGCGCTGGGACGGCAATCGCCGAAGTCACTCCGGGAATCAACTCCACCTCGATTCCATGCTCTAACGCGAGAGCCCACTCTTCCGCTCCGCGTCCAAACACGATGGGATCGCCGCCCTTCAATCGCGCAACCGTTCTTCCCGCCAGTGCGTGATCGCGGATCAAATCGAAAATCTGCTTTTGTGTCTGTTCCTGCTCGCCGTGGTGCTTGCCCACGTAAACAAGCTCCGCGTCCGCTCTTGCGAATTTCAGCGTTTCACGCGCGACCAGCCGGTCATACAGCACCACATCCGCTTCCGCGAGCGCTCGTACGGCCTTCAGCGTGAGCAGCTCCGGGTCGCCCGGCCCCGCTCCCACCAAATAAAGTTTGCCGCGTTTGCGTGTCTCGTCCATACGAACTTACTTTTAAGATTAGGCGTGGACGGGACGCGATCACAACCCTCGGCTCAGCCGAGCGGACGCCTTCAGTCTAACAAGTCACTGACGGTATCGAATGAATAGCCGCGGTCCCGCAGGCCGGCACAATCGCGCGAACCGCGTAGATTGTTTCGCTGATGTCGGGCTTGGGCTGAACTCTCCGTCCGTCGTGCAGACAGATAATTCCACCGGGCGCTGAATTTTCCAGCACGCGTCTCGCGATACGCCGCGCGGGATACTTCCAGTCGTTTCCGATCACGGTCCACAGCACCGCCAGCAGAGATAGCTTGTGCTGTACCGCCGCAAGTCCCGGCCACCGGAGGCCATAGGGCGGCCTTAACATCATCGGCGTGATTCCGATTTCCGTCGCGATAATTCGTTGCGCTTCGGTAAACTCGCGATCTATAAATTCCCGCGACTTAAACAGCAGGCTCGGATGCGAATAGGTGTGATTGCCTATCTCGTGTCCGGCCGCCGCGACTTGGCCGGCGATCTCCGGCAATCTTCGCACGTTCGCGCCGCACATGAAGAACGTCGCGCGAATGCCCTCTCGCTCCAGATACTCCAGCAGCGGCTGCGTTCCTTCGCTAGGACCGTCGTCGAAAGTCAACGCCACGGAACGTCTCCGCCCTGATCCACGGTAAATAGAAGGTCCGAAAAGCTGCGAAGCTTTCGAAGCGCTTCCCCATGCCGTGACAGCCGACACACCGCCCAGCACCGCTCCCGACGTGACTAACGCTGCAGTTGATGCCCGCATCGTCAACAGCCTAGCATCTTTTCTGTTCCAGACATTCTTTTCTCCTCTGGAGGACTACTCACGGGCCGTTTCGCGCGCCGGAGCAGAAGCATGAAAATCATTGACGAACGCGTTCCGTATATTGCGTCAGCAACTCTCCAACTCGTTCGTAACTTCCCGATTTTACAATTAATCCAATGTGATGGCGCTTCTTCATGCGCCACGCCACCTCGGCGATCGCGGAATCCGGACGTGTCCGGCCACTCTTCTCTCGCCAAAGAGACCACTAACCCGGCGTAATCGTTTCTTACCTTCGGTGGGGTGTAAACTTCCTGGCAAGCCGAGGCAATCTCCACCTTTGCCCACTCAGCCCACATGTTGATCCCCGTCGCCGTTTCGATCAGATCGGAAATATGCGCGCCCCCGACACGGGCCGAAGTTTCAAGGAAGTACAGCGATCCATCCTCATGCGCTTGTATGAACTCGGTATGTGACACCCCGTCCGTCAATCGAAATGTCCGCAGGACGCGTTCGTTCAACCAAAGCAACCCGCGCGCAATTTCAGAATCCCGCTCAAGAATGCGCGTTGTAAAAATTCCGCCGTCATGTGACACTTCGAGCGGCGGCCTTCCATAACCGCTCGCCACCGCATAAGCCGGTTCGCCCCGCGACCAGATGGAATCCACGTGGAAAATGTCGCCGGGTACAAACCTTTCCAGAATGCAGAACGACTGCTCATCTCCAATTTGTTGGATGCGGTCCCAGACGTCCTGCTGGTGATGGAACTTCTTGATTCCGATTGCTCCGGCCAGTAAGCGCGGTTTCAGCACCCATGGGGGGCACACGGTTTCGAGAAAGCGGCTGATTCTTTCGTAGTTAACGGTCGAAGTGAACTCGGGAACCGGAATTCCATTCTCCGCGGCGCAGATCCGCATCGCGAGTTTGTCCCGGAAATAGCGCGTGGCGCTTTCACCCAGCCCGGGAATCCGCAAATGCTCGCGCAGCGTCGCGGCCTTCTCTAAATCGAAGTCGTCGAGAGCGACGATCCGGTCGATCTGACGAGTCCTGCACAAATGGCAAACCGCAAGAAGCATATCCTGCAAGTTCCACGCGTGATTCTCGTCGGGCATGTAGAAAATGTCTTCGAGGCAGTCCAGCGGCCAATGCCCCGTCTCCTTCAAGCTGTACGATGTGAGGAGAAAAACCCGGCACCCTTGCCGTTTGGCTTCTTGCAGGAACCGATGCCCTTTTTCGTAACTCGCCAGACAGAGTATCGTCAGAGTCGGCGAAATAAGGGCATTGTTTCCGGCGGACATAGCTCGAAGAGTCAGCATACTCCTTTACGCGCTAGCATGGAACCGGGAAGAAAGGTCTCTGGCTCCAATTCCGATGCAGACATTAAAGCTCAAGCACCTGCTTGCCGTTCGTTGGTTTCACTGGATCAATTTCCCACTTTTGTTTTTGATGATTTGGAGCGGATTTCTCATCTACTGGGCTTACGATATCTACAGCATCGGTCCAATTCATTTCTTCCCCAAATGGATGTATGCCCATTTCCATATGGATTACCGGCTATCGGATGGCATGGCGCTGCACTTCTTCGCCATGTGGCTGTTTGTCGTCAATGGACTGCTCTATGTAGGCTATACGTGGATTTCAGGCGAGTGGCGCTATCTGGTTCCGCGTTCTCTCGGCGCTTTTCGCGATGCCTGGCGCGTCATCCTTTATGATCTGGGTCTCCATCGGACTATGCCCGAGCAAGAAAAATACAATGCGGCGCAACAGGTGAGTTATTCGGCCATCATTCTGATGGGCGCGGGCTCCGTACTCAGCGGACTCGCTATTTACAAACCCGCCCAACTGTCCTGGCTGACCGCATTGTTTGGCGGTTATCGCGGCGCTCGCTTTACTCATTTCTATCTGACCATCGGCTATCTCCTCTTTTTCGTTATCCACATCGCCCAAGTGGCGCGCGCGGGATGGAACAACTTCCGCGGCATGGTGATCGGCTATGAACTGGTGAAAGACAATGAATAGCCGTCACCCGGAGATCGCTCTTCCAGAAGCTGACCTGCGGCGCGAATTACGCAGACGTACCCGGCGCGGCTTCCTGATCGGCGGTGTGGCCGCCGCAGCTGCTATCGGCGGGTACGAATGGATGGATTCCATACGAGGGGAAGACGACACTCCGAAGCTCGAACGCCGGGTCATGGACGCGAACGGCAGGCTGGCCCGGGGCTATTTGAGCGGCTCTCACTCTGATGCCCGCTTACTCGCGCTCGGATGTACGCTGGCTCAAGCCGAACGGCAACGTCGGACTTGACAAGCCGCCTGAACACGATTGGGCGCTCACGCTGATGACCGGACACGGTCCCGCTCTCGATCTCTCGTTGGCCGATATCCAGGCTCTTCCGCGAGTCGATATGATCACGAATTTCTGCTGTATCGAAGGCTGGAATACGGTCTCGTACTGGACTGGCGCGCGCTTCGCCGACTTCACTAAAAAGTATTTCCCGCCCGGCGAGGCGCTGCCGCCCTATGTCTACATGAACACGCCGGACCAGGCTTATTATGTCGGCCTGGATACGAAGAGCGCACTGCATCCGCAAACGCTGCTCGCTTATCAGAAAGACGGGAAACCCCTCACAGCCGAACACGGCGCGCCTCTCCGCCTAGTTATTCCCGTGAAGTACGGCATCAAAAACTTAAAACGCATTGGGCTGATTCAGTACACCGGCAAAAAACCCGATGATTATTGGGCCGAACAAGGCTACGATTGGTTCGCGGGACTCTAATCTGTGTCTGAAACCAAACTCTACTGCGGTACTTCTGGATTTTCGTACGATAGCTGGCGGCCGGATTTCTATCCCGAGAAGCTGCCGAACTCTAAATTCCTCTCGCACTACGCCACTCGCCTGAACGCGGTTGAAGTCAACTACACCTACCGCCGTATTGCCGCGGCAAGCACGTTTGAGAAGTGGATTCAGGCGACTCCCGAAGGCTTTCTGTTTCTCCCGAAGGCGCACATGAAGATCACGCACTCTCTCAAACTGCAGGGAGCCGATGAATTTACGCGCGTCTTTCTGGATTCGCTTGAACCCCTGCAGCGTGCCGGCCGGCTTGGCCCCATCCTCTTCCAGCTTCCGCCCAGCCTGAAATCAGACCCCGTACTCCTCGCCGAGTTCATCAAGTGCCTTCCGCGCTCCATCAAGAGCGCCTTCGAATTCCGCAATGCAACCTGGTTCACGGATCGTGTCTACGAAACGCTTCAATCAGCGAATGTGGCGCTCTGCCTCGCTGAAAACGAGAACCTGGAAACTCCACACGTGCTAACTGCGGATTTTGTGTACCTGCGCCTCCGCAAGCCCGACTACACGGAATCCGAACTTGACAGCATCGCTTACCGCGTTGAGCAGTATCGGGCGAACGAGTATCCGGTTTACGCCATCTTCAAGCACGAAGACACTCCCGCGGGCGCATTGAATGCGGAGCAGTTGCTCGGAAAAATGGCGGCGAACCAATCCGCATAGAGCGCCAGACAGGTCTTAACCCGCTTTTAATCCGCAATCCCGTAATCTCGGTCCCGCTAAACGTAGCCGATTCAAGATAAATCACGTCGTACATAGCAGGAACGGAGAATCGTATGAGCATTTGTGCTAACCGGTTGAATTCACTTCTTTGGGGAGCCACTTTAGTTGCGGGATTCGCAATCACTCCCGTGTGGGGGCAGAATCAATATCCGCCGCCCCAGTACCCACAGCAGAACCAGCAATACCCGCAGCAAACCCAGCAGTATCCGCCAGAGAATCAACAGTATCCACAACAGAATCAGCAGTATCCACAGCAGCAACAGCCCTATCCGCAGCAGTATCCTGCGCAACAGGGCCAGTATCCTTCCGCTCCGCCCAGGATGGCTCCCGCCCAATTGGATCAGCTTGTCGGCCCAATCGCGTTGTACCCGGATGGCCTGCTAGCGCAGGTGCTCACTGGATCGACTTTCTACCCCCAGATTCCCGATGCGGCTGGTTGGGCGAATCAGCACAGCTACCTAAAAGGTCCAGCTTTGGCGAATGCCATCCAGCAGGATCGATTGCCTTGGGATCCCGCGGTTCTCGCCCTGCTTCCCTTTCCCCAAGTGCTCAATTACATGGCAAGCAACATGGGATGGACTCAGGCGCTAGGCAACGAGGTCTTGGCGCAACGAGGCGAGGTTATGGACGCCGTCCAACGTGAACGGCAGCGCGCCTATCAATATGGGTACCTGCGTGACAATCAATACGAACGCGTCGAGGCCCAGCCGAATTACATTGAAATCGTGCCCGTAGCAGCCCGACGACTACTATGTGCCTTACTACGATCCGTTTATTGTCTACAATCGCCCGCGTCCCGGCTTCTTTGTCGGCGGGGCCATCCGCTTCGGAGGTGGAATCACCATCGGCGCGGCGTTTGCACCTTTCGGGTGGGGCGGTGTTGGATTCGGATGGCGCGAACACACGATCCTGGTTGACCGCCGTCCGTGGGGCCGCTCCTGGGATAATCGCGCTGTCTACGCTCACCCGTATGCGGGGCGTGAACACTACGAAGGACCTCGCCAAGAGCACCATGAACTGAGGGGCCCGGCACGCGGTGAAGATCGAGGTCACGAGCACCACGACGACGGCCACGACAGACGTTAGCGTGCTTCCTGAGGCTTGATAGCGTGCGTTCGATCGTACGCATCAAGCCTCTCTATGAACTCTTTCCAAAGGCGGGCCGAATCAACTGTTTCGATCCAGTTGATTTTGCCCGCTTCTTTTTTATTTGCTTCCTTCAGAGACAAATCGTCGCCCAGCACAGGCCGCGCGATTTCTTTCTGGGTCGTGATGCCCTCGACATAAGCGAGCGTGATGATGTCCCAGATAATCCACGGCTTTGAAAAATCGTTTACCCGCAGCGGCTTTATATGCACGTAATACCACGTCTGATACTCATCCCAAAGCCACGCGGCAACCGGTCCATGCCCGCTTAACAGGGCCGCCGCCTGTTGGAAGCTGAGCGACAGATTCGCCCGGCAAACGTCGCCAGAGCCAATCGTCACCGGCACTCCCGATTTCAGAATTATCTGCCACGCCTTCGGATCGTTCTGTACGTTATATTCTTTCCCGCCATCGGACGACAAATCCTTGAACCCCATCGCCACAACATTGATTCGATCGACAATCGCCGGATCTTTCAGAATTGCCGAGGCCACATCCGTTGCCGCCCCAATCGTCAGCACGTTCAGACGATTCTCTTTCGAATAACCCTCCGAAGCTTGCAAAATGAAATCAAGCCCGGCGCTTGGCTGGGGCGTCTTGTTGTCTTCGAGCGGCAGACTGGAGCCTTCGAGCAACGGCGGATGCGTCATCATTCCCATCCGGTTCTCCACTTCATCCACCAGAATCTTGTAAGTGGCATGAGCGGAAGGCGCGGGCAGGGACGGCGCATGGGCCGAGACGATTCCTTGCACGTCGAACTCCGGCGACGTTAACAAGTAAACGATCGCCCACTGGTCGTCAATTTCGTTTCCGACATCCGTCGAAAGCAATACCGGCGTCTTCGCCGAAAGCGCCGCGGCCGAACACAGCAGCATCGCGGTTAAAGTAAGTGATACCTTACGCCTAATGTTCACAATCCACTCAATAGGTCTGGCCATACTGTTTTGCACCATCACCATGATCGGATGGGGATCATGGGCCAACACGCAGAAATTAGCTGGCCGGACAAACTGGCCGTTTCCACTCTACTACTGGGACTACGCCATCGGTGTTTTTCTCTTCAGCATCCTGTTCATGTTTACCCTCGGCAGCGCGGGAGCGGGCGGCATGTCCGCGCTCGCCAATCTCAGCGCCGCATCGCACTCCGCCATCCACGCCGCCCTGATTAGCGGTGTCCTGTTCAACATCGCGAATATTCTGCTGGTCGTCGCAATCGATGCCGCCGGAATGTCGGTAGCCTTCCCGGTTGGTATCGGCCTCGCGCTTGTCGTCGGCACCGTTGTTTCTTATTCGCACGAGCCCAAAGGAAATCCCACGTCCCTTTTCGCGGGCGTTGCGCTGGTAATTTTCGCCATGATCATGTCGGCCATCGCCTATTCCCGGTTGCCGCGCTCCACATCCGGCAGCCGCTTGAAAGGACTTCTATTCGCACTTGTAGCCGGTGCTCTGATGGGCTTCTTCTATCCACAGTTGTTGAAGTCCCTATCGCCGGGCTTCAACAGCGATCCCATCCAACCCGGCCTCTTGACGCCCTACACAGCCTTATTCGTCTTCTCAATAGGCTTGCTGGTCAGCAATATCGTCGTCAACACAATCTTCATGAAAACGGCGGGACAGACTTACTCGGGCTACTTTGCGGGCACGCCCAAACTCCACTCCCTCGGCATTTTGGGAGGAGCAATCTGGATGCTCGCGTTCAGCCTGAACATCATCGCTTCCGGCGTAGCGGGACCGGCAATTTCCTATGCTTTGGGCCAAGGCGCCACCCTGGTTGCCGCGATCTGGGGCGTCGTGATCTGGAAGGAATTCAAAAGCGCTCCCCGTGGCACGACGCCATTCATCGGCTTGATGTTTGCGGGTTACGTTCTCGGGTTGACGCTCATCGGCCTTGCGACTTTATGAGTGCTTCAGGCAGCGCAAAAGAATACAGCACTCCGTGCGCCCCGAATAATACATACTGCTGTCCATCCAGTTCGTAAGTAATCGGCGGCCCTTCCGCTTGGCCCCCCGCCTGCGCGTGCCATAGCGTCTGCCCGGTGTTCGCATCAAGTCCCAGCATGTTGCCGTGAACATCGGCCGTGAACACCAACCCGCCCGCAGTGCTCAAGACGCCTGTCCATGTCCAGCCATCTCCCAACTCGTGCAGCCATTTCGTCTTGCCTGTCTGATAATCAATCGCCCGCAGATGACACTTCGACCAGATGGTCAGATCCCGGCCCCCAAAGCCTTCCGGCTTGCCGGTAGAAAACGCGTAATACAAGCTGAACGAGTCATGTGAATCGACGTACAGCAGCCCGGTCTCCGGGTCGAAACTGGGTGCCATCCAATTGGTCGCGCCAATCGCGTCGGGCTCAACCAGCGTTCCCGCCGCGCTCGGATATTTTTCGCGTTTGCCAATCGGCCGCCCCCGCTCATCCACGCCTGAACTCCAGTCGATCTCTTCATACGGCACAGAAAGCAGCGGCTTCCCATTCGTGCGATCCAGCACGAAGTAATAACCATTCCGCGACGCTTGCAGCAATAATTTCCGCTGTTCGCCGTGAAAGGGCGCATCTACGATCACCGGCGTTTGCACCGCGTCCCAGTCGTGCACGTCATGCGGCGACGGCTGAAAATACCAGACCAGTTTGCCCGTATCCGGATTCAGCGCCACGATGCTGCACGTGAACAGGTTGTCCCCCGGTCTTGTACTGCCGTCCAGAACCGGATTTGGATTCGCCGTGCCCCAATACAACAGGTTCAACTGCGGATCGTATGTGCCCGTAATCCACGTCATTCCGCCGCCGTGTTGGATCGCGTCGCTGTTTGCGGGCCAGGTCTCCGATCCCGGCGCTCCAGGCTTTGGAAGAGCGCTCCACTGCCACTCCAGTTTGCCCGTCTCGGCATCGAAAGAATCGATGAACCCATGCAGATCGTTGAAGTCTCCCGACACTCCAACCAGCACATGCTTGCGAATCACCAGCGGCGCCATGGTTGACCAGTAGCCCAGCTTCACATCCGCCAGTTCGCGATCCCACTGCACTTCGCCCGTCCGCGAATCCAGGCATAGCAAGTGATCGTCCGGCGTCTCGAAAAACAGCTTGTCTTTGTACATGCCCAGCCCGCGTTGACCGATGTGCAAGCCTTCGTTTGCGTGGTACCGGTAATGCCAGACCTGCTGTCCCGACCGCGCATCCACCGCCCAGACATCGTCCGGTTCGGTGAAGTACAAAGTGCCGTCTACTAGCAACGGCGTCGCCTTTATTCCCGGTCCCGTAGTCACGTCCGTCTGAAAGGCCCAAGCCATCGCGAGCATTCCCGCATTGCTCTTATTGATCTGCCGCAGCGTGCTGAAGCGCTTGCCCGAAAAGTCCCCGTTGTAGGTCGGCCACGCGTCCTGTGCCCCAAGTGCCGCCGCAATCATCAACAACGCCGCGACGCATTTCATTTGAACGTCTCCAGATAGGCGAACAGATCATGCAGGTTCGCATTCGAATACGCTTTCAGCAGTTTCTCGTGCTCCGCCAGCGGATCGTGCGCGTCAACTTTCACGAGCGACCTCTTCCACGTATGCACCTGATTGTTTTTGTCCCGCAATGAAACTAAAAATTCGTCCGCGTAGACTTGCTCCCCTGTAAACGTCCGCCCCGAAGAATCGGTAACAGTCAGCGCTGTCTTAGCGCCGGAAGGAAAAGCAATCCGCGTTTGCAAATCGAACGGCTTGTATTTTGAAGCGATATGCGCCAGATCGCCCGTCGCTGAATGACACTTCATGCAATGTCCTTCGCCCTCGAAATACTGCCTGCCTGCATCGGCATTGCCAACCAGCAGCTTCGCAATCGGGTACTCGCTCGGGATGCGCTGTGAAACGGACGCCGCAGTCTTCGCCTGCGCATGAAGAAAATCGGCAATGTTGCGGATCTCAACGTCCGATAGCTGAAACGCCGGCATCCCCTTATCAGGCCGCCCATTGTGTACCACCGGGCCGATCAAGTTGCCATTGACATCGTGGCTCACCAGCGGAGAGCGGATCAAATCCGGCCCACTCGCGCCTCGCCCATCGCGTCCGTGACAAAATCCGCAAGTCTGCTGAAACTGCGCCTTGCCCGCGGTCACGCTTGACGAAGCGGCCTGTTGTTCATGAACGTCATCCGGATCTTGCGCGAACGCGACCACCGCTAATAGGGCAGTTATAAACAATGCACGACAGGGCATCTGTTTCCACAGTAGTACGATGTGCTTCAGTGTTCGTCCGCACAGCATTTCTCCTCCTTATCTCCACCAGCCTCTTCGGCGCTGGCGTTACCTATTCGGGCGGGCAAGGCCCGGGCCACGGCAAACACATCGTCTTCGTAGCCGGTGACGACGCCGAATATCACTCCGAAGAAGCTCTTCCCGCTTTAGCCAAGATCCTTGCCGTTCGCCACGGATTCACCTGTACCGTACTGTTCTCGATCAATCCTGACGACGGCACCATCAATCCTCACGAGAAACGCAACATTCCTGGGCTCGAAGCTCTGAAGACGGCGGATCTGCTCGTATTGTTCATGCGCTGGCGCGATCTGCCCGATGACCAGATGAAATATTTCGTCGATTACTTCGAGTCCGGCCGTCCCATCATGGCCATTCGCACGGGCACGCATCCATTCTGGTTCAAAACCAGCAAGACTTACGAGAAATGGTCCTGGAATAGCACTGTTCCCGGCTGGATTGGCGGTTTCGGGCGCAGAGTACTGGGCGAAACATGGGTCGCGCACCACGGCAAGCATGGGCAGCAAAGCACGCGCGGCATCTTCGCTCCCGGAGCCGCCGACAGCCCCATCCTGCGCGGCATTAGCGATGGTGAAATTTGGGGTCCCACCGAAGTCTATGAAGTGAACCTTCCGCTTCCAAGCACTTGCCGCCCGCTTGTTCTCGGACGAGGTTCTTTCCTGGGTGGGCTCGGATGCCGATCCGGTCACCGGTGAACTGAATAATCCGATGATGCCCATCGCCTGGACCAACACCTACCACGGCGCGCGCATATTCACCTCCACCATTGGTTCAGCCGACGACATCGAAACCGAAGCGGTGCGCCGCATGTTTGTGAATGCCGCCTACTGGACCGTTGGCCTGGAAGCGCAAATTCCGGCGAAGGCCGACGTAGCCTTCGTGGGCCAATACCGTCCTCACTCGTTTACCTCGGAAGTCTACACCGCCGGCGTAAAACCCTCGGATCTCGCTCTCAAATGAATCGCATCCTTCTCGCTTTGTCAACCGTTGCGCTCGCACTCGGCGCGCCACCTTCGCCTCGCTCCGCTTCAGCGCAGTTCGCTTCAGCGCAGTACGCCTCAAAGGATTGGCCCGTTACCGGCGGCCCCGGGAGCACGCACTATTCAACGCTCACCCAGATCAATCGCAAGAACGTCAAGACCCTTCAAAAAGCCTGGCAATTCGACTCGGGTGATGAGTTCGCCAGCTCCGAGATGGAATGCAATCCGCTCGTGCTCGATGGCGTTGTCTATGCCGCTACCCCTCGGCTGCGGGTCGTCGCGCTCGATGGTGCAACAGGCAAACTCCTGTGGGATTTCGATGCCAGGCGCGGGCAGACAATCAAAAGTAAACAGCGCGTGCGAGGCTTCGCTTACTGGGGCGATGGTGATCAGCGCCGCATCTTTGTCGGCGTGGCGAGCGACCTTTACGCGCTCGACGCCAAGACCGGTCAGCCTATACCTGAGTTCGGCGATAACGGCCACATCGATCTGCACATCGGATTGGGAGATCAAGCCAAAGGCCTCACCGTCGAAGCCACCAGTCCCGGTGTCGTTTACAAAGACCTGCTCATCCAGGGCTCGCTCGTAGCGGAAGACCTGCCCGCCGCTCCCGGTCACATCCGCGCCTTCGACGTCCACACCGGCAAATTGCGCTGGATCTTTCACACCATTCCTCAGCCGGGCGAATTCGGCTACGATACCTGGCCCAAGGACGCCTACAAATACATCGGTGGCGCCAATTCGTGGGCCGGACTGACCCTCGATCCGCGTCTCGGTCTGGTTTTTGTTCCGACCGGATCGGCTGCCTTCGACTTCTATGGAGCAAATCGAATCGGCGACAATCTCTTCGCAAACTGCCTGCTGGCGCTGAACGCGGAAACCGGCGAGCGCGTCTGGTATTACCAGTTCGTCAAACACGACGTCCTGGATCGCGATCTGCCCGCCGCCCCCACGCTCGTGCAAGTTCGCCAACATGGCAAACTGATCGACGCCGTAGCTCAAATTACAAAGAACGGCTTCGTCTGGCTGTTTGACGAAAGGACGGGCAAGTCGCTCGTCCCGCTTCAGACCATCAACGTTCCGCAAACCGATGTAGATGGCGAGGTCACGTCACCGACGCAGGTTCTTCCCACTTCACCACTGCCCTACGCGCGCCAGCGGGTCACCGAGGACACTCTCACCGACCGCACCCCTGAAGCGCACGCCGCAGTACTCGCGCGATTCAAAAATCTCATCAGCGGCCCTCAGTTCACTCCCGCGAGTTTCAAAGGAACCATCGTGTTTCCCGGCTTCGATGGTGGCGGCGAGTGGGGCGGCTCCGCATGGGATCCCAAGACTCACATCCTCTACGTGAACTCGAACGAGATGGCATGGATTCTTCGCCTCGTTCCGCGTGTGCTTGGAACCGAAGCGATGACCGGATCGACGCTCTACCGCCAAAACTGCTCCGGCTGTCACCGCCTCGACAGAAAGGGCAGCCCACCCGAGTTTCCCTCGCTCATCGATATCGGCTCGAAGCTGTCGCGCGAACAGGTTGTAACCATGGTCACCAATGGCGGTGGCCGGATGCCTGGATTCGGGCGCCTCGGAACCGATACCGTAAACGCCATTGTGGATTTCATCACGACCGGCAAAGACGTTCGCCTCGATGGAGCCGAGCACCAAAAGGCGCTCTCGTATGCCGGCCTGAAGTACGGCATCGACGGCTACAATCAATTTCTCGATCCGCAAGGATATCCCGCCGTGAAGCCGCCTTGGGGTACGTTGAACGCCATCAATCTGGACACGATGAAGTATGTGTGGAAGCAGCCATTCGGCGAATTTCCGGAGTTAGTCGCGAAGGGCATTCGCAACACAGGCTCGGAAAACTACGGAGGCGGCGTAGTAACTGCCGGTGGTTTGTTGTTCATCGGTGCAACCGATCACGACCGTAAGTTCCATGTCTTCGACAGCCGTACAGGCAAGTTACTCTGGGAAACTACGCTACCGGCGGGCGGAAATGCCACGCCAGCCGTATACCAGGCGAATGGCCACGAGTATGTCGTCATAGCGGCGGGAGGCGGAAGGCGCGGCGAACTGCACAGCGGCGGCAGTTATGTCGCATTCACAACGAGGTAATGCGCAAAACGGGGACTGGCTTCGAATTTTGCGGCGCGCCAACTACTCTTGTCGGGCATCTGTACTTGACGCCGCCAAATTCGTTGCCTGTCCCCAGGTTTGCACTAAGCCCGTAACTGAATGATGATAAACTGCAACTAACAAACAGCCCTCTCGGGGGCTGCGGGGTCAGCAGTGCGCTGTCGAGTTGTCGCCTTAATCCTATCTGCCTTTCCGCTGTTCGCGCAAAGCAATCAAACATCGGAAGCGTTGGCCGCCTTTCAACACGGCGACCTTCCCGCCGCGGAGCGATTGCTGCAAACCGAACTTCGCACCAATCCGAACGACGCCCCTGCTCTTGAGATCCTCGCAGTCGTACTCGACCAGCAAAAGAAATACATCGAAGCGGACACCCTGTATCGTCGAGCGCTAAAGCTCGACCCGCGTTCTCCCGCACTGCTGAACAATTTCGGCAATCATCTGATCGCCTCGGGCCATCCGCAAGAAGCGCGCGCCATCTTTCTGCGTGTCCTTTCAATCAGCCCAGGCCATACAAACGCCTGTATGCAACTGGCCCAACTTGCCCTAAACCAGCACTCGCCCGTCGCAGCGGTAAGCTTCCTGGACCGGCTGTCGTCAACGGACAGAGCACGTCCCGCTGCACTCATTCTGCGCGGGCAAGCACTGTTGTCTGAAGGCCAGTATCGGCAAGCTGAATCAACGTTCCTCACGGTGCTCGACAGCGATCCGGCCAATACTGCCGCCATGCGCAATCTCGCCGGAGCCGAAATGAAACTCGAACAGTTCGCGGATGCCGTGCAAACATGGAAACGCTACTTGGATACCGTGCCCAGTGACGAAGTAGCGCAACGGGAATGCGCTTTTGCGGAGACCGCCCTCGGATCGGACACGAACTCCGCGCTAAACACTTTACAAGCCTTCGTGCGAAACCATCCCGAAGATGCCAGCGGATTTTACGAACTGGGAGCGGCCGAGAGTTCCGGTTCGCCGCGGCAGGCAATTGAACATCTCAATCGCGCACTCGCGCTCGATCCCGATTTAAGCGCCGCCCGCCTTGCCCGCGGTCTACTCCTGTACCGGGAGTCAAAGATGTCCGAAGCGCTTGCGGATTTCGAGACCGCGGCCAAACGCCGGCCTGACGATGCACGAATCCTTGATCGCCTGGGACAGACGTATACAGCTCTGAATCGATTCAACGATGCAGTCCCGGTGCTGCGAAGAGCCGCTGTCATCACCCCGGACGATCCCAGCGTCTTGTTGCACCTGGGACTTGCCTTGTCTAAGTCTGGTAATCCGGACGAGTCGAAGGCGGTCTTCGCGCGTATGCGGAAATTAGAAACAAAAACAGTAAGTCTGAGGAACTAAAGAGAGACAACCATGCAGTTACTCCAGTCCGCACGACAGGCTTCGCGGCCTGCTTTCATCATTTCGATGTTTTTACTGCTGTTCGGTGCTTTGGCATCCGCGCAGT
Source organism: uncultured Acidobacteriaceae bacterium (assembly GCA_963845995.1). Classification (GTDB taxonomy): domain Bacteria; phylum Acidobacteriota; class Terriglobia; order Bryobacterales; family Bryobacteraceae; genus Bog-105. The sequence goes on along the minus strand of CAWJUO010000056.1, from coordinate 37,274 downwards.
CTTTCACATCTTCCATCACCGGCGCTGTGACGGATCCCAGTGGCTCGGCCGTGTCCGGCGCCAAAGTTCAGTTGAAAAACATGGGTACCGCCGACGTGCATAACGTCACATCGCAAAACGACGGTTCCTATCAATTCAATAATCTATTGCCTGGAACCTATCAAGTGACTGTAACTGCACCCGGTTTTAAGAGTTACGTCAAAAGTAACTTGACTCTGCAAGCGCAGGTTGCAAGCACGGTGAACGTCGCGCTGGAAATAGGAGACACGCAACAGAAAGTCGAAGTCACCGGCTCGGCCGTGCTCGTGGACACTCAGACCGCCAATAGTTCCGTCACCATGGACAGCCACTTGATTGAGGCGCTCCCGAACAGCACCCGCAACCCGCTGAACTTTGTCTTCGCAGTGGCCGGTACAACCGAGGCCCCCGGCGGACAAACGCAAAAGTCCGGATCGCTCGATCAGATGTCCAGCAACTTCGGCCTGAACGGAGGCCGCACGGGAGACGAGTCAATCCTGATCGATGGCGCTCCTTCCCAAGCCGTTGATTGGGGCGGTCTCATGGTTTCACCGCTGCAGGATTCCGTGCAGGAACAGCAAATTGTCGAAAACTCCTACGATTCTCAGTACGAGAGGGGCGGCGCCGGAATCGTCATGTTGATCACCAAGGGCGGAACGGATTCGTTCCATGGCGAGGTCTACGATTACCTGCAAAACTCGGCTCTGAATGCGAACGGCTGGACCAATAATAAAAACGGGGCTCCGAGAGGGCAGTTTAAGCAAAACCAGTTTGGTGGAAACATTAGCGGCCCCATCCTGAAGCGCGCGCACCTGTTCTTCTTCGGTGGCTATGAAGGGCTTCGCCAGCCGAACACGCAAAATACGGGCTTGCTCACTGTTCCGACCGCTGCTGAGCGCACCGGAGATTTCTCCCAAGCTCTCAACGCAGACGGGTCGGCGGACCTCATCTATAACCCGTTCACCACCACTGCGCTCGACAACACCGGCGCAAACTACACGCGTCAACAGTTCGCGGGCAATGTCATTCCATCAAATCTAATTAACCCTGTCGGCCAGAAGATCGTAAATCTTTTTCCTCTGCCCAACCGCGCTGGTACGGGCCCGAACGACATCAACAATTACTTCGCACAAGGCTCTGGGAACACCCTGAACGACAAGATGGATACACGGGTCGATTGGGAACAGAGTTCAATCAATCGGATGTTCGTCCGCTGGTCTGATCGTTTTCGTCAGGATCAAACATTGCCTTGTTTTTTCTGCAACGGGGCAGACCTGGGGAATAATCAAGGGAACAGCGGAATACAACTTGTTCTGAACGATACCGTGACCCCAAACCCGTCCTGGGTTCTCGACACGTACATAAGTTATAGCCGGTGGCAGGAGCGGCACATTGCGCAAGGCTATGGCACCGCCAGTGCCGCTACTATTGGATTGTCTCCCACGCTATTCCAGGCTCCGCTACTGCCGACCATTTCTACTGGCGGGAGTTCTTATACGGGCTTAGGCAACGGCAGTTATCAAACCTACACCCGTTATTCCAATACCATCCAGATAAACGTAACTAAGCAGCTTTCGAAACACACGATTCGCTTCGGCGCAAATTACGACGACATGATGATCAACAGCGTTAGCGAGTCGGCCGGTAACTTCGATTTCGGGAGTGGTCTCACGTCCTGCGATCCGAGCGGAACCGGTGGTCCCTGCACGGCATTGAACTATGGTTCTAGTCTCAGCGGCAATCCGATCGCTTCAATGCTGCTCGGTACAGGAGATAGCGGCGGTCAATCCCTCAACATCAATCCCGCTATGACCCTGCATTCCTACGGTCTGTATATCCAGGATCAGTGGCGCGTTAACCAGCGGCTAACCGTCAACGCCGGCCTGCGCTATGAAAACCAACGCCCCGCAACGGAACGCTTACAACCGGCTGATGTTCTTCAATCCCACGGCCGTAAATCCAATCAGCGCGGCGCGTCGGCCAAACACTTCACGGAGAATTCGAATACGCGGGAGTTAATGGCAATGATCGCTACGCCTGGGCTCCGAACAATTTGGATTTTGCTCCGCGTTTAGGACTCGCTTACAAGATAACCGACAAGCTTGTCGCTCGCGCCGGCGCGGGTATCTTCTATCTTCCGCCCTCGGCAATGATAAGTTTTGACGGCACTGGACAGTTTTATGGCTATAGCTCGACTACGAGTTACATACCAACGACTAACAACGGCTTCACTCCTACAAATCTAATCAGCAACCCATTCCCGCAGGGCATCGTACAGCCGCAAGGTAGTTCTCAAGGCGGTTTGACCTTAGTGGGAACGGGAGATGGCCAGATCTGGCCGAAAGGTTCGCATCCCACCCCCTACACGGAACAATGGAGCTTCAATCTGCAGTACCAGCTCAGCCCACGTTCAGTGCTGGAAGTGGGATACATAGGTAACAAGGGCCGCAAACTCCTCTACGGCAATCCTAATCTGGACGCCGATCAATTACCGGGCCAGTATCTCAGCCTGGGTAGCCAGCTGGATCAGTTAGTAAATAATCCGTTCTATGGAATAGCCGATCCAAGTACCTATCTAGGGCAGCAGCCACAGATAGCTTATAACGAACTCTTGCGGCCTTACCCGCAATACACTTACCTGCAATGGACGCGTTCATTACCTGGCGCAAGATCCTCCTTCAACGCACTGAACGTGAAGTACAACCACAGCTTCAGTGCTGGATTGAGTCTTCTCATGACTTACCAATGGTCGAAGGCGCTCGATAACGGACCTGAAGACAATTTTGGGTGGGCGACAGGCAACTCCTGGCGCGATTCTTATCACACCAATCTCGATTACGGCATTAGCTCGCACGATGTTCCGCAGAGTTTCGTTACTGCCCTCGTTTATGATTTGCCGTACGGAGATGGCAAACACTGGGGCGGTTCCGCTCCGCGCGTTGTGAAAGAGGTTCTTGGTAACTGGCAGGTCTCAACCGTTGTCCGGCTTGCGAGCGGACTGCCCATTGGCCCAGTCATTGAGAGCCAAAATAACCAACTCAATAACTACGGATTCCCGGGACCGACTCTGCCGAATCTAATTAGCTCAAACGTGACGCCCTCGAATCAGAACCCGGACGGCAATTGGATCAATCCAGCGGCCTTCTCCGCTCCCGCCCCTTACACGCTCGGAAACGCGCCCCAACGCTTAAACCAACTCCGTGAGCGTGCGGCGCGCAACGTGGACATTTCAGTCGCTAAAAACTTCGGCACCGAGCACTATCAGGCTTGGCTGCGAGGTGAGTTCATCAATGCCTTCAATTACGCCCAATACAACAACTTCTGCCTGGACCTGTCGGGAGCGTGCGGACCGGTAGGCACGGCATACGGGACGGAAAATCAGCCTCGCATCGTTCAACTCAGTCTCAAGCTAAGCTTCTGAGATGGTTCTAACAACCCGGCGTGAGTGGGCCGCTTCTATGCTGACTGCCTCTATGCTATCCGCATCGAGCCCGGCCAAAACTTACGCCGTCATCGGAGCGGGAGTGTTCGGTACGTGGACGGCGTACCGGCTCCTCCTGCAGGGGCACAGGGTCACACTGATCGACCAGTACGGCCCGGCCAGCAGCCGCGCCAGTTCCGGCGGCGAGACCCGCATCATTCGGTGCTCCTACGGACCCGATGAAATCTACACGCGCATGGCTCACCAATCCTTGCGTTTGTGGTCCGGGTTCTTCAACCAAACAGGTCATAAAAACCTGCTTCGCAAAATCGGCGTACTCTGGATGGCCAAGCCTGAAAACGCCTATGTTCAGCAAAGCCGGGAGACGCTTCGCAAAGTGGGCGTGCCTTTCGAAGACGTCTCGGCCGATCAGATGCGAAGCATGTATCCGCAGATCCACACTGTGCCGGGGACCATCGCCATCTTCGAACCCGAAAGCGGCGCGCTCATGGCGCGAAGGGCCGTAAACGCAGTGCTCGACGCCTTCATCGCAAAAGGAGGAGTCTACAAGCAAGCTGCCGTCCAGACTCCGTATGCCCCGAGGCGGAGAACCCGTCCGCGCTGACGAATATGTATTCGCCTGCGGAGCGTGGCTGCCCAAAGTATTTCCAGACCTCCTCGGCAAACGAATCTTTCCGACACGTCAGGAAGTTATCTTCTTCGGCATCCCTGCCGGAAACGCGATGTTTTCGCCTCCCGCGATGCCCGTTTGGATCGATTTCAGCGATGGTCGCGGAATGTACGGTTTCCCCGATATTGAAACCCGCGGCTTCAAAGTCGCCTTCGATCTCCATGGACCCGCCATCGACCCGGACACAGCCAACCGCGTGCTCTCACCCGAGAAGATCTCTGCCGCTCGCGAGTACGTTCGCAGACCGCTTTCCCGCGCTTGCGAACGCGCCCATCGTTGAATCGCGCGTCTGCCAATACGAGAACACCGCCAACGGAGATTTCCTCATTGATCGGCATCCCCAGTTCCAGAACGTATGGATCGTAGGAGGCGGATCGGGGCACGGCTTCAAACACGGACCCGCTGTCGGCGAATACGCAGCCGCTCGCATCACCGGCGCTGCGTCGCCCGCCGTAGAACCGAGATTCTCGTTAGCTTCTAAGAGCACTCAGCAAAACAGGGCCGTTTACTGACGCTGTTTGCGAGTGCTCACGACCGCGACCAGATACAACCCAAGTAGCGAGCACACGACGATGACGATCTGCGGCCAAACGGCCAATCCTGCCCCGTCCCCAACGAGTGCCAAAGCAGTGAAGCAGAACAGTAGGTGAGCGCAGAAAACCTGGAGCGACGCCTTGCCAAGCGTGACGAACGGCGCTATAGCGGACCACCTCGCGACCGTTTTCTGTGATGCCGCAAACAGTACTCCGAGAACCGCGAAATTACCCAGGCGAAGCACGCCCAATTGCCACTTATTCGTAAATGGCGCCCATGGCCCCGCGTTGAGGTCGGTCCAATAGTGTGACTGCCGGATAAACAGGAAAACGGCCGCCGAAAGGAGCGCGAACCCAATCACAAGACGCGATTCCGAGAATTGCCGCATCCTCTTCGACGGGTTGCTTCCAATCCACAGCCCAAGAACCCAAAGCAGTTGCCAGCCGTAAAGATCGAAAGCCCCCATGGCGCTGAACGGAATGCGAAACCCCGTCAAGCTTCCCGTCAGGTTATAGGCCGCCATCCTCAAGCCAAACTGCGCGGCAAGCCAGATTAGCGCGCTCGGTATCAACACCAGCTTCCAGCCCCAGCGCCGGCCCACGTAAAGCGCGAGGGGCGTCAAAGCCAGAAACAAGATGTACATGGGCAGAATGTCCAAAAGCGGAGGCCTGTAAATAAGCAACACCGAACTCACGATCGCTCGAAGGGGGTGGGCCAGATAGAAATCGACCAGTCCTTGCAAGCTCGGCTGATTTGTATGCACGGCCACGGTCGCAACCGCGCCGAAAGCGACTCCGAGCAAAACCAGGTGATACCCATAGAGCCGCGCTACCCGTGCGCCCAGTTGCTTCCACACCTCCGTTGGCCCAAGTTCATCCAACTTGCGCCCGAAGATTCGGCCTGTAAGCATGGCCGAGAGAAAGATAAATCCTTCCGCGGCCGAGACGAATCCGAGCGGCTGGTTCGTGTAAAAGCTCGCATGCGTGGGAAGATGCGTCAGCGTCATCCAGACCAACAGGAACCCGCGCAGGGCATCCAATTCAGGTTGGCGCCGGCCGCGCTTCTCTGTCGTCCGCCACAAGCGCGGATTGCGGTTTTACAACGAGTTCCTCGACTGGTGTTGCCAATTGAGCCTGCGCCAGATTGCGCTCCTTACCTTTCATGGACGAACTTCGTGCGAATTCCGGTACTGCCATGTGATAGTTCTTGCTGAGGGGAATCGCCTTATGAAACGCTTACGAATCGTTTTTCTTTCCGCACTCATCGCAACGGCCGCCCAACTTGCAACGGGGCAAGACGCCGTCAAAATAACGCTCCACCCCGACCGCCGCGCTTCTTACAGCATCCCTCGTACCGTTTTCGGAAGCTTTCTCGAACCGATCGGAAATTCCACATACAACGGCCTCTGGGCGGAGATTCTTCAGAACCCAAGCTTCGAAGAGAATCTCTGGAGTGCAGCCGCCGTGGCCCAGATGATCCAGGAAGAACCAGCCCTCCGCAAAGCATCCCAGCTCGGACTGCCGTTGCCTTGGGAACCGCTCGATCCAAGCGAAGGAAATCGTTACGAGCCTCGGTGGGGAGACGCCGCTAACTCCTGGCGATCCCTTGCTATCTTCGGCCTTCCCGATAAAGAAACCGGAGTGCGGCAGAAAGTTTATCTGCCCACCCAACGCGAACTTGAATATAACGGCAGCATCTACGCAAAGCATTTGAGTGGACCGGATAGCCTTGAAATCTCAATTCGGCGCCGCAACCATCCAGATCAAACGCTCGCTTCCGCCAAAGTGAAAGCCGGGTCTTCGGAATGGCGAAAATATCCCTTTCACCTTGAAGCTTCCCAAGGCACGGTAGCGCCCGGTGAACCAGTTGACTTCGTCATCGAAGTGCAGGGCGACGAACGCACCATTATCGACCAGGCCAGCTTGACGCCGGCGGACGCAGTAGACGGCCTCGATCCTGAAATGTTGGAGCTGGCAAAGCAGATGAAAACGCCGCTCGTCCGGTTCGGCGGCAACTTCACGTCCGGCTATCACTGGCGTGATGGCGTGGGCCCGCGTGACAAGCGCGTCAGTATGCTGAATATCGCGTGGGGCATGCCGGAATACAACCAATTTGGCACGGACGAATTCCTGCGATTTTGTGAACTGATTGGCGCGCAACCCCAGATCGCGCTCAACCTCGGTAGCGGCACTCCGCGGGAAGCCGCCGACTGGGTCCGTTATGTGGATGAGCATTGGCCCAAACACAGCGGCTTGCTTTGGGAGTTAGGAAATGAGCTTTGGGGCAACTGGAATCTCGGCTATCCAACGCTTAGCGAACTCCCTCACCGCACAACTGAATTCAGCAAAGCGATCCATCGCGTCGATCCAACCGCTCGATTGATCGCCACCGGACAAGATCCCGATGCGTATCACGATTGGAACGCTGCGCAACTGACCGATCCGGCGGGAACCTTCAATTTTTTATCCACTCATTTCGTGGTAACGACAAACAGGACCCAGGATCACAGCACCAATCCGGACGAAGTGGCGCGTGACGCCTTTGCGCTGCCCGTCGAATTAGGCCGGCGTCTCCAGGCAATGCAGGGCCAGATCGATGAATCTTCGCATTTCAAAGACAAGGCGCACATTGCGTTTACCGAGTGGCTGTTTGCCGCTGGACACGCGGAGGACGCTCCGAAATACGACAATATGGGCGGCGCGATTGCGGCCGGTGGCTTCTTCAACATGCTTTTGCAGAACGCCAACGTCGTTCCAATTTCGGATATGACCGGCATCATCGAGTTCGCCGGTATCTGGAAGAAACATTCCGTTGTTTATGCCGCACCCTCTTACTATGCGTTCCGGATGTACTCAACCGCCGATATCAAAACACCCATAGCGCTCGACAACACTTCCGGCACTTATGACGTGCACAACGGGATTACCCGGCTCCCGGATATCGCGAACGTGCCTTATCTCGACGTTGTCGCCGCTCTGAATGAGGCGGGCGATAAGCTGACGATCTTTTGCGTCAATCGCCACCTGACGGAGGATATCCCTGCCGATATCGACCTGAACGGTTTCGACGCCGTTCAACCCGCCGCCGTGCAGACGCTGAGCGCGCCCAGCATATATGACGTCAACGACGAGTTGCATCCTCGTGCCATAGTGCCAGCCGACTCAACCGCCGAGGTCGCCCAATCGCACGTTCACTTTACCTTCCGGCACGAGAGCATTACAAGAATCGAAGTGCATTCGGGGCGCATCCAACCCTGAACGGGATGGCTCTACTAATTTTCTATCTGCGGAAGCACTGGCGCTATGTGTTACTGGCCCTGGGACTCGCGGCCGTCAACCAGATATTTTCGCTGCTGGATCCGCTGATTTTCCGCTATATCATCGACAATTACGCAACCAAATTTCATCAATACACAACGGGTCAATTTATCCACGGAGTAAGTCTGCTCCTCGGCGCGGCGGTCGGCGTAGCGCTGGTTTCCCGCATCGCTAAAAACTTCCAGGACTACTTCGTCAACGTTGTTACTCAACAGGCTGGCGCCGAGTTGTACGCCGATGGCGTGGAGCGTTCGCTCTCCCTGCCGTATGCCGTTTTCGAGGATCAACGAAGCGGCGAAACTCTTGGCAAATTACAGAAGGTGCGGACGGACGTCGAGAAGTTCATCAGCGTATTCGTCAACCTTCTGTTCACCGCCGCGGTTGGAGTCGTCTTCGTCACGATCTATGCGCTGCGCGTGGATTGGGTGATTGCCCCGGTCTTCCTGCTCACTGTCCCGGTACTCGGAGTCATCAGTTCTCTACTGAGCCGCAAGATCAAAGTCATTCAGAAGACGATTGTCGCGGAGACAACCGCTCTGGCAGGATCGACAACGGAATCGCTTCGCAATATCGAACTCGTCAAAACTCTCGGCCTTGCGAAGCAAGAAGTACAACGCCTCAACGCGACCACTGGCAAGATCCTGAAACTGGAACTCAAGAAAGTCCGCTATCTTCGCAGCTTGGGATTTCTGCAGGGTACAGCGGTCAATCTGTTGCGAACCAGCATCCTGTTTCTGATGCTTTATCTGATCTTCACGCAACGCATTACTGTAGGGCAGTTCTTCTCGCTCTTCATCTATTCGTTCTTCATCTTCGGCCCGCTTCAGGAGCTCGGAAACATCATCAACATCTATCGCGAAACGGAAGCGTCGCTTAACAACTTGCAGGAGATTCTCGAGATCCCGCCGGAGCCCAAGCCTGAAAATCCGGCGCGCTTGGGCGGTCTGCGTTCTCTCGAATTCGAAGATGTCACATTTGAACATCGCACCGCGAACCGGCCCGCTCTGCGCGACGTGAGTTTCAGCGTTGCGCGCGGAGAAACAGTAGCGTTCGTCGGCCCTTCCGGTGCAGGTAAAACCACGCTGGTGAAGTTGTTGGTGGGTCTGTATCAGCCGCAAGACGGGCTCATCCGATACAACGGCATTGATGCCACCCTGATCGACCCCGATGAATTGCGCACTCAAATTGGGTTCGTGACGCAAGACACGCAACTATTCTCGGGCAGCATTCGAGAGAATCTCCTGTTTGTCCGCCCGGACGCGACGGATGCGGAATGTCTGGAAGTGCTGCACCGGTCCGCTGCCGATTCACTTCTGGCGCGCGCGGACAAAGGACTCGACACGCTTATCGGCGAAGGCGGCGTGAAGGTCTCGGGCGGTGAGAAGCAGCGGCTCTCCATCGCTCGCGCCTTGTTGCGCCGCCCTCATCTCCTGGTCTTCGACGAGGCCACGTCTTCACTTGACTCCATCACCGAAGAAGAGATTACTCGTACCATTCGCGACGTTGGTCAACGGACGGACGTAATCACAATCTTGATCGCGCACCGGCTCTCAACCGTGATGCACGCCGATAGGATTTATGTCCTTGAAAAAGGAGGGATCGTGGAACAAGGAAGCCACCAGGAACTTCTGGCTCATCCCGGACTCTACTATGCTCTCTGGCGGCAACAGATTGGAGAGGGTCTACTGCATAGCTCTCCTGTTACCGTATGAAACTATTCCAAGCCGCGCAGCGCTTCACCCAAATTATTCAGGCTCTCCTCGCACTCTCCTCGTTCCGAGTGCGTCAATTGATCCGAAACGAACGGCAGATAAGTCTGAAACTCTTTGTACGTCTTCAGTGCGCGTCTCTTGGCGTGTTCAGCCGTTTCGGCATGGCCGGCAGCGCGGTCCGCAAGCGCCAGACGAGCAAGATCTGACGCAGTTTCAATTGCTTGTTTGATGAATTGCAGCCTGATGCGTTTCGCAGCCGCATCCCTTTCCGTTTCCTGTTCGGCGCGCTCCATAATGGCGACCATCTTCCACGACCTACTGGTTAGATGCGGAATGCGGCAAGCCGCTTCTCGCGATAATACGGTTTGCACCCCGTCCTGCGAACCTTTCTTGCTCCTGAAAACTGGCTTGGATTCGGTCTCGTTGATTTCGTCGCCCTGGGGTTGGCGGCCGTAGCCGTACTCGCGCTGTCCTTTCGTCGACCGGTGTGGCGGCTTCAGTTCCCATTCGCCGAGCGAACAGGTTGGTGCATGTTCGGACTGTTCGTTTTGCCGATTGCGCTCCGCCTGGCGTTGTTGGAGCGACATCCGGTTCCAACCCCCAGTGGTGCGGACGACTTCGGATACATCCTGCTGGCCGATACTCTGCGGCATCTCCGCTTAGCGAATCCGCCGCACGCGATGCCCGATTTCTTCGAACAGATCTTCGTCCTGCAACGGCCTTCCTACAGCTCGATGTTCAACCTGGGGCAGGGTCTTGTACTGGTACTCGGCTGGATTTTATTCGGCCACCCGTGGGCTGGGGTTCTGCTTTCCATTGGAGCCCTGTGTTCGCTCAGCTATTGGATGCTGCGCGCGTGGACGACTCCGGGTTGGGCCCTGAGCGGCGGACTGCTTTGCGTCATGCTGTTCGGCCCTTTGAGCTATTGGACGAATAGTTATTGGGGCGGTGCTGTTTCGGCCAGCGCGGGCTGTCTGGTTTTTGGATCTCTGCCAAGACTCGTCGAGAACCGCGGAAAGCGCTATGCGGTTCTGCTCGGGACTGGAATGGCCCTTCAACTATTGACTCGTCCTTACGAGTTCCTGTTACTCACTTTCTGCGTCCTTCTTTTTCTGATTCCCAGTTCCCGGCACTGGAAAAGAATAGCGCCCGCCTTGATTCCACTGATATGTGCGGCAGCGTTGATTCTATGTCAAAACAAACAAGTCACGGGAAGCTGGAAAACGCTGCCCTATGTTCTGTACCGCTACGATTATGGCGTCCCGGCGACGTTCACATTTCAGTCCAATCCCGTGCCGCATTTGCTGCCGCTGAATACAGAGAAGGAACAGGACTATAGGGCGGAGACGGCAATTCACGGAGACGCCCCGGAGACTCTGCGCAGCTATTTGGAGCGCCTGTTCTTTCGCATTCGCTTTTACCGGTTCTTCCTGTTTGCTCCGCTGTATTTGGCACTCCCAGTCTTCCTCTTCAGCATTCGGAGCTACCGTTCCGCCTGGGTTGTCATCACGATCGCTGTCTTCGCAGTTGGCAGCAACTTCTATCCGTTCTTTTACCCGCACTATATCGCCGCCGTGGGCTGTCTGCTTCTATTCGCGAGCATCGCCGGACTCGCCAAACTGGGGAGAGCCGGGCCAGTTTTGGTGTTGCTTTGCACCGCCCAGTTTTGTTTCTTCTACTGCGTTCGAGCTGCGGGCAGCGGCAGATTTGAGAGCTGGGACTTCATCAATTACGGCGACCCGCAAGGACGCATCGCCGTCAACCAGCAGCTAGAGCGAACACCCGGCAAGCAGCTTGTTTTTGTGCACTATGGCCCAAGTCACATGTTCCAGGAGTGGGTGCACAATGCGGCGGATATCGACGCGAGCAAGGTGATCTGGGTCCATGATCTCGACCCCGTGAAGAACGAGGAACTGCGGCGCTATTATCCGAATCGGCAGGCCATGGCTACTCGAGCCCGACGCCGAACCGCCGAAGCTGCAGCCTTATCCTTCGCAAGCCGGTCCATTCCTCAACGTCCAATGAAATCCGGCACTCTGATAACCTTCTAGGTACGGCCCGGGCCCAAAGGAACCAAACATGGCACTTACAACCAAAGTTCGACGCGTTGGCGACGTATCGATTGTAGACCTGCACGGCAAGATTACGCTTGGTGAAAACACCGGCATTTTACGAGACGAACTAAAGTCTTTGCTGGCACAAGGAACCAAAAACATCGTGTTGAACATGGCCGATGTCAGCTACGTAGATAGCGCCGGACTGGGCGAACTGGTAGGTGCCTATACGACCGCAACCAACCAGGGCGGATCGGTGAAACTGCTCAACATGCAAGGCAAGATGAAGGACCTGATGCAGATCACGAAGCTGCACACGATCTTTTCAGCTTTCGACAACGAGCAGGCCGCGGTAGTCAAGCTTCGGCAACAGCGCGGCCGCCAAGCCCGCCGTAAGCTAGCCGGCCACTCAAACTCTCAGCCGCTTGATGCGGTAATCGTCCACGCCCGGCATTCGGATCACACGGCACATCTCGAAGAGCCGGGAGCGGGCTCTTTCGCCTACCCGCTGTTCGAGAGTTGTGCGGAAATTCTGGGCGCTGGAGACGCTCGATTTTTCCAGGACGGAACCGCCCATATCGGGATCGACAAGATTGGTTGTCGCAATCAGCGGCTTGCGGTGGTTGTAGCGGTAGGTCACGATGGCGGTAACAGTGTCTTCCACCCAATCCGTGACGCGGTGCGCTCCCAGGTCGTCCAGAAGCAAAATCTCCGTTTCGAGCGCGACTCGATAGGCTTCGCGGCTACTGGTTCCGAGCGCTTCGCTGTAGCCTGCGCGTATACGCTCCAGCAAATTTTGATAATCGAAGAAAATGCCTTCGTGCCCACGCGCAAGCAGCAACCGAAGAGCGGCTACCGCCAAATGCGTCTTGCCCGTTCCCGGAGGACCCGCTAACAAAAGACCCGGCTTTTCGTTGTCGGGATACTTGCGCTGATAACTCATCACCGCGAGCATCACGTCTGAAAGGCCTCGCATCGCGGTCGGATTGTCTTGCGGCAAATGGAAACTGTCGAACGAAGCGTTGCGGTAGTTCTCTGGAATCTGGGCGTTCCTTTGCAGTTCTTCCGCGTGCGACTCGGCGAAACAAGTGCAACGGTCCGCCGAAGAGATACCTTCTTTCTCAGATACAGTCCATCCGGTACCGCCGCACAGCTTGCAATCCAATTTCGCCATCAGGTCACCACCATTAGAACTTCACCCGCGGCGACCGTTGCGCCTTCAGCGACGGAAATCCTCGAAGCGACTCCGTCCTTCGAAGACTTGATCTCATTCTGCATTTTCATCGCCTCAACGACCACCAAGCCTTGACCGGCCTCTACCGCCGCGCCCGCCTCCACCAGCACTTTGATTACTTTGCCGGGCATTTGGGCGCGTATTTCGAGCGGCCCAGCCGCATTTTGCCCTGACACTCTGGCCGTGCGGTCGCGTGGGTCGGCGATGGCGACGGCGTGCCGCTGTCCAGCCACCCATACCTCAACCAAGCCATTCAGACGAACGATGTTGACCGTAAAGCTGCGGTCTTCCAGCAGCACCGAATACGTACCTGGAACGACAGCCAAGACGGAGGCGCGGCCGGAGGATTCTCCGGCTCCCCGCAGCGTGTATTCGGAATGACTCCCATCACGCCGAAGGTCGAGCGTATAGCTATTCCCGTCCACCTCGACAAGCAGTTTCAACGCAGCAGTCCTTGCCTTCCCGCCGAGCGCCATAGGCTTCGGTTCGAAGGCGATTCGGCTTGGGCCGGAAGTGACTGAATGCCTTCATGAGCGGCGGCGAGTATGGCGGCCACCAGCGGCGCGGAATCGGTATTCGGCGGAGACGTCTGGCTCGTCATGAAACCGTCCAAGAAGCCGGTGTGCAGGGCTCCTGCTTTGAAACGGCCGTCCTTCATCAGTCGATCGAAAAGCTTCAGGTTGGTCGTAATCCCTAAGACCTTGTATTCCTGGATGGCGCGTCGAATCCGGTCGATAGCGGCCTGACGCGTTTCGCCCCACACAGAGAGCTTTGCAAGCAGCGGGTCATATTCGATGGGCACGGTCCAGCCAGCGTAAACGCCTCCATCGACGCGCACGCCGGGGCCGGAAGGCTCGGAATACTGAACGATCTTGCCAGGACTCGGGAAGAAATTGTTATCGGGATCTTCGGCATAGACGCGGCATTCGATAGCCGATCCATGCCAGCGAATGTCTTCCTGTTGCAATGAGAGCGGCTCGCCCGCGGCGATACGAATTTGCCACTTTACAAGGTCCACGCCAGTCACCCATTCAGTAACGGGATGCTCTACCTGCAAGCGCGTGTTCATCTCCAGGAAATAGAAGTTTCCTTGTTGATCGGCGAGGAACTCCAAGGTGCCGGCGTTCGAGTAGTTGACTGCGCGCGCGATCTTCAGGGCCGCTTGTCCGATGCTCTCACGCAAACCGGGATTTGCGAGCACCAGTGGCGACGGACACTCCTCGACGACCTTTTGATGGCGGCGCTGGATAGAGCACTCGCGTTCGCCCAGATGAATGAGATGCCCGTATTCATCGCCCAGAATTTGCACTTCAATGTGACGAGGCTGTTCGATCAGCTTTTCAATGTAGACTTCACCCGACCCGAAGGCGCGCTCGGCTTCGCTCGATGCACTGCGCATGGCCTCCGAGAGATCGGCATCTTTGTCAACGCGGCGCATTCCCTTGCCGCCACCGCCCGCCGCGGCTTTCAGCAAAACGGGATAGCCGACAGAGGCCGCTACTTCGCGGGCTTCCTGCAGATTTTTCAAGCCGGACTCGGTTCCGGGCACGACTGGCGCTCCGGCCGCAATAGCGATACGGCGGGCCGACGTTTTCGAACCCATCTGCCCGATCGCATCAGCCGAAGGACCGATGAACTTGATATTGGCGTCCGCGCAAGCCTGGGCAAAGGCGGCGTTCTCGCTCAAGAAGCCGTAGCCGGGATGGATTGCTTCCGCGCCGGTTTTACGTGCGGCGGCGAGGATGCGTTCTATAGACAAATAGCTCTCCGCCGATGGCGGCGGTCCGACGCATATCGCTTCGTCGGCCATTTGAACGTGCAAGCCGAGGCGGTCTACTTCCGAGAAGACGGCGACACTCGCGATATCCATCTCTCGAAGAGCGCGAATCACCCGGACGGCGATTTCCCCTCGGTTCGCGATCAATACTTTCTTGAACAATCTAGTCGTACTCCACGGAGATGAGGAAGAGTCCGCGCGATGGGGCGGTCGGGCCAGGACGGATGCCGCAGGCGGGCTGCAAGCGCGCGAGGAGATCCGGTTGGCCGAGATTACCCTTCCCGATTTCAAGCAATGTTCCCACGATGTTTCGGACCATGTGTTTCAAGAACCCCGAGCCTGTGACTCTATAGATCAAAGTATGTTCGCTTCTCGACAACGTGGAGCGGAAGATGGTTCGCACCTTCGAAGCTCCGAGGCCATCGCGCTCGTCGGAGGCGGCAAACGCAGTGAAGTCCCATTCGCCTTCGAGCAGAGACGCCGCTTCTATCATCGCGCTCTCATCGAGCGCGTAGGGATGATGATACACGTAGCGCCGGTCGAAGGGCGAGCAGATCTCCTCGCGGAAGATGCGGTACTCGTAGGTTTTCCGAACCGCATCGAAGCGGGGATGAAACTCTAGCGCTGTTTCCTGGACCTGAGAAATTCGGATCGAAGCCGGGAGCAAGCGGTTCACGGCTCGCCGGAAGTTGTCCACCGGAATTGGGTTCTCGATTGAAACGGCGGCGACCTGCGCGATCGCGTGAACGCCCGCATCGGTTCGTCCCGAAGCCGCTACGTGCACTGGCCGCTTCTCCATATTGCTAATAACCTCCTCGAGCGTGCCCTGAATGGTGGGCAAGCCGGGTTGTACTTGCCAGCCGTTGAAATCGGTTCCGTCGTAAGCGACGTTGAAGCGCAGTCTCCTCAAGTGCGGCGCGATCCCGGCTTCGTTATGGGCAGGCCTTCTTTGCAGAGCGGACACTCATCGGGATTGTAAGTGAGCGGGTTGAGTTCCTGGAGAGCCACTCGCGCCACGCCGACGTTGGCGCGTCCACCGCTACGATCGATGATGGAACCCGCCGCGAGCACTTCGGCGCCTAAGCTTTGCAGAAGGTCTACTACTTCTTTCGTGCTGCCACCGGTTGTGATGACGTCTTCGATAACGACCGTTTTTGCGCCCGGCGCGATGGCAAACCCTCGCCGGAGGGTCATCTCGTTTGTCGAGGCGTCGCGCTCCGTGAAGAGCGACAGCGCACGTAATGCGCGGGCTACTTCGTGACCTATGATGATGCCGCCCATGGCGGGCGCGACAACCACATCGACACGCTTCGGAATCCAGAACCGGCGCGAGCTTTTCGGCAAGTTGCCGCCCCAACTGTTCCGCATAAGCCGGATGAGCGAGAACTTTCGCGCACTGCAAGTATTCAGCGCTGTGGAGGCCACTGGTGAGACGGAAATGGCCGCGCAGGTAAGCGCCCGTCTCTTGAAACAAATCCATGACTGGAGTGGTGGTCACAGCCGAAAGGATAGCAACTCAATTGCCGTTCCGCAGAGCGGTCATGGGGTCGATGGCGCCAGCTTTGCGAATTGGATTGGCGGTGGCCAGCAGAGCGGCCAAAAAGAGACACGCCACCGTGACGGTCAGCGTGAGCGGGTCTCTAGCCGAAACGCGAAATAGCAGCGAGGAGAGGAGCCGCGTGAGGGCGAGCGATGCCACAATTCCGACAGCAGCGCCGGTCAGGGTCCATTTGGCGGAATGGGTGAGAAGCAAGCCGGGCGATGTCGGAGGGCCTGGCACCGAGCGCCATCCGAATGCCGATCTCCGCTGTTCTTTGCGTGACGAGATAGGCGACCGTGCCATACAGACCGACGGCGGCGAGGAACAAACCCGCTCCCGCGAAAGCAAGCAAGAGTAAGGCATCGAAGCGGGGTCCTGCGGCAAGTTCTCCGAGACGCTCGTGCATACTCTCGATTTCAACCGGAAGAGTCGGGTCGAGCGAGGCGATCTCCCGCTTTACGACCGGGCCGAGCGTTGCCTCAGGGATTGGGCTTCGAATAACGATGCTGAGGGTGCGTTGGGCCACTGGTCCGGTACCGTTCAAGTAAGTATCGTCCGGGCGGTGCGTACGCAGTATGTAGTATTCGGGATTGTCCGCCACTGAAAGGCCGGTGTTCTTCACATCGGGAACGATACCGACGATCTCAATGGAAGCGTAGGTAGAAGCGCTGGTGACGATTTTGAGGTGTTGGCCGACTGGACTTTGCGAGGGAGACAAACGGCGGGCGAGAGTACGGCTCAGGATACACAGATTGACTCCAGTGCGGCGATCTTCTTCTGTGAACGCGCGGCCTTGAAGTACCGGAATGCGGAGCGCCTCAAAGTAGCCGGGTGAGACGTAACGCCACTCGATAAGGCCGCCCGCGCCGGCTTGGTGGCGTGGATGACCGAGGATGTCCAGAGAAGAAAGCGGACGCGAGCGTTCCCACCCACCCGGGGGAAGCGAGTCACTGATTCCGACAGCGCGAATGCCAGGCACTGCGGCAAGTGTCCGCTCGACTTGATTGAAGAAGGCGATGCGCTCTTCGGGCTTGGTATAGCGGCTGGCCGGGAGAATCAGTTGGGCGGTGAGCACGTGCCCGGTTTGCATACCGAGCGGCTGCGTTTCGAGATTCCAGAGACTTCGAATCAGAAGACCAGCGGAGGCGAGAAGCACTGTGGACAAGGCAATCTGGGCAGCGACAAGGGTGTTCTTGAGAGTAGTGGAAGAGCGCGGCGCAACACTGCGGGAACTGCCGAGGGCTTCGGAACCCGGCTGCTGGAGCGCGGGAGCGATACCGAAGAACAGGCCCGCGAGCAGGGAGAGCGCCAGAGACATGACGAGCACGCGGCCATCGATTGAGGCGTTTTCCAGATGAACGATTCCGTTGGGGTTGGCCGACACAAGGATACGCAACAGGATGAAGCCGAACCCGCACCCGATCACGTCACCGGCGATGGCAAGAAGCAGGCTTTCCGTGAGCATCTGCCGCAACAAGCGGGCACGCGTGATGCCTATTGCGGTGCGTATAGCGAACTCGGTTTGGCGGCCAGCCGCGCGCGCGAGGAGCAGGTTGGCGACGTTCGCGCAGGAGATGAGCATCACGGCGAGGACGGCGCCGAGCAGGGTCCAGGCAATGAATTGAGCGCTTCCCATCTGCCGGTCGCGCATCGAGCGAACCCGGAATTGAACTTCCTTTCGAAACTGCGGCGGAACGCGGGACAGTACGCGGTTGAAGAATAGAGCGAATTGAGGACGGGCGGCTTGCAGCGTGACGCCGTCTTTCAACCGGCCAATGACGCGAAGGACACGAGTCGCGCCGGGCTGCCACCCTTCGGGCGAGATGATCTGCGGCGTGAGCAGGCCGGCATGTTGCAAAGTGGGCAACTCGAAAGAGGCGGGAAGAACGCCGGTGATGCGGGCCGGGGTCCCGTCAAGCAGGAGCGTTTTACCGACGACCTGTTTATCGGCCGCAAAACGGCTCTGCCAAACGCCGTAACTGAGAATGACTTTACGAGGAGCGCCGGGCTGAACGTCGGTTTGCGAGAAGGTGTCCCCGAGGATGGGTTGCACTCCGAGGACCGGGAGAAAATTCCAGTCCACCTGGGCGCAGCGCTGGCGGGCGGGATTGGGGCCGGTAATATCGCAGTCGTCAACACCGCTCCAGGAGGTAACCGATTGCAGCGGCGTATTAGTCTCGGAGAGTTCTTTGTAGTCGGTGGCAAAGAGAAACTCGCCGCCATCCACGACGACCTTGACGAGCATGCCGAAGGAAACGAGTTGATTTCCAGCGCGGTAAGGAAGCGCGCGGAATAGGATGCGATCCGCCACGCTGAGAACCGCAGTGGTGGCTCCGATGCCGAGAGAGATCGCGAGCAGGGCGGTTATAGTGAAGCCGGGAGAACGGCGATAGGTCCGGAAGGCGAATTTCAGGTCCTGGGTAAGCGCGTCGGCCTGCGGGTGCATGGCTGGGGATAACTCTCCTGGTAGACAGAATACTACATAGCAAAGGCCGTTCCCTCCGTTGATCCTTAGAGCGATAGACTGACAGCGTAAGATATGAACTCCTCAGCCACCCCGAATTTCATCCCGAGCACTGAAGATCTGAGCAAGCTCGAGCGCGACCTGCGCTTTCACCCTTCGAATACAGAGCACCCGAAAACCCTCACGCCGGAGCAGATCGCGGCTTTTAATCGTGACGGATACCTGGCCGGTATTCGGATCTTCGACGAAGAAGAGATCACCGGCATCCGGCATTACTTTGATGAGCTTCTCGCGAGGACGCTGGCCGCGGGTGGCGACAGCTACTCAATCAGCACGGCGCACCTCCGCTATGGCCGTGTTTACGACATCCTGACGCATCCGCGCATCACAGCCCGCATCCGGGACTTGCTTGGAGACAACGTAATTGCCTGGGGTTCGCATTTCTTTTGCAAAATGCCCGGAGATGGCAAACGAGTCTCCTGGCATCAGGACTCCAGCTATTGGCCATTGACACCCTCGATGGCGGTGACGGCATGGTTGGCGATAGATGACGCAAGCGTCGAGAACGCCTGTATGCGCTACATTCCCGGTTCCCATCGCTTGGGCCATCTGACTTACGCGCTGAGTGAAAACGACGAAGGAAACGTTCTAAATCAAACCGTGTTGGACGCCGAGACTCTGGGAGCGCCAGTTGATGTCGAACTGAAGGCTGGAGAGATTTCAATCCACAGCGATCTGCTTTTGCATGGTTCCGAAGCGAACCAATCGAGCAAGCGCCGGTGTGGCCTGACTCTGCGATATTGCCCGGCAATCGTCAGAGCGGGCTTAGGCTGGAATGCGAAAGGGGTCGTTGTGAGCGGGAAGGACGAATCCGGTCACTGGGCCAATCCGCCGCGGCCGGAAACCGAATGATGTTGCAATGGTAAAGAGATAGTCATGTCAACTGAAACCGCGATCCTTGCCGGCGGATGCTTCTGGGGTATGCAGGATTTGATACGCCGTTACCCGGGCGTGATTTCCACGCGTGTCGGCTACACGGGCGGCGATGTCCCGAATGCCACATACCGCAATCATGGAAGCCATGCCGAAGCAATCGAGATCGTCTTTGACCCGGAAAAGCTCAGCTATCGAAAGCTGCTGGAGTTCTTCTTTCAAATCCACGATCCGACTACGCTGAACCGGCAAGGGAACGACAAAGGAACCAGCTATCGCTCGGCGATTTTCTACACGAATGACGAACAGAGGAGAATCGCGAAGGAAAGCATTGCAGACGTGGATGCCTCGGGTATCTGGCCGGGTAAGGTCGTGACCGAAGTGGCGCAAGCCGGTCCATTCTGGGAAGCCGAACCGGAGCACCAAGACTACCTGGAGCATTATCCAAGCGGCTATACTTGCCACTTCATCAGGCCGCAATGGAAGCTTCCGAGCCATGTCGAAACGCGCCGCGACGGTGCCGCTTGAGACGAGGCGTGCCGGGAATCTCGGTGTGCAGCGCTTTCGCCCTCCTCCTTGTTCAGTTAGCGATGGCACAACAGATGGGACAGCAAGCGCCGCCCTTAAACTGGACGGCGGAACAGGACCATCAAAACATGATGGATCAACTGGGGATCAAAGCGCTTCGCCCTGGGCCGAGCGGGAACGAAAATCAGCCTAATCACGCTAACTACGATGAGGCGAAGGCGAACCCATATGGAGATCTGCCCGACGCGCTGATTCTAAAGAACGGGCAAAGGGTCACGTCGCCGGAACAGTGGTGGGCTCAACGGCGCCCCGAAATTGTGGAAGACTTCGAACGCGAGGTGGTCGGCCGCATTCCATCCGACGTGCCCGGAGTGACCTGGACGGTGAAGAGCACAACGGCTTCGAAAACGGGTGTTTTCCCGGTGGTTGAGAAGCAGTTGATCGGACACGTGGACAACTCGGGCTACCCGGCAATCGGCGTTGATATCGAGATGACGCTGGTGACGCCGGGAAACGCGAAAGGTCCCGTGCCCGTGATGATTATGTTCAGCAGCGCGGCCATCCTCCGGTTCATCGCAAGCCACCCGGAGTTCAAGAAAATGATGGGGAGCGATCCGCCTTCGACCGAACAGCTTATCGCTGGAGGGTGGGGTTACGCGCTCCTCGATACCAGCAGCATACAAGCCGACAATGGCGCGGGTCTGACAAAGGGAATCATCGGTCTCACAAACAAAGGGAAGCCTCGCAAACCGGACGACTGGGGCGCGCTGCGGGCGTGGGCCTGGGGTGCTTCACGCGCTCTCGACTATTTCCAAACCGACAAGAGCGTTGATGCCAAGCGCGTTGGCATCGAAGGTGTCTCTCGTTATGGAAAGGCGGCGCTTGTGACGATGGCGTTCGATACCCGGTTTGCGGTCGCGCTGGTCGGTTCCTCCGGGGAAGGCGGAGCGAAACCGCACCGCCGCAATTTCGGAGAGGAGGTGGAGAATCTCACCGGGTCAGGCGAGTATCACTGGATGGCCGGCAATTTTCTGAAGTACGGCGCATCCCAAGGGGCGACTGGAAGCATGAATGCCAGCAACCTGCCTGTCGATTCGAACGAACTGATTGCATTGTGCGCACCGCGGCCGACGTTCATCAGCTATGGACTTCCCGAAAAAGGGGATGCGAAATGGCTGGACCAACGCGGCAGCTTTATGGCAACCGTGGCCGCGGGCGCTGTCTTCCGGCTATTGGGCGCGAAGGATTTGGGAGTGAATCAGGATTATCACAGCGCGCAGATGCCCCCGGTGAATCATGGGCTGCTGGATGGCCAACTTGCGTGGCGCCAGCATGACGCGGGCCACACGGATGCGCCGAATTGGAAGTACTTTATTCCCTGGGCGGACAAGTGGCTCGATTATCACCCGATCCCGTGGGAACTCCCGGCCAATACGCCGGTCTTTCGGACGGATGCAAACTCTTTGGTCGCTCATTCCCAGTTGCTCGAGAAAGCGAAACAGGGCGGAATCGACGTCTACTTTGAAGGTGACTCCATCACGCGCCGCTGGGACGCGACCGATTACCCCAACTTGCTGGCCAATTGGAAGCAAAATTTCTTCGGCTGGAATGCGGGTGATTTTGGATGGGGCGGCGACCGCACCCAAAATATTCTGTGGCGGTTAGAAAACGGAGAACTGGACGGAGTAAATCCGAAGGTGGTTGTGCTGCTGGCCGGCACGAATAATGTTAGCGATTCCTCGTTCCAAGGGGATGCAGGCGCAAAGGTGGAGGATGTCACGGGCGGTCTGCGGGCCATTGTAGGCGCCATTCGCGAGAAAGCTCCCGCCGCAAACATCGTGATTATGGGAATCTTTCCAAGGAACGACAATATGACTTTCGCGCCCATCATCACAAGGATCAACGATAATCTGTCGAAGTTCGCCGATGGCAAGAAGATTCGCTATCTGAACATCAATGGCAAACTGGCCGATAGCAAGGGAAAGCTGCTTGACGGAATGATGAATGCAACTGACAAACTTCATCCCACCGTTCAGGCGTATCAAATTTGGGCAGATGCGTTGACGCCGATTTTTACGGAATTGCTGGGGGCTCGGGCCGCTGTGGATCACGCTCCACCGCCGACGGGCGATCCCGCCGCGCGGCATTGATTACTCAGTGCTAATGAGGCATTACTCTTGACGTATCTTCCCAGAAAGCCCAACACGGTACTTGCGTAGAGTATTGGCGCGGCACTGTAGGTCGTGTCATGAACGGCGTTAGGGATTACCACGAGTTCCTTTCGATTGCCTGGAATCGCCGAAAGAATCTGTCGTGCCTTGTCTGTTGGAACGATCCAGTCTCGTGCTCCCGATATCAGTAGCACAGGAACTCTGATGTGGGTTGCCGACGGAATGACGGACAGCAATTCCGGTCCGAGGTACATTCCAGTCCGGAGATAATATATCAGCGCCGTTGCGCGAGCCACGCCCGGGAAAGACGAAACCAGGAATAGGCCTCGCATCCAAAAATTCGTCCGGGAATCGTGAAGATAATGGCGGCTGATATCGTCTGAAACGCCCTTGCCCGTGGGGAAAGCGCCGTCGCTAACTACGGCCGCGATTTCGTGAGATTCAGAGGCAGCAATCAGCGAGGCCACCGCACCGTAAGAAACTCCCAGGAGCACGACGGGTTCTTTGTCTCCACGCGACCGGATATACCGAAGTGCGCCGAGGATGTCGCGCGCTTCCAGGAGTCCCGGCGAGACGACCGTCCCTCCGCTTTCACCATGGCCCCGGAGATCGATCAACAGAACATCGTAACCGCCACGAACCAGAAATGCGGCACGGGGCAACATGACTTGCCGAGTGTGATCGATGCCGTGGGCGACAATAACGGCCGCTCGTGGCGTACCTGAGGCCGGAAGCCACCAACCCTTCAATGGAATGCGGTCAGTCGAATCGAATGAAACTGTTTCGCTATGCAGTCCAAAGTCCGCCGGTCCGCGATTCATGCCGCGCCAGCGAGGGTGGTTGCCGAACATGTTGGCGCTGCCCAAATAACCGGCCGCAGCATAGAAAAGCTAGCACCACGGCCGCGGCAACGAGGCCGAGGCGAGTGCGGCGGCTGAGGCGACCAAGCCGGGTTGGGTGATTGGGGGCAGCATCTCCCGACGGTGCTTCAGCAGTCTCAATGGGATCGCGAATCATAGTGCAGATCTCCAGATTGGACCCCAACGGGGCGTGTAAGTTCCCTGGCGTCCCCGAACGCGGGGCAGTAAGGTCAGGATCGGGGCCCGCTCATCTAGATGCTGGCACTTACAGCCGTCCCACTCCCCCTAAACTGTGGCCGCCACGACATGCAGCCGAAGTATGCCCCGCTATTCAGTGCATATTCGTTCGCCCGCGCCACGGAGCACCTCGCGGATCGCATCCGAGCTGAGGAATATGCTACGCAGACGTTTGTCATCGATGTGATCGGCGATATACCGGACGTTTGCAACGGCCAGTCTGTATGCCGTAAGGCCGGCATCAGGATTGCCGCATTGCATGTGAATTCGGCCGAGCATCGCATGGGCCCGCCACGCACACAGAATGGCAGGATAACGTTCAAGCATGGAACATGCCGCTGTTATCTCTTCGGTAGCCTTATCGAGATCGCCGGAGAGCAGCGCGATCCGCGATAGCAAAGTGCGGGCGATGATGATGTATTTGTGTGCGCCGTATTGAGCCGCTTTCTCGAGCAACGCGACTGCGTCTGTTCTGGCCAACGTCTGCTCGGCCCGTACATGAAGGAGCCGGATTTCGAAGCGCCAGCGAAACCACGCGTCCTCTGAAAGCAGGGACGCGGCGGTTTTCATCGCGGAGCAAACATGGGCCTGATCATTCGAGTGCAGATGATCCATCGCCAGATTGATGACAGAGTTAACCTCGGCTTCCCCAAAGCCCGCTTCATGCCCGATGGCAGCCCCTTCCCGATCAAAAGTTACCGCTCCTTCGAAATCCTGCATTTCACGATGGATCCAACCGAATGCATTCGGCATACGCGACAACCAGAAAATTTCGCCATTGCGCTTCGCCATGTCCATAGCGCGGCTCAGTACCGAAAACGCTTCAGACACCCGGCCCAGATTCGCTAGCGTGAGGCCGAGGAAATAATTCGTTTTCCCAAATTGGAAGGCGTCACTGAGCTCGAACGCCAGCTCGATCTGTTTTCGGAACATCTGTTCCGCATCTTCGTATTCCGAGCGGAAGAAGGAGAGGCGGGCACGTACATCGAGGCTGTCGAGAAGCGTCTTCCTGTCGAGCGAAAGAGAACACTGATCCAACTTCCGCAGCTTGTCCTCGGCATCAGACAAATCGCCGGACGCGAGATGCCCCTGTGCCATCAGAGCAAGAGCGCGCAGGCGACCCGCCTCATTCACCGCGGACACTCGAAAAACGTCCTCAAGCGTCGATTGCATCTCATCCAAGCGGTGAGACCAAAAAAGAGTATTGCCGAGCGTGTACAGAGCGGCGCACTCGAGTTCCGCCGAGCCTGCCGTGCGCGCAAGTTGGATCATCTCTCGGCCATCGGCGATCGATAAATCGAAACGGCTCGTGGCGAGATAGACCAATGCGCGTTTTTCGTAAATCCTGAACTGAGCCTCGGCACGGCCGCCCTCCGCGAGCCTCGCGGATACTTCGATGGCGTGCGTATAATGCTCTTCAGCCTCGCTGTTGGCGTACATGTTACGCGCATTGGCGGCTGCAATCATGAGAAACTCGACGGCCCGGGCCCAGTTGCGCCCGCGCTCGAAATGCATCGCGAGTTGCCCGGCAATGCGCGGCGCCAGGTCTCCGTAATGTTTCAGCAGTTGCTCGCCCGCAATAGCGTGTAATTGTGTTCGCCGCGCGGCGACGATCTCTTCGTAGAAGACATTCTGGTAAAGCCCGTGGGCGAAGGCATAGCGCGTCACGAGAGCGCCATCCGGCAGTTCTTCTTCCGCCGAGAACTCGGATCAGGCCGTGCTTCTGAGCGAGAGATAGAAGCCCTTCTTCGACGCGCAACTGTTCAGTATCAAGCAGCCGGGCGACAACACTGGAGAGGAACTCCTCGCCCTGGATGCTGGCGTACTGCAATGCCAGGCGGGCATCGGGTTCGAGCACCTCGCTTTTCCGGCGGATCATCGCGCGCACACTATCCGGGATCTTCCGTACGGTCTGAGCTGGAGGACTCGCCATATTCCAACTCACGCCGTCATGAACGATATCGCCGGAAGAGGCGAGAAAATCCAGCAGGCTTACCGTGAACAGAGGATTGCCGTCCGTCCTCTTCCAGATCAGAGACGCAAACTCGTCCGGAAACCGATTGGGCTTGAAGCGGCGGCAAAGCAGAAGGCAGACTTCGTTTTCAGTGAGCGCGTCCAGAACGATCTCGTCGCACGACTGCCGCGCTTTCATGTCTGCGATGCAGTTCTTCAGAGCGTGATTCGGGATCTGGATATCTTCAGGACGGAGCGTGGCGAGCACTAATACCCTCTGTGTCTCTACCCGGTGACATAAATGCCGCAGCAGGTCGATGGTGGGGCGATCCGCCCAATGCAGGTCTTCAAGAAGAAGCAGCGAGCGGAGCGTCGAGCGAGAGCGCCCCCAGGGCATCTCCAATCTCGCGCAACATGCGCTGCTTCGTCGCGCCCGCGGTTTCGGACCGCAGTGCTTCGATTTCCGCTTCGGAAGTGAAGGCCGGCAACTGCAGGCACCAGGTCGGGGCTTGTCTGCGCAGGTGATTCCCGATCTGATCTCCATGCTCACGGACCAATCCGGAAAGCGCGTCCAAAAATGGAAGGTAGGATTCGCCCGGACCGTATTGCTCCACGGAGCGGCCCGTCGCAACGCGCAATTCCGGATGCCGAAGGTGAATCGAGTTTATGAACCATTCAGCGAGTGAGGATTTGCCCATGCCGGCTTCGCCGGTGATAAAAACGACCTTGCCGCCGCCTCCGAGCATGTTTTCGAAATGCTCGTCCAGCCGCTTCATCTCGAGGTCGCGACCCACGAAGCTCTGAGAAATCTTCAGAGCCCGCTCCGGAGCCGGATGGAGGGTGGAGAACGGTGGTGTGGCGTTTCCTTCGCCATTTGAAGTTTCCGCTCCTGCCTCTTGTTGCTCCAAAGCCAGGGAGGTTGCCAATGTGGAGGCAAAACGATAACCGCGTTTCGGGACGGTGATGATGTATTTGTGGTCCCGCGGACCCTCGCCCAGTGTCTTGCGCAGAGTGGAGACATTCCTTGCCAAGCTGCCTTCCTCTACGAATGCGTCGTGCCATACCCGCTTGAGCAGGTCTTCTTTGCCGGCGACCCTGCCGCCACTCTCAACCAGCGCCAAAAGCGTGTCGTAAAGCCTGGGCGCGAGGGGGATGATTTCGGTTCCTCTGAAAAGAAGGCGCTGGTCCCGGTCAAGCCGGTAGGGTCCAAACTTCAGGCTTTGACTTGACTGGGGCATAGCGATTTCAGGATTGTATCCGAATTTCTTCCGAAATTGCGAAGGACATTCGCAGTGGTTACGGCGTATTCTCGCGTTGTTGGCGAATACGACAAGTCTTGCACTATTCGGAGGCACACATGATTAATGGAAAACGACTTTTAGGGATCCCGGCCGCAACTGGCGCCGCGGTAATCGGAGAAGCGGTGGTACGGAACCCGGGCATCCACTGGAATCAGCCAAAGGTGAGAACAAAGACCGGGAAACAGTTGTGGAAACCCTTGTGCGGTCTGTTGGTGTTGCTGTTTATCCCATTGCCCGGCAGATCCGACGTCGTTCAGGACTGGAACGCCATCATGCAGGCGACCGTCAATTCGCAGCCCCCCTTCCCGCAGGCTCGATTTGCGGCTATTACTCAACTTGCCGTATTCGAGGCGGTCAACGCAATCACACAAGAATATAAGCCGTACCTCGGAACGATAACCGCACCCCACAATGCGTCGCCTGAAGCTGCGGCTGCCGCTGCCGCTTATGGAGTCCTTAGTAACTACTTCCCTGCCAGCCTCTCCACGCTGAATGGCGCGTATGCAACTTCGCTCGCGGCGATCCCAGACGGCCCGCGGAAAGCGGCGGGAATTGCCACAGGCCAGGCCGCTGCGGCCGCCATGATCGCCGCGCGCGCTAACGACGGCTCGAGCCCGCTCGAATTCTTTGTGCCCACCTCGTCGAATCCCGGCGTTTGGCAACCTACGCCCAGTTGCAGCGCTGCCGGTGGGCTGTTTTTCAATTGGCAGAACGT
This sequence comes from uncultured Acidobacteriaceae bacterium, assembly GCA_963845995.1. GTDB lineage: Bacteria > Acidobacteriota > Terriglobia > Bryobacterales > Bryobacteraceae > Bog-105. Next base: position 9,814 of record CAWJUO010000056.1, on the reverse strand, counting down.
GACGCCCTTCGGTATCCGGAGCGCCAGCCAATTCTTTCTGCGTCCACCTCCCGCCCTCACCAGTGGCCGGTATACGCGGGCGTATGACGAGGTGAAGGAGTTTGGTGACGCGAACAGCACCGAGCGGACGCAGGAGCGGACGAATGTAGTCCTGTTCTACGAGCATGAGAACCCAGCCCCCCTTTTCAACGACACCGCGAGGCAGATCACCACCGCGAAGCCAAGATCGTTATCCGAGAACGCGCGCGCCTTTGCGCTCATCAACATGGCTATCAGCGATGCGGGAGTTGCGACTTTTTACAATAAGTACCTGTACCAATTCTGGCGGCCGGAAACCGCGATTCACGAGGCTGGCGACGATGGCAATGACAGGACTACCCCGGACCCCAACTTCGAGCCCCTAATCGCGACACCTTGTTTCCCCTCCTATCCTTCCGCTCATGGCGTTTTAAGCAACGCTGCGAGAGAAGTGATGGAGAAGATTTATGGGGAGGGCCCGTTCTCGATTACGCTGTCCACGCCGGGGCTGGCAGGCGTGACGCTGCATTACTCGAGACTCGAAGAGATCACCGATGACATCTCGGATGCGCGCGTATATGGAGGGATCCATTTCCGTACCGATCAGGACGCAGGCGCTTGGCTCGGGATCCGCATTGGGGATTACATCTACAATCACAAGCTCCGGCCGGAGCATGACGGGGATGGTGACGACCGATAACCGAAATTTTCAACGCTCATTGCCGGCTGACTTCCCCGGGACGGGATCTACTTCGGCGCCTTCGTGCATGATGTCGCCTGGATTCGCGACGATGACGTCTCCCTCATGCAGGCCGCTCATCACTTCGATGCGGTCGCCGTAGTCACGGCCAGCAACAATGGTCTGCAAGTGTATGCGATGGTTCTGGTCCACCAGCGCGACTTGCGTGCCAAGCCCGGAGATGATGAGAGCGTCGCTCGGAATCAGTAGGGGCGGGTGCGGACGAGAGTTGTTCAGCGTCACTTGCGCATACATGCCCGGCATCAGGAGACCGCCGGGGTTCGGGACATGCACCTCAACCAAAAGGGTGCGGCTAGCCGGATCGAGAGCGTCAGAGGTCCGAGCCACGGAGCCGCTAAATGTTCTCCCCGGCAAGTTTGAGACAGTGAGCGAGGCCGCATCGCCACGATGAACAAAGCTTGCATACATCTGGGGTACGTTCAGGTAAATACGCAGCGTGGCCGTTTGCGTTGACGTAGCCGTCCGCGCGGGCGAGTAAGGGGGCCTCGGTCATAGCCTGGATATTGCCTGGCAACTGCAAAGCACTGTCGTGAGACGAGCGGCCCACCGTCACGACGGCCACCCGGGGCAGAGCATGTTCGCGCTGCTGCGCTTCGCCCGCAATCGGCGCGTCCTGGTGGTGCAGCGGAAGATACCCGGCGAAGAAAGCGACTACCAGCAGCACGAAAGCAGAGAGGCCGCGTGCCCAAATCGTCAGACGGGAAGGACGCCAAAGCGGGACCACGGTGGCGAAAAGCAGACCTCCAATGACCGCGCGGCCCAGTGGGGGATGGCTCTCAGCTTCGGCGAAGGTGGCGAGCAGATTGAGCTCGTCGTGTCCCAATTAGCCGTAGAATGGACGTGGGATGCAAAATTGGAGAGAGCGGCTCAGTGTTGACCCTGCTGTTTGTCACGGTAAGACGTGCATCCGAGGTACCAGGATTATGGTCTCGGTCGTGCTCGATAACATGGCCAACGGTGTGGATGGCGCTGAGATTCTAGCCAGCTATCCATCGCTGCGACTTGAAGATCTAAACGCCGCGCTGGCCTACGCCGCTGAACTGGCGAGAGAGGCCACAATCGAGATTCCGCTTGAGCTTAGTGCGTGAAATTCAAGACCGACGAGAATCTTCCACTGGAAGCAGCGTTAGCTTTGCGAGAGGCCGGGTTTTCCTGTGAGACCGTTTGGGATGAGGCTCTATCGGGCGCTACCGACCAGACTATCGCTTTGCGAATACGAGAGGAAAGCCGGATACTCGTCACGCTGGATCTGGATTTTTCCAACATTCAGGCGTACCCGCCCGACCAGTACGTCGCGATCATCGTGCTGCGGCCAAAGATACAGGATAAAGCGACCGTTCTCGCCTACATCCAAAGACTGATCGCCCTTCTTCGCGAGCGAACTCCAGCAGGCGAGCTATGGATAGTACAGCGTGATCGCATTCGGGTTCGGAAGGCGGATTGAACGGGTTATGCCGACTTCTTAGGGTCCAGCGCCCGCTCATCTAAGATGCTGGCACTTGGTCTTGTGACTTCTCCCAGACCGGAATTGGACGGTCGCGCGAGGCTCGTTCTGAATTACTTAGTTGGGAGATGCCGAACATATTCCAGCCGGGTCAAATACTTCTTTCATCTCACAGTGGACAGGTGCATCTTCAAGGCTGGTAAACCTAGCGTAAGATCTGAATCATGGGCCTCGACTATAGAAAAGACGCTCCGGCCTTCGTCGATTTTGATTCCTACAATGCAGAGGCGAGCGCGTTTGAGAGGGACGTTTACACCCTTGTTCTGAATACTCTGAACGCGGGACTGAAGCATCTGGCCGCGGTGGCCAATAAGGAACTGGCCGATTTCGAATCAGCCCTCAACAAGACGAGGGATGTAGAAATTCAGGACCATCTAATGGACGAGGACACTGGCGTTAAGTCCGAGTTCGGCGAACAGGAACGTTGCCTGCTGAATATGGCACTCGTGGCACTCACTTCCCGTCTCACCCATACTCTGCGCAAGATGGCCCAATCAGCCGAGCACTTCCGCCCTCGAAAAGGGAAGTATGCAAACGGCGATGACAGCGAATTTGACCGTCTGTGGAAGGAATATGGCGAGCGCTTCTCTATTGATTTCGAAGCTCATGCGCACCGGATTGCTTTCATTGAGCCATGCGGAAAGTCCGCAACCAAATCGTCCATAACGGGGGGAGGCGAACCCGTTTAGGCCTACTCGCTTAGGCTTTTGAGCACGGTGAAGAGGGTTATCTCGAGACAAAGTTTTCAACGGCATATCCCGAGTTTGTCAGTGGAACGGGCATGTACGCGGAAGTGTCCGTAAGCGAAGCTCAGCTCGATGTAGTGGTTAAGTCTTCAATCGCTCTGGTAAAGTCGCTCGCCGAGGAACTCCGTAAGCTGGAACGGGAAGAATCGGCGTCTGACACCGTTTCATGACACCCGGTGTCTGACACGGGTTTCTGCCCGTTTTCCCATGAAGGCTAGGATCGCCCTTCACTTCCGAACTTGATCTCACTGCCGGCGATGGCCAGTTCCTATGAAATAGGCTTTATATTCTCTATCACTTCCACCCCCAAGATGTTCTTCATCGCAATTAGCTCCCTTGGCAAGATAGACTCGAGCACAAGTACGGCGCGGGCGCTCTGGGGCTGCGCCAGCGTTGCCTGTTTGGCCTCTATCACAGCTCTGTATTTGATGCACTGGAACAAGCCTCGGGCGATATCGCCAATTTGGGAAATGGCAGATTTCACTTCGACCGAGATCGTTTCGTCACCGTGTTGAAAACATACGTCCATAGAATCTCCGGAGGGTAGCGCGCATTCTATTTGCCCTGGAGCACAGAAGCGAGGAAGCCCCAATGTCTCGGGGTGCTTTGCCACGAACGCTTTCAAGGCGCTGTGGTCATGACTCTCTCCGCCACCGCTGCCGGTTTTCGCCGCTTTTATGATCGGAGCGTATTCGTGGTGTGTAGGTTCTAGACCGAAGGCCGCCAATACCAGCGGCCATTTCGGGTACGTGTATACCTGCTGCAGTCTCGAGTTCACGAGTTCTCGCAGTTGTTTCTTCGAAAGCTTCCGAAAGTAATCAAGGTCAGTGACGAACCCATCCTGCTTTTGTCCCGCTGGATTCTCACCGCGGTTCATAAACCAACCGATACCATCTCCCGGGAGTCCCGTCTGCTTGTTAACGACAAGGAGTTGGATGTCCGGTATCGCTTCACTCCATTGTTGCGAGAGCCCGATTAGGCTCTGCCCAACACTTCCCAACACGTAATTTAGATTCCGGGGATTTGGCATGTTTAATTCCGCTGCCAGATCGGAATAAAAAATAGGCTGTCTGAACCAATGCTTGTCTGACTAGTATGGGCAACGCCTTACGGGCTCGTTGCTGATACACCTTGGTTCCAGTGATCGTGCCAGCGACTTGGGCCGTCTGCGCCATGCTTTAAGTTCAGATTATATCCACGCTTCAAGAAATCTGCGCGTGAGGCATCGAGGATGAAACCGTTGCCTGAAACGTTTTTCAGACATAGCCCGGTTTGGCGATTTGCTCGGATGAGGGTTGGCCGTATACGGGAACAACGAGGTTGCGGGGTAGCCAGTTGACGCTCGTGGAAGGATTCCGCTAGCAACTCAAGGGCCGGCCGCGTGGCTCTTTCAACGCTCATTGCCGCCTGACTTCCCGGGGACGGGATCTACTTCGGTGCCCTCGTGCATGATGTCGCCTGGATTCGCGACGATGACGTCTCCTTCGTGCAGGCCGCTCATCACTTCGATGCGGTCGCCATAGTCGCGGCCAGCAACGATGGTTTGCAAGTGTACGCGATGGTTCGGTCTCACCAGCGCGACTTGCGTGCCGAGCCCGGAGATGATGAGCGCGTCGCTCGGAATCAGTAGGGGCGGATTGCGCGACGAGAGTTGCTCAGTTCGACTTGGGCATACATGCCGGGCATCAGAACACCCTCGGGATTGGGCACGTGCACTTCAACCAATAGCGTGCGGCTAGCCGGATCGAGAGCGTTGGCAGTCCGCGCAACGGCGCCGCTGAATTTTCTTCCCGGCAAGTTGGAAACCGTGAGCGAAGCCGCATCGCCACGATGGACAGAACTTGCATACATCTGGGGGACGTTCAGGTAAATGCGCAGCGTGCCCGTTTGCGCGATGCGAAACAGCAGAGTGCTGCCGTTGTTGACAAGAGCACCGGTATCCACATTGCGGACCGTGATGACGCCGTCGAAAGGCGCAACGACCACGCGATAGCCCTTCATGCTTTCGAGGCGAGCGAGATTCGCCTGCGCGGCGGCAACGCCGTCGCGCTGGCCGGTCAACGCTTGCTCGAGAGCATTCACCGCGGCGATTTTAGATTTGTATTGAGCCTGGTACTGGTCGCTTTCCTGGACAGAGACCGAACCGTCGCCCACCAGATCGGCCCAACGCTTCGCGGTGACACGCGCGAGTTCCAAGATCGGAGCGGCCCTGCTGAAGATTCGCATTCGCCTGGTCGACGGCAGCGCGGGCTTGCTGAAGAGCGGCCTGAGCCTGACGCACTTGTTCGTCTAATTCGGGCGCTTCGATGACCGCGAGCTTTTGGCCGGCACGGACGTGATCGCCTATATCGACCAGACGCTGCTTGACGTAGCCATCCGCGCGGGCGAGTAACGGAGCCTCCGTCATCGCCTGAATATTGCCTGGCAACTGCAAAGCACTGTCGTGAGAAGAGCGGCTCACCGTGACTACCGCGACGCGGGGCAGAAGCTGTTCGCGCTCGTGCGCTTCGCCCGCAATCAGCAGACGTGCGGTGATGCAGGGGAAGATACCCGGCGAAGAAGGCGATTACCAGGAGCACCAAAGCAGACAGGCCGAGCGCCCAGATCGTCAGCCGGGAGGGACGCCAAAGTTTCGCGGGGACACCGGCGGGCGCGTGCGAGCGAAGCACGCAATTGCTGGAGCTGGCGGCGCAACTCTTCGTTTTCGCGGCGCAGACGCTCCTCGGTGGCTGGCCGCCTCTTCAGTGCGGGGAAGATCGGACTCGCTATATCGCATCAGGCGGCCAGCGATTCAATACAATTCCGCCTCGCGCTCACGCTCGAGCGAGACGGCGCTCGTGATCGACCGGCGGATTCGTGCGCAGATAGCTGTAGATGATAGGCACGACAAAGAGCGTAGTGACGGTGGCGAAAAGCAGGCCTCCAATGACGGCGCGGCCCGAGCGGAGCGTTCTGCTCGCCACCTTCGCCGAGGCTGAGAGCCATCGGCAGCATACCCAGGATCATCGCTGTCGCGGTCATAATCACGGGCCGCATGCGGGCGTAGCCGGCCGAGAGCATGGCGGCGCGCGCGGACTCGACGGTCGCGCGTTCATCATTCGCAAAAGTCACGATGAGAATACTGTTCGCGGTAGCAACGCCGATGCACATGATGGCGCCCATCAGAGAGGGGACGCTGAGGGTTGTGTCCGGTCACGAACAACATCCATAATATTCCAGCCAAGGCGCCGGGCAGCGCCGTAAGAATGATGAACGGATCGAGCCAGGACTGGAAGTTTACGGTCATCAGAAGATAGACGAGGACGACCGCGAAGACCATGCCCACAGCCGAGGCGGAAGAAAGAAGACTGCATGGTTTCGATCTGTCCGCGCAAGGTGAAGGAAGTGCCGCGAGGCAGATGGGGTTCTTCCTCGCGCATGATGCGTTCCACGTCTCTTCCGACTCCGCCGAGATCGCGGCGATCTACATTCGCATAGACGTCGTAAACCGGCCAGACATTGTAGTGATTCACGATCACAGGGGTGTTGGCACGTTGCACGCTCACCAGGTTCGAGAGTAGCTGGGTTGTACCGGGCATGGCGCCGGGATTTCCATAGGCTTGCGAGGAACCATTCGGGCGCGGCGGCTACAAAGGCGCTAGTGCCTGATGCGGCGCCGGCCTGCGAAGCGGATGTGGTGCTCGCTTCGGTGCCGGACGAGACGGAAATGGGCGTGCGCAGCAGCGAATCGAGCGAATTGATCGCGGTACTGAGGAGTTTGGACGCCGACGTTGTAATTCACGCCGTTCGACCAGTTCATCCAGAAGTTAGGAGCGACGGTAGAACTGCCGCTGAGAGAGATGAGCATGCTGCTGGTGATGTCGCGCTGGGTGAGGCCGAGTTGCGAGGCTTTGATGCGGTCGACGTTCAATTGCAACTCGGGCTGGGCGACAACCTGGTGAACATGCACGTCGGCCGCGCCGGGTATACGGGAGATTTTTTCCGCGAGGCGGCGAGCGATTTGGTAATTGGCCTGCGCGTTGCGGCCGACCACCTGAAGATCGATGGGCGCCGGAAGTCCGAAATTGACGATCTGGCTGGTGATGTTTGCCGGTTGAAAGAAGAACGTCATGTCAGGAAAGTCCTGGCTCAATCGCTTGCGCAGCAGAACTTCATAGTTGCGAGTTGAGCCGTGATTTTCCTTATTCAAAGAGATGAGAATTTCGCCGTCGGCGGAAGAAATCGTCGGGATATCGCCTTGCGCTATAGCGGGCCAGCTATTGGGGATTCCGATGTTATCGATGAGAGTATCGATCTCATTGCGGGGATCACGGAGCGGATTTCGCGCTCGAGAGCGGCGAAACGTATCTCTGTCTCCTCAATGCGGGAGCCGGCTGGGCCGCGGGCATGCAGGCGCATTTGGCCCGAATCGACATCGGGGAAGAAATCTTCGCCCACGAATGCGACCAACCCGAGAGACAGAACGCAGAAAACAGAGAAAGACGCCGAGGAACGGGCCGCGATGATTCAGAGACCAATCGAGCAGGCCCATATAGCGAAAGCGGAGCTTTTCGAATTGGGCATCAAAGAGATGGTGGACCCGCCAGAGCAGACTCCGGCGACGAACCGGTGCGGCATCGAGTGGCGTCTTGGTACAAGTGCAGCTCAGGGCCGAGCAGGTAACGCCATCATGGTGGGAACAAGCGTGCGCGATAGCAGATAGGAAGCCATCAGCGCGAACACGACGGCGAGAGCCAGCGGAGTAAAGAGATACTTCGCCGTGCCGGTGAGCAACAGAACGGGCACGAAGACGATGCAGATGGAAAGAGTAGCGACAAAGGTAGGAACCGCGATCTGCGAAGCGCCGTCGAGCACGGAGCGGATGAGAGGTTTACGCATGGCGATGTTGCGATGCGTATTTTCGATTTCGACGGTGGCGTCGTCCACCAGAATGCCGACCGCGAGAGCGAGACCGCCGAGAGTCATCACGTTGATCGTTTGCCCCAACAAACTGAGGATGGAGAGCGAAGCCAGAATCGAGAGCGGGATTGAAATGCAGACAATCAGCGTGCTGCGCAGACTTCCGAGGAAGAGCAGGATCATCAAGCCGGTCAGTGCGGCGGCGATGAGAGCTTCACGGACGACGCCTCGGATGGAAGCTCGCACGAAGATGGACTGATCGGCCAAGGCGACGACTTTCAGCTCGGGCGGCAGGTTAGCGAGAATTCTGGGGAGGGCCGCCTTCACGGCGTTCACGATGGCGAGCGTGGACGCTTTGCCGTTGCGAGTGATGGTGATGAGAACGCCGCGCGAGCCGTTCGTGCGGACGATGTTGTTCTGGACGGAAAAGCCATCGTGAACCTGAGCGACGTCTTTCATGTAGACGGTGGCGCCATTCACGGTCTTGATAGGCAGATCGTTCAGGTCGTTCGAGAATGATCGGGCTGCTATTCACGCGGACCTGATATTCGGTCCGCGCCAGTTTGGCGGTGCCGGCGGGAAGAATCAGGTTTTGCGCGTTGAGTGCATTCGAGACATCGATCGGAGAAAGCTGCTTGGCGTAGAGCTCGTCCAGATTCAGATCGACCATGACGGAGCGCTGTTTCCCGCCAAACGGATAGGAAACGGATGCACCCTGGACTGTGCCGAGCGGAGTTCGGATGAAGTTGTTACCCAGATCGAAGATTTCCTGCTCGCGAAGCGTTTTGCTGGAGAGGCCGAGTTGGAGGATCGGAACACTGGCGGCGTCGTACTTCAGGACATTCGCGGGGAACATGCCCGGGCGGCATCTGGCGCAGGGCCGTTTGCATGGTAGCCGTGACCTGGGCGACGGCCATATCGATCTTGACGTTGGAATGGAAGTAGATTTTTACGACGCCGTAGCCGCTGTAGGACTGAGACTCGATGTGCTCGATGTCGTTGACGTTCGAGGTGAGACTGCGCTCGAAGCCGGTGACCACGCGTTTTTCCATCTCTTCGGGAGAGAGTCCGGAATAGACCCACAGAACGCTCACGACCGGGATATCGATATAGGGAAAGATATCGACCGGCATGGTGACGATGGCGGTACTGCCCAAGATGGCAATCAGAATCGCCATGACGACGAACGTATAGGGGCGGGCAAGAGCCAGCCGGACAATCCACATAGCGGTTGGCAGGGCCCACTGCGGAGCGGTGCGTTGGTAGCAGTATAACGTCGGGAGCGAGAGGCCGCTTCAGATCATGGCGCTGCTTGCGTAGCCAGTACTCTACTTTGCCGGAGGCGGTGTGCCCCGGAGGTGGTGTTCCCGCAGGCGGCGCTTCACCGGGACCATGCTCGGCGTTGGGCGGTGTCGATACTGGCAACTGCGCGCCGCGATGGCAGGTGTAACAAGTTACTTTCGCCTGACCGTCAAATGCATTCACATTGAATGTATTCGTGTTGATCCCTGCGACCATTTGGAACATGGTCCGCGCCACTACTTTCTTGTCTATGGAGTCGCTCGCGAAGTCACCCCTTACGTGGCAGTAGGTGCACCTGACGCCCAGACCGGTGCGAGCCATAGTCATGGCTTGACGGAGCTCTTCCGGCTTCGAGGACTTTCAAGTTCTTCGGATTGGCGAACATGTCACCCCCGTCCGCCTGGGGCCGGAGCACCTGGGGTCGAACCGCCCGGGGGCGGCGATTGTTCGGCCCATCGAGACAAGGCACAGATTGGAAGCAGCCATAGAGACCGAAACATTGCTGTAGTATATCCGAATAACGAGTTCGGATCACAACCCTTTTACAGTGAAGCACGCGAGTCCACAAGGGCACCTCGGCCCCCT
>CAWJUO010000055.1:0-20028 GCA_963845995.1 uncultured Acidobacteriaceae bacterium | reverse complement strand
GATCGACTGAATGTCGTAAAGGTGATACGTGTTCACTTTGTCCCCAACAGCGAACCGTACGTTCCTCGCGTCGCCGCCAAGAAAACTGCCGTCCACTCTGGTTCCGTTGCGAAGCACAAGCGTGTCCGCGCTAAGAAGTGAAGCGCCCAATAGCAATGAAAGTAGTGCACGTCTCATGAATTTAACTTGGTTGAGGCCCCGGTTTCTATTCTATGACCCGATTTGTATTCTATGGAACGACGCGCCTCGCGTGAGTCCGGTTGCCTCTCGCTTCGGCATGTGATGGAACCGCGATACAGTAGCAGAACGTTCATGCGTTCCTCTTTTGTGTTTCAAATCGTCCTCGCCATATGCACGGCCGCACCGTTGTTTTCCGCCCCGGCATACGTCCACGTTGAGGACCAGGGAAAGCGTTGGCTTATTGGCAACGATTTCATTCAAAGGACTGTCTCGTTCTCGGAAGAAAACGGACTCAGAACGGAATCCCTGATACGCAAGTCGAGCGGCACTGATTTCACGGCATACGGCCGGCAAGAACATCAATTCGGCCCGGAGTTCAGCTTTTCAGTGAATGGAAATCGCCTGGATGGGCATAAGTCGTTCAGCTTCGGAGAAGCCACCAGCGTAGCGGTAGCTGAAGGGCAAGAGCTTCGAATATTACTTCACGACCGGACGGGCATGCTGGATGTGACGGTCTACTATGCGGTTTACGATCGATACCCCGCGATTCGCAAATGGATCGCGATTACGAACAAAAGCGCGGGCGCGATCACGCTGACGCACCTGTGTTTCGAAGCCCTGAGCGTGGGTCCAGGATCGCCCGGGGAACTGCAACTGTCGGCGGGTTACGGCGCGACCCCCAGAGCGCTGTTCTTTACAGGACGCGCTTCCGATGCCGGAATGTTTTTGCGCAATTCCACGACAGGCGAAGGCGTCAGCATCATCAATGAGGCTCCCGGATACCTGAAGAGGACGGAAGTCGGCGAGGGGTGGCGGGAAGGACTGAAAGTGATGTACGACACCGACCTTTTCCCGTTTGAGCGCAGTGTGCAGCCGGGAGAAACATTTGAATCGGCAAAGAGCTCGCTCGTGTTCTTCCAAGACAACCACGGATTTGAAGATCCGGGGTGGGCTGTTCCCAGCTACATGTCCCACATCGTGATGCGGAGCAAAGGAGCATACAAACCCGTATGGCTCTACAACACTTGGGAACCTTTCCTGCGCGGTATCAACGAAAAGAAGGTGGGCGAGCTAATTCCGGTCGCGGCACGCATGGGCATGGATGTTTTCACCATCGACGACGGCTGGCAGCAGGAATATGGAGCGAACGAAGACAACAGAACGAGCTTCCCGGATGGAGTAGACGGTGTAGTCAAACTTCTGCGTGAGAAGGGGCTGGGGCTGGGCTTGTGGGTTCCACTTGCCGCAATCAGCATAAACACTCCGGACTATAAGCAGCATCCCGAATGGGCGTGCCGCGACCGCGAGGGCCGTCCAAAATTCACCCAGACCGCGTCGGGCACCCAAGCTGTCATGTGTCTCGGCAGCGGTTACCGGGACGCCGCATTGAAGCGGTTGAACGATCTGGTGGAGCGCTATCATCCGCGCTACTTGAAGGTCGATCTGACGACCGTCTTCAACACTTATGGCGAAGAACCTGGATGCAACGCGCCGGGCCACTTCCATAAAAGCTGGGCGGAGTCGCTGGAGCGCATCTACGAAAGTTTGCAATATATCGGTGAGCAGTTCCATCGGAGCCATCCGGACGTGCTCGTGGACTATACGTTTGAACTGTGGGGCGAAAAGCATTTGATAGATGCCGCGCTGCTAGGTTGCGCCGATCTGGATTGGTTAAGTAATGTCTCGGATGCCAGTGCCGGTGATGCGGGTACGATGCAGGCGCGAACGCTGTTATACCAGCGTGCTCTGTCGATTCCAGTTGAGACCATGCTGATAGGAAATCTGCGAGCGACAACGAGTCCCATTGAGGAACGCTTGGGCGTGGCCATGGGATCCGGCCCCGTGCTGCTTGGAGATCTGAGAGAACTTAGCTCGGCTAACCAGGATGAGTACGGAAAATGGATTCGGTGGTACAAGGAATTCAGGAATCGCGTTGCGTTATCCGATTCGTTTTTTCCGCAAGGTTCGTGGCGGCAGCCCGGCCAGCGTACTTGGGATGGCTTCGCGCGATTCAGCCGCGACTCGGATGGCTTAGCCGTGTTGTTTCGGAACGCGAGCAAAGCATCCACGGCTCAAGTGAAAGCCCCCGCCCCGCCGGGCGCTCGATACGACGCGCTCTCGATTTTGGATGGACGGCATCTGGGTAAGGTCAGCTCAACCGATCTGGCAGCGGGTTGGACCGTGCCACTCGATACCAAAGGGACCGTCACGATTGTGGAACTGAGACGAAGAGAGCGGTAGGGATCAACTCAGTAGCGTGGCCGATCTATACCCAGATTGTGTATCGAGACGGCTGTGAATATGCCAGCCTGAACAAAGTTTCCGGTAAGAAACCTCCTGTTCAATTCTTTGTGTCTCCGCAGCAACAGTTGGGGAACGATCACCGCGGCGGCGATGGCAGCTTTGATGCTGAGCCCGCGGGCGCCGAAACTTCCATCGGCGGAAGCTAAGAATCCATTTCCTTCCGATTTGCCCCAAGAGCTCGCGGCGTCGAAAGCCGTCGCTCCCGCCATGGCAAACATGCTAGCGATCCAAACCCGTTGCATGGTCCTATCGTGCGGCGTTTCAACCCGGGCGATACTGCCGCCGAGCTGTCCAGGCTCAACCAAGGTCTGCGCCGAAGCCAGCGTTCCCAATATCAGTGCTAGAACACAAAGTCTCATTTCTCCTCCGATGCACTTCGCGATACGAGAAACTAATCGGAGGAAAAGGGCGGAAACTTTAGGCTAGTCCGTCAAGAAAGCGGTAGTTTTTATGCCCGAAATCTCAAAGGGCCTGCGGCAGCGAGGATTTTTGCAGGAGACCTTGTCATCCAGCAGGACCATGTAGCTGGCCGCTTTGGCAAACTTGGCGCGGTCACGCTCGTCGGCTTGGCGGGATAATCTGTCCACCTTCTGCCGGAGCAGCCAGCGCAAATCGTACGGATTGGATGTCTTGCAGTAGGGACAATTCAGGTTCGTTGATTTGGTGGTCTGCGATTCACGGTAAAAGGCGCGTTCGTCCATATGTTCTTTCGTCCCTAGTGCGTCGAAAACCGGAAATTTGCGACGGAAATCTCGTCTTTGTCGGGTACATAAAAACCCACTTTATCCTGTGTAAAATCTCTTCCGGAAGCGGCTACCGTACCCAGGTCCTGCCAACCCGTTTCCGGCGTCTTGATACGGGCATCAATCGAATTCGGCTTTACGCCCAGGTCTACCTGAACCCACGTGTTTGGGTCTACCTCAAAAGGAATTTTAGCGATTTCAGCGGATTTGCCATCCCGTACTTCGCGTATAACGGCGTGCTTGCCATCCACGGTGAACAACACGTAATTCTGACTGTCCTGATAGCCCGCGTACCACTGGAGTTTCCCGTGCTTCAGGAAACCGGACTTGTGCGACTGTCCGGCGAAGCTGTAGTGGCCGGGAACCTTTGGCACGTGGTATGCCACAAATCCCCCACCTTTTCTAACCTGTTGGCCGTCCACTTCCATCCCATAATTAGGCTTGGATGCCGGGCTCGCGTTAGTGGGTGAAGGCGGCGGGGGAGTGGTAGTGTTTTCAACAACGACCTTATCCAACGTGACGTCCGGGCCGGAGAGCAAAACTACATCGCCCGTCTTGAAAGCGCGTTCGAATTTCTTAGGTAAAGCTTGGTCGCGCCGGAGTTCAATCGTGTGCGTGCCCGGTTTCACGTTGCTGATGTTGGCGTTTCCGTCGGCTCCGATCGCCGCCGCGAAGTCTTTGTCCACGTACACCATCGTTCCCGGCAGCGCGCCTTTTACTTCAAGCGTGGAAATCTGCGGGACTGCGTCCAGACGGAAATTGACGGCCGTTTCTTCAGCCTTCTTCACTTCCACGGTTTCCGGCGGCGGATCGATGAAGCCCGGCTTATGAACTCGAATGATGTAGTTGCCGACCTTCAACGGAATCCGAAGTTGTCCCGCCTCTGTCGTTCGCCGGTATAGTTTGTCATTGATATAAACCCCGGCGCCATCCTGCTTTGCAATCACCACAACAGTGCCCGCGTTGGGATCGGACTTCACATATACCGTCAAGGCAGGCGCCGACGTGTACGTGAGTACAAAACGCTGGCGATCCTTGCCCTGCGTGACCTGAAGCAAATGATCCGATTTGCCTAAATCGCTGATGTTCAGCCCGTCCGATCCGACTTGCCCAGCCGGATTACCGTCCAGCGAAACAGCGGAGTTTTCCGCGTTCGTAACCAGCCGGGCTTTGCCGTCCTCCGAAGACACCAGCACAGCCATTACGTTCGAGGCCGTCGGCGTGCCGATAATGCGCGGAGCTTCCTTTTCCGTGACGTCGTATGTGAACTCAGCATCTCCCCCGTTACCGGTCACTTTTATAGAGTGTTGACCTGGATCGAGGTTGTTCAGGATCAATTCACCATCCTTCAGATCCTGCGGTTGCTTCTCGTCGATCGACACGGTGCCCGGAATGAGGTCCGTATAAAGGCGCACTGTCGGCGTGAGGGGTGCTGCCGCAGTCGCCGTGGAGGCGTTTTGTGCAGGGGCGCTCTTTGACGTGTTTGGTGCGGCCGCAGTTTGACCCGCGGCGGCTGGTTCGGTGAGGTTCAACCGCCGCGCGGTCTGAATCAGATAAAAGAAGGCGGCGAAAAGAATGACTGCAAAGAACAGCCCAATATAAATGGCGCGCTGCCAGCTCTTGGGGTCCAGCCGCTGAACATCTGGGGAAATTTCCGCCGCATCGGGATCTACCGGTTCAGTTCGGGTTCGCGCGCGAACGCACATTGGAACCCGCCAAGCGATCGTCAAAGGAGACGGTTTCGGAAGCTCCGGCGCGCAGAATCCGAGCCCGCTCGACCGCTTCGTTCTGTAGCTCAGAAATGCTCAGCAGGATGTCGAAATCGTGAGCGTACTCCCGCCGGAGCTCGTTCAGGCGATCAAATCGCTCGCGGAGAGCCGGAAGAGAGGTTGCGCCCCGGATTTCCGACGCAACCTGCCTTAATTCGTCCAGATCGGAAAATGTGTGCTGAGGCGAATCCACCGAAGAAGAGAACCCTAGGGGGAATTATAGCGGTTCTCCTCCAATTACTCGGTCCGATTTGCGTAATTTAACTCATAAAACTGACGGTACTCGCCACTTTTGATCCGCTGTACCCAATCGTGATTGTTTCGATACCAATCGACTGTTGCGGCGAGTCCGTCGTTGAAATTCATCCGCGGTTCCCAGCCCGTGTGGCGGGTGAGTTTAGCGTTCGTCAACGCGTACCGCCGGTCATGGCCGGGACGGTCGGTGACCCGGGTAATCAGGGACTCCGGCTTGTTTGTCGCCTTCAAGATGCGGTGAACTACTTCGAGGTTCGGCAGTGAACAATTTCCGCCGATGTTATAAATTTCGCCCGCCCCGCCGCGTTCGAGGACCGAATGGATAGCCCGGCAGTGATCCTCGACGTAAAGCCAATCCCGAATTTGTTGGCCATCGCCATAAACCGGTAGCGGTTTATCTTCCATCGCATTCGAAATCATCAGCGGAATCAACTTTTCGGGGAACTGATACGGTCCGTAATTGTTTGAGGCGCGCGTGACCGAAACGTTGAATTTGTAAGTTATGAAGTAAGACAATGCAAGTAAGTCGGAGGCGGCCTTCGATGCCGAGTATGGACTGCTTGCGCGCAGCGGATAATTTTCGTCCGCCTCATGAGGGGGATCGATGCTGCCGTAAACTTCATCCGTCGAAACATGAACGAAACGGGCGATCTTGTTCCTGCGTGCGGCTTCCAGAAGAGTAAACGTGCCGTTGAAATTCGTCCGGATGACCGGGGCGGGGGAGTGAATGCTTCGATCTACATGCGATTCGGCGGCGAAATGTACAACCGCGTCCGGCGATTCGCTTGCGAACAGATTTTCAATCGCTTCTTCGTCGCATATATCCGCTTGGACAAACTTGTAGCCCGGATGCGAGGCAACCGGCTCGACGTTTTCTAGATTTCCCGCGTACGTTAGTAGATCAAGATTAATGACTTTCTCCGCCCAGCCTTCCCGCAGAGCCATACGGACGAAAGAGGAACCGATAAATCCAGCCCCGCCAGTTACAACGATCTTCATTTATGCTGTAACTCCCAGTCGTAAGCGATAGCGGTGTTGTTATGAGCGATGCGGCCTTCGTCTTTTGGATCGTAAGTGCGGTTCGTGACATACACGAGCATCGAGGGTTCCGCGCCAATGACTTTGTATCCGTGCGCAATTCCGGGCGGAATCAGAATTTGCCAGGGCCGGAGATTGCCTACGTAAAGGGTGTTTTTCATCGCATAACTTCTAGAGCCGCGGCGCAGATCTACCAGGACGACCTGCAGCAAACCGGCCGCCGGAACCCAGTAGTCCGTCTGGAACTTGTGGAAATGAAATGCCTTGATAATGCCCGGGTAATTGAATGCCGCCGAGACTTGCGTACTAGCGGTGGGGAACTCCGCGATCAATCCCTGCTGAAGACGGGCGACTTCAAGGAAGTAGCCCCGGTCGTCTGGCCACAAGGGGAAAGGTTTGATCTCGATACCGTCAATAAGGTCGGCGCTGGAAGCCGAGAGGATCACTTTCCCGATGCCAGCCTCACAGGCCGGAATATCGATCTCCGTGCCCGATTCCAAAACGCCGAGCGCCGCCACGCTCATTCGACGCCCGCCTCAGTGGCAACTCCAGTGCGCTGCTGGGCGGTGTCGTAAACAAGATTCGCCGCGCGATGCAGAGACTCGAACGTGCCCGCGTCGGTCCACCAGCCATCCAGATAGTTGAAGGTCATAGTGCCTTCGCGAATGTAGCCGTTATTCACATCCGTAATCTCCAACTCGCCTCGGCTGGATGGCGTCAGCGTGCGGGTCTTATCGAATACGGTTTGATCGTATAAATAGATTCCTGTGACGGCGTAATTCGACTTCGGCCGGGCGGGCTTCTCTTCGATGCCGACGATACGGTCTCCCTGGATCTCCGCCACGCCGAAACGTTCCGCATCCTGAACTTCCTTCAGCAGAATCTTCGCGCCGCGTTCCTGCCGCTCAAATTCGCGAACCGCGTCTCCGATAGAACCTTGAATGATGTTGTCGCCCAGGATCACGCATATTTTATGGCCCTCGGCAAAGTGCTCGGCGAGCGCAAGCGCGTCCGCGATCCCGCCCTCACCTTCCTGGTAGGTGTAATTGATGTGTTTGAGACCAAACTCGCGCCCGTTCGCCAGGAGACGAAGAAAATCGCCGGAATTTCGTCCCCCTGTCACGATAAGAAGGTCGCGAATACCCGCCTCGACAAGCGTCTGGATCGGATAGTAGATCATCGGCTTATCGTAAATAGGCAGCAGATGTTTGTTCGTTATTTTTGTGAGGGGAAACAGACGGCTGCCCGTTCCTCCCGCTAAGACAATGCCCTTCATATTGAAGAATCAAGGTTACCAGAAGAGCCGTGCTTCCAAGCCGGATTACGGGATGCTCCCGTAAGGTTCTTGCGCGCCTTTCACCCTCTGTTCTCCCTCTCGATGCCGTTCAATTCGTCGATCTCACGCTGAAGCCCGCGCTGTTGCCGCGCCCTGATCACGAAGTACGCGGCTATCCACAGCACCACCAGCGTCATGAAAGGAATCGCATTCAGAAGAACCTTCCTACCGGCGACCATCGCCAGCGCCAGAATAAACGTGCCTATCGCCAGAATCACCGGCCCAAACTGCCACAGCACAATACGGCGAAAATAATCACGCTGCCGCTCTATTTCTCGCCGGCAAAACTCGAGACCGGCGCTGAAGCCCGCGTCTCCCGGCATCCCCGCGGACCACTTTCCCCGATTCAGAAAATAAAGTCCGGCAACACTCCAGACGAGCGCGAACGCGAATAACGGTTGCAGCACTCGTCCTAGCGACGGGAACTGTTTTACGCCGAAAGCGTAGAAGAAGGCAACAACAAGCGGCCCGGCCAGGATCCCCAGGAACTGCTTGCGCGTCTTCGCGTGAAGTTCCCGTGCTTTCTCTCGAATCTTTTCCAATGTCATTTCATATCTCTCCGTTGGCTGGTTTTGCCAAATCTTTCTCGTGTCGTTTTCAGCGGAATCATCCGGCATGGCTACCTCCTTCGCGAAACCGCCGTGTGAGGATGTTCTTAATCCGATGTACCCGCATCGCCACATTTGCAGGCGACAGCCCCGTGATTTCCCCAATGGACGCCGCGTCCATATCTTCCAGCCAGCAGATGATCACTTGACGGTCAAGCGGTTTGAGCCGCTGAATCAACATCAACAGGCGTCCCAGGTTCATACGCTGTTCCGCGGCGCGCTGACCCTGCTCTTTGTCCGGATATGTTTCCAGTTCTTCCAGGCTCACAAGACTCGAAAAGATCCGCCTTTCACGCATCACGTAGGAAGCGGCGACATGGTGAGCGACGCGATAGGTCCACGTCCGCAGGGAACAACGAGCATCGTACCCCTGAAAACTTCGCCACAATTGAAAATGAATATCCTGGCTCAGATCGCGGCGCTTTTCCGGGTCAGCCTCATAGGCCGCCGCGAGCCGTCCGAGTGCGGAACCGAAGTTATCCACCGCATCCCTATATAGGTCATCCTGACTCGTTTCTCCGGTCGAGATAGACTCCATTCCTCCCACACTCAAGGTAGTCGTTGGGAACGGATCTTTCTAACAGATTGCGAGAAAAATATTCAGCTGCTGCGCTTCGGTTTGCCGAGGCCCGGAAACGTGATAACTTGACATCTGTGCCAGATCATCTGCTGCAAGACTTAATGAACCCACGGGGCTACGTCGCCAGACCCGGTAAGCCCAAGGCGACCGAAGCGGCAGTGGCGCTGACAGCCGATGGCCAGGTTATCTACGGTGACCCCAAAACGGCGCGTTCAACTTATGCCAAGGCAGGGTCGAAGCTCATCTACTACGACGACGAAGTAGAGCGGCAGCGACGTTTGACTTGCGACACGGCTCTCGGCCAATTGATGCTCGACCACCCAAAATTCGCCCAGCCGGCCGTCGATCTCGTCAGCCGTGGCATTGAGTTGTACTGGCAAACCTTAAGTTCGCGGCTGTCTGGCACCGACGCCTTCCAGAAAATTGCAGAGGGCGATGGCAAGTACGTATCGAATGCCACCAGCTTCGGCCGTCTGCCGGTGGCAAAGCCGTCGCAGTCGGAAGTCAATCAGTTCAAGGCGAAGATCGACATTTGGCTCACCTCCCTCCGGGGCGGCGATCTACCCAGAATCATGAACCTGCATGACACGTTCTTGAAGATTTATTGCAGCAACGAAAAAGATGTCGGCAAGCCGATGGAAGTGGCCACGAGTTTTGGATTCCGGGAGAATTGGTACGAAGGGCCCGCGCGTGGCCGTGAGAATCGGCCGAATACCAGTTACACACAGTCCACGATGCCCGGGCTGATCACCAGCGACTTCACAATCCCATTTGTTGCGCCCCTTGAACGCAGCGGAATTGACCTGGGCAAGATGCGGGTTGAGTCGCGCAATCGTGGCACCGATATGTTCATGATCTCGGCCCGCGCGATGCGGCCGGAGTTTCGCCAGGTCTTGGGGGAAAACAATCTCGTATTCGCCGCTTCCGCATCCGGCACAACCAGCACCCTGCTGTCCAGCGCCAAAATTTTTCAGCCGTCCCTTCTCAATGCTCCCGATTCCACGAAGCAGTATCTGATGGGCTGCGTCGCCTATCTGATCGGCGGCGGCATGCACACCTGCCATGAAGTCTTCTACACAGGTGGAATTGCCGGTTTGAACTATACGCCGGGTAAGTACATCGATATGTTGCCGCGCACCTTCACGTCCTCCCGCCTCTACGAGCGTTGGGCTACGGAATTCTGGGATATCGTCCGGCCCGATCGCCCATCCCCGCGCTGAACAGAGCGAAGTCTAGCGTCTTCGACCGAAAGAACGCCCGGAAGGACGCGGGCCCGGTGATCGCCCAAACCGTTGCCCTGAGAAAGCTGATCCTGGTTGCCTGCCGAAGCGATGTCCTCCATCGGATTCGTGCCCCAGGCGGCTCCCCGGCTCCTGTCGCGACCTGTTTGGAGCCTCGGCTCTCGCATTACTGCCGGACGCGTAAGCCGATCCTTTGAATCCACCCGACTGTACATAGCGGCTATTGCCGTATTGCGTCTGAGTGAACGTACCGTGCGTCCCGTATTTGGGCGCAGCGGTCGGCGTCTCACGGCCATAGTAAGTGGCTCCCCTACTTTGAGCGACGCGATACGCGTTGTATTCGCTCGCCATTACCGGATGGTAATTATGGTTCCAAAGTAGCTCTCGCAAAATCAAATATTGCGGTAAGAAGGTCCAGACACTTTCACCGCCGTGATGCGCCCAGTAGCCATATTGATTTGACCCAACCGAGGGCGAAGCAACGTAACTGAAGCCCGGCGGCTGCGGTGTATTCTGGGCTTCCGAATCGAACAATCCGGCATCTTTGTGCGCGATGGCCATGCCGATATCGTTCTGAACCGCATGAAACGAGGCTTCCGGAACATCGATCCAATGCTCCTCGCTATGCGTCTCCGACTTCTTCGAAGGAACGTCGATCAGATGCGTGCGCACCACTTTCAGCCGTTCCCGATACAGCGTCTCCGGGCCAAACTGCGGCCGGTCTAGATCGGTCAGGATCTTGTCCCAGGAATCGTACAGTTGTCCACATTCATTCTGCAGTTCCTGCGCCTGAACTCCAAGAGTGTTCGCTTGCTGCGAAAGCGTGTTCTCTTCCGCAATCAAAGCAGCTGGCGTGGCCTGTGCCGGAGTATCTGCCGGCTTCGCGCTCTCCGTAAGCGAAGCCAGGCGGCTTTCGAGAACGCTCTTCTTAGCGGGCCAGTCGTGCTCAGCCAGATGGACCGCTCGCGAAACGGGCTGTAAATCGAACGTTTCGAACCGCTTTGCGTTCTCGATCGATCCTGGCAACGAAACCCGCCGGATCATGCTCGTAGTCGAGCCATTTGGCCAGGGTCTGGTCGACGGACCGCGATTTCTCCAGCGCAGTCTCGGTATTTCTCCGTTCGTCAGCCAGAAGATTGGAGATGCGCGAATCGGGGCGATTCCGTTCAACCAACCTGGCTAACTCACGGTTGTCATTTTCCGCAACCTGCAGATTGGCTTTCGCTTCGCCGAGGCTAGCCTTCCACGCCGCTACCTCCAAAGCACCTTTAAACAAGTCGGGCGCCTGCGTCAAATTACTGTTTAGTGCCGTCTCGGATCTTTGAACTTGACGTTCGGCATTCTGCACTCGGTCGGCTTGGAGGCTGATGTCCCGTTCGAGCGATGGCGGCAAACCACGGTTGCATCCAGCCAGAAGCGCAAATGCAATCAGCGTGCGCAACCAGCGTCTTGCAGGGTTTCATCAGGCGCCTCGATACACGGTGATATCGCCTGGCTCGATTCGAGTCCAAATGCTGCCGCTGAAAGGCTCGCCTTGATACTTTCGAATATTCAGGAAGCGCCGCCCGTCCTGCTCCTGGAACTGCCAAGCGTAAAAGCCCGTGCCAGTCGTGTTGCCGCCGCTAAATACGCCTATTTCGCGGCTCTGGCGATAGAGCCAGAACTTGCCCTCGTAGTCGAGAAAATCGTTTGGATTCTGACGTGAATCGATATCGGCCAAGTCCTGTTCCGACAGCCCGATCTCATCCAGTGTCAGCTTGCGCCCGTCAAAGTTGCCAAACACTTCCACCACGCCGCCGGTTTGCACTTCCATGCCATGCACCTCCAGATAAACTCGGCGCTCCTGCCACGGACCGCTCAACTCCACCCAGCGCCGGCTACCCGCTTCCAACTGGTCAACCCTGTCAACGGTAAAGTCCAAATCGTTGAAGTCGGTTCCAGCGCCAGTTACGGAGAGCACGTCCCCTAGCCTGGCGTCGGTTATCTTCAAATTTGCCAGATCCGGCGTTGTAGCCGCCGCATGCTTGTGTTCGAAAAACATCGCTCACCCTTTGCTCGCCGGCGGAAGTTCCTTCATGAATTCAACTCTGGGCGAACGCTCCCGCTTCAGCGCCTGCAGTTCGGCATCCACGCCGCCGCTTTCCAATTGCGCGAACTCCGCTTCCAGGTTGGTATCTTTGCCCGCATTCGCCAATTGATCGAACGCCTTGGCGGTCGCTTCTTCCTTGGCCACCGACTTTTCGAAAGTAGACAGCTGCGCAAACGCGTTATCGGCTTTGCCCACACCCGCCAGCGCCTCGGAAACTTTGCGCTGCGCCAACGCGGCGTTTTTGCGCGCCACCAGCGTGCTTGCCGTGCGCTCGCCGTCTTCTATTTTGTGCTTAAGATCGCTTACTTGCGTCTTCAGTGCGTCGCTTGCCTGGCGCGCTGAATCAATCGCCGCCTGCAGCGAAGCCACCTGTTTGTCGGATTCAGCCTTTTTGGCGAGCGCTTTCCTCGCCAGATCTTCGTTCCCGGCGTCCAGCGCAAGCCCGGCCCTGTCTTTCCATTCTTTAGACTGCCGCACATACTTCTGATATTCGGCGTCCAGCTGGTTGTAATTGCTCATCGCCATCGCGGAGGACTGAACCACCTTGTTCAACTCCACCTTCATATCGGCGATGGTCTGGCGAACCGTGGTCTCGAAATTCGCGTCCTCGATGCTGCTCATCCCCGCGTTCACTTGCCCGCGCGCCACTCTGCCTGCCCGGTTGAAAATCTCTGAAAAGAATGCCATTGTCGTTCTCCTTGAATTGTTGTCTCAGGCGGAATGCAAGTCGGCGCCAATCAACTGTTTGGCGTGTACGACGTCGGCCAGCAAAAAGCTGATGCACGAGAGGATGTCATCCTCATCGTCAGGTCCCAATTCTTGCAGTTTGCAGAAGTTGTTCAGGGTGACCGCCACATTGCCGTCGCCCGATTCATAGAGCTGGAAGTGCGATGTCGAGATGCCGTTGTCCGCAGCCAGCATTTTGCGTAATACTGCCGGTGTCAAACTGCCGGAGGGCGTAACCAGGCAGATCGAGCGACAGGAAAAGAATGTCTCCTTCTAACACTGCGCGCAGCGAAACCCCACTTTCCACTTCTTCGACGCGCAGTACATTGTCAGCTAAGTCATTGACGGAATATCGTTTATTTGCCAGCAGAGCGTGGATATGCCCGATGCTGGACGCGGTTGTTTGTGGCATTGTGTGTCCTCAACTAAGTACGTATAGAGATTGCGGTTTGTTCGCCAAACAAAGTCTATCGCCCTCCCGCCGGTTTCGGCTACGCTAAACGGGAGGAACTACCTATATATGAAGCGGAAATGCTATATCGCTGCAATCGTCATAGCTCTCATTACCGGAGCAACCAGCCGGGCGGCCGATAACACCAGCCCCTCGCCGCTGATATTCGGGGCCGCGCACGTACAGGAGGTCTATCGCGTTCTGCTCGATCGAAACGCCCTTCTGCTTGAATCCATCGTTGATGTGATCAAGCGGAAAAACATCCAGGACGGTCTAGTCCTGGTAACTTCCGGCTCGGTGCAGGAGTGTACCTACCATTACGTGACTTCGACGGCGTTGAAAGCGGCGAATGCCTACAAAACGGTGAAAGGACCGTTCGAGATTCTGAACGCCGGTGGGATCATAGCAGCCGGAGAACCGCACATGCATATCACGCTTTCGAGCCCCGCTCAAGGAGCTTTTGGCGGCCACTTGGAAAACGGCTGCCGCGTCCTGTACCTTGCGGAAATTACGATTCTAAAGTACTCCGGTCCCCCGCTATCCCGGAAGAACAACGAAAACGGTATCTCGATGTTGGGCCCGAAGTAGCCCCTCATGCCCAGGCAATTCATCCGATCGGAAGTACGGGACGAAGTGTCCCGAAGAGACGTGTCCCGAAGAGAGTTGATCGGAACCTGTGTCGCGGGCGCTATCGCTCTACCGTTCGCCGCAGTCCTGGGAGGCGAAGAATCGAAGGGCACCTCCGCCGTGGGAAAACGCGGCGCTGCAAGCCGCGATTTGGAATTGGACACAGGATTGGCTGTTCGCAGCGGAGTTCGATCCGGCTGGCCTCGAAATAGAGTTCGACGATAAAGCCTTAACCCGGGTCACCCTGCCGCATTGCGTGACCGCACTCTCCTGGCAGAACTGGAATCCGGCTACTTGGGAGAAGATCTGCCTCTATCGCCGCCACTTTGCGCTTCCACGAGAGTTCCGCAGCCATCGAATTTTCATTCACTTCGAGCACGTTATGGCCGCCGCCACGCCAGTCGTCAACGGCCACAAGCTGCCGCAACATCTCGGCGGGTTTCTGCCCTTCGAGTACGAAGTGACGGGCTTGCTGAAGGAAAAGGGAAACGTGCTCGCGGTCGCTGTCGATTCTCGCTGGATGAACGTACCTCCGGAAGGCTCTCCCAAAGGCCCAAGCTCGATTGACTACATGCTTCCCGGAGGAATAACAGGCGCAGTTCGTCTGCGGGCGGTTCCCCAGATCTTCATCGGCGATGTGTTCGCAAAACCCGTGAACGTTCTCAATTCAAACCGGCGATTGGAGATCACATGCTCGATCGATGCCGCCATCCTTCCGAGCGGCCCCCTGCGTCTGCAGGCCAACCTCACCGATAACGCACGCGTGATCGCAACTTCCGCCGCGGATCTTCACCTGACAAATCCCGGCGAGTCAAAAGTAACGCTCTCATTAACCGGCCTGCAAGGCGTGGCGCTTTGGGACGTCTCGGCCCCCAAGCTCTACGATGTCGAGGTAACGCTTTTTCTGAACGGCCAACCGTTGCATGAGTACCGGACGCGAATTGGTTTTCGCGAGGCGCGCTTCGAACTCGATGGATTTTTCTTGAACGGCGCTCGTCTGCAGCTTTTCGGGCTAAATCGGCATGAACTATATCCCTACATGGGGCGCGCGGCCCCCCATCGGGTCTTGCGTAAAGATGCTGAGATCCTACGCAACGACTTGAACTGCAATGTCGTTCGCTGCTCGCATTATCCGCAGTCGGAAGCTTTTCTCGATGCGTGTGATGAGTTAGGTCTGCTGGTTTGGGAAGAAATCCCGGGTTGGCAATACATTGGCGGCGAGAGTTGGCAGGATCTTGCCTTACGTGACGTGAAGGACATGGTGCGGAGGGACCGTAATCATCCTTCCATCATTATTTGGGGCGTTCGAATCAACGAATCTCACAACAATCCGGCCCTGTACCAACGGACAAAGGAAGCGGCAAAATCGCTGGATGACTCTCGGCCCACTTCGGGCAGCATGGTTTACCACTCGACGAACGACTGGCTGCAGGACGTATTTGCTTACGACGATTACCATTCGGCGCCCGACGGAAGCGTGGGCCTCGCGCCGCCGCTTCCTGGAGTGCCGTTTTTCTTTTCGGAAGCGGTGGGGCAGTTCAGTTATGGCGGCCACGGCTTCAACAACAAATACCGGCGAGCGGGCGACGTGGCGCTCCAGCAGAAGCAAGCTCTTTACCATGCGCAAGTTCACGACCGGGGCGCGGCTGATACCCGTTATGCCGGAGTAATCGCGTGGTGTGCATTCGAGTATGGCAGCCTCTTGGGAGCCTATGCCGGTGTGAAGTATCCAGGTGTGTCGGACGTTTTCCGGGTTCCAAAGTTAGGAGCTTCCTTCTACCGAGCGCAGGTCGATCCCAAAAAGCGGCCTGTCATTGAGCCAAACTTCTACTGGGATTTTGGTCCCGCCACGCCGTCCGGTCCAGGTAAAGGCGCAGTCATATTCTCGAACCTTGAGAGGTTGGAATTGATGATCAATGGCGATCTGCACTCCGTTCTTCATCCGGACCGGACCGGCTTTCCGCATCTCAAATACCCGCCCTTCTTTGCGGATCTGGTTGTCGATGGTTCCACAAAACCCGAGCTTCGCATCAACGGATACTCCGGTAACGTCCTGATGCTCTCGCGGTCGTTCTCGGCCGATCCCGCGGCCGATCGGCTCCTGTTGCAGGCGGACGATTCGGAGATCTTCAATGATGGCTCTGACGCTACCCGTCTTGTATTTAGCGTCGTGGATAAATTCGGCGCGCCGCGTTTGTTTGCTGGAGGCGATGTCAAGCTCTCTGTTGAAGGACCCGGCGTCATCGTTGGCGATAATCCATTCCAACTCGCGGAAACCGGTGGTGTGGGTGCTGTATGGATCAAAGCGAAATCGGGAAGTGCCGGACGGATCCGCGTTTCCGCTCAACATGCTTCGCTAGGCAACAGATCGGTCGAGATCAACGTGCGCTCGACGGATTTTGCAAGTCGGTGACAGGAGCCACTCGCGACCATCTCCTGGGAACAACGTGCTCTTTCAAACCCGGCATTAACCCCGACACTGAGCCACCGAACGTAAGTGAGGTCAGGACGGGAAAAGAACCGGGGTGAAGGCGAATTTTGCAAGCCCATCACAGCTCGACGGAATAAAAAGAACCCTAACTCGCTCGGGCTATAACTCCACTTCCAGCCAACCCCAAAGTTCGTTTTTGCCCGGCGTCGTGCTACTATCTCAAACGCCTGATCCGAAACTCCTCGGGGACGCTCCTCGTAATCGCGAATTTAAGACCCGAATAGGCAACCGCGAAGGTTTTGTAGCCGGACCGTCGCTGGGTCGTGCGTCATGTAATCGGCAGCCATAAGCGGACTTGAACGAAGTCGCTGGCGCGACGGCCGACCTGAGCTTCCGGTTGTTTGAGGGATAGCGTTGTCACAGGTAAGCGAGACCTCCGCGACAGCGAATGCAGGAGGACTCGTTCGCCGCAACCACGCTGCAACAACCATTCATCCTTATGTGAAGGCTGACGAGCACTTCCAGCAACACATCGATAAACCGCCCGATCAACTCGGGCCGGATGACCTCCGGCGCTCTCACGCGTCACCTGCTCGGAGCCCGAAAGCTGGCCGTCAACACCGTTGTTCTGAATATTTGCGCGCTGCGCTTCCCATACACTCACCGAGCAAGCAGCCGATGGACTGATCGATCTCGCTGCCCGATCTCTTTCAGTAGGTCTCCCGAAGCCGGTATGCTATCCCTTTCGAGTGAGACATTTCGTCCAGTACCACAACATCGAGCGGGAAGGCTTACCGCATTCCGACGGACGGCCCGGGATTTTCACTGCAAAGTCTGTGCAGGCCCTACTTGGAGATCGTATCTGGCTCATTTGTGGTGAGGGTCGGCCGCGCGCCTACTACCTGAGTGGGTCCTTCGAGGTTTCAGAGCTTTCGAGCGCGGCTCACCAAGGCGAAATGAACGAAGCTTGGGGACGCGATTCCGACCGGTGGTTTGAAAAGCCGGTCCGCATTGATGCGGAGCCTTGGTTTGAAGAGCTCAGGAGAGCTACTGGGAACTTCGCGTTCGGGTTACAAAGAATCAAGGCGGCTCAAATTATACAAGGTTTGCGCAACACCTCGTTGGTAGCAGAACAAAATGCAACCGAGACAAATGCCCACGAAACCGGAGGGCTTCCTTTCGGTACAGCAGAAATGAATAAGCTTGTGGAGATCGCCGCCGTAAAAGCAGTGACCGCAGCTTACGAATCAGACGGGTGGGAAGTAGTCTCTCATGAGAATAGAAGATCTGGGTACGACCTGTATTGCGCGAAATCTCAAGCAGTACATCACGTCGAGGTGAAAGGAGCGAGAGGTCGAGATTGCTCCTTTATCATAACTGCGAACGAAATGGACTTTCTTACGAGCGTGATTCTTTCCGTCTATGCGTGGTAACGAGCGCACTAGATCACAAACTTCGGAAGATTGAGACATTTACCGCAAAAGATCTTGCTTCGAAATTCGACTTGGAACCACTTGCCTTCGCGGCAAGATTGAAGCAATAGCTCTGCACGACCGCACGTGCCCAAGAAAGAACGTCGTTGCCACATTGATGAGCGGGATATCCTGAGCGTGCCCGACCGCGCTTCGTAGCCGAAAGCGGAGCACCCAAGCGCAACAGATCAGCAGTAGCGGCGGCTGCTATTCAAGGAGTGCTGGAGGCGGATTTCCGGAGACTAATCAGCTGGGGAGCAAGTCACGTTCAACGAACTCGATACAAATGGCGTTTCCATCAAAGTCCGCGAGACAATAAGCTTGCGATCGATCCGCAAAGGACGGCTTACCGCAATACCCTTCCTGCAGCATGGCAAGATTAGGAGAAGAAGGATTCCCATGGGCAACACCGGTGACTTCGGCGACGATCTGAGGCGGCGGTACGAGGCATGTCGGTTCCGGGCGCGGGTAAATTATTTCGCAGCCTATGTGGTTCTGTTGTCCGCTGTTTGTGGAAGCGCGCTTGCCACGATCTCGATTGCCATCGGCCTCTGGCCGAAGCCTATCAACGCGATATTGGCCGCGTTCCCGGGTGCGATGTACCTGCTCAACCGGCAGTTTCGATTGGAGGAGCGCTCTAGATGGTGGTTCAAGAAGTTCTACGCAATTGAGGGCCTACATCGAGGATTGCTGCGCGAGAATCGCACCGAGGCCGAGATCAGTCGGCCGTTGACTGAACATTCCGCCAAATGGGCGGAGCGCTGGCCCGGCTTCGGTGAAGGTCCTAAGGTGTGATAGAGCGCAGCCGACCTAAGCCGAAGCGGTCCTGTTTGCCTGGCCCTCCGGAAGATGATGCGATCGAAGGAGACGGAACCAAAGAATGGACAGTAGCTCCTTGCGCCTGTCAGGGTAAACAATCCTAGTAAAAGAAACCGAATACGCAAATGGAAAATTCCGACAGTACCCCGATAGGTGCAAAACAGTATGTAGAGAAATTCGTGGCCTTCATCGACATCCTAGGTTTTTCTGATTTGGTCGAACAGGCAGAACGGGAGGGCAGTCCTACGCTCGAGTACTTGCTCGGCTTGACCGAGAAACTGGGCACACAGGTTGATCGCCTTCGCTACGCGCAATACGGGCCGCCTGTCTGCCCGCATTCTCAGTACTTGGCAAAAGACCTGGGATTTCAAATCACGCAAATCTCCGATTGTGTCGTCGTCTCCGCCGAGGTCTCGCCAGCTGGTGTCATCAACTTGCTTCACCACTGTTTTGGCGTGTCGATTGACTTGCTTGTCACTGGCCACCTTTGCCGCGGTTACATCACGCGCGGCAAGATTTTCCACTCCGACACGCAGTTCATGGGTACTGCCTATCAAGCCGCCGCGGAACGGGAGAAATCTGTTTCTATATTCCAATTGGATCCTCTGGACCGTGGAATCCTTTCATTCAGATTGATAAGTCAGTCTGCGAGTACGTCAATAGCCAGACCGACCGTGCGTCAATGAAATGTTCAGAAGGGTAACTGAGTGCGACGGATCGGAAACGGCCATTTCAGCATTTCCGTCGCTGAAAAAGATTCCATCAGCAGTAATAGATAGCAATTTCAATCCGAGCAACTTCAAAGCTAGCATCGAATCGAGTCGCGCGAATATCCTAAAATGGCTGGGCCAGCTAATATGTGATCGACGCTCGCGCGTCGGATAACGCTAAGAGAAAGCTTTCTCACTATAGATGCAAACTTCGGGAAGTACTGGCGGTTAAAGAGCAGGAACTCCTCACTATGGATCAACTCTCGTGCATTTTCGTCTTGCACCGAACCCAAGTGACATCTGGCCTTTCAGGAACTGTCTCTCGCATGAAACCCCGTTCAGGTCGGGTGACCGGGGCGGCGTCGATAACTCCGTTATGGCGAGCGCGAAAGCATGCCCGATGCCACGCGGACCTTTCGCGAGCAATCCTTTTCAACCCACTTCTCCGAGATGGCTTACGCCAAAGGAGGGTCTACCGGATCCATTTCCCTGCTGTATAACTCCCGGTCCCGGTGGCCGTTCAGAAGGTGGGAGAGTCCGCCAGTGAAACCAATGACTGGAACTGACGCACAACATGCTCGGCTTGGTAAGCGCTCACCGAATTCTGGCTCGAACGGCGTCTTCTTTGCGGAGGCGTTGAAGAACTCCG
>CAWJUO010000054.1:0-32439 GCA_963845995.1 uncultured Acidobacteriaceae bacterium | reverse complement strand
CCGGGGAGTATGCTTCTCGGGTATTTGCTCCGTCTGTCCCCAGAGTTCCGCCAGAGTTTCTCAATTGTCTAAACAGAATTGCCATACAATCCAAAGTGGAACCCATGCTCCTTCAAATCGCAGAGCCCGCTTCTCCGCAAGTTGACCTGAACAACACCTACGACGCCGTAGTGGTCGGCTCGGGAGCAGCCGGTGGAATGGCCGCTCACGTACTCACTTCGCAGGGTCTTAAAGTGCTTCTCCTCGAAGCCGGCAAGCAACAGGACACTAGTAAACTGCTGCACTCCATGCAGTGGCCCTACGATCACCCGTATCGCGGCAAAATGCCTCCCGATTACCACGCGCTTAGCCTGAACGAATACACAATTCGCAATCCTCCTTACGCGCAGTCCGCAACCGACAAGACTTACAAGAAGGTCACGCCCTATATCCAGGAATGGGGAGGTTCCGATTACAGCAAAACACTGGTCGTCGATGAGCGGCAGAATCCATATTCCGGAACGAAGTATGCCTGGGTCCGTGCCCGCGTCGTCGGCGGAAAAACAACCATTTGGGGCCGCCTCGCTCTGCGCCTCTCGGATTACGATTTCAAGGCCGCCAGTCACGACGGCTTCGGCATGGATTGGCCCATCTCCTATGCCGATATCTCTCCTTATTACGACCGCGTGGATCGTTACCTGGGCGTCTCCGGACATCCCGAAAATCTGCCCCAAATGCCCGATGGCATCTTCCAGCGTCCACTGAAGCTGAGCGCCTCCGAAGTCCATATGCGCAATACGCTGAAACGCATGGATCGCACTCTCACGCCCTATCGAGCCGGTGTTACGACAGACGGCCTGAAGCATAACAAGTATCGAAGCCGCTGCTATGGCAGAGGCGCCTGCAACCGGCACGTCGGCGGCTGCGACATTCACGCCGCTTTCGATTCACCCACCGGTCTGATCCGTCCCGCCATGGACACCGGCAATCTCACCATGCGGCCGAACTCGACGGTCTATGAAGTGACTGTTGATAAAACCACCGGTAAAGCCGATGGAGTTAATTTTCTCGACAGCGATACGCGCCAGAGTTACAAGGCCAAAGCCAAGGTCGTTATCCTTGCCGCCTCGACACTTGAAACGGCACGTCTGATGCTTCTCTCGAAAAACGATCAGCACCCGAACGGTATTGGCAATTCGAGCAACCATGTCGGGCACAATTTCTGCGAGCATCTGATGGGACCGTCGGTTGCAGGTTTCTTTAAAGACATGGTCGGGAAACCGCGCACACTCGACGATGGCCGTCCGGGTGGCTTCTATATTCCCCGCTTTCGCAATCTCACCACGAAACAACCGGACTTCATCCGCGGGTATGGGTTTGAAGGCAGCAGCGGCTGCGGCATGATTCCCGAGACTGCTTTTACCGAATCGGGCTTTGGAGCGGAATACAAGAAACGCGTCCGTGATTACGCGGGAGCTGTCTTCAACATCGGCGGCTTCGGCGAAGTGCTACCGCGCTACGAAAATCAAGTCGGTATCGACCCCGATTTGAAAGACGCCTGGGGCATTCCAGCGCTTCGATTTAGCTATACGTTCGGCGAAAACGAGCGCAAGATGGCGGAGGATATGTATAACAGCGGCCGAGAGATGTTTGACGCCGCCGGATTTGAAATTACCTCTTCATCAAAAAATCTTTTATGCGAAGGCTGGTCGATCCACGAACTTGGGACCGCTCGCATGGGCAATGACCCTAAGCACCTCGGTCTTGAACCGAGTTCCAGCAATCGCACGATGTGAAGAATCTCTTCGTGGTGGATGGAAGTGGCCACGTTGTCGCTTCCGCTCAAAATCCCACCTGGACCATTATGGCTCTCTGCTGGCGGTCCTGCGATTATCTCGCCGATCAACTGCGTAAAGGAGAAATATAAAGTGGATACCGCTCTCAATCGCCGCGATCTGTTGAAAACGGTCAGTGCCTTTGCGTTCACAACTCTTCAGTTGCGCGCCGCCGAACCCAATGCGCCACTCTTCTTCACGA
Organism: uncultured Acidobacteriaceae bacterium; assembly: GCA_963845995.1. Classification (GTDB taxonomy): domain Bacteria; phylum Acidobacteriota; class Terriglobia; order Bryobacterales; family Bryobacteraceae; genus Bog-105. The sequence goes on along the minus strand of CAWJUO010000054.1, from coordinate 30,423 downwards.
AGGACGAGTTCGCCACGCTCGATACGCTGACCGAGCTTCTGATCCCAACGGACGATCACTCACCCGGCGCGCACACCGCCGGAGTCGCGGTATTCATTGACCGCCAGGTTGCCGAAGCCTTTCTTCCGGAGGACAAGACCTCGTGGCGAAACGGCCTCGCGTCAGTGAATAGCCTGGCGCAGAAAATGCATTCCAAGTCATTTCTCGCGGCCAATCCCCGGCAGCAAACAAAGCTCCTTGAACGAATGCAGGCCGAAAAGCAACCATTTTTCGGACAGCTCAAAGAGACTACGATATTCGCCTACTACTCGTCTTCTGTGGGCATCCACCAGGACATCAACTACAAAGGAAACGTAATTCTGGAGCAGTTCGTCGGCTACGACGCAACGTAGCGCTGATCACTCGACCGGGATGCAAGCCCTCACTGTCGTTCCCTCAGAAGGTTTGCTCGTCAGTTCCAACGTGCCGTGAACGAGCTTGACTCGCTCCCTCATGCTGATTAGACCCAGTCCGCTCGAACCGCTGGTCTCATTCGCGTCGAATCCCGCACCTTTATCCGTGATCGTGAGGCAAATTGACCCCGCACGCCGGGCTAGTGAAAGATGCGCCGCTTTGGTTCCCGCATGTTTCATCACGTTCTGCAGCCCTTCTTGCGTCACCCTGTAAATGCATAAAGAGACATCTGCGCGTATATTCGTAAATGCTTCAGCCGCTTCAAATTGAATCTGCATCCCGGTCAGCGCCGAGAACCCCGAGCAGTGCGCCCGTAGCGCGGCTGTAAGACCCGCGTGTTCCAGAATCGCCGGATGTAATTCGTGAGAGATGTTGCGAATCGCTTCCGCTACTTGGGATAATCTCTGATGCGCCCGGTCCGCCTGCTCTCTTAAGCCGGAATCCCGCTCTGGAATTTGCCGCTTCAGACCGCTCAGCATGATGCTGATGGCGGCAATCTGTTGACTCAAATTGTCGTGAAGCTCCCTGGCAATACGCGAGCGCTCCTCTTCCTGCGCTGAGATCAGGCGATCGGTCAATCCCAGGATCTGCCGCTCGGCACGGCGGCGCTCCGCCAGTTCATTCGCTAGAGCCTCGTTAGCGGCGCGCGATTCCTCTTGTGCAGTCTTGGCTTCTGTGATGTCGGTCAAAGATCCCGCATGACCCAGGAATTCCCCATCGCTCGACAGACGCGGAAGCGCCTGGTCTACTACCCAACGATACTCGCCGTCATAGCGTCTGATCCTGCACTCGACAGAGACCGGCAGTGCTCGCGGAAATGCGTTCTGGAACGCCGCTAACGTGGCGGGACGGTCATCGGGATGCAGGTAATCGATCCAGTTCTCGCCCAAGCTAGTATCCTCAGTGCCCAGAAACGCTGCAAGCCGCTTGTTGATAAAAGAGTTTTGGGTCTCCGAAGACGTCAACCAAAGATAGGCTGGTGTGTCGTTTGCCACGATGCGAAAACGCTCTTCGCTTAGCCGCAGTACGTCCTCCGCGCGCTTCTGCGCCGTAACATCCTGAATCACGGCGATCCAGTACGCGGGCAACCCGTCCAGTTGTAGGAGAAACGAAGTGGTACGCCCCCACAGGATCTCGCCGTCCGCACGCACGTATCTCCTCACGTCATTAACCGTTTGTCCCCGCGCCATCCTGTCCACCACATCTTGGCGGTCTTCGGCAGGGACCAGCTCCGGGATCATGAGGTTTTTCAATTCTTTTTCCGAGCGTCCAATGAAATCGCAGAACGCCTGATTCGCCTGAACGATGTGCCCGGATAAATCTCTGATCAGCATCCCGGCGGGGCTGCGCTCGAAGATGAAACGAAACCGCTCTTCGCTTTCCCGCAGAGCGGCTTCTACACGCTTGCTCTCCGTCGTGTCCAGCATGATGCCGCTCAGGCACGTCTGGCCGCCCGGGTCACGGCGTACCGCCACCACGTCGCGTAACCACACCACGCGCCCGTCCGCGGCGATCATCCGATACTCCAGTTCGTGGTCGCTCCCGCTTCGGGCGGCTTCCATGCAGGCGGATGGGCACCATTCGCGATCGTCAGGGTGCAAATGCCCTATCCAAAAGTCAGGGTCGTTCAGCCATTCTTCCGCCCTGTAGCCGAGGATGCGCTCCGATTGAGGACTCACGAACGTGAACTTCAATGTGTCTGCCTCGGCTTCCCAGATGATGCCGTCCAGGGAATCGAGGAGTCTAGCGTAAAGTTTTTCACGGCGTGCTTCCAGCATTCACAGGCCTTTACTGCTGTCTTCCCGGTATCGTCACCAGCTTCAGGCGAATCGCGTACTGGATCAATTCGGCTGTCGTCCCCAGCCCGAGCGATTGCATCATCTCGTATTTGTGCGACTCCGCCGTACGGCTCGATATGTGCAGAATGGAGGCGATCCCTTTCATGGTGCGTCCTTCCGCTATCAATTGCAGAACCTCCCGTTGCCTGGCCGTGATCTTCGCCTCGGGTGTTCCGGAGCTTTTCGCTTCGATCAAAACACTCAGCAGGTCCTTCGCAATCAGAGGCGTAAGATAGCTCCTGCCCTTGGCCGCCTCTTGAATCGCTGTGATCAGTTCCTCCCCCGCTGAACTCTTTAGCACGTAGCCCGATGCGCCGGCGCGGAACGCTTCAACCGCCAGTTCTACCTCGGCGTGCATCGTCAGCATCACAACTTTTGTTTCGGGGCGTATGTTCTTTATCTGACGGACTGCATCGACGCCGTTCAACAAGGGCATTGAGATGTCAGTCACTACGACGTCGGGCCGCAATTCCTCAACACTCTTGAGCAGGGCTCTTCCGTCATTCACAACCGCCAGGAGGTTGAAGCTAGCCTTCAACAAGGATTCCAAGGCTTCGGCGACTATCGCGTGATCATCCGCCAGTACAACCCGGATCGCGGCCATGAGAGAACCGCCCTAATCATATACCTTTCTAATAGCTATGGTTTAGGATCCGCCGGTCACCCGGTTACTCCCGCTGATACGTATATCTTTCCATCGGCCGCTGATTTGACCGCTCCAATCAGCTCTTCGCCCGCATTCTCCTTCAGAACATAACCACGTACACCGGCACCCAACGCGGTGCGTGCCAGTTCGAGGTCCTTGTGTACTGTCAGGACCACGACCGCTGTACACAAATCCAGGTCGAGGATTCTGCGCGCTGCTTCAATCCCGTTGAGACTTGGCATGTTCAGGTCCGTGACGACAATATCGGGTGATAAGGTCTGCGCCGTTTCAACCAGTCTTGCGCCATCCGTAACCGCGCCGATCACATCGAACTCTACTGCCAATAGCTTGCGAATCTCCTCAAGAACATCGGGATGGTCATCCGCGATCAGAAGACGTAGTTTAGAAGGAGCGCTGGTCACGGCTCTGTTTAATGCCTTACAACCGCTGCTTGAGTCCCTGCAACAGGGATTTTACTGAGGTGGCGGCACTGCTCGTGGCCAGTAGTACTGATGAACGGACTTTTACCTTCAAGGAAATAGGCCATTACCGCGGGGCCGAGTACCACAAGTACAAAATTTAAGAGGGCCAGTATATTCCCGTCCGCAAAGCCGCAGTAATCCTGATCCCCTCCCTGCCCTCTCACCCGGTATCTTTAGTTGTAAGAGGCAACTAAATGCAATACTGTACCCACAAAATCGCTGACTCAGCGCGCTCGAGCCATCCCCTTTTATCCCGTACCGTTGCGGATCTTCGCTGGCGTTTGGACCAGCTCGATCAAGTAATCGCCACTCTCTCCCGTTACCAGCAACTGCAGGGAAGGCCTGTCTCGGCTCCCGAAGAAATCGGACAGCGCCGAACGGAAGCATCGTGACCGCCGCTAACCTCAGGTTGGCCGGCCAGCCGCAGCTTGCAGAAAGAATCTTGATCGTGGATGACGACGAGTCGATGCGCCGCATGATAGCGGAGGTCCTCAGTGCCGCCGGATATGCCGTCTCTGAAGCTTCGACCGGCAGAGAGGCCCTGCGCTTACTCACTGAAGAAAAGATTCAACTCGTCTTGACGGAACTGGTGATGCCGGAAACCGAAGGCCTTCAACTTATCCAGCAAATGCACAAAGCCGAGCCGGATGTAAGAGTCATCGCCATGTCCGGCTCCCCGCGGGCGGCTACCTATCTCTCTGTTGCCCGTGCTCTGGGGGCTCGGGCCGCCCTGCATAAGCCTCTTCCGGTCGATCAATTGCTTCAGACCATCCAGGAAGTGCTCGCGGCTCCGTAACCTCATTCCGGCTGCAACATATCAGGCTCCAACCTTCACCCGCCCGCTCTCGATCGCCTTCAAAAACTGTTCGAAATCCGCCTGAGCCTGCGCGGCGTATTCCAGGCCATACTCAGTGATACTCTTGACCACCTTCTCGGGAGCTCCGATATAACCTTTGATCTCGAGTGCATCGCCTGATCTGGCATGTCCGCGTGCCAGCAGTTCACCTGCAATTTCGGCCAGGCTGTCGAGGCCCTCTCCACGCAGATTCTCCAGATTGATGCTGCCTTTGTGGTCGTTCAGCTGGCGGACCAGAAAATCGTGTTCTCCCACACGCGTCCAACCAAGCAGAGGGTCCGATAGCGGTTGAATCTTGCGCTGCCCTTCGGCCACCCTTTCTCCTTGATGCACATACACGGCGTGTTCAAGATAAGGCGCATACGCGGATGCAACTTCTTGCTTGATCTGCAGAAATAGGACGTCCTGATTCCCATTACCCTCCATCAAAACCACGTAGTCGCGCAACGCCACACTACCTGTGCCGACGATCTTAAACGCCACATCGCGAGGCGAGAAGAAATCGAACAGATGCCTTCTGTCCGGCGTGAGAGATTCGCGATACACCGGAATTGCATCAAGGACGTCCTGTTTCTCTTTCCCCGTTATCGGCCACAGCACGTGCTCAACTTTCTTGAAGCGGGTAACGCCGCGCGCGGTGCTCACCGTGTATTTCTCGAGTAGATCGAGTGGCGAAGCCCGTTCCGCCTGCTTTAGCGCCGCCGAAACGGCCTGCGCCTTCTTGGCCCGCCGAATCTGGTGCCGGGCCGCCACCAGCACTGGCTGTTCCGCCAGTTCTTCGACCACCCGGCAATATCCAAATGCGAAAACTTCAACGGCTCGCGCACAAGCTACGCGCGCATGATTGGACTCAAATCCAGCCAGCGCAATACTCGCAGCCATGCGCTTGACGTCCCACTCCCAAGGTCCTGTTATAGTCTCGTCGAAATCGTTGATGTCGAAGACTAGCCTGCCGTCCGGCCCTTCGAACGAACCCATATTTTGAACGTGAGCGTCTCCGCAAAGCTGCGCCATCACACCCGAGTGCGCGTGCGCCCCCAAATCGGCGGCCATAATTGGCGCTCCGCCGCGGAAGAATGCGAAAGGAGAGACCCGCATCCGCGCATACTTCACTGGAAGAAGCTGCGCGCGCCGCCCTTGCGCACTCGCGAGCAGCAACTCCACCGGATCGAATCCGCGCTTCTGGACGTGAACCTGACCGAGCGCTTTCCTGCTCAACTGCTTCCGCTGATCGCGTCCACGCCTGAGTCTTACTTCGCGGCCCTCTGGCTTGGCTTGCCCAACGCCTTTAGCTGTGGTTCTTACAGGCACTCTCGCCCTCCGGTGCTTTGAGTGTACGAGTATCATAGTTTCGCAACAATTTACAAGCACAACCCCATGTCCCATACCCAATCCGGAAATTCCAATGCAAGTTCCTGGACGCGCCGTCATCTGATGCGATTGGCCCTGGCCTTACCTGCTGCGGGCGCTCTATCCAACTTGAAAGCACTTTCTGCTCCCGTGGCCGGTAAAGTCAAGATCACCGGCATCAAGGCCATGGGTCTGAACCATATCGCCGGAAATTGCCTGATTCGAATCGACACCGATAGCGGGCTTGTGGGCTATGGCGAAGCCGGTGCGACCGGACCCATGGCGCGTGCGCGAATCGAAACGATGAAACCGCTGCTGATAGGCAAAGATCCTCTCGCGATTGAGGTTCACTTCCAACGCATGAGTTCACTGATGTACAACTACGTCGCGCACATTCCAACCGTAAGCGGCATTGACATTGCTTTGTGGGATTTAGCTGGCAAGATCACCGGCCTACCCGTTAACGTGCTGCTTGGCGGCAGATTCCGCGACACGATACCCATGTACTCTCACGGCATCGGTCTCAACATGCTGGATAAGGCCTCCTGCCGCGAATGGGCGCGGAGAATTCAGGCAGATGCCGGAGGGCTTCACCATCTACAAATGCAACATCCATGAGGTGCTTGGCGTGCCGTCTGGAGAATTTGCAAATACCCTGACAACGGCCCAGTTGCGGGATGTCGGCCGCGGCTACGCGAATGTCCGGGAAGCGGTAGGCGACGATATCGATATCGCCGTCCACTGCCACGGAGAATTGGACACACCGAGCGCGATCGGCGTTGCCAAGGCGGTCGAACCAATGAACCCTCTCTGGATTGAAGATCCCCTGAACCCGGTCTTCTCAGAGGGCTGGATGGACCTTCGTAGATCCACGAATGCTCGCCTGCTCACGGGAGAAAAGTTGGAACTGGTGCGCGGGTTCCGTCCCTTTCTCGACAACGGAGCGGTTGACGTCATTCATCCCGACCTGGCGTTTGCCGGAGGAATCACGGGCACAAAGAAAATCGCCGATTACGCGGCACTCTCCCGGACGCCGCTGGGTTTGCACAACGTCGGCTCACTCGTGATGACGTATGCGAACGCACAGTTCGCTCCAGCTATCCAGAACTTGTTCCGCGTTGAGAGCGCGCTTGCCCATCCCGGGCGCTACGTCGAGGCGATGGCCGCGTCAAATCCTCCTCACGTTAGCAAAGGAGAAATGTCGATTCCTCCAGGGCCCGGCTTGGCCCTGGATCTTAACCCGGACTTCCTCAGAAAGAACCTCGCCGCAGGCGAGCCATTCTGGGATTAGCCGATCGTCCATTTACGATCGGGCCGGCATCTCCTCTTTTCATCCCACAGAGGGTGTGTTATAGTTCCTCTTACCAACCCACAGGAGCGAATGTGCCGGAGAACAAGTCCGAGATTTTGCAAGGCACCCTTGATTTGATGGTGCTGAAGACGTTGGAGGCGATAGGGCCTCTACACGGATATGGGATCGCCCGCCGTATCGAGCAGATCGGTGAAGACGCGCTCCAAGTAAACCAGGGCACCATTTATCTGTGCCTGGTTCGACTGCTGCAAAAAAAGTGGATCAAGGCGGAGTGGGGCACATCCGAGAACAACCGGAAAGCCAGGTTCTACTCCATATCGAAGGCGGGCCGTAAACAACTGATCGCAGAGACGGAGAACTGGCAGCGTATATCGGGCGTGATCGGCCGTCTTCTTGCGATAGGCGAAGGGAGGTGATGGCGGTGTTAAGCGCTTTCCATCGAGTTATCGCACGAATCCGGGCGGTGTTTCAATCCGGAGATCTCGACCGCAATCTGGACGGGGAAATCGAATCGCACATCCGGCTGTGCACAGAAGATTATGTCAGTCGAGGCGTTCCCGCGGACGAGGCGAAACGATTGGCGCGAATCGAACTGGGGGGAATCGCCCAGTTGCACGAAGCGCACCGCGAAACAAGGAGCCTTCCGTTCATCGAGATACTTGTTCAGGATCTTCGGTATGCGTTTCGAGGGATGCGCCGCGACAGCGGATTCACGGTCATCGCGGTCGTGATCCTCGCCCTTGGCATTGGCGCGAATATCGCGGTGTTTAGCGTTGTGAATACCATTCTGCTGCGGCCGCTTCCGTTTCGCGATCCGCAGCAGTTGGTACGGATTGTAGAGAAAAATTCGAAAGCCGGCGAATCAGGCAAGACGTATACGGCGGATGCCACTCAGGACTTCCAACAACAGAACCGCTCCTTCCAATCCGTGAGCGGGTACTTTGCCTTTACCGGACCGGACAATTTCAAGCTGATTGGGAAGAGCCACCCGCTCCCCGTTACCGGCATACTGGTGGCCGAGAAATTCTTCGAGACGCTGGGAGTCGCGCCTTTCGCGGGACGGCTCTTCCGGCCAGAAGAATTCGTGAAACATGCCGGGCCTGTGACGCTCTTAAGTTATCCGTTTTGGCTACGACAGCTTGGCGGGAAGCGCGACATCATTGGAAAGAGCATCAATCTTAATGGCACGCCTGTGACGGTGGTAGGCGTCCTGCCGGAGACATTCGATTTCGGATCGGTTTTTTCGCCGGGAGCAAGGGTTGATCTCTTTACGCCCTACATCATGGACGACTTCCGCGACGACGGGAATGACCTCGCATTGATTGGCCGCCTGAAGCCAGGAATCAGTCTCACGCTGGCACAGAGCGAAGCCGATCAACTCTTCCCGCAGCTCTATTTCGAACACAAACACCCGGAGTACGGCAAGGGCTACACGGCACAGCTTACTGGATTGAAAGAGTATGTGAGCGGCAAACTGCGGCGTTCGCTGATTGTTCTGTGGTGCGCCGTGGGATTGATTCTGCTGATTGTCTGTGTCAATCTGTCGAACCTGCTGCTGGCGCGGGCCGCTTCGCGCAGCAAGGAATTCGCTATGCGCGGCGCCTTGGGGGCACAACGCGGACGCCTCATTCGCCAACTGCTGACCGAGAGCATGGTTCTTTCCGGAGCAGGTGCGCTGTTCGGGCTAGGGCTTGCCTATGCGGTCACCTCGTACCTTGCCCATCAGGGATCGATCGCGTTGCCGCTACTAAGCAGCGTAAGAGTGGACGGAACGGCGCTCGCGTGGACGCTGTTGATCGGTTTCGGGGCGGCCGTGCTCTTCGGACTTGCGCCGGGACTCCGCATGTCGCGTAGTAATTTGCAGGAGATGCTTAAGGGCAGCGGCGGCCACGGAGCAAGCGAAGGCAAGAAGAGCGACCGTATGCGCTCGGCACTCGTCATCGCGGAAGTGGCTCTTTCTTGCGTGCTGTTGGTGGGGGCCGGACTGTTATTGCGCAGCTTTTTGCGCGTGCTGGATGTTGACCTGGGATTCGAGCCAAGCCGTGCATCTTCCATCAGCGTGGACGATGACAATGGAATGAATGCGGCCAGGCGAGCGGCGGCCTGGCAAGAAGTAGTGCGCCAGGCTTCGACGATCCCTGGAGTCACGGCTGCAGGAATCACCGACAATTTGCCGATGAGCCGGAACCGCAGTTGGGGGATCAAAGCGAAAAACGGGACCTATGACGGCGGAAAATTTCAGGAATGTTTTTGTGTACATCGTGTCGCCCGGATATCTTAAGGCGATGGGAATGCGCTTGAGCGAAGGCCGCGACATCGGATGGGCGGACCTTTTCAATAACGAGAATGTGGTCATTATCAACGAAACGGTCGCGCGCAAGCTATGGCCGGGAGAGGATCCGATCGGGCGCATAGCGGTGGCGGGCGGTCAGGAGACACGGGTGATCGGCGTGGTTGCCGATGTTCGCGAAACGAGCGCCGAAGAGAATGCCGGATGGCAAATGTACTTACCGGCTACAAAGAACTTCGGGCCAGAAGGAGCAGAACTGGTCGTGCGATCGAGTCTGCCTCCCGCTACTCTTGCAGGGACCGTGATGACAATGCTGCGGAAGATCGATCCTGGGCAGCCCGCGACACAGTTCAAGCGCGATTCAAAATTTGGTAGATCATGCGACATCGCCGCGGCGATTCTTTGCGCTGCTGGTAGGAATCTTCGCGGGCTTGGGATTGCTGCTGGCTTCGCTCGGAATTTATGGAGTCATCTCATATTCCGTCACACGGCAAACTCAGGAGATTGGTATCCGAATGGCCGCTGGGTGCTACGCAATTGCGAGTGTTGCGTGAGGTGATCTGGAAGACTTTGCGACTGGCCTTCCTAGGTATGTGTGTGGGGACCCTCGTTTCCGCCGGAGTTGCTCGTTTGATTGCTTCTCTCCTCTTTGGGACTACCCCGACCGATCCATTTACGTTTGCTGGAATGGTGGTTCTTTTGGGGACTGTCTCGTTGGTAGCTGGTTATATTCCGGCGCGCAGGGCCTCGCGAACCGATCCTATGCTCGCACTGCGGACGGATTAAGATCACGATAGCTTCACAGAATCCTCTCTGGATCGAAGATCCCTTGAGGATTAGGGCGCACTCTGCAGGTGCACCTCCATTTTTAAACTTGACAGCGCATCCAAAGCGATACATTCTTTCTATAGCTATCTATAAGAGAGACCATGCGCAAATCCAAGAACGACATTCTTCAGGGAACTTTGGCTTTGCTGGTTCTAAAGACGCTGCAAGGCGGGCCTATGCACGGCTGGGGGATTACTCTGCACATCCAACAGGTCTCTAATGAATTTCTACGGGTGGAAGAAGGATCCCTTTATCCCGCTCTGCACAGGATGGAGCAGGAAGGCTGGATCTCAGCCGAGTGGAAGGTCTCCGAAAACAATCGCCGCGCCCGCTATTACCGCCTTACGCCCGCTGGCCGCAAGCAACTGGCAGAAGAAGAGCGGAATTGGCTGAAACTGACCGAGGCTGTTTCGTGTGTACTGACTTTTGCGGCGGGCAAGGCTTAAGGAACGGCTAGGTGGGAGCGACTAGATGGGATTGATAAGAAGAATCGGTGCGCTCGCGCGGCGGGAGAAGATTTCAGCCGAGCACGATGAGGAGTTACGTTACCACCTGGCAAGGCTCGCGGAAAACGCGGAAGCCGACCCGCACGCTGCCCAGCGCCGCTTCGGCAATCCCACTCTGCTTAAAAGAACAGATGCATGAGGCCGACGTATTGACGTTTTTGGAATCCTTGGCGAAGGACCTTCGTTTTGGGGTCCGGATGCTGGTAAAGCGCCCGGCTTTCACGGCGATCGCTCTTGTCGCATTAGGAGTGGGCATCGGGGTGAATACGGCGGTGTTTACGGCATTCAAAGCGCTGCTTCTTCAACCCCTTGACGCGAAGAATCCGAGGCAGTTGGTCAATATTTACCGCTCAACCGAGCAAAAGCCGTATGACCCCGATTTCAGCTATCCCGATTACGAATTCTATCGGGATAACGCGGAGGCGTTCTCCGGTCTGGTCGCGACGGCGGGCGACGAACTTGTCTTGAGTGGTGGAGACGGAATTGACAGCCCCAGCAACTCGCTGGGGACTACGCTCGCTGGGGCGATCGGCTTTCGCTTTCCCAGCATGGTGCATGGAGGGTCCGAATTCGTCAGTTCAGTGGACGTGTCGGAAAACTACTTCGCCGTACTGGGAGTGAGCGCCAGCCGTGGGCGTGTATTTCTACCGCGCGATGCGAAGGATCTGAATACCTACCCCGCCGTGCTGATCAGCGAGAACTATTGGAAGAGACGCTTCAACGGAAACATTAAGATACTCGGGAAGCCGATTAAACTGAATGGCGTTTCGTTCGATGTGATGGGCGTTACGCCGCATGATTTTCTGGGAACCAACGTGAATGTTCCCGACTTTTGGCTTCCAATGGGCCTTCGGCATCTTGTCTACAAAGGCGCCGATCCACTTCAGAATCGCGAGGATTTTTGTTGCGCACTGTATGGACGCCTTGGTTCTGGAATCTCTCTATCAGAAGCACAAGGCCAGATGGCTCTGCTTGCGGATCGCCTGCGCTCCCTACACGCGCCGCACTCCGAAGGCAGCGAGCCCGTCAAGATAAAGTTGACTCCTGGATCGCATTTCCGCCCTATAACGGTTTCAAGCGACCCTGGACTTGCCTTCGCCGCCTTACTGATTATGAGCGCGGTTGGCCTGGTGTTGCTTATCGCCTGTGCCAATGTGGCGAGCCTGCAATTGAGCCGCGCAGCCGCCCGCCAGCGAGAAATTGGAGTACGCCTCTCGGTTGGCGCGAGCCGCTCCAGAGTCATCCGGCAATTGCTTACCGAAAGCGTATTGCTTGGCATGGCCGCCGGTGTATTTTCGATGTTGATGGCATGGGGAGCTTTGCGTCTGCTCATGCTGGAGGTAGCGGCAAGCTTGCCGCTGGAGTGGGGCAACATCGCCATGCACGTGGAACCGGACGCACATGTTTTTGCCTATGTGTTCGCGATCTCGTTAATCGCAGGCGTTCTCTTCGGGCTTGTCCCCGCGTTTGAAGCTTCGAGGCCGGATCTCACGTCGGTATTGAAGGAGGAAGGCGCGAGATTTGCCCTCCGGCTCAGAAGCGCTCGACTGCGGGAGTTGCTTTTAGGAACACAGGTTGCCGTGTGTCTGCTTCTTCTAGTAGGGGCCGGTCTGTTGATTCGTGGATCGATCCGCGCCATGACGATCAATCCCGGCTACGAGACGAAGAAGGTCATCTGGCTGAATGTTAACTTTCCGCCTGGATCCGGGTACACTCATGCCAAGCAACTCGACGACATGCGGCAGCTCCGAGACGGGATTCGCGATCTGAGGAGCGTCCAGTCCGTTACGCTCGGCAGAGCGCCAGACGGAGGCGGATTGAGAACTGCCGCTTTCGGCAGCGACGGTGACAAGCCAGGGCCAGCCAATTCGGCTAGGACGCTGTACTACGGCTATGTGGGATCGAGCTATTTCCAGACGCTCCGCATTCCGCTGGTAAGCGGTCGAAGTTTTGAAGGTTCGAGTACCTCCCAGGCTGTCGCCGTCTTGAGCGAATCAGCGGCCGAGGAGCTTTGGCCCGGCAGTAATCCAATTGGGAGAACTTTGACGCTGGACGGCCGTGGTGAATTCCACTTGCCCGGAGAATTGATTCCGACCGGGCAGGCCTACCACGTCGTTGCCGTTGCGAAAGACACTCGCGGCATCATACCGGGCGGGGAGGATTCTAAAAAAGTGTACCTACCCTTGCCTCCTGGACGCGCGGACGATGTGCCTCTGCTCATTCGAATCGGCGGTGATCCTAAGGTTTTTCTCGCCGAATTGAACAAAGAGGTACAGGCGGTGGATGGAAACCTCGTTATCTATTCGGAAACGCTCGAGGGATTGCTTACCTCGACTCCAACGTTCGTGATATCCCGATTATCCGCGCTCTTCGCCTCGATCATCGGTTTTCTCGGCCTATTCTTGGCCTGTGTGGGTATCTACGGCGCGGTGAGTTACGCTGTCGTGCGGCGCACCCGGGAAATTGGCATTCGTATGGCGCTGGGCGCTCGAAAGAGAGATGTATTGAGCTTGGTTCTACGTGAAAGCGGCCGCCCAGTAATGATCGGAATACTTGTGGGACTCGCGGGCGCCCTGGCTGCCAGCCGCCTGTTGCGAGCACTTTTATTTGGCATGGGCGCCTTCGATCCTATCTCGTTCGCGGGAGTCGCTGGGCTCTTTCTGCTGATCGCTTTGACGGCCGCGTATTTTCCGGCTCGACGGGCTACGCTTGTGGACCCGATGAGGGCTCTCCGCTGTGAATAGCTTACGGCGGACTAATGACCGCTAGCGAATTCTCCCGGACTTGAGGGGGCTTGCGTGCGCTCCCACGCGAAGATGCACCATTTCGGTGCATAATGATGGGATGAGAGCGGCAGAGAAGCAAAGTGCGGCAGAGCATCACGTTACCCGGCAAACTGGCGGCACAAGTACGGAGTATGGCGGAAACTCGAAAACTGAGTGCTAACCGCATGCTGCTGGAATTGATAGAGGACGGAATCAAGGCAGAGAAGGAAAGAGAACAGAAGTTCTTCGAACTGGCCGAGCGCTTTCGGAATGAGAATGATCCTGAGGCAGCAAAACGTCTCGGCGATCAACTTGGCCGAATGGTGTTCGGCGGCTGATGCCGAAGATACAACAATGGGAGAATCTGCCTGAAGGCGTTCGGCGTGCGGCCCTTTGACGGAGTAGCTTGCGTTGCGCGCATCATTCTTCCGCACTCTTCGATTCCGGCGGGGCTTTCGCGAGCTTATGGGCGACGACGCGGACGGCTTCACCATCCACCAAGGAATCCGGCGGATTGAGGATAATCAGCGAATTTTCTGAAAGCCCTGAAACCACTTCTACTTCGTTGCCGAAATCCCGCCCTAACGTGACGGGGACGAGGGCGGCGTGGCTACTGGGGGTGACGGTCGCGGCGTGTAGTCCTTCTGAGCGGAAGATGAGCGCAGTCGGCGGCACAAGGAGCGTTGGCACGCGCGAGGTCACTTTGAAATGGATCTCGGTGTAGGCGCCCGGAAACAGCAGACCGGTTGGATTCGGAACATCAATTTCCACGAGAAGCGTCCGGGTGGTAGGATCGAACGCGTCTGCCGTGCGCACTAGCGTTCCAGTGAACCGGCGGCCGGGCATCTCCGGCAAGGTCAGGTCGGCTTTGATGCCGCGCACCGCGTCGTGCGAATACATTTGCGGAACATTCACGAACACTCGTAATTTATCTACAGCCGCAACATGAAAGAGTTCGCGAGTGGGGCCGCCTGAAGAGCCGGATTCGATCAACTGGCCGATGTCGGTATTGCGCGCCGTCACAACTCCGTTGAATGGCGCATACACTTTCTCGAATTCAACCATCTGCTCTACGCGCCGCGACGTTAGCCTCGGCGGACTTAACGGCAGCTTGTCGCGCCGCCGCGTTCTGCACCGCGTTATCGACGTCCTGTTTAGCGACGGAGTCCGACTTGAAGAGATCTGTGTAGCGCGTGGCGGTAATCTGGGCGAGTTTCAGATTTGCTTGCGCGGTATCGAGATCTTCTCGCGCCTGCTGAAGTTGCTGATCAACCTCCGGGCTCTCGATTTCGGCGAGCAGTTGTCCCTTCTTCACGTGTGTACCGATATCGAAGTACCACTTTTTCAAATAGCCGCTGGTTCGGGCGTAGATAGGCGCGTCGGTGAACGCCTGGATATTGCCGGGCAGCACGATCTCTTCGGAAGGCGCTTCCTTTCGTGGATGAGCGACGGTTACGGTGGGTGCGGCGCGGTAGTCAGTTTGCTGGCGAAGGGTTTGTTGCGCGCGCAGCCGTGGGCGAATGCCCGCTATGACGATGACGGCCATGGCAACCAAAGCGAGTAGCGCAAATAGAAGGAACCGCAGGCGCGATTTCGAAAGAGCCATTACGTCCGTTTCCGTCTTCCGTGCAAGAGGCTGAAGAAAACCGGGACAAAGAAGAGAGTTGCCATAGTTGCAAAGAGCAGGCCGCCAATAACGGCGCGGCCAAGAGGCGCGTTCTGTTCCCCGCCCTCACCCATCCCAAGCGCCATCGGAAGCATACCGATCATCATGGCGAGAGCGGTCATAAGCACCGGCCTGAAGCGCGTGAAGCCTGCGAGGAGCGCGGCTTCGGCTGCCGTATCGACATCGGGCAGCTGTTCCTTGGCGAAGCTGACAACAAGGATGCTGTTGGCGGTCGCGACACCCATACACATGATGGAGCCGGTCAGGGCGGGAACGCTAACAGTCGTGTGCGTAACGAACAGAAACCAGACGATGCCCGCAAGCGCCGCCGGAAGTCCGGAGATGATGATGAAAGGATCGAGCCAGGACTGAAAATTTATCACGATCAGCATGTAAACGAGAATGATCGAGAAAAGCAAGCCGGCGATAAGACCGCGGAACGAGGATTCCATGGACTCCACCTGACCGCGTACAGCAATACGAGAGCCGCGCGGGAGAGATTTCTTGTCTCGCGCGAGAATGGATTCAATTTGCTTCGATGCGCTTCCGAGATCGGTGCCGTCAACCGAACCGTATACGTCTATCACGGGTGAAATGTTGTAGTGCGATACGGTTCCAAGCCCCTGACCGCGCCGAATATCGGCGATGCTACCGAGTATTTGCGGGGCCGAGGCGTTCCCGGAAGCTATGGGAATATTCCGCAGATCCTGAAGTGAGTCCATTTTGTATTGAGGAGACTCGGCGACGATGTTGTAAGTGACGCCGCTCTTCGGGTTGAGCCAAAAAGTGGGAGAGGTCTGAAAGCTGCCACTCAGCGCGACAAGGATGTTGCCCGCAACGTCACGCGTGCTGAATCCAATCTCCTGCGACTTGGTCCGGTTGATGTCAACGTAAAGCTGAGGCTGGTTGAAGGGCTGTTGAATGTGAAGATCGGCGATCCCGGGAACATATTTGATCTGTTCCATCACGCGTTCGGCAAACTCGCGATTGCCCTGTATATTGGGTCCCAGAACCTGCACGTCAATGGGAGCCGGAAGCCCGAAGTTCAGGATCTGGCTGACCATGTCGGAAGGCAGAAAATAGAACGTTACTCCAGGAAACCGCTCCGGAAGAATGGAACGTATCTTCTCGATGTATTCAGCGGTTGGGCGATGATTTTCGGTGAGTGAAACCTGAATATCGGCGTCGGCCGGTCCGATTGCGCCCGAGTTGCTGTAGGACGTATTGATGCCGCTATACGGGAGCCCAATGTTGTCGAGTATATTCGAGACTTCATTGCGCGGGATCACTTCCCGGATGCTTGTGTCGATCAGATCGCAGAGCTTGGCCGTTTCTTCGATGCGGGTGCCGGTCTGCGCGCGGATGTGGAGCTTGAATTGGCCGGCGTCAACGGCTGGAAAGAAGTCCCGTCCAAGCCAGGGCAACAGCAGGACGACAGAGAGAATGCAAAAAACGAAGAAACAGAACGTAAAGAGCCCCTGGTGGCGAATGCAGTGCATAAGAGCCCCGCGATAGCCGAGCCGTATCTTTTCGAAGCCATTCTCAAAGAGCAACTGCAGACGAGTAAACGGATTCCGGAGATTGGCGTGAGCCACGGCATCGTGATGGGAATGTCCGCTCAGCAGGTACTTGGCAAGCGTAGGTACGATGGTTCGCGACAACAGGTACGAGGCGAGCATGGCGAAGCAAACGGCCTCGGCCAAGGGGCACAAACAAATACCGCGCGACTCCCGAGAGAAAGAACATCGGCACGAAGACGATGCAGATGCTGAGAGTGGAGACGAAGGCTGGGATAGCGATCTGTGCGGCTCCGTCGAGGATGGCTTGCTCGATTTCCTTGCCCATCTCGAAATTGCGGTTGATGTTTTCGATCTCGACCGTCGCGTCGTCAACCAGGATTCCAACCGCAAGGGCAAGTCCGCCGAGAGTCATGATGTTGATGGTCTCGCCTAACGCACTGAGAGCGAAGATGGAGCAGAGAATGGACAGTGGAATCGAGATGGCAATGATGATCGTGCTGCGCCAACTACCGAGGAAGACAAGAATCATGATGGCGGTGAGGCAGGCGGCGATGAGGGCCTCCCGCACTACTCCATCGATCGAAGCGCGAACGAACACGGACTGATCGGCGATCGGCGTGACCCTTAGCTGCGGCGGAAGTGGAGCGAGAACCGAAGGCAATAGAGCGCGAATCCCCGCAACGATGTCGATGGTGGACTCATTACCAGACTTCAGAACCGAAAGAAGCGAACCACGGACGCCATCGGAACGTACGATGTTCGTCTGAGGCGGATAGCCGTCACGTACATGCGCGACGTCGCGAATATAGATAGTCGCGCCGTTCGAAGTTTTCACGGGCAGCCCGTTCAATTCGGCGATGGAGTTCGGGCTTCCGTTCATCTCGATCTCGTATTCGAGCGATCCGATCTTAGAGCTTCCACCCGGTAGGATCAAATTTTGATTGCCGAGCGCCGTGACGATGTCCGAAGGCCCGATCCCCTTGGCCTGCATGGCCTGAGTATTCAAGTCAACCATTACCTCACGCTGCTTGCCGCCGTACACCTGCGGAATGGCAACACCGGGAACTGTTACAAGCTGTACGCGGATAAAACTACTTGAGAAATCGTAAAGTTGCTGCTCGTTCAAGCCTTGGCCCGATACGGCGAGTTGCAGGATGGGTACAGTGGAGGCGTTGTAGACGATGATCAGCGGCGGCGTGGTGCCCGGCGGAAGGGACCTGAGCTGTGTCTGTGAGATCGCGGTTACCTGAGCGATCGCGGTGGCGATACTAGCGTGCGGCTGGAAGAAAATCTTCACGACCGCGATGCCGTTCATCGACTGCGACTCGATGTGTTCGATGTCGTTGACGGTGGTGGTGAGGGCGCGCTCCGTAACGAAAACAATGCGCTCCGAGACGTCCTGGGCGGAGAGCCCGCCATATTGCCAGACGACGCTGATTACGGGAATGTCGATATTCGGGAAGATGTCGGTCGGCGTCCGCGAGATGACCACGGGCGCGAGAATGAACAACATCAACGAGAGGACGACAAAGGTGTACGGTCGCCGCAGTGCTAGGCGGACGATCCACATTGAACTTCTCCTAAGATGACAGCGGGGCGAGTCTCAGAGAGCAGCTACCCGTTTTACATTAAGCTGCGAACGCTCTGTTCCGCAGGGCAGGGTTAAATCCCGAACTATGATTATGGAACACTCGGCGCGCCGCTTTGGTGAAGGAGCTTGGCAATGAGTCCGGTCCAGCCAGTTTGGTGGCTTGCACCGAGGCCTTTTCCAGTGTCACCGTTGAAATATTCATAGAACAAAATGTAATCTTTGAAGTTCGGATCTTCCTGGAAAAGGCGGTTGTTGCCATACTCCGGGCGGCGGCCGTCTGGCCCTGGACAGAAAAGAGACGCGAGGCGCTGAGCGACGCGGCGGCCGGCTTCGGCAAGACGGATGCGCTGTCCGGAGCCCGTGGGGAACTCGACCAGGAGCGTGTCGCCGTAATAGTAGTCGAGGCGCTGCAGAGCCTCGATCAGCAGCAGGTTCATCGGAAACCAAACCGGGCCTCGCCAGTTGGAATTACCGCCGAAGAGGCCTGACTGGGATTCGCCGGGCTCGTAATCGATCTGGAAAGTGCGGTTGTCGAGCGCCAGCGTGTACGGGTGGTCCTTGTGATAGCGCGACAGCGAACGGAAACCGAAGGGAGACAGGAACTCGTTTTCGTCGAAGAGCTTCTGCAGAATCCGCTCCAACCGAGGGCGGTTCACCACTGAAAGTAAAAGTCTCTGTTCCACGCCGCGTGCCGTCATAGACGCGAGTCCCTGGGTGAGGTCGGGGCGATTGTCGATGAACCATTTCATGCGCCTGCCGAATCCGGGGTGTTTTTCCGCCACATTGGGATTGAGCGTATCCGTGGCAAACAGCGGTACCAGACCAACTAGCGAACGCACGCGCAGCAACTTTCCAGTCTCTTCGTTGACGCGCAGGCGATCGTAATAGAAGCCATCCTCCTCATCCCATAACCCGGTGCCGTACGCGTGATTCATGGCGTCGGAGATGTAGAGGAAATGCTCGAAGAATTTGCTCGCGATGTCGTCGTAAATGGGTTCCCGTTCGGCTAGTTGGAGAGCCATCTTGAGCATGTTGAGACAGAACGAAGCCATCCAGCTGGAGCCGTCGGACTGTTCGAGAATCCACCCATTGGGCAGGGGCTCGCTGCGATTGAAAATGCCTATGTTGTCGAGGCCGAGGAAGCCGCCTTCGAAAATGTTCGCGCCTTCCGAGTCCTTGCGATTCACCCACCAAGTGAAATTCACCAGCAGCTTGTGAAAGACGCTCTCAAGGAACTCGTAGTCCGGTTTGTCTTTGATCTTCCAGTCGATTTTGAATACGCGCCAGCAGGCCCACGCGTGGACCGGCGGGTTGGCATCGCTGAAAGACCATTCATAAGCCGGAATTTGCCCGTTTGGGTGCAAGTACCATTCGCGCAAGAAAGAGAGAAAGCTGAGACTTGGAAAAATCCGGGTCGGCAGGCGCAAACGCAACGGTGTGGAAGGCGAGATCCCAGGCGGCATACCAAGGGTACTCCCATTTGTCGGGCATCGAGATGACGTCCTCGTTGAAGAGGTGGCGCCATTGCGCATTGCGGCCGCGTTTGCGATTTCCAGGAGGCCGCGGTTCGGTTGGATCGCCTTTCAGCCACTCCTCAACGACGAAGTGATAGAACTGCTTGCTCCAGAAGAGGCCGGCGGAAGCTTGACGTTGCAGCTTTTTGGTTTCGGGCGTGAGGTCGCCTTCGAAGGACTGATAGAACTCGTCGGCCTCGCGGATGCGTTGTTCGAAAACGGAAGGCCAGCTTGCGCGGTCGATATCCGGCGCACCCGATCGATATAGACGGAACTGGAGAACGGCTTGTTGGCCGGAATTGAGATTCAGGCGATATACGGCAGCGGCTTTGGTGCCCTGCCGATTAGGGTTGATGGCGTCCTTGCGGCCGTGAATCAGGTAGTCGTTAAAGCCGTCTTTGACGAATGGATTCTGACGGGGCGAACCCCACAGCAACTCGGTGTTGCTCTCGTTTTCAGTGAAGAGTAGCTCTGGGGAGTCTTCAAGCGACAAGAAAAAGGTCCCGAGGGTGGGGTGATCAGCCTGCAGTTGGCTGTCGGCCGTTGCACGAAGAAGCGGTTTATCTCGCTTTGCATACCAGGTCCACGTGTTACGGAACCAGAGTGTTGGAAGGAAAGTCAACGAGGCAGGCTCCGGCCCTCGGTTCGTTATCGTGATCCGAATGAGAATGTCGTCAACGTCCCTTTTGGCGTATTCCGCAGTAATGTCGAAGTAGCGGCTCTCATTGAAAATGCCCGTGTCTTCCAGTTCGTACTCGGGATCGAGGCGGGTGCGGCGCTGGTTTTCGCTGACGAGTTGCTGATACGGGAATTCGGATTGCGGATATTTGTAGAGACCCTTCAGATAGGAGTTTGTCGGGGTCGCATCCAAGTAGTAGTAGATCTCTTTAACGTCCTCGCCATGGTTGCCTTCGAGACCTGTCAAACCGAAGAGACGCTCCTTGAGAATGGGGTCTTTCCCGTTCCAGAACGCCAGCGCAAAACAAAGGCGTTGATGATTGTCACAGATTCCGAGGATGCCGTCTTCGGTCCAGCGATAGGCGCGTGAGCGGGATTGTTCGTGAGTAAAATAGCGCCATACTTCACCGTCGGAACTGTAGTCTTCGCGAACAGTGCCCCAGGCTCGTTCAGCGAGGTAAGGCCCCCAGCGCTTCCAGTATTTTGTATGCGCGTCGGATTCGGCGAGGCGTTGACGTTCGGGATCGAGGTCTGGCATTGAGCAGTGACCTGTTTAGGGTATCGCGATGGAAAGCTCTCGGGCTAGATGGTAGCGCACTAATCCATACGCATATAATTGAACATATAATTGAAGTATGGCGCAAATCACGATCTATCTTGAGGACGAAGTACTGGCAATTGTTAAGGCTGCCACCAAGAATGGCGGGGTCTCACAAAGCAAATGGATTGCCGAGGCGGTCCGTCTGCGCGCAAAGAAGGAATGGCCGGAGGACGTGCTCGCCGCGGCTGGTACTTGGACCGATTTTCCGGAGGCTGAGGAGATTCGCAAGGGCCAAAGAGCCGATGTGTCACGGGAGAAGCTGTGATTTTTGCTCTGGATACGAATACTCTGATTTATTTCTTCAAAGGACTTGGACGGGTCAAAGATAAGCTGCTCGCCCTATCTCCGGCGGATGTTGCGGTTCCTTCGGTTGTGCTTTTTGAACTGGAGGTTGGAATCGCGCAATCCAACCAGCCATCGAAACGCCGGGGGCAATTGGATGCGCTGCTCGCGGTTGTTACGGTCCTGCCGTTTGATTCGGATGCAGCGAAGCGAGCGGCGGACGTATGCAGCCTTCTTGCAAAGAGCGGCACTACTATCGGTCCTATGGACACTCTGATTGCAGGAACAGCCCTGGCCAATGGAGCGACGTTGGTGACGCGCAACGTCCGGGAGTTTCGGCGTGTAGGCGGATTGCGTCTCGCGGATTGGTATTAATGCGGTTCTCGGTTCTCTTCCGTCCTGACCTCACTTACGTTCGGTGGCTCCGTTTCGGGGTTATTGACGGGTTTGAAAAAGTAACTGATCTCACGATATCGTCGTGCGCGCGCCCCGCATGGACCCTGTCCCGTCGTTGCCCGAATCATACGCAAACCGGAAGTTGGACATTGCGCTTCCCTCGATTCTTAGGCATCGAACGTAAAAGGATTATTGAAGCCCCCTTATTATGGAGATGAGAATGTGACGCTCTCCTTCGCCCGGCCCTTTTCCCGTCCTGACCTCGCTTACGCTTCGGCGCTCAGTTTTGTGGCTTTCGGGGTTGGTGCCAGGGCTGAAAGTGCACTAGGTTCCTTGGAGATGGTCGCGCGCTAGGCCACGCTCGGCTCGGCGACAACTTCAAGCGGGTGCTTGTATTTGCATTCCGCGATTAGCGCATTGCGCGACCGGACCCGATTTCAGGTACTTCTCTATCAGATAACTGCCGCCGCATTCGGGACATTTCTCCGGAATGGGCTTACCCCAAGCGACGAAGTCACACTCCGGATAGCGGTTGCAACCGTAGAAAGTTCGACCGCGCTTGGACCGCCGCTCAACGATTTCGCCCTGCGAGCAATTGGGACAAGGCACGCCGATGGTCTTCTGCTTGACGAACTTGCATTTCGGATAATTACTGCAAGCCACGAACTCGCCGTAGCGCCCGAATTTCTGCACCAGGTTGCTATCGCAATTGGGGCACTTCTCTTCGAGCGGGATGTCTTTGCGCTGCTCGCCGCCAATCTGCTTCGTCGTTTTGCAATCGGGGTAGCCGGAGCAGGCGAAGAACTGTCCAAAGCGGCCTTTTTTGAGCACCATCGGACGGCCGCAGTTCTCGCAGTACTCCTGCTCGTCCTGCTCCGTCAAATCGGCGCTATCGGCATCGGCTAAATCGGCGAGGAAGTTCGCGCGTGTTGGTGCACTCGGGGTAGCCGGTGCAAGCGATGAATCTGCCGTGCTTGCCCCACTTGATGACCATCGGTTTGCCGCACTTCTCGCAAACGAGATCGGTCGGCTCCTCCATGCGCTTGATGTCGGTCATCGTAAGCGCGGCGTGATCCAGATCTTTCGTAAATCGAGTGTAGAAATCCGACATGGCCACTCGCCACTCGAGTTTGCCCTCTTCTATCTCGTCCAACTCCTCTTCCATGCGCGCCGTGTACTTCACGTCGAACAGGTCGTTGAAGCTTTCGATCAACAGATCGGCCACCACTATGCCGAGTTCCGTGGGTTTGAATTTTCCGCCTTCTTTGGTGACGTACTCGCGATCCTGAATAGTCGAGAGGATCGAAGCGTACGTGGAAGGACGGCCCACGCCATCCGATTCCAGCTTCTTCACAAGTGTCGCTTCGTTGTAGCGCGGAGGCGGCTCGGTGAAGTGCTGCTCCGGACTGATTTCCTTGAAGCGCAGCGTTTCGCCTTCGGTCACCAAGGGTAACTTGTGCTTGAGTTCCTCGTCTTCTTCGTCCTTCTGGTCCTTGCCTTCTTCGTAGACCTTCAGAAAGCCTTCGAACTTGGGGACGCTGCCCGTCGCACGGAACAAATAGGCCGTATTGCTCTTGCCCGTTGCGCCGATGTCGATCGTGGTTTGGTCGAAAACCGCCGGGTTCATTTGGGACGCCACAAAACGCATCCAGATCAGACGGTAAAGCTTTAGCTCGTCTTCAGCCAGAAGCTTTTCCACAGACTCAGGGGTGCGTAAAGCGGAGGTCGGGCGAATGGCTTCGTGGGCGTCCTGCGCGTCTTTCTTCGTTTTATAAAGGTTAGGCGCGGCGGGGATATAGGTTGGACCGTAGCGCTCCGTGATGAATCCGCGAACTTCGGTCAGCGCGTCCTCTGAAACACGCGTGGAATCCGTACGCATGTAGGTGATCAGACCCACTGCGCCCTCTTTGCCGAGTTCCTTTCCTTCGTATAAGCCCTTGCGCCAGCATCATCGTCCGTTTCACGCTGAACCGTAGCTTGCGCGAGGATTCCTGCTGCAGGGTCGAGGTGATGAAGGGCGGAACCGGGTTGCGGCGTTTCTCCCGGGTTGCGACGGACTTAACTATATAGGATGAATCGGCTATGTCGTCGAGAATGGTCTGGGCCGACTGCTCGTTCCCAATCTCGGCCGCCTCGTCGCCTTTTTTGTTGAGCCGCGCATTCAGAACCGGCGCTTTCTTGGCGTTCAGTGCAACGTCGATGGTCCAGTATTCCCGCTTCTGAAACGCCCGGACTTCACGCTCTCGTTCTACGACCAGCCGGAGAGCGACCGTCTGCACACGCCCAGCGGAGAGACCGCGCCGCACCTTGTCCCAAAGCAGCGGGGAAATTTTGTAGCCGACGATGCGGTCGAGAATACGGCGCGTCTGTTGCGCTTCGACCAGATGCACGTTGACCGACAGGGGCTTGTCAAAAGCCTTCTTTACGGCATTTGCGGTGATTTCGTTGAACATCACCCTGAAAATGGCGGGCGAACCGGGCTTTCTTGGGTTCCAGTTCCTCTTTAAGGTGCCAGCAGATGGCCTCGCCTTCGCGGTCGGGATCGGCTGCGAGATAGATGGAATCGACGCCCTTGGCCGCTTGCTTCAGCTCGGAAATGAGCTTCTTCTTACCTTCGATGACTTCATATTTAGGTTCGAAATCCCGGTCCACATCGACGGACAAATCCTTCTTAGGAAGATCCTTGATATGGCCCAAGGAAGCCTTGACTATGAAATCCTTGCCGAGATACTTACCGATAGTTTTCGCCTTCGCCGGAGATTCAACGATGACGAGTGATTTTGCCATACTATGTACGTTACCTAACGATTCTGGCCGGTCCGCTGGGACCTGCCGTCAGAATGCTACCCTTTTTACCACACCTTGACAAACTTTTTGCCAGGGAGCTGCCGGATCAGGCCGGACATCTCAAGGTCAAAGAGTGCACCGATCAACTCAGATGAGGACGCTCCTTCAAAAGTTTCAAGCAACCCGTCAAGTGGTTGAGGCACATCGACTTGCAAGATATTCAGGAGCTTGCGGGAAAGTGCTTTAACGGGCGGTTCCGGACCCTCCGAGGGGTTCGCCAGCAAGGGATCCATACCGTCCGATAAAACTTTTTGCTGGGCGCGGTTAACCAGCTCGCGGCGGACGGAAAGCGGGAGTTCGTTCGTGATGTCGCTCCATTCCTGGACCAGCTTAGCTCCTTGTTTGATAAGCAGGTTGGGTCCCCAACTCATCTTGGACGTGATGTTTCCTGGGACGGCGAACACATCCCTGCCCTGATCCATGGCCAGTTTTGCCGTGATGGCCGAGCCGCTATGCTGCGCTCCTTCAATGATTAGAACTCCTAGAGACAGACCACTGACGATTCGGTTGCGGATGGGGAAATTTTGAGGGAATGCCGCCGCGCCCATCGGAAACTCCGAGAGTAGCAGTCCTTTCCGAGCGATGTCCTGGTACAGCTTGCGATTGTCAGCGGGATAAAGGACGTCAATGCCGCAGCCGAACACGGCGATCGTATCTCCTTCCTCGGTAAGCGCTGATTTGTGAGCGGCCGTATCAATTCCGCGAGCCATACCGCTAACAATCGTGAGGCCCGCCCTGGCCAGATCCGTGCTCAGCCGCTCGCAGGCGGCGATTCCATAAGGGGTAGGGCGACGAGTGCCAACTACTGCAATGCCAGCGGACTTCATCAATTCCGTCCGGCCAAGAGCAAAGAGAAGTATAGGGGGATCGAAGATTTCGCGCAGACTCTGGGGATAACGCGGGTCCTGGATCGTGATGAGTTCGGCACCCGTATTCATGGCTTTTTGCTGCTGATCGACGGCGTCGTCGAAAGAACAGCCGCTTGCGACGTTACGCGCTTGGGCCGGACTGAGCCCGGCGGCTTCGAGTTCGCTGGCAGAGCAACGGAAGATAGTCTGCGGAGACTTCAGCTTTTCGAGGAGCCGGAGAGAGCTAACCGTTCCCAGGCCCGGTACCATGCGCAGGGCGAGCCAGTGGAGAAGTTCCTCTTGAGTGAGGACAGAGATCGGCATGTTTCATACGTGCCAGGTTGAGGGACGCGCTCTCACAGCCTCGGAATTCATTTAGGAAAACAAGCGAGATCTTGACAATCCCGCGCAATTACCCTATTGTCTATAGACAATGGTATACACGCAAGGTCGCAGTCTCATTGGTATCTTCGCCGGGTTGATTCTCCTGATTGCGCCTTGTGTTGCGCAGGAGACCGCCAGCGTTTCGGGTCAGGTTGTGGACTCAAGCGGCGCTCCGCTTCCCGGCGCGCGAGTTGCCATAAAAAATCTGGAAAATAGCGCCGAACGCGACGTGATTACGGACATAGGCGGCCGGTACAACGCTCCCGCGCTTGCGATTGGCGGGTATCTGCTTACAGCGTCTAAAGTAGGATTCAAGTCCGCGTCGAGTGAGGGTTTAAGGCTGGTGCTCGGGCAGGCGGCGCAGGAAAACTTCACGCTGGAAGTTGGGGACCTTCAGCAGGTAGTCACGGTCGAGGAACACCCGGATATGGTCAGCGTCTCGACCCAGCAGACATCCGGCCTTGTCAGTGAAAAGCAGGTGAAAGACCTCCCGCTGAACGGGAGAAGCTATGACGAACTGATGACGCTGAACCCGAGCGTGGTGAATTACTCGTCGGAAAAATCCGGCGGCATTGGCACTTCGAATTCCGCAATCGGGAATATGTTCTCGGTTTCGGGACGACGACCACAGGAGAGCGTGTTCCTGCTGAATGGGATTGAATATACCAGCGCTTCGCAAATCAACCTCACACCGGGCGGCGCAAGCGGCCAATTGCTGGGAGTCGATGCCGTCCGCGAGTTCAATGTCGTCGCGGACACCTATGGCGCGGAGTATGGAAAACGGCCCGGAGCGCAGGTCACCATCGTCACTTCCTCGGGCAGCAACAGCCTGCATGGAACGGCGTACGAATTCTTGCGCAACAGCGATTTGGATGCCCGGAACTTTTACGATCAGGCGAGTATCGCGCCGTTCAAGCGGAACGAATTCGGAGGAGCGCTGGGCGGTCCTCTCCAGAAAAATAAAACGTTCGTCTTCGGCAACTATGAAGGATTCCAACAGCATCTCGGCTTGAGCGATGCCACGCTTGTCCCGGATAATTGCGTTCGCGCGGGATTTCTGTCCAGCCCCGGCGGCGCTTGCACGTCGAAGATAAACGTTTCACCAGCCGCCGCAAAGTTGCTGTCGCTTTGGCCCGTGCAAAACGGTCCCGATCTCGGCGGCGGAATCGCTTACTCGTACAGCAATCCGCTTCAGAAGATTCGGGAAGATTTCGGAACGGTCCGCGTAGACCACGTATTTTCGACCAACGATACTCTTTCGGGCGTTTACACAGTGGATGATAGCGGCGATGTTACTCCCACCGGTAACCCACTTACAACCGTGTTTGAGAATTTGCGCGAGCAAGTTATCAGTCTGGAAGAAACACACGTGTTCTCGGCCCGCGTTGTCAACACGGCGCGGGTAGGGTATTCCCGCGGAGCGTTCGTGTTCACGAGCGGAGCGCCCGATGTCGGGTCCTGGGTGGCGGGCGCACCCATCGGCGCGGTGATCGTCGGCGGCGGAACAGGAGGAAACGGCGCTACGCAGATCAGCAATGCCGGTACGCAAGTCACAAGCAACACGAATGCGGTTCGCAACCTGTTCACCTACGACGATCAGGTCGATATCAATCTGGGCATTCATCACTTTCAGGCCGGCGTCTGGATTCAGCGGCTTCAATCGAACGACCTGTTCGCGCAGGCGCAATATGGCCAGGCCTCTTTTTCGAATCTGACCAGCTTTCTTCAAGGCACTGTTTCCACTTTCACGGCTGTGCCGAGCCCAACGGAATTGGGCTGGAGATCGCTTGAATCCGCCGAATACGTTCAGGACACGATCAAGGTGAATCCACGACTCGAAATCAAGCTTGGCCTACGTATCGAATCCACAAACGGCTGGAACGAGTCCCATGGAAGAGCTTCGAATTATTTCTTCGGTCCGGGCGGGTTCTCGAAACGTCTCCCAACATTGGGAACTCGGCTCTGACAGTAAACAGTGCGAAGTTTCTTCCCGAGCCGCGCGCCGGTCTAGCCTGGGATCCATTCGGGCACGGAAAGACGGTCGTGCATGCCGGATTCGGAATTTACAACGCTCTCCTGGATGACCTCAGTTACCGGCTGGATCAAAACGCGCCGTTCAACAGCACGATTTCTTTGAAAAATGTTTCGCTGTCCAGTCTGAATCTGGTCCCGGGCGCGCCGTTGCCCACCGGCGGAACAATTTCCCCTGCCGGCGTTCAACCTGATGTATATACACCAACCGTTCTTAGTTACACGTTTAAGGTGGAACAGAAACTAACGGCCGATACGTCTCTTAGCGCCGGGTACGTGGGATCGCACGGCTATCACGAGATCCTCTCTGTCGATGCGAACGAACCCTTTCCGACTTACAGAAACGGCGCGCCCTTCTACGCGAAGGGTTCTCCGCTCGCGAATCCGAATCTGGCGAATAGCACGACATGGCTGTCGGAAGGCGTAAGTTCCTACAATGCTCTGCAGGTGGACCTGAATCACCGCTTTGCGCGCGGGTTTCAATTGCGAGGCGTATACACGTATTCGAAAAGCCTTGACGACGGCGGCACTCTGGCCACGGCCGTCGGAGCGAACGCTCCGGCGTTTGTCATGTATCCCGGCAACACTAAGCTTGACTACGGCCTATCAACTTTCGACGTACGCAATCTGGCGGTCTTGAATGGGACGTATCAACTGCCGTTCGGCAAAGGCCGGCAAAATTGGATGAACCGGGCCATCGGAGGCTGGTCTGTTGCGAGCGTGTTGACGCTGCAGTCCGGGTTCCCTTTCACTCCGCAGCTTGGATTTAATCCGACGAACAACGGCGACAGCCGCAATCCGATTCGCCCGTCCTGGAATCCGGCGTTTTCAGGGCCCGTCATTCTGGGCAATCCGGACGCAATACTACAATCCGGCCGCCTTCATGGTGCCCGCCAACGGCACTTACGGAAATGTTGGACGGGATGTGTTAACGGGACCGGGTTTGGCAACGCTCGACTTCTCCGCCATCAAAGATTTGGCGCTTTCCGAAAAATTGAAGCTGCAGTTCCGGTCGGAGTTTTTCAATATCCTGAACCACACGAACTTCTCGACTCCGAATCCAGTCGTGTTCACATCCGCTGGATCCGCACCGTCCAGCACGGCCGGCGTGATCAGCGCTACTTCCACAACCTCACGCCAGATCCAGTTTGGACTGAAGCTGCTCTGGTAGTAAATCGCTGAAGTTCTAATTCGTGGCTCTGCGCGAAGGGTGTGGCACGGCCGTTTGCTTTTTGATTGTCTATCACACATAGCTGTAGTAGAATTGCAAACGGATATAGTAGCCTGTGATATCGACGCGCAAATTGACTCCGTTAGAGCTTCGAATCATGCAGACGCTCTGGGACTGCGGCCCTGTCTCGATCAGAGAGATACAAGAAGCATTTCCCGAACCGGACAGGCCCTCTTATACAACGGTGCAGACGACTGTCTATCGCCTGGAAAAAAAGAAAGCCGTGTGCCGCGTGAAAAAGATCAGCAACGCACACATCTTCGAAGCCGTCCTTTCGCGCAATGCGGCGCAGCGCAGGTTGATTGACGATCTATTAGGATTGTTTGGCGGCCGTACGCAGCCCGTCATGGCTCATCTGGTCGAATCCGGCAAGCTTACTCTGGAAGACGTGAAGGAAGCGGAGAAGGCGCTGCGGAAGCTCTCAAAGGAGGACAAACTGCCATGATTCCGGATTACATCATCTCGGGGGTGGCGAATCACCTGTGGCAATCGACGGCGATCGCGGCATTAGTGGCACTTCTTGCACTTGTTCTGCGAGGCAACCAGGCACGCGTCCGATATTCGCTGTGGATGATTGCGTCTGCGAAGTTTCTGATTCCGTTCTCTCTTCTGATGGTTGCGGGCGGGTATCTGCGGTCTTCGGTTTCCACTCCTGTGGCCCAGCCCGCCATCTCAAAGATGTTGGACCAGATAACGACGCCATTTTCGCAGATCCCGGGCGCTTTCACTTCCGCACCCCTCGCGGCTGTTCAGCAGAACGTTGCCGCGCAGAAGGCGAATCCATTGCCGCTCGTTCTACTCATCCTGTGGGCATGTGGTTTTGTTGCTGTTGTTTTTTCCTGGTGGCGTAAATGGCGCACCATTCGTTCGGCGGTACGCACCGCTTCGCGTACGGGATCGGTAGGGAATGTGCCGGTCTTGTCGTCGCAGTCGCTGGTAGAGCCAGGCGTTTTCGGCATCGTTAAACCAGTACTGTTGCTCCCTGAAGGAATCGCCAAACGTTTGACGGAGGCTCAATTGAGCGCGATCTTCGCGCACGAGATGGCTCATGTGCGGCGCCGCGACAATCTTAGCGCCGCGTTTCACATGCTGGTTGAAGCGGTCTTCTGGTTCCATCCAATGGTGTGGTGGATCAGGACACGATTAGTCGAAGAACGGGAGCGCGCCTGCGATGAGGCCGTGCTGCTATCCGGCAACGAACCGGAAGTGTATGCCGAAGGAATTATCAACGTGTGTAAGCACTACCTCGGAATCGCCTTTGGCTTGCGTTTCAGGCGTGACGGGATCGGATCTTAAGAAAAGGATTGTTCGTATCGTGAACCAAAAAATCGCGCGCAAATTGGATTTCAGCAGAAAGCTTCTTCTGAGTGTGGCTGGCGTGTTGGCTGTCGCCTCACCGGTCGTGTTTGGGTTGATCCACGTCGCACAAGTGGAGGCTCAAACCCCTGCGCAAGATATCACCGGAACCTGGCAAGGAACGCTGCAGGCGGGGCAAAGTCTGCGGACTG
>CAWJUO010000053.1:0-27247 GCA_963845995.1 uncultured Acidobacteriaceae bacterium | reverse complement strand
CTTCTCTGAACCGCTCTAGTGGACCAACTTTCCCTTGACAAGCGAGCCGAATCATCCTAATCTCTATAGACAAGCATGACATTTACATGTCCCTGCCATTTGTGTCCTAAGTCCACGGCGATTCTCGCTGCTTGAACTTGCAGGACCGGCCTGCCATCGGCGGGCTGTTAATTCCGAACCAAATTTTAAAAGGAGAAACAATGCATAGCTTGAAACGCAGTTTCATGCTCTTGGCCGGGCTGCTTGGGATTGGCGCTATCGCCGTTCACGCACAGACAGCGCAAATCTCCGGCCAAGTTGCGGATGAATCGAAAGCCGTCATTACAGGTGCAAAACTGACGCTGAAACGTACCGACACTGGCGACCGCCGGGAGACCATTTCGAATGGCGACGGGTACTACAGCTTTCCCCTGCTTCTTCCCGGAAGTTATGAGCTTACGGCGGAAAAAGAAAGCTTCGAAGCGATCAATCGCACCGGCATTCTTGTGGAAACGGGTCAAGCCACAAATCTCGACCTAACGCTCAAGATCGGGGCGGTATCGCAAGCCATTACGGTAGAGGGGCAAGCGCCCCTCCTGCAAAGCGATTCGGCTGCCGTGGCGAACGTGGTGGAGAACAAAACCATCATTGACATGCCGTTACTGGATCGCCGCTCTTCGCAATTACAGCGGCTCAGCGGGTTTGTCGTGCAGACGGGCGCCGGCTCGAACGCAACGTTCGCAATTGCGGGCGGACGCAGTAACAATGCGAACTACCTGATTGATGGCGGATCGGCGCAAAACATCCTCATGGGCGTGCCGATCCTCATCTTCGACCCGCCAGTCGAATCCGTTCAGGAGTTTAATGTGGCACTCAGCAACTATGCGGCGGAACTCGGGCGATCCGGAGGCGGTGTGATTCAGATGACTACCAAATCCGGCACAAACAATTTCCACGGCTCCGCGTATGAGTTCTTTCGAAACGATGCGTTGAACGCCCGGACGTTCTTCTCAAAAACAAATCCGGTTCTTCGCTACAACCTTTTCGGAGTGAGCGCAAGCGGTCCCATCGTCAAGAACAAAACGCAATTCTTCTTCAATTACGAAGGTCGCAGACAGGTTACAGATCCCACCCTCGTGTTGAATGTTCCGAATCAGGCGGAGGTTCACGGCAACTTCTCCGCGGATTCCTTCAAAATCATCGATCCGTCCACGGGAGCACAGTTCCAGAGCGGCGGCGTCCTGAACGTAATTCCACAGAATCGCCTGGATCCTGTGGGAGCGAAGCTGGCCGCTCTGTTTCCCACTCCGAATGTAGCGGGCGCCACGCCAGGCAAGGCCAATTTCATCGCAAACGATCCGACGAACACCCCTGTGGACGTCTATGTCGCCCGTATCGACCACACGATCAATGACAACAACCGGATCTTCGGACGTCTTTTAGCGCAAACAGATCACACTCAGGTTGCGTCGGTGTTCCCGGTTGCCGGGACGGATCCTTTTGGTTCCTTGCAGCACGACTACTATTACGACGTCTCGACCACGTTTTCCCATAATTTCACACCCACCACCATCAACGAATTACGCTACGGATTCGTTCAACGTCAATACCTCTACTACGCCGCCGGAGCCAACACAAACATCGATTCGCAAATCGGATTGACTGGCGTAAATCAGGCATTTTTCCCGAGTATCGTCGTCAACGGCTACACCGGATTGGGAACGACTTACATCCAAGAGCGCCGGCAAACGCCCGTCATCAACAACCAAATCGTGGACGACCTGACCTTGATCCGAGGCTCTCATCAAATCAAATTTGGTTTTGAGTTTCGTCACTCGTCGAGTCAGGACCAATACTATCCCTCCGCCGGCGGACTCTTGACGTTCAACAATCTCGGCACCGGCAATAGTCTCGCCTCGTTGCTCTTAGGCCGCGTATACGCCGGATCTGTGCTCTCTTCCGAGCCCTTACATACAAAAGTTACTTCTCTTGCCGGATTTGTTCAGGATGATTGGCACGTAACACCGCGGCTCACTCTCAACCTGGGACTTCGCTATGACGTTGACGAACCACGCTCGGAAGTGAACGACCTCCAGAACGGTTTCGACCCGAGCGCCATCAATCCTGTTTCTGGTACGCCGGGCATTATCACTTTCGCCGGCCGCAATGGAGTAAGTAGATACGCCAATCATTGGGACCTGACTAACTTTGGTCCACGCCTTGGATTCGCTTGGAAACTTACCGATTCGTTGGTCGTCCGCGGCGGTGGGGCGGTCCTTTACTTGCCTGAATATGACCAGGCAACACCGATTGTTGCGAACACCGGCTTCAGCGCTCAAGGAACTTTCGTTTCGCCGAATAACGGCGTGACCCCGGCATTCTATCTAGCCAACGGCGTGCCTACCGTAGTGGCCCCTTCTCCAGATCAACTAAATGCCGGATTCGGAGCGGTTCCAGTGGGTCAAAAGCCAACCACCGCCATTTCTTTCTTTGATCCCAACCGCAAGACCGGCTACATTTATCAGGCCAGCTTCGATATTCAGAAGCAGTTCAAAGGTGACTTCGTTCTGGACATCGGATATCTCGGGTCTTACGGCCATCGCTTGCCTTCTCCCGATGCGGAGAGCATCGACCAGGTTCCGGACAACCTTCTTGGACCCGGCAACGCCCAGGTGAATCGCCCGTTTCCCCAATACAGCGATGTGCAGATCATCGCGCCGGACGTTGGGATCTCAAAATACAACGGCGTGAATGTCGGTGTCCAAAAAAGGTATTCGAAGGGGCTTACGCTGAATGCGAATTACACTTATTCGAAGCTCCTGGACAATCTGGACGCGCGGAACGAGCTAGCAAACTTCCCTGGGGAAGTAGCAAATCCCGCCTCTAACACCTTTGCCGATTACTACAACCAAAAGAGCAACTACGGATTGTCGGGAAATGACATTCGTCATCGCTTCATCTTCAGTTCTGTTTATGAATTGCCGGTTGGGAAGGCAAGAGCTTACGCACCAGGCAATCGGATTTTAGAGACCGTTGCTGGCGGCTGGTCATTGGGAGTGATCGCGGAACTCCGCTCTGGCACGCCGCTTAGTCCAATTGAGTTGACTAACGCCACTAACTCCTTCTCACAGGCCGTACGGCCGAACGTGGTGGGAAATCCCAATCTGCCCGGTGGACGATCTGAAGCCCAGCAGCTTAATGAGTGGTTCAACGTGAATGCCTTTGGCGCCCCCGCTCCGTACACGTTCGGCAACGCGGGCCGCACTTTTGGAGAAGGTCCCGGAGCGGTGAATGTGGATGCGTCGCTGCTCAAGGATTTCCGCATCGCTGAGTCCTTCCTGCTGCAATTCCGGGCGGAGGGTCTCAACATTCTGAATCACCCCAACTTCGCAAACCCCGACACTCGTCAGGGCAGTCCGACTTTCGGTCAGATCACGTCGCTGGTAGCCGGCAACCAATCGAGAATCTTGCAGTTGGGATTGCATTTACAGTTCTAGTTACTAAATTCACAAAGGAGATATACACATGCGGCTTACGTATCATCGCAATCGAAAATTGTTGGCTACGCTCGTGGCTTCCATCGTGTGGGTAAATCCCGCTTTCACCCAAACGATACAGAATGTGCCGATCCCTGAAGAACAGGGATTCAAAGGAGTGATCGGCGACACAGATAAAGAATCGAAGCCCTACTACATTCAAAATGTCCAGGCGAAGCCCGGCAGTCCGAATGTGGTTTACATTGTCCTTGACGATGTGGGCTTTGCCGATATCGGCGCTTTCGGCTCCGAGATTCACACGCCGAACATAGACCGGCTCGCCCAGGAGGGATTGCGCTACGTAAACTTCCATACCCGGGCCATCTGCTCACCAACCAGGGCCTCTCTTCTGACTGGAAGAAACTCCCATGCGGTGGGAGTAAGAACCGTCGCAAATTCGCTAAACGGGTTTCCGAACGGGCGTGGCCGAGTTACACACGCGGCGGCGACAGTAGCTGAGGTCCTTCAATCGTCTGGCTACAACACGTTTGCGGTTGGTAAGTGGCATCTAATTCCGGGCGCGGATGCCGGTCCCTCCGGGCCTTTCGATCAATGGCCCATAGCAAGAGGGTTCGACCACTACTACGGATTCCTCGATGGACTTGCCGATGAGTACCATCCGGAATTAGTACAAGACAACACTCCTATCGAGCCGCCAAACCGCCCCGGCTATCATCTCTCGGCGGATCTTGTAGACCACTCTATTGACTACCTTCGAAACCACAGTGCGGCGGCGCCTGACAAGCCGTTTTTCCTTTACCTTGCGTTTGGAGCCGCACACGCGCCCCATCAAGTCCCTCAGCAATACGTAGAAAAGTACGTACCTGTATTTGAAAAAGGCTGGGATCAGACGCGCATTGACCGGCTGGCGCGGCAAAAGGCGCTTGGCATCGCGCCAAAGGAGACAGATCTGACACCGCGTAACCCTGGGATTAAGTCCTGGACTTCTCTGACTCCGGATGAAAAGAAACTGTACGTCCGTTATCAGGCGGCATTTGCCGGATTCCTGGAACATACCGATGAGCAGATCGGCCGCTTGACCGAGTATCTGCGCGCTTCGGGACAACTGGACAACACAGTGCTGGTCCTGATCTCCGACAACGGTGCGAATCCAGAGGGCGGCTTTGAGGGAACGACAAACGCGCTGAGTGGCTATCTCAACGTTCCGACGACGTTTGAACACGATCTCGGCCAAATCGATAAGATCGGCACGGACCGGTCGTTCAACAACTATCCACGCGGCTGGGCAATGGCAGGCAATACACCCTTCCGTCTCTACAAGGAGTTTGTCGATGCGGGCGGTGTAAACGATCCGCTCATCGTCCATTGGCCGAAGGGTATTGCAGCACCAGGCCAGATCCGTCATCAGTTTGTCGATGTCGTTGACATCACTCCCACTATTCTCGACATAACCGGCCTCAAAGAGCCCACGCTTTTCCATGGTGTTCAACAGCTCCCTTTGCACGGAGCTAGCATCCAGAAATCGTTTAACGACTCTTCCGCTCCAAACGCGCGTGATACTCAATACTTTGAACTCGGCGGTCATCGTGCTATCTGGCACGACGGATGGCGTGCGGTCGCTCTGCACGAGGCCGGAACGGATTTCAAGAATGATCGTTGGCGGCTTTATCACTCGGTCGAAGACTTCGCCGAAAACCATGACCTGGCCGCTCAATATCCAGACCGGCTCAAAGCGTTGCAGGATCTGTGGTGGAATCAGGCTCGGGAGTATGGCGTGCTTCCGCTCGATGGGCGCAATTCGCTCAGCCTCGATTCTCAGTTTGCGAGGCTAATCCTATCCCGGCCCACTAACTACGTCTACTATCCCGGACAACAGCATCTCTCGCACGAGGCGTCCCCTCTTATCGGCAATCTCGGCTATACGATCACGGCGTATGTAGACCGGCCTGATAAAGCCGCGGAGGGTGTTCTATTTGCTTACGGAGGCGGAAGCGGCGGAGTCGTTCTATACGTGCGAGACAACAAATTGGTCGTCGAGCACAACGCTTTCGGAACGCACCGAAGTCTTGCCTCTGAAACAGAGCTTCCGGCCGGTCCGGCAACTCTTCGGTACACGGTCTCGCCAAAGGGCAAGTCGAGCATCGAAGGAACACTTTTCGTGAACGGCCAAAAAGTGGCTGGCGCCACGCTCGATATTCCGGCGCTGTTCTATACGTGGGAGGGGGTAGATGTGGGCCGTGACGCTTTGTCTCATGTAAGCGACGCATACGCGGACAAAGGCGATTTCCCATTTACGTCCGGAGATTTGAAGAAGGTGGAGTTCAGCCTGCAACTTCCACCGCAACTCGCTTCAAACTAGTTCAACCGAGGAGATCTTGCTCTTGCCAGATCTCCTCGCCTCACTTATGCAACCAACTTATCTGAACTACTCACGCTGGCTCGTGATCGCCGCAATACTGGGCTCCTCTTTTCTCTCCTTCAGATTCAGGACTCAGCGCGCTGAAACTCCGGTTCCCCCTAGTCCGCATTGCGACCTGGACATTGGACATGTAAGGAGGCGGCCTGTCTTGCTGGTGGTCGCGGGAGCGTCGCGCCCTGCTACTCGCCACAGCGGCGAGCAACAGGGAGAACATGGCCCGCATACCCGGCGGTGATTTCTGGATGGGCTCTCAAAACGCCGAACTCGCCGATGCGCTTCCGGTTCATCGTGTGCACGTCGATTCCTTTTCTATGGACAAGACCGAGGTCACTAATGCTGAGTTCGGAGACTTTGTCGCAGCGACAGGCTATGTAACCGTCGCGGAGCGCCCAATGAATGCGAAGGATTTTCCCGATGTACCGCCAGACCAACTAAGACCCGGTGGTGTTGTGTTTTCCGCGCCTCATCAGCCCGTATCCCTAAACGATCCTGGCGCCTGGTGGTCCTATGTCCCTGGCGCAAATTGGAAACACCCCGACGGCCCCCAAACAGGTATTCAAGGAAAAGAACATTACCCGGTTGTTCAGATCGCTTGGCAAGATGCGGCGGCTTACGCGA
Source organism: uncultured Acidobacteriaceae bacterium (assembly GCA_963845995.1). GTDB lineage: Bacteria > Acidobacteriota > Terriglobia > Bryobacterales > Bryobacteraceae > Bog-105. Next base: position 20,734 of record CAWJUO010000053.1, on the reverse strand, counting down.
AGTGGGCGCAAAAGCGGCTTCCGACCGAGGCGGAGTGGGAATATGCCGCGCGTGGAGGGCTCGACCGCAAACTCTACGTCTGGGGCGCAACGTTGAAACTGCGGGGGAAATGGCAGGCCAATATCTTCCAGGGACATTTCCCCGATCGCGATACTTCCGAGGACGGCTTCGCCGGACGTGCGCCTGCCGGCTCCTTTCAGGCGAACGGGTACGGACTGTTCGACATGGCTGGCAACGTTTGGGAATGGTGCGCCGACTGGTATCGAGCCGATTATTACAACAGTCTGGTGAACGGTGGCACCCTGGTTCGTAACCCGCAAGGTCCAACCGTCAGCTTCGATCCGCAGGAGCCATCAGTTCCCAAACGCGTTCAAAAGGGTGGCTCTTTTTTATGCACGGATCAGTATTGTGAGAGATACACTCCTGGCGCGCGCGGCAAAGGAGATCCGGATACGCCGACCAATCACGTTGGATTCCGTTGCGTTGTCTCAGACGAGTAGAGCCGTGCCGGAAGTTGAAGCCGCCAGGTCAATCAGTGTACCTTGGATTGCTCCAACACGAAACCCAAACCATCCAGCAGCGTCCAGGTCGCCCGCTGGTAATTGATGTACGCCTCCTGATAAGAAACATAAGCTGCCAAAAGCGCGCTCTCTGTGCTGGCAAGCCGGCTCTGAGAATCAAGAAGCTCAAACGCTGTGATGCTGCCGAGGACGTACTTCTGCTGCTCCGCCTCCACGTTTTTCTGCGCCAGATCGCGCGCGCGGGTAGCGTTCTCAATCGTGGCATTCGCCAGTTCGGTGCCCGTGATCGCCTGACGCACGTCGAGAGTGATCTGCTCTTGGGTCTGACGCTGTGTATAACGGTCACGAACCCTGTTCACCAGGGAATCCGCCAGACTCGCCTGAGCCAGACTATTATGAACGGGGAATCTGAGCGCCAGGTCGAAGCCGTAAGAAGGAAAATTGAACGCTAGTACCTGATGAAGCGTTTCACCAAGTCCGGGATAACCCGTTGTGGGAGTTACGCCCACCACTCCGCCCACACCGATCTGGTTCAAACCCGGACCCGTCGCCCCGCCCTGCAGAGTAAGATCCAGGCGCGGCAGTAACTCATCCCGATAACGGCGCGCATTCAGATTGTCGATTGAAACACTCTGCCCGGAAGCTTTTATCTCGGGACGCGACCGCAGTGCATTGGCCAAGGCCTCCTCGAACGGCAATACTCTTGTTGATGGAATCGCCCGCGGATCGTCATCCAGGACGATTTCCGTCGCCCGTAAGGCCGGAGTCAAATCGGCGCCAATCATTCTACGAAGACCATCGAGAGCGTTCCTATATTGGTATTGCGCTTGAACCAAGTCACGGGTGCGCTCTGCAACCTGGGTTTCCGATTGGTAGATATCGAGCTTCGCCAAAGCACCCAAATCAAGGGCCTGCTTATCGTGCTCATAGGACTTCTGGGCCAGACCTACAGCCTGTTGCTGAACGCCCACCGTGTCGCGGGCGAGAACGGCGTCCCAGTATTGCAATGCCGCCGTGGTGATGGTTCTGCCGATGGCGGCTTCCGTTTGCTCTGAAACAATCAGCACTTCGGTACGGGCGATCGTCAGCGGCGCCCGATTTTGAATATTTGTGCGATTCTGTAGCAGCGGTTGCATAAGCGAAAAATTCAACGTGCCAAACAGCGCGGGAAATGGATAGCTGTTGCCGGAGCTTCGAGTGGCGCCAAAGGTTGCCTGAAACTGCTCTCCGGTAGGAAGTAACTGTGTGTAAGCGACCGAAGAATTCTGTGTCAGGCTGTTGATCGTTTCGGGGAGTGTAACTTGGTTTAAACCGGAGCCCGAAGTACTGCCCTGCCCTCCGGAACCGGTCGAGTTAAACACCTCCCCGAAGCCGAATCCGAGTGGCGAAACAGAACGGAGCGCGCTGAAATCCAACAAAACATTGGGATCAAAAACGCTTTTCGCGCCGGTGATCTGATCGGCAGCTGTCATCACTTCGAGCCCGGCGATCTTCACATCCGCGAAGTTCTGCAGCGCCAGTTCCAGGAATTCCCGGACGGTCAGATGAAGCTTGCCGTCGACAATGCGCTGCGATAAGCTCTGAAGCTCTTTTACCTGAACATCTTCACCCCGAAACCGCCGCGAGACATAGCCGTTTAGGGAAGTCGATGCCCACAAGGCGATCCCGGAACCGAATGTGAGTAGTACAAATAACCACCTCGAAAATCTATTCATACCTGAGCGCTTCAATAGGATCGATTCGCGAAGCCTTTCTTGCGGGATAAATTCCAAATATCACGCCCACTGCTACCGATACGCCGAACGCGATCATAATGGAGCTGGGCGTGACAATTGTTTTCCAGTCCGCTGAGGTCGCTATCAGCCACGACAGAAAATAACCAAACGCAATTCCCACCACGCCTCCGGCAATCGAGATCAGCACGGACTCCAATAGAAACTGCCGGACAATGTCGCTGCGCCTCGCTCCCGTTGCGCGCCGGATACCAATCTCACGAGTACGCTCAAGCACAGTCGCCAACACGATGTTCATGATTCCGATTCCACCGACCAGCAGCGATATAGCCGCAATCGCAACCATCACGTAAGTGAATATCGTCTGCGAACGTTGCTGTTCGGCCAATAGTTCGGCCGGAATCGTAACTGAAAAGTCCGGTGTATCGTGATGCGTGGAGTTAAGAATTGCATTCACGACCCGGGCCGCCTTGCTGCTATCGGCGTCGCTCTTCAGCCGCATATCGACTCCATCCAGTTCATCCCGCAAATAACCGCTAACATCGAAGAATCGGTATTGGAACGTATTGAGCGGGATGTAAATCACCTGGTTCGGATCCTGTGCTTGTGCGCCCGCTCCAGAGCTCAATTGCGTTTTCAGAACGCCTACGACGCGCAGCCATGTGTCGTTTACTTTCGTGTACTTGCCAACCGCGGACCCGTAACCGAATAGCGAAACCTTGGCGTCTTCACCAAGTACGCAAACAGCCGCGCTGCGCCGGTCGGCATCTTCGTTGAACGGCCCACCTTCCTGAAACTGCCAGCTATGAATCGATCCATACGACGGCCTCACCCCGTAAAGCTCCGGCATCGCTTGTGACGGCTTCGGAAACACGAGCGCCGGATGCATCCGCTTACGGGCTGAAATCAGGTCGAGCGCCGGAAGATTTGAGACAAGAATACGGAGGTCCCGCTCAGTCAAACCGGGGGAAGACCGGCGGCGCTGGGATAACTCCTGGTCACTTGTGGCTGGACGGGATTCCACCAGCAGATTGTGAACGCCGAGTTGCTCGATAAAGCTCAGCGACTCTTCGCGTGCGCCCGCGCCGATCGCCAGCATTCCGATTACCGCGCCGACCCCGAAAATAATCCCAAGGGCCGTCAGAACCGTGCGCGTCTTCTGATTCCACAGATTTACCGCTGCCAGTTGCACATCGGACGCATATCGCCCGATCACTACGGATTGGCTCATTTCGGAAGAGACTCCAGAGCGCTGTGAGCCGCCGCCTTCTTCTTCGAAATCTCGATGGGATTTGCCAGCGCCACGACCTGGCCTTCCTTCAATCCGTCAATCACGACCCGGCTTTCATTGCGGCGCACCAGTTTCACGTCTCGCGATGCGAACGTCTTTCCCGACTGAACGTAAACGAACGTCCGGCCGTCCGCTTCAAATAGCGCTTGCGCGGGCAGCGAAAGCACATTGTGCAACTCATCGGTATGGATGACGATCCGGGCGCTCATGCCGGGACGAAGTTCAAGTGAGGGGTTATTTAGCGAAATCTTACATTCAAAATGCCGGTCCCATGGTGGCCCAGATGTGCCCCCCAGATCCTTTATGCGCCCAGTGAACGTACTATACGGAAGCGCAATGATGGTTATATCGACCGGCTGGCCGACGCTTAGGTGACCGCGATCCAGTTCGCCGATATTCGCGCCGATCTCCCAATTTTTCAAGTCTGGTATTTCCGCAACCACCATGCCGGGCCGGACCTGATCGCCCACTTGGAAGTAGGCTAAAGTCATTCCGGAGTAGGCGAAGTTGACGCTGCTGTTCTGTTTAACGGCGACGTAACCATCCCGATGCGCCTTCAATGTCATCGCTTCGATGTTCTGTCTTGCTACCAGCGCCTGGGCCTCGGCTTTACCTTTGCCGGCCTGCTGCATCATGATGCCGGCCTGATTCGTCGCTTTTCGATTCGCCAAATTCTGCTGCAATTCCGCCAAGTGATCGCGGGCGGATTTCAAAGCCAGATTGTTCTGCTCCGCTTGTATAGCCGGAAGAATCGGATTCTTTAGGGCTTCAAGTTCCGCCGATTTGACGTCCGTCTTCGCCTTAAGCAATTGGTATCGGTCTTCCTCTTCATCGGCCTGCAGTTGAGCCGTGGCCTGAAGAATGTGCTGCTCCGCTTCGGCCAGGTCGGCTTCCGCTTCCTGCAACTTATATTGCTGCTCCGTCGTATCGAATTGCACAACTACATCCCCGGCCTTCACCGGTTCTCCAGTCTTCCTTAGGAAGGTGAGGTGCATGTCGCCGCCGCCTGTCATAGGAGCCGAAAGCGATTCGGAATTGCCGCCCCGCAGATCGCCGCGCGCAGTAACGGATAAGCTGACATTTCCCCGTTGCACTGCGACAGTAGGGACATCACCTTTCTTTCCAACTGAAAGAGCTCTATAGAAACGCATGCCATACCAGGCGAGGGCAGCAACAGCGGCGCACGCGCATATTGCGATCAGCCCGATTCTTAGGCCGTCGAGCGCGGCGCGGCGAAGTTCCGGGACTCCGCTTCTCTAACGGCGGGGGCGGCGCGATGACGGAACTCATTTCGCCTCCTGAGCCGGTTCCGCAAGGCTGATCCGAGACCCTGGCGCCAGACCTTCCATTGCAACTTCGTCGGGATTGCGTGCCCGGACCCGTACGTTCGTAGGCACATAACGGTTTCCGCTGGCGACGTAAACCGTTGGCTGACCGTGATGCGTGAATAGCGCTTTGGCGGGAACGCTGATCGCATTCGCAATTTTTTTCTCAACGATATCGGCGCGCCGCATTCATACCCGGGCGCATCCGCGAATCGGGTTTTCCAATCAAAGCGTAGCCTCTGAAGGTTCTCGTAGGCGGCCACTCGTTGAAGCTCTGCTCCGTAAGAGGAGAAATGGAATTCAACTGAGCGTTGAACACTTTTTCCGGCAGCGCATCGACGTGCACCAGAACCGCGTCACCCTTTGAAACCCGCCCCCGATCCGTTTCGTCGAGTTTGCTCTCCATCTGTAGCGTCGAGAGATCCGGTACTTCCGCGATCACGGCGCCGGGAAACGCATGGTCGCCTACCTTGTATGGCTGAGCGTTCATCCATCCTTGCGTGTAATTCGGAAAGTACGAAATAACACCGCGGATTGGAGTCTTCACATCCATCAACGCCAGGTGCTCACGTATCAGCTTCACTTCATCGCGCGCCTGATCGCGCAGCCGTGTTTGAGACGCTATCTTGGCCTTATCGGACGCGGCATGCAGCCCGATAGTGGACCGCTGCAGCGTGACCTTCTCTTCAGCCGAATCCAAATCGATTTCACTCTCCTGCCCCTTGATAGGACTTACAATCGCCTGCTTAGAGGCCTCAAGCCGCGCTTTTTCCATTTCATATTGCGCTTTTTCAAGATCGAGCTTGTCCTGCTCAGCCAGTGATCCGGGCCTGGGCAACGGTCTGCTCAAGCGACGCCTGTGCCTGATTCAGTGCGGCGGTCTTTTCTTTCAAATCCTGTTGAGATTTGCTGGGATCGAAGCGAATTACGACTTGCCCGGCCCGCACTTCAGAGCCCACCGGAGCAAGCGAAACGATCTGAAGATCTGAAACGTCGAGCGGTGCCGAAAGCTGTACCGACCGGCTGGCGGTAAGTTCTCCACGGCAGCGAACCAACACGAGGAAGTCCCCCTTCCGTGCCGTGGCAAGCGGCAAATCCTCCATACTCGTCCCGTGGCGAAACCGGTACAGAGCTAGCCCCGAGCCCGCCAGCAAAAGAACAATAACGATCGCGCGCGCCCACGGCTTCCAACGTTTGCTCCGGCTCATTCGCCACCTCCGCGCGCGCTTCGTGGAATCGGTGATATCCACCGCCGCCGACAAGTCGGGCATCAGATGCGGATCGCTCTGGTCAAGGCGGAACCGGGCGCTAAACGTCTTAACCGCGCTGCCCAGCGCCGCCGAGGCGATGGGATTGGCCGAATCGAAGTGCGCTGAAAACGCAAGCTGTGGAAACGCATCCAGATGCACCACTGCTTTCGTCCCAGGCTGAAGAGCGATGCGGTCGGGTTCTTCAACGGAAAGCTCCACTTCCATTCCGGTAGGGTCGAATAGCCGCAGCAGAGGACTCCCGGGCCACAGTTGATCTCCCTCCTGCGCATGCCCCATGCTGTTGTTGCGATAGACGTTCTGCAGCGCCGCCATGCCATCGATCGGAGCTCGGAGCGAAAGCTTGTCCAGGTTGCTCAACTCGCGGTTGACCGCTACCTTCTGCCGGTCACGCTGTAATTCCAGAATGCGCGACTCGGCGGCTTCGGCCTGATGATGAAAGCCAGCCGATTTCTTCAAGCTATCGACATGGGCTTCGGCATCCGCCAGTGCGACGGCATCCTTTTGGCGGTCGATATCGCTTAGAATCGGCCCTTTCTTGATTTCAAGCTGCGCTTTTTTTAGATCGGCTTCCGCCTGCTGCAGATCGGAGTTGCGTTTCTCCTCATTGTTCTTGTGCTCGGCCGCCTTCTGTTCCACCTGATGACTGAAGTCGTCATACTTCGCTTGCGCGTCTCGCAGCAGCTTCAATGCACTAGTCGGATCGAACTCCGCCAGAAGGTCGCCTTTATGAACGGATGAGCCGTTCGCAACCAGTTTCGTAAGCGTAAGATTGCCACCCTGCCCCTGGATAGTGGGAACCTGTACAACGAAGGAATGGATTGGCTGTATCGTGCCCGTCACGCGTACCGCGTCTTGCCCAAACCCAGGGCAAGAAGACAGAAATAGAATCCCAATAACGGACAGCACATCGCGCATTTTTTCTTGGGGCCGAACTGTCATTCTAAGACGAAGCACCGCGCGGGATTCGTTGCCTTCAACTGATCCCGCTAGAATAAAGCCGTCATGCCCCGCTTCCCCGGCGTCGATTATCTGCAACTCGACTCGCTGCTGACCGAACAGGAATTGCTCGTACGCCAGACCGCCCGTCAGTTCGTGGACGATCGCGTCATTCCACTCATGCGCGAGGCCTTCAATACCGGAACATTTCCGAAGCAGTTGATCCCGCAAATGGGCGAGCTCGGTTTCTTCGGCGCGAATCTCGAAGGCTACGGCTGCGCGGCCATGAGTAATCTCGAATACGGCCTCATCATGCAGGAGCTTGAGCGGGCCGATTCGGGCGTGCGCAGCTTCGTCAGCGTGCAAGGCGCCCTGGTGATGTATCCAATCCATACATACGGGTCGGAAGAACAGAAAAACCGCTGGCTTCCCCGTCTTCAATCGGGAGAGGCAATCGGCTGCTTCGGACTCACCGAGCCGGATTTCGGCTCGAACCCTTCCGCCATGCGCACCACCGCCGAAAAGCGCGGCAGTGAATGGATCTTAAATGGCGAGAAGACATGGATCACAAACGGCTCCATCTCGGATGTCGCAATCGTCTGGGCGCGAACCAGCGAAGGTATCCGGGGCTTCCTAGTTGAAAAAGGAACACGCGGCTACTCAACCTCCGATATTCACGGCAAGCTGTCCATGCGAGCTTCCGTCACCTCCAGCCTGCATCTCGCCGATTGCGCTATACCCGAAAGCAATCTTCTTCCCTCCGCCAAGGGATTGAAGGCCGCCCTAAGCTGTCTTTCACAAGCCAGGTTCGGAATCGGCTGGGGCGTCCTCGGAGCCGCGATGGACTGTTACGAGACCGCCCGCAATTACGTTGTCACACGCAAACAGTTCGATGATCGGCCGCTTGCTGCTCATCAACTCGTGCAGGAAAAGCTCGCCTGGATGATTACGGAAATCAGCAAGGCGCAACTGCTGGCCCTGCACGTCGCAAAACTGAAGGACGCCGGAAAGGTGGAAGCCGCTCACATCTCCATGCTGAAGAGGAACAACGTAGCCATCGCACTCGAATGCGCACGTCTCAGCCGCGATCTGCTAGGCGCGAACGGCATCATGGATGAATACCCCATCATGCGCCACCTCTGTAACCTCGAGACCGTCAAAACCTACGAGGGAACCGAGCATATCCACACGCTCGTAATCGGCGAGCGCGTCACCGGCATCCCAGCTTACAAATGACCGTTGAAGTACTCTTCAACCTTCTTGTGTAAGAGTGCCACTCCCGGATCGCGCTGAACGGTAGCCGAGTAGCGCCCCCAGAAATCGGCCGTCTCGCGGGACGGAGAAAGCAAAGCATGGGTATCGCCCATTAACTGCTCAAGCTCGCGATCGGTAGACGGCGGATTCTTGGCGGCCAGGGCCTCATCGATCTGAACGATGAGTGTCGTAACCGGCTTCAGCCACGCGAACCAACTGTCGTTAATCAACAACTGAAGAAACGCGCCGGGCGAAGCAACGGGCCCGTGAACAAGTTCGTAGGCCGTACGCTCGGAATCGAGTATGGCCTTGTGAAGCGCCAGTACCGCATCGCGCAATTCCTTCAGCCGTTCACGAGGCTGGCCGGCCGGGTGGCCTGCGGGGTGAGGAGACTCCATCGATTTCAGCCTAGCGCGAGCCGCGCCTTTACTTCTTCGCCTGCGCGCTCTGCTGATCGATTCTGTCCAGCGTCTCCTTCACCATCGTCGCGTTCTTCGCATTAGGCTGCAGCCTCAGATAAGCGCGCATGTGAACAGCCGCTTCCGTCGTATTGCCCTTGTCCAGAAGAATTCCCGCCAGCAGATTCTCCGCTCCCGGATATCTGTGGCTGGTATCGGATTCCAGAAGCTGCCGCACGCTCTTCTCCGATTCGGCGAGTTTCTTCAGATTGTAATTCGCAATTGCGTTGTACCAAAGCGAACTCGGAAACTCGACCGGATTAAGACTGATGGCATTCCTGCTGAAGTCCGCCGCCTCCTGCCATTTGCCTTCCTGCACGGAGAGCAGCGCCAGCTGGTCATACGGGCTGACATATTTTGGATCTGCCGCAATGGCCGCCTGGTAATCCTTGCGCGCATCGTCGGCCTTACCTTCCCGTTGCGCGATCTCACCCGAAGCAAACCAGGCGATCGCATACTTGGGATAAAGACCCGTTGCTTCGCTGAAGCGTTCTTCCGCGTCGTCAAACTTGCCTTTAGCCGCAAGCTGCATGCCTTTTTCGTACGCCTTCTGCGCATGTTTAGGAGCCTCAAGCGTTGTGGCGCTCAACGTAGTGCCCTGCACATTCGTTAGCCGATGAAGGATGATGGCGCCCACGTCGGGATTGTCCAGCGCCCTGTGTTCGCTCAAGCTCACAAAATCCGAACGGTAGCCAGGAAACGAAGCGCGGAGTTCGCAATTCGACAAATTCATCGACTGACCGAACCCGGACCGGTTCATCGCGCTTCCGGATCCCATATTGCCGAAGCTCGGCGACCCGGAATCGGAAGCGTCGGTATCGACTCCACTGTTCTGTCCAACCTGGAAATTGAAATGACCCTTCGAATCGGTGTGCGTTTCCAGCCTTGTCATGGTGCCGCAAACGCGCTCGATTCTTATATTCGGGTTGGGAGCTGACCCGTCGTCAAACAAAACTCTTCCAGAAAGAAAGATAGGAGTCGAGTAACCCGGCGACGAAGGAGAATTTTGCGGGTAGTTGTTAGTGTTTGGAAAATTGTTCGTGTTTGGAGAGTTGTTCGTGTTGTTGCCGGGAAAGGGCGAGCTAGCCGGCGGAGTGCTCGTTGCGGCGCCACCCCCGGGAGCCCCCGATCCTCCAGCGCTGCCGCCGCGTTTTTGTGCAAGCGCCAGGGATGGATCTAACGCCCAGCAGGCAATAAACAACGGAAGAAAACACCGGCCGATCCAAATGATACCCATGGAATTCCCAACTCGTGGCTTGAGTATCCCACATATCGATCAAGCTCAAATCTTACGCGGCGGCGTTCCCTGACTCACCGGCAGAGTAAAGAAGAAAGTGGATCCTACCGACGGTTCGGATGTGGCCCAAATCCGCCCCCCATGGCCCTCGATAATGCGCTTGCAAATTGAGAGTCCAATCCCGGTCCCTTTGTAGGTTCCTACTTGATGCAAGCGCTGAAACATCACAAAGATTCTTTCCGCGTACGCCGGGTCGAATCCGATGCCATTATCGGCTACCGAAAAGAGCCACTCCTTACCCTCGCGCCGGGCCGCAATCCGAATCACCGGAGGTTCCGAAGGCTTGCTGAACTTCAACGCATTCGCCATTAAGTTTTGAAAAACTAATGTAAGCTTTCCTTCGTCTCCGTTCACCGTGGGCAACTCTTCACTAATAATCTGGCCCTTCCGCTCCGCCAGCGCCGACGCAAGATTCACTTTCGCCTGATCCACCACCGTCTGCATACTCACCGGTACCAGGGTTAGGGCTTGAGTTCCGATCTGCGCATACGCCAATAGATCCTGCACCAGCGTCTGCATTCGCCTCGTCCCATCCACCATGAACTGAATGTAGTCGTCGGCCTTCGGATCCAATTTCCCTTCGTAGCGGCGCTTCAGGAGCCCTGCAAAACTACCGACTGTTCGGAGCGGTTCTTGAAGGTCATGGCTTGCGACGTAGGCGAAGCTGGTCAGATCGTCGTTCGAGCGTCTTAGATTTTCGTTTGCGCTCTCCAGGTCGGCCGTGCGTTCTTGAACTCGCCTTTCCAGATCCTTATTCAACTGGCGGATCTCGTCTTCTGCCGTATCGCGCGCCAAACCATAGCGCTTGATCAGTTGGTAAGCCCAATACAAAAGACCGACATTGATCAGGAGTCCAAGACCGAAGCTGAGCCCTACTTCTATTTCCGCGCTCTGTTGCGCTCCCACCCGGTCTGCCAAAAGCCGGCCCTCTTCTGACTCCATAAGCGAACAGAGGGCGCGAATTCTCGCCATCGAGACCGTGCCTGATTCCATGACGGAATTCGCCGGGTTTATCGCCCGTTGTCCAGCTTTCCATTGTGCGACCAATTGATCCATCTCTCTCAGACGTGCGGCTACCAGCGGCGAAAGCTGGCGGATATTTTGCCGCTGAACGGGATTGTCCGCGGTAAGACGCCGAAGCTGAGAAATCTCTGCCGGAATTCTTTCGCTTGCGCTCACATAGCTGTCTAGATAAGGATGTTCGCTCGTAAGCAACAAGCCGCGTTGACTGCTTTCCGCGGTCGTTATAGAAAGGAGCACTTGATTAATCACCGCCAAAACTTCCCTGGTATGAGAAACCAAATCGATGTTCTGGCGATACCGGTCGGCAGTCCAAACGCCAAGACCGCCGAAGATCACCGGCACAAGCAGGACTAGAACAAACGCATCCCGCGTGCGGCGCTGAATAGATCCAGTCATGCCGCCCTAATTGCTCCGATCCGCATGCAGCTATACAGTCGAATGTATCTCATCCGCCGGCGATTCACCGTCTCGTAGCGTTTCAACGGTAACCCTGGCGGACCATTCCGCTCCAGCGAGAACGATCATCGTGGCCGCGAATGCCCAAAGAATGATGCTGATCGATTGGACAAAAGGCGGCACTTCGCTGCGAAGCTTGGCGCGAAGCCAAGGCCACGTGATGATGTTGACGTACTTCGAAACCTCCAGCAGCGCGCCCACCGCAATGGAAGCTGGGATAAGCCGCCGCACCCGGATGCGGGCATTCGGAAGCAGCCAGTACACCAGAAAAATCAGCACCACCGTAATGGGAAGCGCTGAAATTTTGAGCAAAACGGACTGCAAAACCGCGCCAAGGTGGCTGTCTCCAAATTTTTGTGTCAGAAACTGCACGTTCAAAGCGGTAACGCTGACCGACGCCAAAACCAGCGCGCCACAACCGAAGATAAGCCCAAGACTGATGACCTGATTGCGTAGAAAACTGCGGTTGTGCTTCACGCGCCAGATGCGATTGAACGCAACTTCAAGAGGCACGAAAATTCCATTAGCGGTGAAGAGCAGAAGGAAAACCGAAATCCAGCTGAACTTGTGTTGAGCCGCCGCCATGCTTAGATAGCCCTGAAAATCCACCCCGAAACCAGGTGGGAAATAGTCGTTCACCACTTTGAAAATCACTTGGACCGCCGTCTGCCAGTGCAAGACGTAACGGCAAAGCAGAACGATTGCAACAAGGAAGGGAAAGAATGTCAGCAGAACATTGACCGCGACGGCGAACGAGTACACATGAACTTCGGTCTGAAACAGGAACCGCAGGGAGGGCCACACACTCGCCCAGAGCGCCTCCCAGGAGCGGACTTTCACCGCAGGTCCTTGCTGAAACGGATCGCGTGATAACGGAGCGGCGCTTGACAATTTTGGGACCGAGCCGGAAAACGAAAGCGGCAAAAGGCCCCGGGAATATTCCCGAGGCCTCAACCTGTACGGCGGTTACTTACTTAGCGGCAGTCTTCTTTGGTGGCACGATTGCATCTTTAACGGACTTCGCAAGCCGGAACTTCACGACTTTCTTGGCGGGAATCTTGATAGCCTCACCAGTCGCCGGGTTACGCCCGGTGCGCGCTTTGCGCTCCGCCCGGACCAGACGTCCGATGCCAGGCAGCACGAATACGCCGTTCTTCTTCGTCTCGCGCACGGCGAGCTGCGCGAGCGAATCCATGAACTGCTTCGATACCTTGTTATTCACTCCGGCAGTTTCCGCGAGTTCTCTGATAATCGCGGTCTGGGTCATTCTTTTCACTTCAGCCATCTGAACCTCCTACGTTCGTTGGGTTATTATCGAGAACTCCCACCCACATAGATCCTGTTGAACACGATCAAACAGAACGATGTAAAAATGTTTGAGCTCTGCGGTCACCACGATAATACGGGGAGTTAGGCATCATTGTAAAGCGAAAACCGCGATTTTCCACGTGTTTGCCCTATTTTTTTAAACATTCGCGCTCCAAACACCCGTAAACAGGCATTCTTTGAGCACTGTTTTCACCGCCCACTCAGTAGGCCATTGTGTTTAGATTCCGTACAATCAAAACATGTCCGCCGCCGCCGTTGCCGACGATATTCTCACCAGGTACGAACCTGTAATCGGGCTTGAAGTTCACGTCCAGCTTGGTACAAAAACCAAAATCTTCTGTAGCTGCCCCATCGAGTTCGGCGCTCCGCCTAATACGAACGTATGTCCAGTCTGCCTCGGCCTTCCGGGTGCGCTTCCGGTCTTAAGCCGGAAAGCGGTCGAACTCGCTATCGATGCCGGAATCGCGCTGCGTTGCCAAATCAATCCGTTCTCGCGTTTCGCCAGAAAGAATTACTTCTATCCGGATCTCCCCAAGGGTTATCAGATTTCTCAATATGACCAGCCGCTCGCCGAACACGGCTACGTAGACATCCTGACCAGTCACGGCAAGAAGCGCATCGGGGTCACACGCGTCCATATGGAAGATGACGCCGGGAAGAGCATCCACGACGGCTTCAAGGATTCGGATCGCTACACCTACGTGGACCTGAACCGCTCAGGTACACCCTTGATCGAAATTGTCAGTGAACCTGACATGCGCTCGGCGGAAGAGGCGTACGCGTATCTTACTGAAGTCAAACAGATGCTCCAATACATCGGGGTCTCCGATTGCGATATGGAGAAGGGGCAACTCCGCTGTGACGCCAACGTATCGGTCCGCCTCAGGGGCGCGGAGAAATTCGGCACCAAAGTGGAAGTCAAAAACCTGAACTCATTCCGCTTCGTAAAAATGGCCATCGAGTACGAAATTGAACGTCAGGTAGAAGTCACTGAGTCCGGCGGTAAGATCGCCCAGGAGAGCCGGCTATACGACGTGGAAAGTGGCCGGACCGTCACCATGCGGAGTAAGGAGCAGGCACACGATTATCGCTATTTTCCAGAACCCGATCTCTTGCCGCTTCGCGTGAGTGAACACTGGTTAGCGGAAGTTCGCTCGAAGCTGCCCGAATTGCCGCAAGATCGCCGCGAGAGATTTGTCGCCGAGTACGGTCTTCGCGAATACGATGCACAGGTGCTCACTCTAACCCGAGAGACCGGCGACTACTTTGAGGAAGCGGTCAGGGCCAGCGGCGACGGCCGCGCAACCGCGAATTGGGTCGTAGGCGACTTGATGGGGATGCTGAAAGCGGAGGGCAAAGAGATCGCCGAGTCTCCCATCCCAGCCGCTCACCTTGGTGAACTGGTTGCGCTGATCGGCAAGGGCGAACTTTCAGGCAAACTGGCTAAGGATATCCTGCCGAAAATGTTCCAGACCGGCGAAGCGCCTTCCGTGATCATGGAACGCGAAGGGCTGAAACAAATCTCGGATTCAGGCGCTCTCGAAAAGATCGTAGACGAAGTTCTCGCTGCCAACCCCAAGCAAGTCGAGCAGTATAAGAGCGGAAAAACCACCGTGATCGGGTTCCTTGTAGGGCAGGTGATGAAAGCCAGCCGCGGCCAGGCCAATCCAGCTGTCGTCAACGAGACCCTAAGAACCAAACTCAGCTGAATCTAGGCCAACCGCGCTCCAGTACCGAAACGCGGCGCACGGGCCCGCGGCGCACGAGCCGATTGCCGGATCGTCAACTTGGTGCTGATGCGGAACTCGCGGCCGCTGCAGGCCGGGTCGGACATCATCGCCCAAAGCGCTTCGAACGCCATTTCTCCGATCTCGCGCCTCGGAACCGTAACGGTTGTCAACGCGGGCTGCGTGTACTCGGCGAAAATTATATCGTCGAATCCGATAACGGACATGTCGTCCGGTACCGCAACGCCCCGGTCATAAGCGCAATGCAGTACGCCGATCGCGGTAAGGTCGTTGCCCGCGATAACAGCGGTGGGCATGTTCGAATCCAGGAGATGCGAAGCGGCAAGATACCCGCCTTTGGCAGTGAAATCGGAATCCACAACGTGGCTCGCTTCAATACCTAGACGGGCGGCCGTCTCAACGAACGCCCGCCGCCGCCGTTCAGCGGAAGGGAGATGCGGCGGCCCTCCAATGTAAGCTACGCTGCGGTGGCCCAGACTCGATAGATACTCCAAGCCCTCGATGATCCCGTGTTCGTATTCAAGGATCAAATTGCTGATATGAGGGCCAACCCGCCCGAGATCCAGGTACACCGCCGCAATGTTTCTCTCCGCCAGTATGTTGGCGATTCCCGGATCGATTTGGGACGTCAGAATGGCCACTCCCGGCACCTGCAATCCGATAAGCCGCGACACGGAGTGCAGCGTGCTGTGCGAATCGTAATTGGTATTAAGGACCAGCGCATCCATATCGTGCGCCAGCGCCCGGTCCTGGAAAGCGGCTGTGATCTCCGGAAAAAAGGGATTCCGGACATCGGAGATAATCAGCCCCAGGAAAGAACTCTTCCCCCGCGCTAGATTGCGCGCCGCCTGATTCTGCGAATATCCAAGCTCCTGGACCACCGCCAGAACCCGGTCGCGGGTGTCCTGACTCGCAGGACGAGTCCCATTCAAAACGTGCGATACCGTGGCGGTAGAAACGCCCGCCTTAAGCGCGACATCCTTTATGCTTACCGCCATGAATCGGAACCGGGAGCACAAACGGCCATTTAGCCGCGCAGTCCATCGATAAACTTGTGAATCCGGTCCAACCCGCGCTCCAGTTCCGTCATGGAGGTGGCGTACGATATCCGCACGTGATCCTGAGTTCCGAACGCCTCTCCGGGGACAACCGCCACATGCGCCTGTTCCAGCAGAGCGGTCGAGAACTGCATGGAGTTCTTCACACGGCCGCTGGCGTAAGCGACGCTGATGTTTGGGTACGCGTAGAACGCACCTTTCGGCGTAACGATGCTGACGCCCGTCGATCTGCCGCAGCCGCCCGACCACAAAATCGCGGCGGCGGCGGTATTCCGCAAGCATCTCCGGTACCGAATCTTGTGAGCCGCGCAACGCTTCCACAGCCGCCTTTTGCGCAATCGAAGTCGGATTGGAAGTGCTATGGCTCTGCAGCTTCATCATCGCGCCAATGATCGGAGCGGGCGCCAATGCGAAGCCCACCCGCCAGCCTGTCATCGCGTATGTCTTTGAAAGCGACCCGGCCACCACCACCATCTCTTTCGCGCCCGGGGCCGCCGCAATAGAAAACGGTTGCGCGTCATACAGGAATTGGCAGTAGCACTCGTCCGTCAACAGGAAAATCTCGCGCCGCGACGTCAGATCGTAGATAGCGCGGAACTCTTCCTTCGAAAGTACGCCCCCGCTTGGATTGCACGGCGAATTGATGATCACCAGCTTCGTCTTCGGCGTAAGATGGCGCTCAATCATCGCGGCGTTCACTTCAAACCCGGTGCTTTCGTCGGTCTCGACGAACACACACACGCCGCCCGCGTAGTTCACCACATCCTTGTACGTCACCCAATAGGGAACCGGGATAATTACTTCGTCGCCGGGATTAATCAACGCCTGAATCAGATTGAAAATGGCGTGCTTGCCGCCAACCGTAGCCATACACTCCGCTACCGAGTAGTTCGTGCCGAAGTCTTTCTGATGGCGTTCGCAGATCGCCTCGCGCAACTCTTGTGTGCCGCCCGCATTCGTATACTTCGTGAAGTTTGCTTCGATAGCCCTGATGGCGGCTTGCTTGATATTGGCGGGAGTGGGAAGATCGGGCTCCCCGGCTCCAAAATCTACGACGTCCACCCCCTCACGGCGGAGGCGTTCCGCGTCGGCCGACACTTTTAGCGTCGAAGAGACACTGATGGTCGATATGCGTTCAGCGATTTCAGCAGTAGCGTGCATCAGTATTTAATTTACCGTGAAGCCATTTTTCAGGAGGCTGGGCGGCTGGGTGGCGCGGACGATCTTGTCGTCTGCGGCTTGTTCTGAAGCCGTACCGCCACGTCCGCCGGTACAAAGCTAGAAATATCCCCGTTCAAAGCAAAGATTTCTTTCACCATCCGGGAACTGACGAACGAATACTCTTCGCTCGCCATCAAAAAAACGGTTTCGGTTTCGGGCCGCAATCGCCGATTTATCAGCGCCATCTGCAGCTCAACTTCGTAGTCAGAGATGGCTCGAATACCCCGGATAATCGCCCTCGCGGAGCGGCTCGCGGCATAATCTACCAGCAAGCCGCTGAATGAGTCGATTTCGACATTTGCGATCTTGGAAGTTGCCTCCCGCAGCATTTCGCAGCGCTCCTCTACAGAAAAGAGCGGTTCTTTCTGCGTGTTGTTAAGAACGGCCACGACGAGAAGGTCGGCCAGCCCGGCGGCGCGTGAGATCACATCCAGATGACCATTCGTCAAAGGATCGAACGAGCCGGGATAGATAGCAATCAGCGGGCGAGCGGACGGCATTGAAATTTGAGTGTAACGGAGCAACCAAGTGGATTCACAAGACGCGAACTTAAATAAGAAGTTAAATAAAGCGGTCGATTCGGGAGACAAGGGCATTTACGACGTGCGCACGCACGCCCCCGGGCCGGAGGGATCGCTCCCCATCACGCCGGAAATGTTGCTGCAACTCCCGTCGGGCACGCTCTTCGGAATGAGCCAGGCGGCGGGCATGGGCTGGGCTCCGGACGCGCTGCTCGGGAAACAGGTACTCATCCTAAGCACTCACGGCGGCGTGCGCGCCCCTGATGGAACGCCCATCGCGCTCGGCTATCACACTGGACACTGGGAAGTCGGTTTGCTCGTCGCCGAGGCCGCGCGCGAGTTGAAGGCTCTCGGCGCCGTCCCGTTCGCTGGCGCCTGCACCGACCCCTGCGATGGCCGTACCCAGGGCACTCCCGGCATGTTCGACTCGCTTCCTTATAGGAACGATGCGGCGGTCGTGTTCCGCAGGCTGATCCGTTCGCTGCCGACGCGCAGAGGCGTAATCGGTATTGCTACCTGCGACAAAGGTCTCCCCGCCATGATGATGGCGCTTGCTGGAATGCGCGATTTACCCTGCGTGCTCATACCGGGCGGCGTTACGTTGATGCCCGAACATGGGGAAGACGCCGGCAAAGTGCAAACCATCGGCGCACGTTTTGCCCATCACAAAATCTCGCTCGAAGAAGCCGCTTTGGCTGGTTGCCGTGCCTGCGCTTCCCCCGGGGGAGGCTGCCAATTCCTGGGAACCGCCGCCACCTCGCAGGTTGTTGCCGAAGCCTTGGGAATCACCGTCGTCCATGCGGCGCTCGCTCCCTCCGGCGAACCCGTTTGGCTCGATATGGCGCGCCGGACCGCACACGCTATCCTGCGGCTGGAGCAATTAGGTTTACGAACGCGCGACATCATTACCGATGCCGCGATGGAAAATGCCATGGTTCTCCACGCGGCCTTCGGAGGCTCGACGAATCTCCTGCTGCACATTCCCGCGATTGCCTTCGCCGCCGGTCTGCAAAGGCCTAGAGTCGAAGATTGGAAACGCGTGAACCGCAGTATCCCTCGCATCGTGGACGTACTTCCAAACGGCCCCGGCAACCATCCCACCGCCGAAGTATTTCTCGCGGGCGGCGTCCCGGAAGTCATGCTCCATTTGCGCCGCGCAGGCGTTCTAAATACCCAAACCATGACCGTTTCGGGCGAGACTCTGGACACCATGCTCGACTGGTGGCAGCAATCGGAGCGGCGCAGCCATTTTCGCAAAAAGCTTCGTGAACTGGACGGGATCGATCCCGATGACATCATCCTCTCCCCGGATTCCGCCCGCTCCCGCGGCATGACTTCAACCGTGTGTTTCCCGCATGGCAATCTAGCGCCCGACGGCTCCGTCGTAAAGAGCACGTCTATCGATCCCTCCGTCGTGGGAGAAGATGGCGTTTACCGAATCTGCGGACCCGCGCGCATCTTTCTAACCGAACACGCCGCCATCGCAGGAATCAAGGAACAACAAGTCAAAGAAGGCGACGTCATGGTGCTGATGTGCCGCGGACCAATGGGAACGGGCATGGAGGAGATCTATCAGATCACTTCGGCCCTCAAACATCTGCCCTTCGGCAAATACGTAGCCGTCATCACCGACGCCCGTTTCAGTGGAGTTTCCACCGGCGCCTGTATCGGGCACGTCTCACCGGAAGCGCTGGCAGGCGGCCCCTTAGGCAAGTTGCGCGACGGCGATGTGATCGAAATTGTCGTTGATCGCACCAACCTCGAAGGCCGCGTGAACTTCGTCGGAGAAGGCGAAGAGCGATTCGATGCGGAAGAAGGAGCCCGCCGCCTGCTGCATCGTCCGGCGAGAACCGATCTGCGATCCGATCCCGAACTCCCCGAAGACACCCGTTTATGGGCAGCCCTGCAACACGCAAGCGGAGGAATCTGGGCCGGCTGCGTCTACGATCCCGACGCAATCATCGCCCGCCTCAAAGAAATGCAACCTACCCGACGCATTTACCGCGCCACTCGCCCGACTCAATCACCGGGTAATGCCCCGCATCCGACGCCAACACATAAGTCCACGCAAAGTGACTGCGCCCATCGCCCAGCGTGACATTGACAATCTCGCGGCGGAACGCCGGCCCCTCTTCGTTATCGATAGCCTCGATCACTTTGTCCAGCGCCTCCACCTCGATCAATTCCCCTGAAACTCTGCCTTTGGAGTACGAAGACAAACGTAAACCCGGGTAATCCCCAAGGTCGATCAATTCACCGGAAATGCTCGCGGGAACAATCGACTTAATCTGCCCTTGCTCAAGCAGCTTGTGGTCGGGTTGGCCTCTTCATCAGAGTCCCGTAAGCGAACACATGGGTAGGGAAAACTGGGAGAGTTGGTAGTTGCTGCAGACATGACTCTTTCATTCTTCCATTTTTCAGTGAAAACCGGAGCGTTTTCAGCCCGCTACCTACTGCTGCACCGATTCCAGGAAACGAGTATTCGCCTCCGCCGCAGCCGCTGCCGCAGCCACGGTACCCGGAGCATACTCTTCCACCACCGCTTCCGGCGTGCCATCCAAAATCATGTCTCCAGACCGCAGAAGAATGGCGCGGTCGCAGTAGGCGAGGACCTGTTGCACGCTATGCGTCACAAATAAAATCGTCTTGCCCGCTTCCCGGAAATTCTTCAGCCGGTCGAAGCACTTCGATTGAAACGCCGTATCGCCCACCGCAAGTATTTCGTCAATCACCAAAATATCGGGATCCACTTCCGTCGCAACCGCAAACGCGAGCCGCATGTACATGCCCGAGGAATACTGTTTCACCGGAACGTCAACAAATTCGCCAATCCCGGCAAATTCTCTAATCTTGTCCTCGCGCGCCAGCATCTGCCGTTTGCTATAACCCATCAGCAAACCGTTCAGAAGTATGTTTTCGCGTCCTGTCAACTCGGGATGAAAGCCCGCGCCCAGTTCGAGCAGCGACGCCATCGTGCCCTTCACCTCAACCCTGCCTTCCGATGGCCGGTAGACACCCGTCACCGCCTTCAACAGCGTGCTTTTTCCCGAACCGTTCGCGCCGACGATGGCGACCATTTCGCCATGGTAGACATTGAACGAAACGTTCCTTAGCGCTTCAAAGTTGTGAATGTTCGACTTGTTGCGGAACTTCTTGGTGAACAGCTCCCGCAGCGTATCGGGGCGCTCATGAATCAGGCGGAATCTCTGCGTAAGATTCTCTACTTCGATCACTGTTGAACTTAGCCGCATGAGTAACTAACAACTAAACGTAGAACACAAACTCCGCTTGA
>CAWJUO010000052.1:0-9768 GCA_963845995.1 uncultured Acidobacteriaceae bacterium | reverse complement strand
ACTCTCTACTTCGGCATGACGCGGAGAGCTTCTTCGATCGCCTCGATGAAAAAGTATTCGCCCCACATGACCGACTCGTCCACTCCAAATCCTTTGTGGATGTGATAGACGCCGCCTTTGAGGACACCCTCCCAATCGGGGTCCGCGCTCGCCAGATGCTTTGTGCACAACGTTCGCAGAATGTGAATGGCCGTAGACCAGTAGAAATGGCCCTTCATCGGATCGGCGATTTGGCGGCATAAACGAAGCAAGCCCGCAGCGGCAATCGCGGCGGCCGAGGTATCCAGGACGGTCCTGTTTTCCGGCGGAGCATTGTAGTCCCAAGGCGGCACCCCGTCACCGGGAGTGTGAGTGATGTAGTAATCCGCGCAACTTTCCGCCGTATGCAGGAAGCGGGGATCGCGCGTGTATTCGTAGGAGTTTGAGAATCCATACAAGGACCAGGCGAGGCCTCTGGACCAACAGGAATCGCTGCGGAAGCCCTGCTGAGTGGATTGGCGCAAGAACTCGCCGGAATCGGGATCGAAGATGCCCTCGTGTGCCGTAGAACCGTCGCCGCGCACCAGCACCCTCCGGGTAGTGACGCAATGCCGGATCGCAATATCGCGCAAGCGTTTGTCATTGCATTCACGGGCCGCGTAGAAGATGATTCCGACATTCATCATGATGTCGATAAAAATCGAATCTTCGGCTACGAAAGACCGCAAGTACTGGCCAGCCTCGTTGAAGCGCTCGGCAAGTGTTTTTCCGGCATGCAGCACCACGTCTTTGATGGCCTGGTCGCGGGTGAACTGGTACCAGCGGTAGTAAGTCGAAAGGAAGATGAAGCCAAGATCGTGTACATCGCTGTCTGTCTTGCGGGCTTCGAGCGGTTTACTGTAGCGGATGGCGTTATCCATCCAGAACCTGGAATCCGGTTTGTCCGGACCCAGATGCCGGTAGAAGAGCCACATCATGCCGGGAAGAAAGCCGTCGCACCAATGCGTCCATGCTGGGCCTTCGTGCTTCCATTTACCACCTTCCGTGTACATCGGATAAAAGTCCGGATGGTTCTCGATCAGCTTACGGACCTGCTTTCGGGCGAAGACCATCGCGCTTTCAAACAGCTCTTTATCTGACTCGTAGATGAATTGGATCACGTTAGCACCTGCCCTGACAATTATAGGAGCCGCATCCTTCGCCTCTGGTAAGATCGGGGTTCATGGCCGCCAAAGTCACCATTATCAACAACGGACCGATTCGCATTGAAGGCGAGTTTACGATCGAAGACGCCGAAGGAAACTCGTTCGGGCTCGCGGGGAGAACCGTCATTTCACTCTGCCGCTGCGGGATGGCCGATAACAAGCCTTTCTGCGATGGCACCCATGGCCGCAATGGTTTCGATTCGGCGTGCAAAGCGCGGGACTTGCCGGCTCCGAAGCCACGAGTCGCGCCCGCTCTGTAGCCTTAAGTTACTCAACACCCGTCAGTACGCGGATATGGTCCAGGTTGCGATAGTCTTCCGCGTAATCCAGTCCATAGCCGACCACAAACTCGTCTGGTATCTGGAACCCGGTGTACTTCACACGGACGGGGTTGATCCGGCGCTCCGGCTTGTCGAGTAGCGTCGCTATTTCGAGAGACTTCGGATGGCGCTGCTCCAGAAGCCGGGTCAGGTAGTTCAGCGTGACGCCGCTGTCAACGATGTCTTCGACAATCAGCACGTGCTGGCCCTCGATATTGACGTCCAGGTCGCGCGTGACCTTCACTTGGCCGGAACTGGTTTTGGCATTGCCATAGCTCGAAATGCCCATGAATTCGATGCGAACGGAGTGGCGCTTCAGGGCGCGCACCAGATCGGCGACAAAAATGAACGCGCCTTTCAGAACCGAGATGACGTACAGGGGCCCTTCTGGATAGTCCGCTTCAATCTGGGCCGCCAATTCTCGCACTCGCTGCTGGATCTGCTCGGATGTAATGAGGATGCGGTCGGCGGAGCCTTGAGGCATTGTTTTGTAATTCTAGCCTGCAGTGCTGCTTACCTTGTTAAGATAGGAGTCTGACGAACCGCGCTAACAGTCCGCAAAATCCCGAAGCTTTGGCGCAACCGCCCAACTGGTTATTGGCGGCCAAAGCAGCCGAATCGAAGAAGGCGGCCGATATACGAATTTTGGACCTGCGCGAGGTTACCTCTTTTACCGATTACTTCATCATCTGTACTGCTGGCAATCCACGCCAGGGCCATGCCATTTCGGATGAGATCTCAAAAGAGCTGAAGCAGATAGGAGAGCTTCCGGTAAGCCTGGAGGGGTTTGACTCCGTCGATTGGGTTTTGATGGATTATGGCGACTTCATCGTCCACATCTTCTCGGAATCGGCGCGCGCCTACTACGATTTGGAACGGCTCTGGCGGCACGGTAAGACGGTCAATCTCAGCGGTTCGGTGGTTCTGGAGCCCTAACCTATTACTTTTCTAGGGCTTGCGGTATTGACATTCAGCCGCGCTTCCATCACCTTTATAATCAAGAGTTAGCTTCGGTACATAGATGAGTTATTTGGGAACGCTGACACCGCGTCATTTCGACGTCCTGCACGCGATCGTCCAAAACTACATAGAGACGGGCGAGCCGGTCGCCTCGCGCACGATTGCGCGCAAGTATCCGATGAGCGCCGCCTCCATCAGGAACATGATGGCCGATCTTCTGGAGGCGGGCTATCTATCTCAGCCACATACTTCGGCGGGTCGAGTTCCGACCGAACACGGCTACCGGAGCTACGCGAAAACATTGGTGGGCAACCGGGTTGTTCAAGCCGAGTTGAATCGCCTTCATGAAGAGATACAGCGGGCTTCGACCGTCGAGGGCAGAATCGAGCGGTCTTCCCAGTTACTGACCGAGATTACCCGGAATTTCGGCATCGCAGCGGCCATTCCAAACGAAAATCAAACGCTGGATCAGGTAGAGCTGATCGCGTTGTCCGACCGCCGCATCCTTATGGTTGTGGTGACCCGCGACCGCATGGTGCGCAACAAGGTCATCATGGTTGACGACCATGTTTCGCAAGACGACCTGACTTCGATCCGTAATTACATCAATTACCATTTCGGCGGTTGGGCGGTTCCGAATATTCACCGCGAACTCAAGCGCCGGATGGAACTGGAAAGCGCCGCGTACGACGCCATCCTGAAGCGCGTCAGCTTTTTGTACGGTAAAGGACTGCTGGATCTTGGGCTAATGCCCGAGATTCACTTCGAGGGCGCCGAAAATCTGATCGGACTCGATCTGCACCTCACCCGAGAGCGCATGCGGGAGCTTTTCCGCGCTCTGGAAGAGAAGAAGCGGATCCTTCAACTGCTTGAACGCTTTTTGGAACAGCGCGACGGAGCCTTGGCCATCCAGGTTGGACTTTCGGACATTCACCCGAGCATGGGAGAGCTTTCGCTCATTGGGGTGCGCTTCAACCTTCCCAATGGCCTGCAGGCTCAGGTTGCGGTTATCGGCCCCATGCGCATGAATTACACCCGGGCCGTTTCAGCGGTTCT
Source organism: uncultured Acidobacteriaceae bacterium (assembly GCA_963845995.1). Classification (GTDB taxonomy): domain Bacteria; phylum Acidobacteriota; class Terriglobia; order Bryobacterales; family Bryobacteraceae; genus Bog-105. Next base: position 6,248 of record CAWJUO010000052.1, on the reverse strand, counting down.
GCATGTCGGGCAGGCGTTTAGAAGCGCGGCGACTTAGGTCCCTGCCCCCCTCCGGATTTCTCCTCACCAATCCTCTCTTTCGGACGATAAGCACTGAAGAGGTGGAGATCTGAACATCGTCATGAATCCGGGCGCCCGTCAGGCGACGCAATCGGATTATCTACGGCTGCTGCATTCGACTCTCGAAGCTCTGGCGGGCCAGGTTGATGAAGCCGACTCGCATCTAAAGAGCAAGATCACCGCACTCGCCAGAGGTATTGATGAGCGTTCCACACCGGCCGAGATCCAAACTGCGATCGCTGCGGCGCTGGAATTAGTTCGCGGTTCACACGTTGCCTGTTCAAAGCAGGCGGCCGATCAGATCGTTGAACTTCGCTCGATCTTGCGGTCGATGACCGGAACCATTACTTTTCTAAGTGAATCGCGCACTACCGCCGTCCAACAACTCAATTACATCGGGCGGCAGTTGGAAGAGGCGACGGAAATCGAAGATGTCCGGCTTCTTCGTTCCCGGCTAACGAAGTGCCTTGGACTGGTGCGGGAAGAGACGGCTCGCCTCAACAGTGAATCGGCGGACCATGGGGAAACACCCTCCCGGCGGCTTGGATCGTTAGACAGCGTGACGGGCTTACCCGGCCGGGCAATCGGAGAACAGCTACTCGGCGAGAAAATCATGACCGGGAGGAACTACTCGCTGGCTCTATTCGTCCCTGAACGCCTGGCTTCCGTCAAGAGACGTCATGGGAGCAGCGCCGAAGACCAAGTCCTTGTGCAAGTTGCGCAGCATCTCTCAAAGCAGATCCCGGTATCCGTGTCGTTGTGCAGATGGACGGGTCCGGCTTTTTTCGCGTTCGCTGAAGCTCAGACCGGTAGCGGAGATCCTGAACGCGTGTGGAAACAACTCGCGGAGCGGCAGATCGAGCAGACAATTGAGCTGGATCGCCGTACTGTCCTTGTGCGCATAACGCTCACAAGTATGGTCAGGCAAGTAACTCTGGGGATGCCGCTGATTCCGCTGTTTCAGGAGTTGGACCAATTCGTAACCGCGAGTACCCGGGAGATATAGATCTACAAGTCTCTTTGTTCAAATCGCCAGATCGCCAGCCCGAGGAAGACAAATGTGTAGAAGACCGCGTAACCGATCATTGCAACGCTCGGGACGGAAACCCCGGCTGAAGGGAGTAAAGTTTAGCGCTGTTGTCAGTGGCGATTGCATTTCGTAGACGGCTCTCCGCCAAAGCGTTTCGCTCGGCATCAGAAGGCTGGCGATAACTCCAACGTCTACAGCTTTGGGCGTTTTCGTCAGGGCTCCGGCTTGTTCAATCCAGCCGCCAATGAAGGCCAGCCCGTGTAATCCGAGAACCAGAACTCCGTTTGTGAGCGTCGATAGGAACGTTCCAAAGAAGAACGTCACGGAGAGGAGGAGAAGAATTTCCATCCACATCAAGCTGAAGCCCTGGATCAGATGTCTCGCGGCGACCCCCGTCGTGAACAGGGTTATGCCGTTGATTCCGCCTACTAAAATCGCGAGATAAAGCGTAAGCATGGCGGCAAACCCCAGCCATTTGCCAATCAGCAACTCCCAACGGCGCACGGGCTTCGTAGCTATGGCCTGGATGGTACCGGACGCGATTTCGCCGGAAAGCGTGTCTACCGATGTGAGGACAGCCATCACGACCGCCAGCAGGTCGATTGCATAGAGTCCCACCATTAGCAAACCGCTCACAATTTGCTTCTGCAGAAACGGAGTGATGTGGCGACTGTTGAAGTTCGCGACTTGAAAGTGAAGAGCGGTGGCAAAGAGGATGAGAAAGGCGCACCCGCCCGCGAGTGCCATCCAGAGGATCTTCTTTCGGACGGCTTCGCGGAAGGTGACACGCGCCATTATCCAAACGCGCATCAGAGTCCTTCATCCACGCCGAGGATCTCAAGGAACCGATCTTCCAGGGATTGGCGCAGCGGAGTGAATTCAAAGACATCGGCTCCGCTTTCGACCAGATAACGCAACACTCTGGGCGCCGCGTCGGCTGCAGGCAAGCTGAATCGTGAGATGATCCTCCTCGGCTGTAATTTCGGAGACCAATGAAGCAAGTCCTTGCAGGGCCGCTTCCGAGATGTTTTTCACCTTGGCTCGGATGGTCGTTTGCCGATTCGAAAAGCCGCTGACCTCGCGTACTTCGATCACTTCGCCCGCTTTTATGAAGGCTACGCGATCGCAGGTAATCTCCACTTCTCCGAGCAGATGGGAATTCAGGAATACCGTTGCACCGCGATCACGTTGAGCTTTGATGACGTCGCGGACAAGCCGGCGGCCAACAGGATCGAGACCGGAGGTGGGTTCATCCAGGAAAAGCAGTTCGGGTTCATTGATCAGGGCCTGCGCCAATCCGATCCGCTGCACCATGCCCTTTGAGAAGTGGCGGAGTTGCTTGTTTCCATGGACCGTGAGTCCAACGGTTTCGAGCATTGCCGGGATGCGCCGGTTCAGTAAGCGATCCGGCAGGCCGTGAAGTTGTCCGTGAAGCCGCAGGAGTTCCGCTGCCGTTAGCCAATCATAGAAGCGGAAGTGCTCTGGTAGGAACCCGATTTTCGCCCGGGTCTGGCGGTCTCCGAGAGCGCGGCCGAGGAGGGTTGCATTGCCGCTGGTCGGTTTCACGAGCCCCAGCAGCACCTTGACGAATGTGCTTTTGCCCGCGCCGTTCGGGCCGAGAAAGCCAAAGACCTCACCCCGGCAAACGTCGAGGGTGAGGCCTTTGACCGCTACATTTCCGCCAAAGAGTTTGCGGATTTTGCGGGTTGATATGGCGAGATCGCCGGTCAATTCAGAGATCCTGCCGCCGCCAGTGCCTGGTTTGCATCACCCTGGCCATGGATCTCGTAGACAATTCCGCTTTTTACCCAGACAAGTGAATAGCCGCCCGGGGCCTTACCGCGAGCGGCGACCTCCACGAGAGTGCCGTCTACACCATCTACCGGCACCGGCCGCGACGAACCGCCCGTCTCAGGGACGGGTATCACGAGGGTGGATGACCAGTCAACCGTATGAGAGAAGGCGTGGGCTTCCGAGGCGTTCATTCCGAAAACCTGGAGGCCTGCTTCAGCGAGTCCTGCGATGTCCAGTCCCGGAGGGACGCTGACTGTGGGGCTTGGCACTTGAAAGAATGTCAGGCAATTCCCGGTCTGAATTCTATTCTGGCCTACAGCCTTGCAGTCCCCGTAGGACAAGCTCGCCATCTTCGGAATATGGACGGCCACCGTGCTACCGTCCACGGACTGCGGCACTTGAATGTCGGACCGGCCCACCGCGTCCAATACGGCTTCGATTCGATCGCGGTTGAGCGTCATGTGGAACGCGGCTTCCCCGTTGACGAGAATTCTCGCCGGCGCTCCGAGTTCATCCAGGCCTCTGATATGGAATCCGGCCATTTCGTCGGCCGCATCGAGGTTGGCGGCAACGGCGGGTTGGCCTGGTTTCATCGTGACGATGACGTTATCGGAAATCAACTGTGTCAACCGCTTGGCCGATTGATCCTTTCCCAGTTGGTTGAGTGCCGAAACGTCGATCGGCACGACGGCAACCTTTTGGACTCGCAGCATTTCTAGAATTCTCTGACCCCAGCTTCTGGCTGGCGCGAAACTCAGCAGGCCAACAAGAACGCAAACAGCCGCCATTCCAGCCCAGGCCGGACGTTTCCAGCCACCGAGCCATAGTTCTGTCCATGCGCGCTTAGGTTCGACGCGCTGTGCGGCGCTTTGAAGATAGCGGTTGTAGGCGAGAACTGGATCCACTGCCGTTGCTTCAGCAGCTAGCAGCCGGCCTACCTGCCGTGATTGTTCGTCAATCGCCGCCGACCGCTTCCGGCATGTTGCGCATACGCCCAAGTGTTGATCGACTTCTTGCGATATCAAGGGCTCAAGCTCTTCATCCAGACGGGCGCGGAGCGTACCTTCATCCAGGCAATTCATAGTTTCTCCTTCTTTCCAGTGGTTTGGATATAGCGTTTGCGAAATTCCGCTTCAGCCCGGTTGAGCAATGTCCCGATTCCTCCAGCCGCAACGCCTAGCGCATTAGCCAATTCTTTGTAGGACGAGCCGCTTGCGCGCATAAGCAGAATCTGCGCTTGCGCCGGTTTCATTGAGATCAAAATCGCCTGTACCCTGCCGCGGTCTTCCTGGCGGAGGACGTCGTCTAAAGGACCGCCGCCTTCGGAGTTCTCGGACTGCAGGGCGGCACGCTCTTCGTAACGTCTGCGTCGAGCCGACGAACGTAACGCGTCGAGGCCCGTGTGCGTAGCAGTTCTATACAGCCAGCCTCCGACGTTATCGGCAAGCAGTTCCTCGGGGTTGACGCGAGAGCTTCCAAAAGACTTCATTCGCGAGTTCTTCGGCTTGGCCACGCTCTCCTACGAGACGGGTGAGTAGGCCCAGAACCCGCGGATAGTGATCCAGAAAAACGGCTTCGAAGTCCGGCTCAGAGGCAGTTCCGGACCGTGCCGCCGGCGCATTGCTCACGGGTTGAGTCAAACTTGAGATCGCTCCCACATCTATTAAACGCCGCAGAAGACCGGATTATGACGAAAGGGCGTCATATAATCGCGGCTTCGGATTACATGCTTCGATATCTTGCTTTCCTTAGCGCGGCGGTGGCGCTCCCGGGCGCTGCATTTGCTCAGCGGTTTGATTTGGTCATTCGCAACGGCCACATCGTGGATGGGACGGGCTCGCCGTGGTACGCGGGCGATATCGGCATCCGGAACGGGCGTATCGCGCAGATTGGGACGTTCCCGGTTTCGTCTGCGCGGAGGGTGATCGATGCCAAAGGACTGACGGTTGCGCCCGGCTTTATCGACATGTTGGGCCAGTCGGAGGAAACCATCCTTGTTAACCCGCATCTGCCTTCGAAAATCTTTCAAGGGATTACGACGGAGATTACGGGCGAGGGTAACACGATTGCGCCGCTGAACGCCCAACTGCTGGCCGAGTATAGATCCGACTTCGAGACTTATAAGATTCCGGCTCCGGATTGGACGACCTTTGCCGGTTACTTTGCGCGCTTGGAGAAGCAAGGGATGGGCATCAACATGGCTAGTTATGTTGGTGCGACGCAGGTGCGGAAGCTTGTTGTTGGAGAAGCCAACCGGGCGCCCACGACGGAAGAACTCTCGCGCATGAAACTGCTGGTGGACCAGGCTATGCGGGACGGGGCGATCGGGGTTTCGAGTGCCCTTCAATATGCGCCCGCGCCTTATGCGAGCACGGATGAGTTAATCGCGCTGGCGAAAGAGGCTGCGAAGTACGGTGGCATTTACGCCACGCACATGCGGAGTGAAGGCAATGCGATTGACGAGGCGCTTGATGAAACGTTTCGCATAGGACGGGAAGCAGGCGTCCCGATTGAGATTTGGCACCTGAAAGCGGGCGGCAAGCAGAATTGGGGCCGAATGCCGGAGATTGTCGATCGAATCGATAAAGCGCGTGCGTCAGGTGTTGACGTTGAGGCCGACACCTACGCGTATCCGGCCTGGAACAACACGTTTTCAGCGGTTGTTCCGCCGTGGGCGCATGAAGGCGGGGACAAGAAGATGGTCGCGCGGCTAAAGGATCCGCAGACCCGCGCGCGCATTCGCAAGCAGATGGAAACGGATACTACGGGTTGGGATAACGAGTGGCTGGAAGTGCCTGGGCCCGAGGGAATATTGGTGAGCGCGGTACAAAACCGGAAGCTTCTGCCGCTTCAAGGGAAGACGATTGCGCAGATTGCCAAGAGCGAGGGTAAAGATCCGATTGATACGGCTTTCGATCTGCTGATTCAAGACCCGTCCATTTCGGTGACGGTGTTTGCGATGTCGGAGCAGGATGTTGCGTATGCGTTGAAACAGCCCTGGGTTTCCGTAGACAACGACGCGCATGGGACGGCTGCGGAAGGGATTCTGGGAGAAGAACATCCGCATCCCCGGGCCTATGGGACTTTCCCGCGCATTCTTCGCAAGTATGTGCGCGATGAGAAGTTGCTGACTTTGCCGGATGCTATTCGGAAGTTCAGTGCGCTGCCCGCTCAGCGAATGCGGCTGACCGATCGGGGCGTGTTGAAACAGGGGATGTGGGCGGATGTCGTGATCTTCGATCCCGACAAGATTCACGATGTGGCCACGTTTGAGAATCCGAATCAGCTTTCGGTGGGTATGGAGTTTGTGATTGTGAATGGCGTTCCGGTAATCGAGAACGGCGTGATGACGAATGCGCTGCCG
>CAWJUO010000051.1:0-89838 GCA_963845995.1 uncultured Acidobacteriaceae bacterium | reverse complement strand
CAGCGGATGATTGTCTCTGTTCGCCAGTTCCGGATCTTTCTTGCGGCTGCCGCCGTGTTGGTGTCGTATGCGATGCCTGTGTCTGCGGATGAAGTCGAAAAGCAGGAGCTTACAGGCGCCTATGGGGCTTTGCAGCGGAAAGACTACGACTCAGCTGCCGGTCTCTTCCGTGCGGCGCTGGCTAAGGATCCCGGCAATGCCGCCGTTCATAAAGATCTGGCTTACACACTCCTGAAGACGGGAGACAGCGCCGAGGCCCGCGATGAGTTTGAGGCGGCTCTTCACGTGAACGAGCACGACGAAACTGCGGCGCTTGAGTATGCTTTTCTGGCGTACGAGACCAATAAACCGATTGAGGCACGCCGGATGTTCGACAGGCTGCGGAAGCGAGGCAGCGCCGCAACTCGCGCCACGGCTGAACAGGCTTTTCAGAATATCGACAGGCCGCTGGCGGAGGGAATTGCGCAGTGGCAGCAGGCGTTGGCGCGCTCGGCGGATCCGAATAACGTTTCGACCTACAGCGCGCATTGGGAGCTTGGGCACCTTGCGGAACTTCGTGACAATCTGCCGCTTGCCGCGGAACAGTATGAAATCTGCCGTAAACTCAAACCGCAACTGAGTGAACTGTTGCTTGCGCTGGCTCGCGTGTGGCAGCAATTGAATCGTGTTGAAGATGCGCGGGCGGCTCTACTCGCGGCATCGCGGGAGAAGAATTCCCGAACCGCCGAACTGGGCCTGGAGCAGTGGGGGTCCCGTTATCCCTATCCTTACGAATTTGTGAAGGCGCTGCAAATCGATCCCGAAAACATCGGGCTGAGGCGAGAACTTGGATTTCTGTATCTTGCCATGCAGAAGCAGCCGGATGCGGTTGAGCAGTTCGAAAAAGTGCTGGCGATTGATCCGAGCGACCGGCTGTCTCGCGATCAGCTGGATGTTCTGCAGGGTGTCCTGCGTGGCGCCAAGAAGAAAGCTGGTGTTGTTCAACCGCCGGCGCTTCCCGCTGTGCCGTCTAAGACCGACGCGAAGAAGCTGGGCGAGCGAAGTCTTGCCCTTGGCTATGCGCGCGACGCGATCAAGTACTTGCGGCAAGCCCACGACAACGATCCGGAAGATGCGGAAGTGATGCTGAAACTCGGCTGGGCTTACAATTTCGCGAAAGACGATCAGGATGCGATTCAATGGTTCGATCGGGCGCGTCACGCCGGGGATGCCGGTATCGCCGCCGAAGCATCAAAAGCCTTCCACAATCTGAACGGCGACACGCTGCCTCAGACGACTGTCTGGTCGCTGCCGATGTATTCCACGCGTTGGCACGACGTCTTTTCCTACGGCCAGATCAAGCGAACTATTCCGCTGCCTTGGAAAGACATGAATAAGTGGTTTTCTTTTTACTTGTCAACCCGGTTTATCGGCGACCTGAAGAGCGGCATGCCTCAGAACCCTATCGGAGCGCAATATCTCTCCGACAGCGCGTTTATTCTGGGCGCGGGGATGTCGTCGAAGACGTGGCATCACCTGACGGGTTGGGTGGAAGCTGGCGAGAGTTTCAAATATCTGCCGTTCCGTGAAGATGTCGGCGCGGCAGTCCCGGATTACCGCGGCGGGCTCAATTTCGCAAAGGGTTTTGGGACGCTTCTCGGTAGTTCGTCATCCGGCACATTCTTTGAAAGCACCGCCGACGCCATTTACGTGAGCCGCTACGGCAAGGACTGGATTTTCACGACCCAGAACCGGACTGGGAGAACGTTCCATCCCTGGAAAACGGCTTCGGCGCAGCTGCTCTTTAACGCGAATTACACGCACGATTTGAAGAATCAGTATTGGGCCGAGAACGTTGAAATGGGACCGGGGCTCAGGCTCCACATGCCTTGGATGCGTCCTGGAGTTTACTTCTCGACGGATTTCCTGCGGGGTGTTTACACCAACAATGCGGGTAATCCGCGGCGTCCGAATTATGACGACGTTCGCGTTGGTTTCTGGTACGCATTTACCAAATGAGACTCATCGCGATCGCTTTTTTTATTGTTATTCCAGCGTTTGCGGGAGTGCCTTCTTTCAACGTGATGGGGACGGATGCGGCCCCCTGGGCCAAGATCTTTGGGACGCTAGGAATCGGTTCCGCCGATGTGACGCGAGCGTCAATTGTTGTTCTAGGCGGAAATGCCACGGTGGATGTGACAAAGCTGTCCGCGGATCACATTGTCGTGCTGGAAGGTACAGGGACGGCCGCGCAGTCTCTCGGTTTCATCGGCAAACCTGGAGATATCTCGGTCCGGCAAATCTGCGACACGCACGCGCCGAAAATGCAGATCATTTGGGAACAACCGGTGAGCGTCGCTTCCGTTACGATCCCGGATGGTTTTCAAGTTTTTGCGACAGAGAAATGGAAGGGCATTCCGGTTCTCGCGGGTAAACGAACCGCGCATGGAGCTATTCTTTGGGTCGCCACCAGTCCTGGGGCAACTGGGTATGAGAGATATCCGTATCTGTTGAACGCGCTTGTGGATCTTGGACTTGAACTGCCGTTGAGGACGACGAACCTGTGGGCGTTCTTCGATTCCTCCTATCGCTTACGCGCGGACGTCGATTATCTCGCCAAGCGTTGGCGGCAAGCTGGCATCGGCGCGCTGCATGTCGCCGCATGGCACAACGCCGATCCCGATCCAGCGCAGGATGCTTACTTAAAGAAGCTGATCGAGGCATGTCATCGCAATTCGATTCTTGTATACGCCTGGCTTGAACTGCCTCACGTGAGCGAGAAGTTTTGGGCGGATCATCCGGCCTGGCGTGAGAAGACGGCGCTTGGACAGGACGCGCAGCTTGATTGGCGGAAGCTGATGAATCTGCAAAATCCGGATTGTCATCGCGAAGTGGCGCGCCAGATTTCTTCGCTGCTGAACAGGTTCGATTGGGACGGTGTCAATCTTGCGGAACTCTACTTCGAATCGTTAGAAGGCGCATCGAATCCCGCACGCTTCACTCCTATGAACGACGATGTGCGGGCGGAGTTCACACAAATTGGCGGGTTTGATCCAAAGCTGCTGTTCGATCCAAATTCGCAGTATTCAGCGGCAAAGAATCCATCCGCGTTACGGAAGTTTCTCGACTTTCGTGCGGTGCTTGCTTCGAGAATGCAGTCGGACTGGTTGAAAGAGATTGACGTCGTCAAGACGGCCAAACCTTACCTTGACATCGTGGTGACGCACATAGACGACCGGTTCGACCCTGCCATTCGAGATGAACTCGGCGCGGACATAGCTCACAATCTTCCGTCGATTCAGGCGCATCGGAGTACGCTGCTGGTGGAAGACCCGGCGAATCTTTGGAACCTGGGGCCAGACCGTTATTCGAAGATTGCCGAGAAGTATCGCATCTTAGCGCCAGGTGACAACCGCATCGCGGTCGATATCAATATTGTCGAACGCTATCAGGACGTTTACCCGACGAAGAAACAGACTGGAATTGAGTTGTTAGAACTGGTTCACCAAGCCGCGTCTTCGTTTTCGCACGTTGCGCTTTACTTTGAAAACTCAATAGAGAAACAGGATTTGACGCTGCTCCCGGTCGCCGCTGCAAACGCGGTTGTGGCCGATCACGGGCCCGATGAACTGGATATCAAGAGCACGTCCCAAACGCGCGTTGCCTGGGAAGGCCCGGTTGAAATGGATGGCGCGATCTGGCCCGTGCAGAACGAGCATTTCGTGCTGGTTCCCGCTGGAAAACACCGGCTCAGTCCGGGACTCCAGTGCGCGCCGGTGACGCTCTCGGATTTCAACGGCGATATTCAATCCGCACTGATTTCGGAGAACCGCGTCGATCTCGCGTATACAAGCCGGAGCCGCGCACTTGCGACTCTTGGATCCCCTGTTTCGTCCGTCGAAGTGGATGGCGCTCCGTTCTGGAAACCCACTCCAGGAAGCGCGGAGACCACCATCACGTTGCCTGCGGGGCAGCATCTGGTCAGTTTCAACCGGTAACCGCTGTAACCGTCGTTAGCACGCCGCCCGCAGCTTGAAATCGCACAAGCATGTCCCGCTCTTTCGCGCGGTCCAAACTTTTGATCGCATCGGTCACGAGTTCAACCGTCGCGCCAGTCTGAAGCAATCCGAACGCCGCGGATTGTACGCAGACTTCGCTAACCACGCCGTACACAACATAACGGTCCGCGTGAAGCGAAGCGAGTAGAGGCCGCAAATTGGGGTTCGTGAAGCAATCGATATTCTGCTTTTCGATTATGATCTGACCCGCTCCGGCAATCTGGTCCGCAATTGCGTCCAGGCCGCCGGGATCTGTTGTCAAAACCACGGGCTTAGGTAGCAGAGTCGCCGATATTTTCCGCTGGCCGATTGTTTCTACGACACAATGCGGCTTCCAAATTTTGAACTCGGGGTCGTCCTCTGAGTGGGCGTCGGCCGTCGAGAGAATCTGAATTCCATTGGCGGCGGCAAAGCGGGTCAAAGCGGAGAGATTGCCAGCGATGCTTGCGGCACCGGGCACAGCCAGGGCTCCAGCCGGAAATAAAAAGTCGATCTGCGTGTCAACGTCGAAAAAAATAGTCTTCACAAACACCTACGCAAAATGTTCGCGCCTGACGTCCTCGGCCAATTGAAGCAGGCGGGGGCTGACCTTTATCTCGTAGCCAGCACTCTTATCGATGGAAAGCAGCTCACGCGGCAAAGCGGCAATGCCAGCAGCGGCACAATTCTGTGATTCTTTAAGCGACGGGAGAGCTTCTACCAGAGCGCCTTGCGAAATCACAGGCCGCAACAACGGTCTTCCGGTGAACTCCGAATTGCACTCATTGAAAATCGCCACCGTGTCGCATTGCGCAGATCTGTAAACCTGCTTTGCCGCAGGGATGGTGCTTTTCTCGCCGCTGAATTTGGCCGTGTAGTGGATCGATTCCGCGCTTCTGAGTTCGACCAGTTTGTACACAGCGGAAAGCGCGGGCGCATCCGCCGATGTAGCCAGTTGCGTTCCAATGCCGAATCCATCAATGGGCGCTCCGGCGCGGACGAACTCGGCAATCCGGTGCTCATCGAGGTCATTGGTTGCCATGATCTTTGCATCGTGGAGCCCGGCCTCGTCAAGGATTAAGCGGACCTGACGCGAGAGCGTTTCAAGATCGCCACTGTCGAGCCGCACGCCCCAGCAAGGACGACCCACCTTCGCCGCAATCCTGGCGCCAGCGAGCGTGTCATAGGTGTCAATCAGGAAGACGGTCTCTTTTCCAAGCAATTTCTGCAAGGCGCGAAAAGCATCTTCTTCTTTCTCGAAAGCCATGGTCCACGAATGCGCGGCCGTTCCTGAAACCGGAATCCCAAATCGCATTCCCGCTTCCGTGTTACTGGTCCCTTCGCAGCCTCCGATGTAAGCGGCACGTGCGGCCAATATGCCCGCTTCCGGAGAGTGTGCGCGCCGGCTGCCGAATTCCACGATCGGTCGTCCTTCGGCGGCCAGTACGCATCTTGCGGCCTTGGACGCGATACTCGTTTGAAAAGAAAACGTTGAGAGCAGGTACGTCTCAACTATTTGCGCTTCTATGAGTGGCGCCCGTATGATCGCGAGCGGCGTGCCGGGAAAGTACGGCGTACCTTCAGGCATAGCAAACAAGTCGCCTGTGAATCGCAGCCCCTGCAAGAAGTCGAAGAACTCAGCAGGCGAGTTCTGAAACTGTTCGAGCGCCCGGAGATAGTCAATCTCCTCAGGTCGAAAGCGCAGGTTCAACAGATATTCGACCGCTTGCCGCAAACCTGCCGCGACCAGGAAATTGCGATGTTCCGGCAAACGCCTGACCATCAATTCGAAAGTCGCGATCTCCCGCGTTTTTCCGGCGGCAAAATAACCCGCCGCCATGGTGAGCTCGTACAGATCTGTATTTAGAGCGGACATCGTGGGCCTTTCGGCCCAGCCTACTTCTTTGCGCTGGACGCCGCGGGCTTGATCGCCTTGCCAGATTCCAGGATAGCGTCTACCGTCTTTGCGTCGAGTTGGTACAGCGTGGGCTCGTTCTCGCGCCGCGCTACATAGCCGTCCGGAGACTTGGAGAACTCTACCTTCTCGGTTGTCTTTGCCGTCACCGTAATCGCAGCAACAGGCGTCGTGAAGCCTGTGGTGACGAACTTAGTTGCCGTCAAATCGCGCAGCTTATCGATAAACGATTGCACGGTGCCGGGGTCCATGGTCTGACCGTTTAGCTTCCAGTCCGTTCCGCTTAGCACGTAGGTCTTGTCGCTTGCGCCCTGCTGAATGCCGACTTTCTTCGGATCGCTAAATCCGAAGTCGAAAAGCTTCTTGTTACGGAAATCGTCTACGGTCTTGTCGAGCGCCTGCCCGAGATCGGAAGGAATTTTGTAATCGCCCTTCACCGCACTGCTGCGGGCGTAATAATCGTCTTTATTCTTTCGGACGTCCAGTGTCTGCGTTCCGGAGGCATCGGTCACCTTCACGGTTGAAACTGTTTGCCCGTTTGCAAACGCCGCGTCGGCCTTCTTCTGGTCTTCCGGACTGGCCGCCAAGTCCATCTTCGCGTCCCCGAGCTTGCGTACAAGCTCCTCCACCTGGGAGTTGTCCGCGCGATAAGGCTGCGGTTTGATGATCTGCCACTCGCCCGAACCGTTCTTGCCAAACTCAACGCCGCCCTTGGAAGAAGCCAGTTGCACGCGCGTCAACTTCGCCGTATCGAACGTAAGCAGGCGTTTATCGCGCAGGTCGTTCAGGCCTTTGTCGAGGGAGGTCTTCACTGAATTCGATAACGCGTACACTTTGGGGCTCGATCCAAGGCGCGCGTAGACCAGCGATCCTGCTGGAACATCGTTCCCGATCAGTAGCTGGTCTGTCTTTCCACCTTTCTCGTGTACGGTAGCGGTAAGCGTTGGTGCAGCCAGCCCGTATTTACTGATGTCGGTAGGCTTATCTTCTACCACGCTGTCCGCGTTCAGCGGATTCAGACTGGAAAGCAACGTTGTAACCGCGCCCTGATCTGCCCGGTACTGCTCCGGAGCGGTAATCATCCAGCTTCCGTTTTCACGCTGTAGAGTTACCGTCGGACTGCCCTTCTTCGTAATGTCCACTTGCTGGACCTGCGCTTCGGGGATATCGGCCAGCTTGGGCGCGGCTGGCGTCGCGCTCGCACCGGTTTCGGCCACCGGATGCTTGGTGGCCCAAAAGACTGCGCCGGCAAGCGCGGCCAGAATTATCGAAGCAATGATCAGGTTACGCGGCTTCATAGCTATCTCCGCTTCAAGAAGATAGAAATACCGCCAAGAATGATAATCAGCGGAATAGCAATTATCACGATGTACCCGAAGGCGTTCATCTGCCTTTGCGTGACATTCAATCGCCGGTCCTCCGGAGGCTTGGGACGAATTGAAATTAGATCTTCATCCGATGCCAGCCAGTTGACGCTGTTGAGCGCAAGATCCGGGTTCGCCTGGAAATGAAGCATTCCATTGTTCAGGAATCCCGATGTGCCGATCACGACGAAACGGCCCGGATCGTTTGGCTTGCCCGTATTGTAAGTGCCTGCCGCGCCCAGAACGAATGGACCTTTCTTGTTGCTTGGATCCTCGGGATTCACTTCGTTCGAATTAAGCTTGTTAGTGGCGATGGCAGTATCGCTGGTTGAAAATAGCTTCTCAACGTTCGTTTTCTCGCTGTTCTTTACCTGAAGCGATCTGGTTACGGGGAACCCGGTGTAGTGATTCTTCAGATCGTTCACAATGGGCTGCGATTCGTAATTGGAAACCAGCGGAACTTCCGGACCTACGCCGACGATTTGTCCAACTGGATTCTGCTCCAATACCAAATCCTTGTCCAGAGTGACACCCCAGCTAGCGAGTAATCCGGTCAGTCCGGCGTTCTCCCCGATGTGTTCATGTTGAAAGTCGAGAGGAGGATCGATAAGGAACATCGCACGGCCGCCATTCTCTACATAGCTCTTGATGGCGGAGACCTCATTCGACGTATAGTCTTCTTTGGGACCCGCAACAACCAGAACATTACAATCGCCGGGAACCTGCGTCTTGTCGATCAGCGTTACCGCTTGAGCCTGGTAGTTGTCGCGATCGAGCAATGTTTTGAACTGTGAAAGTCCCGAGCCTTGCGTGTCGTCCAACTGCCGTTCACCGCTTCCTGACACAAAGCACACCTTGCGAACGCCTTTTAGATCCTTTACAAAAGCGCCGGTAATGCCCTCTTCTGTGATGGACTTGGCTTCTTCGCGGCGCGGGCCGATGGTTACATAAGCGGTGCCGGGGAATCGAACGCCAAACGCGGTCGCCACGGTCGGATTACGGACTAAGTCAACGTACTGAACATGAACCTTATGCGAGAGATTCGCATAACGGTCAAGCAAAGCCCTTGCCTGTTCGAATCCACTGGGCCGGTCGATATAAGTGATCGTCGCGTCGGTTTTAAGACTGTCTACGACCTTCTTAGTCTCTTGCGATAACGTGAAGCGTTTGTTCGACGTCGTGTCGAGAGGTTTGTTGTAGCGGTTGCCCAGCCAGTTGACAAGAATAAGAGCCGCAATTACAACGATTGTGTAGAGCGAAGCCGTCGCGCCATATCGCGCCTGACGAGCCGCCACCGAATTTGTAGATCTAGGCGCCGCCATTACGACCTCCACCTCAGCGACTCAAGCGACCGGGTGGTCAAGAACAATCCCAGGAAAATCATTGAGCAGTAGTAAATAATGTCTTTCGAATCAATCACCCCGCGCGTGAAACTCTCAAGGTGACTGACGATCGATAGATAGTTCAGAAATTGCACAGTATCGGAGTTACCGAACGAAGTCGTCCAATTCAGAATCCACAACAGCAGCGCCAGCGCGAAACCAATTGCGCCAGCCACGATTTGATTCTTAGTCAACGTAGAAATGAAGGTGCCAAGCGCCAAGAGACAAGCGCCCTGCAGCATGATTCCGAGGAATCCAGTTAGTACCGGCTTCCAATCCGGATTACCGTACATGAAGAAGAAAGAATAATCGATAAGGAGGACAGCAACCAGCGCGGCAAACATGATCACCGCTGAGAGCCACTTACCAATCACTATTTCCACGTCGTGAATCGGAGATGTAATCAGCAGTTCTATCGTGCCCTGCCGTTTCTCTTCGGCGAACAATCTCATGCTGATCAGCGGAATCAGGAAAAGGCTGATCACGGCCGCATTCGAAAACAGCGGCGCAATGACTTGCTCATTCAAGTTCATCGGCATCGCCTGGCCGCTCAGTTGGCTTTCAAAGCCCGCCCGGACAAAGCTTTGGCTGATTAAGAACGTGAAAGCGCCGCTTAGGACGGCAAAGATCGCTAACAGAACCCAGGCAATCGGCGAAACAAAGTACGCGTAAAGCTCGCGTTTACAGATTGTCCAGATATTTCTCATTGCACACTCTCCGAAGCTCGCCGGTTCCGAAGCGGCCGCAACATTCTCCTGACGCGTGCCAGTAAGTTCAAGGAAGACGTCTTCCAGACTCTGAACCAAGGACCTTAGTTCAATCAAGTTCCAACCGGATTGAACGACCGCCCGCGCCACATCCGCTCGTGCGTTCTGGCCCGGCAAGCTATCCACTTCAAAAGTAAGCACCGCTGCGTCACCTGTTCTGTCAACAACCTTACTAACTCCTGGAACCTGCTCCAGCCGTTGTCTGACAGCCAGGTTGCCGGCCGCGCCAGCCGTATTCACTTGCACCTGAATCGCCCCGCCGCCTGTCCGATTGCGTAGATGCTCAACCGAATCCGTCGCCCTTAACCGGCCCTTGCTGATAATGATCGCTTTCTCGCAGATCGCTTCTACTTCCGGCAGAATATGGGTGCTCAGAATAATCGTGTGGTCTCCGGCGAGGCTCTTGATCAGCTTTCTGGTCTCGATGATTTGTCCGGGATCGAGACCGGAAGTCGGCTCGTCCAATATCAAAACATCCGGGTTATGAATGATCGCCTGTGCAAGTCCAACGCGCTGCCGGTACCCTTTGGATAGTTTCCCAATTAACTTATCGCTGACGTCCGCAACTGCGCACCGCTCCATCGCTTCGTCTGTCCGCCGCTTCACATCAGCGCTTGGAACATTCTTGATACCCGCTACGAATGTCAGGTAATCGCGAACGCTCATCTCCGGGTAAACGGGAGGAGTTTCGGGCAGATAACCAATCCGTTTCTTTACTTCGAACGGCTGTTCGAAAACGTCGAAACCGCCTACTGTCACCTTCCCCTCGGTAGGAGGCATGAAGCACGTCAAGATCCGCATTGTCGTAGTTTTGCCCGCGCCGTTCGGCCCAAGGAAACCTACAATGTCGCCCTTCTCCACGGAAAACGAGATATTGTCTACCGCGACGTGACGCGCGTATTTTTTCGAAAGACCTTCAACCTGAATCATATGGTTTAAATGGACTAGAGTTGGCTCATTCAAATCCTGCCGAGCCTTCCCCTGCGCTGTTGCGCTTGAAACATCTAGGATAGTGAAGTGAAAAATCCGCTGTCAAATGAGACGAACGATGGCGGTAAAAGATAGCTGCCCAATCCGTCCCCAGAATGCTGCAACTTACTACAATCCCAAGCCGATAATCTGAAATCCGGAGTCTACAAATAGTACGTTTCCGGTAACACCGCGGCTCAAGTCGCTCGCCAGAAATACAGCTGCGTCCCCGACTTCCGCCGGGTCGGTATTTCTCTTCAACGGCGCTTGAGCGGCGACGCCATCCAGCACCTTCGAAAAATCTTTAATCCCACGCGCCGAGGCCGTTTTAATGGGTCCGGCGGAGATCGCGTTCACGCGTATATTATCTTTGCCCAGATCGCTTGCCAGATAACGGACTGAAGCTTCGAGCGCGGCCTTGGCAACGCCCATTACGTTATAGTTCTGGACGACGCGAGTCGATCCCAGATAAGTCAGGGTCGTGATAGAACCGCCCTTAGTCATCAGCGGCGAGAGCGCTCTGGCTACGGCCACCAGAGAGTAAGAACTTACTTCCTGCGCCAGCAAGTAACCGTCCCTGCTTGTCTCAAGAAATGGCCGGCTCAGATCCTCTTTGTTAGCGAATGCGATGCTATGAACCACGGCGTCCAGCACCGGCGAGACTTGTTTTAATTCCGAGACCAGGCGATCCAACTCTTCCTGCTTTGTAACATCGCAGTTGAGTATTTTACTCGCCTTCAGTTCAGTCCCAAGTTCTTCGACTGTCTGCCGCTGGCGCTCACCCTGGTAAGTGAGCACAAGTTTGGCCCCTTCACGTACAAAGGCCGATGCGATCGCATACGCGATGCTCCATCGATTCGCAACGCCCAAGACAAGCGCGGTCTTCCCGGAGAGTAGCTGTGGCATTTTTAAGTGTCATTGTAACGTGACGCATCCTTGCGCCGCAGTGGACGAGAAGGAGAGTCGAGAGGATAGACTGGTCGGGCCGCCGGGATTTGAACCCGGGACCTCTTGCACCCCAAGCAAGCGCGCTAGCCAGGCTGCGCCACGGCCCGAAGGGACCAGTTTAGCGCACCGCCTGCTATTTGACGGATTCGCGCGGTCTGCGCTCCGCAACAATCGTCACTTCCATGTCGTGCGCCAGCCCCACTATCCGGTTCACGAGCGTTTTTCCAAGTAGGCGATCCACGCCTTTGCCCATCACGCGCGGTAGGAAAATCTGCCGTGCGTTGTGGGAGCGGGCGAAATCGACCACCGCCTTGGCATGGTCATTACCGTTGAGCACGCACGTATCGATGTGAAGGTTGCGAGCGAAGTTCAAATGTTTTTCAATCGGGTCGCGTTTCGCCGCAGGCAAATTCTGCAGCCCGCCGTTCTCGGCGACGTAAACGGCAAAACACTTCGCATGAACGACATCGGCGACTCGCCGCCCCCGGCGGATCAACATGGCCGTAGATGGCTCATCGCTGATATAGATAACAACCGCGTCTTCGGCTCTTGCCATGCCGCCAGGCAACGTGCCGCCGTCGCTGCCCGCGTTCACATTTTGCCCTTCGTGGTCGATTCGCTCTTCCAACTCATGGGCAGTCTGGCGAAGCGCCATTTCGCGAAGGGCAACCAGGCTGGATTCCTTGAAGAAGTTTTCGAGCGCTCGTTTTGCCTTATCCGGCGCGTACACAACGCCGCGTTCCAGCCGGTTCAGCAGAGCGCGGGGCGTCACGTCCACCATCACTACCTCATCGGCCTGTTTCACAACCCAGTCCGGTATGGTTTCACGAACTTTGATCCCCGTAATTTGGGCCATCTGGTCATTCAGGCTTTCCAGATGCTGGACGTTCATCGTAGTAAACACGTCAATGCCCTGGTCCAGAATGAACAGCACATCTTCCCAACGCTTCTCGCGTGCGGAACCGGGAACGTTCGTATGCGGGAACTCGTCCACAACCGCAACCTGGGGGCGCCGCTCTACAATTGCTTCGGTGTCCATCTCCTCGAAAGTTGAGCCGCGATAAGCTACTTTTTTCCGCGGTGTAATTTCGAGTCCTTCAGTCTTTGCAATCGTGTCTTTGCGGCCATGCGGCTCGAAATATCCGATCGTTACGTCAATGCCATCGTGCTTCAGGCACTGCGCCTCTTCAAGCATCTGGTAAGTCTTGCCAACGCCCGCAGCGTAGCCCAAAAATATCTTTAGCTTGCCGCGATTGCTCATACTGGCGAATGCGACCTCATCTCTTCTTTTTATATGAAATCTAAGTTTACAGGCAAGTGCGCAAGCAGGGCATGGATAGACTGGGAAATATGCTATGCAGGGCCTTGCTCAGTTTGGCCGCTCTCGCTCTCTCGCTTACCGCCCAGACGCCGCAAATCTCAGGCGACAAGATCCGCGCTCACGTCAAATACTTATCGGCTGACGCGCTCGAAGGCCGCGGAGTAGGCACCCACGGCGAGAAGCTTGCAACCGAGTACATTGCCGCTCAACTGAAGGCCGAAGGCGTTAACCCCGGCGGGGACAACGGCACTTATTTTCAGCGCGTGCCGCTGGTAGGTTCTGAAACGCGGCCTGACGCGACCATGACAATCGTAAGTAAGAACGGCAAGGTTCCGCTTACTTTCATAAAAGACTACGTCGGCACCGCGTTTACTCAGAAGCCGGAGAATGACTTCGATGCCGAAGCCATTTTCGTCGGGCACGGAATCAGCGCCCCGGAGTTTCATTGGGACGACTACAAGGGAGTGGACGTAAAGGGGAAGGTACTGATTTTTTTCACGAATGAACCGCCTTCGGAGGACCCGAAATTCTTCGGCGGTCCCGCTCTCACTTACTACGGGCGATGGACTTACAAATTCGAAGAAGCCGCGCGCCGCGGTGCAGTGGCTGCACTCATCATTCACACTACGCCAACGGCTGGTTATGGCTGGGGTGTCGTCAGCGGTTCCTGGAGCCAGGAACATTCGGAATTGAAACTGAAACCGGGCGAAAAGGCCCTCGACTTCGCAGGTTGGCTTACACAGGAAGCAGGCGCAAAGGTGGTCGCTTCGACCGGTAAAACGCTCGACGAGTTGCTTGCCATGGCGAATCGGCCATCCTTCCGTCCGATTCCGCTGGGCGTACACATCGCCGGACACATCCCGATCAAGCTGCGGCAGATTGATAGCCGGAATGTGATCGGGCGAGTGGACGGCAGTGATCCTCAATTGAAATCGCAGGCGGTTCTATTCACCGCCCATTGGGATCACCTGGGCATCGGCATTCCGGTGAATGGCGACAAGATTTATAACGGAGCTGTCGATAATGCAACGGGCTGCGGGATGGTCCTCGATATCGCGCGGGTCTGGGAAGCCCTGCCCGAGAAGCCGAAGCGCACGGGGCTGTTCATCTTTGTTACGGCGGAAGAGCAGGGACTGCTCGGTTCCGAATATTATGGCGAGCACCCTGAAATTCCAGCGGGCAAAACCGCGATTGACCTGAACTTCGATGCGTTCTATCCCATTCGGGAAGACTCGCGACGTTCACGTGACGGGCGCTGAGCGAACCACTCTTTGGCCCTTGGTAGAACGTGATGCGAAGCGTCTCGATCTGGAGATTAAGCCAGATTCGGAGCCCGGCCAAGGCCATTACTACCGGTCCGACCATTTCTCGCTCGCCCGCGTCGGCATTCCGTCATTTTCAATTGATGCGGGCACCGACTACATCGGCAAGCCTGCGGGCTTCGGTACGAAGGTGTTTGAAGAATACAACGACAAGCATTACCATCAGCCATCGGACGAGTATCACGCGGACTGGGACTTCTCAAGCATGGTGCAGATGGCCACCTTCGGCCTAACGATTGGAATCGACGTTGCAAATGCGCCTACGCTTCCCACCTGGAAACCAGGCGATGAGTTTCTCGCCGCTCGTCAAAAAAGTGGCGTTCGCTAGAGAAGCTTTAGGCTCGTTCCGCCGCTTGGCCTGCGTTCACCGCAGCCCCAATGGTCGCGACTGACTCGCCGCCCGGCACAACTTCCACGAAGTAGCCGCCCAGCGGACTAAGCTTGACCATTTCGTGCAGATATTCTTTCAGCAACGTAAGGTTCAGAAATCGCGAGTTGTACCCTGTGATGAAAAACCTGCCGGGGCCATCCAAGTGAATGCTGGTCGCAGTGCCCGCCGCCAGCGCGCGATGCCATAGCTTCACAAAATCGACGCATCGAGCTTCGCCTTCCGCCGCGTGTTGAAAGACCTCTTCGGGCTCCATATCCATGAACCGCAGCCGCATGGCGCGGTGGCCCATAATGCCCTCAAGATGACCTTTGCCGCCGCATCCACAGAAGTGTTCTTTCGGATCGAGGGTAACAATCGAGTGACCCGCTTCCCAAACGCCATCAGAGTAGGGATACCGCCCGAAACCGATGCCCGTTCCAAGAGTCCACACCCGAATAAGCCGGTCAAGATGCCCACGCGTGGCGGCTATGCCGGCGGCCATCACGTCCGCGTCGTTGAAGACGGAAACCGGTATCTTGCCGAACTTGCTCTCAAGCGCGTCCGTCACCAACGCCTGTATGTTCAGGCCCTTGAACTGAACCAGATTCGGAGAATCTTCGATAACTCCGCTTCGCACAATTCCCGGCAGCCCGAGACCCACGTAAGAAGGCTTTTCGGGAATATCCAGAGTGCTGACTAACTCAGCGATCCATTGAACGATCGTTTCGGCGGGTACGCCCCGTAACGAGTCGGCTCCATCAGCGCCATCCTCCGGACGCAATCGCAACGCGCCCACGAGAGAGTTATTTGAAATGACCCCCGCCGAGATGCGTTCCGTTACAAGAATCCCAATTCCGAGTGCCATAATTCCGCCCTGATCCGATCTAGCTCAGCTTATTCAGTCCGTTAAACGCCGCAGCTTTATAGCATTCGGCCAGTGTTGGGTAGTTAAATACGGTGTCTACAAAGTAATCGACTTTACCTTTTAGAATCATGACTGCCTGGCCAATGTGTAACAACTCCGATGCACCTTCCCCGATAATATGCACCCCCAGCAATTCGAGAGTCTCACGGTGAAAGATCAACTTAAGACGTCCCGTCGTGTCGCCGCGAATTTGCCCGCGCGCAATCTCGCGGTAATAGGCCACCCCTACCTCGTAAGCGACGTCCTCGTCCGTAAGTTGCTCCTCCGTCTTCCCAATAAAAGAAATCTCCGGAATGGTGTAGATGCCGAACGGAAAGTAACTCGGGTTTGAAGAGAACGGCTTGTTGAATGCGTGTGCGACAGAGATGCGGCCCTGTTCCATCGAGACGGAGGCAAGACTCGGGAATCCGATGACATCGCCTACTGCGTAGATGTGCGGTTGAGCTGTGCGATAGTTTTCGTCAACCTTGATACGGCCGCGTGAATCCGCTTCCAGACCTGCCAGACTCAGGTTCAGTTCGTCTACATTGCCTTGCCGCCCGACTGCATAGAGCAGCGCGTCGCCAGACACCTTCTTGTTGCTCTCCAGATGCGCAACAACAGCCCCATTCCCGGTCGCTTCGACGCTATGAACTTCTTCATTCAAGCGCATCGTAACCCGGTGATCCCGTAAATGATACGAGAGCGCCTCTACAATCTCCGAATCCGCAAACTCCAGCAGACGCGGACGCTTTTCTATAAGGGTCACTCTCACGCCCAGCGTGGCGAACATACACGTGTATTCGACGCCGATAACGCCGCCACCAACCACGATCAGCGTCTTCGGGACGGAAGGCATGTCCAAAATCTGGTCGCTGTTGATGATCGTGCTGCCGTTTATGGCAACCTTGTCCGAAGACGCGGGCTTTGTACCTGTTCCGATAACAATGAAGTCGCCGGTGAGGTCCACCACGCCTCTTGCGCCCGCTACCTGTACTGTCTTAGGACTGGTGAAACTTGCGATACCCGTAATAACTTCGATGCCATTCCGGGCCAGTTGCGCTTGCGTAACATCTATCTCGGTCTTAATGACGTGCTGCACCCGAAACGCCAGGTCAGCCATCGTGATCTTTTCTTTGACGCGATAGCTGACGCCGTAGATATTTTGATAGTTGTACCCGGACAGGTGCAAAACGGCTTCCCGCATCGTTTTGCTGGGAATGGTTCCGGTGTTGATACACACGCCACCGATTACTTCCCGCCGTTCAATCAAAGCCACGCGCTTGCCGCTCTTCGCTCCCTGAATGGCAGCGCGTTGTCCGGCGGGTCCGGAGCCGATCACAATCAAATCGTAATGAGCCATGAAGATTAAGAACGCACTCTAGCCAACATCAATAATCCAGAGTATAGCCCTGAATGGGATGTTCCACCGAGTAGCCGGACGTTACTTCGTGCTCGTCTTATCGGCAACCTTATCGGCGCCCTTCTCGGTCGCGGTGGCTGTCTTGTGGGTACCCTTCTTTACGTTGCGAGACGTGGCGTGGGCCGCCCTTTTGGTGCCATTCTTGGTTTTCGTACCCGCCGTCTTGGCCGCATCTTTGGTGTCGTGCCCGGCATCTTTCAGGTCCTGGCCTACCTGGGCCGATAAAACAAAGGAGCCCCCGGTGAGAAGTAATATCGAAAGCAGTGCAGTCTTCATGCAACCATTCCAGCACATGCGCGGATTTGCCGCATGCACGGGCCGCCCGTTACTCGCTTTTGATGATGCTGATCCCGCCATTCCGCTCCAGAATTGCGTACTTGACTCCTTGAAGCGTGGTGACGCCCTTGAGCGCGCGCCGCGGCCATTACGTCGTCATCCTGGATGCGCATCTTCCGCATTACTTCGGTCTGCCACTCACCATTTTTCAGAAGAACCAACGGCGTTCCATCCACAATCGCCCCTATACGCGGGAATCGCTGTTTCAATAGAGCTACAAGCCTATGCATTAAGCCGACGGCGATCACGGCTGAAAAACAGTTCGTCATGGAGCGATCGTCTCCGACCGTCGCCAGAATTGCGACTCCTCCGATCAGAAAGACCAGTACGAATTCAAAGGGTGTCATCTGGGCGCCCGGACGCCGACTGAGTACGCGAACGGTCAACAGAAGCACGATGTACCCGATAACGGCGTAAATAATAGTGCGCATAGACGCTCCTACGGCATGACAAAAACTGTAGCTTGAAATTCCTGGCGGCCTGGTACTTGTAACCGCAGCTCCGTTGAACCTACTTTCGCCGGTTGCAGAGCGAATTCGATCGAACCCGGATTGCGATTGGCAGCGAATGTGTAGAGCAGCCCGCCGTGCACCTACAAAGCGTTGTAGAGAGGTTGCGGAATCACTCTCTCCGTCCCGAGCGCTTTTACCAGGCTGTCGCTTGCCCAAACCTGAACTTTTCCGTCGCGGATCGCGTCAGGTCCGAACTGAATTTCCAGGATTGACGGCGTCCCGTATCGCTCGATTCGCTCGTACTTTATATCCATGGATCCATCGGGCAGGCGTTTTCTCGCTTTGGCTAGTGGACCCCGCCCGAAGACTCCAGCAAGATTCAGAATCAAGATCAGAGTGAAAAATGTCCAGACCGCTTTCTCGAAACGCCACCATCGGCGTTGAAATTTCAGGTCGGACCCGACCGCGATCTCGTCATTAACCTTTGGGACGCTGTCTTCAACAGGCTTAGTTTTTGGGGAATCGGGCATTGCTCGTTGGTCCTCAATCCTTTTTGGCGGGAATGATACTGATTTGGCCATTCCGTTCCAGTACGGCGTATTTGATTTCCTCTAGCGACTTCAGCCCCTGATCCCGGGCCATCGCCATTACATCGTCGTCCTGGATTCGCATCTTTTTCAGTGTTTCGGTCTCCCACTGTCCTTTGTTCAGCAAAACCATGGGCGTGCCGTCAAGTAGCCGTCCAAACGCCGGATAAACGGACTTCAGCCAAGCGAGAGTCAGGTGCGTCCCGGCGATCGCTATGATGGCTGCAGATCGCGTTCGTGAGTGACCGGTCGTTCCCTACCAGCGTCGTCAAGGTAAGTCCGCCGATAAAGAAGATCAACACAAATTCAAACGGAGTCATCTGCTTCCCGGGGCGCCTGCTTTCAATTCGCACGATGAAGATCAAAAAGCAGTACCCGAAGATAGCTCGCAAAACAGCTCCCATACTTCTAATCACCTCGCGGACTGATACTAAAGAGATTCCTAGCTCGGCGTTTTGGGATCGTCCGTACTAACACTAGATTCGTCCGGCTCTCCGGCGCATTCACCGTATAATTCGGACATTACATGCTGTTGGAGTTGATTGTCGAGAACTACGCCGTTGTGGAGCAGGCTCGCATTCGGTTTCAAGAGGGCCTCAATATTCTGACTGGCGAGACAGGCAGCGGAAAGTCCATTGTGGTCGATTCCCTGAGCCTGTTGCTGGGCGCACGGGCATCCGCGGAGATGATCCGCAGCGGCGAAGCGAAGGCGCGCGTGTCGGGCGTCTTTTCAATTCATCAAGGCCCGGAAGTGGAGAGGCTGCTCTCTGACGCCGGGATCGAGCATGATGCCGAAGAAGAGTTGATCGTCGAACGAGAAGTATCGGCAAACGGGAAATCGCGGGCCTTCGTTGCGAACCGGCTTGTGACGACCGCTTTCTTGCGGCAACTGGCACCGGCGCTGGGTGACATTCACGGCCAAAATGAACAGCAGCTACTGTTTTCCAGCCAGACGCAGCGGGAACTTCTGGATGAGTTTGCACGTGCCGGAGAACTGCTTCGCCGGGTTGCCGAAGCGTACGGAGAGTGGCGCGCCATTGGCCAGCGGCTCAGCGAACTTACGCAAAATGAACAGGAGAAGCTACGGCTATTGGATCTTTGGACGTTCCAGCGCAATGAAATCGACAGCGTGAATCCCCGGCCGGGCGAGGACGCTGAACTGGAAGCGGAGCGCAAGATTCTGCAGAATGTAACACGGCTGCAGGAGAACGCGGGGTCGGCATTCGAGTGTTTGTACGACGCGCCTGAGAGCGCCACGAAGCAACTCCATCAGGCGATGAAGCGTGTTGAAGAACTGCTTCGCATCGATCCAGCGCTGGCGGAAATCGGGGCTTCGTTGAAGGAGGCGGTCGCATTGGTGGACGATGCCGCTTACTCGCTGCGCGATTATCTGGGCCAGCTTGAGGGCGATCCAAACCGGTTGGAGGACGTGGAGTCGCGCTTGGCGGCGCTCGACCGGGTGAAGCGGAAGTACGGCGGAACGATTCAGGACGTCATTGCGTTTCGTGAGGATGTCTCACGCCGGGCGGAGGAAGTGGAGAATGCGAGTGAGTACCGGGCGGGGCTCGAAAGGCAATTAGCGCAGTCGGCTGAGCGGTACGAGAAGCTGGCCGAACAGTTGAGCCAGAAACGCGCCGCGGCAGCCGAGGTTTTGAGCAGGAAAGTGGAGACGGAACTGAAGAGTCTCGCCATGCCGGGCACTCGTTTTCAGGTTGAAGTGAAGCGCGGGCTCGTGGACCTCCGCTGGTTTCGACGATGTGTCATTTCTGGTCTCCGCCAATCGCGGCGAAGAGCTGAAGCCGCTTGAAAAGATTGCTTCGGGCGGCGAGTTGTCTCGTCTAGCGTTGGCGCTCAAGACGGCAATCGGCGCCGTCGAAGAAGGCAAGACGTTGCACACGCTGGTGTTCGATGAAGTAGACGCCGGGGTTGGTGGAGCGGCTGCGGCGGCGGTCGGGAAACGGCTTAAGTCTTTATCTCGATCGAACCAGGTGATCTGCGTGACGCATCTGGCCCAAATCGCGGGCTTCGCGGACCACCACTATGCGGTGGCGAAGCGCGAAAAAAAGGGCCGCGTCGCGACCGAGATTCAGGAACTGCAACACGCGGAACGAGCGCACGAGATCGGCAGGATGTTGTCGGGTGAACACGTCACCGCTGAAGCGCTGCGGCAGGCTGAGCAGTTGATGCAGGCTGGAACGGCGGCCTGAGTTACGGACGAATACGGCGCATTACAGAAGAGATAACCGCCTTCGACTCCTCCACTCCAAGAAAAGCCGTTCCAGCGAAATAGACGATTCCGTACACTGGCAAAACAACGAGCGCGAGCGGGCGTGGATGCGCGCTTCCGATCGCCAGTTTCAGGAAGTAACCGGCAATACCGCCGCACAGAGCCATAGCCCACAGTTTCAGCACAAATGGCGCTGGAATGGATACCTTTCCGATGCGCGCGCTAAGGCCTCGCCGCAGGAGTGTGAACTCAACCCATCCGGCGATTCCTGCGGAAGCCGTCAGTCCGGCAACGCCCCACTTCTGATCGATGCCTAACCATTGCGGAAGCGGAAGTGCGAACAAAAAGCCAAGCCCAGTCGTAAGCACCACGCGGATCACCGCAAACCGGAGCGGGGTTTTTGTGTCAAGCAGCGCATAGAAGCCGGACGAGTAGAGCCGGCCCAAAGCGCTCGCCAGCAGTCCGACAGCTGAGCCGGCGAGAATGCCCCATTCCCAGACAGCTTCCGCATGATGGAACTTTCCCGATTGGTAAAGCGCCGCCGAGATGACGTCTCCGAGCAGCAAAAACGCTACGGCTGAAGGCACGATGAAGAAGGCGATGCGGCGAAGTCCCGACGACAGGCGCTTCCGCAAGAAGGCCGCGACTTCCTCCTGGTTTCCTACCGCGCTCGAAAGGGCGGGAAGTTCAGCCGCCGAAACCGACATGCTGAAAAGGCTGATCGGCAGCATGGAGATGATCTGTCCATAGGCGAAGGCGGCAACGGCGCCTTTGGGCAACATGCTGGCGATGGTGGAATCGATGGTACTGCTGATCTGGACCACGCCGCGCCCCAGGAACACTGGCCCGAAATTGCGGAAGACAGTTCTGACAGACTCCGAATGAGCTTCGAGGATGGGGCGGAAGCCGGGCAGCAGTTGCAGAACGCGGGGCAACTGAACGAGAAACTGCAGCACACTTCCAAGTACGTAGGCCCACGAAAGATCTATCGCGAGTTGATCCTGGACCGCATGGCCGCCAAAGGCGATAAGACAAAGGATCTGCGCCGCGTTCCATGCGACTGGAGCAGTGTAGGAGAGTAAGAAGCGGCGGTGACTGTTCAGAACGCCCAGGCACCACGCGCTCATTACGAGCATGCCCGTTCCAGGAAAGAGAATGCGGACGAAATGAACGGTAAGGTCTTTCTTCGCGGGATCGAACCCGTAGGCGACCACGTCCACCAACAACGGCGCGAGCAGAATCCCGGCCAGGACCAATACCGAGCACAGCACCGACAGGATGCCGAACACAGCGGCGGCGAGATCCTCGGCTTCTTGGTACTGTTCTTTTGCGCGGAGCTTGGAGTATACGGTGACGAACGAGGCCGAGAGAACGCCTTCCCCGAAGAGATTGTTCAACGTGTTCGGGATGCGGACGGCAGCGTTGAAGGCGTCGGCCACGGCGGAGTCTCCGAAATAGTGCGCGAAGATGCTAACTCGAAGAAGCCCAGCCAAGCGGCTCACCAGAATCCCGAGTGCCACGCGGGAAGAGCCTCCAAATCCAAGGCGGGATTTTGGAGAAGGCGCCGCTGCCGCCGATGTTGCGGACGATGGCGGGTGCGAGATGCGAATGCGAACCTGCAAATGCAAGTTTACTGGCTATCGCCAGAACGTTCCTATTGCGCTCGATTGACCGAATCGCAAGAAACGATTGATACGGTAGTTAAGGAATGAATCGCGGACCCATCTCAACCTTTATCAAGCATCACTACCGGCATTTCAATGCGGCCACGCTGGTGGAAGCCTCTGAAAAATATGTGGAGCATCTCGCCAAAGGCGGAAAAATGTTCCTTACGTTAGCCGGAGCGATGAGTACGGCGGAGTTGGGAGTTTCCCTGGCAGAGATGATCCGGCAGGAAAAGATTCACGGCATTTGCTGCACGGGCGCGAATCTGGAGGAAGACGTTTTCAATCTCGTCGCCCACGATTTCTATGAACGCGTCCCGCATTGGCGCGATCTGACGCCGCAAGATGAGCAAGGTTTGCTGGATCGGCACATGAACCGCGTGACCGATACGTGTATCCCGGAAGAAGAGGCGATGCGGCGCATTGAGGGCGTGATCCTGAACGAGTGGACCGCGGCGGATAAGAAGCATGACCGGTATTTCCCGCACGAGTTTTTCTATAAAATTCTGCAATCGCCCGAACTCCAGAAGAGCTTTCAGATAGACGTGAAAGATAGCTGGCTTTTTGCGGCGATGGAACGCAATCTGCCAATCTTTGTGCCCGGGTGGGAAGACTCGACGCTTGGAAATATGTACGCCGGACATTGCATTTCGGGCGACATCAATAACGTTCATACCGTACGCACGGGTATCGAGTACATGATGGCCCTGGCGGACTGGTACACCGTTACATCAAAGCAGTTTTCAATTGGATTTTTTCAAATCGGTGGCGGCATTGCGGGCGACTTTCCGATTTGCGTGGTGCCGATGCTGCGCCAGGATCTCGAGCGGGAGGAAATGCCGCTCTGGAGTTATTTCTGCCAGATTAGCGATTCCACCACCAGTTACGGCTCTTACTCGGGGGCCATTCCCAATGAGAAGATCACCTGGGAAAAGCTGAGCATCGATACTCCGAAGTATGTGATTGAATCGGACGCTTCGATTGTTGCGCCGCTCGTTTTCGCGTACGTTCTGGGGTGGTGATTTCGGGAGGTTACGGCTGGTATAGTTGAGGACAGCGGACTTATTCGCTGGCCGGACGGTGAGGTGGCAGAGTGGTCGAATGCGGCGGTCTCGAAAACCGTTGAACCTTTACGGGTTCCGTGAGTTCGAATCTCACCCTCACCGCCAGAAAAGAAAGGAGTTAGCGGTTTCTGGGCGAGTCCTGATTTGAAAATGACGTTGGCTCCGGTGCAAATGTAAGCTTCATGCGACCTTCTTGTTCCCTTTCTTCTTACCAACCTTGCCGTAAAGTTCTGAAAACGAACTGCGCCATAAAATATTTGTCTGCGGAGTTGGAACGGGGAACCAGCATCCTGCGACATCGAAGCAACAGAGTGGCTGATTGATCCTTCATTGCCGAGCATCCGTGCAGCAATGCATTTTGGGGCAAGCACAAGAATGCGAA
This sequence comes from uncultured Acidobacteriaceae bacterium, assembly GCA_963845995.1. Taxonomy (GTDB): domain Bacteria; phylum Acidobacteriota; class Terriglobia; order Bryobacterales; family Bryobacteraceae; genus Bog-105. The sequence continues at coordinate 66,425 of CAWJUO010000051.1, read as the reverse complement.
AACCCTTCTCGGCGGCGGAGCCAGTAGCCCGGGGGCGTCAACCACGTTCGCTGCGATAGCGGTGCTTCGGCAATGAAGGTATGACCAGCTGATCAAGCCCCTCTAAGCCATTTGCAACGGAGCGAACCGCCAACCCTGCGGTAGAGCAAAAACGCCATTCGGCGTTGCCCCACTATTCGGGCGCATCAAGGTTTGTATACTGCAATCGCCTGATCAATGAAGTTATCTGTGGGCCGGAACCCTGATCTCCATCCAGACAACGAGCTTTAGTACCTTGTTCAACTGAGGCGTAGGCTGGCCGTGGACGTCGAACAGATGAAGGTCGACGTCAACTCCTACGCCCGCATCTCTTACGTAGAAGGATGCTAGCTCATTAGGGCAATTACATGGTCCACACTGGCCTTTTACCTGCACCCCATCAGGCGGGCGCGTGCATTTCGGTCCGGTAAAGCTTGCTGGCACTGGCCCGGGACCGTCGTCGCATGTTCGTCCCCATCCGAGATGCGTCAATTTGCTTCCATTTGTATCGCACCACGGAGCCCAGGTTTCCGCAATCTCGATCGTCTGACTTTTTGCCCTTCTGGAGATAGTAGCGACGCAGGATATCGATCGAAGCTTTGATCGACCATTTCGGGTCCTCATAGATTACGTGGTGATCGATGTCTGTAACGGCTTTGCCGTCTCGGCTGATTAACTGTCCTTCGTAGGGCTCCGACGAAAAGTTCTTAGTACACGAATAGTTGTTCATGCGGATGCATCTGCGACCTTCACTGACGCAATCGAAGGTTGATCCGTTCCCCGCCTGCAAATCCTCACGTGCAAAGTCGCACCACCTTGGAGCTTGTGAGGCGGTATTGGCCGCAGTTGAGGATTGGGGCAGCGCCTCGGTGCACATAAAGAAGACTGCCGTTAGGAAAACGGCCGTCAAACGCATCGAGTCACTCAGTATTGCGGAGCGCTGGTGCCGTTCTAAATGAAGGGGGTGCATAATAAACCTGCGTACTGGAAACTATCACATTCCGAACCCTCATCGCAATCAACTTGCAGGGCGCTAGTCCGGCGGCAATGGCGGAAGCACTCGACAAACGATAGCTACCACGACGGGTTGGCCGTCCGAAACGACCTGGGCATGAAATGTAATGTTACGCGCAATCACGACTGCAGTTGGAAGTAATGGCATGACTTATTCCCGAGTTGAAGTGAGTGAAGTCCCCGGCCATCCGAAACTATCGTTCCTTCTCTCTTGTATCCACCGCTCGCCCAAGACCATGGTTGAGACGTAAGCACGCCCATATCGAGCCAAGGACGGACGATGTCAATGGTCTTTAGTTCTGCCGCATATCCGGCCGCGGCCCAGGGCGACCAGCCCGCTCCTGTCGCCCACAAAGCGGGAGCCGAGGAGAATCGTGTTAGCGGAACTCGGCCACTATTGAAAGGCCGAGTTTGATCGTAAATCGTTGCTCGCAGCAACCCAGAATGCGTTTGGATCGTGTAAAGTGATTCCCTCGAAGTCCGTAAGAGCCTGTTCCACACGCGTTTTGGACCACACCGCTGATTAGCCAACTCGATGTTGAGCTGCTCTTGTAAGCCCTTGTGCACCTTGGGATCCGTCGTGTTTTGAATCTGAGTTTCAATAGTAGCCACGCGGGCCTCGTAAGTTCGATATACGGTTAGCAGGCGTGAAGGTTTCCTTACGATGGTTTTCCCCAGAGCCAAAATGCCAGCCAGCACCTACGCTTGATCAGGACTCGTTCGGCCTGTTTCAATCGGTGCTTGTCTGCTTTCGACATAGGTGTCACAACTATCTGCTTATTCGCGAGAATCAGGCTGTATACACCATAGGTGGTCCTGGCGGATGACTGATAGTTGGCCATGGGGAGCGGCACCGTATCCGCCAACAGAACCGTGCTCATCAATGCTGAATCCATGTTGGAGGACGTTAACTGAGGGTCCAATTGCAAGGGCGGAGATACGGCAATGATCTCTAGCTCCGAAGAACTGTGGCCCGGATACGCAAGACTGCTTCGCAGGGTTTCAGCCAATGTCTGGCTGTAGCCCTGGATACACAAGAAGAAGCAAGCCAGGATCAGATAAACGCAGCGAGGTGCCACCGTATTCGTCGCCGACTCGGAAATGTTATCGACCGTTCGACTTGTTCTGTGTGAGCTTAAGGATGCTTTGAGCTCTCTTCAAGAGAGTCGTGCTGTTTGATGCGGGCCTTCCGTGGGGTATCAGTCCTGGCTGCACCTTCTCCAACATCAGGTGTTCGTGATTGGCCTGACCGCATTCTGGAGGCAATGGATTTGTGTCAGAGGGAAATTTGTAACATCTGTCTCGGTCGGGGTTCTTCAGTAGTAACTTCCAACGAAGAACCCGATAATCTGAGGCGCATCCCACGACACCGCGTTTCCCGCCGCCGTAGCCTTATGGTACGAATGCGAGTCCGAGGAGTTGTACCTTCCTCCGAACGAAATCGGCCCCCAACCTATCGAAGCTCCGCCGCTTGTCTGTTGGTCGAAAGTCTGGGTGAGATCGTGACTCCACTGTCCACTCAGAGACGTACGGCGAGCAAGCAGTAAACCAGTTTGGAGGAAAGGCATGATTCCACTTGGAGTCGCGCCTTGCGCTGCGTCCTTGCCGTCCGATATTAATTTCCCGTCGTATAAACTGGCCTTCAGCCACTTCCAAGCACGGGACCTAAATACGCCATCGTCCATCCAAGGACGCGTCAGCACAACTCTCATTAGCTCCATGGAGACGCTCATTCCACTCGCGTCCAACTTGAAGTACGTTCGGTTCTCCTGGTGCGAATAGTCCGCGCCAACACTCCAGAGTCCCCACCCGGCGCTAAGTCCGCCTCCCACGCTTGAGTGGCTATTATCAATTGTCTGCTCGATATCAGACTCAGAAAGCGTCGAGTTTCTCCAGGTTCGATTCTATGTCGAGCCAGACAGGATACGAGGGATATAAACTATAATTGCCATACGTGTTGCCGCTGTAAGTAAGTGCGTTGGCATTAAAGCGTCCTTGTAACTCGCCCCACCAGGCATTGGGATCGATGTGATCGTAAGTGTTGATAGCCGCTATTGCACCTTCAATGCGAACGCGTTGCCCAAAGAGTTGGAGGTTCTGACTTGCTACGCGAAGAGCATTCTTTATGTCCGGAGGTAGGTCGTCAGTGTGATTGATTCGCTGGTAATCCTCGGCGGCTTTGGCAGCAGACGCAAGCTGCCCCATCAGATCTTGATAGTGAGTGAAAGCGGCTGTCTTCTTTCCAAATATCCATCGAGCATTGCAAATGCGCTCGCAACTGGAGATACATCGACTTTGGAACAGTTCGTCTCACAATATTCGACGGAGGCTTCCTGCCGATCGGCAATTCGGCCGCGACGGGCACGCTTGTTGACTTTGACCCTACAGGAGCAGCGACTAGCGTTGGCTCCGCCTCTATATCGGCTGTATCGGTAAGTGGGGCGGCCAGTACTGCCACCCCCGAACCGTCCAGTTGGTTACTCCTCATTTTCGGAGCTGGTTCCTTAGGGCTGATGAAAATGCGGAGACAGCGCCCGCGCGCTTGATTTTCTGACTCCTCGGGATTTTTTTAATTGTTAAGACAGCGTCCGCGCGCTTAAACCCAAAATCAGTTGAATGCGCGTTACGCATTGAACAGGTCCAACAAAGCCCGTCTGAAAACCTCAGACGGGCTTTTCTGCTCCGGCCACATCGTGCGAGTGATCACCAGCTTACCTGGTAACTCAAACGGGTTCCGTGAGTTCGAATCTCACCCTCACCACCACAATCAAATCAGTTGTGCGCTACGCGCCCGAAACCGCGGCGGAAAACATCTCGGTTGATGAACTTCTGCCGTGCGCATTCGTAGTGCCCGTCCTCGGCTGCATCGCCTCAACATTACAATGGCCTCATGGCCGCACGCAAGCTGACGAATACGGAACTAGCCTCGTTGCCAGTTCCCGGGTGGGAAGTTCAAGGCATAAAGCTTCACCGCGATTTCAAGTTCCCGGATTTTGCCCACGCCTTCGGGTTTATGGCGACGGCGGCGGTTCTTATTGAGAAGATGAACCATCATCCCGAATGGCTGAATGTTTACAACCGCGTTTCGGTGGATTTGACTACACACGATTCGGGCGGCATCACGGACAAAGATGTCGAATTGGCGAAATTGCTCGATAGCATCGCGGCAAAATTGGTTTGAAACTTCCGCAAATGAAATATCTTGCCTTTGCCTGCCTGCTGGCAAGCGCCGCCGCCTTCGCGCGCCAGTCCCATGAACAGCCACAGTTCCCCCAAGTAGACGCGTTAATAGACGAAGCCGTGCGGACAGGTCTAATTCCGGGTGCGGTGCTCGTGATCGGCCATGATGGACAAGCGATCTATCGAAAGGCGTATGGATCGCGGGCGATTGTGCCGCATCGCGAGCCCATGACTCTCGACACCATTTTCGACGCAGCCTCCCTTACTAAGGTGACCGCAACCACGCCGTGTCTGATGAAGCTATTCGAGCAGGGGAAGCTTCGCATTGACGATCCGGTCACTAAATATTTACCGGAATTTCAGGGCGGTCACAGCGATATAACGATCAGGCTCTTGATGACGCATTTTTCCGGGATGCCGCCCGATTTAGAACTGGTTCCACGCTGGTCCGGTTACGAAACGGGCATTCAACGCGCGCTTGTCACTAAGCCCATCGCACCGCCCGGCGCAAAGTTTATCTATAGCGATATCAATTTCATCTTGCTGGGTGAGATCGTACGGCGCGTTTCAGGCGAGACCCTGCCCGAGTTCGCGCATGAACAGATTTACGGACCTCTCGGGATGAACGACAGCCGTTTCCAACCGGGGCCGGAACTGCGGCCGCGCATTGCACCCACCGAGATCGATAAAGACACTGGCATGCCGTTTCGCGGCACGGTGCACGATCCCACTTCGCGCTATATGGGAGGGGTCGCCGGCCACGCGGGCCTCTTCACAACGGGCGACGATCTGGCAAGATATGCAGCCATGTTGCTCAATTTGGGTGAATACAACGGCACTCGCATTTTTGAGCCGATGACGGTGCGAAAGTTCACGGAACCGGCCAGTCCGGCGGATCAGCCGACCATTCGAGCGCTCGGGTGGGACATGGATTCGCCGTTTTCGAGCAATCGCGGCGAACTCTATCCGATCGGTTCTTTCGGTCACACGGGCTATACGGGCACTTCGATGTGGATGGATCAAACCACCAAGTCCTTCGTCATTCTGCTGACCAACGTGGTTCACCCGAACGGGATTAAATCGCTCAGTTCCCTGCGTTCGAGAATTGCGACCACCGTCGCGGCTTCGTTCGGCATTTCGGTTCCAGAGACTGTCGCCTTGACGGGCTATCGCGACACGATTACCGGAGCGGGCGTTCATCGGGTGATTGATCGAAATGGCGTTACCAACACCGGGCTCGATGTACTGGAGGCGACCAACTTCAAGGAGCTTGAGGGCAAGCGAGTCGGGCTGATCACAAATCAGACCGGCGTGGACCGGGCGGGGCGGCGCAACGTGGATGCAATGTTAGCGGGAGGCGTTCGCGTAACGGGCCTATTCTCACCGGAGCACGGAATCAACGGAACGCAGGATTCGGATGTCGCGAGCACGCGCGACCAAAAAACCGGGCTGCCGGTCGTGAGCCTGTACCAGCCGAAAGAGCGCCGCTTGACTGCGGAACAGATGCGCAACTTCGACGCTATCGTTTTTGATATCCAGGATGTGGGGGCACGATTTTATACATATTCCTGCACCATGCTGTACGCGCTCGAAGAATCGGCAAAAGCAAAGAAGCCTTTTTACGTGCTCGACCGGCCTAATCCGATCACCGGGACACACGTGGAAGGCCCGATTCTCGACAAAGATCTGGAATCGTTTATTGGATGCTACGATATTCCGCTACGCCATGGCATGACGTTCGGAGAGCTCGCGAAGATGGCAAATACGGAGCAGCACTGGGGCGCGGACCTGCATGTCATTCAAATGAGTAACTGGCAGCGTGGAGACTGGTTCGACGCGACCGCCCTTACATGGGTGAATCCGTCGCCTAATATTCGAAGCGTAAACGCCGCGCTGCTCTATCCGGGGATTGGGATGCTGGAAGCGAATACAAATTATTCAGTGGGGCGTGGCACGGATGCGCCGTTCGAACAGATCGGGGCGGATTGGATCGACAGTAAGGTGCTGTCGCAATATTTGAATTCGCGTTTTATTCCGGGAATCCGGGTCTATCCGACCGAGTTCCAGCCCACTTCCTCGAATTTCCGCGGGAAGGAAGTGCAGGGATTGCGGTTTGTTGTCACGGATCGGGAGGCTTTCGACAGTACGCGGTTTGGAATTGAACTCGCGGCTGCACTGAACCATCTGTTCCCGGGACACCTCGATTTCGATAAGTGCCGGAACCTGATCGGCAGCCGCGAGTTAGTCACGGAGCTTAAGGCTAATAGAGACGCTAGCGTCGGTTGGCTGGCAGCGGAACGCCAGGCGGCGGCGTTCGCCGAACGCAGAAGGCCGTACTTGCTGTATTAAGAAGCCTCGGCGGCCGCGCTGTGCTTGGTTTTACTCCCTGGAGGACGTCCGCGACGTTTCGGTTCCGATGACACGTCGCTTGAACCCTCCTCGCCTGCGGCTGAGACTGCGGCGGCGGCATCCTTCAACCATGTCGGGGGACGGCCGCGACGGCGTCCCCGGCCGCGCGCGAGGCGCTCCAGCGTCAAAATCGCTTCTTCTATCTGCTCTCGCTCGAGCCGCAACTCAGCGAGCATTTTATCGACGTCCAAGATAAGGTCCTCCTGCCGTCACAAAAGTGATGGCTATGCAAAACGTTCTAATGTTATTTGTGTGACGCTGATTATTAACAGGAAGTTTAATGCGATTTGAGCGCGAGATTCAATAGAAGTGAGGTTTTGTGGTCCTAGTAGTACCAGGAAATTTCTCGCCAATAAATGTAATTATTGCGAATTTCTACCCGGAGCTGAAACGTTTCGCTTTTTCCAGTAAAAGTAGAAGGGAACCCCGAGAGCCATTAGACCTAATCCCATCAGCGATTCACGAGGGCGCGTCTGCATAGTGCTAATTAAAAGTAAGGCAGCTACAGCGACGAAAAGTACTGGAACGATTGGGTAGCCAATTACCCGGTACGGCCTTACCATGGCGGGTCTCTTCTTTCGGAGCACAAACACCGAAACAGTGGTTAATAAGTACAAAATCCAGCTTCCGAAGATAACGAAATTGTAAAGATCGTCAAACCAACCGCTCAAAACCACGACGCACGACCAGAGGCAGAGGAGAATGATCGAATTGCCGGGCGTTCTGTACTTTGGATGGACAACAGCCGCTTTCTTGAAGAATAGGCCGTCGCGCGCCATCGCGTAGGGGACCCGGGATCCGGAGAGGATGGAGCCGTTTAACGCGGCGAAAATGGAGATTAAGACGGCGACGGTAACGGCCTTTGCGGCGGGGCTTCCATAAAGTTTCGCCATCACATCCGCCGCCAGACGCGGGCTAGTCGCCACTTGCGCGGGGCTCATAACGTAGAAGTAAGAGACGTTGATCAGCAGATAGGTCACAATCACGGCGATCGTCCCGAGGATTAAAGAGCGCGGTAAATTGCGCTGCGGGTTGATGATCTCCGAAGAAACCATGCTGACGTTGTTCCAGCCGTCATAGGCCCAAAGAGCGCTGACCATGGCCGCGAAAAATCCCGCCACTCCGCCGAGTGCCGGAACCGTGCCCCCGAAATGAGAGAAATCGCCCTTGCCTGAAAACATGCCGACGCAGATGACCGCCGCGATTAGCACCATCTTGAGCGCCGTCACGGAAACCTGCATTTTCCCGCCCGCCTGCACGCCGACGTAGTTCACTGCGGCCAGGATCAGAATCACGGCAATTGCCACCAGTTGACCGTAGTGAATTTCGAGCAGGCTGCCGGCCGGTCCGATGTGCCACGGGGTGACCAGCACAGGGTGCCCCAGCGCGGGATAAAACACCGTCAAATAGGTGTAGAAGCCCGCCGCGAGTGTCGCGATCGATCCGCTTTTGGCCACCCAGAATTGCGTCCAACCGTAGATATAACCCCAGAACGGGCCATAGGCGGCGCCCAGATAAACATATTCGCCGCCCGCTTCCGGCATTGCCGCGGCAAGCTCGGCATACGTTAGTGCGCCGAAAAGGCTGAGCACACCCGCGACAATCCAAACGATGAAGAGGTTCCGGACCGAACCCACAGACTGGATCATCTTGGTGGGAACCAGGAACACGCCGCTGCCGATAACCGTTCCTATGACGATGGAGACAGCGCTCCAGACTCCGAGAGCGCGCCGCAAGCTGGGGCCCGGACGCGCCAGGACGGGATCGGGATTAGGCGCTGATTGTGACGGCTGCATGTGGTTTGAAGAAGAAACTTGAAAGATAGCCTACGAGGAAAGTAGCGGCGGAACCGATCAGCACGTACCAGGTATAGGCGACCTGGTTCCGGAGCAGCAGCGTGGCCAAGAAGCCGGCGCTCATGCCGATGATGGCGGAAGCCGAACCTGGTCGTTTCGTGAGCACCCCGAGCAGGAATACGCCCAGCAGAGCACCATACAGGACAGAAGCGATGGAGAGCCCCGCTTCGAGCACTCGTCCCCAATGCCGCGCCGCCAATCCAACCACGAACAGGACAATCCCCCACACGACCGTCGCGTAGCGCGACCAGCGCAGATATTGTGACTCGGTGTGGCCCGGACGAAGCGGCTTAAGGAAGTCCATTACGGTGGTTGAAGCGAGCGAATTCAAAGCGGCGCTCAGATTCGACATCGCGGCCGCTAAAATCGCGGCGATAATCAGCCCCGCCAAGCCGATGGGCAGGTGATTCCAAATGAACTCGGGGTAGGTCCGTTCGGGGATGGAAGGCGCGGCGCGTCCGGTGTCTCTGTAATAGACAAAGAGCAGCAGACCAATGACTAGAAACAAACCGAACTGGAAGAAAACCACGGCCCAGCTTGCAAACAGCGCGAGTCTGCTATCGCGCTCGCTACGCGCCGAGAGGAGCCTCTGTACCAGTAACTGTTCGGTTCCGTGGCTTGCCATTGTGAGGAAGCAACCGCCTATCAGCCCGGCCCAAAAGCTGTAGTTCCGGTTGAAGAAAGCCGCCGAAAACGAGAATCGGAAGTCGAACACCTGGAGCTTGTGCCCGGGTGCAGCCAGAGAAACGACGTGACCCCAACCGCCCGGAATCAGATGCAGGATCAGAAAGAAACTGATGAGCGCGCCGGCCATGTAGAGGATCATCTGCACAACGTCGGTCCAGATCACCGCCGTCATTCCGCCTTCGAATGTGTAGAACAGGGTCAGGCAGACGATGAGCGCGATGGATGCGAGTTCTCCGGTCTGCAGGATGATTGAGATTACGATGGAAACGGCAAAGACGCGCACGCCTTCCGCCAGCGCTCGCAGCAGCAGAAAAGTTCCCGCACTGAATTTGCGGACGCTTGGGCCGAAGCGCCGCTGCATCAGCTCGTAGGCGGTGAACATCTCACCGCGAAAATACTGAGGCAGAAACAATATCGAGACAACGATCCGCCCCAGCAGATAGCCCATTATCAACTGAAGGAAGGTAAAGTTGCCGCCAAACGCGATGGCCGGGGTGCCGATGACCGTGAGCGTACTGGTTTCGGCGGAGACAATGGAGAACGCAATGGCCCACCAGGGCGCGCCTCTACCGCCCAGGAAGTAATCTTTAAGAGTTTTTTGCTTTTCCTTAAATCGCGAGCCGAACCAAGTGATGAAAAGAAGATAACCGGCGATTACCGCCAGGTCGGCAACGTGCATGGAAAGGGGATGATACCATGCGTTTCACAGTACCTTCTGGGACTTAACAAAACGATTCGTACACGTCTCAGGAACAACTTAGCGGGGACCGCATCTAAAGTAGTAGACAGGTTGCACGTGCGAGACCCAGTTCGTTATACTCCGGCTTTGCATTCTCAGTAAGCATTGAGTGCAAGAGAACGGGCCGTAACCTTCGGCAGACTCAGGACTGCGGAAGGATTAGCTTCAAGACTTTATTAAGGATTCCTGTCAGGGAGGTTGTCGTGGAGTTTTGCTTTTTGCAGGCACGCAAGTCGATCGTGGCGACGAGCGCCCTCGCTTTTTTACTGACCTGTACGGTCGATTCGTTTCCGGCCATGGCGCAAAATACCGCGCAGCCGGCCGGACAAGCCCCAGCCGGACAGGCAGGCGCTCAGCCCGCCGCTGGACAAGCCGGTGCGGCTCCGGCCAAGAATTATAAGGATCGCGGCGAATACGACCTGTACGCGAAGGTCACACAGACCGCAGACCCGAAAGCGCGCCTTGAAGTCCTGAATACGTGGCAGGACAAATACCCGCAGACGGACTTTCAGCAGGAGCGGCTTCAGTATTACGTTGCCACGCTTGGGCAGTTGGCGGGAACCGACGCCACACAGCGCAAGCCTCTTCTCGACAAGTGCACTGCGCTACTGAAGCTCGATCCGAAGAATTTCACGGCGGCTTACTATCTGAGCCTGTGGGGGCCGGTTGTCGATGCGAGCAGTCCTTCGACGGATTTGGAGAGCCAAATCGATAGCGCCGCGCACGTGGTTTTGGACAATGCCGACGCAGCGTTTCCGGCGGCTAAGAAGCCCGCCAGTATGAGCGACGCGGATTGGGCCAAGGCCAAGAACGGTGTGATTGCGATCGCCGACAATGCGCTGGCCGCCGAGGCCATGCAGAAGAAGGACACCGCGACGGCTGAAAACGAGTATAAGGCCAGCCTGCAAGCTAATCCTAATCAGGGCCGGGTATCGGCGGCTTATGGAAAGCTGCTGATCGACGATAAGAAGTATCCGGAGGGACTGTTCGAATACGCGCGCGCAGCCGAATACGACGGGGCCGAGAGCGTCCCGGCGGCACAGCGCGCTACGCTGCTCGCCTACTTCAACAAAGCCTACTCCGATTTCCATGGAAGCGCGGATGGGGCGCAACCGATTCTGGATCAGGCCAAGACGAGCGCTTTGCCGCCCGACGGCTTCAGCATAGTAAGCGCAAACGACCTTGCAACGAAGCAGGCCGACGTAATGAATCAGCGCATTGCCTCCGATCCCGCCTTCAAGATGTGGTACGCGGTGAAGCAGAATCTGCAGGATAAGGGCGACGCGTTCTTCACTAGCGACATCAAGGATGTTGAGATCCCGGGCGGCGCTGAAGGCGTGAAGGACTTCAACGGCACCGTGATTTCTCTTGATCCTGCCAGACAAACCGACCAAGGTTGTTCTAGGCGTGGAGGATCCGACCAAGCCGGACGCTACGCTCGAGTTTTCACAGCCGCTACCGCCGGAAGCGCTGGACAAAATCAAGGTTGGACAGAAGCTTGATTTCTCCGGAGTTGCCGACAGCTACACCAAAGATCCTTACATGCTGACGTTCAAAGATCCGACTATTCCGGGCGTTAAGACCACTACGCCTCCGAAGACCGGACACGCGCGCCGCCGACGTTAACAGAGAAAGAGTTGTGTTTTGGAAAAGGCCCCGGGGAGAAGAAATCCCCGGGGCCTTTCAGTTTCTTTGTCGGGTCGCGAGCTACATCTTGTAGCGGCCCATGTCCTCGTCGTTGAGGTTCTCAAGCCATTTGCGCAGTTCTTCGTTGTTGACCTTTTCAGAAACGCTATTGGTGTCCTTCGACGACTTCAGCACCTTCTCTTCGACATAGATGGGACAATCGTGCCGCAAGGCGAGAGCCAGGGCGTCGCTCGGACGAGAGTCAACGCTGATCAGTTCGCCGTTGCGCTCAAGCCAGATCAGCGCATAGAACGTATCGTCCTTCAACTCGCTCACGACCACCTTTTTGATTCCGACTTCAAGCCCCATCAGCAGGACTTTGATAAGGTCGTGAGTCATGGGGCGCGGCGTGGTCACCTTTTCAATTTCGAGAGCGATCGCATTCGCTTCATAGATCCCGACCCAAATCGGCAGAACCGAGTCTCCGGAGAGATCTTTCAGGACCACAATCGGCATGTTGGTCACCTGGTCCATCATCAGACCACGAATTTTCATTTCAACTTCCATGTGCTCCTTGTTCCTCCCTTAACCCAAATTACTGTACATTGCCGGCGTAAGACGAGAGCCGCTCACCGGCGAGGCTGTTCGGCCCGGCTCTTGTGACGAGTACATCCAAATATTGGCCCAGCAAAGTGCGGCCCTCAATGCGGCGACGGAAGAGCCGGATCGCTGAAATTCAGAGTCTTGTGCTGGCTCGTGCGGCCGATCCATTGCTTTGTGGCCAGGTTGTAACCTTCGACGTGAACCTCTTCCGCCTTGCCCACATACTCCGCGTTCCTCCGCAACTGAATGGCGCGCTGACGCTCCTGGAGAATATTAAAGCGGCGCGTCTTTTCCTCCTCCGGAATGTGATCTTCGTACTGCAAAGCCGGCGTATTGGGCCGCTTCGAATACTTGAAGATGAACATGGATTCGTATTGGACTTCATCGATCAGCCGCAGAGTCTGATTGAACTCGGCCTCGGTCTCACCGGGGAAACCGACGATGATATCGGTGGTGATGGCAATGTCGCGCCTGGCGTTTTTCATCCACTCGATACGCCGCATGTACTCGTCGCGCGAATAGAGCCGCTGCATGCGCGAGAGGACTTCGGTCGATCCCGACTGCACGGGAAGATGGACGTGATTGCAGAGCGCCGGATTCTCGTCGATCCTGTCGACGATGTCTTTGATGAAATCGCGCGGGTGGGAGGTGGTAAAACGCACTCGGCGAATCCCGGGCACCTCACCCGTCTTCGCAAGCAACTGCGCGAAGTCCCAGCCTGTGGCCGACGGATCGCGGTAGCTGTTCACGTTTTGTCCAAGCAGTTGCACTTCCGTGTATCCCGACTCGGCCAGCGATTGCGTTTCCCGAAGAACGCTTTCACTCGTCCGGCTGCGCTCCGGACCGCGCGTAAACGGCACCACGCAATAGGCGCACGACTTGTCGCAGCCCTCGATGATCGTGATGTAGGCGCGATGCGGATTGTCACGGCGGGTAAACGGAGTGTCGAAAGCCTCAGCCCCGTCAAAGCTAAGTCCCGTAACGCGCCGATTGCCCGTTTCAAGCTGCACTAGCATTTCGGGAAGCTTGGCGTAGCTTGCGGAACCCGCGACCAGGCTGACGTGCGGCGCGCGTTCGAAGATGCGCTCGCCTTCCTGTTGAGCCACGCACCCGAGCACGCCAAACAGCTTGCCCTTACCCGCCTGTTTCTTGAACGTGTCGAGCCGGTGAAACACTTTCTGCTCGGCTTTGTCGCGAATGCTGCAGGTATTGTAGAGAACGAGTTCCGCGTCCTCGGGCTCCTCTACCTGCGAGTAACCTTCCTGCAGCAGCGTGCCGACCACTTTCTCGGAGTCGTGCGCGTTCATCTGACAGCCAAAGGTCTCGATGTAGAAAGTCTTCATGGACGGGGGCTCATTTTACGCGAACGAATTAGCCATGCAGAAAGTGCATGACCCAACCAATGCCAAACAGGGCGGCCATGAAACAGCCGAAGCAGTAAGCCCCGTAGCGGACGCGGTCACGGTCCGTAACCTTCGTAACGACGCCCAAGATAACGCTACTGAGCAAGGCGAAAAGAATCGCCATTTGAAAATGATTCAAGTCAAGCATCGGTTAGTCCTTCTGACGCGTGGCGATCTCGTAAGCATCCACCATCGCAAGTATGTTCAGGAGTCCGGCGGCAACGAGGAACTTCGCTCCGTAATCGCCCGTGTGCCCCGCCCTGTCGGGCGGCCCGTAACCAAGCCAGGTGCTGACGAAATACAGCAGTCCGGAAGCCATATCGCCGATTAAGCCGCCCCATTGAATGACGCGAGAGAGAACATCGCCGCCACTGCCGACTTGAAAGAGCGGACCGCGCATCAGCAATCCGATCGCAAAGGAAACGAAAACGGCAGCGGCAATGATGGCGGCCCGGCCACGGCGGCCCAGCATCAGATGACCACCGCCTGGAATGAGCCATGAAACCAGAACAGTCAGCCAAGGCGAACGAATAGGGGCTACGGCGTTTGCCGTGGAAGTAGTTGCGGCCATTACTTCTAGTTTAGCTGGACGCTCAGCAATCAAAATTTCGAAACGAGCCAAAGCCCGGCGACCATCAGAACACAGCCAGCCGCCCTCGGCCAGGAAAGCGGATGGACTTTGAACCCGACCCATCCGAAGTTGTCGAGAACAACCGAGGTGATGACGGCAGCGGTGATGCTCAAGCCGGTGAAGACTCCCGAACCCATGCGTTGGGCCAAGGTGATTCCGGCGAAAGTGGATGCGATGCTGAGAGCGCCTCCAAACCAAGCCCACCAAGGCGTGTGGGCGAATTTATCCGAGCCGGGCCAGCCCTCGCGGACGATTAGCTGAATCAGGGCAACGCCAATTAGCCCAGACAGGTAGACGAAAATGGCGGGGAGAATGGCCTGCCCCAGGGTCTTGCGCAGTTCCGCGTTAGCACCGGCCTGAGCGGGGTTAGCGGCACCGGCCGCGACGGCAGCGAGATACGCGATCCAGTTCACGATCTATAGACGAGTTTGCGAGCCGGGGTTTCGCCTTGCGTACAATACGAGAAGTATCTTCCTGCACGCGTGCGGTTGGCGGGCCTGGGTAAACCTGAAACTCCGCACCATGAGGGGCATCGAATCACTTCTTGTTTACGAAGGGATTATTTAATGACGCGCGTTGACGCCTCTCCGCCCGAGGTACGCAGCACTACGGCTCCTCGATCAGCTCTCCGCGTGCGCGGACCTGTAGCGCTGTATTTACTGCTCGTTCTGGCGGCGTATCCTTTCTACCGCTTTCTGATCGGTCCGGACGCAATATCCTATATCTCTATCGCCCAGCACTATGCGCGCGGCGAGTGGTCCGAAGCATTCAACCCGTATTGGAGCCCGCTCCTGAGCTGGCTGATAGCGCCGCTAGTGGCGCTCCACGTGCCGGGTCTTCTCGCCGCGAAGATCGTTTGCATTCTCTCCGGTCTGGGCGCCCTTTGGTCTCTCCAGCGGCTTGTACGGGTGGTCGGCCTGTCACGACTATTAGGATCGGCCGTCCTCTATGCGGCGGCGGTCATGCTCTCTAGTTTCGCGCTTGTCTGGATCACGCCGGATCTGCTCAGCGCGGCCATCGTCCTTTATTATTTCAGCGTCCTTTTTTCACCTCGCTATCTGGATGAACGCAAGGCCGGGTTGCTTTGTGGTCTTATCGGCGCCGTCGCCTATTTATCGAAGGCGTACAACTTTTACTTCTTCCTTGCTCACTTTACGGTCGTTTCCGTCATCCTGTGGGCACGCTCCCGAGGCCCTGAGCATCGCCGCGCGTTCCACCATTTCGCGGCGGGGCTGATTGTGTTTGTAGTTGCCTGCGCGCCATGGATTGCAATCGTCACGGTTCGCGCCCATACCCTTACGGTCGGGGATGCGGGCGAATGGAATCTGCGCCTGGTGGGTCCGAACTCGCCGGGATTTCCGCAGTTCTACCATCTGATTCCGCCTTCTAGTCCGCACGCCCTCAGCATGTGGGAGAACCCCTCGCCGTCGCTGTTGCCGCGATGGAATCCATTCGCATCGGCGGCCAATATGAGGCACGAAGCACGGCTGATCGCCACAAATCTTAGAGGAATGCTCGAGATCCTAAACCATGCATCGTTGTTCGCTTTCACCGCTCTGTTCGCTTATTTTATCTGGGGACTGAGCCGGCCGCCAACGGGCCGGTCACTGTGGTTTTTGATGCTGACAAGTATCGCGATCTTACCCGCCGGGTACGTGCTGGTTACGCTTCGCGACCGCTATGTATGGGACGACCGCTACCTATGGGCGGGGATTTTTCTGGTGATGCTTGCCGCATTCCTCGTTCTTCAGGCGGTGGGCCGGGGCTTAAGTCCGCTTGCGCGCAATGTCGCGGTCGTCGTTTGCGCTTTATCGTTCGTGGCGACACCGTTGCTCGACCTTTTACATAAGCGCACCACGGGACATGAGGTGTACGAGGCGGGCGTTGCTCTTAAAAACGAAATTCCGGCCGGTAGCCGCTTCGCATCCTGCGGACAATGGAACGATGGAATCGGAATCGCCTATTATCTGAATGCGCGCTTCTATGGATCCACGGGAATCACCGGCGAGGAGAAAGAGTTCCGGTCCATTCTTAATCCGAACCCCAACCTGACTGGAGTTCCCAAACAACTCACGCCGGCGGAGATTGCACAGTCTTTAAGAGACTATCGGATCAATTATTTCCTGGTCCTGCCCGATTGTTCAGTCAAACCCGCGCAGGACATCCTGACTCGTCCCGTCGAGGTCCCGGGCAGACCGGATTTGAAGCTTTATCGCGTGAGCGATTGAGGGCTGAGGGTCGTTCTGTCAGGCAATATGTCAGGCGGCCTTGGCTTGCATGAGCTGTTCGGTCAGTTTATTTGCACGGAGACCGTGCAAATAGCCTTCGACATCGGCGGTTGAAAATTCAAACCCATGGTCGGCGGGATCGAACGGCTTGTGATCGGTTTTGGCGGCGATGTAGAGCTTGGCGGCTTGGGCGAGTTCGTCCTTTTCCTTCTGCTCGCGTTCGCGCTGGAGTTCTTTCAGTTCCTTGATGAGTTTCTCGCGCAGGCGATGGAGACGCATTTCCTGGATTTGGAGATTGCGGAACTGGCGTTCGTAGGCGAGATAGGTGTGCATGCGCAGCATGGTGAGACGGGCGCGGGGATCGAGGTCCGTCACTTCGGATACGAACTGGTTGCAGCCCTTTACGTAGAGCGCTTCTTCGATACCGGGGATGCGGTCGATGCGCCAGGTGGCGTCGGCTAGAGATTGGACGAGTTCGCACTCCCGTTCGCCAATCGGGGCGTAGGCTTTGTCGTAGGCGATCAGGTGCCGTTCGTAACGCTCGGCGTCATCGGTCGGGAGAAGAACAGTGCGGCCGGTGAGAGCGGTTTTGAGAGCGTTCTGGGAGGAATTGGCCTTGCCTTCAGGACTGACGGGTCCCGTACTCAATTGCGCGTTGGCTCGGTTGGCAGCGAGGCGTGCGGGGCTTAGTTCGGTAGTGGCCGGTTCCTGCGGATTGGCTTTGAGGGCTTTGCGCTCGGCGGCGCGACGTTGTTGACGTGATGTCATTTGACTTCAGTTTTACGCCGGGGGTGTGCGGGTTTTGCGGGGAGATGGCGGTAAGTTGTTGGGAGGATTGAGGCGATTTATTTTGAAATTTGTGACCGTGATTTAAGAAGTCGTGATATTGCTCATGGCGAGCTTAATAAACCAGGAACAGCTACGGATGCCGGAACGCACGAAAGCCGATGTCGAATGTGTTAGACCTGAAGGACGGACGCTAGAACGGCCATGGGTCAACGCGGATGTAGGAGGGCTCAGAAGATGCAAGCGAAAGGGGTCGGGAGTACCGGCGTCCCGAAAGAGACCGCCTCGTCTTTGTCCAGCATCGTGTGTAGCCTGAAGGATGCCGCGTGACGGCCAGAGTTCCTGAGAATACTCCGTTTCTGTATCTTGCCGAAGTTGATCTTTACCGGATAGGCAGCTCCGAATCGCCAAAGCTCGATAAGGCACGAGCCGTGGATATCGACACCTATGATCGGAATGGAATCCAGTTTGTAACGGCGTACAAAAAAGGGATTTCTCTGTTTACAGAAGCCGACCTGCTAAGAACGCGTTTCGCGGGATGGGTATGGAAGATACCGCAAGGGACCGGAATGCCTAGTGGTCTCGGACTGGTAAATGATCTACGGCCGGCCATTTCATGGTGTGCCCCGTCACAGACATCCCATTGGATCGGAATACAAAACCAGCTTTAGTAAACTCGCGTTAGCCTGTAAACGAGTGCGGAAGGTAACAATATGATGAATGTCTCACTTACCCATTGGCAAGCAAGAATGATTCTGGAGGCTCTACGAGAGCTGGAAACGAAATGGAGTTGCGCCAATCAATGCGCCGGGGATGAGGGATCAACAAGCTGAGTACGCGAACGATTTGATCGAGTTGGCGATGGTGAAGGATGAGCTAACAGAGCAAGCCGTGAAGGCGTTCGGGCCTTCTGTCACGACGTTTGATCGTTCGTTGGTTTAAGAACCTTTCTTAGACCTGGTTTTCCCAACGGCTCGGTTGGCAGCGAGGCGTGCGGGGCTTAGTTCGGTAGTGGCCGATTCCTGCGGATTGGCTTTAAGGGCTTTGCGCTCGGCGGCGCGACGTTGTTGACGTGATGTCATTTGACTTCAGTTTTACGCCGGGGGTGTGCGGGTTTTGCGGGGAGATGGCGGTAAGTTGTTGGGAGGATTGAGGCGATTTATTTTGAAATTTGTGACCGTGATTTCCCCCGATGTCTAGGCCTGACCTCGCTGACGCGTCGGTGCTCGGTGTCAGGGTAGGCGGCGGATGGAGAAGCCGGTTCGTTCCAGAGAGGTCTTCCGGGAGATGCTTGTAAGCCTCCTTCCCTTACGGGCGCGGTTCTGCCGGACGGCGGAAGATGATTACGGTGTAGGCGTTCGGCTGTTCGACTTTTGCGTCAAATCCCGCTTCCTTCATTCGTTGCAACATCCAGGGCATCCAACTATTCACGAGTGTCTGGTGGGTAATGAATAGAACTTCCGGCTTATCGATCAGTTCTGTGTTGATGACACGAGAAATATGTTCTTTGACTTCATCCGTTAGACGATAAGGAAGCGGAAGAAATTCATTGGGAACGGGATAGGCAACAAAGGGGGCGTACAAATAGCTTGCCGCGACGCCCGCGCGCCAATTGTAGAAATTCGATTCAGGCAAGGGGCTACAGAAGAACACGGGAGGCGGCGCACCTTTCGCAGACTCAGCCCGAATGATGCGCATGAAGGGCTGCAACTCCTCGATACCCTTTGCACGCCCGAAAGCAATGCTCAGCGGACTGGCGGTCGAAAGCAGCACGCCGACCATCGCCCAGGTGCGTGCCGCGCGCGAATCGAGCACACACCAGCCGGCATAGGCCAGCAGCAGAACCTGTGCCAAGGCTGAGTAACTGATATATCTTGGCACGAACACGCGCATCGGCGAGACGGCGGTAACGGCAAAGAAGAGCACCGGCGCAAGGAGCCACCATCCCAGCAGTAGCACGATGAAAGGTCGTTTCAAGGCTGCAGAAATACGGAGTGAAGCGGGAAGGAAGAACTGCACCAGAAACGCCGGAGAAACAACCCGAAGGCGATGTACGGAGCCAAGAGTTTATCGAGTAGGTCTACTATGGCCGGGCTCATGGCAAGCGGCAGAGTGTGCGCCTCATGCAGAAGCAGGCGCATGTGTGGAAGGAGCGGCAAGCAAAGCAATCCGATAATCAGATAGGCCGCAAGCATCTCTATCCACCGCGCCATCCGCCGGCCGGTGAAGAAAACGTACAACAGATAGACAAATTGAGCGCAGAAGATCATCGCGAATAGGTATTGCAGGTAGACGATCAGCGCCGACGCCACAACGTACGCGCCTAAGTCTTTGCGAAGCCCTGTTTGTACGTAGCGATAGAGATACCAGCAGGACGCCGCTACCGCGCCCAAAGCCAAGCCATAGGGCCGCGCCTCTGTAGCGAGGGGTACGATATCCGGATGAAATGCCAGTATGATTACGGCAACCAGCCCCGCACCCAGTCCGATTGCATCCTCAGCGAGCCGATAGAGGAAGTACCCGGCGGCAGCAACTCCCAACACGCTTGGAATTCGCAATACGAACTCCCGCAAGGGTCCGCCGTTCAGGCAAAAGAAAGAGGCGATGGCGGAGTATAAGATCGATTGGCCAGGCCAATGCCAAGTTTTCTGAATGGCGGCCACGAGCCCGTCGTGCGCCATCCAGAACGTGCCGGCTTCGTCCACCCAGAAACTCCGGAACAGGCGCGGCCCCCACACCAGGACCACAAGTATTGAAAAAAGAATCCAAATGGTTCGACGGCTAGTGAGCGCGCTTATAAAGCTGCTGTTTGACTCTGTGGGGTCAGCCGACAATTGTTGCAAAATTAGAGGGGTCGCCATCTGGTTTCCGGTTAGGTTGTCCGTTCCCGAGCCGCACTGCGTCCCGGATCGCGAGAGCGCGAGTTTGATCCGTCATGCGCCGTTCGAGGCGGCGCGTTCGCAGGTACAAAAGCAGAAAGGAATAGACACCAGCCAGTAGCCCTACATAAAGCAGAAGGTCGGCCCCACGGCCCACGCCTAGCAAGTGGGCGATGCTTGAAGTGGCATCGGGAAAGATGACGAAAGCCGTGGCGGTAACGAAGAAGAAGGAGCCTAGCAAACGATAGCCCAACTTGGAGCGAAAGGCCAGGCTGCCCAATATGGTCGCCAAGAGGCAGAGGACAATTAGGATAAGTTGGATCGACTTCATCGCATCACTTTCCGGAGCATGAGATCGAATAGGATGTTGATGCTGTTGAAAACGCTTTGGCCCTTGCTGCGTGAGTACTCGGTGTAGCGTATGGTGGCCGGAATTTCCTTGTATCGAAGCCCGGCTCGTTTAATCAGTTCCAGAATCTCGGTGGCGTGTGCGAACCCATTCTCGGTCATCCGGACCCGCTGAGCCGCTGTAGCCGAAAGTGCGCGGAATCCGTTATGCGTGTCGGTCAGCCATACGCCGGCAAAGAGCCACGTGACGAATACGCCCGCTTTCAGAAGGACTTGTTTCACCGCGGGGACTTGTTTACGGTCACTTGCATTGAGAAAGCGCGACCCGAGCACGACGTCACACTCTCCGCTGCGGATCGGTTCAACGAGTTTCGAAATAAGTTCAGGGCTATGCTGGCCATCGGCATCGAAATGAACTATCACCTGCGCGCCGCACTGCAGGGCGAATTCCGTGCCGGTCTGCAAAGCGGCCCCTTGTCCGAGATTGGTCAAATGACGGAGATAATAAACTGGCTGATTCTTCAGAAACTGGACGGCTGGAACCGGCGATCCGTCGTCCACTACAACGACCGAGTAACCGTAAGGCAATAAATCCGATACCGTGACCGCGAGGACGGGACCCTCGTTGTAGACGGGAATGACGACGAAAACTTCGCTCGGATTTGGGATCTTCTCGGGCTGTGTGAGCATAGTAGTCCTAAGTCGTTAGCTGTAACAGTCTAGACGGAAAAGGAGCGTACAATGACACGCTCCATTTTATCAGGGACCGCTTGCTGACGCGCACGGTTCAGACGCGACGGTCAGGTAAGCGCCTAGTTAAGGCAAGCTCACCAAGTAAAGACGATAAGGACCGACGTTCTGAAGGCTTTTTATAGTCGCTCCATCGCTTTTTAATGCATCGAGGGCCCAATATTCTCCGTACATCAAGAAGCGCTTATGCTCTCGAATGAACTCTTCATACTCTTCCATAGGCCAGCCAGTCCAGCGATGAATGGCGAGCATCGCCAGCGTGGGTGCATCCGTTCCCGTAAACCGCAACATCGATTGGGCGCTGCCGACCATGATCAAGCGCGATGAGAGCCAGCTAGGAGCATAGAATTTCGTTCTCATCGCGTAATCAAAATCGGGAACCATCACCGGAAGCTCCGGGTTGTTTCGCAGCACATCCGGTTCCTTTGCGGGCCACAGGGATTTGGGCGAATAGACCGGCTCCCGTGCAAGGCGCACGTACGGAATCTGATGAAGGACGAAGATAACGGCCAGTCCAGGCAAAATGGCGCGTGCCGTCCCGCCCGCGATGAAACTGGTCAATGCGGCAACGAGGATAGCTACGCCTAAGAGCGCGCAAATACCGTAGCGTTCGACGTACGTGTGAGTGTAAATTTCACCAGCGGCAAACACCAGCACGGGAATGAGGCAAAGAGTTAGAACTAGAACGAAATTGCTGGCCGATAACTTCTGGAATTTCTTCGGTCGGCCCGACGCGGCGGCGATGAGAGAAGCAGTCGCTATGACTACTAGAATAAGGCGGCTCTTAAAGAGATCGCGATACGTCGCAAGTAGCCCCAATAGCCGGACCGGATAGAAGGGATGTGCGCGGTAAGGTTGGCCGGCTGGCGCAAAGGCCGCGTAAACAGGTAGGAAGATCACAGCCGAGACGGCTAGCGCAATCCAGATTGGCCAATCGATTTTTTTCCTTTGGAGCGATCGCGCGATCTCAGCCAGAACGATGGCCAGAACAGAAAAAATAGCAAAGTAGTGAGTCAATAATGCCAGCGTTGTCGAGAGGCAAAACCCTATAAGCCACAACCGGCGATGCCGACCCAGCTCAGCCGCCTTCGCCCAGCACAGGACAGAAACAGCGACGAACCCTAGAAGGAGAGCGTATGGCCTCGGGCTGATTCCGTAGTCCGTGTAGGGAGTGAGCGTGAGCATAACGGCCGCCAAGTATCCCGCGCTTACTCCGAGCCAGCTTCGAACAAGGAAGAACGTCGCGATTATGGCGAGACACATTCCGCAAACGGCTGGAAGGCAAATGGCAATGTCAATCGGGAGCGGTAAACGCGCCGAGAGAAATGCGAGGATCGGAAAAACGGGCGCATCCACATTCACCGGCTGCACTCGGAGAAGGGTTAACATGCTCGAAAGGCTTGTGGATTGGGCTGAAATTCGCGCCATCAGGTCGTCGGTACCCAATGGTGAGTGCAATCCGATGACAAATAGGTCGAAAACGGCAACGAGAACGATCAAGGCCAGGATTGAATATTCCCGGAATGCGTGGCCGGAATCTTCAGAGACTTGCGGCCGGTCGAGGGTCGAGGTTTGTCGAAGCGAGTTCATGGCGCTTACCCCGGTAGGAATTGATTCCGTTCGAGCTTGGGCGGGAAGTTCACTCTAAACATATCGGTCAAATGCGGTCCGACACCTCGTTGGTCGTTTTATTGGCTTTCTCTACAGTAGCGGCCAGCCATCTACTTGGGCAACGGCCCTTAGGGTAATGAATAGCTTCCTTACGGTCGTGGCTCAGTGTGACGACCGACTCGCAAGATTCGCGCTTGACCTCGCTGACGCGTCGGTGATCGGTGTCTAGGATAGACGGCGGATATAAAAGTCGCTTCTTTCCAGAGAAGTCTTCCAGGAGATTACGTGTCCCTGGAAGATTAATTTTGCAACTGAGTCTGATGACTTTGATGGAGAGTGGAATAATGAGTTTAGAAACCCATGATTAACGGAAAACGAATCGCGATCGTTATGCCAGCCTACAACGCCGAGAAGACGTTGGAGCAGACCCTCGGCGACTTGCCCGATACGGTAGATATCCGAATCCTGGTTGACGATTCGAGTAAAGATGGCACTGCGGCTTTGGCGGCTCGTTTGGGCGTTTTAACCTTTGTTCACGACCGCAACTATGGCTACGGGCGCAACCAGCGCACCTGCTACCGGGAAGCTCTTGCGGCGGACGCGGATATCGTTGTAATGCTTCACCCGGATTATCAGTACACGCCGTTGCTGGTGGAACCCATGGCCAGCATGATCGCTTATGGCGTCTATGACGTTGTCCTGGGTTCGCGAATCGTCGGGGGCGGAGCGCTGCGCGGGGGCATGCCCCTTTATAAATATGTTTTCAATCGCTTGCTGACCGCTTTCCAAAATTTGTTCCTGGGCGTGAAGCTCTCGGAGTATCACACGGGATTTCGGGCTTTTGACCGGCGCGTGCTGGAATCTCTACCGCTTTCACAGAACTCGGACGATTTTGTGTTTGACAATGAAATGCTCGCGCAGGCGGTGATGTTCGGATTTCGAATTGGCGAGGTCTCTTGTCCCACGAAGTACTTCAAGGAAGCTTCTTCCATCAGTTTCCGCCGGAGCGTCCGATATGGGCTCGGGGTGCTTGGCACTACGATGAAATTCTTCTTCCACAAGCTCGGATTGATTAAACATCCGCTGTTTCAACGGACGGGCGGCAAGAACGAACAGCGGTCCTATTACAGGGCTGTTACTTCAGCGCGCGTCACGAAATAGGAGATCTTCCACTTGGCCGGACCGCTAGTAGTTTTATTATTTTAGGAGCTAAGGCCGCGGCAACCTGCCGATGAGCAATGGGCGTCAAGTGGGCGTTCACCCGGTAATAAAATTCATCGCTCCCGGCCTTCCCTGCAAAATCAGGATCGATGTCAACGTACGACGCTCCGTGGCGTTTTGCGATTTCGCGGATGAGGCGGCCAAACTGATGGGGATCCAGGCCAGGTGAAACTTCGTTTGAGGACAGTAAGGCAGTCTCAGCTTCTTGCGGAAGCGCCGCTAGAATTAGCGGAATACCGCTCGCGCGTAAACCGCCGGTAAGGTGTCCAAGCGAAAGATCGGCATTTTCGAGATAGTTTTTCCATCTGTCGGGCAGTGGCGTGCGAAGGAAGCCAGAGGCCTGCCGGTTAGCGAGGAATTGCCGGAGATACACGCTGTTATCCCCGTACAGAAAATGCTGTCCTATGAGAACGGCCCTACTGCGGGCGACCAGACGCGTTGTCCAACGAACGCGCACCCACTGCGCGGGTCCAGACTGCTGAACGTCGTTTGGCGTCAGTGGATATACAACAAGAACTGGATGGAGATCGACAATTTCACGCAGGCGTTTGACGGCATCGCCCGGCGTAAAAAAGTCGCAGGCCATGTTTTGGATTTCCACGGCCTTTCCGGTATAGCTTCCGGATTTCAGTTTCTAATTCCGACCCGAACGTTTGTTCGTAGCGGGTGTAGTAACCCATCACATCCGAGGAGCCGAGCAGCACGATGCGAATTGTGCCGGGCGCGAGAGGAGCTTTGCAGGAATGAAGAGAGCGGTATCCGCAGTCATTGAATCGCAGAGTCACGGGCGGAGTTTCGGGACCTTTGAACGAAACTGAGCAATTAGCTTTGTGGTGAGGCCCGGTCGTATCATCGCTGAGGAAACAGGGGTCGTTCATCCGCGCAGGCCATAGGGACCTTGCCAGGACTTCCGAAAGACAAGCGGTTGAAAGCGCGCGAAGAACAATGAGGGCTGGAATTATCGCGTAATCTATCCGCTTCAGACCCTGAACTTTCGTTGGCAACGTGCGTTCCCGCTCCCGCTCAACGGCGGCCTAAGCCGGCTCGAAGGTTTCTATCAAAGATTTCACTTCGATGAAAGCGTTCGCCTGAACGGCAACGCGGAAGCGCTCGCGTGGTTCACCCACGTGCTTCAGACGTGTAACTTCCGGATCCGTATAGTCCGTCGAAGAATTTTTCTAGCTCTGGACGGAGCGCATCCCATGTCTCCTGGGTGTTCGGGGCAAGCAGACGGTCATTCACGATGAGTTCGCAGTTCCCGGCGTTGAACTTCAACTTTCCGCGGAAAGGCTCCTCCTCTTCGAGATGGCTGCAAGCGATCAGAGCCGACCCGAACGCCTTCAACAGCTTGTCCTGTAGCGTGCCTTCGGAGGGGTTTTGCGGTTATAGAGCAGGCCAAGGCGGTTGAACGTGAGATCGAGGCTGTAATTCGAATCGTGACCGATCAGGAGCACACCGGGGCCGGAGGGTACGTGGCCGTATTCGGTAACGTCGATGAGCACTTCATCGAGGACCGCGTCCTGTATCCAGCGATGAAAGACGGGAAGCGCGTCGCCCACGTCTATTTCGACCGGCTGGCGGGCAAAGACCTTCACGTTCAGATGATCGATATTCATGATGGCCTTTTATACCGACGCGGTTGTCGCCGGTTGAGCGGACAGACGCAGATGGCAACTGTGGCAGGCCTCAATGAAGAGCTGCGCTTCTTCTACAAGCTGATGGGCCGATTCGGGAGTGCTCGGGGTGTTGGCGTTTTCGTGAGCCCGGAAGAAGTAATTCGCGAAGTTGCCGCCCACGTACGGGTCAAAGAATAGCTGCGTGTCGTAGAAACGCGTGCGGAATTCGGAAACGATGCTGTCGGGCTCGGCGGTGTGCGCGAAGAATTTCCAGTCGAGCAGTGCGGAGGCGGCGTGCAGCATGCATTCGTAAGCGCCACGGGCCGCTTTTTCAGTCTCGCCGCGCTCCAGATCGAGCTGTGCCTCGAAGGCTTCCCGCTCGCAGGCGGTCAGTTGGAAATCGATGGGATTGATCACTTCACCAGCGCATTCGCCGATGCCCATATCGCCGAGGGTGAACTCGCGCGCGTCGGCCCAGTCGGTGTAAAAAGACGGATCGACGGCGTGTGGCGGAACTTCCATCAGATCTTCCAACATGCGTTTGCACTCGGCCTTACCGATGCGCTTCACAAAGGCCTGGAAGGACTCTTCAGGCTGACGCTCGGCGACGAAGCGCGTGGTGATGCGCTCCACGGTTTGGGGAATTCGCTTGGAGGGTACGGCACCGATGGCCAGTCCGTAAGCGCCCGCGTTTTCGGTCCACTGTCCACCCAGAACGACCTGGAAGTGTGGCACCTGATAGCCATTTTTGTTACGGCTTACGCCATAGAAGCCAAGATCCGCGATGTGATGTTGACCGCAGGAGTTGAAGCAGCCGCTGATCTTAATCCGCAGATTCTCGACAGCCTTGTCAAGGTTGCCGTTCTTCTCCGCGATATTGTGGCGCAACTCCGCGGCAAGCCCTCTCGATGAACCGATGCCGAGCTTGCAAGTGTCACTGCCGGGGCAGGCGACGACGTCCGACATCGTACCCGCGCCTGAAGCGTTGAGTTCGGCTTCGCGCAGTTCCTTATAGATGGCCGGGAGGTCGGCTTCGCTGACCCAGCGCAAGACGAGATTCTGCTCAACCGTGCTGCGGATGGTCTCGCGGACGTATTTGCGGGAGATATCGGCAAGGGCGCGCAACTGGTTTGCCGTGATGTCGCCCAAAGGCAGCGCAATGGTGACGGTCGCATAACCGTTCTGCTTCTGCTTGTAGACGTTGGTCTCGCGCCAGTGGTCGAAGTTGTCCGGCTTAACGCCTTCGATTTGAATCAGCGGCGCTCCGGGTTTAAGGGCCGTTTCTTCGTAGCTCGCAACATCTTTGAGATAGTCCGTCCAGCGAGGATCGTAGGGGAGAATAGCGCGCTCTTCGGCGACTACGCGTTTGAACTCCTCGATGCCGAGTTTGTCCACGACGAACTTCATGCGGGCGCGATTGCGATTCTTCTTTTCGCCGAGGCGGGCGAAGACGCGGCCGATAGCCTGAGCGGTCGGGAGCAGCTCTTCTTCAGGCAGGAAATCCGTGAATAGCTTCGCCTGGTACGGCACTGGACCGAGGCCGCCGCCAACGTACAGTTCAAAACCGCGTTTGGTTTCGCCGTTCACTTCGCGAGTGGTGGCGATCAGGCCGAAATCGTGGATGCGGGCGAGGGCGCAGGGCTTGTCGGCGCAGCCGGAAAAGGAAATTTTGAACTTTCGACCGAAATTCTGGGTGTCGGGATGGCCCAACATGAAATAGGTGCAGGCCTTAGCGTAAGGCGTAACATCGAAAACTTCGTCGCGGCAAACGCCGGCAATCGGGCAACCAGTCACGTTGCGGACAGTGTTTCCGCAAGCTTCGCGCGTCGTGATTCCGACGGCGGCGAGACGCCTCATTAAAGAAGGGGTGTCTTCGATGTGAACGAAGTGGAGTTGGACGTCCTGGCGGGTGGTGATGTGAGCGATGTTATCGGAGTATTCTTCGGCTAGTTCGGCCAGAACTTCAAGCTGAGAGGTATTCAGGCCGCCGAATGGGATCTTGATGCGCTGCATCCCAGGGGCGTCCCACATGGTCTGAACACCTTTGGTCAGTTCGCCGGAGGGAAAGGGAATCTGCTGCGTCGTTCGCCCGTCGTGGCGTCGGCCATTGTCATAACGCTGGCCGTAAGAGCCCCGGCGCAAACGGGTTTCGCCGAAGACCCGATCCTCGATTTTCCCTTGCTTCTTTAAGGTGATCTCGTTGTCGTACACATCGAGTTCCTTGGCCAAAGCGGGGGAAATTCTGTCGATGATTTTCTCTCGCCAGAGAGGATTGCTGGTTTTCATGGGGTACTGCGGTCCGACGTCCGTTTCGGGAAAGCCCTTATGTATATCGACATTATCCTATTTCTCGGCGGTGGTTTCAAGTTAAGGGGGTTGAAACGGTCTGGGCAGGGCCCCGGAATTAGAACTGGAAGATCTTCAGCTTCAGCAACTTAGCTCGTTACGCGGTAGCTGATACAAAACTCGGTCCTACGGCGTTCTCGACGAGACGTAGGCCGCGATGTTCAACATATCGTCATCGTTCAGCCCGCTGACGACCGGTTTCATCAGGTCGGACCACTCGCCTTTGCGGGTACCTTGTTGCATATCGTACATCTCGCGCACTAGATAGCTCGGCGAGCGGCCTGCAATGCCGGGGACGGGACCAAGGCCTTTCAAATCGGCCCCATGACAGACGCCGCATGAAACGGTTTTTCCCGCTCCGGTGGTCACAAGCGCCTCACCTTTCTTGATGCTGCCAACCGGGGCATAGGCGATGAACCCGGACCGCGGATCACGGAACCCTTCGGTGTACTCCGTGTTCTCCGGGACTTCTATGATCCGCTGACCGATAGGCTCTCTCGCATCGCCTTCCAATGGCAGATACATGCCGACCGAAATGCGCGTCTTCGGCACGGTATCGGTTTCAACCACCTTGATCCAGGGCGTCCACTTCATTGCGCCAAAGTAATCGGCAGCCGCTTTGATTTCGTCGTCGGTCATGGCTTTTGCGTACGCGATCATCAGATTCGTATTTTTCTTTCGGGTGTCGGCGCTCTTCCTAAGGCCATCCCTAAAATCATGCATCTGGTGAATGAAATACGAGACCGGGAAGACCGGAGACGCCGGCATTTTCCGGGCGTCCTTTGCCGTTCGGGTAATGGCACAAAGAGCACGCCCAGACGTCGGGCTTGCGGCCATGGGCCACGATCTCGGGCATTTCGGGATGGTCGCCAGGAAACCAGTCGGCCGGACCGAAACGATCGTTGATCTGAGCTTGGGTAAACGCCTCGGTGCTGCCGGGGAGATGTTTCAGAGAGGTATCGGGCGCCGGACGGTGCGAAGTATTTCCCGTAGACGCCGCGGCGGGCTGAGTTCCATACGCCCACTCCGGCACTTCCTGAGCGGAAAGAGATATGGCTGCGGCAAGCGCAAAGCCTAAAGCAATGGAATGAACTCTCATTTGTCACAGCCATCATATGCATTGGGCTTGGCGTGACATGAAAAATTTCATGTGGCGTTGCGACAGGAAGCGTGATACTCTGATGTGGCAGCACCACAGGAGGACCGTTTGACAGACTCGAAGCTCGATCTTTTGCAGGGCACGCTGGACGTTATGGTTTTACAAACCCTCTCGGTGCTCGGTTCACAGCATGGGTATGGCATTGCACGGCGCATCGAGCAAGTGAGTGGCGACCAGGTGTTGTTAAATCAGGGCACGATTTACGCTTCCCTCGTGAGACTGCAGCAACGGGGTTGGATTACGGCAAAGTGGGGAACGTCGGACAACAACCGCAAAGCGAAGTTCTACTCAATCACAACGAGAGGCCGGGCCCGGCTTAGCGAAGACATGGCGTATTGGCGACGGTTGTCAGACGTGATGAAACGAGTGCTCGCGATCGCTCCGGAGGACGCTTCCCATGCGTGAGTTTTTGAATCGCCTTACTTCGTTTTTCCAAAGAACACGGCAAGATCGCGAACTGGACGCCGAACTACAGGCGCATCTGGAACTTGCCATTGACGAACTAATTGCAACAGGCATGACGCCCGAGGCAGCGCGTCGGCAGGCGAGAATCAGGTTTGGAGGATGGGAAGCGGCGAAAGAACTTCAGCGCGAAACGCGTTCCTTGCCGTTTCTGGAGTATCTGGTGCAAGATCTCCGCTACGGATTGCGGGCGATGAGGCGACAGCCTGGCTTTACAGTCTTTGCGCTTCTGATGGTTGCATTGGGCGTCGGCGCCAGCACCACCATCTTTAGCGTGCTGAACACGATGCTGGTCCGTCCGCTGCCGTTCCACGATCCGGGGCGGCTGGTGTGGGTCGCGAACGCGCCACCGGAGGACGGCCTCTCGGCGCAGACGTTGCAGGTTCTGCCTTTTCTGGCTTTCAAAGAGCGGAACCATTCGTTCTCGGACATGGCCGCCTATTTCGCCTTCTACGGTGTCGGCGATAGCAAGCTGCAAGTGAAGGGCGAAGTGGAGCGGCTGAACGCGCTGCCCGTCTCGCGGAATTTCTTCTCGCTGCTCGGGGTGCAACCGGAGATCGGGCGCTTGTTCTCGGCGGATGAAGCCAAATGGAATGGTCCGAAGGCGGCGCTAATCAGCCATGGTTTGTGGCAACGGCGATTCGGTTCCGACCCGCATATCGTTGGGCGGTCCATCACTCTCGACGACGAGGCTGTCAACGTGATCGGGGTGCTGCCAGCCTCTTTCGATTTTGGATCGGTTTTTGCGCCGGGCACGCACATGGATCTCTATTTCGCCTTTCCGCTGACCCAGGAAACAGATCGTTGGGGAAACACCATTTCAGTAGTGGGGCGTTTGAAACCGGGCGTTCGCTTTGCTAGCGCACGGGCCGAGGCCAATGTTCTGGGCTCTCGATATCTCGCGTGAGTATCGCGACCGGAACGGGCTTACGCCGCGGCTTACACCGCTGCAGGAGCATGTGAGCGGCAGGTTGCGGCCGGCTCTGCTGGTGCTGGCGTTCGCGGTCGCCACCGTTATGTTGATCGTGTGCGCCAATTTGTCGAACCTGCTGTTGGCTCGCGGCGCTGCCAGGCAGAAAGAGCTCGCGATTCGAAGTGCGCTAGGAGCGGGCAGGAAGCGACTGGTCCGGCAGATTCTGACGGAGAGCCTTCTGCTGTCCTTCTGCGGAGCGGCCCTGGGCGTGAGCGTAGCTTTTCTGGGCACGCGGGCGCTCGCGAGGTTGACGGCATTCAATATTCCGCTGCTGACGGACGTTCATCTGGATTTTCGCGCGCTCCTGTTCACGCTGCTGCTCACGGTGGTGAGCGGGGTAGTGTTCGGGCTTGTTCCGGCTCTGCAAGTACCAAAGATTGCCGTCAACGACTCATTGAAAGACCAGCACCGCGGTTCGACCAGTTCGCGCAGCCATAGCTGGATTCGCGGGACCCTGGTGGTGTCGGAGATCGCGTTTGCTTGCGTGTTAATGGTGGCCACCGGCCTGCTGATCCGCAGCTTTTTGCGAGTGCTGGACGTGAACCTCGGATTCCAGCCAGTGAGTGCCGCCGCCCTGCGGATCGACCCGAGCGCGCAAGTGCTGCGCGTCGATCCGAAATCGAAGACGTCACCGACCGAGCAGATTTCCGCGTACTTCGATGACGTGCTGCGCCGGGTGCGTGAACTGCCGGGTGTTGAAGCGGCGGGGCTGACGGATGCGCTGCCGCTCGGGCGTAATCGCACTTGGGGGGCGGGCGCGCTTGGGGTAGTTTACAAGCCCGGTGAGTATCCGGAGGCTTTTGTTCATGTGGTCACGGAGGGCTATTTGAAAGCGGCGGGCATCTCTTTAAAAGACGGCCGCGACTTCAACGAGCGAGATAACGCGTCGAGCGAACCAGTCATTCTTGTCAACGAAACACTTGGGCGGAGATTGTGGCCGGGGCGAAACCCGATAGGACAGCTGATGGCCGGTGCACCCAATAAACCTAGGCGAGTGGTGGGAGTGGTGAAGGATGTGCGTCATTTGACGCTGGAGCAGGACTCGGCCCAGAGATGTACTTTCCGGTGCGGCAGGTTCCGGACTATGGCTCGCTGAATTTGGTGGTGCGCTCCAGGATGGACGACAGCGCTTTAACGTCCAGCGTCCGGCGAGTTTTGCTGCCCATCAATCCGGAAATGCCAAACGAGCAGTTTCACACGCTGCAGCAACTGGTGGACCGGGCCGTGTCTCCGCGCCGCTTCATCGTGCTGCTGCTATCGGGCTTCGCACTGTTCGCGTTGATTCTCGCTTCGCTTGGCATCTATGCGGTCATTTCGTACTCAGTGGCGCAACGCACGCAGGAAATAGGCATTCGCATGGCGCTGGGCGCTTCTTCGGGCGCGTTGCAGAGAGCTATTCTGCTGCAGACATTAGGATTGGCCGCATGCGGGCTGGTGTTGGGGACGGCGGCATCCGTTTTGCTGACGCAGGCATTGAGGGGATTGTTGTTTGGGGTGACGCCTAACGATCCCGTAACGTTCGTTGGAATGTTGGTTGTGCTGATTGGGGTTGCGGCAGCCGCCGGTTATCTGCCCGCGCGGAGAGCTTCGAGAATCGATCCGATGATTGCGCTTCGGGCGTAGTGGCTTTGGGAAAGTGTCGATTGCACAGGGTACGCTTCCTTACGGTCAAGGGTTCCGCTGCCAGGTCAAAAAACACGATCCAGCGGCGGTAAATCACGCCTGTAACGCTTCCTTCCGCGCTGAAAACACAAGGAATTGGTATACTAAGAGTTCGCGTATGCCTCCTACTGAACTTGCCTACGAAACCAGTGTTCCCGGAAAGTTTACGTCCGTGGGCAGCGCAAAAAAGAAAATTATCCTTCTAAAACCGCGTGGTTTCTGTGCGGGAGTGGTGCGCGCGATCGATGTTGTCCGGATCGCCCTCGATCTCTATGGCGCACCTATATATGTGCGAAAAGAGATTGTTCATAACCGCCACGTGGTGGAGGAATTGCGGACAGCGGGTGCGATTTTTGTAGAAGAATTAAGTGAAGTGCCGCGAAGGCGCGCGGGTTATCTTTAGCGCTCACGGAATTTCGCCGGCCGTTCGCGACCAAGCCAAAGAGCGCCGGTTGCAGGTTATCGATGCCACCTGCCCGCTGGTCACGAAAGTGCATCAGGAAGCGGTTCGTTTCGCCAAACAGGGCTACACCATTATTTTGATCGGTCACCGCGACCACGACGAGGTGATTGGCACGCTAGGCGAGGCTCCCGAGAGCACTATTTTGGTCTCCGATGTCGATGACGTAAATCGGCTGAGCGTGAAAGACCCGGAGCGCATGGTTTATCTTACGCAGACCACGCTTTCGCTCGATGAAACCAGCGACATCGTCACTCGGCTGCTGGAGCGTTTTCCGAAGATTATCGGCCCTAAGACGCAGGACATTTGTTATGCAACCGAGAACCGGCAGCTGGCCGTCAAAGCTGTAGCGCCGCTTTGCCAGGCTTTATTGGTCGTGGGCTCGCAAAATAGTTCCAATTCAAGACGGTTGGTGGAAGTTTGCGAGAAAGCTGGAGTTCCCGCTTATCTGCTGGACGATTGCAGTGAAGTGCAGGCTCACATGCTCGAAAGATGTGGATACGGTTGCCGTAACCGCTGGCGCCTCCGCGCCGGAGCATCTGGTTGAAGAGCTGATCAATCACCTTAAGGCGAGTGGATACACAGATATGGAGGAGGCTGAGATCAAAGAGGAGGACGTACGCTTTACGCTGCCGTCCGATCTCGAAAGCTTCACTCCGCGGCTATATACCGTCCGTGCTTAGTTTCTGAACGATGAGGTTTAGTCTAGAGACATCCGACGCGCTGGTTTCCGTGGTCACCGACACGATCCACAAAGCCGCGGCGTCGCTGCTGCGCCGCCAATCTTCACAGGGATTCTGGTGGGCGGATCTGACGGCCGACAGCACGCTTGAATCCGACTACATACTGACACAGCTTTGGCTTTACCCGCCGGTAGACGGCGTGTGGAATCCTCCTACGCGATCAAAGATCGATCGGGCAGTAGCGGCGATTCTGTCGAAGCAACTCGAAGACGGCGGTTTCAATATTTATCTGAAGGGTCCAGCGGACGTCAGCGCGTCGATCAAGGCCTATTTCGCTCTGAAACTCGCCGGTCTTTCCGCCGCTGACACCCGCATGGTACGGCTTCGCAACCGGATCATGGAGCTGGGTGGGATGCAGGCGGCAAACAGCTATGTCCGCGTAAATTTGAGCCTTTTCGGCTTATATCCGCGGGCGGCTTGTCCCTCGATTCCGCCCGAAATCATCCTGCTGCCGTTCAATTTCATCTATCAGATGTCTTCCTGGACGCGCGCTATTGTAATCGCGCTCTCGATTGTCCATGCGGCGAACCCGAATCGTCCGGTTCCGGCGGGCTTCACGGTGGAGGAATTGTTTCTACCCGGCGCTCCGGCTAGCCCGGTCGCGGATGTCAAGTACTTCAGCTGGCGGAATTTCTTCCTGCGCCTCGACCGCTTCCTGAAGGTCTGGGAGAAGATCGCGCCTCGATTCATTCGCCAGCACGCTATCAACAAGTGCGCCGAATGGATGATCGAACGTTTTGAAGGATCGGACGGCCTGGGCGCAATTTATCCGTCCATGCAGTATTCGATCATGGCGCTTGACGTTTTGGGCTATGGGCCCGAACATCCGCTTCGCGCGCGCGCTGAAAAAGAATTCAACAATTTAATGGTGGACGACGACCGCAGCGGCTTCTACATGCAGCCGTGTTTTTCACCGGTCTGGGACACGGCGATTGCCGCTCACGCGCTGGGTGAGAGCGGGGTTGCTCCCGAAGCCGCTTTACGAAGAGTCGCAGATTGGCTGCTGACCAAAGAAGTGCGCCGCAAAGGCGACTGGGCCACGAAGCGGCCGAAGACCGAGCCTTCCGGCTGGGCGTTCGAATTCAATAACGAGTTTTATCCCGACGTTGACGACACGGCGATGGTTCTCCTCGCGTTTGAGAACGCACGCGCTTCCGATCAGGTGAAGCAGCTTGCGTGCGAGAAGCGGGCGGTGGATTGGCTGATCGCGATGCAGGGCAAAGATGGAGGATGGGCGGCTTTCGACGTCGATAACAATTGGGACGTCCTGAGCCATGTTCCATTCGCCGATCACAACGCAATGCTCGATCCGGCGTGCCCGGATATCACCGGCCGGGTTCTCGAAGCGCTGATGCGCTGCGGTTTGAAACCGGGCCATTCTGTTATCCGCCGCGGAGTTGAGTTCCTTTTACGAGCCCAGGAATTTGACGGCAGTTGGTGCGGACGCTGGGGCGTGAACTACATCTACGGAACGTTCCTCGCCCTGCGAGGCTTGCGGGCGACGGGCATGAGTGAAAACGAGCCGTGCATCCAGCAAGCGCTTGAATTTATTCGCGCCTACCAGAATCGCGATGGAGGATGGGGCGAAAGCTGCGCGGGCTATGACGAAGGGCACTTCATTCCTAATGCCAGCACGCCTTCGCAGACCTCATGGGCGATTCTCGCACTGCTCGCCGGCGGTGACGTTCGAAGCGAAAGCTTGTATAACGGAGTCGATTACCTGGTCCGAACGCAGCGCGCGGACGGAACCTGGGACGAGCAGTTCAGCACGGGAACCGGCTTCCCTCGTGTTTTTTATCTTTGCTACACGGAATATCGCAACATGTTCCCGCTGCTTGCGCTTTCAACCTTGATGAAGACAACCACCTCGCTTCGCGAGGAGACTGCGCAAAAATCTTCTTTCACCTGCGCGGGAAAATGACCTACGATCTTTGCCCTTAACTCTAGTTACCGGAGCAAGTGGTTTTCTCGGTTGGCACGTCGCGCGCGTTCTATTAGAACGTGGTCGATCGCGTCCGGGCGCTCTGCCGCCCATCAAGCCAGATTCATGAACTCGATGTAGAACGCATTGAGGGCGATTTGCGCGATCCGGATTCCATTGCCCGCGCGGTTGACGGATGCGAACTGGTTTTCCATGTCGCCGCCGATTACCGGCTCTGGGCTAAAAACCCGCAGGATCTCTATCGTTCAAACGTCGATGGAACACGCCACGTGCTGGAGGCGGCGGAGCGTGCGGGAGTCAGTCGCGTCGTCTACACGAGTACGGTCGGCTGCATTGGCATGCCTTCCGGCCGGGAAGGCGACGAGGACACGCCCGTTTCGATCGCCGATATGACGGGCCACTATAAACGGTCGAAGTGGTTGGCCGAACAGGTTGCCCTTGAAAAGGCCCGGGCGGGCTTACCGGTCGTGATCGTGAATCCCACGGCCCCTATCGGAGATCACGACTGGAAGCCGACGCCTACCGGGAAAATTGTGGTGGACTTCCTGCGCGGTAAGTTGCCCGCCTTCGTAGATACCGGTTTGAACGTCGTCGATGCGCACGATATCGCGCTCGGCCATCTGCTTGCAGCCGAACGCGGCACACCTGGTCAGCGCTACATTCTCGGATCGGAAAACCTGACGCTCGAAGAGATTCTCGGCAAAGTCGCTCACATCGCGAACAAGCCTGCCCCTACAATGAAAGTTCCTTACACTTTGGCGTACGCTGCCGGGCTGGTCACAACTGCTTTAGCGAATCTGACCGGCCGAGAGCCCGCCGTACCACTCGAAGGCGTCAAAATGGCCCGAAAGAAAATGTTTGTCAGTCACGCGAAGGCTACCCGGGAATTGGGCTTCACGCCGGGTTCCGCCGATTTAGCCATCAAGAAGGCTGTCGAGTGGTTCCGAGCTAACGGATATTGCCAAGGGTAATTGCTAGATATGGCAATCCTTTATGTAGCCGCCGAGGCAATGGAACTTGAGCCGTTTGCGAATCTGTTGACCGGACTTCGTAAACTGAAGTGGCCGCTCGATTATGCGTTCGAAGGTATTTTGGATGGAAAAAGATTAATGCTCGCCGCCAATGGCGCAGGCCCTCAACTTGCGGCACGTGCTGTCGAAGTGGCCATTCGCGCCTTTCCGGCCGTCGAACTCTCGTCATCCAAACTCGAAGCGGTAGTCAGTACGGGTTTTTGCGGTGCGCTCGATCCGGGCTTGCGGGAATCGCAGATCGTGCTTGGGACTTCCGTCATCGGCCCTGGAGAAGAGGCTTTTCCCTGCGAGACGGTCCACGCGGCGCCCGAAGGATTCGCAACGGGCGCAGTGTTTTCGCAAAATCGAATCGCCAACGATGCCGCGGAGAAGCAACGGCTTGCAGGTTCTGGAGCCATTGCGGTGGATATGGAGGCAGCCGGAATTGCAGCGCGTACTAAACGAGCCGGATTGCCGTTCTATTGCATCAAATGTGTGTCTGATCGTGCGGACGAGTCCTTTGGATTTGACCTGAATAAAATGCGTACTACCGAAGGACGGATCGCACGTGGGAAAATCATAAGTTACACCCTCGCTCACCCAAAACTTCTGGCCCAGCTTTTCCAATTGAAGCGGCGAAGTGAGAATACAGCGAAGGCCCTGGGAGATTTTCTTGTCAGTTGTCGAATCCTGCCAGAGTCCGACAACACTCTGGCCGAGTAGTAACATACCGGGGACGATGCGGGCCGCAGTGTATCGCGGCAAAGGCCGTATTGCGGTCGAGACGGTCCAAACGCCCGTCATTGGCGCTGGCGAAATCCTTGTGCGCGTAGAGAGTTGCGGGGTTTGCCACACCGATTTAAAGAAAGTGGAATACGATTTACTGCCGCCGCCCCGTATCTATGGGCATGAAACGGCGGGTATTGTCGTCGCGGTTGGCGAGCGGGTGCGAAAATACGTGCCCGGTGATCGCGTGATCGCGTTTCACCATATACCTTGCGGCGATTGCTTTTATTGTGATCGTAGCCTTTATGCTCAGTGCCCCGTCTACAAGAAAGTAGGCATCACTGCGGGTTTTGAACCGGCGGGCGGCGGATTCTCACAATACGTCCGCGTAATGGACTGGATAGTCGAGCGTGGCGTAGAGAAAATTCCGCCAGGGGTTTCGTTTGATCAGGCATGCTGGGTGGAGCCGGTGAACACCTGCCTGAAGGGCGTTGAACTGATGCAGTTGCGGGATGATGACACAGTCGCGATCCTGGGACAGGGGCCCATCGGCCTGATCTTTACGATGCTCGCGAAGAGAACTGGCGCTTCCGTTCTGTCTACCGACACTATAGAGTTTCGGCGCAGCCTCTCCACGCGGTTCGGCGCATTGCCCTTCGATCCTCGTGAGAACGAATTCGAACCCGCTCTCAAATCGCTAACCGCTGGACGGGGCGCCGATGCCGTGATTGTGGCCACAAATGCACCGGGCCTGGTCGATCAAGCGTTACGTATCTCACGTCCCGGGGCGAAGATACTTCTTTTCGCGCAAACGTCGGTCAAGGAACGCATCGAGATTTCGGGCGCGGACATTTGCGTGGGGGAACGGGTACTACTCGGCTCCTACAGCGCTGACGTGGATTTACAAGCGGAATCGGCGCGCCTCGTTTTCAGTGGCGAACTCCCGCTTGAGGAGCTAATTTCCGAACGAGTCGCTCTGAATGATATTGAGCACGGAATCGATGTCGCGCTACACCCGACGGAACGTTCGCTCAAAGTGGTCGTGCATCCGCAGGAGCATCCGTAATGGCCACCATGCAAGCGGCGGTTCTCTACGGTAAGGAAGATGTACGGTTAGAATCCGTTCCCGTTCCCGCAATCGGTTGGGGGGAACTGCTGGTGCGCGTCCGCACGGCCCTGACCTGCGGAACAGACGTAAAGGTCTTCCGCCGCGGTTATCACGCGAAGATGATCAAGCCGCCCGCTCTGTTCGGTCACGAGATGGCCGGGGACATCGTTGCGGTGGGCGAGGGTGTTAGCCGATTCAAGGCCGGACAACGCGTGGTCTCGGCAAACTCGGCTCCGTGCGAAGAGTGCTTCTTCTGCCGCCGCGGTCAGCAAAATCTCTGCGAAGATCTGCTGTTCAACAATGGCGCTTACGCTGAGTTCATCCGTATTCCGGAGCGCATCGTCGAAAAGAACACATACATCATCCCGGACGGACTCGACTACAAAGATGCCGCCCTATCGGAGCCGCTGTCCTGCGCGCTTCGGGGACTTGATGAGAGCCATGTGCAGCCGGGCGATACGGTGGCGATCCTGGGACTCGGCCCCATTGGACTGATGTTTATCCGGGCGGCGAAATTCGCCTATGGCGCCCGGGTTATTGCGATGGCCCGCCGCCGGGAACAGGTGGAACGCGCGCTGCGCTATGGCGCGGATGAAGGCCTGGAAATGGGCGATCATAATACGCTTATCTCCGAATTAAAAGCAAAGACCTCGGGCCGCGGGGCCGATGTTGTGATCGAGGCTATCGGGCGCGCCGAGTCGTGGGAGCTTGCAACCAAGCTTGTCCGCAAAGGCGGCATCATCAACTTCTTTGGCGGCTGTCCTTCCGGCACCAAGGTCGGAATCGATACGGGCCTCCTTCATTATTCCGAGATCACGTGCAAAGCGAGTTTCCATCACACGCCGTCGCACATTCGGCGATCGCTTGAACTGATTTCGTCAGGAGTGATCGATGCGCGGCACATGGTGAACCACGAAGAACCGCTGACCCAACTCCCGCAAGTCTTGCAAGATTTGGCGTACCGCCGCAATGGGCAGATTAAGACTGCCATCATTCCGTAACGGCCAAACAAGTGCCAGTCGCGCAATTACAGCCCAAAGATTACGTACGCAGCATCGGCCCTACCAACACCCGATATTCGGAAGCGGAAGCGCTTGAGTACACGCGCTGGCTCGCCACGCATCATTACGAGAACTTTCAGGTAGTCAGTTTCCTGCTTCCAAAGGCGTTGCACCAGGATTTCTATAACGTTTATTCGTTCTGCCGGTGGGCGGACGATTTGGGCGATGAAATTGGCGATACCGGGGAGAGTCTGCGTCTGCTTGGGTGGTGGCGCGATGAGTTGAATGCCATGTATCGCGGCGACGCTTCACACCCTGTATTTGTCGCGCTAGAGAATACCGTCAAGCGGCACGCGATTCCGATTGAACCCTTCGACCGCCTGATATGCGCTTTCGAGCAGGACCAACGGATTACCCGCTATCAAACCTTCGATGATGTGTTCGCCTATTGCGTGAACTCCGCAAACCCAGTTGGGCATCTTGTTCTGTACCTGTGCGGTTATCGCGATGCCGAGCGGCAGCGCTTATCCGACTACACCTGCACGGCGCTCCAACTGGCAAATTTTTGGCAGGACGTAACGGTAGACATGCAGAAAGACCGCGTTTACTTGCCTTTAGACTTGTTCGCGCGGCACGGCTACTCCGTCGATGAAATGTTTGCCCTCAGATTCGACAGCCGCTTCCAAACTATGATGCGCGAGGCTGTCGAGGTAGCCGACGATCTCTTCCGCAAAGGATTGCCGCTGATTGAGACAGTTAACCGCCGCCTCGCCCTGGACCTGGAACTCTTCAGCCGGGGCGGTCTTAAGGTTCTGGATAAGATAAGAGCACAAGGATACGACGTTCTTAAGCGGCGTCCGCATATTTCCAAAGCGGAACGCGTCGCCATCATGCTTCGATGCTTACCGCGACTGCTCCCGTTTTAGTCACTTCGACACTTGAGCAGTCGTATCGTTTTTGCCGTGATATCGCGCGCAAACGGGCCAAGAATTTCTATTACTCGTTCCTGTTGCTTGAAAAGCCGCAGCGTGACGCTATGTGCGCGATCTATGCGTTCATGCGGGAATGCGACGATCTGAGCGACGATCCCGCCGCAACCGACAAAGCGAAGCTTCGTGAGGCGATTGCACACTGGCGCATGCAGACCGATCATGCGTTGAACGGCGAAGTACACGGCAGCCCGATCTGGCCGGCATTTCATGACACCGTGAAGCGCTACGGGATTCCGCATCGCTTCTTCCACGAGATGATCGATGGCATCACGTCGGATCTGCAGCCGCGCCAAATGGAGACGTTCGACGAGCTTTATCGGTACTGCTATCAAGTGGCCTCTGTCGTAGGACTGACGATCATTCATATTTTTGGTTTTCAGTCGCCGAGGGCTTTGCTGCTGGCGGAAAAATGTGGAATTGCCTTTCAGCTAACGAATATTCTGCGCGACGTCCGGGAAGACGCTCTCCTCGGCCGGGTCTATCTTCCAGCCGAAGATCTGGTTCGCTTCGGAGTTCCCGTCACGCAGCTTCAAAGCGGGGTTGAAGAAGAACGTTTTCGTGAGTTGATGCGCTTTGAGGCCAGACGCGCCGAGGCGTTCTACGATGAATCGGCACCGCTAGACGGCATGATCAAGCCGAAGAGCCGGGCTTCGTTGTGGGCTCTTCGCGCTATTTACTTACGGTTGCTGACGCGGCTTGAGGAAGCAAACTACTCGGTATTGAGTCACCGTCTGAATGTGCCTACCCGGACAAAAGTGGGCATTCTGCTACGCGCGTTTATGCGCCGAGGTTGAACCTAGCGGAAGTCATTGCACCTCTAGCGTGACCACTACCGAAGCACGAATATCGAGCGTTCCGGTCTCGATGGGAGTGGCGCTTTCGGCCATTACTTTCATGCGGGCCATTGGCAAGGGTCTGATGATGGGTGCATCCGCCGTCTGCGCTTCCGAAACTCCAACGACGCGGAGGTGAAGGGCGTTCGCGATTGCTTCCGCATTCTCGCGTGCCTTCAGGGCCGCCTGCGCGAGGGCCCGGGACCGCACGGCGCTGTCGTCGCGCAAGGTAAACGACACACCGGCGATAGAGTTCGCACCCGATTGCGTTGCCGTATCTATGATCTTTCCTACCAGCGCCAAATTGTCCACAATTACCTCGACGCTGTTCGTGGCATTGTATCCGGTGAGCAGCGGCGCTTTTCCTTGCTCGTACTTATATTCCGGGGTGATGGAATAGCCGCTCGTCTTGAGCGAACCTCCTCCCTGCAACGCACGCTTCAAAGCATCCAGGACTTGGGCCGTTTGGGTCGCGTTCTGAGCCGCGGCCGCTTCGGCTGTTTGGCTCAGGTTCGATACGGCCACCGAAACCTCGGCTCGGTCGGGCTTGGCTGATATAGTGGCTTCACCCAATGCTCGTACCGTATGCGTTAGCTTCGCGGCGTCTTGTCCGAACAGGGCCGCGCAGCAAAGAAGTGAAGTTAACACGATTCGCTTACCCATACGTCCAAGTTACTGCAAGTACTTGAAGTACGGAAACGTAAGTAGATCAATCCGGTCTATCTTTTGGGGACGAGCATGTGTTGTTGATTCAAAATGCGTAAGTTCTTGCTGTACGGCTCGCTCATTCTTCTGGCGTTTCTCATCGCAGCACTGATAGCGGGCAACATTTATCTGAAAGGGCTCGCTCCACGAGCGCGGAAACAAGTTGTACAGGCGTTGCAAGAACGTTTTGATGCCGATGTCGATCTGAAGAGCCTGGATCTTTCACTCTCTCCAGAACCCAAGGTTGTGGGCCAGGGACTCGTTATACGGCATAAAGAATGGAACGATCCGAAGCCGCTGATTTCTGTCGTTCGCTTCACCGCAAAAACAAGTCTCGCCGATCTGCTTTTTCAAACCTATAAAGTCCAGTCGGTTGAGCTTGAGGGACTCGAGATTGATCTACCTCCCAGGGGCAGTTCTTCGATTAAACGCAAAACG
Source organism: uncultured Acidobacteriaceae bacterium (assembly GCA_963845995.1). Classification (GTDB taxonomy): domain Bacteria; phylum Acidobacteriota; class Terriglobia; order Bryobacterales; family Bryobacteraceae; genus Bog-105. The sequence goes on along the minus strand of CAWJUO010000051.1, from coordinate 24,260 downwards.
GCAAGCGACAACTCACACCTTCGTTTCGTTATCAAGACGCTGGTCGCAAACGGAGCCGTTCTGCAGGTGGAGCCCAAAGTGCCCGGCAAGGACCCGTTGCGGTTTGATATTGAGAAGCTGACTATGCACTCCGTCGGTCCTGGGCAGCCGATGACTTTCAACACGTCGCTTCAGAACCCAAAACCGCCGGGTCTGATCGACAGCAAAGGCAAATTCGGCCCCTGGCAGAAGGACGATCCCCGTTCCACGCCAGTGTCGGGGAGTTACACGTTCCAGAACGCGGATCTGGGTGTCTTCAAGGGCATCAGCGGCATTCTTGCATCGACCGGCAGCTATGACGGCGTTCTGCAGCGCATCGAGGTTAACGGCGCCACCGATACTCCAGAGTTCGCGCTCAAACGAGGCGGCGCTCCGGTACATCTGCAGACTACTTTTCATTCCGTCGTCGATGGAACCAACGGCGACACCGTGCTGAATGAGGTGGATGCTCATTTCCTCCACTCCGAATTCATCTGCCGCGGGGGCGTGGTCCAGCAGGATGGCGAGAAGGGCAAAACGGTAGACCTCGACGCCGTTACCAAAAACGCCCGCATGGAAGACATTCTCGAACTGGTGCTTGGGGACAAGAAACGCATCCTTACTGGCGCCGTCGATTTCAAGAGCAAGATCGTGATTCCGCCTGGAAAGGGAGCTGTGTTGGATAAGCTCAACCTGCAAGGTGAATTCAAGATTCTCTCGGGGCAGTTTGCCAGCAACAAGATTGAACAGCGTCTCGAAACGCTCAGTGACCGGGCCAGGGGGATAACGAAGGAGGAGGAGGAACAGACGCCCGCCCAAACCGTGGCCTCTAATTTCGTTGGCCGCTTCAAACTCGACAAGGGGCGCGCCTCTTTTTCGCAGCTTTCGTTCCAGGTGCCCGGCGCAGAGGTAAGGCTGGCCGGTGACTACAATCTTCGTTCGCAAAAGATCGACATGAAGGGCGTTTTCCGAATGCAGGCGACACTCGCCGACACGCAATCGGGGATCAAGCATTGGCTCTTGAAACCGCTCGATCCCTTTTTCGAGAAGGACGGCGCGGGGTTTCAGGTGCCGCTCCAGATAACCGGCACGCGGGAACATCCCGATATCGGAGTTTTGGCGTTCCATCATCGATTCGACATGAAGTAAAGTACTCTCATTAGAGACTCTATGATCAGAACTTTGCGCCGAGCCCTGCCGCTCACCACTCTGCTGCTTTCGCTTTCGTCTTTCTCCTGGGGACAGCCCTCTCTTCACGCCGAAGCCTGGGGAAAGCTGGACGGAAAAGATGTGTCCCTCTATACGCTGCGGAACTCGGCGGGGATGGAGGTTAAGATCACCAATTATGGCGGCACTATTACATACGTGTCCGTCCCGGATCGCCACAAGAAGTTCGGCGACGTCGTTCTTGGGTTCGGCTCTCTTAACGGCTACACCGCGAAGGTAAATACCGGATATTTTGGGGCGACGATTGGGCGTTATGCCAACCGTCTCGGCCATGGAACCTTCACGTTAGATGGGCATGTATTTCATATACCGACGAATGAGAACGGAAACACTCTGCACGGCGGCACAAAAGGATTCAACAAGGAAGTATGGGACGCCAAAGATGTTTCGACCGCAAACGAAGCGGCGCTCGAACTGCATCGCCTCAGCCCTGACGGCGAGCAGGGGTTTCCGGGGAATCTGGACGTTACGGTTAAGTTCACAGTGACCGCAAAGAACGAACTGCGCCTTGAGTACCGGGCTAAAACCGATCAGGATACGGTTCTGAACCTGACGAACCACTCTTATTGGAACTTATCCGGACCCGGGAGCGGCACCATCCTGGACGACAAGCTGATGATTGCGGCGGACCAGTATACGCCTGTCGATAAGGGCCTGATCCCGACTGGCGCGATCGATCCCGTTGCGGGCACGCCGTTCGATTTTCGAAGCCTGACCACGATCGGTTCCCGCATCAAGGACAACAATCAGCAGTTGAAGATCGCCAATGGCTATGACCAGAACTGGGTCCTCAGTCATCCGGGTCTGTCTTCAGTCGCCGTCAAAGTTGTTGACCCGAAGTCTGGCCGTGTGATGGAGGTCCTTACCGACCAGCCTGGCGTTCAATTCTATACGGGTAACTTCCTCGACGGAACAGTGCATGGAATTGGCGGTACTTACAATTTCCGTACCGCGCTGGCGCTCGAAACCCAGCATTTTCCCGATTCGCCCAATCGTTCGAACTTCCCGTCTACCGAGTTGAAGCCGGGCCAAGAATTCCACCAAACGACCATCTACCGCTTCTCCACCGAGTAGCGGATCTATTTAGAAACGCGGCGCAGCGTTAGCAGATCCGGCCGAAGCTGAGTATTTCGCAGCTTCTTCCAATCGTCGGTCACATGAATCAGCTTTCCGGTGATGTGGTTCGATGCTTCCGAGGCGAGAAAGATGGCGTGCTCCAGTTGTAATTCTGGCGACACGCCGCCGGTACGCCGCGTTTCTTTAGCCGCCGCTATAACGTTCGGCTCCAATCGGCTTTCGGCGCGAATGATTTCGTCCGTCAGATTGGTATAAGCGGGTCCAGGGTCGAAGCAATTCACCTGGACGTTGTGATCCCCCAGTTCAGCGGCGACAGATTCCACGAAGCGGGCCACTCCTGTTTTCGATGTCTCGTAGGCGCAGAAGTTGAGTTTGGGAGTCGAATCGCTATCGCAAACGAGCACCAGAATCTTGCCCGAGCGCCTCTCAATCATGGAAGGAAGAACGGCCCGGCAGGAGTAGACGACACCCATCATGTTGATATCGATAGCTTCTTTCCACGCCTTCATGGGGCTATCCATAAATGGCTGCAGCGGACCCGCTACTCCGGCGGCACAGATTAGCACGTCTATCGGGCTGCCGAAGGCGACGCGGGCACGGTCAACGGCCACGTTTAGCTGTTCGGGATCGGTCACGTCGGCGCGAACGCGAAGCGCATTTCCGCCGTTCTGTTCAATTTCGATGTGAGCCAAATCCATCTCAGCCTTGCTGCGGCCAACCAAGGCGATCCGCGCGCCTAGTCTCGCGAATCCCAAGGCGAGACGCTTTCCGATTCCCCGGCCCGCGCCGGTTACCATGACGTTTTTGTTTTTGAATTCGTTCGCTGGGGTGGTTGTCACGTTTCTCATGGGACCGGCAAAGCCGAACCCTCCGACTAAAGGTTAGAACAAAGGCGGCTCGGGGTGAGTACTAGGGGTTATTGGGGCTTGGATCCGCTTGACCAGTTGGCTAGGGCAGTCGATGATACTCATTTAGGATAGATTTCATGCGCCAAGCCATGTGGACAGTGACCGAAGTGAAAGCAAACTGAGCGAAATCATTCATCGAGCACAATCCTCGGGACCGCAAATGGTGACTCGCAATGGGCATCCGGCAGCAATTCTGGTTTCGATTGAACAATGGGAGCGGAAAACGAGACGGACTGGCAACCTCGCCGAGTTCTTCGCCGCTTCCCCTCTATCGGACTCCGAACTTTCGATCGAGCGATTCCGGAAAAACCATGCGAAATCAAGCTGTGAACCCGTGGACCCGATTGCTATTGCAAGCTATTCAGCAGTTCTTGTCTGATAGGCCAAGCTCCGAACACTTCATTTTTAACCACCTGGAATGTGCCTGAGACCAGCAATCCCGTCAAATCCGCGGGGTTGGGCTGCTGGTGTTCGCGGGCAAGCTCCAGTTTCAACATCTTCGTGTCTATCTCGAGCTGGCTGCGGGTTGTATCGGCCATCGCGGGGTTTGGATAACGGGCGATCAGCTTTAACTCGAACGGAGCCGAGGTTGACGAGCTGGGACCAAGAGATAACGTCACTTCATCCGCGAACTGGAGCGAGATGGCTAGAATGCGCGCGGGCAGCGGCAGGCTGGCGGGGTCGCTCAGTAGCGAATGGGCGGGTTTTAGCCAAACCGGGTCGGTGGGGATCGGCTTTCTGTGCGCCTGGCTGGTCGGCACTAGCAAATTGGCGGCGGCTGGATCTGCGCTTAGCGCCAGACCGATGACATCCGGTTGAATGGAGCGGAAAGAAGCCCAGCGGCCGGCGCGCGTTGTGGGAAGTTTACAGTAGGACGATTCACACGAGCCGCCATGCGCCGTGGCGTAGCGGGCCAGGCGTCCCCAATCGAAATGGCCGCGCATCACGACGAGTATTTGATTGCCGTCGGCGCTGCCTGCAATCGTATCGGCGTCTCTGGTGTAGTCAAATCCAGTTGCCTGAACGAATTGGCGGTAATCGTTTTCTTCCGCTGGTTTGTTGGCGGAAAGAAGCCGCAGGAGGTGCGCCCGGCGTAGAGCGTCAAGGTCGATGAAGAACCGTGTAGCCGTGGTTTGCGGCAGGAGCGCAACAAGATCCGCGTCCGAGTGAACGACGCGAAATCGAAAGCGCTCAATCGAAAGCACAGCGAGAGCGACAATCACCGCGAGCAGGACGAAGAATAGCCAGGGCTTGAGCCGGATGTGCAATCCGATCCGCCGTTAAACCGTGGCCATGGCCGAAACCCGGGCGTTCTTCCAGAGACCGATGTAGGGCTCAAGCTCGACCATCATGTTTGCGAACTGGTCAAACGAGAGAGACTGCGCGCCATCGCTCACGGCCTTTTCAGGACATGGGTGGACTTCGATAATCAAGCCGTCGGCGCCGACGGCCACGCCCGCTCTGGACAAGGCGGGGACAAGGCTGCGCTTGCCGGTGGCGTGGCTTGGATCGAGCACTACCGGAAGATGCGAGAGTTCATTTAACACAGGCACGGCGGAAATGTCACAGGTATTGCGGGTGGCCGTTTCGAAGGTACGGATGCCGCGCTCACACAGGATAACGTCGGGGTTTCCGTGTGCGACGATGTACTCGGCGGACATCAGCAGTTCCTTGATGGTGGAACTTAAGCCGCGCTTCAACATGACCGGGCGGCCGGCTTTCCCAAGCGTTTTCAGCAGCGCGAAGTTCTGCATATTGCGCGCGCCGATTTGCAGGATGTCGGCGTATTCCGCAACCATCTCCACGTCGCGGTCGCTCATCACTTCGGTGATGATTCCGAGGCCCGTCTCGTGTTTAGCTTTTTGCAGTAGCTTAAGGCCTTCGAGTTCCATGCCTTGAAAATCGTAGGGCGATGTGCGGGGCTTGAAAGCTCCGCCGCGCAGAAACTTGGCGCCCTGACGCGCGACGAATTCCGCCGTTTGGACGATCTGCTTCTCGCTTTCAACCGAGCATGGACCCGCCATCATAATGAATTCGTCGCCACCGATTTCCACCCCATTCGCGATGACTTGGCTTTTGGTGGGGCGGAATTCGCGGCTGACGAATTTATAGGGTGCGGAGATGCGCACGGCCTTCTCTACCTGCGGCATGGCTTCTAGCGATTCAAGACAGGCGGTGACGTCGCCCACGCCCACCACGCCGATGACGACGCGCTCTTCTCCTTCGATGGAGTGAACCTTGTAGCCGAAGTCCCGGATGCGCTCGAACACGGCTTCTACCTCTGCCTTCGTCGCATGAAGTTTCATCGAAATAATCATCTGCCCCTCACGAGTGTTGATTGAGCAACAACCGACATTGTCACTCGAATGCAAAAGGCCCACTCGTCACCGAGCGGGCCCCCTTTCATTTCTTTATGCTGTTTTCAGCTTTAAGCGGACGCCCCCCGGCACGATTGTGGGTTGAACCAAAATCGGAACCAGTAAAAGCTAAGCGCGTTGGCTGCCATGAATTCTTCAGTATGCCATAGCGCCGCTACACAAATCGGACTATTGACTGAGTCTTTGAGCTTCCTCGGGAAGGGTGAAGTAAAACGTCGATCCCTTTCCTACTACGGAATCGACCCAAATACGGCCGCCGTGGTTCTCCACGGCCCGTTTGCAGATCGCCAGACCGATCCCTGTTCCCGGGACGTCCCGGCCCTGCAGGCGCACGAACAGCCGGAAGATCGCCTCCGCAGACTCCATTTTTAGCCCTACGCCGTTGTCTTCCACTGCAATAAGGTACTCCGCTCCGGTGAATTTCGCCGAAATCCGGATGACAGGAGGCGTTTCGGCGCGCCGGTACCTGGCAGCGTTGCTGATCAGGTTCTGGAAGACCTGCAAGAGTTGATCGGGATATCCCTGTACTTTCGCAAGCGGCTCGCAGACTACGGTGGCGCCATGCTCCTCCAGGCTGACCTGGCAGTTCGATTTGGCCTCTTTCACTATTTCGTTTAGATCAACTAGTTCGAATGGCCGCGGGCCGGGACCCACGACCAGTTTCGAATACTCTAGTAGCTCATCAATGAGCTGGCGCATACGCTTCGCACCGGTCTCAATGTGTTCAAGACAAAGCTCACCATCGGAATCGAGCTTCCCGCGGTAATCGCCTGAGCAGCTTCTGCGAATAGATTGTCATCATCCGAAGAGGCTCCTGCAAATCATGACTGGCCAAGTAAGGCGTACTGTTCCAGTTCCGCGTTTGACCGGGACAGTTCCACATTGGCCCCGGCTAGTTCCCGTGTTCTGCCCGCAACTCGTGCCTCCAGATTCACTTAGCCGCACGAACCTGTTCATACAACCGGGCGTTCTCATATCGGACCGCTAATTGGGCGCACACCGTGGATGCGAGATCCGCATCTTCATCGGTAAATCCTTCTCCTCCCAACTTGTTCCAAAGGCCCGAGCCAGCCGTGAGTGTGCACTCCGGAAAACACCGGCACCGCAAGTAACGAGAAGACGGCCGGATGTTCGGTAGACACACCCAATAGCGTGGGATCTCCCTGCGGATTTGTGAGCCGCCGTACCGTGCGGGTCGCTATCACCTCTTCGATGACCGTGTGATCCCGCCACAGTAAGCCGAATCATGCTTCTCCGGCCATTTCATCGATCCCGCTGAAGCGGGCAAGCCCGGACGGGCTTGATCGGCAGTGACCCGATAAGCCAAATACCGGCGAAAGCCGCGCCGATGATGTCGCGTACGCCGCCGCAATAACGCTCGACCAGGCGCAAAGGTTCCTGCTACCGTGGCTAATTGCTGGCCCAGTTGGATCAGCGCGTCAAGACGGAGATTGGTCGCTCGCAGCCTGGCAGCCTTTTCCGCCAGCTTATCTGTCATAAGCCGGAGATGCTCACGATCGAATTCCTCGGGAGTGTGCAGTCGCCTTCAAGCGGCCCATTCAAGCACCAGCGCGAGCTCAATTGTCCTCAACACCTCCTGCGGGTCGCTAGGTTTTGCGATGACATGGGCAACCGCGCAAGAAGCGGCCAGTTCCCGTGCTTCTCTTTCCAGGTAATGGGCAGTATAGAAAATAACCGGCGTACTGAGAAACCTGGTTGTCCAGTCGAAGCTGGCGGACGAACTCGATAGCCGTCCATCGTAGGCATTAATACGTCCGCAATGATCAGGTCCGGGCGTTCTGTCCGCGCCATGTCCATGCCCTGCCGTGCCATCCTCCGCTTCGAGAAGCCGGTGTTGGTAATAGCCGAGGAGGGTCACCAGGAAATCGCGATTCGTCGCCGTGTCGTCGATGATGAGAATGGTTGCCAACTAGTTGACCGAATCCGCTAGACGTCGCTTCCGCCAAGCAAGTCATTGATTTCATTGAAGCAACATCGAGCGGGTCCATGCGGGCGGATCAGAAAACGGACCGGTGCATAATCTCCTATCGGCTGTTCGATCGCGCTCCCGCCATGCAGAAGAAGATAACAAAATGATAGGCGTGGTGCGGAAAGCCGCGTATCCGCGCTGGAAGTTCTCAACAAACCAGAAACCCGCTATCTTTATGACTATGAACGTCGTACAGCACAATATCGGGGCGGGTGAGAGCCGCTACGGAGAGCGCCGTAGCGTGATCATCCTCGGTTAGCACGGTAAACCCAGAAGGCTCAAGAAGTCTGCGGGACACTTCGGTATTCGGATGGAGAGTGATTGATTAGGAGGATCGTACCTCGTTTCTCGACAGGAACTCGGCCACATCCATCCGCTTAGCGGTTCAAGAGTCTCCGGTCCCGCACGACGGCCGAGCCGCTCTCCAATTGGCAGATAGGACTCTACCTGCCTTACAAAGACATCGGGTGCGATGGGCTTCGGTATATAGCCATCAAATCCCGCCGCCAAAATTCTTTCTCTATCTCCCTACCATCGCTAAAGCTGTTACCGCAATCAGCGGAACATGGCGTAGTTCCGGATGCTCCTTAAGGCGGCGCGCCACTTCATAACCATCTAGCTTTGGGAAGCTGGATGTCGCAGATGATGACGGAAGGTACACGAAGCAAGAGCCAATCTGGATTCCTTCTTCCCCGTCCATCGCCGCGAAAGCGTAGTGTGCCCAAAGGCAGGACAAAATGTATGTCATCAGCTCCAGATTGGTTACGATTGTCTTCGATGACTAGAGTTTGAATCGCCCTGGCGGAAGCTCTTTGCTTTGGATTCCGTCTCACAATTACGCTCCAATCGCCGGGCAGGGTCAGGGTGAAACAACTTCCCACACCTGACTTCGCTCTCGAATTCAATGCCGCCGCCGATCAGTTTGGCCAGTTTTTGGCTGAGATGCAATCCTAGTCCGGTACCTTCTTTCCGCCGGTTCGAATCCACTTGTTCGAAAGCCTGAAAGAGCTTCACTTTACCCGAGTCGGAAATTCCGACTCCGGTATCGGTTATGCTGATCTTCGCCTATTCGGATACTGCTCGCGGTCACGCGAGATCGCAATCTTGACTGAACCGCGTTCGGTGAATTTGATGGCGTTGTTGGTGAGGTTGATGATGATCTGACTCAACGCTCGACGGTCTGTTTCGACCACCACGTCGTCCTCCGAACCCGGAGTAGAAAGCAGTAATCCTTTTGCTTCAGCCATGGGGCGGAGAGCAGCCGTGACCTCCTCGATCACCTTCTGACAAGATACCGGTTCAAGGACCATCTCTACCTTGCCGGATTCGATCTTCGCAAGGTCTAGCAGATCGTTGATGAGAGAAAGCAGGTGCTTCGCGCTGGTCTGAACGGTGCTCAGTTGTTTTGTCTGGTCGTCGGTAGTGGTCCAGGTAACCTCATCAGAAGAGTGCCGGTAAAGCCGATGATTGCGTTCAGCGGCGTGCGCAGCTCATGACTCATGCTGGCCAGGAATTTATCCTTGCCCTGGTTTGCGTTCTCCAACTCGATGTTCTTCTCTTGCAGGGTCTGCTCGAAACGCTTGCGTTCCGTTACATCGCGGGCGGCGGCGAAAACGCCCTGCAGTTTTCCAGCCTGATCGTTGAACGTCGTGGCGTTGTAACTGCACGACCGTTTCTCTGTCGTCCTTAGATCGTGCCGTCAGTTCGTAGTTTGTAACCCGGCCTTCTTGCAGCACTAACCGGATACCTTCCTCGGCCCGTGCCGGATCGGTGAAGTATTTTTTGAAGGGAGTTCCCTGAAGCTCTTCACGTCTGAAACCCGGTGAGGGTCTCCATTTGCTGGTTGATGTCGGTGATAATGCCGAGCGGGTCCGTGGTCATCAGAGCATCGATGTTCGACTCAATCAGAGAGCGCGTGTAGAACTGCGAATCTCGCAACTGGCCTTCCAGCTCCTTCTGCGACGGTGATGTCGCGAGCCGCAGCGAGAATGCCTAGCGGCGCGCCGGCGGCATCGGTGAACACACCCGCGTTGAACGAAACGGTAATTCGTGCGCCCGTAGCGCGTGATCAGCGTGAGTTCGTAGCCGATGACCCGCCGTTCCGCGAGGGTCTTCTTGACACCCTCGCGGGCCCGTTCGGGTTCCGTATAGTAAGTCGAAAACGTCGAATTCATCAATTGCTTTCGCGAATAGCCCGTCATGCGGGTGGCTTCCTCGTTTACGTCGGTGATGATGCCGTCGGGCGCTATGGCAAACAGCGCGTCCGGCGAGGCCTCAATAAGCGACCGGTTATATGCCTGCTGTTCACTTAACTGTGTCTGCAGCCGGGCCTGTTCGGAGATGTCTCTGGCGGAAGCAAAAATACCCTGCAGCTGTCCGTCGCCAGACCGGAAAATGCTGGCGTTGAAGGATACCGTCGCCTTGCGGCCCGCAGCGGATTGCAGCACGAGTTCATAGTTCGTCACCACGCCCTCGGCGAACGTCTTCTTCACTCCCAGGTCGGCACGGGTGGGATCTGTGAAATAACGCTTGAACACGAGTTCCAATCAACTACGCTCGCGTTCATATCCCGCCATGCGGCACATTTGCTCGTTGACGTCGGTGATGAAGCCCTCGGGATCGACCGTTACCAGGCCGTCGACCGAGGACTCGATGAATCCGCGCAGATAAGTCTGCTGGTCTCTGAGCTGCTCTTCGAGGCGCACACGGTCAGTGATATCGCGAGCCGACGCAAGAATTCCTCTGATCTTTCCATCGGGTCCGCGGAACACCGAAGCATTGAAAGAAACTTGCAGCAGCCGCCGGGATCGCGCGACCAGAGTCAGCGCATATTCCGTGACGGAGCCGTCCTCCAAGGTTTTCTGAACACCCGACTTAGCGCGCTCCGGCTCGGTGAAGTAATCGTGGAAGGCGGTTCCGAGCAATTCCGCCCGGTTGTAGCCTGTCATCTGGCACATGGTCGCGTTCACGTCGGTGATCGTGAATGTAGCATCCACTGTGACCAGTCCGTCGACCGACGATTCGATCAGCCCACGCAGGTAAGCCTGCTCTTCCCGCAGTTGCTGTTCAGCGTTGTTTCTGTTCGGTGATATCGCGCGCGGCAGCAAACACGCCTTGCAGTTTGCCCTGCTTATCGTAGAACGTAGTGGCGTTGTAAGAAACCAGCGCGCCTTTCCCACTGGTGGAAATGGCCGCCAGTTCGTAGTTGGTGACCCGAGTCTCCCGCAGCACGATGCCGAATGCCCTCTTCGGCGCGCGCCGGGTCAGTGAAGTAGTTTTTGAAGGGAGTTCCAATTAACTGTTCACGGGATTGCCCCAGTCAGTGTCTCCATCTGCTGGTTGACGTCCGAGATGATGCCCACCGGGTCCGTGGTCATCAGGGCATCGATGTTCGATTCGATCAGTGAGCGAGTGTAAAATTGGGAAGCCTGCAGCTTGTCTTCTAGCTGCTTCTGCGCGGTGATGTCGCGAGCGGACGCGAAAATGCCTTTTACCATGCCGCTGGCATCTTTGAAAACCGCCGCATTGAACGAAACGGGAAGCTGTTGGTTCTCAGCCGACTGCAAGGTGAGAACGTAGTTTGCCACCGAACCCTGTTCGAAGGTCAGCCGCACGCCCCGTGCGGCGTTGTTTGGGATCGGTAAAATAGGACGGGAACTGAGAACCGACCAGTTTGCTTCTCTGACGGCCCACCAACCGGCACATTGTCTCGTTGACGTCTGTGATCGCCATCTCTTCGTTGACTGTCACCAGTCCGTCTACGGACGCTTCGATCAATCCGCGGTTGTAGGCGCGCTCTTCGGCAAGCTGCGACTGCAGACGCGCCTGTTCGGTGATGTCGCGGGCAGACGCGAAAATGCCGCGCACCGCCCCGGTTTGATCCTTAAAGATGGCCGCATTGAACGAAACAAGGCTTTCGGTTCCCTTCTTGCTTCGTAAGGTCAATTCGTAGTTGGTGACCTCGCCTTTGTCCAGCGTCAGCCGCACGCCCGAGGCGGCTTTCTTGGAATCGGTGAAATACTCCGCGAAATCTGAACCGATGAGTTCTTCACGCCTGTATCCCGACATGCGGCACATCGTCTCGTTGACGTCCGTAATGAGCATCATCGGATCGACGGTGATCAGGCCATCGAGAGAAGCCTCAATCAGACCGCGATTGTACGCGCGCTCTTCAGCAAGCTGCCCCGACAAGCGGGCCTGTTCCGTAATGTCGCGCGCGGAAGCAAAAATGCCCTTTACCTCACCGGACGGGTCTTTGAATACGGACGCGTTGAACGACACCATAAGCTGCCGTCCGTCGCGTTTGGCCAAAGTCAGAACATAGTCGGTTACTACACCCTTTTGAAAGGTCTCCCCGACTCCCGCCGAAGCTCGTTGCGCGTCTACGAAATAGGATGCAAAGGGTGTGCCGATCAGTTCCTCCCGGTGAAAACCGAACATGCGGCATAATTGCTCATTGACGTCTGAAATTGCGCCAGCCGGATCGACGGTGACCAGACCGTCAACGGAGGCTTCGATCAGACCGCGATTATAGGCTTGGGATTCGCGGAGTTGGGTTTCGAGCTTCTTTTGTTCCGTGATATCCCGGGCGGCGGCGAAGACGCCCTGTAGCTTGCCTTCCGCATCGCGAAAAGTCGTAGCGTTGTAGGAAACTAAAGTAGTGCGCCCGTCTTTCGACAGTGCCGTCAACTCGTAGTTGGTGACGCGCCCATTGGTCAGCGCGTGCTTGATGCCCTTTTCAGCTACTCCGGGATCGGTGAAGTAGTTTTTGAAGGGCGAGCCGATCAATTCTTCCCGCGAACGCCCCGTCAGAGCCACCATTTGCTTGTTGACATCACTGATAATTCCGATGGGATCGGTAGTCATCAGTGCATCCAGGCTCGATTCAATCAGGGAGCGCGTATAGAACTGATTGCCGCGAAGCTCTTCGTTGACGCGGGCCTCCGCCGAGACGTCCTTTGAGATCATGACGAAGCCGGACGGCGCTCCCGCTCCTTTCCTCAGCGGTGTGATGACGACGCGCACAGTGACGAGTTTTTTCGTGTTGCGCAGCCGCTGGGTGACGCCCTCCCATTTGCCATCCCGCAGCGCGATTTCCATAATCTCGCGCGATTGTCCAGGCTCGGCATCTCCCGGAGCGTCGAGCAGAGGCGAGACGGCTTTTCCCAATGCTTCAGAAGCTAAGAAGCCGTAAAGTTGGTGGGCTCCCTCATTCCAAAGAATGATGGCGCCGGTGAGGTCGACCGCAATGACTGCATATTCCGTGGCGGACTGCAGAAGGCTGGCGAGGAAAGCCGGTGCTATCGAACCCGTTTCCCAGTTGCTGTTCATCAAAGAGCTTCGACAAGGTGCTTATCCCTTCGCAAGTGCGGACCTGGTTTAACCCCGGAACGCCCTGCCAGACTATCAAGAGAGCCAAACACAACGCAAACCAAAGATCCCAAGACCGGGGAAACAGGGTCATGGGAGCAACTGGTTGCCTGCAAAGATCGGCAAGGATAGACACCTTCCCGCCGCTGGGCGCCTTTCAGGCGAACAGAACAACTGTTAACGAGCTTACCTCACGGCCCATGCAAGGCCGTCAGGATTGACATCCACAACTAGGAAGCCGTAGACTACCCATAACGAATCTATGCCTAAGAATGAAATGCCTTCTGGCGCTCTGGTTCTGCTGATCTTACGAGTGCTTCGTTCCGGTGCTCTCCACGGGTATGCGATTGCGCAGAAGATCCACGTTCTTTCCTCCGAAGTGCTTCGGGTGGAGGAGGGCGCGCTCTATCCGGCGCTGCAGCGGATTCTTTTGAAAGGCTGGGCGACGGCGGAGTGGGGCATCTCCGAGACAAACCGGAAGGTCCGGTTTTATCAGCTCACGCGAGAAGGACGCAAGCAATTGGAAACCGAACTGGCCGGCTATGAGCGCGTGAACGAAGCCATTCAATCGGTTTTACGCACGGCATAAGAGAATCACATGATGCAACTCTTTCGCCGTCTCCGCTACCTTTTCAACCGCCGGCGTTTCGATCGGGAACTGGCGGATGACATGGAGTTTCACCGTGAGATGGCTGGTCGCAAGCGGAGCGCCTTTCGGCAATACGCTGCGGCTTCGCGAAGAGGCCCGCGAAGCCTGGGGCTGGACGTGGTTTGACCGCCTGTGGCATGACCTTCGCTACGCCGTCAGGATGCTCGAAAGTCACCCGGCTTTACGCTTACGGCGATTCTGATGCTCGCCATTGGTATTGGCGTCAACGTGGCAGCTTTCAGCTTCTTCGATCTGATGGTCTCTGAGACCGCTGCCCGTTCGCGACCCTGCCACGCTGGTGCGATTCCATCGGCGCGCGCCCCAGGCTTACGCGTTCGCCTTGCCTTATCCTGAGATGGATTTCTTCCGTGAACATTCGAGGACGCTCGCGGCGGTATTGGCGCTCAATTTAACCAAGGTTGCTACCGAGGGCGAAGAGAAGCAAATCAACGCACACTTCGTGACGGCTAATTTCTTCCGCGAATTAGGGGCTACCGCGTATCTCGGCAGAATGCTCGATCCGGCTCGAGACGAACCGGCAAGCGCGGACCCGGTGGTAGTGCTCGGGCATGGATTTTGGCAGCGGCACTTCGGGAGCGATCCCGTCGGTTATTGGAAAGACTATTCGACTGAATGACAAACCCGCTACCGTGATCGGGGTGGGCCGCGCGGAATTCAGCGGGCTTAGTTTGGACGAGCCGGACTTATGGGCACCGCTTCAACAACAGCCTTATTTCGCGAGCGGCAGTCATCTACTGACGGATTTTTCGGTGAATAGCGCTGGGGTGCGGATGTGGGGCCGGTTGCAACCTGGATTTTCGCCCAAAGCAGCGGAACAGGAGTTGGGCTTGTTAGCGGCGCAATTGCGCAAACAGCGGCCCGATGACATTTGGGAGAAGGAGAGCATTCCGAGCGAACCCGGAGGCTATGCAAAGAGTTTGAGAATCGGTGACAGGCGGGGCACCGGGTAGCGAAAACCGCAGGCGAGATGTATCCGGTATTTGGGATGATCGGCGCTCTGTGCCTGTTGATTCTTTCCGTGGCGTGCGGGAATTTAGGGAGCTTGCTGCTTGCCCGTGGCGTCGCGCGGCAGCGGGAGATCTCCATTCGTGTCTCCGTCGGCGCGGGAAGCGGCCGTCTGATCCGCCAGTTACTTACAGAAAGCCTGTTGCTGGCTCGTCTTGGGCGCAGCGGGCGGATTGGTTCTAGGCTACGTTGTTTTGCGCAGCCTGATGGTATGGACGGCTACGCCGCTCGTGGTTGAATCCAACGCCTGATTGGCGGGTTGCGCTGTTTGCGATCGGAGTTGGATTTGCGGCATGCATGTTATTCGGTCTGACACCGGCCTTGCAGTTGGCCCGGCAGCGGCATCGGGCAACGTTTACGCGGCAGATTCTGATTGGAGCACAGGCCGCGGCCAGTTGCGTACTTCTTATTGTGGCGGGACTGCTGGTACGGGCGCTCGATCACGCCACGTCCGTTCAGCAGGGCTTTGCCTACGCGCACGTTATTTCGATAGAACCGGGACTCGCCAGGCACGGTTACTCTCCTGAGAAAGCGCGGAGCTACCTCGACACACTTCAGAACAGGCTACGTGCTCTGCCGGGAGTGGAAACGGTGTCGCTCGTACTTGGCCCTCCGCTGGGCAACATGTCGATTGGCGCGGGGATCACAATCGATGGACGGCAGGTTAACATTCAGATCAATCACGTCGGCCCGGAGTTCTTTCAGACTATGCAGATTCCTTTGCTGCGAGGCCGCGATCTGACGCGCGCCGACACACACGCGATTGTGATCAGTGACTCCATGGCTCGAGCGGCGTGGCCGGGCAAGGAAGCATTGGGCGGGAAATTCACGATGGATGGAGATTACACGGTGGTTGGGATCGTCGGGAGCGCGCGCCTGACCGACCTTCAGGATTCGGACTCAGTAGAAGTCTATTTCCCAGTTGAGGCAGGCGAGTTGCCGTCTCTCTCGGTGCTGGTGAAAACGGTTGTGCCTCCCGAAAACATTGCCGTCCGTGCGGCCTCGCTTGCGAGGTCTATCGATCCGAGAATCTTTCCGAACGTGCAGCTGATGAAGGCTATGTTCCGGCAGAAACTTCACGGCGCGGAATATAGCGCGCTCTCGGTTAGTCTTCTGGGTATTGTGGCCCTGCTGTTAACGTGCATAGGCGTTGCCGGCTTGGTGGCGTATGCCGTCTCGCAGCGCACGAAGGAGATCGGGATCCGGATGGCGCTCGGCGCGAACCGTTCGCATGTTTTAGCGATTGTTTTGCGGCAGTTCTCGCGTCCGGTCCTGGCGGGGTTAGTAGTGGGTATCAGTGGCGCGGTCCTGTTATCGGAACTGCTGCGCGGAGTACTTTATGGGCTTAGCCATCTGGATCCGGCTGCTTATCTGGCCGCCATTGCTGTCTTCGTTATCACCGTTGTGGTCGCGGCATTGTTGCCGGCGAGACGAGCGTTGCGTGTCGATCCGATGCTTGCGCTGCGATACGACTAGTGTCCCCGGACCGCCCATGCCAGGCCATCAGGTCCTTTTCCTGCGGCAATGTGCCCGGTAACTTCTAGCGATTTGAGATCGACGACTGCGACATAGTCGTCGGGCGTGCATGCAACGATAGGCGCGGTGCCCGCCCGGGTCCATCAAAATGCCAGCCGCGCCGTGGCCTATTTTTACGCGCTTCACTTCCTTGTGCGATGCGGCGTCGAAGATCACCAGATCGGGTCCGCCCAACATGGAAACGAGCACCTTCGTTCCGTCAGGCGTGAATTTAAGCCTGTTGGCGCTCTTCACGTTCGCATCGATCGTCTGAATTACCTTCTTGCTTTGCACGTCAATAACGGAGATTGTGCCGTCCTGAGCGTTTGCCGCCCAAATTTCTTTGCCGTCCCGGGAGACATCGAATCCCTCCGCGCCGTTACCTACGCGGACCACGGTTTCGTCCCAATCGGCTCTAGGAGGACCGCCCGGACCCGGGCCTCTCGGTGGAGGAGGCGGACCGCCAACTCCCGGGCCACCCGGACCGGGACCGCCGGGACCCGGACCACCCGGCCGGCGGGTTGTCTTCTCAATAATCGATATGGTTCCGGAACTGACATTCGATGTAAAAATGGGCGTCAGGCCGGAAGAGACGAAGATCATGTGTGTTCTGTTCTGACCAGTGCCTAAGATCCAGTCAACTTTCTGAGCCGCGGGATCGTAGCTGCCAATCGCCTTCGCTCCTTCAGCGGTGAACCAGAGTTTCCCGCCGACAAACTCAAGACCGTGTGGCCCGCGCAACGGACCAAGATCGATGATGGGCAGGTTCTTCTGGCTGACAAGATCCACGACAGTGATGGTGTTGTAAGCGCCCCCTCCATAGTTAGAGATGTAGGCAACTTTTCCATCGGCGGAGGCGATGACTTCATGCGGATCGGGTCCCGATGGCACCTGTCCAACGACCTTGAGGTTGATTGGATCGACGATCATCAGAGCGTGATCGCCTTTCGAAAGGACCAGCAATGTCGTGGATGGTGTTTCCGCGCCATTCAGGCAGACGCAGGCGCTAACCAGAAGAAGAACGAAGGTTGTCCCGATTCGCATGTGGATGTGGCTTAACTCTGCCAACCGCCTCCGAGTGCAGTATAGACCTGAACGAGTGACAAGCGTTCCTGAAGTTGCGCACGCGCGAGATTCAGTTGCGCGGCGAAGTAATTCGTTTCGTTGGTCAGCGATTCGAGGTAACTTGTGACACCGCCCCGGTAACGCAACTCGCTTAAGCGGACCGCGTCCTGTGCGGCGGCAGTCAGAAGTTCCTGGTGTTCGCGGGTTTGGCGGTATTTCGCGAACGCAGTCAATGCGTCCGAGACTTGACGAAAGGCCTGCTGAATCACCTGCTGGTAATTCAATACGTATTGTTGCTTCACGGCTTCCGAATAGCGGACATTCGCACGTAGACGGCCTGCATTGAAAAAGGGCTGCGTGATGGGAGCGGAGAAATTCCAGACGCCCGCACCCGTGGAAAAAAGACTAGCGAGTGACGTGCTCGCGATGCCTCCTGATCCCGTCAAAGGAAGACTCGGGAAGAGTTGGGCGCGAGCCACACCGATTTCAGCATTCGCGGAGACAAGCTGCTGTTCGGCTTGACGAATATCGGGCCGCCGCTCAAGCAATTGCGATGGCAGACCGGCGGGAACACTCGCGGGTACCGGTTCCTCTGTGAGTTTGAGACCGCGCGGAATGTCGTGCGGATTCTCGCCTAGCAGAGTGCTGAGAAGGTCTTCCTGCTGGCTGATCTGACGCTCGGTATCGGGAATAACGGAAGCCGCGGTCTCGACCAGTTGTTCCGCCTGACGTACGTCCAGCAGAGGAACGGCGCCGCCATTTGAAAGCGTCTGGGTAAGCTTCAAGGACTCCTGACGCGAAGCAAGAGTGCGGCGAGCGATTTCAAGTTCGAGATCGAGTTCGCGCAACTCGAAGTAAGCGGTGGCAACGGTTTCAACAACACTGCTGATCACCTGACGGCGAGACCATTCAGTAGCGAGCAGGTTCGCACGGGCGGCTTCTGTTGCGCGGCGATATTGGCCCCAGAAGTCCGGCGTCCACGAGCCCGCGCCTTCGAGCGCCAGGATATCGGCGCTAAGCCCAAAACCGGGAATGCGCTCGCTCGTGAAGCCCGCCTGTCCGCTGAAATTCGGGAACTGGTCCGAGCGCGTGATCGTGAGTTGCGCTTGCGCCTGAAGAATTCGGGTCGCGGCGGTGCGCACATCGTAATTCTGCTGGAGTGCCGTGCGGACCAGCTTTTGAAGTTCCTGGTCGTGAAAGACGGTCCACCACTTCTCGTCGCCAAGGGACTGAGCGGTCGCCGGTTGATCCGCGCTTTGGTTCCGATAATCGCCCGGGACAGTTACTTTGGGACGCTGGTAATTTGGTCCGACAGTGCAGCCGGCAAGAACGAGAAGCAATGCGAATGGAAGGAACGATCGCATCAGACGTGCTCCGTTTCTTCTTCGCGGGCGGGTGCCGGGACCCCTTTCGATTTGCGCCATCTGCTTGCGCGCAGACTCAGACTTTCGACGACGTCGAAGGTTACGGGAATCAAAAAGATCGCGATAACAGAAGCGGCTAGCATCCCGCCGATTACGGCAGTTCCAAGCACGCGCCGCGATACACCGCCCGACCCAGATGCAACCCAGAGCGGAATGCAACCGAGTATGAATGCGAAAGCCGTCATCAGAATGGGCCGCAAACGAATGCGCGCGCCGGTGAGCGCGGCTTCTTCGATGCTCTTGCCTTTCTCGTATTCCGATTTGGCGAATTCGACGATTAGAATCGCGTTCTTCGCGGCGAGACCAATCAGCATGACCAGCCCGATCTGGGCGTAAACGTTGTTCTCGTAATGCCGGGCCCAGAGTGCGAGATAAGCGCCGAACACAGCGACGGGCGTGCCGAGCAGAACGCTGAACGGGAGCGACCAACTCTCATATTGCGCCGCGAGAATGAGGAAGACGAATAGCAGAGAGAGGCCGAAGATAGCGGCAGCCGGAACGCCCTCCGAAGCCTTTTGCTCCTGGAAAGACATGCCGGAATAATCGAAGCCCATCTGCGCGGGCATGGTCTGGTGAAAAACTTGTTCGAGAGCCGCCGTGGCTTGGCCGGAACTGTAGCCGGGCTTCGCGGCGGCATTGATCTGCGCCGCGTGATACTCGTTGTAGCGCATGGTGAATTCCGGGCCGGAGATCGTTTGCAGCTTCGTGACTGCACGCAACGGAAGCATCTGGCCGCGATTGTTTGCGACGTAGAACTGGTTCATGTCCTCCGCTTTTGTGCGATAAGCGCCTTCGGCTTCGACATAGACCTGCCACTGGCGCCCGAACCGGTTGAAGTAGTTGACCAGGTATCCGCCCATAAAGGTCTGCAGGGTTTGATACACGTCGGCGATATTGACGCCCTGACGCTCTACTTTCGCGCGGTCTACGTCCACAAATTCCTGCGGAACTTCCGGCAGATAAGACGTTTGGATGCCGGTCAGTTCAGGCCGTTTGCGGGCGGCTTCGATGAACTTGTTTACGTTGGTGGTCAGGAACGACAGATCTGAACCGGAGCGGTCTTCCAGCATGAAAGTGACGCCGCCGGATGTACCGACGCCGGGAATAGCGGGCGGCGCGAACGAGAACGCGATACCGTCCGGCACACCCCCGAGTGCCGCGTTGATGTGGCTGCGAATTGCGGTGTACTGTTCCGCTTGGCTTTTACGTTCGTCCCAGGGCTTCTCGGTCACGAAGAAGAAGGCGCTGTAGGTAGCTTGCACCCGGCTCAAAAGGCTGAAGCCGATGACGGACGTGCAGCCTTGAATACCCGGCGTATGAAGGATGGCGTCTTCCACTTTATGCGCGGCGGCAGTGGTTCGCTGTAGTGACGACGCGTTCGGAAGCTGCAGACTGACGTAGACGTAACCGTAATCTTCTTCCGGCAGGAAAGAGGATGGCAGCTTTGTGCCAAAGTACCAGGCCGCGCCGGAGATTCCGAGGAGGAACAACAAGCTTAAAGCAGCACGCCGAATCAACAGATGTGAAATGTGGATGTAGCCGTTCGTTGCACGTCCGAACATGCGATTGAACCAGTCGAAAAATCTTTGCAGAGGACCGTGCGATTTTTTCCGGGGTTTCAAGAGCATTGCGGCGAGTGCCGGGCTGAGCGAAAGCGCGTTGAAAGCCGAGAAGATCACCGAAATCGCGATGGTGACGGCGAATTGCTGGTACAAGCGCCCGGTAATGCCGGGGATGAAGATAGTTGGCACGAAAACGGCAGTCAAGATGAGCGCGATCGCAACTACCGGACCGCCCACCTCTTCCATTGCCTTGAGTGCCGCGTCTTTGGGCGCCATGCCTTCTTCGATGTGACGCTCGACCGCCTCCACGACCACGATGGCGTCATCCACGACTAGACCGATGGCCAGCACGAGCCCGAACAGAGAAAGCGTATTGATCGAGAAGCCAAGCATCGGGAAGACAATAAAGGTTCCGATGAGCGATACAGGGACGGCCAGCAGTGGAATCAGCGTGGCGCGCCAGCCTTGCAGGAAGATATAGACGACCAGCACGACTAGAGCGAGCGCTTCGAGCAGCGTTTTCAGAATGTCAAACATCCCCGCGGTAACGGCTGCTGTCGTATCAAGACTGACGGTGTATTTCAGATCCTGTGGAAAGCGCTGGCTCAGCGTTTGGATGCGCGCGCGCAACGCCTTCGCGGCTTGAACGGCGTTCGACCCGGGCAATTGATAGCAGGCGAGAATCGCGGAAGGCTTGCCATTGTACCGGCCCGCCAAGTTGTAAGTTTGCGCGCCGAGTTCAATGCGGGCGACATCCTTCAAGCGCAGCGTGGAACCATCGGGATTAGAGCGTAGGATGATGTTCCCAAAGTCCTCAGGCGAGACAAGACGGCCCTGTGTCCGCACCGTGTAAGTGAACTGCTGGCCGGGAGGAGATGGCTCGCCGCCTACCTGTCCGGCTGGGTTCACGGTGTTCTGCGCATTCAGCGCGGCAACGATTTGCGGGACAGTGACTTGCAACTTGGCCAGATGGTCCGGCTTGACCCAAAGCCGCATCGCATATTGCCCGGCCCCGAAGACCTGGATGCGCGCAATGCCCGGCACTCGTGTCAACTCGTCGACTAGATTGATATAAGCGTAATTTGCAAGGAAAATATTGTCGTAACTTCCGTTAGGAGAGTAGAGAGCAACCAGAAGCAACGGCGCGGAGAGCGATTTTTGCACCTGCAGTCCGGATACGTTGACCTGCGCCGGAAGCTGCGACTGAGCTTGCGAAACGCGCAACTGCGTGAGCACCTGGTCGATGTTCGGATCGGTTTTGACGTCGAAGTTTACCGTGATGGACGTCTGGCCATTGTTGGCGTTCACCGACTGCATGTAGTTCATGTTGTCTACGCCGCTGATCTGCGACTCAAGGGGCGTGGCGACAGATTGTTCTAGTGTTTGAGCGTCCGCACCCGGGTAAGTGGCGGTCACCTGAATCTCCGGCGGAACGATGCTGGGAAACTGCGCGACGGGAAGGCTGATGGCGGATACGGCTCCAATGATCACCATCAGTATGGCGATCACCATCGCGACGATGGGGCGATTGATAAAGAACTTGGACATGATTGCTAGTTGCCGCCGCTGGACTGCGCGTTCGTTTGCGCGGCCGGCGCTGATTTCTCCTGGGTGGGATTCACGACGGCGCCGTCCCTGACCTTGTCAACGCCTTCCGTGACGACCCGTTCGCCAGCTTTCAGCCCACTATTGATCACCCACATGTCACCGACACGGTCCCCGACCTCCACCGTGTGAATCTCGGCCTTGTTGTTCTGATCGACCGTCGCAACCTGATACCGTCCTTGCAGCTGCGAAACGGCCCGCTGCGGCACAAGCAGAGCGTCGCGGTGCATGGCGGTCAATGCCCGCACACGTCCGAATTGTCCGGGACGAAGCACATTGCCAGGATTAGGAAACGAAGCGACCATGCGAATCGTGCCGGTCTGAGGATCTACCTGGCGGTCGGCGAAGATCACTCGGCCCTCGTGCGGATAGACCTCGCCGTTTGAGAGCGTCAGTTGCAGCGGGACCGAGCTATTCCTGCGAAGCAGGTCAACGTTTTTCGCATTCAGACGGCCGGCAAGGAGCAGATATTCCTGTTCGGCGATCGGAAAGTAAACTTTGATCGGATTGACCTGTGAAACCGAAGTTAGAACGGTAGTTGGACCGACCAGATTGCCAATCTGCGTGGTAGCGATTCCGGCGATGCCGTCCACAAGTGAGCGCACCTGAGTGAACCCTAGATTTAATTCGGCGGTTTCGACATTCGCTTCCTGTGCCTGCACGGTGGCCTGAGCGCTTTTAAGCGTTGCTTGCGCTTGCGACTCGTTCTGAACGTCGGTATCGAGTTGCGATTGCGCGATAGCGCGTGCAGAAGCTAAAGGCCGGTCGCGAGCGACGTTGATCGTGGCAAGACGAAGCGCCGCATCCGCCTGTCCTACCTGGCCTTTGGCCTGCGCGAGTTGTCCTTTCGCCTGATCGACCACGGCCTGAAAGGTGCGGGGATCGATTTGAAAGAGCACCTCGCCTTTGTGAACGAAGGAACCTTCAAGATAGTTCTGTTTGACCAGATAACCACTGACCTGTGGCTGAATATTAGCGTTTACATAACCGTCGAGCGTTGCTACCCAATCGCCGTAGATCGGCACGTTCTGTTCCACTACTGGAGCAACCTCTACATTCATCGGCGGCGGCTTCTGCTGTGATTTGTTCGAGGACGATCCGTTTGCTGAACAGCCGCACAGAGCGGAGCACGCAAGAAGAACGGGTAGCAGCAATTTCACGCGTTCGCCTGGAGAGAGATCAGGATAAAGAAAGTTCATGGGCTTTGAGCGGCTGAAGTCGTGTGGTCGCGGGATTGGAGCGTCTTCCGCTGTAAGCTTTGGGATGTCGCGAGTGGCGCTTCGTTTTCAAAAATATGAGACGAGCCTCACGATTTGTCTTGTTCTGGTAAAATTTGAGTGCTCTCTCATGAAGTGTGTCATCGCCTTGACTGCGCTGAGCTTGGCAACTGCCGTCGCGCAGGCCAGTGGCCCAGTAAAGGCCACAGTGCATCACGCGAAACCGGCTTCCACTGCTAAGGCTGCGACGCCTAAAGCTTCGACCGCGAAGAGCACTCCTCCTTCTACGCGTTCCAAGGCCAAGAGTACCAAAGCCCAGCATATTGTAGCGTCGAGCAGCGGATCGAGCACAAGGGCAGGATCGAAAGCCTCGCATCGAGGGCGATATAGCAAGAGCCGTGTGGCGCGCGTTCGAGCACCGAGCTATCAAACACATCCCGACCCGGAGCGCTATCAGGAAATCCAGAAAGCTCTTGCAGATCGCGGCTATTTGAAAAGCGAGCCGAACGGCCAATGGGATGACAATTCGATTGATGCTTTGAAGCGCTTTCAGGCAGATCAGAAATTGGATACGGACGGCAAGATTAACGCGCGCACCCTGATGGGGCTCGGTTTAGGACCGAAGCACGATGGAGGTTCGGTCGCTTCAGCGGCTCCTCCACAAACTCCACCGGCAGCCGAGCAGAGCGCCATCCCCCAGTAGAATTTTCTCCCTCGCGGCATTTATAAAATTTCCTGCAGGACACGGGCGGAATTTGCGTCTGTACAAAGGAGGCCGCTTGCTGACGCACGCGGTTCTGCATCGACTGTATGGTAATCGGCGTACCACGAGAAATCAAAGACCACGAGACGCGGGTAGGCTGCGTCCCGAGCATGGTTATCGCTCTGCACGAACGGGGGCATCGGGTACTCGTTGAAACGCAGGCGGGGATCGGCAGTTCGATCACAGACGAAGAGTACGCCGAAGCCGGGGCTACCATCGTTCCTACTGCGGCGGAAGTGTGGAATAAATCCGACTTGATCGCAAAGGTGAAAGAACCGCAGACCTCGGAATACAGTTTTTTCCGGCCGGAACTGATCCTATTCACTTACCTTCATCTCGCACCGCTGCCGGAATTGACGGAAGCCCTATTGAAAGCGCGGGTGAGCGCGGTCGCTTACGAAACGATTCGTGAGCCGGACAACTCTCTCCCGCTTTTAACCCCGATGAGTGAAGTGGCCGGACGCAT
>CAWJUO010000050.1:0-118354 GCA_963845995.1 uncultured Acidobacteriaceae bacterium | reverse complement strand
ACTGCCGCCGCATTTTCGACATCGTCCGTCTCACGCCATGCTGAGAGGGTTTAGGTTAGCCGGAACCCGAGTTCCACCATCTAAACTCGCCGCGCCACAATTACGTCCTGCATGGACTCCGCTTCTGCCCTACACCCGACCAACTCCCCCGATAAATCCTCTCGATCTCCAGCCCCGCTTCCCGGAACTCCGTTCCACGTAGTCCCTGCGGTAAGCCACGGCCTGTTCCGGAGCGTGCAAACTGTGCAGCGCATATTCTTCAAACGCATAGGGAAACTGGACCTTGTGCGAACCCAGGCGATTCTCCCCTCCCAGCAAAAACCAGGTAGAAAGAAAACAACCGCCCGGCGACACTACCCGGCCCGTCTCCCGCAGATAATGACTCGCGTCGAAGGCAGCACATGGGTAAACAACGACGTCGCCAGAGCAAACGAGAACTCGCCCGCCTCGAAAGGAAACTCATACTGATCCGCTTCAACGCCTCCCCCGGGGTTGTAGAACTTGTTATAAATATCCGCGTGAACGAACTTGAACCCGCCGTGCGCGCCTGCAATATGCCGTTGGCACCAATCGATCGCAAACTTGATCACATCGAACCCGGCATAACGCGATGACGGCTCAGAAACTTTGTCAACGCAAGCGCCGTCCGGCCAATCCCGCAGCCAATATCCAAAACCGAGTCATCCGCCTGAAGCCCCGCGTAGGTCACGCACATTTTGACGATGTTTTCGCCGTATTCCCGGAACGGACCGCCGCCCGAGATATTCAGATGGCGGGGGGTAATTCCGGATCGGCCCGGCCGGTCACCTGTTCCCAGGCGTCAAAAAGATAATTAGGAAAAAACTCCGTCCTTGCACGCGCACCGCCGTCGGAAGCACCGAAAACATCGCCTCTTTCAAATGCGAAGCAAAAGACTTGCGATGGGAATGCGCCGAATCAGATCTTTAATAACGCCCTCAGTCGCTTCGTCTGAATGCGGCTCACCGGAATTTCGGTCTGTTTCTTGTCATCCATCTTCAATTGGAAGCTCGACTTGAACCACGGAATCACTTCGCGAATCTTGTTGATGTTGACCAGGAATGAACGGTGCACGCGCCAGAAAAGTCCCGGATCCAGATTCGACTGCAACTCCTCAATGGTCCGGTAATTCGACTGCCCCTCGAATTGCGAAGTCACAACCGTGATCAGCCCGTCATCGATCGTCGCGTAGATCATGTCCTGCGCATCCACGATCAAGTTCCGGTTATTGGCTCTGACCAGCAGCTTGGTCCGCTGCATCGCCGTCCGGCCGGATTTCGCCGCGGTTTCAGCCGTTTCCTCCTCGGCCTGCTTGTCTTCCACCACGCGCCGCGCGCGCGCCACTGACTCCGCCAGTCGGTCCTTCTCAATCGGCTTCAGCAGATAATCCAGCGCTTCTAAACGGAACGCCTCCACCGCATACTGATCAAAAGCCGTCGTCAGGACGAAATGGGGCAGTTCGCTGCTCTTTTCGCGCATCTTTCGGATTACCCCCAGGCCGTCCAGCCCGGGCATCTGGACATCCAGAAAAACCAGGTCCGGCTCCAGATCGTCGATCAGCTTCACGGCATCCACGCCATTCGAAGCAGTCTCCAGAATTTCGATTTCGGGAAAATCTTTCAGCAGGAATGAAAGTTCTTCGCGGGCAAGCTGTTCATCGTCGACAACGAGTGCCGAGATCGTGCTCGTAACGCGCTGTGACATCGAATGTTAGTATAACGTAGAACCGCACGGCGGCTTCGAATCATAACGCAGGATGAAACGGCTCCACGCGCCCGTCTTAGCGTGTCCGCAGGAGATTTCGAATTGTCTAAGCAGGGTAATGTGACGATCGCCCCGGCTACGGGAAACTAGGAATCCTGATTCCCGGCATGGGCGCGGTGACACGACTTTTATCGCCGGAGTGGAGGCCGTTAAGCACGGACTTGGTCAGCCCGTCGGCTCGCTCACGCAACTCGGCACCATCCGCCTCGGCAAACGCACCGAAGGCCGCACGCCGCGCATCAAAGATTTCGTTCCGCTCGCCTCTCTGGAATCTCTCGTCTTTGGCGGTTGGGATATCTACGAGGACAACGCTTACGAAGCCGCCCAAGTGCACGCGTGCTGGACCAGCCGCTTCTCGACAAATCAAAGAGCCGCTCTCGGCCATCAAGCCGATGAAGGCCGTATTCGATCACGAATTACGTGCGCATCACCGGGCCGAACAAAAAAACCGGCGCGAACAAGATGGAACTCGCCGAAGCCGTGATGGCCGATATCCAGGAGTTCAAGAAGACTAACGGCTGCAGCCGCCTCGTCATGATCTGGTGCGGCTCCACCGAGGTTTTCACAAGAAGCCGCCGTTCACCAGACTCTGGCAGCGTTCGAAGAAGGCCTGCGCAACAACGATCCCGACATCGCGCCCAGCCAGATCTATGCTTACGCCGCGCTGAAACTAGGCGTGCCCTACGCCAACGGCGCTCCCAATCTGACCACCGATGTGCCCGCATGCTCGAACTCGCGCGGGACAACCAGGTCCCCATCTGCGGCAAGGACTTCAAAACCGGCCAGACGTACATGAAAACGCTGCTGGCACCCGGGTTTAAGGCTCGCATGCTGGGCCTCAGCGGCTGGTTTTCCACCAACATTCTCGGCAATCGCGACGGTGAAGTGCTCGAAGACCCCGGCTCTTTCAAAACCAAAGAAGAAACCAAGCTCTCCGTTCTGCAGCAGATCCTTCAGCCGATCTTTACCCTGAACTCTACAAGGACTTCTATCACGCGGTCCGCATCAACTACTATCCACCGCGCGGCGACGCCAAAGAAGGCTGGGACAACATCGATATTTTTGGCTGGCTCGGTTACCCGATGCAGATCAAAATCGACTTTCTTTGTAGAGATTCGATTTTGGCCGCTCCGCTGGTTCTGGATCTAGTGCTGTTCCTCGATCTGGCGCAGCGGGCAGGGATGAAGGGAATCCAGGAATGGCTGTCGTTCTACTTCAAAGGACCGATGACTGCCCCGGGTCTGTATCCCGAGCACGATATCTTCATTCAGCTGATGAAGCTGAAGAATACCCTGCGGCGCATGCAGGGCGAGGATCTGATCACCCATCTCGGCCTCGAATATTACGATTAAGAACCGATCTTGCGGGCTGAGGCGTCCAATAGGTAGGGACACGATGATCTCGGGATCCTCAGCCTGCCACGCCAAGCCCAAGTCGGTCTCTCACCGCGAGCACGACGAGATCGAGCCGCAGAAGATCCTGGTCATCGGTGGAACCCTCTTTATCGGACGGCATCTCGTAACGGAGCTCCTCCGCGCCGGACACCAGGTCTGGTTCTGCACCGCACGGCACAACCCATTCAGTAAACGCGTCCACAATCTTCGTCGCCGACCGGAACGATCTCGCCAGCATCCGGCAGGCCATCGGCAACACTCGCTTCGACACTGTCTTCGATTTCGCTTACGACTGGGAGCGCGGCACCACGGCAGCACAAGTCGAAGCCACGGCGCATCTTTTCGAAGGAAGATCGCCCGCTACGTTTTCATGTCGAGTGTCGCCGCCTATGGCGACGGCCTCAATCATCACGAAGGCGACGCTCTCGCCCCGGACGATCACCCCAATCCGTACACCCGCAACAAGGCCATGAGCGAACGGGCACTCTTTCGGATGCACCAACGTTCCGGATTTCCGATGGTCACCTTCGGCCCCCGTTTGTTTACGGGCCCGGCAATCCGTTCTATCGGGAAGCGTTCTTTTGGGACCGCTTTCGCGCCGGACGCGCCGTCATTCTGCCGAGCGAAGGCCACCGCCTGATGCAGTTCGCTTATGTAAGGATCTGGTGGAACTTGCTCCGAAAGTGATGGAGCAGCGGAACGCGATCGGCCACGCCTTCAACACCGCGAATCCCAGAGCCATCACCCAACACGAACTGCTGCACGACCTCGCTCCAGTGGCAGGCGCGAAGGACCCGCAGATCGTATCGGTTCCGCGCGATCTGATCCAACGCGCTGGCGGTCAGGCCATGGGCGGCCAGAAGCTCTACTTTGGCCAGTACTTCGATGTCCCAGCCATCACGCAAATCATCACCAAAGCCCAGCGCATGTTGGCTTCAAGCCCACCGATTTCCTGGTCGGCCTGAAAGAAACCTACCGGGCCTACCTGAAAGACCGCCACTTCCCGGAACCAGACTTTTCCTTTGACGATATGCTGCTCGGACGAGCTTCTTCTCCGGCCGTACGCTCCGCCTGATCCAAGTAGCGAGTAAGAACTTCCGCTCCGAGAACAATTATCGCGTCTGCGAAGTCATTTGCAGCAAGCCCGCGAAAGACTGCATCGTGGCGTCACCGGACTCGGTCACATACTGCATGAAACTCGACTGATCGTTTTCTTCGTAACGTGATTTGAGGAGAGACCGCAGATGGTAAGCCCATTCGGGCGGACTATCTCGTTCGACCGGCGAGTCCCGCAAGAATTCCAAATACTCGGTGAAGACCTCATGCCGGAGACTCCCCTTCGGCACTATTTCGAGAAGCGCCCGGTACATCAAACATTTTTCGTGAAAGGCCGCGGTTCCAGGTTCGCTCGAAGTATCCCACTCGTCCAGTTTCTCCAGGAAATCATTCGCCTTGTCCAGCCACTCCTCCCGGGTCCGCTGTGCGCGCCCTAGGTAGGGAGCCATGCTGTCGCGGGCAGTGGGCCGTTGGTCGGCGGACTGCTCCTCGGGAGAACCAAAGCGAAGCTGTTTGTATTCCGCCATCAAACCCCGGCTCTCCGCCTTTTCCCAATACGAGTACACCTCTGCTTTTCCGTCCAATGAGGTGGGCTGTACATCTTCCCATGCAATTAGGGGAATGTTCTTCGTATCGGGGCTCAGGTTGTGAAAGCGTGTGTTGAATTGACCCACGAGCGCTTTCTCCATAACCAAATAGAAGCCCTTAGACGCGGTATCTGCGCAGCGGGCGGTATGCAGATGGCCTCGAAAATACTCACCGAGGCTGGAAATCAGTCCATACGTTGGCAAGCCGCTTTTCTGTGCTGTCTCGGCGAGTGAATAAATCGCATCCATCAGCGAATATTTCGTCGCCGCGGTGAAAGATCGATCGTCGTTTGGCATCTCGGTCAAAGCCTGGGCGAACCGTGTGACTGCCTGCGAGAGTTGCTCCTGATTAAGCCTCAGACCGTTGAGTAGGCGAGCTGCGGGCTCCAGCTCAAAAGCCGTTCCTGGCCGCCCGAGATGCGAGATCAGGAAATCGAAATCAAGACCTTTCTTTCGGTCCTCCGGGCTGAACGCACCGGCATAGATCGCTCCCAATGTTGAGTAGTAGGATGCCAACGAATAGCCCATAGCGTTGCTGCAAGAGAGGCTTGGTATCTGCGGTCCTGGAATAGATTCGAACGAGCGGAGGGCCATTTTCGGCTCCAGTCGCAATAATTCCTGGACTGCGCGCAATTGCAGCGAGAGCGTGTCTACGTGGAGCCCTGCCCCGTACGCCAACATGCCGGCATCTGAATCAGTGGACATCGATGCTCCTGCGCCCGTCGAAACCAGCGGGAGTTTGAACGTCGCGTTGCGGGCTAGGTCAAATGCGTCATGCAGTGCCTGCGCTCGGTGTTCCTTGACTTTGATTAAGCCTTTCTCAACCAGTTGCAGTTTGATATCCGCTGCAAGCTCGGGCGGAGCGGCCTGCGAGGCATCGAGGATCTTTTCGACGGCGATAGACTCGCCGGGACTGTTCGCAGCGGAGAGGAACAATGGCCACGAGAGTAGCAGAAACGCCACTCTGACTGAATAACGCCGGGCCATGGAGAACATTATCCCGCACGTTTCTCGTCTCGACTCCGCGCATGCGGACAGACGACGCTACGGCGAAACAGGCTCAATCGGTCGATATCCGATCACCGCCACGCCTGCGTCGTTGGCACGCCTCAACATCTCTCCTTTATCCAGCAGCAGCGTTCTTCCCGCATCAACGGCCATCGCGGTCGTCTGCGTCTCGATCATCGTGTCAATCGTGCCCGGCCCGGCCACCGGAACATCAAACAGCAAATGCGCCCGCCCTCCTGAAGCCTTCACCAGACACAACGGTTTCCCGTTCGTAAGGCCAGCCGCACGCCGCAACATGGCATCGGTTCCTTCCATCGCTTCCGCCGCCACGCACGCCTTCTCACTGATCGCCACACTCTGCCCGATATCGACGGAAGCCAGCACCGACGCTACTCGCCGCCCATACTTTATATCCGCTTCTTCTTGCTTGGTGGGCTTGCGCCTTGTCAGCACGCCCTCGCCCGCCAGCAAAGCTTTCAGCAATCGGGTCGAATCGACCAACTCAATCCCTTCCTCATGCAAGACTCTCTGAACGCCGCCAATCAACGCAGCCGTGTTCTTCTCTTTTAGCGAAGTAAGCAGTTTGAACAGCCGCCAATCGGGCTTGATTCCCGAAAACAGGCTGACATGCTTAACCTGTCCCGTCATCATCACTTCCGAAACATTCTCGCCTTTGAAGATCTCGATCAGCTTTCCCAATTGGCCGATGTTGATCCAATGCAGCGACGATGCGAACTGCGCGATCTCGGGCGACGCTTCATTCTCAATCGCAACCACAACCACGTCATGTCCCTCGCGCCGCGCTGTTTCAAGCGCCAGCAAAGGAAACCGCCCGTTTCCGGCGATCATTCCATAACGTTGAGGCCCCGTAATCGTCACCTACTTCAAAAAGCCGCCCTGAGAATTGCGGATGAATTCAAGGACACAACACACTTCCGGAGTCTGCGGTATCTCCTCCTCAATCTTCGCCAAAGCCTGCGTGGTATTCAGCCCCGACCGTGTCAACAGGCGAAAGGTATTCTGCAGCGGCTCTATCGCTTCGGCGTCAAACCCGCGCCGTTCCAGCCCCACCCGATTCGCTCCATAGACCTTCGCCTCATGATCGGAAGCGGTGATTGAATACGGAAGCACGTTCTGCTTAATCACGCTGTAGCTGCCGATAATCGAATGCTGCCCTATGCGCACAAACTGATGTATCGCCGAAAGGCCGCCGACGTTCACATAATCTTCAACGACCACATGACCTGCAAACGTAACCCCATTCGCCAGAATCGTGTGATTGTGAATCCTCACGTCGTGAGCCACATGCACGTAAGCCATCAATAGGTTCCCGTCGCCGATGGAGGTGACCATCCCGCCGCCCTCCGTCCCGCGATGAATCGTCGCGAATTCCCGAATCGTATTCCGATTCCCAATCCGCGTCTCCGAAGGCTCGCCTTTGTATTTCTTATCTTGCGGAGCAACCCCGCAGGAACAGTACGGATAAAACGTATTGTCCTCGCCGACGGTCAGCTTGCCCTCAAGATAAACGTGCGCCATCAGTCGTGTGCGCGCGCCGATTGCCACACCCGCGCCAACAATACAGTACGGGCCAACCTCGGCTTGCGATGAAATTTCGGCTTGCGGATCGATAATCGCTGTAGGATGAATCGCCATTCGTCGAAGTCCCGGTCAGACTCCGGTACTCAGGCAACTGGCGGTTGAGCTGAGGCGCTCTCCGTCAACTTACACATCACCGTGGCCTCGGCAACCACCTGGCCATCCACAGTCGCCACGCCCTGCATCTTCGCAACGGTGGTTTTCAGCCGTGCCAACTTCACTTCGATCCGAAGCTGATCGCCCGGCACCACCGGCCTGCGAAACTTCGCTTCTTCAACAGTAGCCAGAAACATCAGTTTGCCGCGCGTGTGCGGCGCGACCGTAGTTACCAGAATGCCGCCCGCCTGCGCCATCGCTTCGATAATCATTACGCCGGGCATCACCGGAAAGTTCGGGAAATGGCCCGTGAAATAGGGCTCGTTGAAGGTGATGTTCTTGATCGCGACTATCGAGTCTTCCGTGATCTCCAGAACGCGGTCTACCATCAGCATGGGATATCGATGCGGCAGCAGTTCACAGATGTCTTGAATGTCTAACGATGGCATCAGACCCATTATCATAACAACCAGTGCACCGTTTCCTCAGTCATCTATTTGACAAACAAGCCGCGATCGTAGCTCTGATCCGCGAGATGGTTGAGTGCGAATCGCCCACCGGTTCCCCCCAATCGATCAACCGGTTCATCGATCTGCTCATCGAGAGCACACGCGGCCTCGCGGACCCTCAAATCGCGCCCGCTCCGAACGCCGGCAATCATCTCCGCCTTGAATTCCGGATCCGCTCGCAAACAAACCAATCGCAGATTCTCGCCCTCGGACACTCCGATACCGTTTGGCCGCTCGGCACGCTAAAGCAGATGCCGTTCCGAAACGCCGATGGACGCCTCTGGGGTCCCGGCGTGCTGGACATGAAAGCTGGAATCGCTTTCTTCCTCTACGCGGTTCGGACGCTGATAGAGCTTGAAATTCCTGCGGCGAACAAAGTCGTGCTGCTGGTCGTGTCGGATGAAGAGACCGGGAGCAAAACATCTCGCGCCATCACGGAAGCGGAAGCGAGCCGCAGCGAATCGGTTCTCGTGCTTGAACCCGGAACCGGCTTGACAGGAAAGCTGAAGACCGCCCGCAAGGGCGTCGGCCGCTACACGGTTGCGATTGAAGGCAAAGCCTCTCACGCTGGCGTTGACTTTGAAAACGGTGCGAGCGCAATCCTCGAAGCCTCCCATCAGCTCCAAAAGATCGCATCCTTCACGGATCTGAAACGTGGAACCACCGTAAATCCCGGCGTCATCAGCGGAGGCACGGTCTCCAACGTAATCGCCGCCGAAGCTCGCATCGATCTCGACGTACGTGTCGCGGATCTTCAAGCTGCTGAGACCATCGACACACAACTCCGTTCTCTGACGCCCTTCGACACTAGATGCCGTGTGCAAATCGAAGGTGGACTCAATCGCCCTCCCATGCAGCGCACACCCGCCATCGCAGCCCTCTTCGCGAAAGCTAAACGCATTGCCGCGGACCTGGGTATCGACCTCGAAGAATCCTCTACCGGCGGCGGCTCTGACGGAAATTTCACGGCCGCACTCGGCATCCCAACGCTTGACGGCCTTGGTGCGGTAGGCGAAGGAGCACACGCGCCCAATGAAAGCATTCTTCTCGACCGCATCCCCGACCGCATCGCACTGCTGGCCGGCCTGCTGACACTCGACCCGGGTCTTGGTACCCCCAGGACTGTGTTCTAGCCCTCTTTAAAGCTTAGAATCTATATTCAGTGCGCGGAATCCGCGTCCAATCCCGCTGGCATCCCCCGAGGATCACCCGGCGGAACTGCATCAAGGATCAAAAAAATGAAAAAACAGCACTTACTATTATCGGCACTCGCCGCATTTGTTGCGTTCGCGCCAGTTACATTGGCCGACCAGGTTAACTTTTCGTTTAATGGAGGAGGCATAAGCGGTTCCGGTACATTGACTGTGTCGTCCACTTCAACTCCCGGCTATGATGCGATCACTGGAATCGCCGGAGTGTTCGCCGACACGAACGACGGCATCTCCGGTGCGATTACCGGACTCTACCAGCCGGTATCGTACGTCGCACCGCCCGCTGGCCCTCCGGCCTTTACAACCTCTGGTTTTTCCTACGACGACACGTTCTATCCTGGGGGAAATTCTCCAAACAACTGTGCCGACTATCCCTTTTTCGGCGGCGTATTGGACGTATACGGGGTCGCATTTGACATAGCCGGCGGAAACGTAGGCGTGCTTTGGAGCGACGGCAACATGCCGGGTGCCGGTCTTGTCTACGCCGCCGGAGATGGGAATGCTACCACCATTCTTGATGATCCTAACGGTCAGGGCGCCAACCAATCGCTGCCCACCGGAATGCCCGTCTCCCTGACCACCAGCGCTGCACCGGAACCGGGCTCTTCATTTTTGTTCGGCATCGGGCTGATCGGCTTAGTCGGGATTCTGGCTCGCAAAGCTAAACGGACAGGGCTTAGTTTCGAACCGGCCGGCCTCTCCAGCGCTCATTAACGATTCGCTCTGAAAGGCCGGCAACCTGAATGAACCGGCTTCTCCATCCGCCGCCTGCCTTGACTCCGAGCACCGACGCGTCAGCGAGGTCAGGCCTAGACATCGGGCGGAAATCACGATCACAACTTTCAAAATAAATCGCCCTAACCCTCCCAACAACTTACCGCCCTTTCCCGCAAAACCCGCACACCCCCGGCGTAAAACTGAAGTCAAATGACATCACGTCAACAACGTCGCGCCGCCGAGCGCAAAGCCCTGAAAGCCAATCCGCAGGAACCGGCCACTACCGAACTAAGCCCCGCACGCCTCGCTGCCAACCGAGCCAACGCGCAATTGAGTACCGG
The DNA here is from genome assembly GCA_963845995.1 of uncultured Acidobacteriaceae bacterium. Taxonomy (GTDB): domain Bacteria; phylum Acidobacteriota; class Terriglobia; order Bryobacterales; family Bryobacteraceae; genus Bog-105. The sequence goes on along the minus strand of CAWJUO010000050.1, from coordinate 108,054 downwards.
ACCCGTCAGTCCGGAAGGCAAGGCCAACTCCTCCCAAAACGCTCTCAAAACCGCCCTCACCGGCCGCACAGTGTTGCTTCCGACCGATGACGCCGAGCGTTACGAACGGCACCTCATCGCCTACGACAAAGCCTACGCCCCAATTGGCGAACGGGAGTGCGAACTCGTGCAATCTCTAGCCGACGCCACCTGGCGTATCGACCGCATCCCCGGTATCGAAGAAGCGCTCTATGTCAAGGCTGCAACCAGTTCGCAGCCGAAGTGACGGACCTCGATCCCCGCGCCCGCCTCACCATGCTGCGCATGCATACTTACCTCGCTTACGAGCGTCAGTTCCGCAATCTCCAAATCCAGGAAATGCGTCTCCATCGTCTGCGCGAGAAACTCATCAAGGAACTGAAAGAACTCCAGCGCGAACGCGAGCAGAAGGAAAAGGACGAACTCGCCCAAGCCGCCAAGCTCTACATCGCCGGCCGGCCGCTCCTCAGGCATTCGTTAACGGCGTGAGTTACCCCGAATCGACGAAATTGCAATTCCTGATACGAAGCGTCGGCGATCAACACGCTCTTGAGACCGCTCTCTCCGGTAAGCTTCGCTCGATGGACTCTGGCCTTATGGCGGAGTTCGAACCGGCATCTGAAGCGATTACCGAGATGAGCGGAGGGGCTAAATTCAATGCCATTCTGGTTGGGAGCTTTGCTCTAGTTGCGTTCCTTATGGCGGTGATCGGTGTCTATGGCGTGCTCGCATTTGCGGTAAGTCAACGCACTCAAGAGATCGGCGTCCGGCTTGCGTTGGGCGGAGGACGATCCCGGATCTTCCGGCTTGTGCTGTGGGAAGGGATCGGTCCGGTGTTCATCGGTATCGCGGCAGGCATGGCGATCGTACTTGGACTGGGACGCTATTTCAAAGCGGTCCTGTATGGAGTCAGCGCAACAGATCCGGTCACGTTTGTGATCGTAGCCGTAGCTTTGACCTTGACTGCTGTAATTGCGATATCTATTCCGGCCGGGCGGGCATCTCGAGTAAACCCGATGATCGCTTTGCGCTACCGGTGATGAAGCGCGTTCAAAATATTAACTTCAAAGAAAACTGGATCTGCCGTGAATTGCCCGCCGTGCGGCTGATCTCACCGAAGCCTGAACCCTTGATGATATTCGCCGGAAGTCCGAAGTTCACGATGTTGAAGAGATTGAAAAACTCCGCGCGCATCTGCAGATTCATCAATCTCGCCATTGCCGCGTGTGCCGAAGGGCGTATCTTTGATCAATCCGAAATCGAAGTTGTAAAACGCAGGTCCGCGGAAGGTATTTCTTCCAAGAGTTCCAAAGCGCCCGTCGTTTGGACCTGTTCCGTCCGTTAAGCCGATGGGAATGGAAAAATACGAGGCGTTCCCGGAACCGAGTCCGAAGTAGTCTTCGCGTATTTTCCGGCTGGTTGATAGATCGGGCACGCCGACTTGATCCGGGCGGTCCACTCCGTTCGACCCCACGCCTGTCTGCTGCACTCCCGAATAGACAGTGAATGGAAGGCCGCTGGTGATTGTCGAAATACTAAGAAGCTGCCATCCAGCGGTAATCTTCCGGCTCAATGGCCGCAGAAACTGGACCCGATCGGCGTGCAGGTCCTGGATCACGCTGGCTGTGAAGGCGTGAGTAACGTCAAATGTAGATGGACCTTTGTCTGCGCTTGTGTCGAACGGATTTTGAGGCGCGGCCGGAGATAAAGCGCCGGAGGCTCCCGAAATAAATCCTCCAATCACGGTACTCGTGTCATCCAAAGATTTCGACCACGTATAGCTCGCTTGGATTCCCGGACCATCGTGTCCGATATTCCCCTGAACGGACGTCTGAAGCGAGTGATAAGTCGAATGAGACCGATCGGTAAGCAGCGTCTCGGTTCCAAACCCACCCGTCACGTTACCCGAAGCATCGAACTGCGTGTAGGGCGCGAAGGCTGGATCGGCACCCGGATAACCGTTCGGGAAATCGGTTGCGGGCAGCCTGGCGCCGGCCGTACCGACATAAGCCGCGCTTGCGTCCAATCCGCCGAAGTGGCGCTCAAGCCCCAAACTCCAGGTGGAAAGAGAGCCGTTGCGGAAGCCGGGCCAGATGGTGCTGGTATTCAGCGGCGTGATCTGGTGATTCGGGCTAAGTGCCGCGATTCCCTGCTCGAAACGATTCACGTCCCAAACTGTGTTTGCGGGTACGGCCTTGCTATCGCCCGATGCGAAAATGTTGGCTCCGGAAGGTGTCTGTATCGTGGGCAGTTCACCGGGCGTGATGGGGACACCGAACTCTATTGGCGATCCGGGCGCCGCCGTCAAGCGTGGATAGATTGTGAACGGCGCTCCTCCCGTCAGAAAGTTGTCCTGCCAGATGTTGGGCGGAATCGTGGTGATTGCTCCGCCGACGGTGACCTCTAAGTTCTGCCGCGGCCGCCATGCGAGTTTGCACTCGTGGTCCGAAGCCGGCAAGATCAAGCTTGTAGCCCGGCTGGGGATTGACCACGTATTCCTGTTGGGATCCGCTCGGCCCGGCAACGTCGATCAAGCCGGACGTTCTTTTCGCTCTCTCGGTAATTGGCGTATAGATCTCGTAGCGAAGACCGTAATCGAGGACCAGGCTGTTAGAGATTTTCCACGTGTCTTGAAGAAAGAAGTTTGCGTTGTATCGAGAGATAGCGGCAACTCCAATCTGATCGCCCTGTGGAAAGATCTGGGGAGCCACGGCTACGGTATAGGCGAAGGGGCTTGCCGAAAGCAACGCCGAAAGAGTATCGGGCAGAGGCGCGCCCGCCGGAATATTGTGAGATCCGCTGAGCGAGCGAATGTTGACGGGCGCATAAGCCGTGCCACCGCCGAAAGTGTATGACCCGTTAGGGGCTGTGCCGAAGTAAGTTGAATCGCGATTCGCCCGGAATTCCGCGCCCCATTTGAGCGTATGTTTGTTCAGCGCCAAAGTGAAATTCTGCCGGCCCTGAAACAGGTTGCCGAAGGCGGTCATCACCGAGCCCGCCGCGGCGTTGAACGGCTCGTAGAGGCCATCGTTAAAGGTCAGGGCCGGGTCGGTGTGATCGCCAGTCGGGAAGGCCGGGGTAGTTCGTGTGACGCTCACGGAGGATTCGAAAGTGAACCGGGCTGAGACGGCACGCGTGTAAGTGATCACCGCGTTCCGCTGCCGGTCCATGTAGCGAATTCCAAAGCTTGGATCAATTGCCGTCTGATCCGGATTTGTGGTCGGTCCCGATAAATTGTCGAGTGTAAAACGGCCGAATAACTGCGCCTTGTCCGACAGCTTGTGGTCTATACGAATCGAAAACTGATCCGCGTCCGTGCTCACCTTGGATGAAGTCGCATAAGTTCGCGCGCCGTAAGGGCCACCGGGATCGTTGGGCAACGGATACCGATTGAGCAGTTTCGCAATGCGCGGGTCCACCGGAATGAACAAGACATCGCCTGGATAGGCAGAGCTGTCGAGTCCTTGCCGTTCCCCCGACGTCGGGACAGGAAAGACCTGCGTAGTTCCCAGCACCTGCCGGAAGCCCTGATACTCAGTGAAGTAGAACGTTTTTCCGCGCCCATTGTAAAGACCTGGAATCACGACCGGACCGCCGTTTGTAAATCCAAATTCGTTTCTGCGGAAGGGCGGGATGCGGCCCGGATTTGCGATTGAACGACGGTCGAAGAAGTTGCGCGCGTCGAACGCGGAATTGCGGATAAATTCAAAGACCGATCCGTGAAATCCAGCCGCGCCCGACCGCGTGACGATGTTCGTGAATCCCGCTCCGCCGCGCCCGATCTCGGCTGGCATCAAGCCCGAAGCGGACTGAATCTCCTGCACGGCATCCACGTTGAAATTCGAGAAGGTTGCGCCTCCCATCTCGGGGTCGCTGATATCCGCGCCGTCCATCGCAAACACCGCCTCCACGCCGCGCTGCCCGTTGATCGCAAACTGCTGAGTGAAGTTTGTTGCGCCGTTCGTGTCGGTCATTGTCCCTGCCGCTAGAAGAAGCAGCGCACTGAAGTCTCGCTTGTTCAAAGGAATGGAAGAGACAGCTTTGCTCGACAACTGCTCGCCGCCGCTCCGGGAGGAGACGATGGATAGTTCGTTGCGTTCGGAGATCTTCAGATTTACGGATGAAGCCGCCGAAGGCAAATCAAGCAGCTGCGGATACACCGCTCTCCGGCCTTTCCATTCCACCGAAAGCGAGAATCGCCCCGGAAGCAAGCCTTCGAAATGGAAGCTGCCGCCCGGCCCCGTATCGGCTGTCCTCGTCCTGTTCGTGGCGCCTTTCAGTTGTACGGACGCTCCCACGATGGCCTTGCCCGCTTCGGTAGTGACTGTGCCCTGCCATCCGAAACTGCTCCCATCCTGTGCCGGCGTGACAAAAGGCACGAGAAATAAGAGCAGGACCGCCCAACAGTGGCATTTCAACATAGATTCTTCAGGATACGTAATACATCTGCGGAAGACTGCCGTGCGCTGATATACTCGCTCAATCTTTGCAGTGTCTTTAGCGATCTAATGCGCAGAATCTTTGAGATTTCCGACTGCGTAACCCAACGAACTTAACGTCCACGGCTGTGGACCACGGCGAAAAAGGACAGGGCGCGGTTCAAGATGCGAAAGGTGAAGACAGAGACTGTCAGGAAGCTCGACCATTCAGAACGGTGGTTCGGGGACGGGCTTGCTCTATGCAGGCCTCCCGCTTTCTCCCTCTCGCTTGAAGTAGATGTAAGCCGGGTACGCGAACTGATCGGGCGGGCTCGGGAAAATGGATTGCATCTGACCTATGCTCATGTCCTGGTCCGGGCTGTCGCGCTCGTTCTTTCGGCTAATCCAGGGATGCACGTTATGGTGTGCGGAAGGAAAGTTCACCGTCCCACAGAAGTCGACATCGCGCTCTCGATCAGTGCCGAAACGTCCATCACGCCTGTCCTGGTTATTGAATCTGCCTCCCGTAAGAGCTTGGCAGCCATAGTCGATGAAGTGCCTAGCCGGGTCCCAGTCAGTCAAGCACAACACGAAAAGATGTTGATAAATCTGAAGCGCTGGGGCTGGCTGTTTCCATTCGGCTTCATGCGCCGTGGGCTGTTGAAGTTCCTCTTCCGGTCTTTCGAGTTTCGCCGGAAGGGGTCCGGGACCTTCCAGGTGAGCATCATGCCTGGGTAGACATTTCACACGTCTATGTTCAACACCTGTGGCATACTCACGGCCGGAAAAGTAAGGACCGAGTGATCGCGCTTTGCCGGCGTCGGCCCACCGTTCATTTGACCTGTTCCGCCGACCACCGTCTGGAATGGAGGCGATTGCCAGACCTTTTGCTCGCCGTTCAGGAAGTGCTTGTCAACGGCTCGCTGGAGGGAACTGGAGCTGGCGATTTAACGCAAGGTTTCTTCAACCTCACGCAACCAGTCGGGCCTTTTCAAAACCTCCCTGGGTTTACTGCCATCTGGAGGGCCGATGATCCCCTCGCGCTGCATCATGTCCAGAATTCGTGCCGCACGGCCATAGCCAAGCCGCAAACGCCGTTGCAGAGTTGAAGTGGAAGCCTTCCCCATCTCCAGCACAACACGCACCGCATCCTGGTACATCGGGTCCTGTTCGCCATCGAACTCTTCCTCGTCGCCCGCATCCTCTTCGGACGGCGGAGTCAGCAAGAAGCTTTGATCGTACTCGGGCGTGGCCTGTTCTTTCCAGAACTCGACCAAGCGATTCGTTTCGACTTCCGTGACGTAAGCGCCATGCACTCTCGTCAAGCGCGACGAGCCGGGGGGCAAGTAAAGCATGTCGCCTTTGCCCAGAAGATGTTCGGCGCCCATGCTGTCGAGCACCGTTCGCGAGTCCACACGGGTAGCAACGCGGAAGCTGATACGCGAAGGGAAGTTCGCTTTGATCAATCCAGTAATGACATCCACGCTCGGCCGTTGCGTAGCCAGCACAAGATGCATTCCAACCGCACGCGCCATCTGAGCCAGACGCGTGATGCACTCTTCCACGTTGGCGCGCTCCAGCATCATTAAATCCGCTAGCTCGTCGATCAGAATCAGAATGTACGGAAGCGCCTTTAGATTTTCGTCCTCTTCCGGTTTGTCGAACAAACTCCTCGGTTCCTGCCGCAACTGCGCCATTTTGCGGTTGTACTGATCGATATTGCGAACCCCGTGCGAGGCCAGCAGCTTGAGCCGGCGCTCCATTTCGAGCACTGCATTGCGGAGCGCGTTCGTGGCTTTCTTCGGCTCGGTGATAACCGGTGTCAGCAGATGCGGGATGCCTTCGTAAATACCGAGCTCGACGCGCTTCGGGTCCACCATGATCATGCGCACTTCATCTGGCGTCGCCTTATAGAGAAACGACATGATCATTGCGTTCAACATCACGCTTTTTCCCGATCCAGTCGATCCGGCGATCAGCAGGTGAGGCATCGTTTCGAGAGGCCCTACCTTGATGCGTCCGTTGATGTCTTTGCCAAGCGCAATCGTCATCTTCGAAGACGCATCGCGAAATTCGCTTGATTCAAGGATGGCCCGCAAACTTATCACTTCGCGCCTGGTATTCGGTACCTCGATGCCGACAGTCGGCTTTCCCGGCAACCTCTCAATCAGCACGGATTCCGCTTGTAGTCCCAGGCACAAGTCTTCAGTAAGCGTAGTGATGCGGCTATATTTCACGCCCGCTTCGGGCTTGAATTCAAACGTTGTGACGACCGGTCCAGGATTGATCTGGACAATAGATCCGCGTACGTTGAACTCTTCGAGCTTCGATTTGATCTTGCTCGCAACCTCTTTCAACTCAGAGCTGTCGTAGCCATTTCCCGGAGGAATTTCGTTCAGCAGTTCGGTAGGCGGCAGGCGGTAGAGTCGCCTCCGCTTCGGTTTCGGCGCCGTCGAAGCCGGCCGCACTTCCAGATCCTCGTCGTGTTCGATGAACTGGGTTGAGGCAGAAGGAAATGACTCGGAGGGAGCCATCGGCTGATATTCCAGCGCGTGAATGGGAATCTCTTCGTCTTCTTCCACGCTCTCCTCTGGATCCAGATCGAAGGGCGGAGAATCGTCAGTGCGCGAAGCAAGAGGCGCAACTGCTTCGTCGTCGAGGTCCAAAGCTGCCGCACTCTTTCTGGCTCGCCGTGGCCGCGCCGAGTCGACGTCAGTCTCAGATATCTTCGATGGGCTTGCGGACGCGCTCGCGCTCCGGCGTGCGGCCCGTTCCGCGGCTCTGAATTTCGCTTTCTCGATGGCGAGTTGGCGCTTCGCTTCCCTGGACTCTCGCCGGCGCTGCACGAACGCTTTCCACCGCGCGACCGGTCCGCTGAGCCATCGCATCAATGTGGATACTTCGAATGTCGATGCAAAATACAGCGCCAGAACGCCGGCAGCCGCGACAATGATGGCAGCGCCCGTTACGTCAAAGCGCGCTTTCAGGAAATCCGCGATCACCATTCCGGCGATACCGCTGGGCCGTACGGCTCCGCCGATCAGAACAACAGGCGGGAATAACCCGCAGGCGGCGGAGAGGCAAAACCATAAAGCCAGAGTTCCGAATACCCGGAACCACGGACTCTCCACAGCGGACGAACGCAGCCATTTCCATCCGAGGGACCATATATGCAGAGGCAAAAGGAAGGCGCTGATACCGAAAATCTGAAAAAGCAGATCGGCCCACTTCGCGCCGGAAGGGCCGAGAAGATTGTGCAGATGTGTCGCACCGGTCGCGGTATTCCAGGACGGATCCGCAGACGAGTAAGAGACGAGGCTCAGCACGACCGCGAGCCCAAGCAGCAGCAATAGAAAACCGACGGCTTCATTGAGCCGTGTATAGCGAGACGGGGAAAACAATGTCATCCGCCGATGCGGAAGAACGCCAGAGCGATTACTATTATGCCAAATGCGACGCGGTACCACACGAAGAGCGATAAAGTGTGACGCCGCAGATATTTGAGAAAGAAGCCAATCACGAAAATTCCGACGATTCCGCTGACCAGGATTCCGACGATCCAGGGCAATCGCATGTCGGCCGGCAGCGGATGTTTTCTCATGTCCAAAACATCTTTTAGAGCACTGCCCGCAATGATGGGCGCCGATAAGAGAAACGAGAACCTGGTGGCCGCTTCGCGATCCAAATGGCGGAAGCGCCCCATACTGATTGTGCTGCCGCTGCGTGAAACGCCCGGCACAATCGCCAGCGCCTGTGCAACTCCGATCGTGATGGCGTCGGTCCAACTCATCGAGTCGAGAGCGGTCTTTTCTTGACCGAATCGATCCGCAATCCACATGATGATGCCGAGCACGATCATCGCCGTCCCGATGACATAGAAATTGCGCAGAGTATGTTCCGCGTAAGAGTTGAAAGCGGCGCCCACGAGTGCGCCCGGAATGGTTGCGGCAACCAGAAACCAAAGCAATTTACGGTCGTGTTCGCCCGGCTGCGTGTCGCGATAAGAAAAGCCCAGTCCGTGAGCGATAACCTGAACCCAGTCGCGCCAGAAATAAATCAAAATGGCCGCGAGCGTCCCCACATGCAGTGCGATATCAAAATCTAAACCGGGATCCTCCCAACCGAGGATTTTTGGAATTACAGCCAAGTGCGCTGAACTGCTAACAGGCAAGAATTCGGTTAAACCTTGAACAATCGCGAGGATGATCGTCTGGTAAAGCGGCATAATAGTCGATAGTGACTGACCTTCTTTTGTAGTGAAGCCTTCGCTATCGTAGCCTATTTTCCAAAACTTACCGATGCGCGCAACCAAAATCGTAGCCACACTAGGCCCCTCTACAGATGCAGAACATGTTCTAAGGCAATTGTTTGAAGCGGGTGTGGATGTATTTCGTCTGAATGCGTCGCATGGAACGCAAGACGATCACGCGAGGCGGATTAAAGCCGTTCGCGAATTGGCCGCTGAGTTCAACGTACACGCCGGTATTTTGCTGGACCTACAGGGGCCGAAAATCCGGCTGGGCACGTTCAAAAACGGTCCGCATTTTCTCGAAAACCATTCCATTTTCACCATCACGACCGAGGCTGTCGAGGGCACGGCCGATATCGGTTCCACTACCTATCCGGACTTTGCGCGCGATGTGAAGACAGGAGACCGCGTGTTGATTGCCGATGGCAGCGTGCAACTGCGCGTGCTCTCGACCGACGGAATCGCAGCCAAATGCGAGGTGGTTAGCGGCGGTCCCATTAGCGATCGGAAAGGCATCAATTTGCCGGGCGTCAATATCAGCACGCCTTCGCTGTCAAGAAAAGATATCGCCGACGCGCACTTCGGAGTTCAGCAGGGTGTCGATTTTTTCGCGCTTTCCTTTGTCCGCCAGGCAAGAGATATTCTCCGGCTTCGTCATCTGCTGGAGGACGTGGACGCGAAACAACCTATCATCGCGAAAATCGAAAAGCCGGATGCCGTTCAGAATCTCGATGCCATTCTGGAGGAATGCGACGGGTTGATGGTCGCGCGCGGCGACTTGGGAGTCGAGATCGCGCTCGAAAAGGTACCCGCCATTCAGAAGAGCATCATCGAAAAAGCCCGCAAGCGCGGCAAGTTCGTCATCACCGCTACGCAGATGCTGGAATCCATGATCGAGAATTCTACGCCAACCCGCGCGGAAGTCAGCGACGTCGCGAACGCCATTCACGATGGCACGGCAGCGGTTATGCTCTCCGCCGAAACGTCCGCGGGCAAACACCCTATCGAAGCCGTTCGCATGATGGCGAGCATCGCGTGTGAAACCGAAAACGTCCTTCGCCACAAAGGTTTTCCGGACGTTTGGCTCAACGAAGAACTAACCATTCCCGAAATCATCGCGGACGCAGCCTATCACTCGGCCCGCTCCGCCAAAGTAGTTGCGCTTGCCGTCGGAACCAGTTCCGGCGCTTCCGCCAGATTGCTTGCCAGGTACAGGCCTCCGGTGCCGATTTACGCCTTCACTTCGGATGAGCACGCGGCACGGCAGCTCTCGATTATTTACGGCGTGCATTCGATTGTTTCGCCAGCCTTTGCCTCAACGGATCACATGCTGAACGAGATGGAAGCGGTTCTGGTGAAAACCGGCCGCGCACAACCGGGCGACAACATCGTGTTTGTCGCCGGCCAGCCGGTCGGATTGAGGGGCTCGACGAATATGTTGAAGCTGCATCGAATCGCGGGAATCAAAACGCAGTAGCGGTAAATGCACGAAGCTGTTTTGATCGTTTCCTTTGGAGGCCCCGAGAAGCCGGAAGACGTGCTCCCGTTTCTCGAAAACGTAACGCGCGGCCGCAACATTCCGCGCGAACGCCTGCTCGAAGTCGCCGGGCATTATCATCACCTCGGCGGAAAAAGTCCGATAAACGATCAGTGCCGGGCGCTTATTACGGCTCTGCGAGCGGAGTTGGACGCGCACGGGATTGAGCTGCCAATTTACTGGGGCAATCGCAACTGGCATCCGTTCCTGGCGGACACGCTGAAACAGATGCGGGACGACGGAATCACCGGAAGCCCTTGCCTTCATGACTTCGGCGTACAGTTCCTACTCGGGATGCCGGCAATACCGGGAAAACATTGCAACAGCTCAGGCTCAAGTTGGCGAGGGCGCGCCGAAGGTGGACAAGCTGCGGGCTTTCTATAATCATCCGGGATTTATTGAAGCTTCGGCAGACCGGGTGCGAGCGGCTTTACGCGAGTTCTCAACTACGCCGCACCTGGTCGTAACGGCGCATAGTATCCCTTGTTCCATGGCAGCGACGAGCGACTATGAGAAGCAGCTTCGTGAGACAGCCCGGCTGGTAGCCGAAGCGGTTGGGCTAGAAGATTGGGACCTGGCGTACCAGAGCCGGAGCGGGCCACCCAGCCAGCCTTGGCTAGGACCCGATATTCTCGATCACCTCAGAGCTTTGCACGAGCGAGGCATTCGCAACGTCATCGTTGCCCCGTTAGGCTTCCTTTCGGATCACGTGGAAGTGCTTTACGATCTCGATTTCGAAGCCCGGGAGCTTGCCGCCGAGTTGAAAATGAACATGGTTCGAGCTGCCACCGTAGGCACGCATCCCGCGTTCATCGGGATGATTCGCCAACTGATCGAAGAACGCCTTAATCCGGCTGAGCCAAAACTTTCAGTCGGCCTCTTTGGACCTAATCACGACGTTTGCCCGATGGATTGCTGTCCCGCTCCGCAGAGAGCCGGTAGACTTCCCGCTTCGGAAGTCCAAGTTGTTTCGCCACAGCCTTAATCGCCTCCATGCGTTCCATCCCCTCTTCGTTCTGAAGCCGCGCAATCTCTTCGAGCGGATCGGCGATGGAGGCCTTGACTTCCGAGCGCTCGATCAGAATTGTGATTTCCCCTTTTACCGAGGGCCGCTTCGATAATTCGGCGTGAACCTCGGCGGCTGAACCGCGCAAAAATTCTTCGTGCAATTTAGTCAGTTCGCGCGCTACCACGACGCGGCGCGTTCCGAACACTTCAGTCATCTCCGCCAACGTGTCCAGCAGCCGGTGCGGGCTCTCGTAAGCTATTACCGTGGCACGCTCGTTAATCAGCGCCTCGAGCGACTTGCGCCGTGCGCCGCTTTTTTGGGGAAGGAACCCAATGAACCGGAATTCGTCCGTAGGCAAGCCGGATGCCGCCAGCCCGGCCAGCACAGCGGATGCCCCTGGTATCGGCACGACCGCAATTTGGTTTTCGATGGCAGCCTTGACGACCCGGTATCCTGGATCGGAAACCAACGGCGTGCCGGCATCGCTAATCAGCGCGACCGATTCGCCTCGCTCCAGTTTCTCGATCAACTCAGCGGTGCGGCTCGCTTCATTGTGCTCGTGATAGCTGACTAGCGGTTTGCGAATTTGATAATGCTCCAGCAGTTTCTGCGACTGCCGCGTATCTTCACAGGCAATCGCCGCCACTTCCTCGCGCAAAATCCGCAGCGCGCGCAAGGTGATGTCTTCCAGATTGCCGATGGGCGTCGCAATCAAATACAGTGTTCCGGCCAAACACTATCATTAAAGATTGACCGGTAAAGATGCAAACTCTATCCGAGCATCGTCTCTTTGACGATGCTCCCCTGTACATCCGCTGGAACGTGGACCACCCGCCTATTGCCGTTGAAGTTAGGCTGGATCTGGTGGCCAGAATCGCCAGACAGATCGATGCCGCCGCAAGCCTGGACATCGAAATTGGAGGGATTCTACTTGGGACGCCGCCGAGCGCACTCTCCCAAACGCTGCGAGTCGAAGAATTCGAACTGATTTCCCGGCGCGTTGAAGACGGCCAGGCTTTCATGCTCGATCCAAGAGAGCATGATCGGTTTCTGACGACTCGATGGGAGGCCAAGACCAAAGGCCGCACCGTCGTGGGACTTTTCCGAACGCACCTGCGCGCCGGGCCGCAGCGCCCCTCGCTGGCCGATCGGACACTGCTCGCGAGCGAGTTCAACGATCAGATTCATTTGATCTTGCTCATCGACGGACGGCAATCGCGCACTGCGGGAATCTTTATCGGATCTCGCACCGCTCTCGCGGAAGAGCCGTCAATCCCGGAGTTCCGGTTCGATGAAGCTGAGTTCAGAGCGTTACCGGAACTGGATTCAGAGCCGCTGCCGCCCATTGCGGAAATCGCTCCGCGCTCCCGAAGCCGGATGCTAACGGGCGTGGGTGTGTTTCTGATCGCGTTGCTTGCCGCAGGCGCGTATCTTTGGTTTCAACCGGGGTTTCAACCAGGGTTCCAAGCAGGAGTTCAGCCGGGATCTCAGCCCGGTTTTGAGCCCGTCCGGTTTCTGCAGTCGTTTAGCTCGCCACCAGGGCTGGATTTAACTGTTACCGGAAACCGGACGATCAAGGTAGGTTGGAATCACGCTGCGTCCGCAATTGGGAAGGCCATCTCCGCCAAACTAGTTATTGCGGATGGCACAACGAATCGCGAAATACCGATCGGAGTTGACGAACTGCGGCTCGGCAGCGTGGAATACGCGACCGGCCACCCCGATGGCAAGGTGACTCTTGTTCTGGAAATGCCAGGTGCGACCTCGTTGATTCAATCCGCCACCTGGCATACCGGTTCTTAGCCGACTACGGCAGCGTGCACCCGCGTCGGCATTTCGGCAAAAGGCCTTCAGCCCTGCCGTAAGAGCAAATTGAACTCGCCGCCCTTAGCGTCGAGAATGACCGTGCTGCCCGGCGCAATTTGTCCTTGCGCGACCAGTGCGGCGACAGGCTGAATGAAGTTGCGCTGCACTGTGCGCTTCAGTTCCCGTGCGCCGAACTCGAGGCTGGTTCCGCTGTCGAGCAGCAGATTCCGTCCCGCGACCGTGCATTGCAAGCGGAAACCGCGGCAACCCAACCGGTTGTTGACCAGCCGCGCAAACCCCGCGAAAATGTGGTCCAGGATAAGGCCGTACGCTTCCCGATCCAAGGGCTTATAGGTAATGACCGAATCGATGCGATTCACAAACTCCGGTGAGAACTTGTGCCGTACGGCCGCCATTCCGATGTTTTGAATCTTGGACGAATCGCCGACGCCCGCCGAAGGAACCATCGCCTCAAAGCCGAAATCCGGCTTATTCGCGCGTTGAATCGATTTCGCACCCAAATTGCTGGTAAGGAAAATGATTGTGCGCTCAAAGTTAACGGTCGAGTTATCGCCTAAGCGCAGAGTCGCCTTGTCCAAGATTCCGAGCAGCAGGCGGGTCATGGAACCAGCGGCTTTCTCGATTTCGTCGAACAGAATGATCGAGATGTCACTGTTCTCGCTGGCCACGCCGTTCACTTTGGCTTGGTTCAGCATCGGCTGCGTCTCGCGATGTCCCAGGTATCCAGGAGGCGCGCCGATCAGTTTAGCGACCTCATGCTCCATCTGGAACTCGCCGCAATCGACCTTCAGCAGATTCTTGCCGCTTCCGTGCAAAACCTCCGCCAGCGCTTCAACGGTACGTGTCTTGCCCGTTCCGGTAGGCCCAAGCAGCAGGACTACGCCCAGTGGCCGCCCTTCTGGGGCCAATCCCGCCTGATGCATCTGTATGTAGGGAAGAATTGTTTGGATCGCGTCCGGCTGTCCAACAAGTAAATCGCTCAACCGGGACGCTAGTCCATCTGAGTCTTCCGGCTGGATAGGACGTCTAGTGCGCCCCGTTAAGGTGTATGATCGCATCCGCCTCGCAAGTGGTGCCTCCAGGTCGGCCGGCAAAAGCCCTTCCAGGAAACAATTCCTTTCGATGGCGAGTCTAGCGGGACGGGAATCCGATCTTGAACTCGGCGCAAGCGTGGAGAGGGACGCGATTTAAGATGCGGGATTGCATTTTCATGGAGTTAGAGAGCTAGAAGCGCTCGAAAATATTTATTCGATTTCTGTGATCCGGGTAACGCATGTGAGAAAGCTTCTCGGGGGACGCCTGTGGCGCTGAGTAAGAAGTCGTCTGTATCTCCTGATCCCGCTGAAGATGGAAAAACACAGTTCAGGTTTGTCGCGAAGTGGAATTGCGCTGGTGACCTGCTCATTTCTCGTCATCAATCCGATCAAGGCGTTGAGCCATTGAATTCAGAGCCTCGCTGGGTAGTTGGAACATAGCGCGTTATACGGCCAAGTGCCAGGTTCAGCAAACACAACGGACTTATCGGTACTAATCTGATTTGTCGCGGATCGCTGACACATGCCACTCTCGAATCCTTTTCAAAAATTCAATACGGTGTTCCTGCGAGTCGGAAGCGCGGCCTGGCACGAGAAACGCGTTGAGGTTCTTCCCACCGATAGAGATTGTTTCTGAATCGTCACTTATGTGAACGATTTCCGGCCATCCAATGTCAGCGGCCTTTTTCCCAATCCTGGTTTGAATCCCGTTTGGGTCGAAAACGATCGTCCTCGTCTGAGGCTTGAACATAAGCTGTGGAAACAGAAGCATAAACGCAATCAGGCTCATCCCGACCACAACTCCCACAACAAATCGCGCAATCGATGGCGGCCAATGTCCACCGGCGATAAGCACAGCAGCGACCACTGCGACCAAGCAAAGGAGATGGAATTTCCAGAGTTTCGTTCGCCACATTCGCCAATACCAACTGGCCACTTCTCGTCGACTGCTTGAATAGGTGAGTTCCAGAGGTGTGTGTTGTAGGTGTTCGTTCATTTCAGCTAGCCGTTCGGAGAAGCGACGAAGCGACCACAAAGTTCTATACAGATTTATCGTACTTCGGGCCTGCACGCCCGCCGCTAACTGAGTGGTAGCCCAAGGGACAGCTTCGGCCCGCGCTATCTCATACCGCGGGACAATCGAATCCGATACCCTCCTGAAAAACGGCGAGGTAGCAGTGAGGCGAAGTTCACATCGTCCGGCAAGCCGGAAGAATGGCCCATGGCCAAGAAACGCAAACGTGTTCCCAAATCTGTACTTAAGCTCCCCGACCTCGAGCATTCGAAGTCTGCCGTCCTTAACAGCCTCCTGTCTGTTAGCTCGCAACGCTCGTACGATCATGCGATCCGCCAATTCATCGACTGGTATTGTTCAGATCCTCGCCTCGCTTTCAACAGGATCGTCGTGACGCGCTATCGGATCTTCCTTGAGCAAGCGCACTACGCGTCGTCAACAATCAACCTGCGACTCGCAGCAGTACGGCGGTTGGCCTACGAGGCTGCCGATGCCGGCTTACTCAGCCCAGACCTTGCTGCCGGCATACGCCGCGTCAAAGGTGCTAAGAAGCACGGAACTCGCGTAGGGAATTGGCTCCGCTCTCTATCAACCTTCGAATCGGACCTCTCTGCGTGGCAAGCGAGACTACGCCATGGTCGCCGTCCTACTCGGGTGCGGCCTGCGACGCGCCGAGTTGGCTGCGGTGCAAGTCCAAGATCTCGAGCAACGAGAAGACCACTGGGTCTTTACCGACCTGATCGGGAAGGGCGGTCACATCAGAACGGTTCCGATACCTGCCTGGGTTGCGGATGCCGTCCGCGTCTGGTTAACAGAAGCTGGAGTGACGGGAGGAGCTGTGTTCCGCGCCATCAACAAGGCGGGTCGATAGCGCCGAACGGCTTGAGTCCCAAGGTTATCTGGGGAGTGGTCAAGCAAGCTGCTGCCTGCTGCGGACTCGCGAATATTGCGCCGCACGATCTCCGGCGCACTTGCGCCCGCCTATGCCACTTGGCCGGTGGCGAACTCGAGCAAATTCAGTTCCTGCTCGGGCAGATCAGCGTAGAGACCACGGAGCGGTATCTGAGTTGCAAGCAGCGGTTGCGCAATGCCGTCAATGACAAACTTGGTCTCGAGCCCCCATTCGTGAACCGCTGATGCAAGCCGATTCATCTCTTGATCGATTGCAAGCAGATAGGTGGATAGGTGTTCCAAGTGGAATTTAGATCAGCGCTGCTGAATCGCGACGACTAATATTGACAATCCGGATGAGTTAGTTCAGAGGAGCTGCCGAGAACCACCAATAAAACCATACCCCCGCATCAGGCCCCGCGACCGCATCGCTACAGGGCTTTCGGGTTCCAGCCAGATTCCGCTCAGCGCCAATTGCATCTTCTGGTTGGTCTTACACGCGGTCTCGACAAGATCGAGTGCAGCGTCTCCGTAGCCGTCAACGAGATCTTCAAGCGGACCTGCAGCTACATACCCGAGTGCAGAGTCAGTCTCGGCATTTTCTATCAGGGCCTGCGTGACTGCCCAACCTTGCGATAGGTCGGCTCTCACCCTGCGTTGCACCTCTTCCCAGGCCCAAAAGTCCTCGTCGCGGTTCGTGCGGTGATGACGCAGGTAGACGTCTGCCAAGGCACCCAGGTCAGGACCCGTAGTCCCAGGATAGGGTCGTCAGATCTTCAGAGGAAGATACGTCCGGACAAACGCTATGACCTTATCGTGAATGACCCGGCGGAAGGGTTGGGGCGTGGGCGGAGGTGGATGGCCGGGTCATTTTCGATAAGGCCGTTTGAACGAAGCCGTTGGAGCGGCGGACGCGGCCAGCTATGTATTTTGAACCTGGTTTGAGGGGTTTTGCTGTCGAGCTGTTGGATGGGTAAGGCGGATGGAAGGTCTGGACAGCGAGCGCGTTTTCGAGGTTTGAGTGAAGTCGATTTTAGGTAATAGCGAGTGCTCAACACCGGGCGCGGATAGGCCCGTTTCGCTGACCGAGGCACACCACGACGGCACGCGCCGGAGCACGGTGTCGGTTCGTGACCGCGAGAGGATCACGAACTATCATCGAAGCTCCGCAGCCCAGCAGATCTCGATAAGATCTGCTGGGCGGTAAACTTTTCGATCCGCCTCATGGCACCGCCGCAACGCGGGCAGTGCCATGGCACCGGTGCTGGCTGAAACCGTCGGATCGGCCGAAGGCCGCAGCGGCTCTGCGAGGAGTTGCCGGCAGAGCGGCAGAAACTGGGCCCGGCGGCGAGCAGCCAGGAATCCGAAGAAACGGATGCGAATGAATCCCTTCGGAAGAACGTGCAACAGGAAGCGGCGGAGAAACTCCTCCCCGGGCACGGTCATCTTTCGCTGCTTGCTGCCGTGCGCATAGTCCTTCCAGCGGAAGGTCACTTCGCCGTCGGCCACGTTGAGCAACCGGTGATTGGAGATGGCGACGCGGTGGGTATAGCGCGCCAGATAATGCAGCACGTGTTCTGGGCCGCCGAACGGTGGCTTGGCATAGACAACCCAATCCTGCCGGAACAGCGGCCGGAGAAAGGCGCGAAACGCTTTCTCTGTGCGGATCGCCTTTAGGTTGCCGGGGAATAGAAGTTTCCCGCGCCGGAATGCCCGTTTCAACCCCGCGACGAACTTGCCGCGAAACACCCGGCTGAGCACTTTGACCGGGAGAAAGAAAGCATAACGCGGATGAACCCAACGCTGGTGATCGACTGAGAGACCACCGGCGGGAATCACGCAATGTACATGCGGATGATGTTTGCAGGTTCTGTCCCCAGGTGTGCAGCACGCTCAGGAAGCCGATCTCTGCGCCAAGATGTTGCGGATCGGCAGCGATCTTCCAGTAGACTCCTGGCGCTGGCGCGGAACAATAGATCGTAGGTGACTTTTTTGTTTTGCAGCGCCAGCCAAGACAGTTCGTGAGGCAGCGTGAAAACCACGTGGAAATAGCCGACGGGAGCAGTTCTTTGCTGCGCTCGGCTAGCCAGAGGTCACGTGCGTGGGTCAGGCACTTGGGACAATGCCGGTTGCCGCAAGAGTTATACGAGATGTCGGACCGGTAACCGCATCGGGAACAACCGTCCATGTGGCCGCCGAGTGCCGCTGTGCGGCAGTGCTCGATGGCGTGGAGAACCCGCAGATGCTGGTACGTCAGCCAGGATCGGTTCTTCTCAATGAAGCTTTTGCCGTGTTGCCGGATGATATCCGCCACCTCGAAGGGTGGCCGGTTCATGTTTCTTTTGCAGCTTGCGGGACCGTTTCACCTGCTCGGGCGCGGAGACTTCAATCTGCTCCAGGGGATTGCCGATGCGGTGAGATGCCGGCGCGACAAGTGTAAGTACAGAGTCGTGTGCTCAATTTTAGAGTGGCCCAGCAAAACCTGGATGGTGCGCAGGTCGGCGCCGGCTTCCAGCAAATGTGTCGCATAGCTGTGGCGTAGCGTGTGCGGGGAAACATGCTTGCTAATCCCAGCTCGTTGAGCCGCCTCCCGGCAGGCTTCCCACGGGACCTTTGTGGTCACCGGCACGTCGCTGCGCCAGTTCTTGACCGTTCCAGGAAATAGATAGTTCTTGGGCTTCATCCAGCGCCAATACACGCGCATCGTCTCGAGCAGTTTTTCGCTCAGCGGAACGTCGCGATCATGACCGCCTTTGCCTTTATGAATGTGGATCACCATGCGCTCGCTGTCGATGTCGCTCACCTGCAAGCGGCACAGTTCAGCGCGCCGCATACCGGTGGAGTACAGTGTCATCAGCATCGTGCGATGAAACAGGTTGCTCGCCGAATCAATCAGGCGCGCGACCTCCTCCGGGCTGAGGATCTCCGGAATGCGGCGGCTGCGTTTCGGCATCGGCAGATCCTCAAGCAGGAAGTGCCGCTTCAACGTCTTCACGTAAAAGAAACGCAGACCTGCCACGTGCTGCTGCACGGTGCCAGGGTCCAGCTTCCGCTCCCGGAATAAATAAGCCGAATATTCGCGGATCTCATCCGGGCCGAGTTGATCCGGTGCTTTGTTGTAGTGCTCGGCGAACTCCCGGACAATCCGGATGTACTGTTTCGCGGTACTCTGAGCGTAATTGCGACGCTGGAGTTCCTCCAGCATCTTTTTTCTGAGTTGGGTCACAAGGACCTCCTTGTGACCCACACATTATCCGAATCGCCGCTTCCCAACTGCTGGGTTACCAGCACGCGCAGCGTCCGCCGCTCAACGGCTTCGTTCAAACGCGCTTCACGTCTGGAATCCACTTTACCGCAAGGTCAGCTTTGCTGAGATTGAAGCGTGGCGCGTTTTCCGTCCACGTGGGAGAACCACGCTCGAAACGGTAGTTTGTGCAAACACGCTGAAAAGTTCATTGAAATCGGCTTGAATATTCTCCATTAGGCCGGGACGGTCATACGACGGCGCCATACCCTGGTCGAGCAAACGCACCTGCAACAATCATAAGGCCGCTTTGTGAGGTTATCGTAGAAGTGCCCGAGGACAAGCGCCCCCAGCTCCTGGTCACACCCTCGTCTGTCCTGACCTCCTTAAGACGGCTGTACCCTCAAAGGAGCGCTATGCAAATCACTGCTGTCGATGTATTTGACATCCGATTCCCCACCTCACGAGAAAACATCGGTTCGGATGCTATGAATTTCGATCCTGATTATTCCGCGGCGTATTGCATTCTACGCACTGACACGGAACTCGAGGGACACGGACTTACATTCACGATCGGGCGCGGCAATGAGCTTTGCGTAGCGGCTATTCGAAGCTTGGCGCCTCTTGTTATCGGCAAGCAATTCGAATCTTTTACGCGCAACATGGGTGCGTTCTGGCGGATGATCACAGGAGACAGCCAGCTACGATGGTTGGGCCCGGAAAAGGGAGTCATTCACCTTGCGACCGCGGCGATCGTTAACGCTGTTTGGGATCTTTGGGCCAAAGCGGAACGGAAACCGGTCTGGAAGTTATTGGCGTCGATGTCGCCGGAACAACTCGTCTCGTGCATAGACTTCCGCTACATCACGGACGCGCTAACGCCTGCTGAGGCACTGGCGATTTTGCAACGGAATGAATCTTCGCGGGGCGCGCGGGAAGCGGAGCTGTTCGCGTACGGATATCCCGCATACACTACTTCTGCGGGTTGGCTGGGCTTCAGCGATATGCAATTGGAAAAGCTTTGCAAGGACGCCCTCGCGAATGGCTGGACGCATTTCAAAATCAAAGTGGGCCGCGATCTGAAGGATGACATTCGCCGATGCACAATCATCAGGCAGCAGATTGGCTCGAGGCCGCTGATGATGGATGCAAATCAAAGCTGGGACGTCGGTGAAGCAATTGCTTACATGAAAGCCTTAGCGCGCTTCGACCCGTGGTGGATTGAAGAGCCGACAAGCCCCGACGATGTGCTTGGGCATGCAACAATCCGCAAAAACATAGCACCAATTGGCGTCGCGACAGGAGAGCACTGCCAGAACAGAGTGGTTTTTAAGCAGTTAATGCAGGCGGGAGCAATCGATTTTTGCCAGATCGATAGCTGCCGTGTTGGCGGAGTGAACGAGATCCTCGCCATTCTCTTGATGGCCGCGAAATTCGGGATTCCTGTTTGTCCCCATGCCGGAGGTGTGGGACTTTGTGAATACGTTCAGCACTTATCGATTTTCGATTACATCTGTGTGTCGGCCTCACTAGAGAACCGGGTGGTCGAGTTTGTCGATCATTTGCATGAGCATTTCATCGACCCCGTTCGTATGAGCCAAGGCCGCTACATGCCACCCCTGCGCCCCGGATACAGCATTCAGATGAGACCCGAGTCACTCAAGCAGTATCGCTTTCCCAACGGACCGGTGTGGCAGCCATTCGCTGCCGTTTAGCGGTCCATTTTTCGGTCGGGTGAGGTCACCGTCCCGGAGCTTTTTGGGACCTGCCGGTCTTCTGCAGTACCGCCATGCCCCTACATCATGCCGACGGGCGGTGCGGGTTCGTCGGGACTGCCAGCGCTCTTTAATGGCGTGCGGATCATGACGGTCGCCAGCAGCAAAAGAACCGCCACACCAATCAAATACGAAGGATGGGGTAGCAATTGCAGATGGTCTCGAACGTTCTTCGGCGCAAACTGCAGACCCGCCCAGACTAGTCCCAGAATCGCCTCGCCTGCGATCAGACCCGAGCCAATAAGAACGCCGGCATTTTCGACGCGCGCTTTTTGAGCTGAGTTGTAGCCGCGCCGTTCCGTCATCCAGTCGCTCACCCCCCGGAACAACCCGCCGACGAATATTGCGAAGGTCGTTCCAAGCGGCAGGTACATGCCAACGGACACGATCATAGGGCTCTTGATGCCCATCATGATCATGGCGATCCCGAAGGCAATCCCGACCAGAACCAGCGGCCATGCCATGTCGCCGCCAACAATCCCCTGTGCGAGCAATGCCATCAAACCCGCCTGCGGAGCGGGCAATTGCGGATCTCCGAATCCCGTTCCGCCCGCTCGAATATTTCCTTCGTGCAATAGCACCAGCGGGAAGTACATCACCAGACTCGCCACGACTACCGCGATCAGCTCCGCGATTTGAATGCTGCGCGGAGTGCCGCCTAAAATGTGGCCAACTTTGAAATCCTGCAACAATTCGCCCGCCACGGCCGACGAAACACAGACGACCGCCGCGACACCTAACACTGCGGCTACGCCTCCCTTTCCGCCCACGCCGAGCGCAACCATCAAGAGCGCCGCCAGGATCAGCGTGGATAAAGTGAGGCCCGAGACAGGATTATTCGACGACCCGATAATGCCGCATAGACTTCCCGAAACCGTGGCGAAGAAGAATCCTAAAATCAGCATCACGATTGCGGCGACAAGCCCGGCGATCACCTGTCCCGAAAAATAGATATAGAGAGCGATCATCGCGGCAAATACAATGCCGATCAACACGAAGATCACTTTGAAACTCATGTAACGTTCGGTGCGGCTCAGGTTCGCCGTATCTTCCGCCGTTTGCTTCAGGTCCGTAGTCGCGCGCTTCAATCCGGCCGCCAGATTCGTGCGCATCCGGAACAGCGTGTAGGCCGCGCCGACAAGCATTCCGCCCACTGCGATCGGCCGGATAATGTATCGCCAAACCGCGCCCGAAAGGTCGGCCCACGAGTCACTCGCCGCCGAACCGGGCGGCAGGAAACTATGTAGTTGCGGACCAAGGAAATACATCAACAAGGGGAGTATGAATCCGAAGGCAATCACACCGCCCGAAAACAGCAGCGCGGAAAGCTTCGGACCGATGATGTATCCGACGCCGAGGAAGGCCGGACTGACGCTTGGGGCCGCCAACGTAGCTACGCCGCCGGTGTTCAGCACATTCGGCGTACCTGCGCTCCCAAGCCGCACGCGCGTTGCCCCAAGTTGTCCGACTCGCACGGTCAAATCGTAATCCGCCGCGAACAGTCCGAACCTGCCCAGCAGATAAACCGCGCCGCCCAAGCCAATATTCCAGAACAGGTATTTCGCCGCCTTCGCGCCACGCTGTCCGGCCTTATGAATCTCCGACGCGGCCACGGACTCAGGAAAGGGAAGTTCCGGATCTTCCACCATGGTGCGCCGCACCAGCGAAATGAACAGCACGCCGAGAACGCTGCCCACCAGGATCAGTACCGTTGTTTTCCAATAGGCGTCGCCGAATCCGAAGGAAGGCCATGCGTGGGCAATCAGAAATGCCGGAATGGTGAAGATCGCGCCCGACGCCACACCCTCGCCAATCGAACCGCTGGTACGCGCGATATTCTCTTCGAGCAGCGATCCTTTCCAAGTCCGCAGCACCGCCATGCTGATCACGGCGGCGGGATAAGTAGCCGCGACCGTCACGCCAGCCCTTAGCCCGAGATAAGCGTTCGCCGCGCCCAAAATCACGGTCATCGTCAAGCCCAGGACCATTGCCCGGACGGTAAGCTCGGGCATGTGCAGGTGTTCCGGCACGAATGGTTTGCCCGGGTGCCAGGTGTTTGTTGGGATGTGCTCATGTGCAAGCCAAGTGTTGCGAAATCGCCTAGTGATTCTCGACAGGTAAGGCAGCGAACTGTTACCCCAGCTTCTGTTTCACCAGTTCACTCAGGACCTTCCCGTCAACACGCTTTCCCGCCAACTTAGCCTGAGCCGCTTTCATCACCGCACCCATCTGTTTTGCGGAACTCGCGCCCGTTTCGGTAATCGCCTCTGAAACCGCCTGCTGGACATCCGCCTCGCTGGCGACAGCCGGCATATAGCTCTCAATAAGAACGATCTCGGCTTCTTCCTTCTCGGCCGCATCTCCGCGTCCGCCCTTGCGGAACATATCCGCCGATTCACGCCGCTGTTTGATCAGCGTGTTCATCACCTGCATCTCAGTAGCCTCGGTCAAGGGCTTCATCGAGTCCACTTCCTGCTTCTTCAGGGCCGTCTTGATCAGACGGACGGTGCTGAGGCGAGCCTCGTCTTTCGCCTTCATGGCATCGACCATGTCTTTTTGAATTTTGTCGAGTAGAGACACTGCCCACATTGTACGCGGGACAGGGCCGGCCAGCTCAATGATCTAAGAAGTCTTCTTCAGATGCCACTCAAAGTTCTGATCCACGCCGGGGACCTCAGCCGTCAGGTCCATGTCGTTACCCTTGGCTTTGCCTTTGTAATTGATCTTCATATCATTACCTTGATAGCTGGCGCTGATACTGAACGAGACGTTGTCACCGTCCACTTTCCCGTCGGTAATCTCCGACTTGCCAAGCATCGAGCTAGTGGTTTCCCCCGTTAACTTCGAGCCGTCCACCTTGAAAACGAAGGTCCTCTCCATTGATCCATTTGGTCCGTCGGCAGTGCCCTTCCAGGTGCCGGCGATATCGGCTGCCAGAACGGCAACGGCGGCAACACCCAGTAGGGCGAGCAAAACAAGCAATCTCTTCATGAAAAGCTCCTGTTCTCGGTTGAGAATATTCCTAAATTCTGTAGTACTGCCTTACTTTGCTGGATTTTCGGAGTTTCGTCAAGCGGGTTTCACCTGTGATAGGGTAAGCCTCATGCGAGCCCTGGTGCTTTCCCTGACATTATTCGTTCTAACTCTGTCGGCAAGCGCAGCCGGCCTGAACGGCACGTACAAAGGAACATGGTCTGGAAACAATGGCGGAGGCGGTTTCGTCATTACTGTCGATTCGCGCGACAGCTCCCATCCGAAGGCCGATGTCTCTTTTACACTTGCCGGGCAAGACGTGAAATGCAGTGTCACGTCGGCAAGCGTCAACGGTTCGAAGATCAATGTAACTTACAAGTTCGAGATTGACGGAAACGAATTGCAGTCGTCGGTAAGCGGGGAATTACAGGGGAACACTTTGCAGGGGAGTTACACAACCAAGGCCGTCGCAGACGGATCGGAAGTTGATTCAGGCACTTGGAAGGCGAGTAGCTGACGGGAGATGCATTCGTTCCAAAACGGACAAAAATCGTGCTTCAGCCCTCAATGAGTCGAAGAAAGGATCGGTTTCAAGACACATGAGACCGATATACCGGCCATCCGCCGCCTTTGCTAGCCAATCCAGAGCTTCAGACTTGGCGTCCATACCGGTGTACGCATGCACGAATGCTATGGGAGAAACGAAGGAGTGCTTCGCCCGTTCGTGAAGCGTCCGCAAGACTTCAGTCGCCTCTGGCATGAACCCACCCATCGCATATGCCGCCACAAGGGCGCCGCGATACAAACCCGGTGCGGAGTCCTCAATAGACTCACGTAGCGAAATGATGGCTTGTTTATATCGCCCGGCCTGCAACTCGATAAGTCCACGCAAATAGTAGCTGTGCTTCACTTCCGGTCCCAACTGTAAGGCGCGTTCGATCGCTATGAGAGCACTTTCGTAATCTCGCTGCAGGTATAAACGCACGGCTATCAACCGGTAACAACGCGGGGACAGAGGATCAAGTTCTAAGGCCACTTCCTGATCGAGCCGAGCTCCTTCCAAATCGCCCGCTTGCGCTCGAACAAATGCACGCTGTATGTATCCGGGAACGTAGTTGGGCCGCAGTTCAAGACCCTGGCGGAAGAGACGCTCGGATTCCTCCCACTGGAAGTCAAAAGCTCCAGTCACGCTCCCGAGCGCCACATACGCTTCGGCACATTTCGGGTCTAGGCGTATCGCCTGAAGAGCCGCGCCCCGCGCGACCTCGACCAACTCTCCGGCGGCGCGAGTGGAGAAGTAAATCAGCCAAAGATAAGCCTCCGCCAAAGCAGCGTAAGGTTGGGCATATTCAGGAAAAAGCAAAATTGCTCGCGTGAAACAATCCAGCGCTTTCTCGCAATGCTCGGGGCTCAATTGGTTCCAGTGGTGGCGCCCCTGCAAGTACAGTTTGTAAGCTTCTATGGGCGGAGGACTGAGATTCGAGTCCTTACGATCGCCGAGGAGTTGAACCGTCAGCGCATCGGCCACTGAGAACGCGATTTCGTCTTCAACCGCGAAGACGTCTCGCATTTGCCGGTCGAAAGCCTGGGCCCAGATATAGGAACCGGAGGCAAGGTCTATAGCCTTGACCCGCACACGTATTCGTTCGCTGATTTGCTGAATGCTGCCTTGCACGATTGCCGTCACGCCAAGTCTGGATGCGACGAGCGAGAAATCGCTTCCCACGCCGAACCGAAACGCTGAATCGCTAGAGATGATCTTTAATTTCCGCGCGCTCGCCAAACGCTCCTGGACCCCTTCCGTCATTCCTCGACAGAAAAAATCCAGCTCTGGATTTGCTGTCAGATTCTCAAACGGCAAGACGGCAACCGCTTGTCGGGGCCTTTCACCGATCGTTTGGGGTGGATCGAACTTCTTAAAGCGGGCTACATAACTGCCAGAGCCAAACGAAATCACCACCGGATCGGAACTGCCGGACGACTCATAGTATTCGCGAAGCTTGCGGCGAAGGCGTTGGGCTTCCGTACGGACAATCGAATCGACGCGCGGGTCGAAATCGTCTTTCCTGTCGAAGACCTCCCGGCCGACTGCGTACTGCTTGATCCCCTCTCCGCCATCGTGCAAGGTTTGCTTGACGGTCCAGACGAGAAAGCGGCAAAGCCGCGGCGATCCCGCGAAGACCTTACTATCCGTTATCCGCTGGAGTTGGACGAGGATATCCGATTCGGAAAAATCTCTTCCGTCGGGGCCACCGGCGATTACATTCCCTAAGCGCCCGCTCATCCTCAGCTACCCAGCTAACCCTCAGCTAACCTCCGCTCACTCCTATAAGCACCGTATAAAACGTACCCTATTGTTACGCATCGCGCACCCGCAATGACCTTCAAACTGCTCCTGGCAGTGTAGATGGCTAGCGACTTAGGCCGTAATGTACACCACTGCGGAGCCACAGCGCTCCATTTTCACAATGAGTTATAAGACTATTCTGCTTCAGGATCCCGACGTCGGGAATCGAACGCTTGTTCGCCGTATTCTATCCCTGAACGGCTATCACGTTTTGGAAGCGGCTAACCCGCAGCACGCCGAGATCATTTGCCGCCAGTCCGGCATTCAAATCGATTTGATGATTGCCGGCAGCGCGCATCAGCCGCTTTCCGAGGTTCGGCAATTGCGCCCCAGCTTGCCCATTATCACCTTGCCGGAGCATTCTTCGGGACAGTGTGCCGCAGTTCCAGACGTCCGTCAGTTGCAGAAGCAATTCAATCCTGAGGATCTTCTTTCGGAGGTACGCTCAATTCTCGACGTTAAACCAGGAAAGGTGAGCATCCTGGTTATCGACGACGACCAATCGTGGAGAAATCTCGTGGTGGAGTTGCTGATTCACAACGGTTACGAAGCAGTAGCCGCAAAGAGTAGAGAAGCCACGAAATCCTTCTCTCTATTCAATCCGGCCATTGTAATTACCGAGATAGTAATGGAGGATGCGGAAGGCCTGCAGCTTATACAGAAACTGGTCCAACTAAATCCGCGAGTGAAGGTCATCGCCGTAACCGGTTCTTCGCGATCCGCCACCTATCTGCTTATGGCCAAATTGTTAGGGGCAAGAGCCGCTTTGGCGAAGCCTTTATCGTCGGAAACGCTCCTGCAAGTCATTTTTCAATTGTCAGATCAAGGGCCCAAACAGTGACGGTGAAGCGCTCGTGCGGGAACTCGCATAAACTTCGCGCATATACTTATGTACGTGCGAACCACATTGATCCTGGACGACAAGTTGCTCGATCGCGCGAAACTACACCGAATCGAAGACAACTGCGTTGTCCGTGCCGGTTGGTTCTGATCGCCCGCGAAGCCGGTAGCGGTTAGCATGCTGGGCGGCACCGAGCCAGGATTGAAACCATTCCCCGGCGCAGGGGTGAATCTGATCAGAACGAAGTCTTTCGAGTGAACTGAGTCGACCGATCCTACTCGATCTTAGTTCCTTTTAGCGCGCCGCGAACCGCGGTGTTCATCATGTTCTCGGCCAGTTTCATCGTGGCAGCATTGAGCGCCTCCAGCTTTGCGCTGATCGCGTGATGATCGCTGCCGTGGTACACACTCATCAGATCTCGTTTCGCGGCTTCAATCGCCGCCTGTTCCTCAGCCGGTAAGCGCCGCCCAAGCATCGCTCTTCTGCGCCTTCTCCGTAGCGGCGACTATGTTGTCCGCTTCCACCCGCGCCTCGCGAACCTGCCGCTCGCGCATATCTTCTTCGGCCCTCTCAAAGGACTCGCGGATCATCGCTTCGACTTGCTCTTCCGTCAGGCCGTAAGACGGGGTAATATCCACACTCTGTTCTTTGCCTGAACGCGCATCCCGCGCCGTCACGTTCAAAATGCCATTCGCATCGATAAGGAACCGCACTTCGATACGCGCGAACCCAGCGGGCATTGGCTGAATATCCTTCAGATCGAAACGCGCCAGACTGCGGCAGTCCTTCACCAGTTCACGTTCGCCTTGCAAGACGTGAATCAGGACGTTACGCTGCCCGTCCACGGCGGTCGTAAAACTCTCCGTGGCGCTGGCCGGAATGGTCGAATTACGATGAATCAGCTTCGAAACCACGCCGCCCATCGTCTCGATCCCAAGCGACAGCGGCGTGACGTCGAGCAGCAGTTTGTCTTCCACATCACCCGACAAAATAGCCGCTTGCACCGCCGCCCCTAAGGCAACCACTTCGTCCGGATTCAACTCAGTATGTGGTTTCGCTTTGAACAGCCGCTCCACCGCCGCGCGAACCAGTGGAATGCGCGTTGACCCGCCCACCATGACAACTTCGTCGATCTGCTCTGGCGTAAGCTTCGAGTCACTGAGGCAAGCGCGGCACGGCGCGAGCGTTCTTTCAACAATAGGAGCAATCAGGCGGTCGAACAGTTCGCGGTCAATCGCGCGTGCGTATGTCTTGCCCTTGTATTCCAGACGGATCTGCGTCTCTGGAACGAAGGAAAGTTCTTCCTTTGCCTGAATAACCGCACGCCGCAGCCGCTGCACGCCTTCTGGATCCCGCGAAAGATCTATGCCCCACTCCGATTGCACGTCTTCAAGCGCGATCCGAAGCAGCAGATTATCGATATCGTCTCCGCCGAGATGCGTGTCGCCATTGGTCGCGAGCACTTCGAAAATGCCTTCGTGAAGGCGAAGGATCGAGATGTCGAACGTTCCGCCGCCGAAATCGTACACGGCAATCACACCGTCTTTGCGCTTATCCAGGCCGTAGGCAAGCGATGCCGCCGTAGGTTCGTTGACCAGCCGCAGAACATCGAGTCCCGCAAGCCGTCCGGCATCTTTGGTCGCCTGCCGCTGCGCATCGTTGAAGTACGCGGGCACTGTGATCACAGCCTCGCGAACCGGTGCTCCAAGCGCAGCTTCGGCATTGTCTTTCAATTGCCGGAGCACTGCGGCGGAGATCTCAGGCGGCGTGAAAGTCCGTTCACCGAGTTTCAGCTTGATGACCGATTCGCTGTCTTCCGCGATCCGGAAAGGAAACAGCTTCAGCTCTTCCGCGACGTCGCTAACGCCACGCCCCATCAACCGCTTGACCGAGTAGACGGTGCGCTCCGAGTGCGTAAGCAACAACTCCCGCGCGGTTTCACCCGCAACCAGCGTACCCTCCGCGCTCAACGAAACGATACTGGGGACGATCTTGCGGCCTTCGGAGTCCTCGACGATCTCGGGGCCAGTGAGTCCCATGTAAGCCACAAGGCTGTTCGTGGTGCCGAGGTCGATACCGACTATCTTAGATTTCCGTTGCTCGCCAAAGTCGATTTGAAAGGTGCCCATTACAGTGGATGTTTATGCGGGGTTCAATGCTTTTTCGACGTCGCGAATCAGGTTCTCGACGTAACGTCGGCGGTTCAAGCTGCCACGAATCTCATGCAGCGCCTGTTTCGCCGTCTCGCTCTGGGCTTCCGCGGCATCGTACTTCGCGAAGAGCGCCTGAACTTCGTGGTCGATGTCCGCGCGCATTTTGATGAAGTTGCCCTTCGCGGATTCAAGCTGGGGCCGGGCGGATTCTTCGCCAGCCTTCAGTTCTTCAAGCATCATATTTAGCTCGAACACTTCCTCCAGCAACTCCGGTGGAACGTCTTTTGAGCGCTGCTCGCCAACCGGGAATCCTTCTTCAGTCAGCAGATACTCTGCGCGTTTGACGGGATCGCGTAAGGTCCGGTACCCATCATTCAGAATCGCCGTCGCCTCCAGCGAGTCTGCTTGTTCTTCGCTGCTCTTCCGGCTAAACCGGTCAGGATGCCATTGCCGGCTTAGTTCGTAGAAACGCTTCTGTAAAGCGTCGGTATCGAGCGTGAGTTTGCGTTCAATACCGAAGAAATCGTAGAAATTCTTTGACAAGGCCCTATGCCGAGAAAGACGTGCCGCAGCCGCAACTCTTAGTAGCGTGCGGGTTCTCGAATACGAAGCCCGACTGCATCAATGAATCTTTCCAATCGAGAGTCATGCCATCGAGAAACACCATGCTCTTCGGATCTACGAATACCTTCACGTCTTCGAACTCGAAGACGTAGTCGCGCGGCTTCGCCTCAGGCGCAAACTTGAATTGATAGCTCAATCCAGAGCAACCGCCTCCCAAAACGCCCAACCGCAGCCCGCCGGACACGCTCTCACGCGCGAACGCCTCCCGGATCTTCTGCACGGCTTTCGGCGTGACGTGAACCTGCTTGGGCGCGGACTCGATTGCTTGCGGCGATGTCGTCCCGAGCTGAGTTAGCTCAGCCATAATTCCCGTTCCTGTCTAGCTGACTGCGACCGCTTCAGACTTGGTCACCGTCTGCTTATGCTTGTAGTCGGAGATGGCAGCCTTGATGGCGTCCTCGGCAAGCACCGAGCAGTGAATCTTCACGGGCGGCAGAGACAGCTCGTTCACGATGTCGGTGTTCTTGATTTCAAGAGCCTGATCCACCGTCTTGCCTCTCAACCATTCTGTTGCAAGCGACGAACTCGCGATAGCGCTGCCGCAGCCGAAGGTTTTGAACTTGGCGTCTTCGATCACGCCGGTTTCAGGATTTACCTTCACCTGCAGTTTCATGACGTCGCCGCATTCCGGCGCGCCAACCATACCCGTTCCAACATCGGGACTGCTCTTGTCGAGAGAACCGACGTTTCGCGGATTATTGTAATGATCTAGAACCTTGTCAGAATAAGCCATTTTGTTCCCTCAAAACCTATTATCGAATAACGACTAATGCGCGGTCCAGGAGACTTTCGTCAAGTCCACGCCTTCTTTCGCCATCTCGTAAAGCGGCGAAAGCTCGCGTAACTTCTGAACCACATCGATCACCTTAGCGGCAACGTAATCGATTTCGGCCTCTGTGTTGAAGCGGCCGATACCAAAACGAATGGACGAGTGCGCCAAGTCGTCGCCCGCACCAAGCGCCTTCAGAACGTAGCTCGGCTCAAGCGTGGCCGAAGTGCAAGCCGATCCACTCGAAACGGCTATGTCATTGATACCCATCAGCAAGCTCTCACCTTCCACGTAGGCGAAGCTGATGTTCAGATTGTGCGGCAAGCGATGCTCCCATGAGCCGTTGATATACACTTCGTCGAGTTCCGCAAAGAGCTTGTCTCGCAGCTTGTCCCGAAGATAGCTGAGGCGTTTCGATTCCTCCGCCATTTCTTTCCGTGCTAACTCGCACGCCGCGCCCAGCCCCACAATCCCGGGCACGTTCAACGTCCCGGAACGCATCCCGCGCTCGTGTCCGCCGCCATCCATCTGCGCGGTGAGTTGAACGCGCGGGTTACGGCGCCGCACATACAGCGCGCCAACGCCCTTCGGTCCGTATAGCTTGTGAGCGCTCAGCGAAAGCAGGTCGATGCCATCCGTAGCGACGTTAACCGGAATCTTGCCTACGGCTTGAACCGCATCGGTATGGAATAGAACGCCGCGCTCTTTGGCGATTTTGCTGATCTCCCGAATCGGTTGAACCACTCCAATCTCGTTGTTGGCATACATCAGCGAGATCAGAATCGTTTTGTCCGTGATCGCATTTCGCAGTTGATCCAAATCGATCAGTCCGTTTTGTTGAACGGGCAGATAAGTGACCCGGACACCGCTCTTTTCAAGACGCTTGCAGCAGTCGAGAACCGCTTTGTGTTCAGTTGCCTGCGTGATGATGTGGTTGCCGCGCTCGGCATACATCTCGGCAACACCCTTGATGGCAAGATTGTTCGATTCGGTGGCGCCGCTGGTGAAAACGATTTCCTTGGCAGTCGCGCCGATCAGTTCCGCAATCTGCTTGCGCGCTTTCTCGACGGCCTCTTCCGCTTCCCACCCAAAACTGTGGTTCCGAGAGGCCGCATTGCCGAAAATTTCCGTGAAATAGGGCTTCATCGCATCGAACACGCGTGGGTCCGTGGGCGTTGTGGCGTGATTGTCGAGATAAATTGGCAGTTTCATTTCTATTTCCTTAAAGAACCTTGCGATTCGGACGAGTTAGCGGCGAGTTGAAGCGCAACGAGCGGGCTTGGAATTGCCGAAGGAGCTTTCGGCTCCTCGACATCCTGAAGCATATCTTGGATGCTGACGCTGTCCAGAAGTCGCAGGATGCTGTCATGAATCCGTTTTAGCGGCCGCTTTACCGTACATCGATCCGAGTGCCCGCAGTGAGCGTCTTGCGTAAAACAATTGGCAAGCACAATCGGTCCGTCGATTGCCCGAATAACTTCCAGTGCCGAGATCAGCCTCGGATCCCGCGCCAGGCGATACCCGCCGTTCGTTCCGTATGCCGACACCAAAAAACCCGATTTACCAAGCTTTTGCAGCAGCTTGGACAGAATCGGCAGCGGGATTCCACAGGTATCCGCAACCTCTTTCGCGCTTATCGCTTCGGCACGCTCCCGCTCTTTAGCGGCAAAATGCCTGAGAGCAATCAGGCTGTAATCCGCCTTCTTTGTAAGCCGAAGCATAATGTAATTTCGCGTGTGCCGGTAACCCGCAAAGCGGATCTGCGACCAAGGTGATCTGATATCTTTATAGCACGAACGCGCCGGGAATAGGTTAAACTTTTATCTGCAATTGAATCAATCGTTTGTGTAGGGTAGGAGATATCAGTTCTTGCTGTTTGTTCCCACGAAAGAAATCGTTCAGGTTGCCAGCCGGGCTCGCGTCCGTCGGCTTGAAGTCCCGGCGTGATCCGCCTTTTCCGGGTTTTCATTCCCGCAAGCGTTGTTGGACTCCTCATCTCCGAGGTTTTTCTCGTGTTGGGGTGCTACGCCCTCGCGTCCCTGTTCACGACCTTTCTCGATCCTTGGACCTATCTCGTCGGAGAAGGAAACTACTGGAAAATTCTCCTGGTTGTCGGCCTGATTATTCTTGCCATGTACTTCCAGGATTTGTACGCGGATCTCCGGGTGGTCTCGCGGCTACTGCTGATTCAGCAGGTCTGTCTGGCGGTTGGTTCATCGCTTCTGATCGTTGCTTTCCTTGGCTATCTTTCCCCCAATCTACTGTTAGGGCGCTGGCTCATGATTGCCGGCAGCTTCGCGGTCATCCTGGTTCTTCCGCTGTGGCGCATTTTCTATTGGCGCTACGTCATTGCCGTACTTCGTTCGGAACGGGTTTTGTTACTGGGAAGTTCTAGCATTCTTGGCGAAGTCGCCGAAACGGTGCTGGCGAGACCGGAATTCGGTTACTCCATTCTCGGCTACCTCTGCGAAGAGGACCCCTGCGATTTTCCCGTTCCCTGCCTGGGCCAGATTACCGATTTGAAGAAAATCTGCGATGAATATAGCCCCACCCGCATCGTGGTCGGAATGGCGGAACGCCGCAACCGTCTGCCTGTTCAGGAACTGCTTGAGATTCGCTTTGGCGGCGTGATGATCGAAGATGCGGCAGACACCTACGAGGTTGCACTGCGCCGGGTGTGTAGCCGCAAGATTCAGCCCTCGCAGCTCATCTTTTCGTCCGAATTAGGCCCGCGACCGCATGCCATCGCAATCCAAAGCTTTTACTCGTTCATAATTGGCGTGCTCGGGCTCGTATTGCTATCGCCGCTGATGCTGCTGACGTTCTTACTGGTGAAACTGACCTCCAAAGGGCCGGTTCTCTACAGACAGCGAAGAGTCGGCGTGAACGGAAAGATTTTCACGGTTTTCAAATTCCGTTCGATGTACGTCGATGCGGAAGCGCGAACCGGCGCGGTGTGGGCCAAGAAGGACGACCCTCGCATCACGCCAGTAGGAAAGTGGCTTCGCAAACTGCGGCTGGACGAATTGCCCCAGATGTGGAACGTGGTCAGAGGGGACATGTCGATTGTCGGTCCACGTCCGGAAAGGCCGGAGTTCGTGGATGTTCTCGCGCATCAGATTCCCTATTACCGGCAGCGGCTCGCCGTTAAACCGGGGATTACTGGCTGGGCGCAGATCAATCACAAATACGGCGATACCGAACTCGACGCCATGATCAAGCTGGAATACGATCTCTACTACATCAAGAACGTCGCGGCGGCGCTCGATTTCTACATCATTTTCCACACTGTCAAAGTGATGCTTCTCAGCCGGGGCGCCCAGTAATCAGTCGTATTCCGCCCGCGTGAAGCGCCCATAAGCGAGCGCAAGCGTCGGCAGAAGGAGTAGATTGAGCGCCGTCGAGGTGACCAGACCTCCCAGGATCACGATTGCCATCGGCCCTTCGATTTCACGTCCCGGCGCGCCGCTGCCCAGCGCCAAAGGCAGCAGTCCTAGAGCAGTAACGATGGCCGTCATCAGAATCGGAACTAGCCGCTCAGCGGCTCCGCGGAAAGCGGCTTCGCGCCCCCAGGTCATTCCTTCCTTCTGCACGAGATGCTCAAAATGCGAAATCATCATGATGGAATTGCGGGTGGTAATTCCGAAGAGCGTGACGAATCCTACCAGCGATCCAACCGTTATGTAGCCGCCGGTGAGGAAGGCGGCAAGCACGCCGCCCACAAGCGCGAAAGGCAAATTCACCAGCGTCAATCCCAGATTGCGCAGGTTTCCGAACACCATGTAAAGCAGCAGGACGATGCCGGCGCCCGCAATCACCGAATAGAGCAGAATCTCGCGTTGCGCCGTTGCCCGCGCTTCAGCCGTGCCTCCAAAAAGGGCATACGTGCCTGCGGGAAAACTTACCCGTTGAGACACGGTGCGCTTGGCGTCGCTGACGAACGAGGTGAGATCGCGGCCTCGGACATTGCACGTAACCGTTTGGACCCGGCTCGCCCCGTCATGCGCAATCATCGACCTTCCATTCGTGAGAAAAACATCGGCGAGCTCTTGCAGCTTGATCTGAAGGCCTTCGCCATTTTGCAGCGCTCAATGAGCCGATTTCTCCCGGATCGGCGCGCGCGGCGGGATCGAGGATAACTACCAGATCGACGATGCGGTTCCCCTCGAAAACCTGGGACACGAGCGTACCCTGATAAGCGGTTTGAATCGCATCGAGCACGGCGACGGGCTGAAATCCGAACTCCGCCAGCCGCTCGGGACGCAATCGGATCGCAATCTTCGGGCAGACCTGGCGGCGAAGAGATCTGCACATCCGCGGCGCCCTTCACGCTCGAAAGCACGGCGGACACATCGCGCGCCTTCCGATCCAAAAGATCCAGATCGTTTCCGAATACCTTAACAACAACCTGGCCTGTTGCGCCCGAGAGAATCTCTTCCATCCGCTCAGATAGGAAAGGCTTGATGGAGAAAGAAAAGCCGGGAAAAAGCGCCAGCGTCTTTCGGATCTTCTCTTCGGCGTCGCTCCCGGCGTCCGGCTTCAATTTGACGTGAAACTCGCTGTAATTGACGTCGGAGGTGTCATCGGCCAATTCCGCTCTACCGATCTGTTGAGCTACCGACACCACCTGCGGATTTTTGAGCAGCTCGATGCTGAGTTTGCGGCCGACGCGTTCCGTTTCGCCGAGTGAGGTGCCGGGCAACGAAACAGCGTGCGCGATGAAATGCCCCTCATGCAAATCGGGCAGAAATCCGCCTCCAAAAAACGGCAGAGTGGCTGCCGCGGCAAGACACAGAATGGCGACGCTCGAAATCAGGAGTCCGCGTCTCGCCACTGTGAACGAAAGCAACCGCAGGTAGCGGGATTTCAGCCAGGTAATCGAGCGCGGCTCGCGTTTCAGTTTGAACCCGTTTGGGCAAGCAGCAGCATGCAAAGCGCGGGCGTGACGGTCAGGGCCACCGCAAGCGACGAAACAATTGCGACGACATAAGTGAGCGCCAAAGGGCGGAAGAGCCTGCCCTGAACTCCGGAGAGCGCAAGGACGGGAATAAAGACCACCGCCACCACGAAAGTTGCATAAACAACCGCCGAGCGCACCTCCAGCGACGCTGCCCGGATAATCCGGAAAAGCGACCGGAAGTTGAACTCGTTCCGGTTCTGCAGCAGCCGCCGGTGAATGTTTTCCACGTCGATGATGGCGTCATCCACAACCTCTCCAATCGCAATGGCAAGGCCGCCCAGCGTCAGCGTATTCAGACTCTCGCCCATGTAATAGAGAACGATCATCGCGATCAGGAGCGAAAGCGGAATTGCTGTAAGCGATATGAAGGCAATACGAAAGTTGAAAAGGAAAAGGAACAGGATAATGCCAACGAACGCACCGCCGAGTAGTAGCGAAGCGCTCAGATTATGGATGGCCGTGTCGATGAAGTCGGCTGGCCGGAACAGCGCTGGATTGATTTCGATATCAGCCGCGGCTATCGCGGGCCGCATGGCTGTCAATTCCTTCTCAACGGCTCGCGTCACTTCGACCGTATTCTCCCGGTACTGGCTCGATACTTCGATAATCACGCCGGGCCGGCCATTCACCGAAGCGCCTCCTATGGCCGGGGCGGCGGCCTCCACCACGCGGGCGACATCGCGCAGCCTGACTATCGCGCCCTCGCTGTCTCGAACGATGGCATCTCCAATCTGCGCCGCGTTTACAGATTGACCCAGCGATTCGAAGAACCACGCGCTGGTCCGCCGTTTCGACAAATCCGGCCCCGCGCACGCCTGTCGAGTTCTTTGCGGCGGTCAACACCTCGCTGATCGACATTCCATACTGGGCCAATTTAGCGGGCTCGGCCTGAACCTGAAATTGCCTGACATCTCCG
The DNA here is from genome assembly GCA_963845995.1 of uncultured Acidobacteriaceae bacterium. Taxonomy (GTDB): domain Bacteria; phylum Acidobacteriota; class Terriglobia; order Bryobacterales; family Bryobacteraceae; genus Bog-105. The sequence goes on along the minus strand of CAWJUO010000050.1, from coordinate 71,454 downwards.
CCAAAAACCGTCACACGCGCAACGCCCGGAACGCCAAGCAGTCTCGGCCGAAGCACCCAATCGGCGAAGGTCCGCAATTCCATTTGGGTGCGGCGCTTCGAGGTGAGACCCGCAATCAGCATCAAGCTGGTAGAACCGGTGAGCGGCGCCATTCTCGGCGGCTCAACACCCGTGGGAAGCTGAGCGGCCGCCTCGCTGAGGCGTTCGCTAACCATCTGCCGGGCCCGGTAAACATCGACCTTGTCCTGGAACGTAAGAGTGACAAGCGACAGGCCCTGAATCGACTGCGACCGTAACGTGTCGAGGCCTGGCACGCCGTTCACCGCATTCTCGACGGGTCGCGTCACCAGAGATTCCACCTCCTCTGGCGCTAGCCCCGGCGATTCGGTCTGAATCACCACAACCGGCGGCGCAAATTCCGGGTAAACGTCGTAGCGCGAGTGCACGGTGATGTAAACGCCATAACCCAGCACCAGACATGCCAGCGCAATCACCACGCCGCGAAAGCGGATGGAAAAGGAAACGAGCGCCTGGAGCATTACTGTTCGTCCGAATCCAGTTGCGACTTCATTTCCTCCGAAAGGAGAATCTGACCACCAGAGACGACCACTTGCTGATCCGGTTGAAACCCTGATGTGACAAGCCAGCCTCCGCGCGCTGGATGGTCGAGGGTCACGGCGCGTCGCACGAATTCACCAGCTTCAGTTTGCACATAGACCCAGGTTTGTCCCTGATACCGGAGAATGGCGCGCGAGGGAATCAGCACACCGTGTTCGCCGGGTCCGGGCATGGCGAGCCGTGCCGTGACTGCCTGGCCCGGCCGCAATTGAGCCTTGCTCTGCGCGAGCCGGAACAGCAAAATTTCACCCTGATATTTCGGATCGATAGAGGCGGCAAAGCTGACGCGGCGTGCGGGGATTGCATCGTTTTCCTCGCCCGTTGGCGTGATGGTCGCCCGCAAGACAGAACTGCCGACGATCTGCCCAGGCGGCACATAGAGGCGGGCCAGAAGGTGATTGAAACTGGCCACTCGAATTAGAGTTTGCCCGCTTTCCACCGATTCTCCCGGTTGAGCCGATACCTCAAGCACCTGCCCGCCTTTGGCCATTTCCAGCGGCACCGCGCCTGCGTCAGACTCGGGCTGCAACGCATCTCCGATCAGCTGAACGGCTGCCTGTGCCGTTTTTAATCTCCCCTCTTCAGTGCTAAGACGAGCCACTGCTTCCTCCACCGACTTGTCCGAGGCATTCTTGTTGTCGGCGTTCAGTTGCTGCAGCCGGTTCACCTCTTCGCGTGCGGCTTTCACGGATGATTGCGCAGCTTCCGCCTCGGCGCGCGCGGAGACAAGCCGTTCCTGGAGCGTGAGCCTATCGACGGCGGTGAGCCGGGGCCGAACCGACCCGATCTTAGCTCCCCATGCGACATTAGCGCCCAGCGATGGCCAATTCCCATGACTGACAACGAAGCCGGCCAGAGGCGACCGTAGGACAAATTCTTCCGAAGGGTCCGCTTCAAGAGTTCCATACACGGTAACTTCGGACCGCTCGACGATCGGCTTTAGCCGTTGCAACTCGATTCCGATGCGCTCCTGAGTCTCCCGGTCGAGCTTGACACCTTCCAGCTTCTTCCCCTGAGTCGCCGGTCTTTTGTGGTTTCTCATCGTTGTCGGCCTGATGTCCCCGGACAGAAAGCGGCGACGCCTCCGAAGAGCACGAGAACTGTAACTCCGGCGAATGTCGATCTCATCCCCTTCATTGCCTTTTTCCATCGGGGGAATGGCTGAATCCACGGCACGTTTCCGAGCGGCGCCTGCACGGCGTCCTCCAACCCCGAAAATGCGGCCCGCGTTTTGGCCAGTGCCGCGAGCCGGGCATGAAGCGCGGCTATGCTTTCAACACGAACCGCGTTCAATGCGAGCTGATCCTCTTCGCCGAGTTGAACCGCACGGAAGGTTGCGCGCTCACGGCTGGCTTGAATCGCGCTCCATTGCCGATCGGCTTCTTCGAATTCCTTGAATGCGGTCCGGTAGACGGAAAGTGATCGTTCCATATCACCGATGGCTTGTGACTGCAGCGCAAGAAAGCGAGCCTCGGCCTCGGAGCGTTTTGCTTCCGCTTCGGCGATTGGCCCTGTGTTGCGATTCCAAACAGGGACGGGAAATGCCGGGCCGAACGTGAACTTGTGATGCCCTTCGTCGAAGTCATAGCCCGGATTCAACTGGATATCGGGATACTGCCGCGCAATTTCGAGCTGCAGCCGCGCTTCCGCAGCCGCGTATTCCAGCAGGCTACGCTGAATATCCAGCCGATTCAGCAGGCCTTTCTGTTGGACCCGTGCGATGGGCAACAGTTCGAGAGGCTGCGGTGAGCCGTAATCTCCGGATACAAATCGCACGCTAGTCAGAGCCGATACCGGCATTCCTATTGCCGATCCCAGATTGATCAGGGTTGCAGCAACCTGCCCTTCGGCATCCCGCAGGCTCACTGCGGTTCGGCTCGCTTCCACACGGGCGATATCCAATTCGGGACGTGCCGCTTCGCCCACGGAAACACGTTTTTCCATAAGAGCGACCGTTTTTACTCTGATCTGCGACTCACTGCGAATCGCCGTCAGCGCATCGGTTGCCGCCAGATGGTCCATCCAGGCATCTCGAACCTGGCTGTAAACATGCCAGCTTACTTCCCTCAGTTCGATACGGGCGGCATCAGCCAGTTTGGCCGCTTCCAGGATGCGGTAGCTGCGCTTCCTGGCGGTTTCAATCGGCAGGCTCAACTCGAAGCGAATGCTTAAAGGGGATTCGGGCGAAGTCTCGTAACCTCCAGCCGCGGATAAAGAAGGGTTAGGGCGCCCACCGGCTGCCACGATGCCCGCCTCTGCCGTCTTCACCTGGGCGCGAGCGACCTGGAGAGAAGGATTGAAATAAGCGGCCACCAGACTGGCGGTTGCGAGGTCGAAAGTGTGCGGCGGCCACTCAGTGTTGCTGGAAGGTTGGACTGAGCGGACAAAGGCAGCCAAACCGGTGTCGTTGAAGCTTCTTGATCTGATAGGAGCTCTCGGAAGTCACCGGAGCCAACGGCTGTGGATGATAGTGAACGCAACTGCTTAGCAGTCCACACAAGCATGCGGCAATGGCCGTACACCATCGGCTGCGTACCCTTCCTTCCGGGTATTCCCTCCGGAAGAGTCTTCCTGGTTCGCACATCCGCATCCACGTGCGAATGTTATCACCTGTGCTGTAGGTCCGAACGCCAATTCAGAAAACTCAGCCGGTTCCAATCGCGGCGATTCAATCCCGCATACGATACGGCATATTCGCCCGTGACCGGAAGCAGCCAATTTGCACCGTTCATTGCCACGGACCGCAAACTGACCGTCCATTGAATCTCGGAAATCCGAGAATCGGGAGAGAGAAAGGTCGAACGGCGAGAAACCCGCAAAATCTCGCCGCTCTTGACCGAAATCCAGATTCTGCAGTGAAACGGAACGTGAGACTCGCGTGAGTCGATTACTAGATCCCAGGGGCTATCCTCCGCTGAGACATCGAATTCATAAATCGCGGTCCAATCCCCATCCACCTGCTCGAGATTCTGGAACGTGGCCGGTTCCACCGCGAGTAACTGCCTCGTCTGGCGCAAAAGCGTTCCGAATTCGCCTTCCGACCATGCACCGGAAATGCTGGCCAGCGTCGGCCTTGGGCGATGGTCCTGCTTGATGCCGGAATAGTGCTCTGACCCGTTCTCGAATGAGACCGTGCTGGTGATCGTATCAAGCTGCCGGCTTGCCGGTGACTGCAAAGTCCCGCGGAATCGCTCTATCTTTTCCTGGCATACGAACGATTTGAGCGTGTCAAAGAAGTGATCGTTTACCGCTTCGGCCCGGTAAAGCAGATCCGGCGGCCGGATCTGGAGGAACGTCGGGCGTTCGGCCCAGGCCCAACACGCAGCAACAACTGACCACACAGAGAGCGCGAGCGACCATTGCCGACCTCCATCGCGCCTTCGTTTCACTTGATCACCTTCATCAACTCGACGCGACAGAATTCTTATCGGCGGATATGCGAAAAGATCTTAGTCCCTTCTCGTATTAGCGCTCAACCTTGCGATAAGCCAGGACCGCCCGCTCGTGCTCTTCGATGGTGGAAGAAAATTGGTGGGAACCGGACCCGTCGCCCTTGGCAACGAAATAGAGATATGCGGTATCGGCTGGGTGCATAGCGGCTTTTAGGGACGCGGCGCCCGGGTTTGCGATTGGGCCGGGCGGGAGTCCAGGATGGGCGTAGGTGTTGTAGGGATTCGTGCTTGCAAGATCCGACTTGTGGATCGCGCCTCGGTAGCGATTCTCGACCAGCGCCGCGTAGACCGTCGTCGGATCGCATTGCAGCGGCATATCGATCCGTAACCGGTTCAGAAACACCCCCGCCACAAGGGGCCGCTCCCCCGCAACGGCAGTCTCTTTCTCGACCAGCGAGGCCAGCGTGACTGTCCGGTGAATGTCGGGAGATGCCGTTGGACCGCCTAGCGCCGCCCACTGCTTCCGGAATTCAAGCGTCATTATGTGGCACAGCTGACGAGCGCTCGTGTGGTGCGTGACCCGATAGGTGGAAGGAAATAGATATCCCTCCAGACTCGGAGCCAGTGGATCGAGGTCGCGAATATCCTCGGGATCTGCAGCCGCTTTCAGAAAGTTCGCTGGCGCGACGGTGTCAGACGAACGCAGGAGATTCGCGATGTCAAACATGTTGCTTCCTTCCGGAACGGTGAAATCTTCATAGAAGATCTCGCCTCGCCGGATCTTGGTGAAAACCTGCCACGGTGTCTGGGCGGATCCAAAGCGGTACTCCCCGGCCTGCAGCCGCGCTGTCGGATGCAGAAGGCGAACGAACGTGAATGCCCATCGTGAGCGAACTACGCCCTTATGCGCTAGTTCCTCGGCAATAGCCCTGGAGGACATCCCATGCTCAATTTCAACGAAGCTTTCCGCTCCGAACCCCCGGTAAGGACCGAGATACCAATAGCCCGCAACGCCAATCACAAGGATGCCTGCCAACACGGCAAGCACCGCGACTAGCCCGAGAAAACGCCCTAACCCCGATCTTCTAGCCAAGCGATGACCCTTCCTCGGCGTCCGCCAGACCGCCCCTGTATCCCAGATAACTCTCCAACAACAGAACGGCCGATATCCGGTCCACCGCTTTTTTTCGCTGGTCCAGAGAAGCTCCCGCCTGACGCAGCATCCGCTCTGCTTCGGCGGAGGTCAGCCGCTCGTCCCAGAACACAACCGGAATCTTCACGTAGTCACTCAGCCGCTGGGCAAACTCAGCCGTGTACTCGCTTTGCCGGCTTTCGTCCCCGCTCATATGGAGTGGCCTGCCTATCAATAATGTGCGGACCGCGTAATCCGCCACAATCTGCCTCAGGGCGTCCAGATCTTCCCGGACCCGGGTACGCTGAAGCGTCTCAATACCCTGCGCCGTGATTCCGAGCTCGTCGCTAATGGCCAGCCCTATCCGTTTTTTGCCCACGTCGAGCGCCAGAATGCGTCCCTCTTGCTGAACTGTTTGCGAGTCCGCCAACCTTGGATTGTAGCTTTATCGCTGGGTTTTCAGTAGAGTGCGACTTAACCCTGTCCCGAGATCTCACGGCCGGCTTGGCCACCGGGTTTGCCGTGTCGTGAATCGCGATGCGAGAGATTTCGACAGGCGTCAGGGGCTTGTCCTCTGAATCCCTGGGGACTTTTGAAATGGCATCGGCGACGTCCTGACCGGAAACAACTTCGCCGAAAATGGTGTAATTGCCGTTCAAGTGCTCCGCCGGAGCCACGGTAATAAAGAATTGCGAGCCGTTCGTGTCCGGTCCGTGGTTGGCCATGGCCAGAATTCCAGGCCGGTCGAAGGTGTGGTTGGGACTCGGCTCGTTTGCGAACTCGTACCCGGGAGAACCTGTCCCGTCGCCGGCGGGGTCGCCGCCCTGGATCATGAAATCCGGGATGACCCGGTGAAAAGCCGTTCCAGAATACAGGGGCGTGCGCTTCATCAGCTTGCCGGTTTTTGGGTTCGTCCATGGCTTCGTTCCCTTTGAAAGCCCGATGAAGTTGGCAACCGCCTTGGGCGCGTCTTTTTCGAACAGCCGGCAAATGATGTTCCCCATTGAGGTGTAAATCACGGCATAAACACCGGGTTCGTTCGGTAATTCCACGTCTGCTACTTCTGAATGACCCGCGCTGCCCGGCGGCGCGGGCTTCGTCGCCTGGGCCTGAGTTCCCGGCTGCGGCTTAGCCCACGCGCTCGAAAAAAGCAGTACAGTAGCTAAGAGGACTAAAGACTTCTGCATTTACCGCCGATTATAGCGGTGAGGTTAACCAGGCTAAAGCGTATCTTGTGATCGCCTGACGAGACGATTCTGCATCAAAACAGCGTTCGTCGCGCGCGAGGGGCAGGATTTTCCGGAGGCGATACTACCCCGGTCCGATTGCCACGGTATACGCAATTGCCTACAATTCAAATTGGTATGAAGCACTTCGCCGCGTTCGCTACTATCTTCGCTCTTGTCCTACTGACGTCCTGCCGCCCCAGCCCCGAAAAGCTGTTGGCGTCAGCGAACAAATATCATCAGAACAAAAAGTACAAAGAAGCATCGATCTTGTACCAGAAGGTGATCAATAAAGACAAGAAGAACGCCGAAGCTTACTATCGCGAGGGCCTGAACCTACTGGACGAGGGCAGCCCTGTGGAGGCATCGCAGTATCTGCGGCGCGCCATAGACTTGAAGCCGGACAACGCGGATGCGGAATCCAAGCTGGCGGAAATCTATCTCACGGCCTACCTTTCGAACCAGAAGCGCTTCAAGGCGCTGCTTTCTGAAATCCAAGACCTGAAGAGTAAGATCCTTCAGCAGAACCCCAATTCTTTCAGCGGCCTTCGATTGCAGGCCTTGCTGGAACTGTCGGATCACAAAACTGACGAGGCGCTGGCGGATTTCCAGAAAGCCAACAAGATTGAGCCGCATTCGCGCCAGCTTGTCGGGTGGTATGCGCAGGCGCTCCTGGCCGCCGGACATCCGGACCAAGCCGAGGCATTGGTCCGGGACATGATTAACCACGACAAGGCGTGGGGACCGGGTTACGATTTCCTGTTCCTTCTTTATGGGCGAAACAAGGAGCCGCAAAAACAGGAAGCAGTGCTGCGCGAGCGCGTTACCAATGAGCCCACAAGTCCGGTGGCAATTACAAATCTGTCGGATTATCTGCTGGCGACCGGCCGTTATGACGAGGCTAATGGACTGATCAAACGTGTTTTGGATGATCGAAAAGCATTTCCATCGGCGCGCGAGATGGTGGGCAACTTCTATGTCCGGGCCAAGAAGTACGACGATGCGATTCAGCAATACCGCAGCGGCGCAAGCGAGGACCCGAGTCACGCTTTAGCCTACAATCAGCGGATCGTCGCGGTGTACACGATCATGGGAAAGCGCGACGACGCTTTGCAGATGGCAAAGTCCCTCGCTGCAAAGAATCCTAAAGATACTCTCAGCAACGAAATGTATGCGTCTTTGCTGCTCGATACCGGCCTGCATTCCGATGTGACGAAATCAGTGGCCGAGCTGAACAAGTTGGTTAAGAATAACCCGACGAATCCGGTATTGCACTTGGACCTGGCGCGCGCGTCTATGGCAACGAACGACGGCAACAAGGCGCTGAGCGAGACGCTGGAGGCATTACAGGATGAGGCTAAAAGCCACACTCCGAGGCCGTCCGTTCTCATTCCCGGCCGCATCATAGCCGCTCGTATTTATGAAAGCCGTGGACAGCATGCGCAAGCGCTGGAACAGAGCGACCAGGTTCTGAAGCTGCAGGAAGGCAACCCGCAGGCCAGGCTGGCGCGCGATCAGGCGCTTATCGGATTGAATGAAGCGGACCAGGCTGTCCCCGATCTGGAATCGTTCGTGCAGCAATATCCCAAAGGACCTGAATCGAACGAGGCGCGGCTAGCGCTCGGAAACGTCTACTTGCACCTAAACAGAATCCCGCAGGCAGTCGAGCAATTTCAGCGCGTCTGGACTTCTACGCCGCCGGATGTTCGAGGGTTTATGGGCTTACAACAGGCCAAAATCGCGCAAGGGAAGCCCGACGACGCGGTTCGCGCTATGGCTGATCTGGTCAGCAAAAATCCGAACGCTCTAAACCTGCGGTACCAGTTGGCTTCGTTCCAGACTACAGCGGGCCGGATGGCACTTAAGTCCAATCCAGATCAGGCCAAAAACTATTTTCAGCAGGCGGCGGACAATTATAAAGAGATTCTCAAGACTACAGTGAATTCCGCCGACGTTTGGGTCCGGCTCGGCAGCTTGCAGCGAGAACTCGGTCAAAATGACGCCGCGCTCGCTTCTTTTGAGCAGGCAACCAATGCCGACGGGCGCAATACGGAAGCTTTGCTTGCCCGCGCGGTTCTCCTGGACGGCATGGGGAAGAAGAAAGAGGCGGCCGATTTCTACAACAGGGTGCTCGGGATAGATCCTAACAACGCGCCGGCATTAAACAATCTTGCATTTTTAAACGCCGACAGCGACACAAACTTGGACCAGGCGATGACATTTGCCGAGCGAGCGAAAAAGCAGGCGCCCCAAAGTCTGGATATCTCCGATACTCTCGGCTACGTCTACTACCGTAAAAACCTGAACGCGGCGGCGCTGGATATTTTCCGGCAAGACGTCCAGGATCAACCGCAGAATCCCACCTTTCACCTGCATCTCGCCATGGCTCTGCTGAAGAACGGCGATAAACAGGGTGCGAGGGACGAGGCAGAGAAGGCGCTGAAGAACGCCGCGCCCGCCCAGCAATCCCAGATCAAATCGTTCGTGGGCCAGATCGGTTAACTCAGGTGGCCAGCCAGTCGCAGGCGGAGCTTACCTCGCAGACACACCCGTCCATCCAATACATCGCGCCTTTTGCTCTCTTCCTGTTAGCGCTGGGGGCCTTTGGTTATCTACCGCTCAATCCAACCTGGGCGGCACCGCTCTGGTTTCTAATCTTCGTGCCGATCTGCATCGTCTGCTGGCCGAAGGAAATTTCGATTTGGCCAAAGCGCTGGTTGGCGAGCATAGCAGTCGGTGTGGGCGTTTTCCTCCTGTGGATCGCGCCCGAAGTTTTGATTCCGGGATATCGTAATCTCCCGCTGTTTTCGAATTCGATCCTAGGCCACACCCACTCTTCTCTCCCGGCCAGTGCGTTGCGCAGCGGCTGGGTCTTAGGATGGCGTACGGCCCGGGCGATGATCATAGTCCCGATCGTCGAAGAACTCTTCTGGCGGGGATGGCTGATGCGCTGGCTTATAAATCCGGACTTCAAGCGCGTTCCGCTTGGCGCGTATGCGCCCTTCGCATTCTGGATTACGGCCCTCATGTTCGCATCCGAACACGGTCCGTACTGGGATGTCGGCCTGGTTACAGGAGCTATTTACAACCTGTGGATGGTTCGATCGAAATCGCTCGCCGACTGCGTGCTGATGCACGGGGTCACCAATGGGGTTCTTAGCGCCTACGTAATAATGTCCGGACAGTGGCAGTACTGGCAGTAACCGGATTGTAGAATTTCGAACATTCCTGTAGTCTACGGTCAGGAGCGTTTAGACTCTACACTTATGCCCTGCCTTGTTGCCGTGTTAGCTGTCGCATTTCCTCGTATCGCAATCGTCCTGCTCTGGCTGTTTACGAACTTTTTCACGGGTCTGTATCACGGAATTCTGATACCGGTCCTCGGCTTCCTTTTTCTGCCGCTAACCCTAATTGTTTATACATATTTCCAGAGAACCCATGCAGCTATGAGTTCGACGGAACTCGTTTTCCTTTTCATAGCCGTGATTGTGGATTTGGGACTAGTGGGAGGAGGAACATTCGGGCGGCGCCGAAACGCCTAATCCTGTTTCGGCCGAGGGGCAGACGTTCTGAGAATCGCGCGGGCTTGGGCCTACTAGGTCCTATGTGGCCCTGTTTCGCACTTTCAGTGCAGCTATCCAAGGTATTGAAGCGCATGTCATCGAGGTAGAAGTTGACATGTATCCGGCTGGCACCAATCGTGATTTCGTCACGGTTGGCATGCCCGATGCGGCCGTTAAAGAAAGCCGTGAACGCATCAAGTCGGCTCTACTCAATTCTGGCTTTGGATATCCGAGCAAATCCGTCACCATCAATTTAGCTCCCGCCAACATCCGCAAAGAGGGCGCGGGATTCGACCTCCCGATGGCAATGGCGATTCTGGGTGCAATGGGCGTCGTGCGTCAGGCGAGCGATTACCTGATTGTCGGAGAACTCTCTTTAGACGGGAGCATAAGGCCCGTGCGAGGTGCGCTATCCATTGCTGTCTGTGCGGCTCGGAAGGGCATTCGAAGCCTGATTCTACCTGCGGAAAACGCTGCCGAAGCTGCCGTCGCGGAAGGAGTTCAAGTTTTCGGATTGAGGCATCTGGCAGAAGCGGTGCAGTTCCTCAACGAGCCCGAGAAGTTCAGTCCAACTGTAGCCGCAATTCCCGAGGAGACAGAAGCGGGACCTGCAGTGCCCGATTTCAGCGAGGTGCGAGGGCAGACCATGGCCAAGCGCGCCCTCGAAGTTGCGGCTGCGGGCAATCACAATGTCCTCATGATCGGCCCTCCGGGTTCCGGCAAGACTATGCTCGCGAAACGGTTCGCCGGGATTCTGCCGAAACTGACTTTTCGGGAAGCCCTTGAAGCGACGCAAATTCATGGAGTAGTCGGTGTGCTTCCGGGCGGAATCGGAATACTCCGCCACCGTCCCTTCCGCTGCCCTCACCACACGATTTCGGACGCGGGACTCATCGGTGGTGGAAGCGGTACTGCGCGCCCCGGCGAGGTCAGTCTGGCGCATCAAGGGGTTCTATTTCTGGATGAACTCCCGGAGTTCCCGCGCGGAGTGCTGGAGCAGTTACGGCAGCCGCTCGAAGAAGGTTCGGTGACGCTGGCCCGCAGCAATGGCACGCTCACGTTCCCGGCGCGCCTGTTACTGGTGGCTGCCATGAACCCCTGTCCCTGCGGTTTCTACGGCGACAGTACGCGTGAATGCCGTTGCACGCCGGGTATCATCCAGCGCTACCTCGCGAAGGTCAGCGGTCCTCTGCTTGACCGTATCGATATGCACATCGAAGTTCCGGCTGTGCCTTACAAAGAGCTTCGAGGCAAAACGGAGGGGCAGTCGTCCGCGCAGATTCGCGAGCGGGTTGAGCAGGCGCGGGATCAACAGCGGCAGCGCGGCTTTTATAACTCGCAAATACCACCATCTCAACTACGTGTCCTCTGTGCACTCGATGACAATGGCGAGCGGACGCTTGAGATGGCCGTACGCCGTATGAATCTTTCAGCGCGAGCGCACGACCGGATGCTCCGGGTGGCGCGAACGGTTGCCGATCTGGATCAGGCAACAAGCGTAACGGCCAAACATTTGGCGGAAGCGGTCCAGTTTCGAAATCTGGACCGCAACTACTGGAACTAACTGTGGGAATTGCTCGGCAGTACTGCTACCGAGCCGAACCGATCTTGCTCAGGATACGATCTTTGATCCAGTGCTCGTCCCACCACTCGATCGGATTCACTTGAACGCCGGCGATAAGCATACTGAAGTGGACGTGGTCGCCAAAGGCCATGCCGGTCGCGCCGCTTACGCCCAAGATGCCCCTGCTTCTGAACCATGTCACCGACCTTCACGTCGATTTTGCTCATGTGGCCGTAGAGAGTCTGTAGCGAATAGCCGTGGTCGAGAATGACGCAATTGCCATAAATCCCGAGGCGGTCCGCGTAGATCACCTTGCCGGAGTTGGCAGCCGTAACGGGCATGTTCCGCGTTTGTGCGAGATCGAAGCCCAGGTGGATTTGCTCATCTACTTTCTTGCCTTGGTAGTAGTAGCTGCGGTCATCCGCAAAATACGATTCGCGGGTGCCCTTGATCGGAACGAAGGGCCCAGACCAAAGAATTCTGTGCTCGGTGTTGTTGCGTAGGTCGTAGATAGTCTGGGTGTTCGCCTTCCGCATCTCGCGGTTGATCTTGACGAAGCGGTCAATCAGGCTGCCGCTTCCATCGGGGTCGAGTTCGCCAACTACCTTCTGAAGGTTGCTGTCATGAAGTTCGATGTTGCTCTTTCGGAAGCTCTTCGGAAACACCCTGACCCAGAAGGTGGTCGTGACTTCCGTTCCAGCATCGTTCCGGGCGAAGGCGAGCGGAATGGTGGTTGGCGGGACGTCCCAGGGGTAGGGGAAAAGGGAGAACCGGTGATTGCTGTTATCCGGTTGGCCGGGCATAGCGAATGTTCCAGCCGAATATTTGCCCACGCGAACACCGGCATCGGTCCAATTGCCGCCCAAATCCAGCGTGACTAATTCGGCTCCGCCCTGGTTGATGTAGTGCTGGCGGCCATCGGTCACTATAGTCGGCGGCTTGAGGGTGACTTGGACGTCCTGCGAAATCGTTGCGGTCGCGCCCCACATGTCGTTCGATTTCGCTTTCACGATCAGCTTGGCGGAACCTTCTTTCAGAAATGCCGCCTGCCTCTTACCTGCGAGGAAGGAGAAGATGCGGGTCGGCTGGCGGGACTTGATCTTGTCCTGGAAGAGGACTTGAGACTGGCCGTTCTGCTCCAGTTCGGCAGAGAACGATTTTGTGCCGTGCGGATCATCCGCCCGCACGCTAACGAGTGTGGCGCTGCCGATTGCCGTAACAGGCTTCGACAACGTGAGGGCAACGTTTTTGCCGGAAAACCAAACGAACCCAAAGACGATCAGGATTACGGCAACGACGATAGCTAACAAATATTTGAGCATTGCTTAAGTCAAGTCTGAATTACTCGGCGGCCCTGAATCTGGAAGTTCCCTTTTAGAACCCAGGCGATGGCCTCAGAGTAAAGGCGGTGTTCTTCGGCCAAAATTCTCAAAGAGAGTGTGTCTACGGTGTCCTTATCCAGGACCGGAACGGTGGCTTGAAGGAGAATCGGACCGCTGTCGAGGTTCTCGTCCACGAAATGAACGGTGCAGCCGGAGACCTTCACGCCATGCTGCAGCGCCTGGTACTGAGCGTCCAAACCGGGGAAGGCCGGGAGCAAGGACGGATGGATATTCAAGATCCTACCGCGAAATTTCCAAACGAATTGTCCGGTCAGCAAACGCATGTAGCCTGCCAGGCAGACCAGATCGACACGGTGTTCATCAAGTAAATCAGCAACTTGGCGGTCGAACTCGGTCCTATCCATTCCGGCGGACGGGATGCTGCCGCATGGCAGACCGAGTTCGCGGGCGCGGACAAGACCGGGCGCATTCGGCTTATTTGAAAAAACGAACCCAATCTCGCAATCGAGTTTTCCGGTCAGGACGTTGCGCGCGATCGCCTCAAAATTGGAACCCCGGCCTGAAAGCAGGATGCCGAGGCGGGGGCGTGAAGGGCTCACGAATAAATAACCTTGGCGCTACGGGCCGATCTGCGTGCGACGACGCGCCCGATTTCGTGGAATGGCTCCCTGATCTTCTTAAGAATTTGCGAAACGAACCCAATCTTCCGAGCCGGGACGACCAAAACCATTCCAATGCCCAGGTTGAAGGTGCGGCGGAGGTCGTCTTCCGGTATGTTGCCGAGCTTACGGAGAACCTCGAAAATCGGCTGCGACGGCCAGGAGTGAATATCGATCTCGACGGCGCATTGGGCCGGGAGCATTCGAGGTACGTTGTCGGTGAGACCGCCGCCGGTGATGTGGGCGGCTCCCTTCAGGAGCTTGGCTTCGTGCAGCCCTTGAATCGGTTTCAGATAGGATTTGTGAACTTTGAGAAGTTCGTCGGCGAGAGTTCGGGATAGCTCCGGAAGCCGGGCGTTCACATTGTGCCCCGCGGCTTCGAAGAAGATCTGGCGGGCGAGGGAATAGCCGTTGGTATGGAGTCCATTGGACGGTAAGCCGAGGACGGCATCCCCCGGCTGAATTTCTATCCCGGTGAGGAGCCGCTTGCGCTCGACCGCTCCGACGATGAACCCAGCCAAGTCATATTCGCCAGCCGTGTACATGCCGGGCATCTCGGCGGTCTCGCCGCCGATCAGCGCACATCCGTTCTTCTTACAACCACGGGCGATGCCAGCGACCACATCTCCGCAAACCTCGGCATCCAGCTTCCCTACCGCGAAGTAGTCGAGAAAGAAAAGCGGCTTTGCTCCTTGAACCGCGATGTCATTGACGCAGTGATTTACCAGATCTTCGCCGACCGTGTCGTGGCGGCCCGTGGCGAAGGCGATTTTGAGCTTAGTACCGACGCCGTCGGCGGAGCTGACCAAGACAGGATCCCGCCAGCCTTTCAGCGAAAACCCTGCACCGAAACTGCCGATTGAGGTCAGGACGCCGGGGGTGATGGTCTTTGAAGCCTGGCGTTTAATCAGCGACACAGCGCGATCGGCTTCATCGATATTCACGCCGGCATCTTGATAAGTAGTTTGTTTTCGCACTCCCGAAGGTTCAGTTTAACGGATGCGAAAAGTTGTTGCCATGAACTGACAATAGATATAGTTTCTCCATGCGGCCAATGATTCGATCCGATCGGCCAATGCGCTGGCATTCATTTGTGTCTTTTTGGGCGGAGTGAGCGGCAGTTTAGCGGCCACGGAGCCTGCGGGGGCGGCGATTTATCGGGCGCATTGCGCAGAATGTCACGACACGGAGGGCGTAAGCCGCGTACCGCGCCGCAGCGCTCTCGCTCAGCTTTCGCCAGATTTCATCAGGAAGGCCTTGGATTCGGGGGTGATGAAACAGCAGGGATCCGCTCTTACCGCACAAGAGAGAAGCGAAGTTGCCAACTGGCTTTCCTCCGCTAGTACCCCGTCTGAGCCGGAGATTTCCGCCGTCGAACAGTTGTCCCGCAGGCAAAGTGCCGCCGCCGAATCCGGGTCCTGGTTGGACCAATTGGGGTGCGGGGTTGGCGAACGAACGCTACCAGCCGGATAGCGGTTTGACAGTTGAAACGATACCGCATTTGAAGCTGAGATGGGCTTTCGGTGTAGCGAATACAAAGGTGATGAGGTCGCAGCCGGTTGTTTACCAGGGGCGCGTTTATCTTGGAACCAACAGTGGTCTGGTCGTGGCGCTGGATGCGAAAGCGGGCTGTACTTATTGGTCCACTCAGCTTAAAAACGTTCGATCTGGCCTCACGATCGGAAAGGCAGGGGCAACGGAAGCGCTATTTTTCGGAGATGTCACCGGTGTTGCGCACGCGCTAAGCCTGGCTACCGGCAAGGAGTTGTGGCAAACCAAGGTCACCGATCATCCGGTCGGGTTCATCACCGGAACCCCAGCGTACGCGAACGGCCGCCTATACGTACCGCTTTCGTCTTACGAGGAGGCCGTGGTGCTGGCCCCAAATTATCGATGCTGCACGTTCCGCGGCAGTCTGAGTTCGCTCGATTCGGCCACGGGCAAACTGATCTGGCAAAGTCACACGATCGAGGAACAAGCCGCGCCCCAGGGCAAAACGAATACCGGTGCGGACGTCTTCGGCCCGTCGGGTGCGCCCATCTGGTCCTCGCCCACCCTGGACCCGGTTCATCACGTGATCTATGTGACGACGGGAGATAACTATTCCGATCCCACGACTACGACGAGCGACGCGGTGTTGGCGCTGGATATGGAGACGGGAAAGCAACTCTGGTCAAAGCAATTTACGGGCGGCGATGTGTACAACTTCGCGTGCGGAAAACCGGGCGTGGGCGCTTGCAAGAACGGGATCGGTCCGGATTTCGACTTTGGCTCCTCGCCAGTTCTGGTCACGATGGCCTCGGGCAAACGCTGCCTCTTGCTGGGGCAGAAATCGGGCATGATCTATGCCATCGATCCGGACAATAAAGGGGCAGTCCTTTGGCAGGAACGAGTAGGCAGGGGTGGCGCTTTGGGAGGGGTTGAATGGGGGCTAGCCACGGATACGAATCTTCTCTTCGCCGCAGTTTCCGACGTCGCCTTCAAAAAGGGGAAAGACCCTAAGGAGCTTACTTTGAATGGCGATATCGGAGGCGGGCTTTCGGCGTATTCGATCTCGTCGGGCAAGCTGGTCTGGAAAGCGGCGCCGCCGGTTTGCGGTGATCGAAGCAACTGCAGTCCGGCACAATCGGCGGCGGTCAGCGCGATTACCGGGGCGGTTTTTTCCGGCTCGCTCGATGGCCACCTTCGAGCCTATTCAAGCGCGAATGGCGCGGTGCTTTGGGATTTCGACACGGAGCGCTCGTTCGACACGGTGAATCATGTGCCTGGGGAAGGTGGGTCGCTGGATGTTGGCGGGCCCGTGGTGGCCGGTGGCATGATTTTTGTGAATTCCGGATATTCGCAATATGGTGGCAAGGCTGGCAACGTACTGCTGGCGTTCGACTCTGAATAAGGTAAAGCACGGTATGGGGAGACATCATGAGGCCTGACAGTAAGACTGGGATCAGCCACGCTTATAGCACGTTCCCTAGAGAAATGGGGCAACCCCTTGAGCGCTGCCCCGCCACAAGTTAGTCTTGCGGGAAAGTGAAGTTGCTGTTGTATCCGTCGCCTGCATCTTCGTACAGAGCGGCTGGTTTCAATGGTGTTGATTCCATGCTGGGATTGCGAAGCGTGTTTTCTTCCTTAGCGCGATCCACCAGATCCTGCAAGACAGGTGTGATGACAGATCCGCTTTGGGTTTTGTCAGATTTCATGCGGGGAATGTAACATCTGATTTCGAGCTACAAGTTGCCCGCCGCCGGGTGGATTTTCCGTAGTTGGCCGTAAACGGCTGAAAACGCTATCGTTGGAGGACGTCGGACGAAAAACAAGAAGGCGTGCTTTGTTGTGACCGTCTTTCAGAACGCCGCCTCGCCAGCCTCCGCGACGGCTTGATCCTGTTTCCCGACGCCTCCGCTGACGCCGACGGCTCCGACTACCTGGCCGCCGCGCTTCAGCGGAATTCCTCCAGCGAAGATCATGACCTTGCCGTGGTTCGACACGTGTATTCCGAAGAACTGATCGCCCGATTGGCTAAGTTCCGCGAGAGCCTTGGTCGAGATGTCGAATGCGCGCGCGGTCCAGGCTTTGTTGATGGCAATATCGACGCTGCCGATCCAGGCGTTATCCATGCGGACATGGGCCACAAGGTTGCCGCCCTCGTCCACGACTGCGATGTTCATCGGCTGACCGATGTCCACCGCCTTTTTCTCAGCGGCTGCGATGATGCGGCGGGCGTCTTCTAAGGTAATCATAGTTTTGCTCCTCTGGTTAGACGGGTTTCTATTTCAAGGTGTACAGGTAACCTGCGATGTCGGCGGCATCTTTGGGCGTGACGCCGAGGTTTGGCATGACCGTTTTGCTATTGATGGCTTGCGGGATTTTCGAGCCAGCGAATCATATTGGGCGGGGTATTTCGCAACATGCCGGCGATGTAGACGCGGCTCCCCATACCGGCAAGGGGCGGGCCCGCACGGCCCACGGCTCCGGAGATACCAGGAATGATGTGGCAGGTTCCGCAGCCGTAGCGGGAAAGAGCGGCAACGCCGTTCTGGATGTCACCGCCAGTGGTTGCGTTCTCAGTCTGTTGGCCCTTGCCGCCACACCCGGTGATTAGCAGGATAGCGGCCGAAAGCAGGACGAAAATTAGCGATTTACGTCGCACCGGAACTCCTTTCGAGCAGAGTATCGCTTTCTTTCAGCCAACTCGCAAAGAGGAAAAGTCCGGCGGCGAGATAGACCAGACTTGCCGGAACCCACATGATCAGTCCGCCGAGTTGTTGGTCTTCGAGCGGCGTGAGACCCCACGCTTGCGTGGTCGTAGCGTAGGGCGCATACCAGATACGTGGCGAAAAGGTTAGCAGCGCGCCGAGTATTCCCGTGTGAATGGCGGTTGTGAATACGTAGAGAACCGCGGTACCGTGCGAGCGGCGGCCATGCGAATAGAGCAGCGCCCACCAGAACAGGAGCGCGGAGAGGAAGAAGCTCAAATGTTGGGCGGTGTGGGCGAGATCGCTTTTGAGCGTCAGGTCGAACAAATAGGGGACGTGCCATGCCCAGATCGCGAGGGCATGTATCCACCACGCGGTGAATGCCCCCGTTAAGAAGAAGCCAGGTCTTGCTGACGTAGGCAGTTTTCGACCAGCGCCCGAGACCTCTGCGCCAGCCTATAGGAAGTGCCCAGAGGAAGGTTACTAAGGGCCGGGAAAGCACCAGAAGCGGCGCGGAGACCAGCATCAGGATTTCGTGCTGCGTCATGTGGGCCGAGAAGAGCTCTTCGCCCAAAGGATGCAATGGTGAAACCAGCGCCAGAATCAGACTCGCCCAGCCGGTCCAGAAGCAGGTTTTCTGAAAACGGGTTAGGCCGAAATGCCTTTGGGAACCCAACGCGTACAGCGTCGCAAAGATCGCTAGGGGAACGACTACGCCCGGGTCGAATTCCCAAGCGGACCAGAGATTCACTCGCAGGCTCCGAGAATTAGTTCAGGTATGGCTTGGGCCAGGATCACTATGAAGAACCCGGCGCTTAGGAAGACGCCGCCAATCGCCATGATGCGGCTACGAGGAAGAGGCCCGGCGGCAGGTCCCGCCCATTCTCTTCCAATTTCGTTCCAGGTACGCCAGGCGAGCAAGCAAGAAGCCGCGGTGAGGAGCAGACCGGCGATGGACACGCAGTACAAGGCGAGCTTCGCTTGAAAGGTACACGCCCAAGGCGCAAGGGCAAAATTCGCTTCGAAACTACAGAGCCAAATGATGGGTCCGGCAAGGACGCCAATCCAGAGAGCGAGATCGCGACTGAGCCGTATCATTGCTGTGTTCCTACCAGCCAGGGACTCCAGTAGACAACCATGTAAATAGGAATCCAGATGGCCACAATGAAGTACCAGACAACGCTGTCCACATGAACGCCGAGACGCTGTTTTTCTCCGTAGCGTCCGCTCGCTATGATCACGAGGAGCACCAGCGTAATTACCAGGTCCGCGATGTAATCGAATGTGTGCAGGCCGAGGAAGGCCCAGAGATAAGAGCCGAACGCATCGGTTTTCCAGTTGAAATTAAGCGAATGCCACTCGACGAGACGCATCACGAGCGATAGTCCCGCGAGCACAACATTCAACAGCAGGCCTCCGATCATTCCCGCCCGGTTGTCCTTCTTAGCCGCTTCGCTAGCCCAGTAGGATCCCGCGGCGCTTGCCACGAGAGGAATCAGCGCGAGCGTTGGGAGCAGGGTGTGAGGAAACTGATCACCGGGAGGCGGCCAGACATCCATTCTCAGCCGGGTGTAGAAATAGGCTGCGATCAGGATGCAGAACATCGTCCCTTCAATGACGGTGATGAAGAATTGCCCCCACCAGAGCGGCGCCTGGCTAGAGATGTCGTAAGGCGGAAGATGCGAGACGTCCAGCGTTCTGGTTTCCGTCACGGCTTCAACTCCAGAGGGACGGCGCGGCCAGAACCAACCGATGAAAGCCAGCCCTGAAAGGATGGATCCGTAGGTGATGTACCAGGCGTTGAACACCGAGCCAGCGAATCCGATGCTAACCGCGATGGCTGCTATGAAGGGCCAGATGCTTGGACCCGGCAGTACGTAGCGGTGATGCGGTTCCGCGTCCATCAGAGTTGTGACCAGCACCTCGCGGCGGTCGTTCCGCAACCCGGTAACCACCGTGCGATCGGAACGAGGCACCCACAGCGGAGCGCGGCTAGTCACGACGGGCAGATATTCGAAGTTATAGTTGGCCGGCGGGGAAGCCGCGGCCCATTCCAGACTGTCGGCGTCCCAGGGATTGTTGCCGGCGATTGTTCCGTTTTTACGACTCCACAGCAGGTTAGCGATGAAGACGATTCCGCCCAGGGCGATGACCCAGGCGCCGACGGTTGCGAGCATATTCATGTGCCCCCAACCCATTTCCGGCGGGTACGTGTAGATGCGCCGTGTCATGCCATGCAACCCAAGAATGTGCATCGGGAAGAAGGTCAGATTGAACCCGATAAAGAGAATCCAGAAATTCAGCTTGCCAAGTTTCTCGTTCATCAGACGGCCGGTCATCTTTGGGAACCAGTGATAGAAGGCTCCAAACAATGGGAATAGAGCGCCACCGATCAGCACGTAGTGAAAATGAGCCACGATGAAGAAGGTGTCGTGAACCTGGAGGTTAAGAGGCACCGAAGCGAGCATCACGCCCGTCAACCCACCGAGCACGAATATTGCGATAAAGCCGTAGACGAAATGCAGAGCTGTCGTGAGACGCACGCGTCCGGTCCAGAGCGTGGCGATCCAACAGAAGATTTGGATGCCGCTGGTGACCGCAATCATCATGCTCGAAGCGGTAAAGTAAGCTTCGCCGATTTGCGGCAGGCCGGTGGCGAACATGTGATGTACCCACAATCCGAAGGCGACGAATCCGTTGGCGATTTGCGAAAGCACCATGGCCGGATATCCAAAGACTTCGCGGCGCGAATGGGCGCTGACGATAGCGGACACGAAGCCAAGGGCGGGGATGAAGATGATGTAGACCTCCGGGTGCCCGAAGAACCAGAAGACGTGCTGATAGAGCAGCGGATCTCCGCCTTCGGCAGGGTTGACGAAGTGCGTGGCGACGGTGCGGTCCGAGAGCAGGTACGAACTGGCAATCACGATGGCGGGCATGGCGAACAGCACCATGAAGGACTGAATCAGCATCGACCAGCAGTAGAGAGGGATGCGATTCAGCGACATCTTAGGCGCCCGCATTTTGAAGATGGTAGCGATAATTTCCGTCGCCACACAAAGCGCGGAGACTTCCGTGAAGGTGATCATTTGCGCCCAGAAGTCGGTGCTCTTGCCGGGTGTGAACTGCGGACCTGAGAGCGGAGGATAGGCGAACCACCCCATGTCGGGAGCGGTATTGGTGAATACACCCCAATACAGGAATAAAACGCCGCCCAGATACATCCAGTATCCAAATGCGTTGAGGCGCGGGAAGGCGACATTGCGGGTTCCACACATCAGCGGCACAAGATAGATGGCCATCCCTTCCATTACGGGGACGGCGAAGAGGAACATCATGGTTGTGCCGTGGGTAGTGAAGATCTGGTTGTAACGCTCCGGGCTTAGGAACGTGTTGTTTGGCCGTGCCAATTGAGTGCGCATCAGCAGCGCTTCGACGCCGCCAACCAGCAGCATGATGAAGGCCGTAACGATGTAGCGCATCCCGATCGCCTGGTGGGTGGTGCGCGAGAACCAGCCGAATACGCCGCGACCGTGACGCCAGGAGTTTTGCAGTTCCGCGATGGCGTGCGCTTGATCGGCAGTGTTCGGGAGAATGTCCTGCGTCGGAGTCATTTCAAGCTCTCCAGGTATTCGAGAAGGGGCTGAAGATCATCGGATTTCACGGCGATGGTGGCCATGTGGTTGCCGGGTTTGATGTCTTGGGGATCGACGATCCAGCCGCCCAGATTGCCAATTGTGTTCGGAAGAGTGTTCGCGGCAATACCAAGGCGGCTGCCGAAGTGTGTCAGGTCGGGAGCGTTCTGGGCCGAGGCCGTTGTGCCTCGAATGGAGTGACAGAAGACGCACTCGTAGTTTAAGAAGACCTGCTGGCCGCGCGCTTTTACGGGGTCGGCAGGGGCAACGGCGGGCTGAAGCTGCTGTTGATACCAGGCCTTGAACTTGGCCGGCGATTCCGCGACAACGTAAATGATCATGTGCGCGTGCTGAAGACCACAGAATTCCGCGCACTGACCCCGGTAGGTTCCAGGCTGGTCGGCTTGAATCCACTCGGTTGTGACGCGCGAGGGAATCAGATCGCGCTTGCCGTGCAGGTTGGGAATCCAGAAGCTGTGAATAACATCGTTCGAGAGGCCCCGAATCAAAACCGGGCGCCCTACAGGAATGTGAATCTCGTTTGCCGTCGTGACGATCTGGCTGGCGTCGCTGTTGAGATAACGGATCTGCCACCACCATTGATTCCCGGTCACTTCGACGGTGAGGCCGTTGTTCTTATTTCCGAGTTCGGAGATTGATTTGCCCGTACCGATACTCGCGACAAGCAGGGCGAACAGAATCAGTACGGTCGCGATGGTTGCGCCTGTGACGACGCGGCTCAATTTGTTTTCGGTGAGCTGGGTGGGGAGATGCCTGGCCTCAAGCGGTTCCTGCTGTATGCCGCGATGACGCCGCATGAGAGTCCAAAGGGTCAGCGCCATCGTGATGATAAAAACCGCGGCGGTCACGGCCACGAAGAACCACCAAAGTCCGGCGATTCTTCCGGCCTGCGGACCCGCTGGATTGAGAACGGATTGCCGTTCTCCGGCGTAAGAGACTGCGGCCAAGCATATTGTGGTCAGCGGCAGTCTGGCCGGCTTCATTTCGTGACTCCGTTGACTCGATTCTGAATGTTTTGGGGATTCGTTTCTATAGTGTCCTGACGAGAGGCGCTGGCGGAAGTTGGCTGTTGACCGTTCATGGATCGCACGAAGGCGACAATCTGCCAGATCTGATATTCGGGGATGCGTCCGCCCCATGCGGGCATACCATTGGGTCTGCCCTTCACGATCGTGTCGAAGATATTCGCCGGTTCGCCGCCGTAGATCCACTCTGTTTTGATCAAGGGCGGACCGATTCCTCCGCCGCCATTTGCGTGGCAGCCGGAGCAGTTGTACCAGTTGAAAAGCCGCTGCCCTTCGGAGATGTCATAGGCGCTGGAATTATAGGGATTGTTGACGACCGGAGTTGGTCCAATAGGGCCACCGGGACGAAGCGGACTCTCCTTGGCCGCATCGCCGTAAATTGCCAGCCGCGTTGGCGATGGGCGGATGTCCTGCTTTTGGCGTTGACAGGAAGCGAGAAGTAAAAGCGAGCAGAAGAGCCCAAGAGTGAGTCGCACGTTCATCCTCCCTACTGCACCTGAGGCACGCCATATTGCGCGAGGATCTGTTGAATGGCGGCGGATTCGGACTCGATCACCTGGTCCAACCGGTCTTTCAGCGCATCATCGCCCTTGCGCACGCCCATTGAAATGCCGTACGTGAATGGCGCTCCGCGAAATGCGGCGGGCGATACCGGAACAATATCCATCGGATTCCGCGCGCTTTTCGCGAAGTAGCCCGCCAACGGACCCCACACGATAGCCACATCGATTTGTCCATCGTCCACGGCATCGACAATCTTATGCGCCGGATTGAGTTCGCCGTATTCACCAAACAAGCTGAAGCCGACGATGTTCTGCGTTATGCCACGCTGCGCCAGCAGGAAGGCGGGCGGCGCGTAATCCTCCCCAACAATCTGCATGCCGATTTTCCAAGTTTGAGAGACGCGGGTCGAGTAGCGAACTGATGTGCAGACTGCGATCACGGCGCGTCAGAAAGACATAGCTCGAACGATAATAGGGCCTGGTGACTTCGGCTGAGTCGAGCGCGCTCGGAATGCCGATTACGACATCGCAGAGACCTTCGCCGAGAGAATTTTTAACAAACGATTTACGCTCAGCCCACCAGGTGTATTCAAGCTGTTCACCCAGGCGGGACGCGACGAGTTCAGCGATCCTGTTTTCAAAACCCTGACTTTGCCGATTTGAGAACGGCATGTTGTTGGGGTCGGAGCACACGCGAAGAATTGGATTTCCCGACGCAAAGCACGGAAGCAGCGGTATCAGAGAAAGGCTAAGGGAGAGCAAACGCATAAAGCATCCCGCCCTTTGTTGTGTACTTGCCGAGATCTGTCATGGCATTGGCAAAGCCCAACGCGCCGGTTCCATCGACGGTGTTCAGTCCACCCGCTACCACGGCACCCGACCAACCGCCCACGCCGCACATGAAGGCGATGTACTGTTTTCCGTCCGGCCCTTTGTAAGTGATCGGCTGACTAATGATCCCGGAACCGGCTTTAAATTGCCATAAAAGCGTGCCGTTGCGAGCGTCCATGGCCTTGAACCAGCCGTCCATCGTGCCGTAGAAGACTACGTCGCCAGCGGTAACTACCGTGCCACTCCAAACGGGAAACATTTCGTTGAGACTCCATACGGTCTTGGCCTTGACGGGATCCCAGGCGGAAAAGACGCCGCGATTGCCGCCGGGGCCTGCGTACATGCGAACGTTCATACCGACGTAGGGGGTTCCCGAGATGTAATTGGCCTGAACGCCCTGCATTTCGTAACAGAGATTGTTGTGAGGTATATAGAGCAGGCCGGTCTTGGGCGAGTAGGAAGAGGGTTGCCAGTCTTTTCCGCCGGGAGGAGCCGGACAGGCATCGCGTATGGTGTTGTAGCCGGTTTGCTTCGTGGGATTCAGCTTCAGTTCTCCGGTTTTGAGATCCACGCCTTCACTCGTATTGACATAAGCGAATGTTTCGGCCGAGAGAACCTCTCCGTTTGTGCGGTCCATCAGATACATCCGGCCATTGCGGTCGGGGTGCGCCAGAACCTTACGGAGTTGACCGTTGATATTCAGATCGAGCAGAATATTTTCGTTCACGCCATCGTAATCGTGAATGTCGTGTGGGTTGAATTGATAAGCCCAGATGGCCTCTCCCGTTTCCGGACGGCGAGCAAATATACTTGAGCCCCATTTGTTGTCGCCGGGACGCTGGTCGGGATTCCATGGTCCTGGATTGGACGTGCCGTAATAGAAGAGATCGAGATCGGGATCGTACGAGATCCAACTCCAGGCGGCTGCGCCTCCGATTTTCCACGCATCTGGCGGCCATGTCTTTACACCCAAATCGGTACCGCGATCCTTCTGGTAGAAAGGCTTAAAATTCGGGCCAATAAGGACGTCCTTGTCGGGTCCGGTTCCGTAGGCGCGCCATTTTATTTTGCCTGTGTTGGCGTCGAGACCGGCAAGCCAACCGCGTACTCCGAATTCGCCGCCGCTGTTGCCGACCAGAACGGTGCCTTTGGCGACAATCGGGGCCATCGTGATCGACTCGCCGAGATTGATGTCGCCAAGTTTCGTGCGCCAGACTTCCTTGCCGGTGTTGGCGTCCACGGCAACGGTCTGGACATCGAGAGTGTTGTAGATGATTTTGCCGTTGAAGTAGGCAGCCCCGCGATTGACCACGTCGCAGCACGCAACGCCCTGGGAGGCGGGTGAGGGATGCGGCTGGTAGACCCACTTCATGGGCGCGCCCGGCTTTGTCAAATCCAGCGCATAGAGAAAATTCGGAAAGGGAGTCACGATATACATCGTGTTGTTCACGACGAGAGGAGCGGCTTCATGACCCCGGCTGGTGCCGGTTGAGAATGTCCAGGCCAACTTGAGGTTTTTGACGTTCCCGGTGTTGATCTGATCCAGAGAACTATATCGTGTGCTGGCGTAATTCTTCGGAGCCATCACCCACTGTCCATCGTCAGGCTGATTCTGAATCTGCGAAAAAGCTGGAGAGATGAAAGCCAGTCCTATGAGAACAGCGCGAGTAGTGCCGCTACCGCCGATCACTTGTAGATTCAAGCGCAGATTCAAGGTAGTGCAAGCCTCCGTTTGTACTCTGAAATGAGAATATCTACAGGTATAAAGGTTTCGACTGAAATACTGTAGAGCGATAAGGAGATATAAGGAGTGAAGATTTTAGGACTTGGATTGTTAGCTGCTGCCCTGGCGATGGCGGCGAGTTCAAATATAGACCTGTATTCGCCGCAGGATCTGCAGAAGATGGTTCAGACGCTTTCGAACAAGAAAGCTCCATTTGCGAGTGAGTCTCTGAAGAAGTACGGAAGCGATCACACGATGATTGCCTACCGCGAAGAGACTGGGTCGTCGGAAGTACACGAGAAAGACGCGGACTTCTTCTTTGTTGTGGACGGCTCAGCGACGATTCTTACAGGCGGCAAGCTGGTAAATCCGCATACGGAAGCGGCTGGCGAATTGCGCGGCACTTCAGTCGCGGGTGGTGAGCGGCACGAACTGGCAAAGGGTGCGGTGATCCACATTCCGGCCGGCACGCCTCATCAGGTACTCATTCAGAAAGGCACGCCGTTTACGTATTTTGTCGTGAAGGTTATCGAAAAGTAAATGGCGGCGGCGTGGCTGCTCACGCTTCTGGCGTTGACGGGTATTGTCGCCGGATGCGTATTGGGGCAGTCGAGGATGTTGTCGGCCCATCTGGCGGCTGCGGGCGGCGGGTTGCTGTTCGGAATCTGCCTATTTTGGCTTATGCCGGAGATTGCAGAAGCGTCGGGATGGGCGCTGGTGGTGGGAGTGGCGCTGGCCTCTTGCGTCGCGTTGCTGGGATTGGACCGGTATCTTTTGCATACCGGACGCTCGCCCCGGCACGGCGTAGTTGGTCCTCTGCTAATTGCAACTGCGCTCCACAGCTTTCTGGATGGGTGGAGCGTGCGGGCAGTAGCGGTGCAGCCGCTGGCGAGTGTCGCCGTTCCAATTGGGTTAGCGTTGCACAAGGTGCCGGAAGGATTGGCGCTTGGCTGGATTACGCGAAAGTCGATGGGTTCGACACAACGGGCAATTCTAGCGAGCGGAGCGGTGGAGTTGCTTACCGTTGTGGGTGCGTGGGTGGAACCTCGGGCGGACCGGTCTGGGGTGGCGGCGTTTGGCCCGTGGTGGACGGCAGTGGTGCTGGCGGTTGTGGCGGGGAGCTTTCTATTCCTGGGATTTCACACGGTGGTGCCGGAGCGCAAAAAGGCGGGTGTCGTTCCGGTATTCCTAGGGTGCGTTCGGATTGATGGGGATCGCGGCCTGGGTTAAATCGGGCGGATGCTGCTTGTGAAAATCGGTGCGGTTCTGGAACTCGCGGGCGAGCCCGAGGATTCGATTTTCTTCGAAAACGGGTCCGACGATTTGCAGGCCGACCGGTAGTCCGTTTGCGAATCCGCACGGAATCGTGATGGCGGGAAAACCGCAAAGATTGCTGGCTTGCACGAGACCCGCGCCAACACCTTTCTGATCTGGGCGCTTGGGCGGTGTCTCGTCAAAGGGCTGATCGGAACGGTCGGGCGGATCGAAGTGGGTTGGGGCGATGAGGAAGTCAACTGTCGTGAATAACTGGCGGAAGGCGGATTGTATCTGGCTGCGTACGCGCATGGCTTTGAGATAATCCAGCGCCGAGTAAGTTAGCGACGCCTTCAGACCATCGATCTGGCTTTGATCCGCGAGTTGATCGACGCGGCCGGTTTTAATAAATTGCTCAAAGACCGAGGCGGCTTCGGAATCTATAATGGCGCCGATGATTGTGCCGTACGGGAAATCCGGCAGCTTGGTTTCTACCATCTGAGCGCCTAAGGACTTTACCACCGATAGCGCGTTGGCAAAAGCGGGACGAAGCGGTTCGGCGCACCAATCAGAGAAGTCGATTTCGGCGTAACCGATTTTGAGATCGCTCAATTTCCGGTAATACTGGGGCGCATAGTAGAAACTCTTATGGGCAGAGCCGGGGTCGTTGTCATCGCTTCCTGCGATCTGGTGCAATACAAGGCCGCAGTCTTCGGCGGAGCGCGCGAGGACGCCGACTTTGTCAAGAGTCCACGAAAGCGGCATTGCCCCATGGCGGCTGACTAAGCCGTAAGTAGGACGCAGGCCAGTTACTCCGCAGTAACAGGCGGGAGTTAGTATCGAGCCGGAAGTTTCGGAGCCCAGTGCGTATGGGACGAGGCCGGCCGCGACGGCGATACCTGAACCGCTCGAAGAACCGCCGGACCAATAAGACTTATTCCACGGGTTCTGACCTGGGCCCTGGAGCGAAGCCGACGCGGAACTATAACCGCCGCCGCCAGCGAGTTCCACCATGGCGAGCTTGCCAATAAGAACAGCTTGGGTCGCAGATAGCCGGGTAATCACGGTAGCGTCGTAGTCGAATATTTGATCCGCAAAGGGCTTGGCTCCCCAGGTGGTTGGGTATTTCGCCACTGCGAGGAGGTCCTTTGCCGCATAGGGAATACCTTGCAGGGGACTTCGAAAACGCTCGCGCTTCAGGTCAGAATCGGCGTCCTTTGCCGCCTCACGCCCAGGTTTCGCAAGTGAACAAGCAAGGGCGTTGTACTGGGGACCGAGTTTGTCCAGACGCTTGCTGAAGAACTTAGTAAGTTCGGAGGACGAGATCTCGTGCTTCTGCAGCGCGGCGCTGAGTTCCGGAATGCCGGCGAATGGAATGGTGGATTCGTCGAGCTTCGTTTTGGGCTTTTTCATGAGCTAAGCTCTGAAGGAGAATGCAGGTTCTATGTCCATCGGAAGTTCGATTTGGGCAAGCCGATCACTGACGGCGTGGATGTCGTCGGAAGCTTTTTTCAGGCGGGCTTCGGGCGTGGCGGGGGGCTCAACCGGGGCCGGAGCGCCTTCCGGTGGCGTCTTTGATGTGATCGGCGGTGACGTGACCTGGGCGATTGCTGGAGCC
This sequence comes from uncultured Acidobacteriaceae bacterium, assembly GCA_963845995.1. GTDB lineage: Bacteria > Acidobacteriota > Terriglobia > Bryobacterales > Bryobacteraceae > Bog-105. The sequence goes on along the minus strand of CAWJUO010000050.1, from coordinate 43,154 downwards.
GCAGCCATCAGCGCGACCAATTTCCGCCGGGTGAAGCGCAGGGAAGACGGACGGCTGCTCATGCGGACATTATAGAAGGGCTGTCAATTCAGCGTGAATGCCACGACGTCATCTCCGATATCGTTATTCACTTTGCCGTGACCTCCAGCGCTCACCACGACAAAGCGCTTCCCCTTCCAGAGATATGTGCCAGGTACTGAATTCGCTGCGTGCGGCAACGGTAGCTCCCATACCTTGTGACCATCGTCGGCGGAATAAGCTCGCAGTTTGTTGGCCCAGAGGTCTCCGCCGAAGATGACCAGACCGTCCACCTCAAGCGGGCCGCCCAAGCTGACGGTTGTTGGAGTTTCCCAGCGCAGCTTGCCTGTCGCAACGTCGATTGCGGCGAGCGCGCCCCATGGCTCGACGTTGCAGGGCTTACCATCTTGTCCGAGAAACGTACGGCGCGACATGGCATAAGGTGCGCCGGCTTGTGTGCCGTACTCGACTCCGATGCGCTCGCCCGAATCGCCGTGCCCCGCGGCTTCGAAAGTCTTGCGCGGGATCAGACGAACGGATGTCGCGAGGCGGTTGGCCGCGACGAAGATGAGCCCGCGCTGATGGTCGTACACGCCTCCGCCCCAGTTTGCGCCTCCGACATTCCCGGGAAACACGAGGGTTCCACCGAGGCTGGGTGGCGTGAAGAGTCCTTCATAGCGAAGCTTTTTAAATTCGGCTTCGCACCAGCCTGGACGCGGAGTAAATCGCTGTAACGTGAAGACACCGCTTTGTGGAACGGGCTGAGTGGGAGAAGCGGCCTCGCCTTCGATGTCGGAGTGCGGGACAGGCTCTTCCTTTACGGGCAACAGCGGCGCGCCTGTTAGCCGGTCCAATACGAAATAATGGCCGATTTTAGTAAGCACACCGACGGCGGGTTTGCCTTTGAATTCGACTAAGACGGGAGGTGAAGCGACGTCGTAGTCCCAGAGATCGTGATGCACAACCTGGAAGTGCCAGAGCAGCTTGCCGGTTGAAGCTTGCAGGGCGACGACGCAATTTGCGTAGAGGCCGTTCCCGGGACGAAGGCCGCCGTAGAAATCGGGCGATGCGCTCCCCGTGGATAGGAAGACCATGTCGCGGCGGGCGTCAACAGCCATCGGAGTCCAGGCGTTGGCCGCACCCGTTTTGCCGCCGGGAGTGGGATCCCAACTCCATTTGAGAGCCCCGGTGCCCGCGTCGAAGCCTCTGACTGTGCCGCGCTCCATTTCCGCCCTGAGGTTGTCACCGATCGAAGAACCAACGATCACGGTTGACCCGGCAATTACGGGCGGCGAGGTGACTTCATACATTCCGTCCTTTACTCCCGGAGCGATATCGACCTGCCACAGAAGTTTGCCATCCGCTGCGCTGAGAGCAATCAGGCGGGAATCAAGCGTACCGAAGTAAACCGTGCCGTTTGAGATTGTGACGCCGCGCGAAGTGGCTTCGGAGTAACGACGATCGGCGGCGACATGCGGGTCGAACCTCCATTGTTGTGCGCCTGTTCCTGGATCGAGAGCGATGACCTGGTCGAAGGGCGTGATGACATACAGCAGATTGCCTGAGAGGACGGGAGTCGCCTCGAAGGCGGCAATTTGCCCGGCGAATTGGGTCGGCGGGGCCGCGTGGGTATGGAAGGTCCAGGCTAATTTGGGCTGGCCGAAGACAATAGAACATCCCACGACGAGAGCGAACAGCGAGCGAATTGTCCTCACCCGAAGATCATAACCGTTCAGGAGTGTTGTTCGAGAGCGCTTTGCATCACGGCGCGCGGGGCGGACTCGCCCGTCCAAATTTCGAATTGACCGGCGGCTTGTTCCAGAAGCATCTCCGATCCATGAACGATTGTGCAACCCTGCTCTTGGGCTCGCTTCAAGAGCAGCGTTTCGTGCGGATTGTAAACCATGTCGAGTACGACGTCGGCGGGCATTTTATGGAACAGCGCCTCATCGGGTTTGGGCGACATTCCTAGCGGGGTTGCATGTACCAGTGCGTCGTAATGCGAGGCTTCGGCTTCATGCAATGAGACGGCTTGAGCCTTCGCGATGCGGGCCAGATCCTGAGCGGCCTTTAGGTTTCGGCCCGTGATCGTGACGCCCGCTCCGGCTCCGGAGAGTGCGACAGCCGCGGCGCGTGCCGCTCCTCCATAACCTGCGATCAGTATCGAAGCGTGCGCAAGGCGCAAGTGTTTCGCGAGCGGCTTCAGCACGCCTTGTGTATCCGTGTTGGTCCCGCGCCATTTCCCGGCTTTACGCCATACGGTATTTACGGCTCCGATACGCTTTGCGAGCGGATCGACTACATCGAGATAGCGAAGGATGCGCTGCTTGTGGGGAATCGTCACGCTGAAACCCGAGACGGGAAGTTCGGTAGCTAATTTCATCCAGTCCGCAAGGCAGCCGTGGGGAACGAGAAAGGGAATGTAGACCGCGTCCATGCGGCGCGCCTGAAAGGCTCGGTTATGGATGAGCGGAGATTTGGAATGAGCTACGGGGTCGGCGATGATGCCGTAAACGCGGCTCTGCTTGCTCAACTTGTCAACGCGATAGACGGAACGCATAAGGCGAGCGGGAATTTGCCCGGGTGCGGTTCCCACGAGCGACGGAAGGGGCGGCGTAAGTAAAGACGGAGCCAAGGCCAGGAGCAAGGACGCGGGTCACGGCACCCATCTCCGACATGGTGAATGTGATGAGCGGAGCGTCACGGTGTTCGCGGGCAAACTGGATGAGACGGAGATTATCGCTCGGTTTGCGGGCGGTGGTGACGAGTTTGTAGGCGTCGGCCGGGATCCGCTGCAGCTTTCTGAGAATCGGGTCGAGAGCGGGCGTGCTTTCGAAATTGTGATAGGAAACGATCAACGGCGCCGCGTCGCGCAAAGTTGCAGTCGCCTGTTTAGCGCATTCGGCGGATTCTATTTCGAGATCGAGGGCGGCGGCTCCAGCCCGGCCAGAGTCCTGTAAGATAGCAATCTGCTGTTCGATGGAACCTTTGAATGCGCCCGCGTGTTGTTTATGCCGGCATGTAGCAAGGATCGGAATGTCGGGATGAGTTTCGCGGAAGGATCGAATCAGCTCGACTCCTTTGGCCGGATCGGAAAGCGCGTCCAGGCGGAACTCGAAAAATGTGCTGCCGTCTTTATATTCTCGTTCGGCTGCGCGAGCAAGATCGGAGGCGGAAGGGAGACCGAGCGCCACACAAATGCGCGGCAAGGAACGGGGCAACGACGGCATGAGAAGGAAGTTAGCCCGACTAGGATATCAAGGAGATGACAAAACCGACACTGATTCCGCACGCGACGCGCATTGAAGCGGCGGGAAACAAACCGAAGTTGATTGACGAGTATGTGGGGCGTGTGAATTCCGGAACGCCGCAGGCGAGCGTCGCGCATATGCGCAGCCCTGGTGGCTGGATAGAACCTGGACAACGTCCGGAATTCGATGAGTTCACGGTGGTGGTGAAGGGGATGCTGCGCGTGGAGTATGAAGGCGGCCAATTGGACGTCGCAGCTGGTCAGGCGGTGATTACGCACAAGGGTGAATGGGTGCGATACAGCACGCCCGGCGACGAGGGCGCGGAATATTTTGCAGTTTGCGTCCCGGCGTTCTCGATGGAGAGCGTGCATCGGGATTAGGACGCGGAACTAATCATGCCTCTACCGCAATAATCTCGCCGATATTCAACTCCCGCAAACCAGACTCCACAACGGCCCGGTCACCGACCACAAGCCAAACCATGCGTGCGGGGTCAAGCAACGACTTAGCGCACGCTTCAATCTCGGGAACGGCCAACTTCGACACGCGGTCTACATAGGAATCGTAGAAGTTGAGCGGTAACCTGAACTGGAGCAGATCTCCCAGCAAAGTTCCAACCGCATTCATGGTTTCATGCGTCCCGGGCAGTTCCGAGATCTGCTGTTGCTTAACCTTGTCCAATTCTTCTTCCGTAACCGGCTTGGACCCGAGCATCCCTTTCATTTCGCCGATCATCTCGGAAATCGTTTCGCTCGTCTTGTCCGCTTGGACGGAGGCATAAGCCAGGAAAGGCCTCTGCGCGCGTGCGCCATACAACAGGGAAGCCGCGCCGTAACACCAATGCTTCTCTTCACGCAGATTCATATTCAGCCGCGCTCCAAACGTGCCGCCAAACACGTTGTTCATCGTTTCGAGAGGGATCTCGGACTCCGCCGTAGGGGGTGGCGCAACAGTTCCGGCAATCACGACTGAATGCTGCGCTCCTGGCTTGTCGATCAGGTAAATAGCCGTGCTTGATGGCTCAGGAACGCGAGCGACATTCTTAACGGGAACGTTCTTGGCTTTCCATCCGCCGAAGAATTTCTCCAGCTTGGGCTTGATCTCCGCAACGCTGGTATCGCCAACAACGATCATCGTCGAGTTGTTGGGCGTAAACCATGTTTCGTGAAAACGCGCCACGTCTTCGCGAGTCATGCTGGACACGGTCTCTTCCGTACCCGACCCCGTTAGCGGCAACCCATAGGCATGTTCAGATCCAAACAGGATGGGAGGAAGCGCCCGCAGGGCCATTTGAAGCGGTGTGACTCTCTCGTTCGCAATGGCGGATAACTGAAGTTGCTGTTGCCGGTCGAAGTCGGCCTGGGGAAACGAAGGGTTTAGCACTACGTCGGCATACAGGTCAAGCGCGTCGTCAAGAGTCGGCGTAAGAGCTGAAAGATACACGGTGGAAGTATCCAGGTTGCAGCCTGCCGTCAATTGCGCTCCAAGCGACTGCACTTCCTCGCTGATCTCCAAAGCCGTGCGCCGAGCCGTGCCTCCCGTAAGCAAGGCGGACATCAATCGCGCCGCACCAGGGGCTGCGAATTGATCCGCCGCGTAACCCGCATCCACATCGAGCCAGAGGTTCACAACGGGAACATCGTGCCGCTCCGCCACCAGGATTTTCAATCCGTTGCTCAGAGTAGTTTCATGAACTTCTGGAAGCTTCAGCTCGTGAGCGGAACCAAGGCCGGGCAGGCTCTCCCGATTGAGCAAGGGCGCAGGTTTCCCCGCTTCGAACGGCAGCACATCGAGGGCGTAAACACCGTCCGCCAGCCACTCGCGCGCGGTCTCCAGAATGTCGCTCCCGCTCGCTTCCTGGTAATTTTGAAGCCGCCGCTTGTAGCCGTGCGGCGAACCTAAATAAGTAACATTGGTAGCGAGTATGTCCGACTTCCCGCCGAACCCTCCAATTCTTTCCACACCTCTGACAAAGCCGGCATACGATTGTGTCTTGATTCGAGTCAGTTCGCGTTCCGTTGGGCCGTCCTGAAGAAACCGCGCCAATTCCTCATCGAGCGTGCGCTCAACAACGCGTAGGTCCCCGTCTTTGCGGGCAGTCGCCACGACCACGAATTGACTTCCGATTTCGCGCTCGTCCAAATAAGCCGCCACATGCGTGGCAATTTGGTCGTCGTAAACCAATCGCTTGTAAAGCCGAGACGTTTTGCCCGAGGAGAGCACGCCGGCTGCGAGCCGCAGACGATCTGCCGCAACGGTTCCGTACCCGGGTACATTCCACACCTTGTAGATGCGTCCCTGAGGCACCCGATCCTGAACCGTTTCGCGATGCTCGCCCGTCCTCTTGGCAATCCACGAGCGTTGATGCGCGACAGGCGGACCGGGCTGAATATCGCCGAAATAGCGGCGCGCTTTTTCGTGCGCCTCTGACGCATTGATATCGCCTGCGATGACAAGCACCGCATTCGATGGCGTGTAATACGTCTTAAACCACTCGCGCACATCCTCAAGCGACGCCGAATCCAAATCTTTCATCGAGCCGATTACGGTGTGATCGTAAGGATGGCCAGCCGGGTAGGTGGCTGCAACGACCAGGTCTTCAACGATTGCGTAGGGCTGGTTGTCACCCTGCTGTTTCTCGTTCTTGACCACGCCGCGCTGAAGGTCGAGCACTTCCTGGCTGATCGTGTTATAAAAATGCCCCATCCGGTCCGACTCCGCAAACAGCGCGTAATCGAGAGCCGAGGTTGGCACGTTCTCGAAGTAATTAGTGCGATCCTCGCTAGTCGTGCCGTTCAGATCCGTCGCGCCCACACGCTCCATGGACTCGATATAGCTGCCATTCAGGTGTTCGCTGCCGCCGAACATAAGATGCTCAAAAAGATGCGCAAACCCGGTTTTTCCGGGCCTCTCGTTTTTCGAGCCCACGTGGTACCAGATGTTGACGGCAACAATAGGAGTCTTGCGGTCCTCATGAACAACGACCTTGAGGCCATTCTCAAGAACAAATTCTTCACACGGGATATCGAGATTAGAGAATTGCATTGCGACGTAAAACCGTCACGATAGCAGATACAATCTGGCTTCCGCTGCGCGGCAACACGCTCGGAGCCCTGCGAAAAACGTTACAGTGAGGAAATGCCGAATTGGACACTCGTCGAATCCACTCTGTCCGACAATTTGCCGATGCGTATTTTCCTTGCCGAACTCGATGGCAGGATTCATGCCGCTGCCATGCATGACGACGAACATCCTCGTATAGAGGACGAGTTTCTATGGCGGATTGGAAAGGGCAAGTGGGAACGGCGCGAAGCAGGATCGGGACCGGATGCGCTAAACGCAGCCGTGACCCAGGTGCTTGAATATTTTGCAGGCCGCCGGCGGGCATTCGATCTGCCGCTTTCACTCCGCGGGACGCCGTTTCAAATTCGTGTATGGACCGAACTCATGCAGGTACCCTTCGGTACAACATGCAGTTATGGCGACCTGGCGGCGGCAATCGACCATCCGAAGGCTTTCAGGGCTGTCGGCAGCGCGAACGGCCGGAACAATCTTCCTCTCTTTATTCCGTGCCATCGCGTGATCGCCGCAGCCGGTAAGTTGGGCGGTTTCACTGGCGGCATAGGTTTAAAGAAACGCCTACTCGCGCACGAAGCGGCCGTTCTCAGTAAACGAAGCGCCGCTTGATCGTTCGCCGGCTTTCAGTGCCCGCTTGCGCTCAAGCACAAGGCCTAAGGCCGAGAAGAATGCCCTCTCGTCTTCCAACTCCAGGTCGATCTCGAGCCAGACCAGATTCGTGTTTCCCAGAGCCTTATGGAGGTTAGTTGGCAGATTCACGCGGTCTTTTTCCGTCGTGACTAGGATGTTGGCGCCATGGGCGCGCGCCTGGTGAGCCACTCGCCGTATGTCGGTAGCCTTATATTGATGATGGTCGCCAAAAGCCCAGCGGAAAACAACCTCCAGACCCAAGGACTCAAGCGTGCCCCAGAAATTCTGCGGATTTCCCAATCCGCAGAATGCGGCAACACGGTGCGTTCCCAAATTATCGATTCGCGCTCCCGTGACATTGTCGCGCCATCCGCGCGGCTTAAGACGGCTGCGGAATACGGGAGCTGTGGGATTGTACTCATGCAGTCGTGACCGGATTGCATCAAAGCGTTTATCCTCAGGAGCGCGTGTCACAACGAAGATATCGGCCCGGGCGAGCGCTTCCAGCGGCTCTCTGAGCCTCCCGAGCGGCACTGCGTGTTCGCCGCCGAACGGATCCAATCCATCAATGACGACCAGGTCCACATCACGTTTAAGACTGGCGTGCTGGAACCCGTCGTCCAAAAGGAGAACGCCGGTTTCGGGATATTTGGAAAGAAGAAACCGCGCCGTGTCGTAGCGATTTGCACCGATCCCAATCGGCGCAACGCCGGCACGCAAGAAGATCTGCGCTTCGTCGCCCGTGTATGCCGCCGGCACCCTCGCACCCGGAGCAAATACCAGATTCTCGGCGGGTGAGCGGCGTCGATATCCGCGCGTCAAAATGGCCGGAGCGTAGCCGCGATCCTTCAACCGTTCCGAGAGGTATTTCGTGAACGGAGTCTTCCCAGAGCCACCGACCGTGATACCGCCGATGCTGATCACAGGCACGGACAATGGAGCAACCGAACTCGCGCGGCGCTCTCCCTGGCGGCGCTTCAGATGGCCGCCTGCAATCCAAGCCGACGCGAGAGCACCCAGAACCAACCGCGAGATGAACGATGCTGGCGAAGAAGGACAAGCGCCGTAGTAGGCATCCCAAAGATGACCGGCGAGACGCTTTGCAACGCCTTGTTTTTGGGCGACAACCAGGCGGCCGCGTTCGCCCAATTGGCGTGCGAATTCCGGGTTCGAAAGCAGCTGCCGCAAACGTCCCGGTCAATTCATCTCCATTGTTGATTTGCACGATAGCCGAGGCTGCGACGAAATCACGCACAATTGCCTGAAAATTCTGCATATGCGGCCCAACGATCACGGGCACGCCAGCCGCCGCAGGCTCCAGAATGTTGTGGCCGCCGCGGGGTGCGAGTGAGCCTCCCACGAAAGCCACGTCCGCGAGGCTGTAGAGTCTCGATAACTCCCCAATACTGTCGAGCAGGAGCACGCCTGGAAGCGTAAGGCCGCTCTTTGGATCACGCTTCTGTTCCGAACGGCGCAGAAAATGGACACCAGCCCTCTTCAACTTTGCGCTGACGATTTCGAATCTTGCAGGCTGGCGCGGAGCCAAGGATCAGCAGCAAGCCGGGAAATTCGGCTGCAAGCGACAGGAACGAACGAATCACGATGTCGTCCTCATCCGTCTCGTGACGCTCGATGCTCCCTCGCTCGTTCGGCCCCACCGTGCTCGCCGCAATCCAGATCTGCCGCGCTCCGAAGGTGGGCAGTTCTAATGGTCCCGGCGCTACCGACGCATCGTATTTAAGATTCCCTGGCTGCCCCAATTTCTCGACGGGCACTCCAAGCTCCCGGTATCGGCAGATAGTCCGTTTCGCTTTGCGCAAAGATCACATTTGCCCGGGACAGGACCGGACCGAAGAGCCATTTCGCCCGCGAGTATCTTGGCCAAGTCCGGTCGGAAATACGTCCGTTGACAATTGCGAGCGCGGCTCCGGCACGCTTGGATTCGTTGTACAGATTGGGCCAGATCTCAGTCTCGAAAACAATCACCAACGCGGGCCGGATCACTCGAAGAACCTTGCGCACGCAGAAGACGTAATCGATCGGCGCGTAGAAAACGCCGTTGACTAGATCGGAAAGTTGGTGCGCTGCCGCAGCCTCCCAGCCACGGTGGAAGTCGAAACGTAGATCGGTACTTTCGGATTGGAGCCGCGGAGTTCACGCAGCAGTGGAATCGCCGAAGCGACCTCGCCCACTGAGACGGCGTGCAACCAGATTGAGCCCGGCTCCGTCCGAGTGAACATTCGTGGCAGAAATCCAAGGCGCTCGCCGAAGTGGGGCCGGTATGCGGGTTTAGTCAGCAGCCGTGCGAGGAAGTAGAAGACAATAAATGGGAAACAAAAAAACTGAGCTAGACGATAGAGGAGAACAGCGCGCGTGATTCGAAAATTCCGGTTCGTGATTTCGAGTATAGCTTTGACTGCCCTGGCCGCGCGGGCAGCACCGGCCCCTTCCACGCTGGGGCCGCCAGCGATTATGCTCATCAGAGCTCCGATCAAGTCACCATAGGCGCGAAATCGTTGAGTACGGGAGACCAGGTAGCGGACGTATTTGGGAAGAAAGTCGATTTACTAAAGTATGGCGTGCTTCCGGTGTTGGTGGTGATTGAGAACAAGAGACAGAAGACGCTCGATCTGCGCGATGTGGAGGTGAATCTTGTCGCAGCCGATGGCAGGCACGTTTCCTCCGTAAACCCCGAAGACGTTCCGTTTCTGGGGACGGCCGGCCACCATCCGCATAAGTCTCCGGTTCCTCTTCCTATTCCGCTTCCGGGGAAGAAGAATCCGCTGAATTCCCCTGAAATCGTGACGCGCGCGTTTTCCGCAAAGATGCTGCCGCCGGGCGACTCCGTGAGTGGCTTCTTCTACTTTGAAGCGAAGCCCGAACCAGGGGATAGTCTGTACCTGAACGGTTTGCGCGACACGCCATCGGGACGCGAAATTTTGTATTTTGAGTTTCCGATAGGCAAATAGGTCACTACGAGGGCGCTGACTCGATCTTGTTGGCCTTCCGTCAGAACCGGTAGGTCAGCCGCGCGCTGCCGCTGCGAAGCGGCGCAATCGCCGTTCCCGAAAATAGGCCCGCGAAGTCGATCACATTCAGGCGATTGGTGACGTTGTCGATTTCGCCTTGAATCTGCACAGACGACTTCTCGCGCTTCCACAAATCCGCACCTGCATTCAGATCGATGGAGAAATTGGGCCGCACCCGGCCAGCATCGAGATTCAAACGGTCCACGATCCGTGCTCCATACTGCGATTCAAGATCGCCGACGCTAACGTCGTCACTCAACTCCACGGGAAGTCCGCTCCCGTACTGCGCGTCCGCCGACACCCAAACTCGTGGACTGATCTGGTAGCGGCCACGGGCGCGAGCCGTGTTGCGCTGATCTTGCGTGATTGCGAAACTGGAATTTGTTCCAAGCACGCCATTGGCGTCGCTGCCCAGAAACAGGCCGCCGACTACCGGCAATTGCGATACGCCACGCATATTCGAATAGCTGAGAAAGCCAGATAGCTTGCCCCATCGCGGCAGGTCGAGCTTCACATCCACGCCGCGGATTTGCGCGCTCCGAAACGCAATCGGAAAGCTGATCCCGGTATTCAGAAAGACGTCGTCATCGGCATAGTTCACGAACGAACGTCTATAAAAGCTAACGTCTAGCCGGGCCTTTTTAGCGATGCCCTGGGTCAGTCCGGCCTCGAAGTAGTTACCGCGAGAAGGCGCCACCGGAATGCGCAGAACTTCGGAGTTCAACTGATCCACCTGGGGAGAACTGGCAAGCAGCAGGTTCTCGGTCGCGGGCGTCTGGAAGACGCGGTCGTAAGAGAAGCGCAGAATCAGATCGGCCTTCGGAACGTACCAGGCTGCGCCGAGCCGCGGACTGAAAGCATGATCGTTCACCGCCAACGAATAATGGTCCCAGCGCATTCCGGCGCTTAAGGTTAAATTGCCGTAGTGCATCGTGTCCTGGGCAAACAGCGACTGCTCGCGATCCAATCGGCGATCCGAAAAGTTAAACAGGGGTGGAGTGCCGGGATCGAAGAACGTTGGATCCGTGATCTGATATTGCAGCGCTTCGCTTACAGGCGAATAGATGGCATCGCCGCCGAACTTCAGGTCGTGGCGCTTCTTCTGAATCGACACATTCGCGTTCAAATAACTGCGCCGGAAACCACGCTGCTGGGCGGCAATAATCGGGGTCGAGAAGGGATTGGACCAGAGGTTCGCGGAAAGATCTTCGACGGAGGCTCTGACGTTCAGCAGCATCTCGGGCGATAGCACGTGACTCCATCCGATCTGGCCCGAATCTTCCGGTGTGGTGCGGTCCTGCCTTTGACCAGCGGCCTGCTGCACGTTTTCGTTTGGAACTTCAAAGCGGGACTGACTGCGATGAACGGAAAGGAAAACGCGATCCGATGTGCCAAGATCCTGGTCGTAGGAAACGCCGAAGCTACCGAGCGTTCCGGTGTTAGTGAAATTTCCGAGCACAGGTGGATCAAGATAACGATCCGTGCGGCTGCCCGAACCGTCGAGTGTCAACGAGCTATGCGTCCACCCATAGGAACCCGACAGAGAGCCCGTTTCCGTACCGAAACTTCCACCGCCCAATTCGGCTGATCCATGAAATCCCGCCGTGATATCGCGCGCGGTAGTTACTTCGATAACACCTCCGAGCTTGCGGCCATACTCCGCCGGATAATTGCCTGTAAGCACCGTCATCTCGCTCACGTCGTTTGTCTCAAGTCCTGGAGCAAAACCCGGCGACTGATTCTCTTCCATTGGCATGCCGTCCACTACAAACTGTGTCTGGTATTCAGAACCGCGCGGGTGCAGAACACCGTTCGCCTCAAACAGCCAACCGGGCTGCATGTTGATCAGGTCGAGTACACCACGCCCCGGAGTAGCGGGCTCCTCCTCTCGAAGCTGTTGCGACCCGATGGCATAGTCCACGCCGGTGCGATGCGGATCAAGGAGTGTAGCGCTGTCCTTAACCACGACCTCAGTCGAAGCCGTTGCCAGGGTGAGTTGCACGCGCACATCCTTCGGCACGGCGGAGCGAATCTCTACAAGCGAGGAGTATGGAGTGAACCCAGCGTGGTCCACGGTGAGGCGGTAGACACCCATCGCCAGATGATGAAAAGCGAACTGGCCATTAGCGCTGGTTTTGGTATCGCGCTCGGTTCGCGACGATTCGCTGACCAAGGAAATGGACGACGGCAGCGGAAGACCGCTCGGATCGGAAACGGTGACGCGCAACTCGCCATTTTGGACTTGCGCAAAGCTCAGTTGGCAAATCGCGAAGAACAGAAGCGGCCATTTGCGGGGGAGAACATACATCTAGAGTCATTCTGGCATTTCGATATGCTATGGGCGTGTCAACAAGCGATTCCTTCAGCTCTTCACGCCGGACGTTCTTAGCCGCTCTCGCGGCAACGCCTCTTGTCCTCGGCGCGGCGAAGAAACACATTCCCATCGGACTGGAACTTTACTCGGTTCGAAATGAACTTAAGAAAGACATGATGGGCACGTTGCAGTCAGTCGGGAAGATGGGCTATGAGTGCGTGGAATTCTTCGCGCCTTACTTCGACTGGACTCCCGATTACGCCAAAGAGGTCCGGAAGAAGATCGACGACCTGGGTGTTCGTTGCTATTCCACTCACAATGGCCTGAACTCGTTTACGGGCGACGGCTTGACGAAGGCGATGGAACTGAACAAGATTCTGGGAGCGAAATTCATTGTCCTCTCGAGTGCGGGTAAGGTCGAAGGCGTCGATGGCTGGAAGCATGTTGCGGAAGTGCTGAATCGGGCCAACGGCGAGATGGAGAAGGACGGCTTGCACGCGGGATATCACAACCACGATCTGGAGTGGAAACCGATAGATGGACAGAAGCCGATAGAAATCCTGGCTACGAACACGGATAAGAGCATCATGCTGCAGCTCGACGTCGGAACTTGTGTTGAAACCGGCAATGATCCTGTCGCATGGATCGAGAAGAATCCGGGCCGCATCCGGTCTTTGCATTTGAAAGACTGGTCGCCGCAAAAGGGCTACCGCGTGCTGTTCGGAGAAGGTGTTGCGCCTTGGAAAAAGATTTTCGCGGCCGCTGAGAGCGTCGGAGGGGTCGAATACTACCTGATAGAGCAAGAAGGCAGCGATTATCCTGAACTAGAAACAGCTGAACGCTGTTTGGTGGCCTACAAAGATATCCATGGCTGAGGCGGCACCTCCGAGCCTTCATCTGATCGGCAACACGCCGCTGGTGCGGTTGACTGGATTCGATACAGGGCTTTGCGAGTTATTCCTGAAGTTGGAGTCGCAGAACCCGGGCGGCTCCATAAAAGACCGCATGGCCGTGGTCATGATCGAAGATGCCGAAAGAGCCGGGAACATCAAACCCGGCGACACGATCATTGAAGCGACGGCTGGAAACACGGGAATTGGTTTGGCGCTGGTCGCGGCAGTGAAGGGTTATCACCTGATTCTGGTGATTCCGGACAAGATGTCGCCCGAGAAGATCGCCCATGCGAAGGCGCTTGGCGCGGATATCCGCCTGACTCGCTCCGACGTGTCAGCCGGTCATCCCATGTTCTACCAGGACATGGCCGCCGCGATTGCAAAAGAAACCGGGGCCTATCACATCAATCAATTCACCAATCCCGCCAACCCGCTCGCTCATGAGATAGCCACGGGACCGGAAATTTGGGATCAGATGGAGCATCGGGTAGACGCGATAGTCTGCGGCATTGGATCTGGTGGAACTATGACGGGACTCAGCCGGTTCTTCGGGCGCGTTCAGCCCGAATCGGAGATGGTTCTGGCCGATCCGCTTGGGTCTTCACTCGCCGAGCTTGTGCGCACCGGGAAGCACGTTCCATCCGGGAGCTATGCCGTCGAAGGAATCGGCCAGAGCTGCCTTCCTGTAATCGCCGACATTTCCCGGGTTCGGGCGGCTTATAGTATCTCCGATAAAGAAAGCTTCCAAACGGCTCGCGACCTGCTGCGGCGCACGGGAATCTTTGGCGGCCCGTCTTCCGGAACGCTGCTGGCTTCCGCTCTGAAATACTGCCGTGAGCAACAGACGCCGAAGCGTGTCGTAACGTTCGTTTGTGATACCGGCGCGAAGTATCTCTCGAAGATGTACAACGATTACTGGATGCTCGATCAGGGCTACATGGAACGGCCCTCGACCGGCACTCTTCGCGAGTTGATTTCGAGACGCTATGAAGAAGGCTCGGTCATCACGGTAGCTCCCGACGACACACTGCTGACAGCTTTCCAGCGAATGCGAATGGCGGATGTCTCGCAAGTTCCCGTTATCGAGCACGGCCGCTGCGTAGGAGTCCTGGACGAATCGGATTTGCTCCTGGCCGTACATGGCGACGAAAGCAAGTTCCGCTCTCCGGTTAGAGATGCAATGACCAGCCGGCTCGAAACAGTTCCGGCGGAGGCGAGCGTGGATTCGGTGTATCAGATTCTCAATCGAGGACTAGTGGCGCTTGTAACGGACGGAAGTGATTTTCTTGGGCTGATCACCCGCTCGGATCTGCTGAGTCATTTACGGCGCAAGCTTCATTAACTTAGCTATGGGCATGAAACAAAAATTCGGAACACGCGCCATTCACGCCGGCCAAACTCCCGATCCTTCAACCGGGGCCATTATGACTCCGATCTACGCGACGTCCACTTATGTTCAGGAGAGCCCGGGAGTTCACAAGGGCTTCGAATATTCGCGGTCGCAGAACCCCACTCGCTTCGCTTACGAAAGATGCGTGGCGGATCTCGAAGGCGGCCAGCGCGGATTTGCATTTGCGTCGGGGCTCGCGGCAATGGCGACGATACTCGATCTACTCAACACAGGAGATCACGTCATCGCAAGCGACGATCTGTACGGCGGCACCTTCCGCTTGTTCGAACGGGTGCGGCGGAGATCGGCAGGTCTCGAGTTCACGTTCCTCGATATGTCAGATCCGGCGGCAGTTGCGAAAGCGCTGCGCCCTAACACGCGAATGGTGTGGGTGGAAACCCCGTCGAACCCCCTGCTCAAGATTATCGATCTGCAAGCTGTCGGAACCTTTGCGAAAGAGCACAAGCTTCTTGCCGTTGCCGACAACACTTTTGCGAGCCCATATTTGCAGCGGCCATTGGAGTTCGGTTTCAACATCGTGGTGCATTCGGCAACCAAGTACATCGGTGGTCATTCGGACCTTGTAGGCGGCGTTGCGGTAACTTCGGACGCTGAACTGGGTGACCGGCTTGCGTTTCTTGCAGAATGCGGTCGGCGCTATCGCGGGACCGTTCGATTCTTTTCTTGCATTGCGCGGACTGAAGACGCTGCACTTGCGGATGGAGCGGCATTCGCAAAATGCACAGCAATTGGCGGAGTGGCTTTCGCGGCATTCGTCAGTTGAACGGGTGCTTTATCCCGGTCTCGAAAGCCATCCGCAACACGCTCTGGCGAAGCGGCAAATGAAAGCGTTCGGAGGAATGATTTCGGTCGTTCTGAAAGGCGACTTGGCGTACGCTCGCCGGGTGCTGGAGCGTTGCACCGTGTTTGCGCTGGCGGAAAGCCTGGGAGGGGTAGAGAGCCTGATTGAACTTCCGGCCATCATGACGCACGCCTCGATTCCGGTGGAGCAGCGGCGCGCACTGGGCATTCTCGACACTTTGATCCGGCTATCCGTTGGTGTCGAAGATATTGAAGATCTGAAGGGCGATCTTGAACAAGCCCTGGCCCATTAAATTGAGCGTGCCGGCTCCTCATCGCACTTTACGCAATTCAGCTTCGCGCCCAAGAACTGCAATCTTCCTTCTTCGGTCAACACCCACGGACGGTTCTGCCACGGTGGATCGTGACGGACGTGCCGGGTGTGTCCGCAATCAAGATCCGCGACCCAGTGGTTCTCGTCATCTCTATGGAAACCGACTATGGACCGTTCCACGGTGATACTCTCCTCATGAGAGATATGAAATCACAGAACAGAGGTTCGGCGGCATCGTCTTATGCCCTCTCCATCCTGCGGATCGTCACGGGATTGTTGTTCATCTGCCACGGTCTGCAAAAGTTATTCGGGATGTTCGGCGGCCACCGCGTTCCAGTTAGCGCCCTTCTGACAAGCTTGTTCGGCGTCGCGGGCTTGCTTGAGACCATTGGTGGGACCCTGATCATCTTAGGCCTGTTTACAAGGCCTGTAGCCTTTATACTCTGCGGAGAAATGGCAGTAGCTTATTTCAAGGCGCACTTCCCAAGCGGCCCGATTCCTCTGGTGAATCACGGTGAGATTGCCGTTCTGAATTGCTTCGTATTTTTGTACCTGATTTTTGCGGGAGCCGGCCCGATTAGCCTGGACCGAATCCTGCGAGGAAAGAATTAATATCCTATGGACCGTCGACATTTTTTGAAAGCTGCTAGTGCCGGTGTTGCGCTGAACTCGCTTGCAAGTTATGCAGCCACATTGCCCGATCGAAAGATTCGAAGAGTGGGCATGATCGGCTGCGGCTGGTACGGCAAGATCGACCTCATTCGATTGATCCAGGTTGCACCGGTGGAAGTCGTATCGCTTTGCGATGTCGACAAGAATATGCTGGGTCAGGCCGCCGATATCATCGGCAACCGGCAGACCTCGAAGAAAAGGCCCCGCACCTACGGCGATTTTCGGCAGATGCTGAAGGAGAAGGATCTGGATCTTGTTCTGATCGACACTCCGGATCACTGGCATGCGCTGGCAATGATCGAGGCGGCCAAATCAGGTCTCGATATTTGGGTTCAGAAGCCCATCAGCAGGGACGTAGTAGAGGGCCAAGCCATGGTTGCCGCCGCCCGCAAATACGGCCGCGTGGTGCAGGTGGGAACGCAGCGCAGAAGTACGCCGCATATTGCGGAAGCGCGCGAGCGGTACATCAAGACCGGCGCGCTAGGGAAAATCGGACTCGTCGAGATTTACTGCTACTACCACATGCGTTCGAACGCGAATCCGCCGGATACGGCGCCCCCGCCGAATCTCGATTATGAGATGTGGACCGGACCCGCGCCGATGCGCCCCTACAATCCGCTAGTACACCCGCGAAGCTGGCGGCTGTTTATGGAATACTGCAACGGCATAGTCGGCGACATGTGCGTACACATGTTCGACATGACGCGCTGGTATTTGGATCTCGGATGGCCCACGCGCATTGCATCGACCGGCGGGATATTGGTTGACAAAGGCGGCAAGGCGAACACTTCGGACACGCAGACGGCGACGTTCGATTATCCAGATCTTCGAATTGTCTGGCAGCATCGCAGTTGGGGTGAAGCAAACGATCCCAAGCATCCCTGGGGCGCGACATATTACGGCGACAAGGGAACGTTGAAAGTTGATGTATTCGGATACGATTACACACCCTTCGGCGGACAAACGGTTCATCGAGACGTCACTTACGAATACGAAAAGTATCCGGAAGACCGCACTGAAAAAGATCTCGAACGGCATGTTGCGCCCGCGGTCCGTTATCACATGCTCAATTTCCTGAAGAGTGTTGACGACCGCTCCAAGCCGATTGCCGATATTGAGCAGGGATACATCTCAACAGCTTCCTGCATCCTTGCCAACAACGCGATGCAGCTCGGACGTACGCTGCAGTGGGACTCGGAACGGCAGCAGGTGATCGGAGATGAAGAAGCTAACGCCCTCTTGCGACGGACGTACCGGCAGCCGTGGACGCATCCCGAGCCGTCATCGGTGTAGCGCACGTTGCTTGTAAACGGCAGCATCAGAGGATCTTGGCTTCGAGTTCAGACCAGCGCGCGTACAGTTTGTCTACCCGCGCCTGAGCTTCCTCAATTTCGCGATAGGCTTCCCGCAGGCGTATCGGATCGGTTATCACGGCAGAGTCGTCAAGTAACGCCCGTTTAGCGGCCAGCTTTTGATCGGCTTCGCTGATACGCGCCTCTATCGTTTCCATGTCGCGGGTGTCGAGGTAGGAAAGCTTTTTCTTGGCAGGCGACCGGACTCCTGAAGCTATGGCGCGCTGTTCTCGTCCGACGGCGTCCTTTTGCCGCTTCTGCTCCGTTTGCCAACTCTCCCACTGCGAGTAGTCGGAAAAGCCTTGAACAGTTCCGTTTCCATCCAGGCCCAGAACAAGCGTAGAAACGCGATCGAGCATGTAGCGGTCGTGCGTGACCAGCACAAGCGCCCCGGTGAACTCGACCAGGCTCTCCTCCAGGATTTCGAGCGTTGGAATATCGAGATCGTTGGTCGGTTCGTCGAGCAGCAGGACATCCGCCGGTTCAAGCATCAGCCTGGCGATGGAGACGCGTGCGCGCTCACCCCCGGACAACCGTGAAACAGGCTGATTCAACTGCTCGTTTGCAAACAGGAAACGATCGGCCCAACTCGCGACGTGGAGCGTACGGCCTTGGAAAACGACGGAGTCGCTGTCCGGGGCAAGTGCACGCCGCAGCGTGAGACTCGGGTCAAGTGGCCGATTCTGATCGAAGTACACGATGCGCAGCGTCTGAGCGCGCCGGATCTCGCCTGAAACCGGCTCAATCTCTCCGCGCAACAGACGCAATAGCGTTGTTTTTCCGCTGCCGTTTGGGCCGACAAGCCCAAATCGCGTGCCGCCGGTCAGCGTAAAATTCAGATTCTTAAACAGAACGCGCTCACCGAATCCATAGCTGACGTCATCGAGTTCGATCAGCCGTTTGGTCTTGCGGTCAGTGGCCGTAAAGTCGAAATCGGCGCTCGATGTCCGGCTCCGCGCATTCAGATCTTTTAGCTCGCCGATCAGCCCATAGGCGTTGTCGATGCGAGCTTTGGCCTTGGTGGCGCGCGCTTTTGGCCCGCGGCGCAGCCATTCGATTTCCGTACGAACCCGATTTTCAAGCGCATCCTGGTGCTTGGCTTGGGCGGCCAGGAATTCGCTCTTTTTCTCCAGAAACGTACTGTAATTCCCATCGACTCGCAGGAGACCATCCGGGTAGACGCGGTTCAACTCGGCCATCTCGGTCGCGACATTCTCCAGAAAATAGCGGTCGTGGCTAATGACGACAGAGGAGAAGGCGGCATTTTGCAGAAGTTTTTCGAGCCACGAGATGCCAGCGATGTCGAGGTGATTCGTCGGCTCGTCCAGCAGCAGGATATCCGGATTCAGCACAAGCGCTTCCGCTATGGCCAGCCGCTTGCGCCAGCCTCCAGACAGAGTGGCCGCGATAGCA
This sequence comes from uncultured Acidobacteriaceae bacterium, assembly GCA_963845995.1. GTDB lineage: Bacteria > Acidobacteriota > Terriglobia > Bryobacterales > Bryobacteraceae > Bog-105. The sequence continues at coordinate 23,979 of CAWJUO010000050.1, read as the reverse complement.
TCGAAATCCGTGAAACCAGTGCGGCCAAGTGTCTCCGCTTCCCGGCCGTCGCGTTCGGAATCAGGGATACGCGCCTCTTCGAGCGCCCGGCGAATTACGGTTCTGATGGTATCCGCGCCGGCGTATTGCGATTCCTGGGCGATGTACGCCAACCGCGTATTCTTGCGGGTCGCAACCTCGCCCGTATCAGGCTCGATCCGGCCCGCTAGAATTTGCAACAGCGTCGATTTGCCCGATCCGTTCGGACCTACCAGGCCAAGACGGCCGCCTTCAAAAACGTTAAGCGAAACGTTGCGGAACAGGGGCACGGCCCCAAACGTTTTCGAGAGACCTTGAGCATTGAGTAAAAGCGCCACTCATTCTAGTTTCGTATGAGCGGCTTAAATTCCGAACCGGCCCGCTCAGGCGACGACGGAAGTGCACTGGAAACAGCGCCGTGCCGCGATGGGAATTTCGCTCAAGCATTCTGGACATTTCTTCGTGGTGGGATCGGGAGGCGCTTCTCCACGGTGAATGCGGGCCAGCAAGGCATTCACAGGCAGCACCACAAAGAAATAGACCGCGGCGGAGATAAGCAGGAACGAGACTAGGGCATTGATGAAATCCCCGATCGGAAACTTGCTCCCGTTCACGGTGAAGAGAATGGCGGAGAAATCAGGTTTGCCTACAATCGCGGCAATTAGAGGAGTGATCAGGTCTTTTACAAGCGCCGTCACAACCGTGCCAAAAGCTGCGCCGATGACGACTGCTACCGCGAGATCAAGAACATTCCCGCGAAGTATGAACTGCCTGAAACCTTTCAACATAAGTAGAACTTCCTCTCCGTTACAGTCTAGCCAGTATAGATGAATCCTTATACATCAATCCGGCCGCTGGCGACGTAGTAGGCGTCCTTCAGGAACTCGTCCAGGAGAGTCATCGCGCCGGTCCAGCGGAAAGGCAGATAGCCGGATCGCTTAATTACATCCGGAATCGGAATTGTCTTTACGCGCATTCCGCAATGTTCGAAAGTACGGCGCGCCCTCCAGGAGTGATAATCACTGGTCAGCACAGTTACTTGCGGCACATATCCCCAGCCATATTGCCGTTCCAAGATCCGCTTCGTGTAGAGCGCGTTCTGATAAGTGGACATGGCGGCGTTTTCCGTCAGAATCAAATCGGGCGGAACCCCACGATCCACAAGGAACGTAGCCATCGCTTGCGCCATCCCCTCACCGCCCGTCACGACGACATGATGAAAATGTTGAGTCTTTAATATCCAGGATGCGTAGACGCAGCGGAGATAGGTGTCCTCACCGAGCGTGGCGTTAGAACTTGGGCCGGGAACGAGCATCGATCCCCCTAAAACGACCAGTACTTCGCCGTTCCCGTCGAACCAGTCCTGAGCTATGGCGGAGGCGGTCAGTTTAACAACTGGAGTGAATGTTACAAGCAGGACAAACACACCCAGGGCGGCGAGGCAACCGATGCAAAGCCGGATGAATGCGCGAATCACAACTGCTCGATGATCTTTGCGAGCGCGGCGGTCTGCGACTCGGCGTTAAACGTCTCCTCAAACCACGGACTTGGTCTGACTGAATCCGAAGGCAATTCGAGGAATTCCAGTACAGCGCGATCGATCTCCCCGGGAGAACTGCCGGAGTAGACACAGCGGTACTCGACACCGCTTTTTTCAAGGACTCGCTCAACGGATGAGTTTCGCGGGACAAAAGCAAGTATGGGCCGTCCGATCTGCAGATATTCGAAGAGCTTCCCAGGAACCTGAATTGCGGATTGCGGTTGAATGAGTAGCAAGCTATCGGATGTTTGCGCTATTTCGAGCGCCTCCGTCTTTGGCACTTGGCCGTATCTCAGTTTCAGCCAGCCCTGCTCCTGCGCGGCCTGGAGGAAAGCCGGTGGCGGCAAACAGCCCTCGTCCATCGGCCCAGTCAATTCAACGCGCAAAGTGCCGGAAAGGCGGCCCGAATCGACGATTCGTTGAAACGACTCGAGCAGCGGCGCTGCGGTTCGGCCTTCGTATAACTCGCCCACATGAGTAAGTAGCTTAAGATCGCGGGCGGGCAGAGGCAACGCGGATACGCGCTGCTCGGGGTCGAAGCCGTTCCATATCAGGTGAACTCGCGATGCGCGCGAACGATGTTTTTGTTTCATCAACCGTTCGGCTCCATCTGTATTCGCGATGAAAGCCCCGGCGGAAGCGTTAAGCGTCCGCTGCACCAGTTCGCAGGTAAGACGCGAGCGTGCGGGGAGAATGTCGTGGATGGGATTGCCGACCAGCGGGTCTCGAAAATCGGCGATCCAGGGCAGCCCTTTGCGCCGTGCAAGACCCCATGCGGCTAGATGGCATCCGAGCGGCGGGAACGTGGAAAAAATGGTCACCTTGTCGTTTGGATGCTCTCGTACGAAGCGCAGCCCGGCTTGATAGGCGTGGTAAGCCCATCGGACTCCGATCACTCCTGGAAGCAGCAATCGCCGGACAGCTCGCTCCATCTGCCAGCCAGCTCCGCGCGCCGGTGCGTGAAAGAAAGGATCGGGCACATATTCCGCGTCAAGATCGGGCCGGGAAGACACGTCAACAGCCGTAATCACGTGGCATTTATAACCCTGACGCTGCAGGTACTTGTAAAATCTATGCGGCCGCGCGGCACCGATCACGTTTTCCGGCGGAAAGTGATAGGCGAAAATCAGGACCCAGTGATCGCTCATGCCAGTCAGTGCGAAATCCCGCGGCGCTCCAGCAGCATGTCGTAAATCTGCATTGTGCGTTCGACATTAGTCTCGACGTTCAGCTTGGACTTCGCAAACGCAGCCGCTTTCTCGCCCAGAGATTTTCTAAGGGTCTCATTAGTGATGGTCATGGTCAGTTTGTCTGCCAGTTCGTCAACGCTGCCACTCCCGAACAGGAGACCGCGTTCGTCCTCGCCGGTGAGTTCCGGAGTCCCGCCGACGCGCGATCCGATTACGCAGCAGCCACACGCCATGGCTTCCAGGATCGCGTTCGAGAACGCTTCGGAGTGGGAACAAGACACGAAAATATCGATCGCTCGCATGATCGGCGGGACAAACGCTACCGCTGGCAGGAAAACGCAAGTATCCTGTAGGCCAAGCCGTTGGGCATTGTGCTGTAAGCGCTCCAGTTCGGGGCCATTGCCCACAATCAGCAGCTTGCAGGCGGGAACAAGATGCCGTACGCGGGCGAACGCCGCTTGCAGCAGATCCAAACCCTTCTCGGGGCGGAGAACGCATACGGCGCCGACAACAAGCGATGCGTCGGCAACCTCAGCGGGCCGCTGGACGGCGGCAGGATAAAACTCCTTAGTTTCGACGCCGTTGTAACAAAGCTCTACTTTTTCCGCTGGGACGGCATGCCCATTAACCAAATGGCGGCGAAGCGCCTCACAATTAACGACTACTGCGTCGGACCACCGGTCTACCAGCTTCAATTGCTTTCGCGTCCGGGGATCGTGAAGCTCCCGATGTCCAAGCTGGCTTGAAAGGACAACGGGTACTCTCAACAACCGGGCAAGGGGCACCCCGAAGACCGAACTTGGGTCGAAGGCGTGAACGATCTCGATACGATGCTTGCGAATGAACTTACGAAAGCGGGCTGCGGCAGACAACGCCTGAAGTGAAAGCAGAGAAGGAAACTGGAGATGCAGGATCGGCACCCCAGCTCTTTGCAATTCCTCGTAGCGAGGGCCCTGCGGCTTATAAGTAGCCACGTAGGGCGTGAAACGGGTTCTGTCGAACCCCAGAGCGAGTTTCGCCACATCGCGCTCAATACCGCCCAATCCCAATTCCCTCACCATGAGCAGCACCGGGACGGGTCTGGCCGGCCGGTATGCCTTTGGCAGGTTCTTGCGCCCCACGCTGTCGCTGACCCTTGTGGACATCCTTAGGCAGGCAAAGCTTCAGAGTTTGCGAATTGACCCGCGCTCAAAGGGCTCGGGAAATTTCCGTCTGCTTGCATACGTTGCTTCAATGCGACGGCGAACGCACTCACAGCCAGAATATGCACGCTATAGGCGAGTGAAAGAAAGAACATACACGTGCAGAAGCCTACCATCATCACGGAGACAAAGAGTGCCACATTCGCAAGCTCCCGGTCTTTGGACTTTCCGGCGGCCCGCAGCATCAGGAAAGTGCTTACGAGAGCGCCTAGGAAAAGGATGGCCGCGGGAATTCCGCATTCACTTGAAATCTGCGTGTACGAGTTGTGAGTGACATGCCACATGCCGCGCTGTCCCGATTCGCCGGCGGTAATCGCCTGATAATCCATGAAGATCCCGGGACCTACGCCGAACAGCGGGTGTTGCAATGTTGCCTTCCCACTTGCTTTCAGAAGTGCGAGCCGAGCGTCCTCCGACTCAGCCGCTTCCGCATTATTGGCGGTGACCGGCGATGAAAACAGAAGCGAGAGCCTGGCCGCCGATTCGGACGGAATAAATGGCACAGCGAGCAAACCGAGAATCGGCACCCCGACCAGGATTGCCAGCCTGACCTTGTTAGAGCCGATTAGGGCAATGTACAAAGCTGTAATGGCAAGGCTTAGCAAACCGCCTCTCGACCCGGTACTGAGGATCTGCCGGAAAGCAAAGGCAAACATTGCCAAACCGACGAGCTTAAATAAGACCGGCCGGCCCGCTCGCAACGTAACAAAGGCGAGAGCCGGAAGCATCAAGATCAAATGCGCTGCGTAGTCGTTCGGATCTTGAATATCGCTTCCCTGCGCATCGATATTCATGCGTCCCGATAGGAGATCGTGGTTGAACATTCCGAGCGCCACCATGGCGATGCAGGCCACCCCGATGGTGCTAAGCATTTTGATTAATTGACTTCGTGTGGTGGTGAGAGCGGGCAAAACGAATACGACCGGAAAGACCGTTTCAAGATAGTCCACCCAAAGTGGAAAGGAACCGCCTTTCCAGAAGCTGGTCACTGTGGCGATACTCATGCAGGCTAGAAAACCACACCAAAGGAAGGTCGTCCTTTCGCGGAATGCCTTGACCATCTGGCCGGAAAGAATGCAAAAGAGGTAAGAGGCCGCGCCAAGTAGGATAATGACGTGAGTATTGATATTGAGCTTCGCCGCTACAAACTCGTGCGCAAAACTGAACCGGAAAAAAATAAATAATGCGATGGCAATAAACCCCATCCGCTGCACGGCGTTAGGAGGTAGTTCTACAGACGGCGGAGGACCTTCGACTCGTTGCCCGTTCTCCTCAACTAACCCGTCGGTCTGTCTGTCCTGGACAGCGTAAACTTGGGTTCCGGCCGGGCGCTTGGCGGGCTTGGGACGGACCGCGCCTGAGTGACTTGGTTTAAACTTCGACAAAGCACCACAATCCGGATTTCAGTATAACGGGCGCAAGCCCGGCTGCCATGTAGGTCGGCGGTACGACACGTTCAGATCTCATCCCTTCTCTAATTATCGGCAGAATTCCAGCCGATAAGGGATTTAGCCCATGATTTATACAAATTACTTCGTACAACATGAATCCTGAGCCAACCACAAAGGCAAGCGGGCTTACAAAACGGGCACTCGCTGGCACTGGCTGGTCCACGATCTCGACGGCCGGCAGACAAGTCTTGACCATTGCTTCCGTCTCGACGGTCGCCCGTCTGCTTGGCCCGCGCGCGTACGGCTTGATTGGGATGGCGGTAATCGTCATCAGTTTTGTCAGTAACTTCCGCGATCTTGGTACGGCTGTGGCTATCGTTCAGCGCCCCACCGTATCGCGAAGACTGCTGTCGAGCCTTTTCTGGATAAATTTCCTGTTTGGCCTATTCCTGGCGCTGCTCGTCTCTGGAACCGCGCCCCTAACTGCCGTTTTTTTCCACACTCCAGAACTGACCCGTATCTTGCAGGTGCTCTCACTGGCACTCGTTTTAGCATCGTGTGGAGTGGTTCATAACGCTTTGTTGACCCGCGATATGTCCTTCAAAGCTCTGGGGTTAATCGATTTGCTGGCGGCGGCGACCAGCTTTGCAGTCGCCCTCTCGGGCGCACTCACCGGCCTTGGAGTTTGGAGTCTGGTCTTCGCGAGCGTGGCAAACTCCGTCGTTTCCAGCGGCGGATACTTCCTCGCCGCACGTTTCCGTCCACGCTTCGAATTCGACTGGGTGGAAGTGAAGTCCATCGCAAGATTTAGCTCAAATCTGGCGGCAAACGGGATGGTGAACTACGGCTACCGGAACGCGGATAACCTGATAGTGGGCCGATTTCTCGGCAGTACTCAGCTGGGCTTTTATCAGATGGCCTACAATCTGATGCTAACGCCCATTTCGAATATCAGCCAGGTCCTCTGCCAGGTCTTGTTTCCCGCCTTCGCGCGTATCCAGGACGACAATGCCCGTTTCCGGCACGCTTACATACGCGCTTGCTCACTCATAGCCCTGATCACGTTCCCGATTATGGCAGGTTTGGGGGTGGTGGCCGATCCGATGATCCGGGCCATCCTGGGAACTAAGTGGCTGGAGACAATCCCCATTTTTGAAGTTTTATCGGTCGTCGGCCTCGTCCAATCCGTGCAGACCAGCGTCGGTATTCTCTATCAAGCTAAGGGCCGCACGGATTGGATGTTCCGCTGGAATCTGGTAGTCCTGGGAACCGCTGTAGCGGCCTTTTTAGTAGGCGTGCACTTTGGCGCGATCGGAGTAGCGGCAGCTTATGCCATTACTACTTTGGCCTTAATAACACTTCCTGGATTCCTGATTCCATTTAGCCTGATAGGCCTGAAAATGAAGGATTTTGGAGCTGCCCTGCTGCCTCAGTTCCTGGTCACCGTCTGCATGGCCCTGGTTTGCGAAGGATGGCTGCTCTTTTTGAGTTCCATTCAAGTGAAGAATGCCTGGATTCGGCTGTTAACAGCATCCGTGCTGGGGGCAACGGTCTATGTTGCCGGGATTCTGATCGCCCGTCCCCGCGTGATCGAATATCTCGAAGAAGTGATGGGGACTTCAGATCACGTCATGGTGCTAAGAGGCCTATCCTTTTTGCGTCTGCGGCGGGCGAACCGGCTGGCCGGCGGTAGCGCCTGACACCCGGGGCGGACGGCCAGTCACAGAATCCAAAATTTCTTCTTAAGCTTCCATTCTCAACGATGTACAGCCGCCACCGCCGGAGTGGGCCATCGGTGGTTTTTGATAAACACGAAAGGAGTACCGATTTGTCATCGCTGTACACAATACTCAGCGCTTCCCGCACCAGCCTCGCTGGCCCGGGCAGCAAATCGACGCGGAAATCCGGGAGCTTGCCACTGAATAGCTTCCGCTCCGCCCCAAAGGTCTTTTCTGCGCTTCTGCTCATAGCGGCTGCGCCGGCCTTTTCGCAAACAACGACTATCAATCTTGGCACTCAAGGACGGAATGCCGATTTCGCCAACCAGCCCTTCACGCGGCCGGTTACGGTCGGAGCCTCGCTTCCCTCCAGCTGCCAGTTAGGCCAACTTTATTTCAACAGCTCAGCACCCGCTGGCTCCAATTTGTACGGCTGCACAGCCGTTAATGTCTGGACTGCGCTCGCAAGCTCCACAGGTTCCGGATCGAGTTCCGGATCGGGTTCGGGACAGGGTGGAACGGGCGTTGCCTCTTTCACCCCAACGTCCGTGGCCTTCGGCAATCAGGTTTCGGGAACGAAGAGCGCGGCGCAGGCCGTTATACTTTCAAACCCCGGGACGGCTGCGATCTCGATCGCGGGCGTAACCGTTAGCGGACCAAATGCCGCGGATTTCTCCACATCGAACAACTGCGGTTCTTCGCTCGCCGTTGGGCTGAGTTGCACGATCGCGATCTCTTTCACGCCGTCTAATACCAGTGCTGAAAGTGCCACTATATCGATTTCCGACAACGCGACGGGCTCTCCTCAGACCATCGCGCTGACTGGAACCGGCACGGCGGCCCCCAGCGGCTCGGGACCATCAATCAGTCCCGCCGTTGCCGCGGCGACGGTAGGATCTCCGCTCACCCTGACCGCCAACAAGTCAGTCACCTGGTCGCTTGCCCCGGGCAGCGCCGGCAGCATCGCCTCGAACGGCACCAACGCCGTTTACACTCCACCGGCCAGCGTCGCCGCGCAGAACACGCGTGCCGGCTGTATGGTTCTACCAAATGATTCGGTTTTCAACACCAGGATCGACAGCCTCCCGGTAAACAGCAACTCGGCCACATGGATGAACTCATTCATCAATCCGATTGTGTTTCTGATTAGCTGGGGTACGAACATCGTGGACAACACTCTGCCGACGACGGCAATGTTCTTTCACTACACGCCTAACTACAATGGCAACTTCCAAATCGCCGCCATGCCTAACCGCAAACGCGAAACGGGATCTCTTACTGTGGACGGAAACAACGATCACCATCTCGTATCCGTCAATAGACAGACCTGCCAATTCTATGAAACGTACCAAGACAGCATGCCCCTTCCGCCGTCAGTTTGTGCGGGTTGCAATGCGGCAAGCGGATACCAGTACAGCTCAACCAGCTACACTCAACCCACTCAGGGCACTACCGACGCGGCCGGCTTACCTCTGTCCCCGTTGACACTGCATCTCAGTGAGCTTAAAGCCGGCGTGATAAAGCACGCCATGCGCTTTACTCTTTGCACCGGGTGCATCAACTCGGCGTACTACCTCTGGCCGGCCACCGGGGGCAATGGCAGCAATTCGCCAAACGCTCCTCCTCTGGGTGCACGGTTCCGTCTGAAGGCAAGTCTGGTTCCCTCCGGTGTTTTGTCGCTCAACCTGACGTCAAGCGGAAGCGGCTATACTTCGTCACCGGCCGTCACTGTCACGGGTTGTCAGACAGCGCCCGTCATAACGGCGATGGTGTCCGGAGGCTCGATATCCTCATTTGTGGTGAACAATCCAGGGTCGGGCTGCTCCCAACCCACTGTTACGATTGGCGGCCCAGGAACCGGCGCGGCCGCAACGGCTACTGTCTTTAGCCCCACGGCTCAGGTGATCGTCACAGCCCTTCAGCAATACGGAATGATCTTGTCGGATAACGGCGGCTCGGGTCAGATCGAAGTCGATACCGATGTCTTCCAAGATCCTAAATTGGCCAACGCCCTGTGGGAGGTTGGTAATGCCAAACTCGGGGCTTCGTATTTCGAGGTTGTTGACGAATCCAGCCTGATGATTTCAGCAAACTCTCACCGCGTCAATCCGGCGAATGGCTATGTCACGCCGGCCAGCTACGCGAGCGTAATTGCCACGGACACTCAGGGCAACACAACAACTGTTCCGGTCGCTATTCAGCCGGTGATCGTCGGAGTGCCCTATCCCTCGATGACCATCCAGGCCGGAATGTCTGGGTATCAGCTTCAGTCGTGGGTAAACAACTCGACCAACCAAAATGTCACCTGGACTCTGACATCGGGTCCCGGGAGCTATTACTTCGAGCGGCGTCTACACGCCTCCGGCTTCCGTAAGTTCACAATCCTCAGCCACTTTGACCGCCACCTCTAGTGCGGATCCGAACGCCAGCACGAACGTTTACATGAACATCATCCCCACAGGGGCCAACCCATCGAACTCAATTCGTATCGATGTGGGAAACACCTGGGGCAACTACACCGACTCACACGGAAATGTCTGGATGCCGGATACGCTGGGATTCGAAACAGGAGGCTATGCCTCCCAGAATGACAACTATCCGACCAACGCCTGGGGAAATGCCGTGGACCAGGGACTCTTCCAGACATACTTACTATACGTACGGAGACGATATCCTTTACGGTCCCTTCATCGTTCCCAACGGGAATTATAAAGTAGGCTTTGGTCTCGCTATAGGTCAGTGCAGCGGGACCTTCTCCGAGACAACCATCTACAACAACGGTCTCATCAACGGCCCAGTCGATTTGGAATCGCAGGGCCAGATTGAATCCCACTTCGATTTAGGCAAAGCCGTTAACTACGCTTGCCGGACTCCATACACCGCCTATATTCCGGCCCAGGTCACGAATAACATACTCTACGCGGCGGTTCGGGCGACGGGCGGCTCGGGAAGCCATTCGGTTGGTCAATTGAACGCGCTCTCGATAATTCCCGACACAACACCGCCTTACCTGAGCATCGACACCCAGCTAACAACCACAACCAGCGCGGGTTCCGTCATACAGGTTTATGCGGTCGGCTGGTATATGAGCAACGCTGTGACCTGGTCGGTCTCGGGCGGCGGCTCTATCGACCAGAACGGGGTCTACACCGCGCCTTCCACCGTATCGGCCAATCAAACGGTTACGATTACTGCGACCAGCACGGCCAATCCGTCTATCACGGCGACGGCCACTCTGACCGTTACACCTTAGCACCAAATCTCCCGACGACTTCGGGCTGCCGGCGAGTGCCGGTTGCCCGAAGCTCAGGGAGAGATATTCCCTTTGCAGCATCCAACTGATACCCTCAGCATAGGCCCGAAGTTTAGGCGTCAAGGCAATTGATAAGATTATTCGCGCCCTAAAATAAACACCGCCTCCAGCATGTCTTGCGCCTCTATCCTATTCTGGATTTCACTTCTCTACACGCTTTACATCATCGGCTTCTATCCTTTGTTTGTAAGCTGGATGGCCCGCGTTCGCCCTATGCCAGTTCGGCGGCATCCGCATACGCCGTCCGTATCCGTGATTATTGCGACTTATAACGGAGAGCATTTCCTCCAAGACAAGCTCGATTCGGTTTTCTACCTGGATTACCCGCAAGAACTCATCCAGGTGATCGTCGTCAACGACGGCTCCTCCGACGGCACACGCCAGGTTGCTGAGTCATACGGTAGCCGCATTATGCTCATCAACTCTGAGAGACGCGGTAAGGCCGGCGCCCTGAATCAAGGCATGACGCAAGCGACAGGCGAAATTCTGGTATTCACCGATGTCCGCCAGCGGCTCGCTCCGGATAGTTTGATACTCCTGATGGAAAACTTCGCCGATCCAGCGGTCGGAACCGCCTCGGCCGAGCTTCAGATTCTAGCCGGTTCTACCCGCGAAGAAGCCGATACGGGAACGTATTGGAGGTACGAGCGCTGGTTGAGATTGAACCTGAGCGCAATCGATTCGATCTTTGGCGCAACTGGGTCTTACTACGCGGTCCGCCGAGAACTCGCCATTCCCATTCCACAACACACGTTGAATGACGATATGTATCTTCCGTTACATGCTTTCTTTATGGGGTACCGGCTGATCGTGGACGCTAGAGCGAAGATGTACGACTATCCGACGACCCTTTCAGCCGAATTTAGCCGCAAAGTCCGCACTCTGGCGGGCAACTATCAAATAATCCGCCACTATCCTCAGTTGCTGGGACCTAAGAATCGTCTGCTCTTTCACTTTCTTTCTTACAAGCTCGGCAGACTACTCCTTCCGTTTGCGCTGTTGATTTGCGCCGTATCGAGCCTCGTTGCAGGCGGCGCGCTCACTATCATTAGCCTTGTTGGGCAGATCGTGCTTTATTCCGCGGCTCTCATAGACCCAAGAATTACGCCGCACACTCTGTTGAAACGGATTACTTCGCCGATAAGGAGCTTTCTGGTAATGATGATCGCGGCGCTCTGTGCCGTTTCCATCTGGTTTGTTCCGCCCGAGCGTTTCTGGAAGACAACGCGAGTCTCGCGCCAGAATGCCAGTCCTGGCAATCGAACCTAAAGGATAAACTTGAACTTGGCGTCAACTAAGCTCGCGCCGATAAAACTGCTCGTTTTTATGGAGGCGAGCGTTGTAAACGGTGCGGCGAAATCCCTGCTCAATTTTTGCGACACGCTTAAGCGCAACCCCGATTCTCGCGTTGATGTAACCATTGCGACATTTCACCGGGGTCCTGTTGAAAATGGTGCCGCTCCGAATGAGTTCGTCGAGACCGTGCGGTCCCGTGGCATCAAGGTTATCGTGATTCCGGAACGTCATCGATTTGACCGGGAGCTACTGGCGGCCCTGCGCAAAATCGGCGCGGAAGTGAACCCCGATATCGTCCAGACTAATAACGTTAAATCGCATCTGCTGGTCAGGATGACGGGACTGAACCGGGGACGTTCCTGGATAGCGTTCCACCACGGTTACACGGCGACTGATTTGAAAGTGAAACTTTACAATCAGCTTGACCGCTGGTCACTGCGGGCGGCCGATCGGGTTGTGGCGGTATGCGGTCCTTTTCGCGAGCAGCTTATCTCGGCCCGAATCCCTGAGGCGAAGATACGCGTCGTCCACAATTCCGCCGAAGTTTCAGATTTGATCCCGGCGGAAGCTGCGAACCAGATCCGGCGCAATTTGGCGCTCGATCAAAATACTAAAGTTCTGATCGCGATCGGACGATTATCCTTTGAGAAGGGGCATGCTGATTTGATCCGAGCGCTTGATCAACTGCGCCGCTCAAAACCTGATCTCGTATGGAAGCTCCTGATCGTCGGATCGGGGCCGGAACAACCGAATCTTGAAACGGCGGTCCGGCAGCTCGGGCTGGATGCGCATGTGATCTTTACCGGCCAACAAACTGACGTTCTGCCTTTTCTTCAGATTTCCGATCTTATGGTTTTGCCATCTCATAGCGAAGGTTCGCCGCACGTGGTGTTTGAAGCCATGTCCGCGGGCGTGCCGATTCTCGCGACCCGCGTTGGAGGCATTCCAGAGATTTTGACGGACGGGCAAACGGCGATTCTCGTTCCTCCCAAAAACCCCGAGGCGATGGCTTCTGGCATTGCGCGCCTGCTTGAATCGCCGGAGATGGCCCTCTCCCTCGCTTCACGAGCCCGGGAAACTCTAACTGAGCGGTTCTCACACGACACTTACAAAACCGCGCTTTTAGGAATTTACAATGAGGTCCTGCATCCGTGAGTTTACCCACGCTGAAGCGAACCGCAAAGCTGACGGCCATGCGCTCCATGCGGGCCGCCGGAGTCTATTCCTTCAGAGCGAACTCGGCACAGCGCAGCCAAAGTTTGTTGATTCTCTGTTACCACGGCATTGCGCTACGCGATGAGCACGAATGGGCAGGGCATCTCTTCATCACAGCGGAGCGCTTTCGCCAAAGGCTGACGGCTCTGCGCGATTTGAAAGCCAATGTACTGCCATTAGGCGAGGGGTTCACACGGTTGCGGAACGGTTCGCTTCCGGAACGCGCCGTATCCATCACATTCGACGACGGATTCTACGATTTCGCTCGGCATGCCGCTCCGATCCTTAGCGAGTTTGCCTTTCCATCGACGTTGTATTGGACCACCTACTATTCCGAACGCAAGCTCCCGATCATCAATCTGATTCTTGACTACCTGTTATGGAAAGTTAAACAGCCATCGATCGAGTTCCAAGAGCAAGGCATTACCAGCCCGATGCCAATTCGCAACTGGATGGAGCGGCGAGATGTCGTGCACAAACTCCTGGCCTGGTTCGATTCAGCGCGGTTCGAAACGGCGGCAAAAGATCAGTTCGCGCGGCAGCTTGCAAACCGCTTTCAAATCGACTACGACGAAATCCTTCGCTCCCGGATATTGCAGATCATGACGCCAGAAGAAGCAGCGGGACTGGCGCGGTCCGGCGTTGATATTCAGCTCCACACTCACCGGCACCGCACGCCTGTCGATCACAGCCTGTTTGCGAAAGAAATCGAGGACAACAGAGAACGGATACAAGCAATCACCGGAAAAACGCCGGTCCATTTCTGTTATCCGAGCGGCGTCACCGACCCGGCGTTCCTGCCGTGGCTCCACGATTGTGGGGTTCAGACCGCAACCACCTGCCAACGTGGTTTTGCGCGGCCCGATTCCGGACAACTCTTACTCCCGCGCGTCTTGGACGACAGCAACATGGACCCGGTGGAATTCGAGGGCATAGTTTCCGGACTCTTCGCTTGATGAATATTTCGCCTGAGCGTGGTCGGCACGTCTTCGTGCTCCCCTGGCCCTTGGAAGAACTGGGCGGAGTGAACGCTGTTGTGGGAAATCTGGTGCGTGAGTTTGCTGAATCCGGCCCTTTGAGTCCGCTTGTCATCGAACGCGCAGTCGGTGGAGTGCCATCCACCTGTGAATACGCGGAGGTGCTCCGGATGATACTCCGGTCCCCCTACGACCCACGTCATCCATTGCGAGCCCTGGTGTCCTTTTGCATCAGAGCTCCATGGCTGCTCCTGAAGCTTTCCGCCTTCTTCCGGGAGCAGCGCGTGGAGGTTCTCAACCCGCACTTCGTCGGATTAGAACACTTCTGCCTGGTGCTTCTAAAACGGCTCGGTCTTTTTCGAGGGCGCGTCGTGCTCTCTTTTCACGGCTCCGACATTCGATACATGATGCAGAGCGGCGGCATCGAGCGTTGGTTATCACGTCTCACCCTGCGGTGGGCTGACCACCTGATTCCCTGCTCCGAAGGTCTGGGCGCCGAGATCATGATGTTTGCTCCTGAAAGCGCGGAACGAGTAGTGCCGATCCAGAACGGGATTGACGTCGATCTGTTCCTGCGTTCTTCCGACGTCTGAGTTTGAGCTTCCGCCGCCATTCAGCAACCGCATTCGCATCGTTAGCATTGGCGCATTCGAATACAAAAAAGGGCATAGCATCCTGCTGAAGGCGTTTTCGCTGCTCAGGCATCTGGACCCGGCTCCGGCTCTCATCATCGCGGGCCAGACCAGGAACCTGTTCGCGGAAACTGAACTACTGGTTCACGAACTCGCATTGCAAGACGATGTGCTGCTCTATCGCGACCTGCCGCATAACCAAGCCGCTTCTCTGCTGAGGTCTTGCGACGTATTCGTGTTGTCCTCCCGCTGGGAAATGGGGCGCTATGGCGAGGGGTTCGCCATGGTGTTGTTAGAAGCCGCCGCAGCGCAGAAGCCAGTCGTTTCAACGCTGTCGTGCGGCGTGGCTGAGTTGATTCAAGATGGAGAAACCGGCTGGGTAGTGCCTCCGGAAGATCCAGCGGCCTTAGCGAAAGCGATTCAGGAAGCGCTGGAAAATCCCGACAGAAGCGCATCGCCGGGCCTGTAATTTGCATGAACTTGTGCGTCACGATTTCACGTGGAAGAAAGCCCACTCTCGATATTTGGAAGTAGCCGGAAAAATTATCCGATAACCTGGGCAACCGTGGTCAGGTACATGCCGAAATCGCGGTTTAGGATGAAGCGCTGCCAGGACCGATGCTCTCGTCACTAGAAAAGCCCGAAAATAAGAATCGATTTTCTTCGTTCGTGCAACGAGAGAGAACGCAGGAGATCATTGTATTCCTCCTGCTTCTTGCCGCACTGAGCATTTTGTCTTTGCAATATAGATTCGGGATCGGCGTGACCCCAGACTCCGCTCTGTTCGAATCGGCCGCCAATTCGCTGCTTACTGGAAACGGTCTCACGACAGATATCGACGGAATCCGATCGCCACTGACTCATCATCCACCTCTTTATCCTGTGCTACTGGCGACAGGAAAGGAACTCAGCGGCACTTTCTTAACGGCAGGGACGGCGATAAACTTCATATCCTTCCTTTGCTGTGTTTGGGGAGTGTACATCTTCACCCGACGCAATGCTCCACCGGGCTGGGGTATAGCGGCAGTGTTACTGCTGGTCTGTTCAACGGCTCTTTACTCCGTTGAATACGTTCTTGGCACCGATGGGCTCGCGGTCCCATTCATGGTGGCAGGGATGTATGGACTCAGCGAATTTGAACGGACAAAAAGCCTCCGGATTCTTGTGCTGGCCGGTCTCGCGCTCTCGGCCGCTATCCTCACGCGGTACGCCTACGTTGCGTTTTTGCCCGCAGGGTGTCTGGTCATTCTGCTCGATGAAGAATTACCTCTTCTGAAAAGACTACGCAGCGTTGTCTTGCTGTGGGCGGTTGCTTGTGGGCCAATTCTGCTTGTGATACTCCACAATGAATTACAAGGGGGAAGTGCGACAAACCGTACGGTTGCCCTTCATCTTGTCAGCCGTTCCAGGCTGTTGGAGGGTGCCGATTACCTCTCGTCGTGGCTGTTACCTTATCGCGTTCCAATCGCGTTGCGTACGTTGGCGCTTGGCGCGGTCGTTACATTGGGGATCGTACTGGCGATACGAAGTTCGTCGAGAAATCCTCTGCGGATCACGACTTTTTTCCTGCTTGGTTACTTAAGTCTTCTGCTCATCTCGATCTCTTTTATTGACCAGGCGACGCCTTTGGACGAGCGCTTATTGGCACCCCTGGTAGTGATTGTCTGCCTGCATCTGACGCTGCTATGCGTCTGGCTTTGGAACAGGAAATCGCCTCTGCTGGCCGCGTGTGCCGGATTCCTGATTTTAACTCCATGCTGTGTAGGCATGATGCATCTTTTTCCGGAAACCGCCGCTCTTTACAAGCACAAAGACCAGGGACGTTCCCTCGCCGAGCTTCGCGACGCTTTCCGAGAAATCCTTCCGGCTTTGGATAAGCTGCCTCCGGGTGCACCGATCTACTCCAACGTGGCGAAAGAGATTTACCTTGTGTCAGGCCGCTTGGCCAAGGACCTTCCAACGGTGAAGGGCTACACGGACGGACGGACGCGAACTGAAGCTGAAATTTCGGCGCAAGTGCACGACTTAGAGAGAGAGCTTGCCGGATCGGGTGGATTGGTGATCTTTCAATTGCGCCCAAAAACGCTGTTCGATTTATCTCTCATCGACCGCAGCGAACTTTTGCGGCGAGTCCCACTAGAAGAAGTTCTCCGATCTCCTGGATTTGCGGTTTACAGAGCGCGCGTGGCATTTCGATGATGGCTCGGGCCGCTTCCACCAATGCCCCGCTAAATATCTGGTCATTGGCCTGGAGCGATCATCGATGCTCTTCAGAAAATTGAGCATGTGATAGGTTGTAAGCCTCACTGTTAAGTTGAGTCCCCCGATGAACGTGTTCACAGTGTGCGAATTCACGGGGGATGTATGTCGGCAATTTGCGGCACTGTCTGAGGGCCGCCGAGGTTGTGACAATTCTAAAGCGCGCGTCCCGAAGAAGGTGAGTCAACTCTTGACGGTTCACAGAAAGTTCAACGGCTGAATTTTCCAAACGCTTTCGCGCTTGCTCTTCGGGATCGAAATTGAGGACGTCCAGGTTGGGCGTTATCATCAGGAGATAGCCGTCTCGCCTGAGCGGTTTACACCACCGACGGCGGCCAACGCTCGTTATATCGGTCGGCAACTTCTGCTCGAAGCACCGATCCAGTCAGACTGCGAGCCCTCTGGTTCGATACCGTTGACCATGGTTTCCCCGGTGAGTGGCAACCCCTCGATAGTTCCGGCGGATTCAATGCCGGGCAACGCTCTGATCTGCGTCAACGCTCATTCAAAAAATCGAGTCCGGCGGTCCGCATGGGGTACTGTGTATCCGGAAGATTGATGTCAATCGCGGTGGCGTGTTTTTCCAGGAAGCCTTTATCCACGTGCAACAAGTTAACGAGGCTCGTTACCAGAGGACTCGCCAAGGAGACGAGCAAGGTGCTGAGAGCCACTTCAGATCCCACCAGGGCGCTCCCGTCAAGACCTGTTGGATTGGCCGGCTTCGTCCGGCACCGAGCGCGGTGCAATAGAGAATTCGCCGAACTGGCGGTGAGTGGGGGCGAGTATCAGGTTTGCCAAGTTGAAGGACCGGGAGATCTGAATGTGCTTGCCGAGCCCGGCAAGCCGCCCTAGATCATTGCCAGTAGGGAAAGTCAGTCGCCGCCCACAATGCTGACAGGCGCACTCCATACACGATTCTTCTTTTTTTTCTCCAGGTCCGCATGGAAGCGAGTACGCCAAAGTGTGTCGGAAATGACGGCGAAAGCGAGAGTGTCCGGGCCGCTCTTCTTCAGTTAAGAAGCGGCGCCCGATTGCAAGACCCGCGTTCAGGGGATCGAAGAGTCCGGCAGCGGTCAAAATAGAATCTAGTTCAACGGGTTCGCCTGCACTTGTGAGCGTACCGCCCGCGGCGCTCAGACCGCCCAGGCCCTTTACCCTACGCAACGGCTGAAGGATTCCGTCCACCGGCGAAATCACGGTGTTGGCGGTGCCGATTCCGAAGGCCGGCGAACAGATCAGCGACGCAGGCTAACCCCGGCGCAGCGCGCGGGCTAGATAGCGGATCTCTTGCACGTCATGCTCTAGCTTCGGTGGGCCGATTCCATGCGGACGGACTTGCGCGTTAGAGTGAGATCACCGTTTCGAGCCGCGCGGCGCGCTTGTTCGGGCGAAAGCCTATGTTCACGACCGGCGTCTTCGGCCACTTCAAGATACGAGGCGAGTTCCTCGTCTAGGATGTGTTCGCGCCGGTACCGGACTCCAAGCAGGAGTAAAGCAAATCGCCGTAGCCACTTCTTGATTCAGCCACCTTCGGGTGAAGCACAAGACCGATGGCCGCGACAAACTCCTCCCAGCGCGAAAGGGAAGCGGACAATCTCTTTCGCCCAGCGAAAGTTAGCTTTTAAAAGCGGGCGCGGCGTCCGGTTTCTATCTACGGGAACCGGAGCAGGAAAGTTCCGAAGAGTGTTCGCCGCCTTTACTCTGCGGAACTCCTTTCAGTACTCAATACATCATGAAGGCCCAGAGCTTATCACCCGTAGCCGCAATCACGTACTGGTGGCCGTCGAGCATATACGTCTGTGGCGGATTGGTGACGTAGCCAATGCGCGTGTTCCACAAAGGCTTGCCAGTTGCTGCATCGTGAGCCACCAGGCTTCCCGCTCCATCGCCGCCGAAGACTAGTCCGCCGGCAGTTGCCAACAGACCGCCTCCGCCGCCGCCATCGCTGTAATACGGATGTCTCCACGCGACCTTGCCGGTCTTATAATCGATCGCCGTCAGGTAAGTTCCGCCTGATCCGATCTCGGCCTCTTCCTTGCCGCCAAGTCCCATCGAGCCGCGCGGATCGAGGTCAGTCAGATAGAACTCGGAGAAAGTGTTGTGCTCGGAGACATACAGCAGACCCGTTTCCGGCGAGAAGGCCGGCGGCTCCCAATTCGTTGTGCCGTCTGAACCAGGCGATACCAATGAGCCGCCGACGGTAGCGTCCTTTCTCTGGGTTGACCTTCGGTCCTCCAAATTTGTTCAGGCCGTCGCCCAGTTGGTAAACTCGCCAAATTTACTTGTGACGAGATGTTCCCCCGTCGTGCGATCGACGGTGAAGTAGTATCCGTTGCGCGAAGCCGTCAGCGCGAGTTTCCTCATCTTGCCGTTGAACATTGCGTCTACCAACACGGGAGTTTGCGCCGAGTCGTAGTCGTGCATGTCGTGAGGCGACGTCTGGTAATACCAGGCCATTTTTCCGGTGTCTACATTAATGGCGACCAGAGAGCATGTGAAGAGATTGTCCCCGAGGCCACGCGTGCCGTTGGTAAACGCCGGAGTAGGGTTTCCGGTGCCGATGATGTAGAGTTTCGTTTCCGGATCATACGCGCCCGGAACCCATGTTTGTGCGCCGCCATGTCTCGCGGCATCGAGACTCTTCCAGGTATCCAGTCCCGGATCGCCTTTCTCCATCGGGACGGTGTAGTGCTTCCATTGCAACTCGCCCGTCTCGGGATCGAACGAATCGAGAAAGCCGGGAGCGTCGATATCGTCGCCTGTTCCGACCAGCAGATGATTGCCGACGACAATGGGGGCGGGAGTGGAAAAGTAGCCGTCGTCTACGTTGGCGATCAGTTTGTGCCAGCGTTCCTTACCTGTTTTGGCATCAAGGGAGATGAGGTAGTCGTCGGGCGTCTCCATGAAGAGATAGTTGTGCCACATACCAAGGCCGCGATTACCGGTATGTGTGCCGCCCTTTGTCTTCCAGAAGTAATGCCAGAGTTCGCGGCCATCACGGGCATCCACGGCCCAGGCGTTGTCAGGCATGGTGAAGTACAGCGTGCCGTCCACCTGGAGCGCGGAAGCTTTAATGGTTCCACCGCCGACGTTGATACCGGCCGGGCCTTCGCCTCCGACAATAACCGGCGCGGGACTGCTGATTACGCCTGCGTTTTGGGTGCTCCTCGCCAATCCCTGGCGTTACCTGCGCTATCCAAGCAAGAGTCAGGTGTTGAACGTTAGAACGGTCCACCTGCTTAAGGGCACTGTACCGTTTGCCGGAGTAGTCGCCGCTGTAGGTCGGCCAGGAATCGGCGAGCGGCTTAAGAATGTCAGCCGGATCAAGACCGTTGCCTTGAGCATGGACGACAAGGGGAGCCGTGAACAGCGACGCGGCGAGTAGGATTGCGTTGAACTTCATTTCAAGGTCACCAGGTATGCGGTTACGTCGTGAATATCTTTGTCGGTGTATTGAGAGAGGAGATCGCGATGTGTTTTCAGCGGATCGTGAATCACTACGTTCGGCGTCTCTCCGCTTCGGCGAAACGTCTTTTGCGATCCGTCAGGCAGAGCGAGTGTGACAAGAAAGTCATCGATCCGAACCAATTTGCCCTCCACGGTTTCGCCAGAAGGCAACGATAGTGTGGCCGTGACCGTGCGGGCCGATGTGCCGTTTTCCGATTCCATTTCTTCCTGGCGTGTCCCCCCGGCGAGCCACGCATCCTGCAGTTTCTTGGGATCGGAAATTCGGGTGGCAATGTTGGCGAGATCGTTGGTGGCGGAATGGCAGCCGCTGCACTTCGCCGAGAAGTATGCCTTCCCTTCTCTCGCGTCGCCGACGAGGATACTTGGTTCCGGACCGCCGCCCGGTGGAGCTCCCTGTACTTGGATCGTTTGGATTACGCTCCGTACATAAGCGGCTACGGCGTGGGCGTCTTCGTCATTCAACCCAATGGCCGGCATCCCCATGTTCTGCCGGCTTCCGTGAATGATGGGGACGATCAACTCACCGTTGAGATCACTGAGAGCGACCTGCGAACGCAAAAGATTGGGGCCACCCATATCGCCGCCGCGAAGGTCGGCGCCGTGGCACCCACGGCAGTTAATGCCAAATAGCAACTTGCCACGGGCGATCTGTGCTGGATCGCCCGGTGGACGTTTCTGTCCGGGCACAAATCCACCTCTAGGGGCAGACGCGTCCGGCGGAGGAGCGTTTTGCGTGCCAGGAGTTTTTGCAACCGGCGGAGGCGGGGGGTGGACTGGGCCTGTGCTGCCGCCATTCCGATGGGAGAGAGCACAAAGGCGAGCAGACAGGCACTGGAGATTGCTGTTTTCGGCAGAATGTTAAACCTCGATTGGGAGCGAGCAAACAGGCTCAACAGATATTGTACGAGCAAGCGAAACAGGCCGATATTTTGACCATTCGCGCTTAATCTGCGTGCCCGCGCTTAGTACTTCGGAACGGTAGGATCGACTTTATCGCTCCATGCCAAGATGCCGCCGGTCATGTTGCGGACATGCAGGAATCCGTTTTGCTTGAGTAAGTCAACGGCCTTCTGGCTGCGGGCTCCGCTCTTGCAATGGGCAACGATGTCGGCTTCGCGATCCAGTTCCTGCAGATGATTCGGCAACTGGCCGAGTGGAATCAGCTTCGAACCGGGGATGCGTGCGATCTGATATTCATGCGGCTCGCGCACGTCAATAAGGGTGAAATTGTCGCCGCGATCGAGCTTTTGCTTGACTTCAACGGGATCAATAACGCCTTGCGCGGAAACTGCTGGTTCGGGGGTCGGTCGCATGCCGCAGAACTCCTGATAGTCGATGAGCTTGGTAACTGTGGGATGATCGCCGCAAACCGGGCAATTGCGGTCGCGGCGCAATTTCAGTTCACGGAAGCGCATGTTCAGAGCGTCGTAAAGGAGCAGGCGATTCTTCAACGTTTCGCCTACGCCGAGGATGATCTTTACAGCCTCCGTCGCCTGAACAATGCCAATCAGGCCAGGCAAAATGCCGAGAACGCCGCCTTCCGCACAACTGGGCACCAGACCGGGAGGTGGCGGTTCAGGATAGAGGCAGCGGTAACAGGGGCCGTCCTCATAAGCGAACACCGTCGCCTGTCCTTCAAAGCGGAAAATAGAGCCGTAGACGTTCGGTTTCTTCAACAGCACGCAGGCATCGTTCACCAGGTAGCGCGTGGGAAAGTTGTCGGTGCCGTCGATCACAATATCGTAATCGCGCAAGATCTCAATCGCATTGGCACTGGTGAGGCCCGTGTCGTACTTATCAATTTTGATGTTCGGATTGATGTCCAACATCGCGTCAGCAGCAGAATCCAGCTTCTTGCGGCCTAGGTCCTTAGTGCCATGAATCACTTGCCGCTGAAGGTTTGAAGCATCGACGACGTCGAAGTCAACAATCCCTACCCGGCCCACTCCCGCAGCTGCAAGATATAACCCGACCGGAGCGCCAAGACCGCCCGCGCCAATCATCGCGATCTTCGCCTGCTTCAGCTTCTTCTGGCCCTCGACGCCGACCTCGGAAAGAATCAGATGGCGGCTGTAGCGCGCCACTTCTTCGTTCGTCAAAGTTACGGCTTCAGGCTCCGCAACTCCAATCGAGCCACCGGCGATGCTGGGGACGATTGAGAGAGTCTCGTTGCCCTGCAGCTTGGTGTCCGTCTTGTCGAGATAGCGGATATCTTCGTCATTCACATATACGTTGACGAAGCTGCGCAACTTGCCCTGGTCGTTGAACAAGTTCTTCTTAAGGTTCGGGTACTGGGTGGTGAGGCCGCTCAGAGCCTCCGCCACGGTTGCGCCGGTGACTTCCACTGAATCGCTTTGATCAGTGAATTGCCGCAGCGCCGTCGGTATCAGGATTTTTGCCATTTCAATTCCTCACGATCTGCCTGTGTCTGGTCCAGGTCGGGCAGAAAGCTGTTTGCATGATCGAACTTGCCCCCTTTAATAGAGAGCACGACGAACGAGTACCAGGGGCAGGAGTTCTTTAAATCTGTTTGGGAGAAGTAAGCGTCGCAATCCGGATGCGAATGGAAGATGCCGATCAGGTCGAGACCTCTGTCGCGCGCGGCTTTATCGGCAGCCAGCAGGTCTTCGGGCCGCAACTCGTAGCGCTCGCCCTGCTCGCCTTTAAAGGCATTTTCGAGCGGCACCGCTTCGGTCACGGTCTTGCTGTCACCGTTAATCCGGCCGAGCATCGCGCCGCAGCATTCATTCGGATAGGTGCGCTCCGCATGCAGCACCATGGCCACCCATGGATTGGATTCGATTTCAATCATTCCAGAAAGATTCGCTTAAGTATTTTTGGCCGCCGTCGCACAGAATTGTGACAACGGTTCCCTGTTTGCCGCTGTTCGCGAGAGATTCGGCCACGCGGGCGGCTGCCACGACATTAGCGGCTGCCGAGATTCCAACCAGCAGACCCTTCTTCACGAGCAAGACGGCGCGCCATATCGTAGGCGTCCTCTGTTTCGATCCACAGGTTATCGTCGGCCAGGTCCGCATCGTAAATGCCCGGCTTGATGGCGGTCGGCATGTGCTTCGTGCCCTCAAGACCATGTAGCGGCGAGGCAGGTTGGACGGAAATACAAGAAGTTGCGGGCAGATCCTGCTTCAGACGGCGCGAAACGCCCATGAAGGTTCCACTCGTCCCGAGCGCCGCCAAGAAATGCGTCACAGTTCCGCCCGTCTGTTCAATAATTTCGGGGCCCGTGGTCTCGTAATGCGCCTGCCAGTTCGCATCATTGTTGTACTGGTCGGGATAGAAATACGCATCGGGGTCTTCTTGGTAGATGCTTTTACAGACGCGAATGGCTCCGTCAGAACCTTCTCCGGGGTCGGTAAGCACCAGTTCTGCGCCGTAAGCTTTCAGAATCTGCTTCCGTTCGGGCGAAGCGTTGGAAGGCATACACAGCTTAACCCGATAGCCTTTGCTGGCGCAGATCATTGCGTAGGCAATTCCCGTGTTGCCGCTGGTCGAATCGAGCACGATTTTGCCCGGAACGAGTTGGCCGCTGGCTTCCCCTTTGCGGATCATGTTTAACGCTGGCCGGTCTTTAACGGATCCACCCGGGATTGAAAAACTCAGCCTTCGCGAAAACCCGAACCTCACCGCGCGTCGCCAGCCGGATCTCAAGCAAAGGCGTGTTGCCGATTTTGTCCAGCAGATCAGAAGATAAGAGATTCGCGGCGACGGCTGACATCTACTTTCAGTGTATGTCTATCGC
>CAWJUO010000049.1:0-49642 GCA_963845995.1 uncultured Acidobacteriaceae bacterium | reverse complement strand
ACATGCCAAACAGAGAGAGCGCGGTGGAAGGGCGGAGCGCAGCAGAGGTCTGCACAAGCGCAGCGCGGAAGATTGGGAAACGGCTAATGGCCGGTCGCCCAATAACCAGCTTTCGCGTTGATAAAGAGCTTCTTTTTCGTCACGTTCACGGTGATCTTCCGAAACTTGCCGTCTGACATTGTGTTCGTTGGCACATATGCAAGCACGTAGTATTCGCGGCCATCCGCAAAAGCCCTTCGAATGCCCTTTAAAAGATCGTTACTGTTCTCAAAGAAAACTCCGCCAGTTTCATTTGCAAGTTCTGCCAATGCATCCGTATTCGCGTGTGCAACAAGAGAAACCTGTCCTTGGGCGGCCTGCGGCGCCAATCCCCCAGTCAATCCTCCAGTGCTAGCATCCGCACCGCTACCCGCTACCTCTGCCAACGTGTAAACTCCTCGCGAGTCAAGCGTATAAAACCTGGTATTAGAGGAAACAGCCTCCTTAAGAATTGCGTCGAGCTCACTTTGCGTATCTTGCGGATTGAAAACAAACTGACGGTCCTTCGCGCCGAAGCCCTGCAAGATGGCATAAAACTCCTGGCCTGGAAAGCGATTGAATCCGTCGGAGATGAGAATGACGGTGCGGCTTGCGGGTAGCTTTGCAACCGCGCGCACCTCTTCCGTGAGTAGCCGCAGGAATTTTTTGTTGAGCACAAGTGACCTCTCTCCGAATTGGGTCAGCATAGATTCCACCTGATTCGTCCGCATAGGACACTGCTCGGGGTTGCGCTTTGCAGGCCAGTTCAAACAGGCGCCCGAACAGACATCGCAATATTGCCGCACTGCTTCGCTAAACCGGCTTGCATCATAAGCGGTGTTTGACGCTTCGGTATCGAGAATTGTCTTTGTTGTTTTCTTGTCCTGAATCGCATTGACCACCGCCGGGGTGTCGCTTGTTGAGGCTTGAATCAGGCTGGCCTCGCGGCCAATCGCAATTACCGAGTACTGGGTATCCGTAGCGCTTTCCTGCTGAAAGAATCTGCTTAGCGCGTCTCTCACTCGGTTGAAGTTTGAAACGGAAGAGTGCAAAGTATCCAGCAGTATCCAGTAGACGTGTCGCGATGGCGTACCGCCCTGATCTGTCGAACCAAGGTCCGGCGCCGGGTCCGATTTGCCTGTGGCACTGTCGGTAGGCAGGGCGGAGGATGAGCCGTTTGCAGTTTTAAAAGCGACAATCTTTTGCGGAGTACCGTCTTCAGTTACCGTAAAGTCCGACGCCTTGAGATCGCTTACGTGGCGCCCTTTCTTGTCTGTAACAACAACGGGAACCAAAACTTCCCGCACGTTCGTTCGAATCGTTGGTTCGCCCGATTTGCTGGAACTGGTCGAATCTTGCTGCGGCGGGTCAGCGTGGGCCACAAACGTCCACAAGAAAAGTAAGCCGATGGCGAGGCAAACGTGGTAACGTACCTTACTTGGCTTAGCCGCCTGAATTCGCGCGGCCGGGAAACCTAACCACATTGTGATAGCCTCGGGTCGGGGATTGTTCATGGGTAATGGTGACGGGCTAATCGCCCTTATTCCTGTAGATCCCTCATTGTTCCAACAGCAACCATTCAGTGATGTTGAGGCCAGGTTGTGGCGGTCCATTATCCGTTGCCTCGTACTTTCGGCTGCGCTCATACCAATCAGCGCATCTGCAATCCCACCCCCGCCGTCGCCCGAAGAACAAGCCACGATAATCGCCGAAGCCCGGGCCCTCGCTCTCGGCTTTAGCGACCGGTTACCAGATTTCATTTGTACGGAGGTTGCGCGTCGCTGGGTCCGGCGATCCGGGCATAATTCCACCACTATTATCGACGACCCTTTCATGCAGCGTCCATGGAAAGTCGAAAAGTCTCCTAACGAGGAGAATTGGAAACTCAAAGACACACTGACTGTCCAGTTAAGCTACTTTGAGCAAAAGGAGCAATACATGCTCGTCCTGGTAAACGGGAAACCCTCAAAGCAGAGCTATGAGTCAGTCGGCGGCGCTACTTCTTACGGAGATTTCGGAAGCGCTCTGGGAATCTTGTTCCAGCAGAGTAGCCGCGCAACATTTGGCTGGGATCATTGGGGCCTCCTGAATCATCAGCCGGTAATGGTGTTCAATTTCAGCGTGAGCCGCTCCAACTCTCAATGGCGTGTCGCTTACGAATCGAAGGAAGAATTAACGGGCTTTAGAGGACTCGTTTTCATCGAGCCGAATCTACACGAGGTGTTAAAGCTGGAGGTAAATGCCGATGAGATCCCGAAGAACTTTCCAATTCAGAAGTCGGGCGTCGAAATGGATTATCGTATGCAAACCGTAGGTAATCGCGAATATTTGCTGCCGCTGAGAGCCGTAGATTGGAACGATACGAAGAGCTTCTCCACCAGGAATGAGGCGGAGTTCCGCCGGTATAGAAAGTTTTCCGCCGATTCTAAAATCGAATTCGATACACCTGCCCCATTGCCGGAGGATCAAATCGAGGAACAAGTTCCGAAGTAGCAATCCGGCGAACCTCAACTTCAGCAGCAGGTAATCATCAAAGAAGCTCGGAGACTTCCTGTGGATAGGCAACCTGAGTCACGCGAGGTGCGTCCTTTCATAGAATAGAAACCGGGGACGCAACCAAATTAAATTCATGAGACGCGCACTACTTTCATTGCTATTGGGCGCTTCACTTCTTAGCGCGGACACGCTTGTGCTTCGCAACGGAACCAGAGTGGACGGCAGTTTTCTTGGAGGCGACGCGAGGAACGTACGGTTCGCTGTTGGGGACAAAGTGAACACGTATCACCTTTACGACATTCAGTCGATCGATTTCATGAGCAATAGCGCTTCGGATAGTTCCTCAAACGGGGCTCCTCCGCCCAACTATCCACCACCGAACTCTCCAGCACCAAATTCTCCCCCACCAAGCTATCCACCACCGAACTCTCCCCCACCGAACGCGGCTGCTGCCGACAACCGTCCGCCGGATAGCTATCCGGCCCCGGCGGGACCGCCGCCCAGTAATGGCCCGGAAAATGGTTCGGCCGGAATGGAAATTCCCGCTGGGACGGCGGTGGTTATACGTCTGATCGATCCGGTGAACTCGGAGACGGACAGTTTGGGGCAGACCTATCGAGCGAGCGTGGATCAACCGGTGATGGTGAATGGCCAGACCGTGATTCCGCGCGGCGCCGATGCCGTTGCGACGCTTGTGGACGCGCAGAAATCAGGCCACATCGAAGGCAAAACGGTCATGACTCTCGACCTTAAGAGCCTTACGGTAAATGGGCGCACTTATGACATCTCGACGGCGGGGGTCTCACAGTCCAGTGATTCCCGAGGCGCGCGTTCAACGAAGGTGATTGGCGGGACAGCGGCGCTCGGAGCCATCCTCGGCGCGATCGCGGGCGGCGGGAAAGGGGCGGCGATTGGGACTCTCGCGGGGGCCGGGGCGGGGACCGCAGCGCAAGTTGCCACGTCGGGCCAGAAGGTGAAGGTGCCCGCCGAGACGCGTTTAACTTTCACGCTTCAAAACCCGCTTGATCTTTAATCCAGTTGTGTCAAACCCGATCGCGTTGGTAACCGGGGGCAGCCGCGGCATCGGCAAAGCTATTGTCGAAGAGTTGTCGCGGACGCACCACGTTATTGCTACTTACAACAGCAACCTTAAAGCGGCGCAGTCGGTTGCGAATGAAACAGGGGCGACTATTCTTCCCTGTCAGCTGGGCGACCTAGCGTCGTGCCATGCGTTGGCCGATGAAGTGGAAGCGCGTTTTGGCGGCGTGGATCTGCTGGTGAACAACGCCGGAATGGCTCCGCGCGAGCGGCGCGACATTCTCGATGCGACTGCGGAAAGCTTCGACGAGATCTTTGCGGCCAACTTGCGTGGACCGTATTTCTTGACTCAGCGGATTGCGCGCGGAATGCTTGCGAAGAATCTGGGACGGATTGTTTTCGTGGGTTCGATCTCCAGTTTCACGGCGTCCGTGAATCGCGGGGATTACTGCATGAGCAAGAGCGCGATCAGCATGGCGGTGAAGCTGTTTGCCGCACGGCTTGGCCGCTCACAACATCGGCGTCTTTGAGATCCAGCCCGGATTATACGAACCGACATGATCTCTTCCGTCGCGGCAGCCTACGAAACGCGAATCGCCGATGGCCTGCTGCCGCAGCGCCGAATGGGGGAACCGGGCGATGTCGCGCGCGCCGTACGGGCTGTCGCGGATGGTCTTCTGGATTACTGCACCGGACAGGTCATTCACGCGGACGGCGGCTTCCATTTGCGTATTCTGTAGCTGTATGGACCCGCTCGATCCGGTGGAGGTGCGCGTTTTGGGCGCGCTGCTCGAAAAAGAAGCGACTACGCCCGAGTATTATCCGCTTTCGCTGAACGCGCTTGTTAACGCCTGTAATCAGAAATCGAATCGCGATCCGGTTGTCGATTACGACGAAGACACGGTGAGCGATGCGCTGCACCGGTTGCGTGAGAAGAAATTCGCTCTGATGGTAACGGGAAGCGGGCGAGTGAACAAGTACGCGCAACGCATCTCAGAAACTTTAAATTTTGGACGGCGTGAACTGGCGGTACTCTGCACGCTGCTTCTGCGCGGGCCGCAAACGCTTGGGGAGATCAAGGATCGAAGCGACAGGATGTATTCCTTCGTGGACCTTGAAGAGACGGTGCGAGTGCTGGACAAACTAGCTGAATGGCCGGGCGGCGCGCTGGCGAAGAAGCTTGGCAGGCAGGCGGGACAGAAAGAAGCCCGGTACGCGCATTTGCTTTCGGGAGAGCCGAATATTACGGCTTCGGATGATGGCGCGGCTGTTGTGCGGCCGACGCGCGTTGCGGAATTGGAGCAGGAAATACAGCAGCTTCGTACGGAGTTCGACGAATTAAAGCGGCGTTTCGATGAGTTGGAAGCGCAGTTACGGTAGTCAACGGTCATGTAACTATTTACAGGTGGCGGGGTCCATTAATCAGAAGGGCTGATAAATGGAAAAAGAACACGTCACAGGCAAGGTCGATGAGTTGAAGGGAAAGGCCAAGCAAGGGATTGGCAAGGCAACGGACGATCCAGGGCTGCAAGGCGAGGGCGTCGTAGACGAAGTCAAGGGCAAGGCTAAACAGGCGTACGGCGATGTCAAAGACGCCATTAAGAGCTCAGATAAAGCAGCCGGTTCGGACATTCATAATAAATAAATTCCAGAATTGATAGCTGGCGGGCCGCTTCCTCAAACGAGCGGCCCGTTTGTATTTAAGCCGGTCAGCAACTATGTTTTTAGCCGCCAACAGCTCCGCTGATCAGGCTGTAAAGCAGAATTGCGAGAACGATGGTCGTAATCAGGACGTAAGCTTTGTCTCGTTCCATGGCGAAGCCTACGAGCGAAAAGGCGACGCGAAGTATGGGTGTCGCGATCAGAAGCAGGATACCGAACTGGATGATGGATCGCGCTCGAAGATGCAAAGCCCCTGCTGCAATCTGATGAACGATGCGGTCAATGCTGGGCTCACCCCGAAAAGTGTGGAAATCGGCCGTCTCATGTCCGTGGTGAAACACAAAGTACACACCGCCTGCGAACACCACTAATCCGGAGATCAGCACGCCGGTTCGCAGAAGCACGCTGACCATGCGCTCGATGCTTGTGTCGGTGACTTTGGGCGTATTCATAATTTCAATTTGAACCCGTTGACAATCATCTCGATCGCCATGACTCCGACCACCACCGCAAAGACGCGGCGAAGCAAACGAACCGGAAGAATGGCAAGGAAGCGGGCCCCGAGCATCGAACCCGCGAGCACGCCCAACATC
This sequence comes from uncultured Acidobacteriaceae bacterium, assembly GCA_963845995.1. Lineage (GTDB taxonomy): Bacteria > Acidobacteriota > Terriglobia > Bryobacterales > Bryobacteraceae > Bog-105. The sequence goes on along the minus strand of CAWJUO010000049.1, from coordinate 43,835 downwards.
ACCGGCATGGCCACGGCGGGATCGACATAGCCACGGCTCAGATACACGCTGGCACTCGCCGCGGCAGTCACACCAATCATGAAATTACTGGTGGCGGTCGAGACCTTGAAGGGGATCCGCATGGCTTGATCCATCGCGATGACTTTCAGCGAGCCCGACCCGATCCCAAGCAGTCCAGAAAGAGCGCCGGCTCCGAGCATCAGGCCAAAACCGGTTTTGACGCGCTGAACCGCGTAAGACTCGCTTCCCTGCCCAGTCTGGTACGCGCCATTTAGTTTCAAGCGCGTTGCGATGGGATCCGCCGCGACTGAAACCTTGTGATCCTCATGCTGGCGGCTGGTCTGCCATGCCGCTTGCAGCAGAATCAGCCCGAAGATGATGCTGAGGTACGAAGTCGGGATATGCGTACCAAGGAAAGCGCCTCCGAGCGCGCCGAGAGTGGTCGCGATTTCGAGAAACATGCCAATGCGAATGTTCGAGAACCCGTCTCTCACGTAAGCGGCGGCGGCCCCGGAAGACGTAGCGATCACAGAGACGAGGCTTGCGCCGATGGCATAGCGCATCTCAACGCCCAGGAACAGCGTCAGTACGGGAGTCACGATAACGCCGCCGCCCAAACCGGTCAGCGATCCGAGAAACCCCGCCAGAAACGATGCGCCGAAGACGATGGGCGTGAAGTCAGATACGGTCATCTATTCGCAATTTGATATAAACGAAGCGCATCGCCAACAACTATGTTCTCCATAAAAGGTCTTCTTCTCGGAACCATTGCAGCGAGCTTTAGCTTTGCACAGAATGCGCCGCCGATTCAATCACCAGAGGTTCATCCGGACAATCGTGTGACTTTTCGCCTCCGCGATCCCGACGCCCAGAAGGTGACGGTAAGTCTAGCCGGAATCAAAGGTACTTCCGCCATGCAGAAAGACGATCAAGGGGTCTGGTCGTTTACGACCGAGGCACTTGCGCCGGACATCTACCAGTATTCATTTAAGGCGGATGGCGTTACGATCCTGGATCCAATGAATGGCGACATCGCTCCGAATCTGCTGAACCCGTCGGATATGGTGCATGTGCCCGGGCCATCGCCCCTGCCCTGGGAAGACACCGATATTCCGCACGGCAATATCGATCATCACTTCTATAAATCGAGCATTATTGGAGACAACCGCGACTACTACGTCTACACGCCGCCGGGCTATGATCCGGCTGGCAAAACTCTGTATCCGGTTTTGTATCTGCTGCATGGATTTAGCGACGATGCGAGCGGCTGGACGGCGGTCGGCAAAGCGAATTTTATTCTCGACACGTTGATCGCGGAAGGTAAGGCCAAGCCGATGATCATCGTGATGACGCTGGGCTATGGTGTGCCGGATTTCGTACACCAGCGGTCGCCCTTCAATAGCCAGGAAGTGCGCGAGCAGAACTACGAACGCTTCCGGCAAGCGCTAACGGATGAAGTGATTCCCGCTGTCGAGAAGAGCTACAGGGTTGCGGCGGACCGCGATTCACGTGCGATCGCGGGCTTATCGATGGGAGGTGCGGAGTCGTTGTTTACGGGACTGAACCGGTTGGATACGTTCGCTTGGGTAGGAGCTTTCAGCGCTGGCGGCCTTGGCTCCGACTACGGCAAGGTGTTCCCGAAGCTCGACGCTTCCGCGAACGCGAAATTGCATCTGCTCTGGATCGCTTGTGGAACGGACGACCGCTTAATTACGCCTAACCGCGAAATGATTTCGTGGCTGAAGAGCAAAGGCCTTCAGGTGACTCCGATAGAGACGCCTGGGATGCACAGTTGGATGGTTTGGAGGCGCAATTTGATTGCATTCGCCCCACTGCTGTTCCGCCCTGAGAGCAAATAGAAAAAGGCCGGACGAGAGATTGTCCGGCCCGTGTTAGAAGCAGTCTATTGCTGCTGCGGTGGATTGGTTGGAGTTGTAGAAGAGTTGGCGGGGCGGTTGGAGTTGTTGAGGAAGCCGGCGCGCCTTCGTTCTGGGCGCTCGAAGTACCGACTAGTCCTTGGTTGACCAGGATTTTCACTTCTACGCGGCGATTTAGTTTGCGACCGGCGCTGGTGTGATTGTCGGCGGCTTCATGCGAGGTGCCAAGACCGGCTGGAGCCAAAATGCGGTGGATTGGGATGTCGCCGTTCTCTTCCAGATACTGGATCACGGCATTAGCGCGGCGCGTGCTGAGGGCCTGATTGATGGCGGCGTTTCCGGTAGTATCCGCAAACCCGGCAACCTCGATCGTATAGCCCTTTTCCGTTTTGGCTTTCTGGGCTAGATCGTCCAAATCCTTTTTGGCTTGGGGAGTCAGGGTTGCGCTGTTGATTTTGAAGTAAACGGTGGCAGTGTCCTTCGGGTCGTAGTTGTCAAGATTCGATACGCGGCTGTTTACGGTATTTACGCCTTGATTGGCCTGCTCGGCTACCGTCTTGACCTGTCCCACTTGGGCTTGAGTTTGCTTCTCAGTGCTTTCCAGTTCGCCCTGGCGGCCCTCGATCTGGCCCGCTCTAGTCTCAAGCGTACCGGCGCGCCCTTCTAACTGGCCCTCCCGGTTTTCCACGCTACCGGTTCTCGCTTCAAGGGGCGAGACACGCGCGTCGATCTGTCTCGAAGCGCGCATGGAGTTCGGATCGAAGATTACTCTCTCCGCGACCAGGTCGCCTTTGTCGCTCCCTTTGCCTTTGGCCTCAATGTGAAGACCGGGCACGAGGGCGGACGTTTCCATTGTGCTCTTAGAGCCGAAAATCCCATGCTTCAATTGGATCTTGGTCGTGTTGGTGAGGTCGATGGTATCGATAGTGTCATCGTCGCCGCGAACCTTGATGGTGTCGCCGTCGTGAGAGAGGATGACCCCCTTGACCTCCGCCTTCTCGCCCGAATTGAACGTCTTGGAATTGGTTGGAGTGACCGCCAGCATGACGGACGCTGTCAAAAGTGTCTGGGCCGAAACTGCGACCCATGTTTTCAGATGGGTCTTCAAATGGCCGTGTCCTGGTAAGTATTTCATGATGCCTCCTCTTTCTTTATCGTTTACCTCGCCCTGGCTACGTGCCTTTGGAGAGTCCTTACGTCTGATTAGATGCGGCAAATTTCAGACTGTGACTATCTGGTTTCACCAAGACTCGGGAGTTTACGTATAAAGACATTTTAAGTGTAAGTGATATAACGAGTTAGTGACAGAGTACCAGGACTCATCTCGCCCTCCGAAGCAAAGTTTTTACGGCTGGACTGTTGTGGTCACGGCCTTCATAACACTTGGGATCGCCGTAGGTGTTCCGTACTACAATCTTCCGTTTTTCTACGACTACTTCCAAAAATCGTTCCACTGGGACTTAAGCCAGATCACGCTCGGCTTCCCGTTGGCGGCTCTACTCACGATATGGATTGGGCCGCTGTTGATTCCACGCTTCAGCCAGCGGAAGCTGATCGTGGTTGGAACGGGGCTGACGGCTTTGGCGCTGTTTGGATTTGCGTTTATGCGGGGTTCGCTGCTGGTGTACTTCGTTATCTATTTCGTGTACACGGCGGGTTATATTTTCTCGGGACCTATTCCGCACCAAATTCTGGTATCTCATTGGTTCTTGAGATTGCGCGGCCGCGCGATGGGATTTGTGTATGTCGGCGTGGGTCTATTCGGCGGGCTGGGTTCTTTTCTGGTCCGAGGGGTCACGAACCGGTACGGGTTTCAGACGGCGCTGCTGGTTTTAGGAGCTCTGATGTTCCTGACGTGGCCGCTGGCGATTTTTCTGCTGCGAGACAAGCCGGGCGATATTGGGCAGTTTCCCGATGGCGCGGCGGAGAATTCAGACGAGGCGGGGCGCAGTCCACACACTTATCTCTACTTACTCCGCAGCGGCTCGTTTTGGCTGCTGCTGGCGGGGAGCATCTGTTCAATCGGCGCTATCGGCTCTATCAACATGCATATGAAGTTTGTGTTTCGCGACCAGGGATTCAAAGATCAGTACGCGCTGAATACGGCCTGGACAACGGCTTCCGTGCTGATTTTGTGGTCGAGCATCGTGGGGCGGTTAAGCATCGGCTACCTTGCGGATTTGTTTTCGAAGAAGGCCGTGATGACTGCGACTTATTTCGTGGTCGCATTGACCATCCTGCTGCTGCTTGCGGTTGGGCCTGGGCGGCCCTGGTCGCTTTATACCTTTGGCGTAATGTTCGGATTTTCGATGGGGGCGGATTATTTTCTCATCCCATTGATGGCGGCGGAGCAGTTCGGCGTGAACACGCTGGCACGCGCGATGGCGGTGATCCTGCCGGTCAATACAATTGGGCAGACGTGGTGTCCCTATATGGTTTCGGCGCTGCGTGAGCACTTTGGTAATTATCTGGCTCCGATGGCCGTTGTGTTTGGAATCGCGATGATAGGGGCGTTGGCGATTGCGATGATTCCGCGGCAGGCGCCGGGGCAGAGCTATTCGAGATGATGTTCAGCGAGATACGTCTGAGCGTGCGTTAGTTCAGTGAGCGAACGATCCGCGCCCTTCCACGCGGTCAGGAAGTCTGTGTATTCTTTGACGGCACGCTGAGGATTGCCAGATTTTTCGCTACTCATGGCAATGCCGTAGAGCACGAGGCCGGATCGCGGCCGCTCTAGCAGCGCTTGTTCGTAAGCGGTTCTGGCACCCGCCCAGTCACCGGCAGCCATCATAGCTGCGCCTTCCGTTTCGCCAACCGGCCGAATGTAATTGGGGGGCTCGTGATAACCCAGAGCTTTCTCCTCCCGCGCAGCGTCCGTGAACAGCGTTTTCGCTTCGTTAGTCTTTCGTTGAGCTGTGAGGATACAGGCCCGCAATTCCAGTGACATGATCGATAGGCTCCTTAGTAGAGGTTGCAGCAGCGCATCCGGCATCACTTGAAGCTTCGGCGGCTCCCGCGGTGGAGCGTTGTTTGCCGCCATTGATGGCATTGCCGGCGATTCCTTCGATTGTTGAGAGATCCGCCATAGCTCCGCATCGAATCGCGCCGACGATTCTTCCGCTTTCTGGAGATCGTGATTTTCGACGGCCTGCATCCCCGCGGCAAATCCGGCAAGTTGCCGGGCAAGGAAGTCAAGATTGGGCCGCCGCGCGGGCGCTGCGCTCGTCTTCAGCAAGTCAATGACTTCCGCCCAATTCGCCATTCGCAACGCCACCGGCAAGCGAGGATCGAGCCGCGAAATGGAGTCTCGCGTTGAATAGATGTAAAGTGTCGATTCCAGTTCACCGCGCGCCCCGGTCAACTTCATCGAGAGCTCGGTCGCCCGCTTCAGTTTGCCCTCCTCCAGGAGGTTTGCAATCGCATACATCAGGTTGTGCACGTAGTTCCAATCGTTATCGGGCTGAACGTGCTGCTCCCGCATGTATCGCTCGTCAACCTGCATCGACGCGCTAAAGGCTTGTTCCGCCCGCGCGTAATCGCCGATGCGGAAATAAATGTGGCCGGGCATATGGACGATGTGTCCCGATGCCGGCGCCAGGCTTGCCAGTATGTCCGCGCTATGGAGGGCTTGCTCGGGGTGATCGCTCGACTCCAGAGCGTGAATGTAATAGTGGTTCGCGGCCGAATCGTCAGGTCTGTCTTTGAGAACGGACTGTAAGATCGTCAGGCATTCCTTGTGATCGACATTCTCCGCGAGGAAGATTCGCGCCTGAGTATCTCGCGGATATTTCTTTACCAGCTTCCGCAAGAGTTCCAGTTCGCGCGCAAACATTGAACGCGCACTCGGGCCTTTCAAGGCATCTTCGTAGGCCACGCTCGCCTCGATGTACAGGCGTTCTCGCTTGCTTGCGTGGCCTTTGAGACTGCTCGCGCTGGCGAGTGCCTGACCGGCATAGCCTTTGGCGGTGCTGTGGTAAAAGGACTCAGCCTTGTACAGCCCCCAGTAGCACATGGCGCATTTTGGATCCACGCGAACGCTCTGTTCAAATGCGCGAGCCGACTCGTAATCCCAGAAATCGTGAAGCAGGTTGAGTCCCTGGTCGAACCACATCTGGGCTTCGGGCGTGGCGGTGATCCGCATGTGCGCGTTTCCTATGCCGGTCATTTTTTGTGGTACTGGCAGACCGCTGGGCGGCATCTCATCCGCAGTTTCCATAACCGGGCCGGACATGTTCATTTGCGCTAGCGCGATCCTTGGCTGTGATGCGAGGCAAGCAGCTAACAAAAGGAACGCCGTTAACTTGGGACTCCAGCCAGGCGGCTTGAGCAAATGAAATACAAACACGGGTATACCTTCCGCCAATATACAGCCGGGTCTTCACCGGGATGGTTATGGTTTAGCAATTAGGTCTGACGCTGCAAGCGGGACAATGGTAGGGATGACTGAAAAAACGACATAGAGTATGCCGGACCTCACTACAACGAGGGCCGCCTTCATCGCAGAGGCTCAAGCGCGGGTGAACTTTTCATTCACCAGCCATACGAACAGTATTCGGAACGCAATCACGATTCCTGGCGGCGGCTCTACGCGCGGATGCTGCCGCGCTGGGATCGATTCGCGAATGCAGCTTTCCGGCGAGGCATTGCGTCGCTGTCGCTCGACGCGAACGCGGTTCCTAGACTCGAAGACGTCAACCGGTTTTTGTGTCCATTGACCGGCTTCCAAGCTAAGCCCGTCAGCGGGTATGTGCCGGCGTTTCTTTTTTTCGATTGCCTGCGAAATCGCGAATTTCCCACCACGATCACGATTCGGGACGGCGATCATCTGGATTACCTTCCCGAGCCGGACATCTTCCATGACATCGCAGGGCATGTGCCGATGCACACGGATCGGGCTTTCGCAGAGACTCTGGTGCGTTTCGGCGAGTGTGCGCACACGGCGGCGGATCTGGTGGACGGCATTCGTGATCCACACGAACGCTCCAGCCGCGATGACAAGCATCATTCGTGCGATGGCGCGCTTCTTCTGGTTCACCGTCGAATTCGGGCTGATGCGGTCGGAAGGCGGACTGCGCGTGTATGGCAGCGGATTGCTGAGCAGTTTCGGAGAGATCGAACACGCGGTGGAGTCTCCGGACGTACAGCGTTTTCCGCTGCAATTGGAATGGGTGATCAACCAGGGTTTTGAGATCAATCACTATCAGCCGCTGCTGTTTACGGTGGATTCGTTCGATCAGCTTTATGAATTCGTGCGCGAGCTTGAGAATTGGATGAAAGAGGGCCGGCTGAATAACGTTGCGCCTGGCGAGCCAGCCGTGAATGAGCGCGATCTCGAAAGCTTTTTAACTCGTAAGTGACAAAGATTGTACTTTGTTCTTGAAGTAGTCGATGGTGGCGGTGAGCCCTTCATCGAGCGAAACCTTGGGCTCCCAGCCGAGGACTTGTTTGGCTTTGGTGATATCGGGACGGCGCAATTTCGGATCGTCAGACGGTAGGGGACGAAATTGGATTTTCAAAGAGGGGCCGAACCGCGCACGAATACGGTCGGCGAAATCGAGGATCGTCATTTCGACCGGATTTCCGAGGTTCACAGGATAGCGTTCATCCGATTCGCTGAGCCGGAGCAAGCCATCGACCATGTCCGAGACATAGCAGAAACTGCGCGTTTGAGAGCCGTCGCCGAAAACGGTCAGGTCCACGCCCCGGAGCGCCTGGTCGATAAAAGCTGGCACGACACGGCCATCGTTCAATGCCATGCGGGGTCCGTAGGTATTGAAGATGCGCGCGATGTTTGTGCGTACGCCATGCACCCGGTGGTAAGCCATGGTGACGGCCTCGGCATAGCGTTTGCTCTCGTCATAGCAGGAACGGAGTCCGACCGGATTCACGTTGCCCCAGTAGGTTTCGCGCTGCGGATGTTCGAGCGGATCGCCGTAGCACTCGGACGTGGAGGTTACGAGAAAACGTGCTCCGTGCGCGCGGGCTAGTTCGAGCATGTTGCGGGTACCGGTGGAACCGGACTCCAGTGTTTCGAGGGGATGCTCGAGATACTCGACAGGACTGGCAAGCGATGCAAGGTGAAAAACGCGGTCAACTTTGCCAGAGATTTGCAGAGGCTGGCAAACGTCGTGTTCGACGAAATCGAAACCGGCGCGGCCTTGAAGATGGGCAATATTTTCGCGATGCCCTGTGATTAAATTGTCCAGCACGACTACGTCATGGCCCTCATCAAGGAGCCTTTCGCAGAGGTGAGACCCAATGAATCCGGCAGCTCCGGAGAGGACGTAGCGCACTTCATCATCGTACTAGATGAATTGAGTGCGGCAGAGAGTGGATGTTATAGTTGTTGAGGCGGTGTTTGTCTCTTTTCCGCCGGTTTCTTTTCGTCGGACCACCCGAACCGGGCGCGTAGCTCAATTGGCAGAGCAAGTGACTCTTAATCACTAGGTTGTAGGTTCGATTCCTACCGCGCTCACCAGAAAACAAGGATTCCACGAAGCAACTCAGGATCGACTGGACTGCCTGCGCCTTGAAGAGACTCTCTGCCGCGATTCAATACCGCAGGCCCAGCGTGCTTGGCTTAGGCGTCCCACATGCGACCGGTGTCCACATTGGACTAAACGGCAACTCTGTTCCGTTTTTCAACTCTTCGCGATCAGGCTTGTCTATCGTGAGACCGGGGCACTAGAATCGCTCAGTGTCCTTCATTGTGTAGAAACGTCAGATATGCGACGAGGACCGCAATTACCACACCGACAAGCACTCCTGTCACGATCCAAGCTGCGGCAGGCGTGTGAGTCCGCTTCACCGTTTTCACAGACCGCACCTCATCGAATCTGGTGCGAGTCTCGACTCCATTGGTCCGGTCGCCAACCCTCAAAGTAAATTCGTCTGGTCCGACTTGCGTCAGATAACCCCGCGTGTTGCGGCCGTCGTTAAACCGGACCGCGAGGTAGGTACCCAGGGCTGTCGAGTTTATTTGGGTCTTTATTTTCTCCCCCAGACGTTGTTGCAGCTGAATCGCGCGGGGTTTGGGCAACGGCGTCGTGGGTCGCAAGCGTACAGGAAAGTACCAGGCACAGCATTACAGCGATGGCACGGCTGAACATTATTGGAGATGTTATATCACTTTCCGCGATTTCAAGGTGCCGCTGCGGCTGTTGGTCTTAGGCGTACTACATCCCAAAGGGGTATGGAATGCGCGGTTCAATTCAGGCAGAATCGAGAAGCTCCTAATCATTTGGGGCTCTAACGTCCGAACTTTCTAACCAGGGGCTGTGCCCATCGTGGCGCAGCCCTTTTTTTACCCGGCCCGCAGGAGCACGCAAACGCCAGTGCGCCGGACACGACCGCTCACAGGAATAGTGGCCTGAAACGCTGCGCCGGGTAATTCCATCTGAGTGTTATGCATCCGAGTCGTGCGACTGGCGTGCTTCAAAGAAATGCGGCGAAGATATTCCAAGTATTAGCGGTGTTCATTGCGGGCCTGGTACTTACAATTGCAGGTGCTCTGCTTTACGCGCGAGTGCAGACGGCCAGGGAACCGGTCCATACGGTCCGCAAAGCACACCCGGAAGAGCGGGCGTCGCTGCCGGAAGAGACGAAATCGGCGCCTGCACGACCATCGTTCAATGAGGGAGTATCTGACAGTTCGAGGGGTGCGGTTTCATCGGAAGTCGCAGGCCCTCCGAACCGAACTCCAGTATCCACGTTGACGCCGGAATCAGTCCAAAATCGGAAGGACAGCGAGCTGGCGGTAACCCAAGGATCTAGCTCTAGCTCACGCGATGCGGCGAGTTCGCAATTAGAGTCCAAGCCCGGAACAAACGAAACCGCCGTCCCTGCTCCTTTTGATAACTCGGCAAAGAATGAAGGACTGCACGCGAGCTATCCTGGTACCCCGGCCGAGACCGGGCCGCAACTCTCGCAGCGGCCACAATATGCATCCATCCAGGAACCGCGGTACGCGCCCGAACGCGAGGCCCAGCGGACGCCCGAACCGGAACAGAAGCCGACGCCGCTCACGATTCCCGAGGGTACAATTCTAACGATCCGGTTGGCGGAGACCCTTTCAAGCGGGCGTAACCGTACGGGAGACACTTTTCGGGCGACGCTTGCTTCACCGCTGGTGGTAAATGGATCCATAGTGGCCGGGATGGGCGCTGCCGTCCTCGGGCGCGTCGTAAATGCACGCAGGGCACCCTTGATCGGCGGCAGATCCAACTTGACGTTGACCCTGACGCACATAACAGGAGCGGAAGACCGCCTCGTGCCTGTCAACACGAGCATTGTCGAGGAACGGGGATCTCATCTAAATGTTGCGAATACCGCTAAGATGGCCACCGGCGCAGTAGTAGGTGCAGTGGTAGGAGCGGTCAGAGGCGCAGGGGAAGGATCTGGCCTCAGTTCGTCCCTGAAAGACGGCGATGCAACCAACGGGTTCATGGCGACGAGCAGAACCGTTGTACTCCCAGCCGGAACTCAATTTATTTTCCGGCTAAACGCGGCTCTCACACTCAACTAATTCGAATCACGTGGGAATCACCCGGCGCGCAGAAGCACGCAAAAGGCCAATGCGCCTGACGCAACCGCGATGTTGATGGAGAGGATTAGCAAGAGGATTCGTCGAAGCTTCCGTTCTTGCGGGGAAGCGGCGGCCTCCGGCGTAGCGGGCGGCGTCGCGTCTGGTAAACGCCTGACAAGATTTGGCAATTTGGGCTCCTGATTTCTAATCGTCAGGAGTTGGCAGAAGCTTTAGGCTGGAACTACGCGACTGCGGCCGTTTTCTTTCCAGGTGTTTTCTTTTTTGCGGGTTTGCCGCTGCTGGATTTCCCGCTAGTCTGCGCCAGACTCTTCTGGAGAGCTTGCATCAAATCGATAACCGGTGCAGTCTTCGGCTGCCGGATCGGAGTCACTTTCTGACCTTTCCTCTTCTTTTCAATCAACTGCTCAACGTTCTTCTTGTACTCGTCTGAGTACGCCTCGGGTTTAAACGGACTGGCCAGGGTTTCGATCAGCTTCTTCGCCATTTCCAGCTCTTTGCTGTCGAATTTAGCGGGTTTTGCGACATTCACTTCGTTGCTCTTGTGCAGTTCGTCAACGAAGTACATCGTGTGCAGGACAATGCCCTTCTCCGCCGGACGAAGCACTACGATGTGCTCACGCCCGTGCATAGACACTTTCGCAATCGCGTCATACTTCGTCTGCTTCATGCCCTCAAGCAGTAACGAGTAGGGACGGCTGACCGCCTCCTCCGGGGCAACGTAGTAGGACGTCTCAAGGAAGATGGGGTCGATCTCCTCCATACGCACGAACTGAAGAATTTCCATGACGGTCGCGGTGGAGGGTGCTATTTTTTCCAGTTCTTCGGGTTCGACGACTACGTACCGATTCTTCTCGTATTCATATCCTTTGACGATTTCGGAGCGCTCCAGGGGCTTGTCTTCGGCGGCGCAGAACATCACCTCGCGCACCCGGGAAAGGTCCTTTTTATGGAGAAGGTGAAAGTGAACGGTTTCCGAACGCGCCGCGGAAAACAGACGAATGGGGAAAGACACTAATCCAAAACTCAGATAACCCTTCCAGACGGTTGCAGGCATACGCAGTTTTCGCTGGCAACTCAGATGCCATCCTGGAAGAGACGCGAATTGGCGGGTGACGATTGATGAACATTGACGAGGAGACAGCCCGGATTCTTGCAGACCTTGGCGTAAGGCGCGAACAGTTCGAGGGTGGCGGACTTGAGACGCGCACTCCGATTGACGGTCGCGTGATTGGCCGTGTGCCTGTGACGAGCGGCGAGGAGGCGCGGCAGTCGATCACTCAGGCGCATGAGGCGTTTTTGGCGTGGCGGACGGTTCCCGCTCCTCGCCGGGGTGAACTCGTGCGGCTGCTGGGTGAGGAGTTGCGTTCCGCCAAGACGCTACTCGGGCAAGTTGGTCACGATTGAAGCGGGCAAGATCGTTTCCGAGGGCTTGGGTGAAGTGCAGGAGATGATCGATATTTGCACCTACGCCGCCGGGTTGTCGCGCCAACTCTGTGGGCTCACGATCGCGACGGAACGCCCTCACCATCGCATGATGGAGACTTGGCATCCGCTGGGTGTCACGGGCATCATTTCAGCGTTTAACTTCCCTGTGGCGGTGTGGTCGTGGAATGCGGCTTTGGCACTCGTATGCGGGAATAGCTGCGTTTGGAAGCCTTCCGAAAAGACCCCGCTGACGGCTTTGGCCACTCAGTCTCTCTTTGGGCGAGCGTGTGCGCGATTCGGGGATGCTCCAGCTGGGCTCTCGGCTGTTCTCGTGGGTGGGCGCGAACTGGGAGAAACGTTGGTTGACGACGCGCGTGTGGCGCTGGTTTCGGCTACCGGGTCAACCGCCATGGGGCGGCAGGTTGCGCCAAAACTGGCAGCCCGCTTCGCGCGATCGATTCTGGAACTTGGCGGGAACAATGCGGCGATTGTGTGTCCTTCCGCAGACTTGGAACTGGTGGTGCGAGGTGTCGCGTTTGCGGCCATGGGAACGGCTGGGCAGCGCTGCACGACGCTGCGGCGATTGATCGTTCACGAGAGCGTTTACGACCGGCTGGTGACGAGATTGAAGCAGGTGTATGCATCTGTACAAGTCGGCGACCCGCGCGAGAACACGACTCTAGTGGGTCCGCTTATTGATGAACAGGCTTTCGAAGGCATGCGAAAGGCGCTGGCCGAGGCGGGTGGCACGGTATGGGGCGGCGAACGCGTTGTAGTTGGCGCGGGTGGCTTTTATGTGAAGCCCGCGCTGGTTGAACTGCCCGCTCAAAATGAAGTCGTTAAACGCGAGACATTCGCCCCGATTCTCTATGTCATGAAGTACCGGCAATTCGAGGAAGCAATCGCGGTTCACAACGACGTCCCACAGGGATTGGCGTCCTCTATTTTCACCACTGACCTGCGGGAGGCGGAGTTTTTCCTGTCCGCCGCGGGTTCTGATTGCGGCATTGCAAACGTGAACATAGGACCGTCGGGCGCAGAAATCGGCGGCGCGTTTGGCGGCGAAAAAGAGACGGGCGGCGGCCGGGAGTCAGGATCGGATGTTTGGAAAGCTTATATGCGGCGCGCTACAAACACGATCAATTACGGCAGCGATCTTCCGCTGGCGCAGGGCGTGAAGTTCGATCTCTATTAAGAACTCGGATGTCATACTCGGGAGTAATCGCCTAAATCTGCAGTGAGGGAAGGTACTGTCGCGGTTTCTCCGTGTTTTGATCGCTCATGTCTGAGAAGAGAATTATAGTTGCCATCGATGGGCCCGGAGCGGCGGGCAAGAGTACGCTTGCCAAGCGCGTTGCCGCGAAGCTTGGGTTCCTTTATATAAACAGCGGGGCGATGTATCGTGCCATAACGCTTTGGGCGCTTCGCCTGAGTGTGCAGCTAACCGACATGCATCGGTTGGAGCAACTGGCGAAAGAGGCGCAAATCGATCTTGATCCTGTTACTGGCCATATTTCCTTGAATGGCGAGGATGTTACGGAAGCGATCCGCGATGAGCAGGTATCGTCGGCGGCTTCGAAGGTGTCGGCTGTGCCGGGCGTGCGGCGGGCGCTGCTGCGTATTCAGCGCGGCATGGCGCAGGAGAATAGCGTCGTGATGGAGGGGCGCGACATAGGTTCTGTTGTGTTCCCGAAGGCGCAGGTGAAGATTTTTCTGGATGCGAATCCGGAGGTTCGGGCGCAACGCCGAGCGTTGGAATTGCAGCAGAAAGGCCGTGCAGCGGAAGTTCAGACCGTCGCCGGCGAACTGCATAAACGAGATGAGCGTGACCGGAAACGGGCAGAGGCGCCTTTGGTGCAGGCCCCGGATGCGGAGTTGGTGGATACGACGGGTCTTTCGATAGACGAGGTTGAGGAAGTGATTCTGCGTTTGGTTCGTGCGCGCATCTCGAATGGGAAAGAGGCGCACCGTTGAACAACCTCTTAATAATGAAGTTCGGCGGGACGAGCATGGGAAGCGCGGACCGGATTCGTGTGGCTGCGGAGATTATCGGTGAACAGCGGCAGAAGCGCCCGGTCGCGGTTGTCGTGTCGGCGATGTCGAAGATCACGGACCTGCTGCTCGATACGATGCATCGGGCAGAGTTGGGCGACCGTTCGGTCGTAGCCGCGAATATCGAAAACTTGCTCAACCGGCATCTGAAGACCTGCGACGAACTCTTGAGTGCGCCTGCCGCTGCTGAATCCCGGCTGACTGCGTCCGAGGCTGTACGCTCCTTAATCGCGGAGTTTGAGCGCATCACGGGCGGTATCGGGATGTTGGGTGAGCGGCCACCGAGATCCGTGGACGAGGCGGTGGCCATTGGTGAGCGGCTTTCGTCTACTCTGCTGGCCTCTTACCTGGAATCAATCGGGATTGGCGGGTGGGCGGTGAACGCGGCCGATGTGATTGTGACAGATGCGGTTTTCGGCAACGCGTCGCCGCAAATGGAATTGACGCGAGGGAAATGCGCGGAGCGGCTGGAACCATTGCTCGAACGAGGGCTTGTGCCCGTGGTCACGGGCTACAACGGGGCGACGGCAGACGGAAGACCGACAACGCTGGGACGCGGCGGGTCGGATTTTTCTGCGTCGATACTGGCGTCCGCGCTGGATGCTGCGGAGCTTTGGATTTGGACGGATGTGGATGGCATCATGAGTGCCGATCCGCGGCTGGTAAAGGATGTCGCGATCCTTCATGAAGTGACTTATGCGGAAGCGGCGGAGCTTGCCTATAACGGGGCGAAGGTGCTTCATCCGCGCACGCTTGCGCCGCTTGTGGAAAAGCAGATTCCCGTCTGGAGCAAGAATAGTTTCGCCCCGCACAAGCCAGGCACGAAAATCGTGTCGCACTTCGATGAGCCTAAAGGCGTTCGGGCCGTCACGTCGATGTCGAACGTAGCGCTGATCTCGATGGAGCCCTCGAATGCGGCTCTGAGCGGCACTCGCTTGATGGCGCGCACACTCGACGCGTTAGCGCTGGCGAATGTGGAGATTCTGGTTTTTAGCAGTTCCAGCTATCGCCAGAGCTTCTGCTTTCTGATCCGGAAGAGCGACATTCCAGCGGCATTGGAGGCGCTTGAGGCGAATCTTTCGATTGAGCTCGCGCATGGGTATTTGAAGCCGATCGCGGTTGATGAGAATGTCGGATTGCTGGCGGTTGTGGGTGAAGGGATGCGCGGAACGCCCGGATTAGCGGGGCGGGTCTTTACGGCTATTTCGCGGGAAGACATCAACATCATTGCGATTGCGCAAGGGTCGAGCGAATTGACGATCGCGGTTGTGGTTCATCTTAGCGGTCTGGAGAAGGCGGTGCGCAGCGTGCACGAAGAATGCCACTTGGGCGGAGTGAGACAGATGGAAAGCGTCCCCTCGTAGCGAACGTGAAAAGGGGTTCCAGAGATTGCTTTTCTAACACGTTTGCTACGAGGGGTTTAGGTTTCGCTACAGAGTTCCAAGGGTTAAGTTAAATTTAACAGCGGATTCAGGTTGCGTCACGCGCCTATGGGTTGATTCTTAGGTCCACCGAAAGTTTGAGGAAACGGCGCACGGCATGCGGAAAGGCCACCCGCGCTAACGAGCGTGGTTGAATCGGTCTTGCGGAGAGATTCCTCCTAGTTTAGATTTGCTAGTTAGCGCGAATGGTTTCCTCTTGAGTAGACTCTTTTAGGGCCAAAGTGGCAACTCAGAAAAGTCTGACGTGTAGACGTTATGGGACTAGGACGTCCTCAGCACATTACCCCGAAACTCGCTATACTGACGGAAGGTATATTGGCCGTGTTGTGTGCACGCCAATTGCCTTGATAGAAGTATTCTCAGCAGGAGTTTCCGTCTCAGTTTATGTTTGATCTGTTTCGCAGCCGAGAGAAAAGTGTGCGTATTCTCTTGGGGGTACTGCTAGGCGTTGTCGCTCTTTCGATGTTGATTTATTTGATCCCGGGTGGGCCGGGTGGGGGGGGCGGCGCAACGGGCCAGAACACGGTTGCAACCGTCGGCGGTGATGAGATTACCGCGCAGGATGTGCAGCGGGCGATTGGGCGCGTTACGCAAAGCCAGACAAATCTGCCGAAAGGGCTGCTCGCGATGTATGTTCCTTCCATTGTGAACCAACTGATCGAAGCGAAGGCGATGGCCTATAAGGCGCGGCAGATTGGTTTGCGGGTCTCGGACGAGGAGCTTGGAAGCTCGATCCAGAGTGAATTCGCATCGGAGTTGGGCGGGAAGTTCGACATGAACACCTATCAATCCGTGTTGCAACAGCAGGGCATGACGGTTCCCGATTTTGAGAAGGGGCGGCGAGAGGCAATGCTCGGGATGCGGCTGGAGGCGCTTGAGTCGCAGGCGCTGGTGATCTCGGACCAGGATGCACGGGCGGAGTATCAGCGCAGAAATCTGAAGGTCGGTCTGCAGTATGTCGCGTTCACGGATAAGGACTTCGCCTCCAAAGTGAGTAAGGACCCGGCAGCGGTGAAAGCTTATTTCGACAAGAATCGGAGCTTGTTCCGCACTCCTGAGAAACGAGATTTGTACCTGGTGGTTGGGACGACGGCGGATTTTCTTCAGACGGCGAACATAACCGATCAGCAGCTTCAACAGGAATATAAAGACAATCAAGACAGTTACCGCATTCCGGAGCGAGTGCGGGCGCGGCACATCCTGATCAAGACGGAGGGTAAGCCGAAGGATCAGGCGCCGGCGCTGAAGGCCAAAGCGGAAGACATTCTGAAGCAGTTACAGCATGGCGGAGATTTCGCGGAACTGGCGAAGAAGAACTCCGACGATCCGGGTTCGGCGGCGAAGGGTGGAGAACTGGGGTGGATTGTTCGCGGGCAGACTGTTCCGAATTTTGAGAAGACCGCCTTTTCTCTTCAGCCGGGCCAACTGAGCGGGCTTGTTGAAACTGAGTACGGCTATCACATCATTCAGGTGGAAGAGAAGCAGGCCGGACACACCCAAAGCTTTGAAGAGGTGAAGCCGCAAATCCTGGCCGACCTGCAGAAGCAAGCGGCGTCGGACAATCTGAGAAAAGCTGTCGATAGCGCACGAGCGGAGATTGTGAAGACGCCCGGCCAAGCCGACGCAATCGCGAAGAAATACAACCTGAGGGTCTTCAAAATCGACGGTTTTACCAGCAACGGAACGCTTCCCGAGTTGAACAGCCAACCCGAGTTGACGAACGCAATTTTCACAGCGTCCAAAGGCGCAGTGACGGACGTGACGAACCTGGACGCACAGGGTAAGGCGGCGTTTGCGGTCGTGACCAATATTCAACCGGCGCATAGTGCGGAATATGCGGACGTGCAGGCCGACGTTCTTCAGAAATATACGGCTGCTGAATCGCTGCGGTTGGCCGAAGACGCTGCCAAAGACCGCGGCCGACCGGGCGAAGAAGGGCGAGAGCCTCGAGGCCATTGCGAAAAGCTATGGCTTGACGGTAAAGACCGCGGCGCCGTTCACAATTGAAGGCGCGGCGGAAGGGATCGGAGCCGGATCGCTGTTGCAAAACGCCTTTAAGGCGAATGTGGGCGATGTGGTGGGTCCGGTCGCTGCGCAAAGCGGACAGTTTGTGTGTAAAGTGAGCGAGAAGATTCCTGCCGATATGAGCCAATTCGCGAAGAATAAAGACGGCGTGGTGCAGACGCTTCAGGCGCAAAAGCAGCAGATCGATGCGCCCCTGTTCCGCAGCAGCGTGGTCTCAGAGTTACGGCGTAAAGGGAAGATCAAGATGAACCAGGACACGATCCAGCGCATCGTTGGTTCGTACCAGTCTTAAAGGAATCTGATTTCTTGCCTCATTTGATCGAACTACTCCGGAGTCTTACGGACCCGGATAAGCTGATTCTACTGCTCTCAACAGTCATGACCGGATGGGTCGGTTATGCGGTGCTATTCAGCGTGATTTTTGCGGAGAGCGGGCTGCTGGTGGGCTTTTTTCTCCCGGGAGATTCCTTGCTGTTCACGGTGGGCGTGGTGGCTGGCGCGGGCAAGCTGGGAATCGGCAGCATGATTCTGATGCTGGCTTTTGCTTCCATTTTGGGCGACGGCATCGGATTTCTGTTAGGCTCCACGCTCGGTTACAAATTATTCAGCAAAACGAATTCAAAGCTGTTCCGGCGAGAATATCTGGATCGGACGCACGAATTCTATGAGCGGCACGGCGGAAAAACCATCATCTACGCCAAGTTTGTGCCGATCATACGGACGTTTGCGGCGTTTATCGCCGGTGTCGGGAAAATGCGCTACACGCGTTTTCTGACCTTCAACATCGTTGGGGCGGCGGGCTGGGTTGCTTCGATGATTACTCTGGGCTACCTTCTCGGGAATGTGGCGGCGATCCGGCATAACTTTGAGAAGGTCGTGCTGGCGATCATTTTTGTGTCACTGATACCGGCCGCTCTGCAGATTCTCAAAGGGCGCAAAGAGGCGCCGGTTACCGTTCAGAAGTGAAGTCCACCGCTCGCAACCAGAACTTCACCGGTCACGTAGTCCGATAGCGGCGAGCAGAAAAAGAACACGGCATTTGCGGCATCCTCCGGCGTGCCCAGGCGACCGAGCGGGATCATTTTTACCGCCTGTTCCCGCGTTTGGCCTTGCATCCCCACCTGAACGTGTCTCTCGCCGATGGAGACGTGTGTTTCGGGATCGTCCATTGGCTTGATCAGCCGGGTGTCGATGAGACCGAAGCCGACCGCGTTTACCGTCACGTTGTACCTCCCCCACTCCTTCGCGACGGTTTTGGTTAGGCCCAAGATCGCCGATTTTCCAGAGGAATAGCCCGACTGTCCTGGATTACCATGCAATCCCGAGATCGAAGTGATATTCACGACTTTGCGCATGCGCGGACGACCGGCTTCAATTTCGCGTTTGGCGTTCTCGCGAATCCAGTTAGACGCGGCCCGCAGTAGGCGAAAGGGCGCGACCACGTGAATGTCCAGCATGGCCTGAAACTGCTCGTCGGTTGTTTTCTGAATGACGTTGTCCCACGTGTAACCCGCGTTGTTGACCAGGATGTCAATAGAGCCGAAGGAGTCCAGGGCTTTTTGGATGACCTGTTGCGGAAAAGCGGGGTCGGTCAGGTCACCTGCGATCGTCGCCGCTTTCAATCCAGTTTGTTCAAAGGCTTGCCTGGTTTGCTCAAGCGCGGCGGCATCGATGTCAACCAGCAGCACGGAGCTTCCGGCAGCGGCCAGTTTCTCCGAGATGGCGCGTCCGATGCCACGGGCTGCTCCGGTAACGATGGCGGCGCTTGGCGCAAGCGAAATGTTGATGCTCACGCGGGCAGAATATCAGGACGGTGAAGAAATTTCAAAACAAAGCCAATTGGAGTTGCGGCTCTGGCGCTAGCTTCTGGGCGAAGAGTTGCGCACGGTCGAGGTCGCGGGAAGGAATCCCAACGCGCTCTCGAATTCCGTCCACCAGTTTGCGAATTCTTTCCGGATAGGCTCCGTCGAGGTAAGCGCCAGCCGCATAGCTGCGTTCGTAACGCTTCAGGTGTTCAGGAAAATGATCGGCTAAAAACGGGAAGAAGACGCGCTGAGCGGAGGGCATCAGGAAGAGGACGTTCGCTCCAAATTGGCACGCTCCGGCCTGTTTGGCGGCCGTCGCTACCGACTCAAGATTGCGCTCGGAATCGGTGATAAGCGGTAGCACCGGGTTGGCGATGACCCCGACGGGCACTCCCGCATCCGCCAATTTGGCGACGGCATCCATCCGTAGGTCGGGACGCGGCGCGTAAGGTTCCGTCAGGCGAGCTAATTTCCGGTCCATCGTCGTAACGGTGACGGTGACGTGGACCCGGTTGTGCTCTGAAAGAGTTTTGAGGAGATCGATATCGCGCGCGACCAGGTTCGATTTTGTCGTGATGAAGACCGAAATGCCGCGCATCAGCCGCATGGAATCGAGAACCTGACGCGTCAGGCCGAAGGTGCGTTCCGCAGGCTGATAGGGATCGGTTGCGGTTCCGATACCGACGATTTGTCCTCGGCTTATACTCGCAAGTTCCCGGCGAAAGCCGGACGGGTTCCATTCTTTGGCGTAGATTTCGGTTTCGAAAGCTTCGGGGTTGCGCAGTTCCATGAATTCATGGGTGAAACGGGCATAGCAGTATTTGCAGCCGTATTCGCAACCGCGGTAGGGATTAATTGACCAATCGAAAGGGACGCGGTCTGAATCGCAGCGGTTCAGCCACTTGCGGGTAGGAAGAGTTCGGTACTCAACGCGGCGTTTTCCAGCCAGGAGAGTTCCTTCGGCAGCCAGTCGAGCGATTCCGACGAGTTTGACCAGGTTTTCCATGAGAGCGTGCTCCCATGGTTATATTCGCCTTTTATTCTCCTCTTGTCAAGAGGAGCGTCTTACGATGCGAGAAGAGAGATTACACCCTTTTGCCGCAGTCCATTGAGGGCAAGGCCATGGCGGCCGTGAACTCCGGTTTTTTCGAAGATGTGCTTGAGGTGAATTTTCACTGTACCGGGGCGAATGCCGAGTTCCTGGGCGATTTCGCGGTTTTTGAAGCCTTGTTCAACGAGTTCCATGACCTGATGTTCGCGCGGCGTAAGATCCGTCCGCATTTGGCTCTCGGGGATGATGGCCTCGCGGAAGACGGAATCCTGCATCCAGCTTCTGCCGAGGATAACCGTTCGCAAGCAAGACAGGACGGTTTGGCCGTCCGCCGATTTCCGGATGATGCCTTTTGCGCCAGCCTGGAGAAATCTGAGAGCTTCGGCCTCGGTGATGGACATGCCCCAGACGACGACAGCAGGGATCGTAGACCGCGGTGAAGCCTGGTCCGACGGCAACTGCTCGAGAGCGTCCAGCACGACCTTCGCGCCGAGCCCTTTGTCGATAATGAGGACGTCTGTTCTCTCCGCGCCGGGGCTGAGCATCCACTCGGTGGGGGACAGGTGTGACGATCCAAATCGCAGGTCGTCTGTGGCCTCGAGCAGGTGAAACAGCCCTTTTACCGTGAGCGGCTGTGTTTCACAGATCGAGATGACCTTTTTAGCGGGCATTTGCAATTCCATATTTCTGCCTTAGCTCCTTATCGGCAGTTTGTTCAAACATCTGAGTGTTATCTTTTTCTCTTTGCTCTCGTATTTGGTGGGAGTTAGTTCGGGGTATTCAATACGGATTTGTCCTAGAAGAGGCAGGAAACTTGAGAGTTCATCGCGGAGTCGAACAGCAGATGAGTACAAAGATCAGAGCCGCCGGTTGGGCGTTGGGCGTGATACTGCTGTTTTCCGCAGGATGCGACAAAGCCGATCAGGAACGCGCGCACGAACGAGCCGTCGAAGCACAGAAGAGGGCTGACGACGGAGCGCGCAGATTGGGGAACGAAGCCAAACGGGAGGCGCATAGGATTGATCGGAAGATCGGAGATGCTCTGAATGGCCAATCGTCGGGCTCGCTAGCCACCACGAGCGATGCGGATAAGAAACTCGATCACGCCGGGCGAGTAGCGCGGGATGCCGGAGAAAGGGCGACCCAGAAACTGGACCATGCGGCTGTTATCGCAAAGGTCAAGGCGAAGCTGGCGGCGGATGTCGGGATGTCTACTATGGCGAATGTCGAGGTGGATGCGGCCGGTCCGGTCGTCACGTTACGCGGGACGGTGTCTTCGGAAGATCAAAAGCGTGAGGCGGAGCGAGTGGTTTCGCAGGTGGACGGCGTAACGAAGGTCGTGAACGAACTGACAGTGCAGCCCTGAGATAGCGCTCTACCGTAAGCTGAGAATAGCTTTCTCATGCGATTTTCAACGCTTCTTTCCGCCGCATTATTGTTATCAAGTACGGGTACCGCCCTTCTCGCCAGACAGACTACTCCGAATACGACTGATGTGACGCGGGCTACGCTCGATAACGGACTGCGTGTGGTCATTGTTCGCGATCCGTTAGCCCCGGTCGCGACGCTCGAAGAAAATTACCTGGTAGGCGGGAACGAAACACCGGCGGGGTTTCCAGGAACGGCGCACGCGCAGGAACATATGACGTTCCGCGGCTGTAACGGGTTGAGCGCCGACCAGATCGCGGCTATTTACGCCCAGCTCGGCGGCTACATGGATGCCGACACGCAGCAGAATATCACTCAGTACTTTGTGACGCTTCCGGCGCCGGATTTGGATGTGGCGCTGCGGCTGGATGCCGCTTGCATGTCGAACGTTCAGGACGTGCAGGAGCAGTGGGCAGAAGAGCGCGGAGCGATTGAGCAGGAGGTTTCGCGCGACCTTTCAAGCCCTGAATATAAGTTGCGGGTGCGGCTGAACCAGGACCTCTTCGCGGGAACTCCCTATGACATTGACCCGCTCGGGACGAAGGAATCGTTCGATAAGACCACCGCCGCCATGCTGAAGGAGTTCCACGACAAATGGTATGCGCCAAATAACGCGATTCTGATTATCACGGGCGACGTGGACCCGGTCGCTGTCATCGACAAGATCAAAAAGTATTACGGCGCCATTCCGCGGCATGATATTCCAGTTCATCCGGCCGTGAATCTGCAGCCGGTGAAGCGGGAATCCTTTACGCTAGACAGCAACCTCGAATACACGCTGGCGACGGTAGCGTATCGTTTTCCGGGCACGGGAAATCCCGATTTCGCAGCAGCGAATATTTTGTCAGATGTGCTTGCCAGTCAGCGCGGGAATCTCTACGCGCTTGTTCCGGCGGGGAAGGCTTTAGGCGCGGGATTCCAGTTTCTGGAAGGCTATCCAAAGGCAGCCGCCGCCCTCGCCTATGCGGCCCTTCCTCCAGATGCCGATCCCACGGCCATCACCGGCGAAGTACAAAAGATCATCGCCGATTATGCGGCCAAAGGTGTTCCCGCCGACCTGGTAGAGGCAGCGAAGAAGGGCGAGATTGCGGGTGCGGAATTCGGCCGCAATTCGATCACGAATCTTGCGGCGCTCTGGTCACAAGCGCTGGCGGACGAGGGGCGTCAATCGCCGGATGAAGATGTCGAGGCGATCAAACGAGTGACATTGGATGACGTAAACAGGGTCGCGAGAAAGTATCTCGTTCCGGAGAATGCGGTCATCGCTACGCTGAAACCGAAGCCCTCGGGCGAGCCGGTCCAATCGAAGGGATTTGGAGGGTCCGAGAAGACTACTTCCACGCCTACGAAGCCCGTTGCTTTGCCGGATTGGGCCGAAGCGGCAGTCAAATCGCTGCGTATCCCCGAACCTACCGCCCATGCCTCGGACATAGTTTTGCCGAATGGCGTTCGCTTGATCGTGCAGACTCAGAAAACGAGCCCCACCATCACTCTAATCGGGTCCATCAAGACGCAGGACGATATGGAAACGCCGCCCGGCAAGGAGGGTGTTTCGGACGTACTCGGCGGCCTGTTTTCCTACGGGACCAAGACGCTCGACAGGCTGGCCTTTCAGAAAGCCTTGGACGATATCGCCGCCAGTGAAGTCGCCGGGCCGAGTTTCAATCTCAAGGTGCTGAAGCAGTATTTCGATCGCGGCGTCCAGTTACTGGCGGATAACGAACTGCATCCGGCGCTGCCCCAGGAGGCGTTTAAAGTGGTTCAGCAACAGACGGCGGAATTAGCTGCGGGACAGTTACAAAGTCCCGGCTATCACTTCAGCCGTGCGCTCGAATTAGGGTTACTGCCAAAGGGCGATCCTCTGTTGCGCGAGACAACTCCGAAAACGGTCTCGGGAGTCACTTACGATGATTTGACCGCGTATTACAAGAAGACTTTTCGGCCTGACCTTGCGACGATCGTCGTCATCGGCGACATCACGCCTGACGAAGCGCGGCCGGTGATCGAAAAGTACTTCGGCGAATGGAAGGCATCGGGCGAAAAACCGAATGTTGTCTTGCCGCCCGTTCCCGGCAACAAACCGAGCGCTGTGAATGTGCCCGATCAAAGTCAAATCCAGGACACGGTTACGCTCGCGGAAGAGATGGAGATGAACCGCTTCGAGCCGGACTATTATGCGCTTCAGCTTGGCAACCATGTGCTCGGCGGCGGCTTTTATGCGACTCGTCTGTACCGCGATGTCCGTGAGCGGGCCGGATACGTCTATTCGATTGAAGATTCGCTTGTAGCAGGGCAGACGAGAGCGGAGTACTCAGTTGAATATGGATGCGATCCGAAAAACGTTTCTAAGGCGCGCGCCTTAATCCAACAGGAGCTCACAGCGATGCAGAAGGAGGACGTCACGCCGACTGAGTTGCAGCAGGCCAAAGCGCTGTTATTGAGGCAAATTCCCCTGGCCGAATCGAGTGAAGACGATGTTGCGGCCGGAATCATTGCGCGAGCGCGAATCGGGTTGCCGTTAGATGAGCCGTTCAATGCGGCCAAGCGCTATTTCGATTTGACGGCGGATCAGGTTCGGACGGCGTTCGCGAAATGGATCGATCCAGCAAATTTCGTTCAGGTTGTACGCGGTCCGACGCCGCAATAAGTCTATGAGTGAAGAACAAGACGAACGGATTGACCACCGGACGGCCGACAATGAGAGCATTGTTCGCGCATTGCGTGAGGATTTTGAGCCTATTACGCGCAACTTGACACCTGAGATTGAACCTGCGACCGTGTTCCTTTTACGATGACCATACGTGAGTTAGGCGGTTTGCTTCGGTCGCGGAAGTTGTCGTGTGTTGAGCTGATTCAGCAGACACTCTCTGACATCAAGACGCGCGAGAAGTTCAACAGCTTCATCACAATGACTCCGGAGGCGGCGCTTAAAGAGGCAGCCGAGCGAGATGACGAACTCTCGCGTGGAATGGACCGGGGCCCGTTCCACGGCGTCCCCATTGCGCATAAGGATCTGTTTTATACACGTGGCGTTCGGACGACGGCCGGGTCGCTTATTTATCGCGATTTCATTCCGACCTACGACGCGGCGGTTGTTGCGAAGCTGCGCGAAGCGGGTGCGATCTCGCTTGGCAAAACGAACTTACACGAGCTGGCATTTGGGATAACTTCGAAGAATCCGCACTACGGGCCAGTGCTGAATCCGCTCGATACAACCAGGATTCCCGGCGGATCGAGTGGGGGCTCTGCGGCATTGGTTGGCGCAGGCTTGCTGCCGATGTGTCTTGGGACTGATACCGGCGGGTCCATTCGAGTTCCGGCTTCTTACTGCGGCATTGTGGGACTGAAGCCAACTTATGGGCTGGTGAGCAGGAGCGGCGTGCTGCCGCTGGCATTCAGCCTGGATCACGTAGGACCGCTTGCTTCGTGTGTAGAAGACTGCGCGCTGACTATGGATGTTATCGCGGACTCGGGTGCACCGTTCAGCGGAGATGCGTTGGCGGATCTGGCCGGAGTGCGGGTGGGCATACCGAAGAATTTCTTTTTTGAAAGTGTGGATGAAGAGGTCGCGGCTGCCGTGAATGCGGCGATTCAGAGGATGGAGAATTTGGGCGCTGCGCTCATCGACGTACAACTTCCGGACCTGCACGAAGCGAACGCGTCCGCCCGCGTGATTCAACTTGCGGAAGTGGCCGCGCTGTATATTCATCAGACCGATTCGTCTCTTTTTGGCGAAGATGTCTGGGCATTGCTTCAGCAGGGGAAAATGATTGCTGGGCACGAGTACGTCAATGCACAGCGGATTCGAACCTTGTTCCGGCGGGAATTCGACGCGCTCTGGAAGAGCGTTGATGTGCTGGTCTGCCCCACGACGCCGATCACCGCACCGGGCCTGGATGAAAAGACAGTTTCGATCAACGGGCAAGAGGAAAATGCCCGCATGGCAACCACCCGGCTGGTTCGTGCCATCAACTTTTTAGGGGAACCAGCGCTCTCGATGCCCTGCGGCAATGCTTCAAATGGGATGCCGATTGGATTGCAGATGATCGGTGCACCGTTTAGTGAAAGGCGGTTGATGCAGATTGCCGCGAGACTCGAAGATAGTTTACGGCAAGAATGAATTTTTCAATCCGGATGCCTAGGTCCTTCTGCCGAAGAGACCCAGGAAGTCGCGGGCGATTCCTTTGAACAACGGAGCCCCGAAGACCCCGATCGCAAGCAGGCCGCCGAAGAGTCCCATGGCTTCGTAGCTCTCACGCCCTTGCCGTTGCCAGTAGACGTCGCTCAGATTCAGCCAGAGCGCAAATTCGTCGAGCGTGAGAGCCGCCGCCACACCGTACAGCATGGAGGTCAACCGGCCCGCCCACGGCCAGGAATCGGACGACCCCGTGCCGACTTCCATCAGCCAGCAGTAACCGACCAGCAGCAGCAGCAGAATGCCCCATACCATGTGGTGAATGTGGCGCCCGTGCATCGATACGTTATGGAACGGGCCGATGTCGTTGTGAATCGCGATGGTCAGACCGCGAACTACTAATACGGATACGAAGAATCCGACGGAGGCCAGGAACAGACGCTCCCGCCGAGGCTCTGGAAAGCGGCGCGCGTAGATCTCGCGCAAACGCCCACGCGAAAAGACCAGCGCGAGAATTGCGAGAATCCCCGCAATAATGAGCGGCCCAATCCAGAAGCTACGGTGCACCCAGGGCATTGCTTAGTCCTTAGTGCGAAGCGAGGGCGCTCTGGTACATCTCGCCCATGCTCTTGTGCAATGTTTCGAGGCAGCTTTGTTTCAGATACAGCATGTGCCCCGCCCCGCAGTAAGCCATCGAAATGTTCTTGTGCAGTTTCGGCGGAATGCCGAGGTGATCGAACGTGTACTCAGTCGCAAAGAACGGAGTCGCCAGGTCGTAGTACCCGTTCATCTGCAAAACATGCATGAATTGGTTCTGCGACATAGCCGTTCCTAAGCGGTCGCTTACATCAACGTAGGCGTTGATGAATTCAGAGTAGTTCCAGGGCCGCACTTTAGGCGTGAGTATCTCGTAAGGCACATCCGTCTGCCAGTTGAGTTCTTTCCGGACATATTCGTTGAAAGCCGCGGTATAAGCGCCTTGCACCGCCGCGTAACTGGGGTCGTACTCCGGGGCTTCCGAGATAGCGTCCAAATCGACGCCCTCCAGCCGGCTGTCGTACCGGCCCACGGTGACCCGATCTCCGCGAAGGAGTTCCTTCATGAAGCGCTGATCCTGAATACGAAGATTCGATTCATCGATATACTTCTCCGAAAGACCAGTAAGACGGGCAAGCTCCTGTACAATTTGCTTCCGCTCGGATTCCGAAAGCTTGTCTCCTTTCATCAGAGCCTGCGCATAGGTTGTACCGGCGAATTTCCGCGCCTCTTCCACCGCGTGCTGAACGTCGCCGTTCTGTAAGTCACCCGGAAGCTTCTTGTGAAACCATGCCGTAGCCGTGTAACTGGGCAAAAACATGATATAGGGAAGATCGTTGCCTTTTCGGAAATCCAGGGTCTGAAAATTCAGCACCGACGAGATCAAAGTTATGCCGTTCAAATAGATTCCGTGGCGCTCAAGCAGATACTTACTCAGTCCCGCCGCCCGGGTTGTCCCATAGCTTTCACCGGCCAGAAACTTCGGACTGTCCCAACGCTCATACCGAGTCAGATACAAGCGGATGAAATCCGATACGGAATCCAAATCTTCCTCGAGTCCATGGAATTCTTTCGGATCCACTCCCGGCGCATTCCGGCTGAACCCGGTGGTCACCGGATCGATAAACACGAGATCGGTAAACGCAAGCGCCGTCTGCTGATTGTCGATCACATGATACGGCGGAGGAACCGGAGTTCCTTCGGGCGTCAACGGCACGCGCCGGGGACCGAGCGCACCCATGTGAAGCCATACGGAGGACGAGCCAGGACCTCCATTGAAGGAAAACGTCACAGGACGTTTGGTTGCGTCGGCTCCGTCCAGGG
Organism: uncultured Acidobacteriaceae bacterium; assembly: GCA_963845995.1. Taxonomy (GTDB): domain Bacteria; phylum Acidobacteriota; class Terriglobia; order Bryobacterales; family Bryobacteraceae; genus Bog-105. Next base: position 16,190 of record CAWJUO010000049.1, on the reverse strand, counting down.
TGTAGGCGATATAGAAGATGCTCGCTTTCGGCTTGCCATCGTCTTTTCTAAGAAGAAGCGTTCCCGCAATCGCTGTGTAACGGAGTTCCTGACCGTTCACGTGAATCGTATGTTGCGTTTTGGAAGACTTCTCTTCGGCGGGAGGCGCCGGAAATCTCTCATCCGCTTTCGACTCCGCCTTAGGATTTGCCTCCGGAGGAGTTGGTTGTTGCGCAAACAGATGGGATGCAAACAACAGCCCAAGTAACATCGAAACTGTCTTATTCATTCGCCTGCTTTGAATGATGACACAGCACTTACGAGTCCCTGAACAGTGTGCGGGTCCGCTTCGGCGCTGGGTTCCAAACCGTGCTTCCGAATCGTGTCTGAAGTAACGGGGCCAATGCTCGCGATCTTGGTGTGACGAAGGGCTTCGACGCCCACCAGCTTCACCAAATTGTCCACAGCCGATGAACTGGCAAACAAAACCCAATCGGGATACGGCTCTTGAAAGATCTCGCGCGCAAGTGCTTCGGCGTCCGCTGGCAGGACGTTTCGATACGCCTCCACAATATCGACCTGCGCGCCGCGTTTCCGCAATTCGGGAGCAATCGCGTCCCGGGTTACGGCAGCGGAAGGGATCAGAATACGAAGCCCATTCAGATCTTCCGATCCGAGAGCTTCAACGAGCGACTCGGCAACATAACGCTCCGGAGTGACGCTTACGCGAAAGCCGTTTCGCTCCGCAGCTGCTCGTGTGGCCGCACCAACTGCAGCCACCCGGGCACTCAGTTCAGAAGGATTGCCGCTCAGTTCCCGGGCAAATGCCTCCACCCCGTTCGCGCTGGTGAAAACGATCCAGTCGTAACGTGCAGAATCAGCCGCAGCACGCCGCAACCGTTCGGGATCGGAAGGAGGCGCGATGCCGATCACGGGCAACAAAATCACCTCCGCGCCCAATTCACGCAGAGGACCAGCCAACTCCTCAGCCTGATGCGCCGCGCGAGTCACTACAACGCGCAAATCGACTGTGCGCCTTTCTCGATCAGTTCCTGGGCCACTCGCCGCCCCAATTCTTCCGGGTCGGTGCCTTCAGCCCGCGCCCTTACATGCCGCGATCCATCTGGCGCAAAGACACCGGCCTGAACGTTGATCATACCGGCCGTTCACTTCCGCATAAGCTCCGATCGGCAACTGGCATCCGCCGCCGAGCGCCGCCAGCACTGCCCGCTCGCAACGAACCGCCCGGGCTGTGAGTTCGTCGTTCAATTGCGCGCAAATCTCTCTCGCACGATCCTCGGCACGCGTCTGAATGCCGAGAGCGCCCTGGCCCGGAGCCGGACAGATCTGTTCCGGGGAAAACAACTCCGCGATCTCGTTCTGAAGCCCGAGTCTGCGCAGTCCCGCCGCCGCCAGAACAATGGCATCATACTGGCCTTCGTGCAATTTGCGCAGGCGCGTATCCACATTCCCGCGCACCGGGTCAATCACAAAATCCGGACGCAGAAGCCGCAACTGCGCCGCCCTGCGATTTGAACTCGTTCCGACGCGCGCTCCCTGCGGGAGTTCAGCGAGGCGCTTGCCAACCAGCGCATCTCTTGGATCTTCCCGCTCGGGTATGGCAGCAATGGTCAACCCGGCAGGATTCTCCGTCGGCAGATCCTTCAGGCTATGTACCGCGACGTCAATACTGTGCGCCAGCAGTGCGTCTTCGATCTCTTTAGTGAACAGACCCTTGCCGCCGGCCTGCACGAGCGAGGCCGTTTGTAGATGATCGCCGGTGGTTTTGATGATCTGAATCTCAGACGCAACTCCGAGATCTTTCAACCGGCCCGCCACGTAGTTCGCCTGCCAAAGCGCCAGGTGAGATCCGCGCGATCCGATGATGAGAGACTCCGCGCACGCTCAACGATCCCGTAGCCGGAAGATCCGCCGCACCGCGCTCACGAGTTCGCCTTCCCGCGCTTCCTCGCCGGCCTTTTGCTCCGCCGCGTGCCGTCTCATTTCAGAGATAGGACCGTGCGCAACCTTGTTGACGATTCCTCGCGTGATTGCCTCCAGTGTTTCTTCCTGCTCTCGCGTGAGAACGCCCAAGCCGTGGCCGGTAACGATCCAGTACCTCGCGCCGGATCGAATCAAGCTCGGCCTGAAGACTCGCAATGGTGGGCGCCACATCGCGCTCCCGCAGTTTCGCTTCAAGTCTCGCGACTTCTTCCGTAACAATTGCCTCGGCCTGTTGCGCTACTTCGAACCGGGTCTTTAGATTTCGTGCTGCGATGCCCTGCAAGTCGTCAATGTCGTACAAAAACGCGTGTTCAAGCCGGTTCACTTCCGGCTCAATGTTGCGAGGCACCGCGATATCGATCAGGAACATCGGCTCGTTCCGGCGCGCTTCAATGGCACGTTGCACGACGTCTTTATGAAGCACATAACCCGGCGCGGCAGAAGAAGTAATGACAATATCCACGTCCGCTAACCGGTGCGGAAACAACTCGTAAGGAATAACTTCGCCGCGGAATAACGTTGCGAGTTCCTGAGCCCGCTCCGCCGTGCGGTTGGTAATTAGGATCTCCGCCGCACCGGCTCGTAACAGATGACGGGCCGCCGACTCCGACATTTTCCCCGCGCCGATGATCAGCACTCGTTTCTTGCGAAGCGATCCGAAGATTTCGCGGGCCAGTTCTACCGCCGCGTAGCTGACCGATACCGCGCTCTGGCCGATTTCGGTCTCGGTTCGAATCCGTTTGGCGACGTTGAAGGCCCGCGTTAGCACAGCGTCAAGCATTGTGCCGATGGAACCCTGATCGCGAGCCTGCGCGAAGGCCTGTTTCAACTGCCCGAGGATCTGCGGCTCTCCGACGATCATCGAATCAAGACTCGCCGCTACACGGAACAAGTGCCGAATCGCCTGCGCTTGTTCGTAGATGTAGAGATGAGGCCGAACCGCGTCAACAGTCAATTCAGTGTGCCCGCTTACCATGCAATTGAACAAGGTGTCCGCAGGTAGATCTTCATCGAGCGCGGCGACCACTTCAACCCGGTTACAAGTGGAAAGAATGAGCGCTTCTTTCACGCCCCGCGCCTGCATGTCCGCCAGCGCCGCCGGAATCTCGTCCATGCGAAAAGCAATCCGCTCCCGCACGTCTACGGGAGCAGTCCGATGATTGATTCCAGCCACGGCCAGCTTCATCGCTTCAACACGCTCTCTAACCCGACGTGCGTGGCCCACGTCACCATGGAGCATGCGAGCACGCTGACGGCAAGCCAGGCCATACGGCGCCCACGCCATCCCGCCGACACGCGCAGAAAAATCATCGCCAGGTAGAAGGCCCACGTGAACAGGAAAAAGGCAATCTTAGGGTCGGATATCCAGCGTGTCCCGCTCTCAATGAACGCCCAAACAATTCCGGTGACCGTTCCGATCGTGATGAACACAAAGCCCACGTTCATCGATTGCGTAATCACGCGGTCGAGGGTGGCGAGCGGAGGAAGGCGGTTGGGGGAACGCGCCAGTTGCTTGTTCTTCAGTTGTTGTTCCTGCAGGAGGTAGTACAAGGAAGCGACCGCCGCCAGAATCAGCGCCGCATACCCGATCAGGACGGTCGTGATGTGAATGACGAGCCAAATATTCCGGACCTCCGGACTGCTCCAGGAGGCCACGGGAAATTCGGTCGCCCCGATCAGCGTCATGAAGAAGACCAGCGGGAATAGGCAAAGGCTGAAGATCGCTACCTGATAAAAGCTGTACGCCAGCAGAAATGCGACCGCAATCAGGAAGGCGCAAATCGAACTGGTCTCGTAGAAGTTATTTAGCGGCAGGTGTCCGCTCGCGACCCGGAACTCGACGAGCGACACGAGATGAAACACGACCCCAACCGCAAACGCAACCAGCGCGGGTTTGAAAAGGCGCGTGCTTTTCGAGAAAAGGTATATCAGCGCGTACAGCAATCCGCATGAGTATAAGGCGGCCGCCGTCCGCAGCCAGAGAACACTCATAGCGGGGGCTCCCCTTCAGTATAGGAGTTAGGCGTGTCGCTCCCGGAGAATCCGGCTGTCGGCGCGCGTAGTAAGTTTGAAGGGAAAGGCTGGCTCGCCGCTCCGGAGGTGCTTTCTGCGATTTGCCGTGCCGCTTACGATCCTCTGTTGCGCCGCGATGTTTTCGCTGACTGCATCTGTCCAACAGAAGGATCAAGCCGGGAATGAACGAGTCCCCACATTCCAGAGCGGCGTCAATCTCGTTCTAGTTTCGGTTGTGGTCCGCAACAAACAGGGGCAGGCTATTGGTGGCCTCACTCAAGAGGACTTCCAGATATTCGACCGGGGAAAGCGGCAGGATCTTGTTAGCTTCTCCTCGACCAAGCGCCCCGGCGACAGTGCGCGATCCGAACCTGCCTTGAAAGGGCAACGCAGCGATCCCCAAACGGCGGCGGTGGTCACCGGAACTGAGCAGAGCCATCCGGAAACTGCGGCCTTTGCTAGCGTAAATGCGAGCCCGCAGCGTTTTGTTGTTTATCTATTCGATGACTTGGATAGTAGCTTCACCGACATCGCAGCCGTCCGCTCAGCGTTATCCCGCCACCTTCGCGGCCTGTTGAGTACAGACCGCGCGGCGATCTACACATTCACCGGCCGTTCCGAGGTTGATTTCACCGGCTCACGGGAGCAGCTGGAAGACACCGCCGCAAAACTCCGGTCGAGCCTTAGCAATCCTACTGTCGATGACGCGAAGGGATGTCCCGATATCAACTACTATCTGGCCGATTTGATTCGGAACCGCGACGACCAGAATGCAAACAAGGCGGCCGTGAGCCATACCATGGCATGCGCGCACGTTGACCTCCCCACGGCAAAGGGAATGGTATGGGCGGCTTCGCAACGGCAGTTACTATTCGGGCCGCAGCAGAGCAGGATGGCATTGAGAACACTGCGACTGGCCATCAAGCGCCTGGCCGGAAAACCCGGTGAAAGGCTCATCATCCTGACCTCGCCCGGATTCTACGCGCAAACTCCGGAAGCGGTCAGCGATACGGAGGAGGTTCTGAAGATGGCTGTCAAGGCGCATATCACTATAAGCACGCTTAGTTCTCGCGGACTCTACACGGCCGAGCCGGACGCAAGCGACAGCAAGGAGACTAGTCGGCTCTGGCGGGAGTACCAACTGCAGAGCATTCAGTCGGACGAGGGCATTATGGAAGACCTGGCACGAGGGACAGGTGGCGTTTTCTTCCACAATAACGACGATCTTCGGGCGGCGTTCGACCGCTTGGCAACGCCGCCTGAGTTCTCCTATCTGCTGGGATTTCAGCCCGCAAACTCGAAGCCGGATGGGACGTTTCACCCAATCAAGATACGTTTGGCGAATGAGAAAGGTTTGACGATTGAAGCGCGGCGCGGCTACTACGCGCTGAAAGAGAATTCCGATAATGAGCCTGCAAGGCTAGAGGTGGACGATGCGGTTTTTTCGCGCGACCAGATGAACCAGATACCTGTCGTTCTGCAGACAGGTTACACAGAGCCGAACAATGGCGACCCGACCATAATGGTGTCGGTGAAGGTGAATCTGAAGCCACTCAGTTTACCTACGTCCAAGGAACAAAGGCCGGATTCCTTGACCGTAGTTTCGGCTTTGTTCAACGGCGACGGAAGCTATTTGACGGGCACCACGAAAACAGTTAGGCCGCAACTTCGCTCTGACAGGTTAGCGCAGACGGATTCTTCGGTGACATTGCATTTCGCTTTTCATGTGAAGCGCGGAACATACCTTATAAGGCTGGTGGTGCGAGACGCGCAGAGTGGCGCGATGACCACGCTTACCCGCCCGGAAAAAATAAGCTGATCCGTTGCACGCTCCCCGGTGGCTATAACGAACCGCTTGGTATTCATGGAGTGAAAGGAACTTCACTACCAATGACCCATTTTCTGGATGGCAAAAAAGCCCTCGTCACCGGAGGTTCGAAAGGCATCGGCCTCGAAGTCGCCCGCGCTCTTCTTGCGGAAGGAGCGGCTGTCGTAATCTGCGGACGCGACCAGACCGCCCTCGATCAAGCTTCGAAGGATCTCGAAAAGAACCCTGGCGGGAAGATTGCCGCCCACCGCGCCGATGTCAGCGACAGCAAACAAGTGGAGGCGCTGTTCGAGTTTACCGACAAAGAAATCGGAAAGCTGGACATCCTTATTAACAATGCCGGCTTCGGCGTCTTCCGCGCCACGGGCGAGCTCACGGTCGAAGAATGGGACCAGGTTATCGCCACAAATCTCTCCGGCTCTTTCTATTGCAGCCATGCCGCAATCGAGCGTTTTCATCAGAATAGGGGCGGTTCGATCATCAATATCAGCAGTCTGGCGGGCAAGAACCCGTTCCTGGGCGGAGCCGCCTACAACGCTTCAAAGTTCGGTCTCAACGGCTTTAGCGAGGCCATGATGCTCGATCACCGGAACGACAACATTCGCGTCAGCTACGTTATGCCCGGAAGCGTCGATACCGGTTTCGGCGGACACGAACCGCATCATAAGTCCGATTGGAAGATTGCCCCTGAAGACGTGGCGGAGATCGTACTCGGCATTTTACGGATGCCCGCCCGTACACTAATTAGTCGAGTTGAGGTGAGACCTTCCCGGCCTCAAAAGAACTAATCAGGCATAGCCTAATTCGGGTAAGGACGAGACGCTGTCCAACGAAGGAACATTCCTGAGCGGCAAGTAGCGGTTCGAAAATGCGCCCCGGGCTTTGGCAGATTGGTTGCTCCAGCTTGTTCCGGAAGTGAACAAGATTCGCTCTTGGGGGACCAAATGTTAGCCGACGAGAAGAACGCTGAAGGACTCAGCAGGCGAAGTAAAAAGGGGACACCGCGTATGAGCCGGCTCAGAAAAGTGCTCGATCCCACGAGGACGGGCAGAGACGCCGAATCGTTAGAAAAGACGCTGTTAAAACTGGTAGTCGGGCAAGAAGAGGCGGTTGAACAGATCGTCAACATCTACCAGATGAACGTTACAGGCTTAACGGCCCCAGGCCGTCCTGTCGGTAACTTTCTGTTTCTCGGGCCCACGGGTTCGGGGAAGACGCGCACAGTGGAGGCAACGGCGGAAGCTCTGCTCAACAATCCCCGCGCTGTAATCAAAATCGATTGCGCCGAGTTTCAGCACAGCCACGAAATAGCCAAACTGATTGGCTCGCCTCCCGGATACCTGGGACACCGCGAGACGCATCCGCTTCTGAGCCAGGAAGTCATCAACCAGTTCCATACGGACACGATGAAGCTGAGCTTTATTCTTTTCGACGAAATCGAGAAGGCCAGCGACGCTCTGTGGAATCTACTGCTGGGTGTGTTGGATAAAGCCACGCTGACGTTGGGCGATAACCGCAAAGTGGATTTCTCGCGCGCCATGATCTTCATGACGAGCAATTTGGGCGCGGCCGAGATGAGCAATCTGATCTCGCCTAAGCTAGGCTTTCGAGCCGCCTGTCTCGCGGACGGCAAGGTCGAAGTCAGCCAGGAACTCAACGAGAAACTGGCGAAAAGCGGAGTCGAAGCGGCTCGCCGCAAGTTCACGCCCGAGTTCATGAACCGCATCGATAAGGTGGTGGTTTTCAAGTCGCTGGGCCAGCCCGAACTGCGCCGCATACTCGATTTAGAACTGGCGCAAGTGCAACAGCGTATATTCGAATCGCCGTCCGAGCGGTCTTTCGTTTTCACCGTGTCCGAGGGCGGAAAAGACTTCCTGCTCGGCCAAGGCACCGATGTGAAATACGGAGCACGGCACTTAAAACGCGCGATTGAACGGCTGCTTGTGCATCCGGTCTCAAACCTGATCGCAACGGAGCAGGTGACTTCAGGCGACTGGATTCAGGCCGATCTCGATGCAGACCGGAACTGCCTCGTCTTCACCAAAGAAGCCGAGAATCTGGAACGGCACACGATGGCTAACATGGTAGGCGCGGATTTCCGCTGGTCACCGGCCATGACGGCTGCAGCACCGAGCGAACAGGTACGGGCTGTCGCGGCGAAGCCTCGCAAGTAACCTCTCGCAATAAAATCCCGCGAGTAAAGCCGGGGCACCCGGGATGCAAGTAGTATCCTACATACAGTGCTCCGGAAACTCGCGGGAATTGCAGTTTTGTTTACGTTGTCTTTGCACGGACAGGTCACGACGTCGCAATACGACAATGCAAGGACGGGAGCCGCTCTTCAGGAGAAGATCCTGAATCTGCGAAACGTCAACTCCAGGCAGTTTGGCAAGATCTTCAAATTGCCCGTGGACGGCGACGTGTATGCCCAACCTCTCTACATGCCGAATCTGGCAATTCCTGGAAGAGGTCTGCACAACGTGGTGTTCGTAGCCACCGAACACGATAGCGTCTACGCTTTCGACGCGGAGGGCAAACCGGCAGTTCCCTTGTGGCGCGTCAGTTTCACGGACAGGAGGACGGGCGTTAGGACCGTTCCGGCAGAGGACGTCGGCTGCCCTTTCATCAGCCCCGAAGTAGGGATCACATCCACTCCCGTGATCGATCCGCAAACGGATACCCTGTATGTTCTCGCACGGACAAAGGAGACGGACGCTTCCGGAAGTGCTCGCTTCTGGCAACGGCTTCACGCGTTGGATATCCTGACCGGCGCGGAGAAGTTTGGCTCTCCGGTTGTCATACGCGGCTCCGTCACTAGCAAATCGGGCGGTTTCTTCGGATTTTTCGCGGGCCCTGTGGACTTCCTTTCTCTGCACGAAAATCCCCGTGCAGCTTTGCTTTTGGACCACGGCAGACTGATACTCAGCTGGGCTTCTTCTTGTGACGTGCCGCCCTATCACGGTTGGGTTATGGCGTATGACGCGCACACTCTAAAGCAACTTGGGGTGTTAAACACGTCCCCCGACGCTAGTGAAAGCGGGATCTGGCAAAGCGATACGGGTCCGGCGGCCGACGAAGCGGGAAACGTTTTTATCTTGACCGGCAACGGAGTGTTCGATGCGGCGCGGGGTGGCCGCGACTACGGCGATAGCGTTCTAAAGGTCGGATGGGGAAAGACCGGCTTGTCCGTGGACGATTACTTCACTCCTTTTGACGAAGCTTCTTTGAACGCCAGCGATGGCGACCTCGGCTCGGGAGGGCCGCTGCTGGTTCCAGAGCAAGCAAACTCCTCTTCGCGTTTGCTGGTGGCCGGGGGGAAAGGCGGCGAGATTTACGTTCTCGACCGCAACAATCTGGGAAAGTTCCACGCCCATGACAACCGGAACGCGCTACAGACGATTCACGTTCAAGGCGAAATTTTTGGCGCCCCAGCCTATTGGAACGGCCATGTTTACGTCCTGCCGAGAGATGGGGTATTGGAGGATTTCGCGGTCCAGGGGAGCAAGCTTTCCGGCCAACCCGTAGCATCCGCCCAGTTTTCCGGACGCTCTGGCGCCACCCCGGCGATTTCAGCCAACGGCACAAAGGACGGTATTGTTTGGATGATCGAATCGGGCGGACCGGCTGTACTGCGCGCCTACGACGCGGCGAATGTGGCCAACGAACTTTACGACAGCGCACAAAATGGCAGTCGCGATGGTCCGGCGCCTACACTTCCCTTTACCATTCCCACTGTTGCGGGTGGCAGAGTTTATTTACCGGCAGCGGGCGAAGTGGATGTCTACGGTTTACTGCCCGTCAAAGACCGACAATGACAAAGAATGCGGAGACCGCCTCTGCGAAGAAAGCGATAACGTCTAATCGGCACCGCGCGAAGGACTAGGATTGCACCTTGTTAGTGCCTCCGAATACTCGCCCCAGAACAAAACCGATAGCCGCAGCCATCAAGAGCGAAGATTTCGGTTTTGGCGTTTTCTGCAGCGAGGCCGCCTCCCCGGCTGCTGCGATCGGCCCCGCTAAGACTGTGCGGGTTTGCGCCGAAACGCGTGCGGTTGCGTTTTCCTCAGGCAAGCGCAAAGGCGAGGCCGATCGCTCCCCGGCGGCAATCCTAATTGGCAGTTCCGCTGTATGCCCGGCCGGGCGCGGCTTCACTCGAGAATCCGAAGGCGCCTCTACGGCCTGTTGCTCTGCTGGAGCCTCACTCTTCACTCCGTCAGTCTTCATCCCATGAGCCTCCGCGTACACACGCGTGAACTCAGCGCCGAAGAAGAAGATCTGCGCAGAATAGTAAATCCAGACGACCACGGCGACAAGCGACCCTGCAGCGCCATAAGTAGATCCGACGCTGGCCTTTCCAAGATACAGGCCAAGAAGCTGTTTACCGATTGTGAATAGAAGTGCGGTACCTATAGCGCCTACAAAGACGTTTCTCCAGGAGATCTTCACTGCCGGGACATACTTGAACATCAACGCAAACAGCACTGCAACAGCTACGAAGGAAACAACGAAGTTGATCGCCTGCAGAATGATTGGGGGCATGGGCACAAACTGTCCGAACGAGTGACCGAGATACGCCAATCCTGCACTCAGGAGTAACGAGACCAAAAGTAGAAAGCCGATGGACAAAACCATGCCGAAAGAAAAGAGACGCTGCCTGATCGTCCCCATAAATCCGGAGCCGGTTTTGGCTTTGACGTCCCACATCAGGTTTAGGGCATCCTGCAGCTCTGTAAAGACGCCCGAAGCTCCGAACAGCAGGGTGATAAATGCCACTATGCTTGCAAACACGCCCGAAGCAGGTTTCTGTGCATTCTTTAGTAACGTCTGTACCGTGTCAGCTCCTCGGTCGCCGATCACCTGTCTAGCCTCGTTCACGAGCGCACCTTGAGCGCTCTCGTGACCGAAGACCAGGGCAATTACGGCGGTGATTAAAATTAACAACGGCGCAAATGACAAGATGCTGTAGAACGCCACTGAAGCGCCCAATCGTGGAGCTTGATGCTCGCTCCACTTCGCATACGTGTCCTTGAGAAATGACATCCCCTGCTTCGCCGACATTTGTATTTAGGTAGACATCGGATACGCAAGGCAAAACACCTCGTATATATACGGCGCACACAGAATAAGCTCCGATCCGAATTAAAGATTGCCAAAGACGTTCAAGGTCAGTGTATTTACCTGCTCTCGCCGGGTCAACTCCGTGCTAACTGCAATCAACGCGAAAAAAAGTGCTGGGTAAGGTTATCTAACCAAGCAGCAGGATGAACTTTCGAATGGCCGCAGTTCACCATTCGCGCTTTTCGCACGGACTTACAGGAACCCTCATCGTTCTGCTTGGACTGCTCTGCCTTGTCTTAGCCATTCTGGCGTTGCGTTGGCCCTTCACGCGCGAGGCAACGATTCGCTCTTTGGAACAAGTCTCAGCGAGTGATGTGAAGATCGACCGTTTTGACAAATCATTCTTCCCGCGACCCGGCTATATCGCGGAGGGCGTGACTTTCAGTCGAGATAGCGCGGTAAACTCTCGCCCACTCGCCAGCATCGGGAAGCTTACGTGCCGAGCTTCGTGGTTTGCGCTTCTCACGTTCACGCACCGGATCCGCCGGATGGACCTTGAAGGTGTTCACGTCTACATTCCGGCTCATGTTCCACCCGCCATTCGAAAGCATCCTAAGGCAGCGATAGCAACGACCGTGACAGACCTGTTCGCCAACGGCGCGGTTCTGGAAATTGCTCCGCGACATGGGGGTTCTCCAACCCAGCGCTTCGACTTCCCCGAGCTGGTACTGAGTAACTTGGCGAGAAACAAGGCAATTCGCTTCCGCGCGTTTATGCTCAATGCAAATCTGATAGGCCAGCTGCGCACTGTGGGGACAGTGGGACCGTTGACGCTCGGAAGAATCGCTGAAACTCAGATCTCGGGCGATTACAAATTGAGACACAACGACCTCAGCACTCACCGGGTTGTGGCGGGTACTCTCTCGGCCGACGGCCGGTTTAGCGGTACGCTCGGTCGCGCGGAGGTCTCAGGCCGGGCTAACATTCCAGATTTCGAAGTCACGCGCAGCAACCACTCGCTCGGAATGACGGCGGAATTCAATGCCATAGTAGACGCGATTAAAGGAGACGTCACGGTGCGATCCGCGGAGGCTCACTTCCTAAGCACCACACTTATCGCACAAGGCACTTTAAGCGGTCAGGGAAGCAAAACGCTCTCTTTGAATATTGATTGCGGCCAAGCGCGTATCGAGGATCTATTGCGCTTGTTTGTTAAAGCGGACCCATCGCCTCTCGATGGCGCGTTGCGGATGCATGTTCACGTAATCCTCCCTTCGAAACAGGAACCATTTCTAAAAAGGGTTCGGCTTTCCGGCGGCTTCGCTATTACCGGCGCGGAGTTCACCAGGCGGATGACCGAAGAGAAGCTGCGCGAGTTGAGCGCAAGAGCCCGAGGTGAAAAGAATGCGAAAGGAATGGGCAGGTCTGAAGCCATTTCTGCGGAGCTGAAGAGCGACGTCACACTTGAGGGTGGAATTGCCACGCTCACGGACGCACGTTTCGTCGTGCCCGGCGCGGTGTCCAGAGGCGGCGGAACCTTCAGCCTGTTGAACGAGGCCATTGATCTACGCGGGAAACTGGCGATGCGTGCAACATTGTCGAAGGCTGCGGGGGGAATCAAGTCACTTCTCCTGATACCACTTGATCCTTTCTTTAAAAAAGATGGCGCCGGTGCGGTACTTCCAGTGCGCATCACGGGCACCTATTCGCACCCAGCCTTTAAGGTCTCCCTGACCAAACGATAGAGTCTCCTCGGCCGGGATTGTGCCCAGCAGGATCTTCGGCTCTGTTGGGCCGAGCAAGAAGGCAGTAGTCTTACGGGTCCGCGCCCCGGTCAATATCACGGACTTACCGGGATGATCACTTAGAGCGCCGGCAGTAAGTGAACCGATGACGAGTTAATCGATGCGACACATTTCAGCATCTCGAGACATCTTACTGGCGTTGATATATCAGCTGTCTTAGATACAGCCAGGAGTACTGAATGCCAATTGAGAGTACAAATTATGGAAATGCGACGTCTGACGTCGCTTCGACAGTTACTGATAAGTTATCGGACGTTGCGTCGCAGGCGAAAACCAAGGTCTCCGACCTCGGGCGTGCGACAGCGGATAAGATCGACCAAAACCGTGATGCAGCGGCCGGGGGCCTGGAGAGTGCAGCTTCAACTCTCCACGACAAAGCAGACAGTTTGCCGGGCGGAGAAAAAGTTACCAGTCTTGCTCATACCGCGGCGGACAAGCTTACGTCCACAGCAGACTACGTTCGTCAGCACGACGTCAACAGCATGATGGCGGATGTCGAGCGGCTGGTAAAGAATAATCCAGGCCCGTCGCTGTTGGCAGCCGCTGTGATCGGGTTTCTGATCGGCCGCACCTTTACGAGTAACGATTAACGATTGCGTCCATCGGAGATCTTCCATGGCTACGAGTGATCGATCTATAGCAGAAGTTCTGCAGGATATTCTCCGCAACCTCCAGGAGATCATCCGGTCAGAAGTCCGGCTGGCGAAGACAGAAGTCCGGGAGGAGATCGGTAAAGCAAAATCGGCGGGCTTGTTGGTGGGAGTTGGTGGGGTGTGTGGTATTTTCGCTACCTTCTTCCTGCTCCTAACGATTGTTTACGCGTTGGCGACGGTCCTGCCGTACTGGGCTGCGGCGCTCATTGTGACGGTCGTTCTCGCAATCGTCGCAGCACTGGTGCTCAACGCGGGCCTGAAGCAGTTTAAACGGGTTCATCCTGTGCCAGACAAGACCATTGAAAGTGTGAAGGAGAATGTCGAATGGGCGAAACAACAAACCAAATAGAAAACTACATCGAGAGTAAGCGCGGGGACCTGGGGTCGAACCTGCACGAATTAGAACAGAAGGTAAGATCGGTGACCGACTGGCGTCAGCAGTTTCAGAACAACCCGATGACCATGGTAGCGGTGGCATTTGGGGGAGGTGTGTTGCTTGCCTCAATGGTGGGCGGCCGTGCGCGGCACCGCTATAGAGGAACGCCCAGCGAGTCGCATACGCCGCACGCAGGGACGGATCAGATGGCGCATAAAGCGCTGGAGACCTGGGATAACATCAAAGGCGCTCTAATCGGGGTCGCAGCAACCCGTTTTAAGGACTTCGTAGGAGAAGTCGTTCCTGGATTTCAGGAGCAATTTAGAAAGACGGAAGATGCCAAGAGAATGTCTTCGCCCGGTGATGTGAGAGCGGCTGCTGCCCGAAGCGCCTCGTAAGCACATATCAGTATTTCAGTTCATTCGATAATCTGCGGGAGATCGCAGGCAAAATTCCGGCATTCATAAATGGTGAGGCGGCCTTTCCGATCGAGGCTGGAAAGGAAAGGCGCTGTTTGCCGCAGTTCTTTCACGGCGCTGTCATCGAGAGCTATGACGAGTGACCAGGGCGAGAACGCACGTCGGTGCTTCGCGACCAATTCTTCCGCTTCGGCATCCACTTGAGCGCAGCGGATGACGACTTGATGGGGCTCGGCAAGTAAACGTGCCAGAGCAACCAGCATTTGCGGCGCGATAGTAGGTTGGGCCTTTATCTTGGGAGCGAAAGACCGCAGCGAACGGTCGGCAGCGGTCTTGAATTCGTCGTCGCCGGTTAGGTGAGCGAGCCGGAGGAGGACATCCGTTGCCACCGAATTTCCGGATGGTTCGGCGCCGTCGTAATCGTCTTTGATGCGCAATACCAAATCAGGTGCGTTGGCGGTTGTGCTGAAGAAGCCGCCTTGCGCGGCATCCTCAAAGCGCTTGAAATTCGTACGCACGAGGTCCACGGCTGTATTGAGGTAGGACGGCTTGAAGGTGGCCTCGAAGAGATCAAGGAGCGCCTGTGCGAGAAAGGCATAATCGTCGAGGAAGCCCGGGACCGCGGCCTCGCCGTCGCAAAAGCGCCTGAAGAGTTGGCCGGACTGGCGGTCGTACATCGTCGCGAGCAAAAATCCCGCGGCTTTCTCGGCGGCAGCCAGGTATTTGGTGTCTCCGAGCACGGTAAAACCCTTCGCCAAGGCGGAAATCATTAGCGCGTTCCAGGACGTCAAAACCTTGTTGTCGAGATGCGGTCTCGGACGGCGGTTGCGCGCTGCGAAAAGGATCTGCCGGGAATGAGCAATCGATTCGGGTTCGTCAGTTTGGGCTTGATACAGAATGTTGCGCCCGATGAATTCGCGATGTGGGTCCTGATCGACATTGCCGTCGGGCTGGACGCCGTAGTAGGCACAGAAAGCTGCGGAGGCGACCGGTCCCAGAAGCGCTTCTATTTCGCTCTGCCTCCAGATGTAGAATGACCCTTCACCTGAATGTGACGGGTTTTCGGGATCGGGGCTGTCGGCATCCTCGGCTGAATAGAATCCGCCCGAAGGATCGGTCATGTCGCGCAGGACGTAGTCGAGGATGTTGCGGGCAACATCACCAAACGAACTATCCCCAGTTATCTGACAGGCCTCAAGATAGGACACCGCGAGTTGCGCCTGATCGTAGAGCATCTTCTCAAAATGCGGAACGAACCAGCGCTCGTCCACCGAGTAGCGATGAAAGCCGCCGCCAAGCTGATCGTTCATGCCGCCGCGCGCCATTTCGCGCAAGGTCTTGGTGACCATGTCGAGGGCGTCGCTGTCGTTTTCGAGCGCGTAATAACGTAGCAGGTAATTCAGGACGACGGGCCGTGGAAACTTAGGCGCGGAACCGAACCCGCCCAAGCGAGAATCGAAGGCGCGCCGGAACTGCGGGAACGCAAGATCGAACAGCGACCGGTCAGCGTCCAGGGTGATGCGGGCTGTTCCCGAGTAGGCGCGAAGCTGATCGAGCACGGTGTCGCCGGAGGATTCAATGCGCTCCCGGTCTTGCTTCCAGGAGTTTGAGAGATGGCGTAGGACATCTAGAAAGCCGGGGCGGCCGTAGCGGGAATCGGGCGGGAAATAGGTGCCGCCAAAGAAGGGCTTCAGGCTCGGCGTGAGCCAGACGGACATGGGCCATCCGCCGCTGCCGGTCGAAGCCTGAACAAACAGCATGTAGACGCGGTCTACGTCCGGACGCTCTTCGCGATCGATTTTGATCGGCACGAAATCACGGTTGAGCGCCTCCGCGACAGCGTCGTTTTCAAACGACTCGTGCGCCATCACGTGGCACCAGTGGCATGTTGAGTAACCGATTGAAAGGAAGATAGGCTTGTCCTCGGTACGCGCTTTCTCAAACGCCGCTTCGCCCCAGGGCAACCAATTCACCGGATTATGCGCGTGCTGGCGAAGGTAGGGACTTTTTTCGTTGATGAGCGCATTGGTTGACATGCGCTTTCAGGATAGCGAC
>CAWJUO010000048.1:0-292090 GCA_963845995.1 uncultured Acidobacteriaceae bacterium | reverse complement strand
GCCACGTAGTCGCTGGTGGTCGAGACGGTTGCGGCCGTCTCAAAGTCGCTGCGCGGCACCTCGTCCACTGGCTTCAGCGCGCCCGGAGTGGGGCCGGCCAGGATCCGCCAGCGGGCGATCTCGGTGGCGCCGTTCCAGCTGGCGTAGAGGTCAGCTGGCCGCCGTGGGCCGCGCGTCGTGGCGATTGCAGGTCGCCGGTGGGGGTGGCGCTCCAGGGGAAACGGAAGGCACGGTAGGTTGGGGGGGAGCGATGCGCGGCATCGAAGACCACCCCCCCTTCGGGGCGGTATTCGGTGAGTATGGGCGGCCCGCCCCAGCCGACGAACGATCGCCATTCGGCGAGCGTCTGCACGCTGCCCTGGCTGCGCCAGCAGCTTTCGGGGTGGGTGTACTGGCGGGCGAGCGTGGCGTGCATCGTGTTGGGGTCGACGCGCAGCGCCAAGACTTCGCGTCTGAGGTTGGTCCTGGGGCGCGTCGGCGTTGTCGAACAGCGTGATCGTGCCGTCGGCGTTGTGGCGGGCATCGTGCTGCTAGGCGAACCGGTTCCGGGCCCCATCCCGAAGTCGCGCTCTTGCCGCCGAGCCGCCACACCATCTTGCCGGTGTGGCGGTCGACCTTGTACACGGCCCAGGTGTTGCGCGCGGAGACGAGCAGGTTGCCGTCGCGGTAGACATCGACCGAGTTGATATGGAAGTAGTCAAAAGTGCCTGCCCTTGGCCGGCTTGGCCTGGGACTCGTCAGCGCCACGTGGTCGAGGCTCCGCCACTCGAACAGCACCCGCCCGCTCTGGATGTGGACTCCTGCACGACCCCGTCGATCACGGTCCCGTCGCGCGGGCCGCCGACCGAGGAGAGGTCCATGTGGACGGGGTTGTAGGCGGGGATCAGCGCGCTTCCTGCGGGGTGATGACGAAGTCGTGCAGGTCGGCCTGGTAGCCGTTGGCGGCCTTGACGGTCGCGATGTGCCGGTAGGCGCTGTCGTAGATCACGTCCTCACCCGCGCCGAAACCGGGGGCGCTGACGACTCCCTGCCACCACGTGAGCACCGGCTTGCGGTCGTACCGCTGCTCGCGAAAGCCGAACGCCTGTGTCTTGCCCGATAGCGGGTGAAACCAGACCAGCTTGCCCTGGCCGTCGAGGATCAGCGGGCCGGCCTGGACGAGCTGGTTTCCGGGACCGATGAAGACGTCGCCGGCCCCGCGCGGTGTTGTTCGCGCGTTCGTTCACCCTCAGGGTGGGGGGCTGGAGGTCCGGACGGGAGTGGAAGTACTGCGCCTGGCCCGGGTGAGTTGGCTGGCCTGGAGCCCCGGCCCTGATGGCGAGCGGCGCTGGCTTTGCGATGTTGAAGCGAACGTGCCACTCTTCGGTGTGCCGGGGAGGACCGGGGGCCCCTTGCTTGGCCTGCAGACGCACGGAGACCTCTTCACCTGGAGTGAAGGGCTTCTCCGGGATAAAGCTCACGCCGGCTCCCGCGTGGTGCGCGATCAGCTTCCCCTGGTGCTCGCCACTGCGCGAGCCAGTCACCGTAACTCTTGGCGACTGTGCCATTTCCATGCCGCGGATGCTGATCTGAGTCTGGGGTGAGGCGACACGACTGCCCGCGGCCGGCGAGAAGCGAACCCTCGAGTCATCGCCGCTTGCCAAGCGGCTCACGCCGTAGCTGGCGGCAGCAAGCGCCAGCACCAAGCATGCGGCGGCGAACCCGAAGCCAAGTCGCCCGCCGGGAGGTCGGCGCGGCGGCCTTCGACCGCGCCGCAGTAGAGAGATGTGGGAGAAGTTTGGAAGGGACCGGGCGAACAGAGGCTGGGAGCATCATGGCTTGAGCGAAGCAGCGAGCAAGTCATCTGCGCATAAACAACACCCATCTTGTGGCGGCTCTCCGGGTCGGCATGCACCATGGGCCGCACGCCTACGCCCGAGTGCGCGCCTGACGGGCATGCCCGACCCTGCTCATGGCGGGCTAGCGCCGGCGGAGCAACCCATTTGCTGCGCATTCGCCGCTGCGCGAGATTGCTGATCTCGGCATAGGGGGTGCGCCCGGGCCCAGATGGAGGTCTTTACCCATTCCGTCTTGGTCGTGTACGCGCGAAGCTGTGATCACCGTCAAACCGAGCACCCGTACCCGAGCTGGCGGGTCCACCCTTTCGGAGACTGACTTACCGGTGCCTCGCGGCGACGGGTTGACGGCGGTGGTCGGCGAATTTTGCTCGCCGGCCACCGCATCACACCGCGAACCATGGCGAAAGCGAGGTTTGAGTCATGAGTACCCCCTTGACAGTGCTCGCGATCGTGCTCGTAACACTGGGCGTCATTGGCCTCGGCGTGCTCCGAGATATGGTTCTTCTGGGCGCTTGGACGGTCCGCCGATCGCCGCCGGCAGCAGACGACAGAGCGCCTGCCAATGAGAAGTCAGAGCGGCCGTCGACGGAACGAACACGACCGCCGCTCGGTCGCGCCACCACGCCAAGGGCCTCTAGTTCGAGACGATGTGGCAGACAGCGCGCTCACCGGGACGCGGCGGGTGCGTTGACTGCGCCAGCCTTCCCAGGGCGGCTCTGTGGATTGCGGAGCAATGCGCGCGGAAGCGTGACGGTGGCGGCCGCTGTGGGGCTCCATCGAGAAACATCTCTCATCGCCGCGCCCGTCTGGTACGCGCCGCGAGTCTAGGTCTTGACTTCGAGCGCCTGGATCACGGCCTGCAATGCCGGCTCAAGGTCGTCCGCGGCGGAACGGTCGTATACCGGCCCGCGTACCTCTGCCAGCAATGCACTGATTTGTGCGACGCCGCGAGCATCGACCGGCTGATCGCTGTCGAGACGCTCGGCGAGTGCAGGAGGAGGGTCCGGCTCGACTTCAAGACCTTGCGTCGGCACACCGGGATTCCCGGGGTCCAAGGAGCGAGCGGCCATCGCGCATTTTCGACGAGATTTCGCAGGGCCCGCGCGAGTCGATGTCGTTCGGTCTCGGCGATAAGGGTCCTAGCGCGCAGCGAGAGCGCCGCGCTTGAATCCGGCGATGTCCCCGCTGCCAGTTCGCGATCTAGGCGATAGGCATGGAGACGCGCCGCTAGGCGGATACGCAATGTGCCAGCCTCCGGAATCACCACCCGGGGGTCGCTTCGGTCGGCCACCAGCAGGGTCGTCATTGTGACGAGGACCGTAAGCCGGTGCGTGGTGGTTCGCCATGGGCAAAAACATGCAGGTTGAGCTCGCGCCAGACCTACCACGATCCATGCAGTTACTGGTGCCTCAGTTCATCGGCCGACACTGCAGCGCTGCCGGGGATGGCGGGGCGACCGTGCACTTTGGGTGTTAATGCCGATGGCGCCACCGTTCAAGTTGGGTCAGCATCGGGTTTAAGCGCAAGCAAACGGAGAGCGAAAAATGCAGCACCAGCGAACGAAATCACCGCGGCCGGATGACGAAGCCTCGGATGACCGCGCCCAGTGGAAGGTGCGCTGGCGCCGATACTTGAACACGCGGACTGCGGTGGCGGTGGTCGCGTTGATTTCGCTGGTTGGCGGAGACGTTGCCGCCGTGGTCGTAGCGCTGTAGGTAAGCGTCCGCAATCGGGCCACACGCGGGCTTGCACGACGACCCTCATTTCCGACGGCTGGAACTCCATCGCTGTCCGCGGCGCCGGAGTGCGCGGCGGACGACCGCCAGTGTCTCGGGCGTCTCGTGAACGTCGGCCAGCGCGCAACGAGCGTGGCCCACCTTGTGAGCCCGCATCGGTCTGCGCGCGCACCGGCAGAAGGCCACGGCCGGGACTCCAGACGGAATCGTCTTGCTCGTTGAATCTAAATTCTCGGCCACCCATCGCGGAGCGGTGTCGGCCAGACGCACCTGCCGCAAGCTCGCGCTCACCGGCTCCAGCCGACCCGTTCCGCATATCTGGCCAGGGTCGCGCGGTCAGGCGCCAGCGTCTAGGTTCGCCTGACTACGCTGCTGCGTGCTCAAACGCCGTGCATGCTCCTGAGCCTGAGCGTGAGCGTCGTGACCCTCATACAGGCTGATCGTCTATCCCGTCTGCTGGTCCCGCACTGCAAAAGCAAGCGAAGGAACAACCGCGTATCGGTCCTTGGACGGGCCCGGAAGGCGATGTAGCACGCCGCGCGTTCGGACTTCTCGCACAGCCGCCAACGTTCGGGGATCCCGCCGACAGGTCTCGCTGACATGCACCTGCTCGTCGTAGGCGCAGAGCATCACGGGCCAGGCTCCGCGCGCGTGTGCGGCACCCTCGCGCCTCCTACCCGGCGTGGAAGTTTGGGACTACGCCGAGCCCGCTCAGAACGCCGAAGATGGATGCCACCGAGCATGCGATGGCGGCCGATCGGAGCCAGCGCCTATGCAAGCACTGCGGCAGTGCCGTGAGCGCAAAGAGCCCCCAGAGGCAGCCCTCGATGAAAAACCAGGGCTCGTCGAGCAGGACATCTTGCAGGTCGGCCTTTTGGCGATTGACAGACAGCCAAAACTGAGATGAGAGTTCGGCCGGGTGTACGTCACTCAGGCTCAGCAGGCGCAGGATCTCGTCGGTGATCGCGTGCGTGCAACAGCCGACGAACGCGATCCAGCCAGCGAGAACGATCGCCAGGCGCAACCACCTGTGCCGCCAGACCGCGGCCGCGATTGTTGGAAACAGCGCGGCGGCCAGAATGACCGCACCGCCGAGCAGGTTGGCCTGCTCGAACTGCGTCGGCGACCGGGGCTGTCCGATCATTCCCGCCTGGCCGCCAAAGGCGTAGTACAGGCGGTAGGCCGCATACCAAGCGGCCCATAGGCAGAGCGCGAAGGCGACTCGCCCCGGACGGAGTAGCGCCAGAAAACCACGGAGCCGAGCGCGCAGGCTGGCGGACCGTCCGCGCGCGGTCGACCGCGCGTCGTCCGGCTCCTCTCGGACACATCCACGATCGGCGAGCGATTCCGCTCGGCCGTGACTTGCCCCGCTTGCTTGCTCGGTGGTGGTCACGCTCTTTCTTGCGCTGGAGTGCGCCTCAGGCAGCCCTACGGCTGGGCCGTCGCCTCGGACGCTCGTAGTCCAGCGGGGCTCGTGCACCGGGCGGCAAGGCAGAGTGACTACGTGCGGGCCGCAGCGAGGCCAATATGGCGGAGCGACGCAGGTCCACGGCCTCGGCGGTGATCGCGAGCCGGGCCGCGATCTCGCTCGGCGCCATGCCGTGCAAAAGCATGCCGAAGATCGCCTGGTCGCCGGGCTGTAGCCGAGAACGCATGACGTGCGCCACCGAGGGAGCGATTGCGGGTAGGTGGTGTCCTCCTCGGGCGAGCATGCGGATCGCACGGCAGAGGACCTGCGGAAGCTCGTGCTTGCCGAGCAGCCCGTCGGCCCCAGCAAGCAGGGCCAGCACCGCCAGACCGCCATCGGCAAACGCCGGAATAGACGAGTACCCGTGAAGGCGCCTCGGCACACTTGAGCTCCGCGGTAAGCCACAGCCCATCTTCGGCTGCACCCAAGTCGTAGTCGACGATCGCGACATCGATTGGGTGATCGAGCTGTTCGATCGTGTCCTTCGCGGTCGCGAACTCAGCGACGACCCGCAACACCGGCTGCTCATCGATCAAGTCCCGCACACCCGCTCTGACGGCGGGATGATCATCGACGAGCAGGACCCGGATGCGTCCGGGCTCGTCGCGGCCTGTCCTGGCGGGTGAAACGGGAGAGCGGCGTGGGGAGGAGGGAGTGAGCATCTCGACCTCCGATCGAATGCGCTACCGGGGGTCGCTGTACCGCTCCCAGCTCCTGGCGAGGCGATCCACACTCATCTGTAAGGAGCGGCAAGCGGCAACGAACGGTCCACTCCAGCCTGCCGCGCGCGGTCCGGGGCGGCCATGGGTGGATGCACCCATCCTCGGCCGAATTGGTGGTAATGCCCATTCGGGCGATCGCAATCTGTCGATAAAAACGGAAATCCGATCGCTTGCATCAAGGATCCCACCACCCGCGCGTGCTATCCCGGTAACATCATCCCGGCATCCAGCCTGTATGCTCCCGGTCTGGCGATCCTAAACGCCTATCCGCTGCCCAACGCTCCCGGCAATGTGGGCTATAACTACCAATCGCAAGTATCCGCTTCATATCCCCGGCGCGAAGATTTGGGCCGGGTCGATCTCAACCTGAATAGTAAGAATAAAGTCTACGCCCGGTTCATCTATAACCACGATGCCGTCACTTCGCCCTATGGTTCCTTTGTCCTTGGGTCCAATATTCCGAAGGCGGATATCACGGATGCTCGTCCCGGCAGATCGTGGGCGGTCAACTGGACTTCGAATGTCACGCCGACTTCGGTAAACGAACTCACTTGGGGTTTTGGAAAAAACGTCATCAACATCACTCCCACCTCCAACGCACTAACGCGAAGCGCCAATGGGTTGCAGGATCTGCCGGTGCTTTATCCCGGCGCCATAGTAGACGACTTCATTCCGACCTTTAATTTCGACGGCACCCGCCTCCAGAACACTAGCGGTTTCGGGACCAATAACGCTCCGTTTTTCAACTACAACACCAGCATCGAAATCATCGATAACTTCAGCAAAGTGTGGAACAATCACGTGATCAAATTCGGCGTCTATACCCAGCGCAGCCGCAAAGATCAGACCACGTTCTCCTGCTTCAATGGCTGCTACGATTTTCAGGACAATCGCGAATAATCCTTATGACACTGGCTACGGATTTGCGAACGCCGCCGCCGGCGTGTACAACAGCTTCAGCCAAGCGAGCGCTGCGCTCGAAGGGCACTACCGCTACACCAACATCGAATGGTACCTGCAAGATACCTGGAAGGTTACCTCGCGCTTCACTCTGGATTATGGACTGCGTTTCTATTGGGTCCAGCCGCAATATGACGACATGTTGCAGACGTCCAACTTCTATACAAATCTCTTCAATCCTGCGCAAGCTCCCCGTCTTTACAATCCCGCGCTGGTGGGCGGCACAAAGGTAGCCCAAGATCCGGGGACGGGCGCCATCCTGCCAAGCTACGCGATCGGCGATATCGTGACCGGCAGCGGAAACCTTACTAATGGCATTCTGCAGGCGGGAAAAGGGACCAGTAAATACCTGATGGCAAATCCGGGGATTCTCTATTCCCCGCGCTTCGGATTTGCCTGGGATCTCACTGGCCAGGGAAAGTTTGTTCTTCGCGCCGGCGGAGGCATGTTCTACGACCGCTATCAGGGCAACGAGATATTCAATCTGCTGAATAACCCGCCAAATTCCTTCGCGCCCAGCCTTACCTATGGGTTCATGAATAACATCAATCCCGCCAATGCGTTGCTTGGGCCCAGCGGTCTGACTGCAATAGATCCGAACGGCCCTATCCCCACAACCGCGAATTACAGCTTCGGCATCCAATCGAAGCTGCCCTACAATCTGCTGCTCGATACTTCATACGTTGGCTCAAAATCGTGGCACTTGCTGGACAACCGCAATCTGAACGCAATTCCCTACGGGCGCACTTTCCTGCCGCAATATCAGGATCCCACCCAGGCTGCGGGAGGTATCCCCGGCTCCAACGCCTTGCCTGAGAATGTCATTCGTCCTTACCCTGGTTACGGCGACATCACGCTTCAGGAGTTTGCCTCAACGTCCAATTTCAACTCGCTGCAGGTCAGCCTCCAGCGGCAATTCGCCACCGGCCTGAGCCTTGGATTGGCTTATACCTACAGCAAAGCTTTGGGCGTGACGAGCGGAGACGGTGACTACACTCGCATCGATAATCTGACTCGCTTCGCCAACTATGGGCCGCTCAATTTTGACCGGCGCCAGGTGCTTGCCATCAACTACATCTACGATCTTCCGCAGTTCTTTAAGAGCAAGAACGCCATTCTTCACACCGTTCTTGACGGGTGGCAAATTTCGGGCCTGACGAAACTGCAGACTGGCGCTCCTTATGAAGTCGGCTTCAGCGTACCGAACTATGGGAATCCCCAAATCACCGGATCGTACACGGAACCAGCGCGTGTGCAAGTGGTCGGCGACCCCTATGCGGGCACTTCCGACAGCCCGTACAATCGGCTTAATGCCGCCGCCTTCGCGCCTGCAACGCCGAACAATCTAGGCGCTTTGGGCCTCGGCGAAGGACGCAACCCGTTCTACGGGCCAGGCATGAACGATACCGATCTCTCTCTTCAGAAGACCTTCTATTTCGGAGAGCGGATCGGCATCGAACTACGCCTCGACGCGTTCAATGCCTTCAACCATCCGCAATTTGACGCGGGCGGCTGCAACGGCTCCGGTATCAATTGCACCGTCAACTTCGCCGGCCTCAGCGGCGGAGTCACGAACTCTTACCTCAATTCCAACGGAACGGTCAATAACATCAACGGTTTCGGCACCATCGCCGGGGCCGCCGATCCACGCATTCTACAACTGGGAGCGCGTATCGTTTTCTAGGCCACAAACAACCCTGACAGCGGAGGCCATTGCGCCAGTAGAAATACTTGGAAGTAGTCTTTCTACCCTAGAAAAGCTATTGACAAGGTGGCCTCCGGCAGGTAGTCTGAAAATTCATTCATCTTGAGTAAGTGGAGGTATGCCCCTGTTGAGGAGGAACGCATTTTGGCTGCTTCTACGAGGAGCCGAGTGAATCAACCGTACTTCATTCTGGAGTTTGCCCATTCTATTCACGGGCATTTCAAGCGAATTCAAGTCTCGCATCGCTTCCTAAAAGGCTTGGTGTGTAGCGTCGCTATCCTTGGCCTACTTATTGTGGCCTTGTTTTCCACGTGCCTCTGGATGGGGTGGAAGGTTTCGAAATACGAGAAGATGCGGGCGGATCTGGACCATCTCCGTTCCCGCTATCAGGATTTGCAGCGAGTCTCGACCCAGCGCGGCGAACAGATGAAGTCTCTTGAAACGCTGGCCGAGGAGGTTTCAGCCGCCTACGGATTGAAACCGCACGATTCGACGGCATCCGAAGGCGAAGCGCTCGATTCCGATACGCTCGAGACCAGCGCCAAGGAATCGATTGAACAATTCAACTTCCTGAAGTCGGCGGATTATTCCGCCCTCTATCACAAATACGCCTTTCAATGGCAGGCGCATTCGCAGCCGAGCGCGTGGCCATTGAACGGCCTCTTGCGCAGTTCGTTTGGCGAAAGGTCCGATCCATTTTCGGGCGAAGGGGCGTTTCACACCGGAATCGATCTCTCAGCCGTAACCGGTACTCCGGTTCATGTGACGGCGGATGGCATTGTGGCGAAAGCGGGATGGGGCAACCGCTACGGGAACCTGGTCATCGTGAACCACGGCAATGGAGTCCAAACCTACTACGCCCACCTCTCCCAATGCCTGGTGATTCCTGGCGAGGAAGTGCGTCTTGGACAGGAGATCGCTTTATCCGGCGGCACGGGACGGGCAACCTCTCCGCACCTGCACTATGAAGTCAGAGTGGCTGGAATACCCGTCAATCCGTATCGATATTTGAGCAAGGTCCAGGTGGCGACGGCGGCAAAACCGGCGCATGACGATCTTGGCCTTTAGTGCAACGGTCGATTTCGTATCGGCATCTCGTTAAATAGTGCGAGAACTCCGCGTTACGCGAAGGGCAATGCTCGCGGCATTGCCGCTGGGTTTAGCGGCGGCGACTCTTCCAGCCAGGAGAGCGAAACAGCTTCCGCGAGTTGGGGAATTCGTTCGATTTTCCGATCCAACCACCGAGACAACCGTTGTTCGCCTGACGGCCTTGTCCAGTTCCAATTTATTCCCTTTTCCTGACAATCGCTTCATTTCGGCGAGGGAACGCTTTCTCGTTTTCTCTTCAGACCGCGCGGGAACGTTCTCGCCTTTCCGGCTCGATCTGCGGACGGGCCTCGTTCGGCAACTGGCCGAAACGCGCCGCCTCGCAGCCGAGGTCTTTGTGTCTCGACGAAAGCGAGCGCTCGGTTTTCCTGCTGGACTCGGGAGAGCTTAAAGAAGTCTCGCTCTTGTCCCGGGGTACGCGCACGGTCGCGAAGGATGTCACTGGGTTCGCCATGGCGCGCGGGACATCGGACTTGCTGCTGGTCCGGCAAGGGCGGCTGGAAGACGCGAACGGGACTGTGATCGCGACGGACGTCTCGGGAACGTGTCTTCTGCGTCCCGGCGGCCGGGGCTGCCTGTTCGAGCGCAGGGTGTCCGATGGAACCGAATTCTGGTACGTGGCTACGGGCGGCTCGGAGAGGAAACCATCGCTACTAGCCAAAGGCCGCGTAAGCTTCCCGTTCTGGTCTCCCGATGGCGATTCCGTTCTGTTCTTGAGGGGAGTGCCGCACGGAGATGTCACGCTTTCGGAGATTCACCAGGTAAGCGTTCAAGATGGCTCAGAGCAGTCCGTCTCGCCGACTAGCCAGTTCGCGGCGTTCTCACCCAATCGGGACGCTTCTGTATTTGTGGGTTCTAGCCGAAGCAAAGCGCAGCCCAATGTCGTTCTGCTCCTTCGCTCGGCGAAACGCGAGATGACGCTGTGTGAGCACCATGCCAGCGATGCGGCCTCCGTAGGCCCGGTGTTTGCTCCCGATAGCAGGCGGGTGTACTTTGAGAGCGACCGCGAGGGCAAGCCCGCACTGTACTCAGTGAATGTCGAACTGCTGGTAGAACCCACACAACTATGAACGGGACTAAATTGCCTCGGCTCCTGCTGGGCCTCTCTGTTGTCTTCTGCTCACCGTGCAGCTTTCGACCGCCCAAGGCCTTGGAAGCGTCTTGTCGAGCGGAAAGGCCACTGCTACCGCGGCAGCTGCCCCCGGCCCGGATCCGTTAGGGCGCGACACGCCTCGCGATGCAATCTATAACTTCCTTGAGGCCTGCCATGACGGAAAATTCGTCAGGGCGGCGGAGTACCTGGACCTGAGTAAGATAGCCAGGCCGCGGAGGCAGGAACAAGGACCGGAGCTCGCGCAGCGTTTAGGTGTCCTGCTCGACCGCGATTCGCAGTTTGAACTAGAGCATCTGGATAATACGGCTGCGGGGAAACAGGAGGACGATTTAGCCGCCGACATTGATCGCCTGGCCAGCTTCCAGGTCAACGGCGAGCCGGTTACGCTCTACCTCCAACAGGAGACCCAAAATGGGCGCGGCGTCTGGCTCGTTTCGAACGACAGCGTACTGCGCATCGCGCAACTGAGCGCTCTGATGGAAGGCCCGGCAATTGAAAAGAAGCTGCCTGCTCCGCTAGTGAACACGAAGTTCTTTGGGACTGCGGCTTGGGTTTGGATTGCGCTCATTCTGCTTGTGCTGCTGCTGTCGGTCGTATCGAAGCTGCTATCGCGGATGGCCATTGCGATCGTCAAGCCGGTGGCGAAGCGCTATGCCCACGGGCTTCAATCCTATCGCTTAGAGACGTTCACGGAGCCAGTCCGTCTGCTGGTCGCCGTAGCTGTTTTCCGGGCATGCATGGAGGTGATTGCGCCCTCGGCCCTGGTGCGTGATTACCTGCTGAGCCTGCTTGTGTTGTTGGTCGTGTTTGGCGCGGCTGCGGTCTTGACGCGAGTTGTTGACGTCATTTCCGATCAGGTAATCTCGCGCCTGGATCCGCGTCAACGGGCGCTGTCGTATTCGGTTGTGCCGTTAGGCGTGCGGTTCCTTAAGATCTGCATCTTCGGAATCGCGGTACTGATCACGCTCGATCAGTGGGGCTTCCATATGAACACGATCCTGGCGGGCGTGGGCGTCGGCGGCTTGGCGGTGGCGCTCGCGGCGCAGAAGACGATCGAGAATTTATTCGGAGGCATCTCCGTCATCAGCGATCGTCCTGTGCTGGTCGGCGATGTGTGTCAGTTTGGCGGGCAGACGGGGACGGTCGAAGATATCGGCTTGCGGAGTACTCGCATACGCACTCCGGAGCGGACGCTGGTCACGATTCCGAACGCTCAGTTCTCAACGATGACCCTTGAGAATCTTTCGAGGCGGGACAGGATGCTCTTTCACCCGATTCTTCATTTGCGCCGCGACACCCCACCCGGAAAGATCCGCGAGATGATGAGCGGCATTGAGCAAATTTTGAGAGAGAACGGCAAAGTGGATCCGACCGACGTTCCGGTTCGATTCACCAAGATTTGCGCCGATTCGTACACGCTGGAAGTGTTTTCTTATGTGCTGACAGATGACAGCAAAGAGTTCCTGCGGGTACAGTCGGAGTTGTTATTGAAACTGCTGGATACCGCCGAGCGATTAGAAATCGGCTTCGCTGTGCCCTTCGCTGAAAGCCTTACCGTACATCCCTCGGAAGCGCCTGCTGAGCCGCGCGCGTGAGCACGCCATTACCGGCTTACCACCGGAAGTGTTTCCGCAATCTCAAACTCCAGACTCTGGTGCGCCCGGCGTAGACGCTCTTCAACCCCTAAGGCTGTTTCTCCCTGTGCGAACAAGAAGCCGAGATAGGTGTTCCCCTCCGGCAACGGCAAGACACGCTGACCTTCTTTGGCGGTGATAATCACTTCGTTCGCAAACTCCTCCGCTTGGCGAACGCCGCGAACAGACTGATAGATACCGCCGCGAGTCACCGGGATCATCATCACTCCCGATGCTCCGGTGCGCCTGCGCGCGCCAGACACATCTTCACCGAGCGCATGCCGGACGATCAGTTCCTCCAATGGCGCGCCACCTTCGAAAACCAGAGCCTTGGCGCAAAGCCCACCGATCGGCCTCGGGGCCACTTCAAGCATCCAGACGCGCTCTCCGTTCACGCGCATTTCGGCGTGTACGGGACCTTGGTGCAACCCGAGAGCCGTGACTGCCAATTGTGCTGTCTTCATGATTGCTTCCTGAACGTTCTGGGCTTCACGCGAAGGCGAAACGTAGATCGTCTCCTGGAAATATGGTCCATCCAGCGGGTCGGGCTTGTCGAATAGTGCCAGTACGTGCAATCGTCCATTCGTTACCAGACCGTCCAGCGCGAACTCACGTCCGGGCAGGAAGCCTTCTACCTGGATGTAGTCCAAGGCCGGGTCTTTCAGCCGTGCAATACCGGGAGTCTCCAAAAGCTTGCGGATCCTTGTAAAAGCGCGGACGAACTCTTGCGGATCGTTGGCGCGGATCACCCCTCTGCTGGTGGACAGCGCCAGCGGTTTCAGGACGCAAGGATACTGAATCTCCTTTGCCGCGGCCTCGGCGTTCTCGTCCACCCGGATTTTGGAATACAGAGGCACCGGGAGCGCCGCCTTTCGGAAGCACTCGCGCGTCTCGAACTTGTTGATAGCAGCCGCGACCGCTTGCGGGCGGTGGAAGGGCAATCCCAGACGTTCTGCGATGAGCGCCGCAAGATAAGCGGGCCGGTCCCCTATCGCAACCACCGCGTCGAAGCGTCTTCCTTGCGTCAAGGCCGCGGCGGACTGTTCCGGAGCCTCAAAACGAACTGGGATAGCCTGATCTCCCCACGGATCTTCGAGCACGTGGCAGCGGTCGGTAGCCAGGCTTACGTCCAAGCCGAGCCGTTGCGCCACCTCCCGGAACTTTTTGAGTTGATAGCCCGTAGTTGTCGCGACAACCAGCAGACGTTTTCGAGCGCCGTCCGCCATCGCAATCAGACTTTGGCGATGCGCTCCGGCATCGGCTCGGCGCAGCAGTACCAGGGCTCGCTCAGTTGTGGCGCTTTCCTTTGTTCCGGAACGATAACCGGAGTTGATTCGCCGCCGCCCGCCTCTGCCCAAATCGCCGCAAAGCATTCCGCCCGCGACGATCCGCGCTTCTGTTCGGAATCCACCAATTTCAGTAGCCGTCCGGCCAACTGGTCGATGCCGAGGATCCGGGTGCTGCCATTTGTGGGCCAGAGCATCCGGCTGGAACGCGTCTACCAGGCTGCGAATCTCTTCCAGTTCCATCAGCCGTGAGCCTGCTGGAATCAGTAGCCTCAGCGCAAGCTGCACGGGAGCCACTTGATGCACCAGATCCAGTTCCGCTAACACCCGCAACAAGTCGCGGTAGCTTTGCCACGTCGTCCATGGCGTAAATGGGATGAAGGTCGGCGAAAGGTTCAGTCCCAGCTCTCGAAATATCCCGGCCACTTCAAGAAAGTCGGCTTTCGTATGGCCCTTGTCGAGCTTGCGGAGAACCTCATCGTCCACCGACTCAACGGCGGTCGTCACAACCAGGCAGCCGGTGCGCCGCAACTCCGGCAACAGATCGCGCCGTTTCAATAGATGCTCGATTTTGATCGTGACGTCGTAAGTGAGCGACGGAAATTCTCTGTTCAGCCGCTCGACGATGCGCATGCCGTGCGTCGGACCGTTGAAAAAGTCCGGATCGCCGAACGTGATATGTTGCGCCCCGGATTCTACCTGCTGACGTATATCGGCCATCACGACATCGGCCGGAACTACCCGGAAGACTCCGTTGTAAACCGGCACGACCGGGCAGTGACGGCAGAGATGTTTGCAACCTCGGCTTGCCTCCGTGTAACCGGTAACGCGATCCATTTCGCCGTCGAACATGCTGGCGTAGCGCTTGAGGGGAGGCAGTCCAGACCTGTCCGGCGTCTCAAACCGCACCCGTTCAAACGACATCAGCGGCTGCGCTGTGCTGGATCGATCGCCGGCACGGAGCCTTAATGCCAAGCGCCGTAACTCGTCCTCGAACTCCCCGCCCAGCAGCGTCTCCACTCCGAGCGATCTCAGATAACCGGCGTTGACGGGCGCATAAAGCCCGTAGCAGCACAGGTGCGCATTCGGGTTGACGCGGCGGACCGTTTCGATCACCGGAGCCGCAAGCCGCGTAGCCGTATGCATGGGAAGGTGGAAAGCGATCAGATCCGCCTTGCCCACGCGTGTCCAGAGACAGTTTTTCCACCGCAAGATCGGCACAGCTAACCTGATGTCCGTCGATGCGCAAACACGCCGCTGGAGAAGCTAGCCCGAAAGGCTGCCGTCCAAGCTCGTAAGTGGACACCAGCAGAATATGCACGGTTTTGTGCCTTGATTATATCCGTCATGACTCATCAGTTAAGATCGGCTAGTGTCATGGAGATCATTGAATTTGAACGCCAGTTTCGACGCTAGCCAGATCGCTCAAACATTGACGGACTCAATCAGCCTGTCTCTACCGCCTATCGCCGTCTGCTTCACAGACGAGATACCGGCGGGAATCCATAACTGGACGGGCCGTGTTCCAGCGGGGTGCCGATTCTGGCAGGAAGCTGCGACCCAAGTGTTCGCGACTTCCCCAACCGATCACGGCCTCTGTGCGATTGGAATGTTTACGCATAACCTGCAGACCACCGAAGCGGAAGACAACGACCGCGGCGACGCGCTCAAAGTATTCGCGGATTTGGGATATGTTCGAGAGCAAGACATCCCGTCAATCCCGGTTCTCGAGCGACGGTTCGCCTATGTTGTCTATGGACCGCTGGCGTCGATGCCGTTGATTCCCGATGTCGTGCTGCTGTTTGCGACAGCCGGCCAGACGCTGATCTTATCCGAGGCATCCCAGCAAGTGGAAGGGGACCTGCCACCGGCCATGGGGCGGCCTGCCTGCGCAATCGTTCCCCAGGTATTCAACACCGGACGAGCGGCGTTAAGCTTGGGCTGCTGTGGAGCGCGCGCTTATTTGGATGTCTTGACGGAAGAGGTAGCGCTGTGGGCGCTCCCCGGCTCTAAACTGGATTTGTACGTGGAACGCATCGTTGCGCTGGCGAAAGCGAACGCCGTGCTGGCCGGCTTCCACCGTCTGCGCCGCGAAGACGTGGAGAATGGAAAAAATCCGACGATCAAGGAATCGTTGGCGGCGATGTCCAGCCGGAACTAATATTTCGACAAAGGAGGTTGTAAATGGGTTGTGGTGGTGCTGGAATTCCTAGAGCCGGACAGCAAACAAATCCGACGGGCCGGAAGGTGTTCTGTGTCAAATTTCAAAAGGAAATGCCGGGTCTTGCCGAAGTGCCATTCGAGGGACATCCGCTCGGCCAGAAGGTCTACGAGAACGTTTCCCAAGAAGCCTGGAAGATGTGGATTGAGCATATGAAAATGCTGATGAACGAGTATCGCCTGAATCTTGGCACGTCGGAGGCGCAGGAATTTCTTATCAAACAGATGGACGACTACTTCTTCGGCGTCGGCGCCGCGCTTCCGCCGGGCTATGTAGCGCCTCAGGAAAAGTGATCTTCACTCGAGCATCCGCTCCACGTACAATCCACACCAAGGCTTTTTGCGAGGCCTTTAGACCGTAACTAGTCTCACGTCAGAGCGGTCAGCTATAACAACGAACTTTGGCTGGCCATGCCTTCAGACCCTTCTCAAACCCCTGCCTCCGAATGCATAGAAACAAATGTTCCCGCGCGCCTGGACCGCCTTCCATGGAGCCGATGGCATGTACTCGTAGTCGTTGCCTTAGGAATCACCTGGCTGCTTGACGGTCTCGAAGGCAACCTCGCCGGATCGTTGGCGGGCATTCTAAAGCGCAAAGATACGCTCGGATTCAGCGACGCCCAACTTGGACTTAGC
This sequence comes from uncultured Acidobacteriaceae bacterium, assembly GCA_963845995.1. Taxonomy (GTDB): domain Bacteria; phylum Acidobacteriota; class Terriglobia; order Bryobacterales; family Bryobacteraceae; genus Bog-105. The sequence continues at coordinate 275,664 of CAWJUO010000048.1, read as the reverse complement.
GCAACCTACTATCTTGCGGGATCCGTGGCAGGCGCTTTGGTTTTCGGCTATCTCACGGATCGTCTGGGACGCAAGAAGCTATTCAGCATAACGCTGCTGCTTTATCTTTCGGCAACCCTTGCCACGGCCTTCTCCTGGAATTTCGTCACCTTCACTTTCTTCCGCGCGCTAACCGGCGCGGGGATCGGAGGTGAATACGCGGCCGTCAACTCAGCGGTCGATGAACTCATTCCCGCCCGGGTCCGCGGCCATGTGGATCTGATCATCAACTCCACGTTTTGGATTGGAGCCGCGATCGGGTCGGGGGCATCTGTCGTCTTGCTTCGTAGCGGGTTTCTGCCGCCGTCGCTTAGTTGGCGTCTGGCGTTCGGAATCGGCGCGGTAATCGGCATTGTAGTGCTCGTGATGAGGCAGTACGTGCCGGAGAGCCCGCGCTGGCTGATGATTCACGAGAGAGAAGAAGAGGCCGATAAAACCGTGACGGAGATTGAGCGTGAAGCAAGCGGCGGCCACCCGGAAAAGCTTGCGCCCGCGACACAGACCATCAAGTTGCTGGCACGGAAGAGCACCCCGCTTAAAGAAATCTGGGATGCCATGACTCACGAACATCCCCGCCGCTCCGCGCTTGGCTTTGCACTGATGGTGACGCAAGCGTTCTTTTACAACGCGGTGAATTTCGCTTACGGGCTGGTGCTGCTTCGCTACTATCACGTCCCGGCTGAGAGGCTTGGCCTGTTCTTGCTTCCGCTGGCGCTGGGCAATTTTCTGGGCCCCGTTTTGATGGGCCGGTTTTTCGACACGTTGGGAAGAAAGCCGATGATCTCAGGGACTTACATTCTTTCCGGCATTCTTCTGCTGATCACGGCGTGGCTTTTCCGGCTAGATGTCCTTACTTCATTCACGCTGGCAATCTGCTGGAGCGTGATGTTCTTTGTGGCATCCTCGGCTGCCAGCGCGGCGTATTTGACGGTCAGCGAAATCTTTCCACTCGAGATCAGAGCGGTTGCGATCTCGATTTTCTACGCCTGTGGAACGTTGGTCGGCGGTGTTGGAGGGCCGGCGCTTTACGGGTACATCGTCGGAACGAATTCCCGCCCGATGCTGTTTTGGGGTTACGTGGCGGGAGCGGCAGTCATTATCTCCGGCGGCAGTCGTAGAGCTTTGGATCGGAGTGAACGCCGAAAGGAAGTCTCTTGAAGACGTAGCTCGGCCTTTAGCTTGCCGCAGTTAGACACAACAATGCCTGAACAAAAGACGCAGAGCCTGAGGGCTCTGGATCTGCTTAATTTCTGTAACGCCGGGATTCAGACCGGGCTCGGCCCCTTCATCTCCATCTTCTACACGGCGGTGCGGCACTGGAATCCGGGGCAGATTGGAATTCTTATCGGGTGCCAATCGCTCGCCGGAATTGCGGTCCAAAGCTTCGTCGGAAATTGGATCGATGAGTCTCATCATAAACGGATTATCACCGCCGCAGCGGGACTGACCGTTGCGGCGGGAGCTATTGGAATAGTCACTCTGCCCAGTTTCGCGCTACAGATCGTCATGCAGTTGGTCATAGGCCTTGCCGTGACCGTGTTTCCGGCCGCCACCGCCGCTTTCGCGTTGGGCATGGTCGAAGAGGATCAACTCTCCGGACGCGTCGCCCGCAACGAGACTTTTACGCACGGTGGAAACGTAGTGTTTGCAATCGCGGCGGGCGCCATTGGAACGCTACTGGCACTGCAAGGAATCTTCTATGCGGCGGCAGTGTTCGCCGCAGGGATGGCGGTGTCGGTCTATTTCATCAAGGAGGCGCACGTAAATTACGAGGCCGCACGCGGGGGCGATGGAGAGAAGAAGGAGGACCAGAAGCGTGCCAGTTTCCGGGATCTTTTTCAGGACAAGCGCATCCTCACCTTTACGGCAGGTGTCGTGCTTTTCTATTTCGCCAATGCAGCCACGCTGCCGCTGGTGGGTGAAATTCTGACGCAGGGCAAGCAGGGCAGGAGATCGGCTTGGGAGGTTGCGGCGGCAGTGCTGGTGGCGGAAGCTCTGATGGTTGTTGTCGCTATCGGGTGCGGCAAGCTCGCCGACAAATGGGGGCGTAAGCGTCTGTTCCTGATCGGCTTTGCCTTTCTCGCCGTGCGCAACGGGCTTACAGTCGTTAACCACAACGAGTTTTATCTGATCTCTTTGCAGGCTCTCGATGGAGTTGCGATGGGGATCTATGGAGTGCTTCTGACGCTGATCACAGCCGACTTAGCCAAAGGTACCGGGCGCTTCAACATGTTACAAGGCGCGGTGCAGTCCTCCATGGGTCTGGGAGGAGTTCTTAGCAACAGTTTGTTTGGATGGATTGCGAAGGCGATGGGCTTTAACGCGAGCTTCTTGGGACTTGCCGCGATCGCAGTTGCAGGCGGCACTCTCTGGCAGCTCAAAATGCCCGAAACTAAGCCGGATGAGAACTCGGCCGAGCAGGCGAAAAAATGAGCGAGGAAGGCGCCGGTCAACTGCTGCGGAATCCGCGGCGCAGTCACTTTTTAATCTCGACAGTCACCACCTCGAACGGCTTGTCGCTGACGTTCTTCTCCGTATGGGTCAGTGGCGTACCCCAAACAACATCGCCTGCTTTGTGCTTTGAGACTTCGACCTTGCCGGTCGAGTCCCTGCTACGAAAGTCCTGATCGGTGAGGAAGACGGTTACCCGGTCAACTGAATGCTGGTGCATGGGCGCAACGCCTCCCGGCTCAATCTTGACTCGGAGTACTCGTACCTGAGCATTTTCGAACTCGAGCGTGTAATGACGCGGATCGACCTTAAGCGGATCCAACTCTCCGCTAATAGCCTTCTCTGTACCCGGCACCTTTAGTTCGACTTCGATGATATTGAAGGGATCGTTGCTAACGACCTCCGGGGAGTGCATCCCGCCAGCAGCGCTCCATTTCACCTCACCAGCGTGCCAGTCAAAAACAGCCGGCTTTCTTCCATCCTGGTATTCGAACCGTTGCCGCCCGGATTGCAGGTAAATCATCACGCGATTCATCTTGTGCTCGTGGAACTTTCCCTTGACATGAGGCTTCTCAAGAGCGCGAATAACCTTCACTTCATCGTTCTCAAGCAACGTAGCTGTCGGACCAATTGGAATGGCGGTCAGAACAGCACAACAGATCAACAGCGTGGCACTCAGTCTGGCTTTCATCAGCCCTGATCATATACCGCGGAGATAACGGCGCCCCAAGGGCGCCCTTGCGTGGACTTTATGAAACTGCATCGGTACCGAAGAAATTCCAAAGACCCACGCCGCTCATGGGCGGGGATCCGATTCGGGAAACGCTTTCTCTGAACTAGATGAGTGACCAGAATTCCGAATTACGCGATGACGATGCGGACTGAGCGTCGCATTGCCAAACCGCAGAGAACAAAATGCCGCGAACGAACCTGCCCAGACAGACTCCGCAAGGTGCCCACGCGACGCTGCAGCGTTCCGAGTCAATATCGCAATTCCATCTTTTTAAACTTCCCGTATGACGATCAGTTTATTACGATACGCACGATGTCTTCGTGCTGCAGGTATCCGGGTCGAAGCGCTGGACTCTGTTTGGCACTCCGGTTGAGTCACCGCTTTCCGGCCAGGAGTTCAGCCCCGAAGCGCATTCTCTCGGTGAGACGACGCTCGAATTTGAACTGCAGGCGGGGGATGTCGCCTATATTCCACGCGGCGTCGCGCATGAGGCGCGGTCCACGGACACGGTCTCGCTGCATATCACGGCCGGCGTTCTGCGCTACACCTGGCGGATTTCCTGCTAGAAGCCGTTGCGGCGGCCAGTCTGGAGAATCCGGCGTTCCGGAAAGCGCTGCCCCCCGGCTTCGCACAGTCCGGTTTCGACCGGGAACAGGCACGCGCAAAGATGCGCGAACTCATGGAACAGGCTGCGCAAGGTTCCTACTTTGACGCGGTCCTCGACGGTTTCATCGACCGCTTTATCTCGCGCTGCCCGCCGGTGCTGGAAGGACAGATGGCGCAACTGGCGATGGCCGATAGTTTCACCGTTGAAGGACATGCTGGGGCCCGGGCGGGAGTTATCGCGCGGATCGAGAGGAACGTAACTTCCGATTCTGTAGAATTGTCCGACCGCAAAATCACGTTTCCATCGCGCGCGGGTGAAGCCGTGCGCTATGCCTTGAGCCATCCTGACTTCGTAGTGAAAAATCTTCCCGGCAGCCTGGACGACACGGGCAAACTCACTCTGGTCCGGCGCTTGATCCGGGAAGGCCTGGTGGTCGCCCTTCCAGCCTGATCGCGCTATCGAGAGTAGCGCTCGTGAACAAGCCACCGGGAGTTCATCGCTCGAATCAAGAAAGCCGACGGTCACGCTGCGGTACGTTGTTATTTCTCCACCACAGTCCAACTCCGATCGCGGCAGCCGCGCCCGCTAAGACGCTGATTGGTACGGCCGGAGTTTTATCGACGGTCGCGTACTTGCGTTCGGGGAACTTGGTGGCCGCATCCTGGCGGAGCGCCATCTGGAGTACTTGTGCAAGGTGCAATCCTCGACGGTCCGTCTGTTGCAATATCTGTTCACGGCAGCTAAACCCATCGGCAATGATTAAGGCTTCCGGTGAGGCTTTTCGAACCTCGGGCAACAGTACTCTTTCTCCGCATTGGATGCCGATATCGTAGTGCTCCTCTTCGTATCCAAACGCGCCGGCCATACCGCAGCAGCCCGAATCTAAAATCTGGTAGTCCAAGCCGATCTTCTTTAGGATGCTTTCCTCGTCGCCGAACTTGAGCGTGCTCTTGTGATGACAATGCCCGTGGACCACGGCTTTTCGATGAAGCTGGGGCGGTTGGTAGCCGCCTGACATTTTGCTCAAGGAACTCGCTCAACAGGAACGTTTGCCGCTGCAGCCTCTTGGCATCTTCATCGCCGTGGATCAGATTTGTGAGCTCGTCGCGAAAAACCGTCACGCAGCTAGGCTCGAGGCCCACGACTGGAATCCCTTGTTGGATAGCGGGCCTCATGGTTGTGAGAATCTGACGCAGGAGTCCTTTGGCGACGTCCAACATGCCGTAATCGTAGAGCGGCCGTCCACAACAAAGGCTTTGACGAATCACGCGAACCTGATACCCGGCGTCCTCCAACACTTCGACGGCGGCCTGCGCGACTTTTGGCGTGAAGTGATTGTTGAACGTGTCGGCCCAAAGAATCACAGGCGGCTTGCCGATGTTGCGCGGCTCCCTGCGCGCAAACCAATCCTTGAAGGTCTGCGGCGCGAACGGCGGGATTTGACGCTTCTGGGAGTAACCCGCGGCGAACTTAGCGAGGTTCGTAAGACCAGGAGTCTGTGTAAAGAAGTTTGCCGTCGCGGGCATGGTCGAAGCTAAACGCGCCCACCAGTAAATCAGCCCGGAAGCGTAGGCATGGCGCGGCCTTAAGCGGCCCTGGTAGTAATGAGAAAGGAATTCAGCCTTATACGTCGGGATGTCTACATTGACGGGGCACTCCCCTTTGCAGCCCTTACAGGATAGGCAAAGATCGAGTGCATCCTTCACATGCTCGGTCGCGCCAGCCATCGACAACCGCGTCGCCCTGCAGCATCTCGAACAAGCATTCGCGCACGGCCGCGAGTCGAATGCATTTCTTCGTGCGTCACCATGTAGCTGGGGCACATGGTTCCGGTGTCTTCACGCCGGCATTTCCCTACGCCAACGCATCGAAGAGTAGCGTTCGAAAAGCTGAATTGATCCGCTTCGATAGTGAAAGTGAGTCTTGGGCTGAGGTGGATCGTAAGCGGTTCCGAGGCGCAGATTTTGTGTGATCGAATAAGCGTCCACCGCTTTGCCGGGATTCATCTTGCCGTCTGGATCCCAAATCGCTTTAAACTCGCGGAACGCCTGGACCAAGTCATCGCCGAACAACTTGGGGAGAAATTGAGCGCGCGATTGGCCGTCGCCGTGCTCTCCAGAAAAGGAGCCGCCGTACTTCACGACAAGCGATGTGGCGTCGTCCATGAAGGACGAGAAGGCATCGAGACCCGCTTGCGTAGTGAGCTCAAAAGGAACGCGTATATGCAGGCAGCCTTGGCCGAAGTGCCCAAAGATGGAAGGGTGCCAGCCGTATCGGGCGAAGAGGGCGTCCAGGTCGCGAAGATACGAACCGACCTTGTCCGGAGGTACGGCGGAATCTTCCCACCCGGGCCAGGCCGGAGGCTTGCCGGGCACAAAAGAGGAGCCGCCAAGAGCCGCTTCACGAACTTCCCAAATCTGCTTCTGCTCCGCGTCGTCCTCGACAAGCTTCATCGAAGGAGGGTTACTCGCCTGCTTCAGATGCTCCATCAACGCGTGTGCCTGTGAACTCACGTCCTGCTTCGTGTCCCCCCCGAATTCCAGAACGAGCCAGCCCTTTCCTTCGGGCATAAGCTTCAACTCGTTAGTGAAAAGGCCCTTTTTCTTGTAATCTTCAAAGAGGCGGTCATTCCAGCCTTCACACGCAATGGGCTTATATTCGACGACGTCCGAAACGGCGTCGCCCGCCTGATAAACATCCGGGTAGCCGAGAAGGAGCAGATTGCGGACGGGCGGATCGGGAACAAGATTACCTTCGATCTCAAGGACAGTGACGCAGGTGCTTTCCGTTCCTACGAGCGCGCGCGCCACGTGGAAACCGTTTTCCGGCAACAGTTCATTGAGTGGATAGCCTGATACCAGCCGCGGGATTTTCGGGAAGCGCTTTCGGATCCGATCGGCATAACGATCTCTTAGCGACTTGAGGTCTCGATAAATGCCTCCTTTCCTGCCACCCTCGCGAATGAATGACTTCAAGCTGCTCATCGCTTGTTTTGCCCACCCACATTCGCAGGCCATCGTAGGTGAGAATTTCCAACCGTTCGATGTTCTCCGTTGTCTTTCCCGCCATCTGCGCATGCATTCCGCAGGAGTTATTCCCGACCATCCCGCCGAGAGTGCAGTGGTTATGCGTGGCTGGATCGGGTCCAAAAATCAGTCCATATTTCCTGGTTGCGTTCCTGAAGTCGTCGAGCACGCAGCCCGGTTCGATACGCCCGAGTTTCTTGCCGGCATCCACCGACAGAACGTGCCGCATGTACTTGGACATGTCTATAACGACAGCGACGTTGCAGCATTGTCCGGCAAGGCTTGTGCCGCCGCCCCGATTGAGGATAGGAGCTTTGAAGCGACGGCATGTAGCTACCGCTTCAATCACGTCTTCTTTGTCGCGCGGAATGACGACGCCGATTGGTATCTGCCGATAATTAGAGGCGTCCGCTGAATAGATGGCGCGGCTGCCGTTGTCAAAGCGGACCTCGCCTTTGACGACTTTTCTTAGCGCCGCTTCCAGTTCGTCAGAATCGTCTGGAACGCCAATCTCCGTGCCCAGCGATTTTCTCGGAAAGGTTCCGCCGCTCTGTTTGAGCGACTCGCTTCCAGAGATATTGATTAACATGCCGGAGCGCCGTCTTTCGGTTTAGAGGATCTCGCGCACCTTGTCCTTCAGCACAGTCTCGATGATCTTAAAGGCGTGCTTGTCGCCTTTGGCGAGTCCCTCGGCGAAACCGATTGCTTGTTCGGTAGTGATCTTGCCGGGCATTGGCGGCTCGTTCGGATCAACTACAGCCTCAACCAGGGCAGGGCCCGGATAGTTCAGCGCTTCGCGGAGGACTGCTTCGGCATCTTCCGCTTTCTCAAGTCTAAAGCCGCCAATTCCGCACGCGCGGGCCACGCCAGCGAAATCGATGGGTTCCAGATCGATGCCAAATTCAGGATTCGCATCTTGCACGAGTTGTTCCCACTTAATCTGGCCAAGGACATTGTTCTTGATGACGATGATTTTGACATTGAGCTTGTATTTTGCGACCGTTGCAAGCTCCGCCATCAGCATGGAGAGACCGCCATCGCCGACCACGCAAACAACTTGCCGGCCGGGGTAAGCGACGGCGGCGCCGACGCTGTAGGGCAGCCCGTTCGCCATAGTGGCCAAAGAACCCGACAAAGAGAATTTCATGTCGCCGCGAATTTCGACGTAGCGAGCCGTCCAGGTGGCGATTGTGCCGCTATCGGAAGAGACGATGGCGTTGTCATCGAGCAATTTATTCAGGTGATAAGTCACCACCTGGGGCTTCATGGGTGAGTCTGTGCGAGTTCCACGCTCCTTCATGAGCGCCATTCCAACTCTCCATGCGCTTCTGACATTTTTCAAGGAAATCGCGATTGCTCTTCTGCTCGATTAACGGGAGCAACTCCGTGAGAGCTGTCTTGCAGTCCGCGGCGATACCCATCTCAACCGGATAACGCAAGCCGATCCGGGCGGGATCGAGATCAATCTGGATGCACTTCGCCTGTCCAGGTTTCGGCAAGAACTCCATATACGGATAGTTGCTTCCGGCGATCAACAGCGTGTCGCACTCCTCCAGGGCGTCCTGCGAAGGAGCCGTCCCGAGGAGTCCGATACCTCCGGTTGTGTAAGGACTTCTGTCGTCGGTCACCGCTTTACCGAGCAGAGGTTTGACAATCGGCGCGCCGAGTTTCTCAGCCAGCGCGAGAACTTCGCTCTTCGCTCCCAAACAGCCCCTTCCGGCAAGAATCGCCACTCGACGACCCTTGTTAAGCAGATCCGCCGCTTGCTTGAGTTCGGCCTGCGACGGGCGCGGATAAACAGGAGCGTACAAATCAGCGCTGTGCTTTTTAGGGTTCGCACTGGAGCGGTGCCCCTCAGAGCCCTTCATCTCCTGAATGTCCTTCGGGATTGTAATGTGAGCGACGCCTCTGCGGGAGACTGCCGTTTTGATTGCCTCGTCAACGACGTTGTTCAGATGTGCCGGTCCCATTACACGCTGGTTGTAGACGGCGACATCCATGTAGAGTTTGTCCAGATCCACGTCCTGCTGATAGTGGGTCCCAATCAGGTCGTGAAATGTGTGGCCTGTGATGGCGAGAACAGGTTGTCCATCGCACTTGGCATCATAGAGACCGTTGAGGAGGTGAATGCCGCCGGGTCCAGAGGTAGCCAGGCAGACGCCGAGACGGCCTGTATATTTGGCGTAGCCGCAGGCGGCGAAAGCTGCCGCTTCCTCATGCCGTACCTGAATGAAACGAACTTTGTCCTGGTGGGTTCGCAATCCTTCGAAGATGCCGTTGATACCGTCTCCGGGGAACCCGAAGATGGTGTCCATACCCCACTCGGATAGACGCTCAATAAGTAATTCGCCGACGGTCGCTGATGAGAACATTGCATCCGTATGACGCGATCACCCGGGGATTCGGTCTTTAGGCAAAGTTACTGGTTTGTTGCGGATGCCGCAGGCATTTACGATCCGAAGCGTAAGCTAAATTTCGCTATTCCACTTCAATTTGCCCGTTGCCCCAGACGGTCTGCCGGCCCACTCCCGTCCAACTCGCCGCTTTTAAATACGGTACGAATTCCGTCAAGTCGCCCTCGTACTCGGCTTCCCCGACGAACCCGCCAATCGAATGCACCTGCCCCGTCCGGCTGCTGCGGCGGCTGCGAATGACGGTTCTGATTTCACAGCGGTTCATGCGGATCAGCGCAGCACGTTCGCCGAAGCTGCGAAAGTCAATTGGTAGAGGGCCATCGCCGTAAAGTGTACTTAGCGTGCTGATGCGGTCCCGGGCGCGTGCGGCGAGAACGCCGAAATCCGGCTGGGCTGCGATTTGCTCGCCGCTCTTGAGTTCGGTGGGAGTGATAAATCGCACGAGTAAGCGTGAAACCTGGTTTGTCAGGCCGATCGAGACTCAATTCGAGCGGTTCTAGTGTGGCGCCGTGCAACTGCGAAACTTGCGTCAACTCGACTTTCCCGCGGCCTGGCCCCAATCCCTCGCGCGCCAGTTCGCCGAACGCTGCAGCGAGCGAGTCGATGGCGGGCGTCGCTGTGTCGAATAAATTCAAATCGAAATGAAAGGCGGCTCCTGAAGGGATGGTGAGTCCGTCCAAATGCGTCGCACGGAACACAAAGGGTCTCGGCCGATCAGAAAATCCGCTCGGTCCCGCTGCAAGGGAAGAGGGTTCGAACATGCGGGCATACGGGCAACTCGCGCGCTCGTTGGCAATCGTGGGCTCCTGGGCATTGCGGCTCACAGGCGATTCGTCTTAGTGTCGTGCCGAATGCCCCTCGCAAAATATTCGCGGATTGTCCTAGCGCGAAATGAACGGGTTCGGCTGCGGCGAAATGAAAGCGGAGCGGGTGCAGCCGGAATCGCAAACTCCCATTTTACGTTCTGCTTTCTTCCCGCGCCCAGCGCAAGCTCCGGCCGAAGGAATTCTGCTTTGGGGCTTCCGTAACCAGTTTGCCCAGTGTCCTTTCGTTCTCAGTTTCGAGACGGACTTGCTTCAAAACCTGGCGGAATTCCAGGTATCCGGCGTCCACGCCCCGCACGATAGCCCACAAAAAGCGCATCACCCGATATGCAAAGAGGATTAGCCATTGACCAAACGAGCGCCGCTCGCCTGTGACTCGTTTGCTTCGCACGAGGACAACTCCGCCTAGAACGAGCGCGAAGGATAACGGAACCCATTGAGAAAATTGTTCTGCCATGACCAAATAGTAAAGCGAAATCTGGCGCGAGGAAATCCTCCTGCCCGGGCGGTTCAGTACGGTTCTAAGGTGTTTGTCTAAGGTGTGGGCGATCTGCTGGAGCGATCCCCAATGTGCGATCAGATCTTTAAGAACAACTTGCGGCGGTACATCCAGAAGAGCATTGCCCAGTAGAGAAACAATACGACCGCGCCGAAGAGCAGCGGTTCAAATCCGGGTCCGAAGATTAGAAAGGGTCGCTCGCCGAGGTGAATCTTGAGACTGCTCGCGACGAATTCTTCACAAAGATGGGCGATCAGATAGGCCGCGATGGAATTTACGCCGACCACGACCAAAGGAAACGCCCATTTGCGATAGCCTTTCACGTCGATGATCCAACTGAAGGCGGCGAGCAGAAGGAAGCACGCACCGCCGCTGAAGAGTGTCCAACTAGGGGTCCAGATGCGCTTCACAACGGGACAAATACCGGTAAAGTGCAGCAGGAGTCCCGCCGCAATTCCGATGACGCCTGCGATGGCGAAGCGCTTCAAAGGAATGAGCGGGAGCGGATGCCCGGAACCACCGGCCCGCAACCAGACCCAGAATCATTGTGCCGAGTGTCGGGATGAAACTGAGCGTCAGATAGCCGCCTCCGTTTGCCACAAACGGCTTGCCTCGGGGGAACAGGTTCAGAAACCATTGGTCGAAAGCGTTCCCAAGATTATTGCCTTCGTTCCAGTGAGCCGCAAAGCCATGGTAAGCGTGCAGCCAGGGCTGCGGAACGCCAGCTGCGGCGTAGTCGAACGCGGAACCTGAAATTGGCCACAGCGCCCAAGCCAGCCAGTAGCCGAACAGGATAGAGGCGAACGCGATCCACTGTTTCCGTGGCGAACAAAAGCCCAGCAGAAAGAGAAAGGGATAGCCGAGGCCGATCTGCGTTAGCGTGTCCTCGAAGGTAAAGTTTGTGCGCGGGCTGGAAATGGAACGCAGAAAAATGCCAAGCGCCACCAACAGGAAAGACCGCCAGATGGCATGGGCGAAGAGGTTGTTGAATTTCGCGCCGCGCCGCATGCGGCTATGCAGTGAATAGGGAAGCGCAACGCCAACAAGGAAGGAGAACGAAGGCTGAATCAGATCGTGAAGCGAGCAGCCGGCCCATTCCGAATGTGTTTGATTGAACCCCAATATCGCGAGAAACGAGTTTCCCGGGAATGCCCGGGCAACGCGAGCTAACTGCAACACCTCCGCCATCATCAAGACCATGACGAAGCCCCTGTACGCGTCTACAGGGATATTGCGGGCGGACACGGGGGCAACGGGCCCGTCGATAACCGCGATTTCAGGTTTTTGCCGTTCCTCGAAAGCGACGGATTTCATGGTAAGACCGATGGGAGAAGGGAATTCAGAAGATAAAATTCAGACCGCCGCGGACGGCCCGGGGAGATTGCATCATCAGAACATTGTGCCCGTCGGAACCGATCGGGAGATAGCCCTGCGCGAGCAGATTCCGGAGGTCGGCGGTGATCTCGAGACGTCCAGGCATCCCGAAGAGCGACGGTAGCGGCTGCCGCACTATCACGTTGAATCCCGCCGATATGTAGGTATTCTGAGTCGTGAAATCATGCCGCGGGATCACCGCGCCATCAGCCATCCAACCATAGCTCGCGGACAGTTTTGTACCGGCCTTGGGCAACCGCGCATTCAGGTTAGCGTTGGCCACATTGTGAGAACTCTGCCGCAGGAAGTTGGCTTGGGCCGCATCCGCCGTGAACCCGCCCATACGTCCATAGGCCACCGAAATATCGAGCGATTCGTTCAGGCGCTGGCTGACCGACGCTACCAAACCGTTGCGGGTATAACGCCCCACGTCGTAGACGGCCGTCTTCGAAACGCCATCAGAGAGTAGATCACCAGGATCGAGGCTGTCCGTGTCGCCCGCCACGTTGACGCGTCCGTCCGCGACGTTTTCATAGAAACCACTCAAGCTGTATGTGCGGGAGCCCGCCGTCTTGTGCAATCCGAGTTCGTAGCTGTGGGTGCGCTGCAATTCGAGGCGCCCATTCGCATAGGACAACTGCGGCAACCTGGAGAGCGTGTTCGCGGCACCTGAAATGTCGCTGCTTTGCAGTTCTTCCCGGGCTGCGCTGTCGCCCGGTTGGTGAGCTAAAAGCTCGTCGGGGCGGCCGCCATCGCTGTACGACGCAACAACTTCACCGATCGGGCCAGCCGAAACCGTTACTCTCGCGAACGGACTCACTCGGCTTGTGTGCTGGATGTAATCCACCGATTCGCCTGTCATGCCATATTCCAGGTGAATGTTATCGACCGGATCCAAAGTCTGGTAAACGCTGAGAGACATGGCGCGAACCGCCGGAACCGAGCCATTCGAGGGTTCGATCCCATTTTGTTGGCCCATCAGGTCAAATTCCGATACCGTGAGCGTCACTTCTGGAGTGACCAAGAAACCACCATCGGGCGCTCGCGTGTAGATCGCGCAGAGTCCCATTGCGGCTGGCCCCATCATCGAACCCTGTGCGTAGTTCCCACCCACCTGGATCTGGTTCTTCCCGAGCACGTTGGTAGAAAGAATGAACCCAGTCCCAAGGTCCGACTGAGCCGAATCGGAATCGATCAGGCTCGAATCGCCACCCGAAACGGAAACCATGGCATGAGTACCGGAGAATACTCTCGAATGTACCGGCGCCTCGTTCGAAGCGGAATCGCCGTCGAGAAATCGAGTGATGGGACGCGTAGCAGGCGACGAGCGCAGCACCCATTTCCAATCGTTGCTCATTCCGCCCACGGGAACCGTGTAGGTCAACTCCACATTACTGAAGAGCGTGGCGAGGTGGATCTGCAACATGCTGTTGAGACCCGCCTTCACCGCGATTCTGTTGGTTAGAACGGGGAGAAAGTGCGCCGCCGAGACCCGGACGGAATAGAGGTCGGCCGGAAGTCCCGCGAAAGCAAAACGGCCGTCGGCTGCCGACGTGGTCTTCGCAACCAGTTGCTCAAACTTATTAAAAAGCAATATGCTGGCGCCCATTTGGGGAGCGCCTGTAGTATCGACGACGGAGCCCAGCACATTGCCGGGCACGGGCAGGGAAAGGTCCGGTCCTTTAGCGCGAACGGGAGCGCAAACCGATAGCGACAATAGGCCTGCGACTACAACCGATGCTGATAGCCTGGTGCTCGCGAAACCTTTCAAAGATACCCTTTCGCGTGCTGGGCAAAGCTGCCCAGATGCTTACGATGTTACCGTAAAACCGGCTGAAGGGATGATCGTCTTATTCTTCAGCTTGTCAATAACCTTCAATTTTAGCGTATATTTCCCTGGCGCAAGACTGCTGAGCGGCAGCTTCTTCTCGACTGTCACAAGGAAGGACGATGAGTTCGGAATCGCACTTAACGGTTCGGTCTGCGTCAGTACTGTCTGATTTGCCGTGTTAACCACGTCGTACTCAACCGAGCCTTCCGGTTTCTTGGTCTTTTCGTCCATGCCGAAGTTGTACAACTCGGCGTAGATTCCCATGGTCTCGCTTTGTTTAAACGTGTCGTCTACTCGCGGCCGAACCTTGGAGCTTCGGATGACAAACGGTCCCGCGCCGATGCTCCTGGTTGGAACACGCTCAATCTGATCGGCGAGAATAACGCTGCTGGCCCCCAACTGATCCTCATCGTAGTGCGGAACGTTCAGCGCTACTTCGTAGTTGTTCATGGTGTTTCCGACTGTGTCTTTGGCAACGATATTCAACCGGTAGGTTCCGGGCGCGAGTGGAATCGTCTTCGAATAGAGCTGCGAGCCATCCATGGCTTTTTGCAGCATCTCCGCCGGAAATGGTCCTGCGAGCACCGTGTCTTCGAACCAATTCACCGGACGGCGGGTAAGAGATGTGACTCGCCCATAGATGTTTACGGTCGCCTGGGAGGCGTTGTCTTTCGTTTTGTACTGCAGATCGCTGTTCTTGAATTTGATGCTGATGCTGGTAAGCACTGTCGAGTCGGTCACGCGGATGTAGTCGGCCTTCACCATCATGGGGAGGGTGTTATACCGAACCTTCGAATCGACCGCAGCCTCCAAGTCTTTGAACTTGATGGCCGGGGGCGCCTGCAATTTTGCGTACTGTTCGATACGCGTAAACTCGTTCATGCTCTCGGGTAGCGGTTGATTTCCGGTACCGAGATGGGTGCCGTCGGTCCGCTGGAAGCGCTGGGTCTTGTCGGCCATGCCCATCTGCTCCATCTGGGTAAGACCCGCTCCAGGAACATACAACAGCGCATCCTTATCTTCCGGGATCTGTCGAGATCTTGTACTCGCCGCTCATGCTCTGATCGACGAACTCAATCATGATGTTGGTGCCGATGTTCTCGATATAGCGGTAGCGCCAATCTTCAAACGGATAGGTTGAAGTTTCGCCGCCGCCCTCTTCCTGGGGACGCTCGTAGCTGCCGCCCGAAGGATGCGAATCGATCTCGTCCGGTGGCCCATACTTGATGTAGATCATGCCCCGGTCGGTCCGCCAGCCCTGAATACCAGAGGCGTAGTGGTCGTTCGCGTAGGCGATACGGCGGTAATGCTCTTCCTTGAACTCGTTCTCTTCCGTGTCGGGGGTGGGATCGCGCCGCTGCCAGAACTGCTCGACGAACTGCTGGCGCTCCTCATCCGTCTTTAGCCGTTTGAAGGCCTGCTTCTCTTCGTCCGTGATGATGTAGACCACATCTTCGTTGAGCCACTTCTTCCACGGACCCTCAAGTTCCTTCTGCAGTTCTTTCTGTTTGCGCTTGATCTGCTTCTGGGTAAGCGGCTTGGCGATTGTTTCGCTGCCGGAACTGCTGGAACTGGCCTGTTTTGTTTGCGCGAACGTCAGGCCTGTACCAGCCAACGCCGCTGCTGTAATGCCAACCAGGACACGGAAGGCAGGGGAGAACTTCATAACGGGGAAACCACCTCTGTAGTCTTTGGGAGGCTACTACTCAAGTCTAAGTGTCTTTCCATTCAGCGTCAACGCCTCCGACGTAACGAAACGGGATCAGGTTTCGTCCAAGCGCGCAGCCAAGTTGTGAATTGACCTCTGCGGAACGGCATAACACCTCCGGCAGGTGGTTGTCGATTTGGAATACTGGTTTTCGTATTAGCGCTTCCACGTTAGGGAGTTCTGCCCGAAGCGGGGGAGGCGAGGCAAGTTATTCTGTAGCTTAAACAAATAGATACGCCCGCTATTTGGAATGGCTGAGCACGTGCAACAGAAGAGATTTAATTGCGTGTAGGGCAGCGAGAGGGTTTTCCCTCGCTTACTATTTGGTCCGGACATTAGGTGCGGGAATCTAAAAGCCAATTCGCGGGTACGGTTCTGCTCATTCTGGCAGTTGCGGCCGTCGTTGCCGCCGTACTCAGTTTTCAACACCTCCGTTCGTATCCCCTTCAGGATGACGGGGTTACGTGGATTGATCAAAAGCTCCCGAACGGTGGCAGCCGCGTAATTGCCGCGTACATCAGGGCGGGCGGCCCGGGTGATAAGGCGGGAATCAAAAAGGGCGACGAGTTGCTGAAAATCGCCGCTTTCCCGGTTCACGACTCACTGGACGTCCCGCAGGGCCTGTGGAATGTTCCGCGTGATGGACAAACCACTTACCTGCTGCGTCGAAACGGAATTGAATTCCAAAAAGGCCAGATCTTTCTACAGGATGCGCCGAAGGATTCCGCTATTTACTACCAATATCTGGTAGGCGCTTTTTATTTAGGAATTGGACTTTTTGTCTATTATCGCCGCACAAGCGCCGCCAGATCCTTTCATTTCTTCATTCTCTGTCTAGCTTCGTTTGTCGCTTCCTGCTTTCATTATTCAGGCAAACTAAACACGTTTGACGAGATTCTCTATTGGGGGAATTTCGCCGGACAGTTGTTCGCGCCCGCCATTTTCCTTCACTTCTGCTTGAGTTTTCATTCGATACCGGCGTTTTTGCGGCGGCGCGGCGCGGCGTTGCTGCTCTATGTGCCTTCGGCAGCCATTCTCCTGGTTGTCGCGGCGACGGCGGAGGGCCTGCTGAAGTACTCGACCCCGCTACTCGAGGTCCGCTGGTTTCTGGACCGCTTCCAAATTGGTTTTTCGCTCCTCTTATATTTCTTGGGAGCGTTCGCCTTGGCCTGGGACTTCGCCCATTCCACGGATCCGATCATCCGGCGTCAGCTTAAGTATCTTCGGAATGGCGCGCTAGTGGGATTGACGCCTTTCGCGCTGCTTTACGCAATTCCTTACATGCTGGGCAGCGTGCCCAACCACGTCATGAACTTGAGCGTGCTGTCGATGGGGCTGATCCCCCTCACCTGGGCTTACGCGATCACGCGTTATCGCCTGATGGATGTTGACATCATTTTCCAGCAGGGCTACGTTTATACGCTGGCCACTCTCGCCGTGATTGGGACCTTCTATGGCCTGATTTTCCTGATTTTCAACACCCAAACTATCCCTACACAGGCGATTGTCGTGCTGATTTCCTTTGCGACCTTCGTTTTTCAGCCGATCCGGCGCTGGATTCAGGAGCAATTGGATCGGTGGGTTTTCTACCGGGACAGATACGATGCGCGTCTCACGATGGTTGAGTTCGCACGGGAACTGAGTTCGGAAACCGACCAGAATGCGATGCTCGCCAAGGTCTCGGACCGGCTGCTTCGAACGCTCTCCATTCAGCAGGTTGGCTTTTTCTTAGCGGACGAGGATTCGGGCGCGCTTCGAAATGCACTCCCTGACGCACAAACCAGGGCGTACAGCGAAGCCGCTAAAGCGCCCGCTCGATCTGAGTTTTCTTCAGAACGTCAATGAGCCGTATTTATTCTTTGAACGAACTCGACACCTGCGTGACATCGTTTCGCAGGAACTTGCGCCCTCGGTGCGCGAAACAATCTCGGAACTCGATTTCACGTACTATGTTTCCTGCAAATCGCACGGCAAGATCCTTGCCTTTATCGGCGTAAGCCGGACCACGGATGGAGACTTTCTATCGCGAGACGATATAGACTTGATCGTCACGCTGTCGAATTACGTCGCAATCGCGGTAGAGAATTCGCGCCTCTATACGTCGCTTCAGCAGAAAGCGGACGAATACGAGCGATTGAAGGAGTTCAGCGAAAATATTGTCGAATCGATCAACGTGGGCATATTGGCGGCGGGACTCGATGACCGCGTAGAAAGCTGGAACACGCAGATTGAGCGGCTGACAGGCATTTCCCGCGAAGAGGCCGTCGGCAGGCCGCTTTCGGATCTGTTTCCGCAAGAACTCTGCCAGAGATTCGACGAATTGCGCGGCGAAGAGGGTGTTCATAACGTATATAGGGTGGCGCTCCAGCCGAGGCGGCAGGCGGCGCAATCAATGGGGCACGCAGCAGAACTCCCCGGAGCGTACCGGAACGGTAATAGCGGGGCTCAGAATGGCTCCTATTCACTTATGCCCGCGCGCGAATCGATGGTCAACATCGCCATCGCTCCGCTTGTCTCCCGCGAGATGAGGCAGATTGGCAGATTGGTGATTTTCGACGACGTGACCGACCGCGACGAGCTGGAGCGGCGTCTGGTGCAGGCGGACAAGCTGAGTTCGATCGGTCTGCTGGCGGCGGGCGTGGCTCACGAAGTGAATACGCCGTTAGCCGTCATATCCACTTATGCGCAGATGCTGGCCAAGCAGGTATCGGGTGACGATCAGAAGTCGAAACTGCTGGAGAAGATCGCCAAGCAGACCTTCCGCGCGAGCGAGATCGTCAACTCGCTCTTGAATTTTTCGCGCACTTCCCCTACGGACTTCATAGAGCTTGATCTGAACCGGGTGATTAGGGAAACAGCCGGATTGGTGGAACACCAATTCAAGACAGCCGGTGTCCAAACTGAACTCAACTTAGCCGATGACGTGCTACCGGCGCGAGCGAACTCCGGCAAACTGCAACAGGTGTTTTTGAACCTGTTCATTAATGCCAGGGACGCCATGCCGGGAGGCGGCACACTTACGGTTCGAAGCTGGTCCGAGGGCGGGTTTGCTCACATTGAAATCGCCGACACGGGGCAGGGTATTTCACCAGATCATTTGGCGCGCATCTACGACCCGTTCTTTACGACCAAGGGCGCTAAGAAGGGTACTGGACTGGGACTTTCGATCACCTACGGCATCGTACAAGAGCACAAGGGCACCATTGAAGTAGACAGCTCGCCCGAAACCGGAACCTGTTTTCGCCTCGAATTCCCTGCAATCGCGGTTCGTACCGCGCGCATCGCCGAGCCGCAGCGCGAGGCGCTTCCCGTCTAACTCACCCGCGCCTTCCTTGGTTCCGAACAGTAACGCATGTCTGATACAACCACAGTAGTGAGTTTCCCTAATCAAGCTCTTCCCGTTGACCGGGTCAGCGCGCCCGAGCGGCGGCGCATTCTTGTCATCGACGACGAAATAGACATTCGCGAGAGTCTGGAGATGCTGCTGACTGGCGAGAATTACCACGTCGAGCTGGCTGAAAACGCAACGACCGGCTTTCAAAAATTTGAGTCGGGCAACTACGATCTGATTCTGCTGGATCTTATGATGCCGGACCGCTCCGGCATGGACGTGCTCGCCGATATCCGCGACCGCGACAAAGAAACGCCCGTTTTTCATGCTGACGGCCTACGGTTCCGTCGAAGTTGCCGTGCGGGCCTTAAAATCGGGCGCTAACGACTACTTCGCGAAGCCTTGGGACAACGAGAAACTGCTAATCGAGATCGACCGCATGATCTCGAAGGGGCACCTGGAGCGGGAAAACACCCAGCTCAAGCGGGCGCTGAAACAGCGTTATGCATTCCCGAACATCGTAGGGAAAAGCGACCGCATGATCCGTCTGCTGGACCAGGTGGCGCAGGTGGCTTCGAGCCGCGCAACCATTCTGATTACGGGCGAAACGGGAACGGGAAAAGAACTGATCGCGAAGGCCATACACGCGCACTCAACGCGCGCCGATCAGGCTTTTGTACCCGTTAACAGCGGCTCTCTCTCTTCTGAACTTCTCGAATCCACTCTCTTCGGGCACGTGAAGGGTTCGTTCACCAGCGCCGTAGCCACTCGCAAAGGACTGTTTGAGGTTGCCAATCGCGGCACAATTTTCTTCGACGAGATTGGTACCATCGCTCCCGACATCCAGGTGAAACTCCTGCGCGTATTGCAGGACCGCGAGTTCATGCCGCTCGGCTCGAACGAGAGCGTCCGGGTGGATGTGCGTCTGATTGCCGCCACGAACGCGGATCTCCGCAAACTGGTAGACGACGGGAAATTCCGCGAAGACTTATATTACCGGCTGAACGTTATCAACTTGAATCTACCTTCGCTGCGCGACCGCAAGGACGACATTCCGCTGCTGGTGGAGCACTTCTTCACGCGGTATTCCCGCGAAAACGAAAAGTTTCTAAACAGCGACGGCAAATCGGTCCTCAGCTTCGAGCCCGAGGCCATGCAGGTCCTGATGGAACACAATTGGCCCGGGAATGTGCGCGAACTTGAGAATGCGGTGGAACGCGCGGTGGTTCTGACCACAACCGCTTTGGTCCCGGCGCATGTGCTGCCCGATCAGTTGCAGCAGGCGACTGGACTCAAGATTTCGTTGGATACTAATGGCATGCTTGCCCCCGGCGCGTCGCTGTTCGAAGTGGTGGCCGATTTCGAGCGGCGAAAAATCATTGAAGCTTTGGAAACGGTGAGCTATAGCCAGACGGAAGCCGCCGAATCTTTACGCATTCCGTTGTCAACTCTGAACCAGAAGATCAAACGCCTGAGTATTGACGTAAAACGAAGACCGTCAGCCTGAGAAAGGCGAAGCATGCATAAACAAGGGAGTTTGGCCCAGACCTCCGCAGCCGCGTAAGCTCCGCCGAAGAACTTCTTGAAAATCTCGTCATAGGCTGGCGAACTTACAAGTTTTTGCGAAAAAAGAAGCACCGTCACGCCGCTTCTTGCTGCCCGGACGAGACTACGCCATAACCGCCGCTGGCGGTCCGAACCAAGTGGTTAGCGCGTCAGCGAGCCCCATTTGGGTGAGGTCTCCTACCCAGGCCACATACCCGTCGGGCCGAATCAAGACCGCAGTGGGAGCTGTGACCACCCCGAGTGCCGGAAGCTCCCACGTACCCTCGTACTTAGCGTTGATCAACTGAACGCGATCCGCCCATGGAGTGATGTCGAACCCGCCGGGCTCACCAAGGTTGAGGAGCACCGGCCGGGCGCGGTGCAGCACGCTGAAGACCCGCAGCAGACCGTTTGCGGTGGCCAGGTCGAGATCGGGCATGCGGCGTCCGAGCAGCGGGTGTCCCTGGCCGAGGTCGTAGTGGACATCCAGGCCGGACATCATGGCGGCGTACCGTTTGCGGGGCTCCTCCATCTGTAGGAGCTCGGACATGACCTCGCCTGCCGCCTTGGAGCGATCATCCGGGCGGCGAAGCGCGACTTGCGCCATCGTATTGCGCAGCACGCGCGCGCCGACTGGGTGACGCTCGGCGTGGTACGTATCGAGGAGGCTTTCTGGCGAGGTCCGCTTGACTACTTGGGCCAGCTTCCATCCCAAATTCACCGCATCCTGCACACCGATGTTGAGGCCCTGTCCACCCATCGGGGGATGCACGTGTGCGGCGTCGCCGGCCAGCAGGACCCGTCCGTCGCGGTAGGTCGCGGCCTGGCGAGTCATATCTGTGAACCTGGAAATCCAGGTCGGACTGTGGATCCCGTAATCCGTCCCATACACGGCGATCAGTGCCTCGCTGACATCGTGCAGGGTGGGTTCGTTGGTGGCTCCTACGTTCTGTTCGCTCAGCACGAGGCGCGCCCCGCCCATCCTCCAACTTGCCGATCGCGTGGGTACCGGCGGAGTGGTGCCGGAAGCCCCATTCCGGCTCCTCGGACGTGTCGGCCTCTGCAATTAACCAGCTCGCGGTCGGATCCCACCCGGGGAACTCGATGCAGGCTGCTTTACGAATCACACTCCGTCCTCCGTCGCAGCCGACGAGATATTCCGCCCTGAGCGAATTGCCGTCGGACAGCTCGACCTCGACGCCATTGCCGTCCTGCGCGAAGCCCGTGACTTCACGTTCGCGATAGATCGGCACCTCCAACTCACCGATCCAGCCGGTCAGGATGCGCTCGATATGGTTCTGCCATAGACCGAGCAAGTAGTTGTGCCGAGTGGGGGAGTCGGTGATGTCCAGGGGGAAGTGGAAATGGACGACCTTATGCAGCTTTCCCTGCGAGAGGAACCTATCGGCAATTCCGCGCTGATCGAGGACCTCAATGGTGCGCGAGTGCAGACCACCCGCGCGCGAGCCTGCGAGCTCCGGGCCGGGGCGCCGCTCGACGATAGCAACATCGACACGCGCCAGCTTTAGCTCGCCCGCCAACATCATCCCCGTCGGACCGGCCCCGGCAATCACCACCGCATGTTGAGTCATTGCCATTCTCCGGCCGGCACTACGCCCGCCGTGCCGAACGCCCCTAGGTTTATTGCAAACTCCGGGATTCGTTCGACGGTCGCGCCCGACTCCTGAGTGGAAAACATCACACGCATTTGTGGACTCCCATTTCCTAGCTTCTGGCTCCGGTGGCCAATTATGCGGCACGACCCGGGTCTTGCCGCAAGCCCCCCGGCGCGTCGTATACTCGAAATAGAAGGGACGAGGGACTCTCCTGTCGCTCCCGCTCTACACCTATGCGCTCGTTCTCATGCGCGATCCCACAAAGGCGAAGTACGCGATAAAGACATAGCAGAATAGCGGAATGATCATGGCTTTGGCCATGCTGGAAGTGGCTTCAGCGAGCAAACCCATGGCCGGTGTGAAGACCGCGCCGCCAATGATGGCCATGACGAGTAACGATCCTCCGAGTTTCGTGTTCGGGCCCAATCCCTTCAACCCAAGAGCGAAGATTGTCGGAAACATCAGCGACATGAAGAAACTCGTCAGGAAAATGGCCCAGAGACCCATCCAACCCGGGAAGAAGATTCCAATTGCAACTAGCACGACGTTGGCGATGCTATAAAAGCCCATCAACCGGCTTGGCGGCACGACGCGCATCAGAGAAGTGGCTGTAAATCTTCCGACTGCGAAAGCAAGCAGCGTTCCGGTGAGAAAGTAACCGGCTATCTTCTCTGGTTGGTGTGCGTATTCCTGGACGTATTGAATGAAGTAGCTCCAGGTGCCAACCTGCGCGCCAACGTAGAAGAATTGCGCGATGACGGCTTGAATGAAGTGCGGATACCTCATCAAGTGGCGGAACTTTCCGCGGTCCGCGCCCGCCGCGTGATCGGCTTCTTCTCCCAGGTCGGGAAATTTTGTTCTCGCCAACAGGACGGCCCAAATCAGTACCAGACAGCCCAGCACTAAGTAAGGCGCCGTCACCCGCGAAGTCTCGTGTTGGAGATAAGCGGCGTATTGGCCAGTGCTCTTCATCGACACGATCTGAGTGGGACTCAGTTCCACTCCGGAGAAGATGAACGTGGTCCCTACTAACACGCCCACGATGGAACCGAGCGGATTGAATCCCTGCGAGAAATTCAATCGCCTCTCTGACGAGGCGGGGTCGCCGACCTGAGCGATGAAGGGGCTTGCGCCTGTTTCGAGAAATGCCAGTCCGCTGGCAATCACGAATAGCGCAAATAGAAAAAACCAGTAATTCTGAAGGAGACCGGCTGGCCAAAATAGAAAGCTGCCCAGCCCATAGAGCGTCAGTCCAGTGATCAATCCCGTCTTGTATCCGAAGCGCCGCATCAAGAGCGCGGCGGGCATCGACAATAAGAAGTATCCTAAATAAAACGCCGATTGAACCAGTCCAGCCTGAAACCGCGTAATGGCGAACGATTTCATGAATTGCCGGATCAGGATGTCGTTCAAGTTGTTCGGGATACCCCACAGGAAGAAGAGCGTCGTCACTAAGACAAACGGCAGCAGCGCTTCACGCGGAAATAAACTATGGCCCTTGTCTTTGAAAGAGTCAGCCGACGCTGGTGTAAGTGAGCCTGGGTTCATCATTGTTCGTTTACTCTTGCCATTAGGCAGATTCGAGGATCAAATTCGAGTACTGTGTAGTGTCCCCGGTCCGGATCAACCCAACCGCGGTTGGCACGCGTGTCTTCAAATGCGCGTGAGGTTCGACCACCACCGGTATGTTCTCAAGCGCCTGCCCCAACATCTGACGGGTCTCGGCGGAATTGCCGGAATGAAACTCCTCCGCCATAAAAACACGGCCGATCACGAAGTTTTCCTTAATGGCGAGGAGGACCTGGAGCACGCGGGGAACATCGTCAACCAGCGAGATATCGACCGTCTCAACCCCGGGCCAAAACGGGAAGCCCCGGTCCGCGATGACAAGCGTGTTCGTATGCCGAACCCGGCTTAGTAGAGAATTGATCCGCGGGTTCAGAATTCCAGTTCGAAGCATGGGTTGACAGTAAACGCTAACTCGGAAGTGTATCGCATGACCAAGCTTGGAACAAAGACCGGCGTAGAACAAAGAAAGCGATTTCGCGGTCCGGGCCACTCGCGTTGGTATACACTTTCTGTTATCTGAACAATATCCTTGGTGGTGGATAGCGTCGGAACGCTCCTGGCCGGGGACGTGTGCCTTCCGCAGAGAGGTTGCATGATAAAAACAGACCGCACGTATGAAATTTTGGTGATCGACGATAACCCCGCCGATGCGCATTTTCTGAAGCACGCCTGGTCGGAGTGCAAGGACGTAAGTGCGAACGTCCAGATTCTGCATGACTCGCGCGACGCTCTTCGCTACGTTCGTGGTGCGGAGCCATACAAAAATCACGCAAGGCCCGACTTGATCATGCTGGATTACCGGCATCCTTTGAATGGGGGGCTCGCACTGACTGAAATTAAGGGCGATCCCGATTATGCTCATCTGCCGGTGATCGTGCTCAGCGGTTCATCGAATCCCAAAGATTACTTTGAGGCGTACCGAAGACACGCGAATATTTGTTTTCAGAAGCCCAACGATATTCAACAATTCATCGACCTCGTTTGCCAAGTAGCCGATACGTGGCTGCTCAAAGCCGTCCTACCAAGGGCCTGACCGCACTGTGCCTTCGAACGGAAAAGTAGCACTTGTAACCGGTGCAGGCAGCGGCATCGGACGCGCCGTGGCTCTGGCCCTTCAGGGGGCTGGATACGATGTGGCGCTTGCGGGGCGCCGTAGCCCAGAACTAGATCGCACCGCCGAACAGGCATCGACGGGGGGCGGCGCAATGCTCGCGTGCCCGGCGGATGTGACCGATTCAGAGTCGGTGCGTTCCCTATTCGCTGGCATTGAAGAACGTTTTGGCCGTCTCGACGTTTTGTTCAACAATGCCGGCGTCGGTGCTCCTGGAGTGCCCATCGACGAACTCACGCTGGACCAATGGAACACGGTTGTGGCGGTGAATCTTACGGGAGCGTTCCTGTGCGCACAGCACGCGATTCGGATTATGAAGCGGCAGACTCCGCGCGGCGGCCGCATTATTAATAACGGTTCTATTTCAGCTCACGTGCCAAGACCGAACTCCGCTCCGTATACGGCGACCAAGCACGCCATCACGGGGCTGACCAAGAGCATCTCGCTCGATGGACGCGCCTTTGATATCGCCTGCAGCCAAATCGATATTGGCAATGCCGCAAGCGAGATGACGGAACGGATGAAAGAAGGCGTCCCGCAGGCTAACGGAACGAGAATGCCCGAGCCTCGAATGAACCTTCAGCATGTGGCCGACGCGGTACTGTATATCGCAAGTTTGCCGCTTGAGGCTAACGTGCAGTTTATGACGGTGATGGCGACGAAAATGCCGTACGTCGGGCGCGGGTAAGCGCGAAAGCACCCTGGAAGTAAACTGAAGAGAGGCACCTTTCTCATTCCGCAATGATGCTGGATGCGCGGGTGTTAATCCACTCGGC
Source organism: uncultured Acidobacteriaceae bacterium (assembly GCA_963845995.1). Lineage (GTDB taxonomy): Bacteria > Acidobacteriota > Terriglobia > Bryobacterales > Bryobacteraceae > Bog-105. Next base: position 250,210 of record CAWJUO010000048.1, on the reverse strand, counting down.
GCAACCCGCCTGGGCCGGTTGATTCCTCAAGTAGAAATTCGCATGCGTTGGCGCTCTAAGTTACTCCTGGTCCTAACGCCGGCCGCAATTGTCCTAGCGGCAGTGGTCGGCTCCGATGTGCTCCCGATGGACGATCCGGCCATCCAATACACGGCCGGTCCGGTTGACGACCCTGCCGCGGCGCTGCAAACGCGGCTCGATAACGGTCAGGCGCAGTCTCAAATACGACGAAGATCTGGGTTACTTGCCGTCGCTCCTGAAGGAACTTCACATTTCGACTAAGTCGCAGATATTGGTGTTTTCAAAGACCAGCTTCCAAGCGCCCCGCATCTCGCCGCGAATGCCTCGCGCCGTCTACTTCGGCGACAATATCGCAGTCGGCTTTGTGCGCACGGGCGATGTGCTTGAAGTCGCTTCACTGGATTCGAAACAGGGCATCCATTTCTACACGGTCGATCAGAGCCCGGCCGCTCACCCGCAACTTGCGCGGCGAGATGTCTGTTTGCAGTGCCACGTATCGCCCGCCACGCTCGGCATACCGGGTCTTATGATTCGCTCCGTTGTGCCGGACCGGACCGGCGCACCCGTAGCTGGCGCTCCCAGTTTCATCACAGACCACCGCAGTCCGTTGAAGGAGCGTTGGGGAGGTTGGTATGTAAGCGGTACAACCGGTGACCAGTTGAATATGGGAAATATGGTTACGCCGGACGAGCTTTCCTATGGCGGACCGCAAGTTCACAAGACGCAAAACATCACGGATTTAAGCCAATTCTTCGATACGGGGGCGTACCTGACGCCGCATAGCGATGTGGTCGCGCTAATGACTCTTGAGCATCAAACGCAGATGGATAACCTGATGATCCGTATCGGGTGGGAAGCGCGTTTAGCCGCCGCGCATCCGAAGACAATCGCCAGCGCGTTGGCGCCGCCCGAGATGCACACTTCCGACACGGCGGAAGCTCAGCTTAATGCTTCAGTGGAGCAGTTACTGAATTACATGCTGTTCAACGATGAAGCCACGCTCACTTCTCCCGTGACGGGGACGTCGGGCTTCACGGAAGAATTTCAGCAACTGGGTCCGCGCGATTCCAAGGGCCGCTCTTTACGCGACTTCGACTTGAAGACCCGGATGTTTCGCTATCCCTGCAGTTTTATGATCTACTCAGCGGCCTTCGACGGCATGCCGCAAAATGTGAAGGACCGCCTGTACCGGCGTCTCTGGGAAGTACTGTCGCTCCGTGACAACAGCCCTCAATTCGCCCACCTCTCCGCAGCGGACCGCAAGGCCATCCTCGAAATCCTAATCGCAACCAAGAGCGGCCTGCCCGCCTATTGGCACGAACAAACCCACTCGTAGCCATGAAACGGCGCGCTTAAGACGACTCCATTTGACGATCCAGGCACCCTGCTAAAGTGGAATTTCGCGGTAAAGCTGGAACCCATACAAGCGAGGTGTGCGCATTGCCGCACGCTCCTCCGGGCTTCCGCGTTAGACAGCACTTCATCTCTTAAGGACAAGCATGGAAATCGTCAAAGTAGTAGGTAGAGAAATTCTGGATTCGCGCGGGAATCCGACTGTTGAGGCCGATGTACATCTCGCGGATGGCACGGTTGGCCGGGCCGCCGTTCCCTCCGGCGCTTCGACGGGCGAGCACGAAGCGGTTGAACTTCGTGACAACGATAAATCGCGCTATCTCGGGAAAGGCACCCGCACCGCAGCCGAAAACGTCACGAAATCCATCTCTCCCAAACTCGCCGGTCTCGATGCAGCCGACCAAACGCTGATCGATGAAACGATGCTTGCGCTGGACGGCACACCGAACAAAGCCAAGCTCGGAGCGAATGCCATTCTCGCCGTTTCCATGGCCGTTGCGCGCGCCTCGGCCGAGTCTGAAATGACGCCGCTTTACCGCTACATCGGTGGCGTGAACGCCCGCGTTCTTCCCGTGCCCATGATGAATGTCATCAATGGCGGCGCGCACGCCGACAGCTCGGTCGATCTTCAGGAATTCATGATCGCCCCGATCGGAGCCGCCAAATTTTCTGAAGCGCTCCGCATGGGCGCGGAAACTTTTCACACGTTGAAAGGCGTACTCAAAAAGCGCGGCTATTCGACCGCCGTCGGCGATGAGGGCGGCTTTGCACCCAGTCTCAAGTCGAACGAAGAAGCTCTCGAAGTGTTGATGGAAGCTATCGAGAAAGCCGGCTACAAACCAGGCGAGCAGATCGCCATCGCGCTCGATCCCGCTTCGAGCGAGTTCTTCGATAAAGACAAGAAGAAGTACGTTTTCAAGAAGTCCGACAAGAGCGAGAAGACGTCGGAGCAGATGGTCGAGTTCTGGTCCAACTGGGTTCGCCAGTACCCGATTATTTCGATTGAAGACGGTCTCGCCGAAGACGACTGGAACGGCTGGAAGCAACTCACGGAGGCGCTCGGCGAAAAGGTGCAGCTGGTGGGCGACGATCTCTTTGTCACTAATTCAGAGCGTCTGCAGCAGGGCATCGACAAGGGCATCGCGAACTCCATTCTCGTCAAGGTGAATCAGATCGGCTCGTTGACCGAAACACTCGACGCCATGCGTTTGGCGGCAAGCGCGAACTACACCGCGATGGTGTCGCACCGCTCTGGTGAAACCGAAGACGCCTTCATCGCCGATCTCGCCGTGGCAACGAACGCGGGCCAGATCAAGACGGGCTCCGCGAGCCGTACCGACCGTATCGCAAAGTACAACCAGTTGCTTCGAATCGAAGAAGAACTGGGAAGCGCAGCCGTCTATCTGGGCAAAAAGGCCTTCCGCCAGAACGCCGGAAAGTAGATTCTCCGGTACCGGCATGGCGAAAAGAGAACCTGTTATTCTGACCATCCTCGATGGCTGGGGCTATTCCCGCGCGATCGAAGGGAAATGCAATTGCGGCGGCCCGCAAACCCAACTACGACTTTCTTCTGAAGACGTATCCGAACACTCTCATTCAGACCTCGGGTCCCTTCGTTGGATTGCCCGATGGGCAGATGGGAAACAGCGAAGTGGGGCACATGAACATGGGCGCGGGCCGTGTCATCTACATGGATGTCACGCGCATCGACCTGCTTATCAGTTCCGGCGAACTTCGCAATAATCCGGCTCTGCTGAATGCGATGAAGAAGGCGGAAGGCCATCGTCTGCATTTGCTAGGTCTGTGCAGTGACGGCGGGGTCCACGCGCAACTTACGCATCTGTTCGCACTGCTCGAAATGGCGAAGGGGCACGGGCTGCAGGACGTCTTCGTGCATTGTTTTATGGATGGCCGCGACACTGCGCCTGAGAGCGGGATCGGTTACATCGAGCAGGTCGAGCGCAAGCTTGCCGAACTTGGGGTAGGGAAGATCGCTTCCGTTTCGGGCCGCTACTACGCGATGGACCGCGATAAGCGTTGGGAACGCATCGAGCGTGCTTTCGGCGCCATGGCTCTGGGCGATGGAGCGAAGTTTACATCCGCGGCGGAAGCGGTGCTCAAGTCTTATCAGCACGGCATCACGGACGAGTTTATTGAGCCCGCTACTATCGTTGACGCTAATGGCGAGCCGATCGGTCTGGTACGCGACGACGATAGCCTGATCATGTACAACTACCGGGCCGATCGCGCCCGGGAAATCACCACGGCTTTCATGGACTTCTCGCTGGAGAAGCCATCCCGCTCGGTTGTTCCGAAAAACCTGACGTACACGATGATGACTCAGTACGACAAGGGCTTCGGCCTGCCGTTTGTTCTGCCGCCCGAGCACCCCGACAACATTCTTGCCGAAGTGATGGAGCGGGCGAATTCGAAGAACCTCCGCGTGGCGGAAACCGAGAAGTACGCCCATGTCACGTATTTTTTCAATGGCGGAAACGAAAAGCCATACGCCGGCGAAGAACGGGAATTGGTGGCCTCGCCCAAAGTTGCGACTTACGATTTGATGCCCGAAATGAGCGCTGCCGGTATAACGGAAAAGATCGTTCACGCCATTGAGCAGGGTGGCTTCGATTTGATCGTCATGAATTATGCCAACGCCGACATGGTCGCCCACTCGGGCAAAATGGAACCGACCGTGCGCGCGTGCGAAACGGTGGATGCCGGATTAGGCGAGATTCACAGCGCGTTGAAACGTTGCGGCGGGTCTTGGCTTGTTACGGCGGACCACGGTAATGCGGAAACGATGATCGACCCGATTACCAAGGGACCGCACACGTATCACACGATCAATCCCGTGCCGCTGATTTACATGACCAATGACGACGTGAGCCTGCGTTCCGGCGGAGCGTTGAGAGACATCGCGCCAACGATCCTGAACATCATGGGCTTGGAACAACCGAGCCAGATGAAGGGCGAAGATCTACGGATTCAGCGGACGTAACGGACAATACCGCGCGAGTCGCGCATCCAACGGCGGGCAATTAGCTCGACCTTTACGTTATCGCCGCTTACGCTAATTTCCGAATGGCCGGAGTTTCTGTCTGGCGCGGAAACCAGCACCGGCTCGCCGTCATTCACGCGTACCGCCACGTAAACCGCGTCGCGGGTCAATTCCGGCGGCCAGGACAAGGTGAATCCATTCGCGTCCGGTTGCAGGTTCAACGGAATGATGGGCGAAGGAAGCTGCAGGTAAGTCCAGTACCCGATGCCGCATCCAAGGATTCCGGCAAGCAGCAAGACCAACACAAACCCGAGCTTAGAGCCGCTGGGCGCTCTCTGTGTTTCACGCGCCGAGCGACGCCGTTCAATGCGCGACTCGGTTTCCGGAATGTTGAGCTGCAGCGGTAGAGGAGCGGGCGGCAAAGCCGGAGCGGGGACTTGCACCGGCGTTGGAACGAAAAACACCCGGGGGGCTTGTTCGACCCGGTTCTTCCTGCCGCTCTTCTTGCCGTTCTTGCTGCTGCTCTTCTCGCTGCTCTTCTCGAATGACGGGCTGCTGTGGAATCTCAGGAGCCTTTTCAACAACCGCGCTCCGGAACCGGTTCCGCCAGAATAGCTGGCGCCGGATCGACGCGCCCAGCCCGGCCCGGCAAGGGCAAAACAAACGCCTGTTCTATTCCATCGCGTTCGACCGACCCATCCGCGCCGCGCACCAGAAAGGTAAACCGGGTCGATTTGAACTTCTCCGGTTTCACTAGAAGCGTTACCTTCTCCGGCCCCGGCAGAAGTTCGCCGAACAACTCGGCTTCCATGTCGTTCATCCGAAGTTCGCTGCGGGTATGCGCTACAAACCATCCGAGCACCTGGAGCCCCGGTTCGCCGTCTTCAATCTGCTTCCGCAGTCCAGCAATGTCGCGTTCCGAAAGTTTGAAGGAAGGCCCGGAAGCATGTTCGCACTCAATCGGCCGAAATGCCTCAATGCGGATTCCATTCGAGACGGCGCGTCCAAATAGCAGTCCGCCAAGCTCGATACCGCCATGCGGAATGCGCCGGTAGCCTTCGTTGAGAAAGAAATCTATCTCGTGAAAGAGCGGGAGCGAGTATTCAACCGTGAACGACGTGCCCGGTTGGGTCCAAGCTGCAAACTCTGTGGGGGAATCGGAACCGCTCATGAATGCCGCACGGCGCCCAAACTCGCCGGAACCCTCCAGGAGACGGTGCCGGATTCATCGGAATCGCCCGAGTACTGCTGCAAAGCGTAAAAGTAGGTGACGATTCCCATCGCGGCAACAATCAGTATGATGACAGTCAACCAGCGTATTGAGCGCATGGTCCACATCGATTCGGACGAGACCACGGCAGCAGTGTAAGCCACGATTGCCCCCGCCAGCGCAAGACTGAAGCCTAACTTATAGGCCCAGTGCATCAGGTCGAGCGCAGCCTGGCCTCCGATCTCCGACCATGCGGTGAAGATCGCCACCATCGCGACCAGATACTCGAACGCGTACGCCAGGCGTATTAGGTTTGCTGTCATCCCCGAAGAACTCTCATTCTACGATGGAGGTGTATCTTCCATGAAAGTCTCTCTCGACGGCATCGACCTGCACCTTGCGCATCCAGACGAATTGAACGTCACGTGGGTGGGACAGGAAGAAGCTATGCGCCAGTTAATGGCGGCGTGGATGGTCATTGACGAGCGGGACGTCCCCATGAACCCGCGCCTGCTTGGCAAGCCGGGCGTCGGCAAAACGACCATGGCTTATGCGGCAGGCAAGCGCCTTGGCCGCGAAGTCTACATCCTGCAAGCCACCGTCGATACGCGTCCCGAAGACCTGCTGATCACTCCCGTCATTGAAGGAGCGTCGCAGCTTAAATACGTCGCTTCGCCGCTGGTAACGGCGATGATCCGGGGTGGAGTCGCCATTCTCGACGAAGGCAATCGAATGAGTGAGAAGAGTTGGGCGAGTCTTGCGCCGTTGTTGGATAACCGCCGCTATGTGGAATCCATCGTCGCGGGAATCAAAATCAAAGCGCATGCCAATTTCCGCCTGGTCGCGACCATGAACGAAGATTCCTCCACCTTCGACCTTCCCGAGTACATTCATTCCCGGCTGCAGCCGCAGATTCTGATCGATTTCCCGGAGCGCGAAGAAGAGCTTGCCATTCTACGTGAAAACCTGCCTTTCTCGCCCGAAGAAGTGTTGCAGTACGTAACGGATTTCCTGCAGCAAGCGCACGCTTCGGATGAGAGCTATACGGTCCGGGATGGCGTGAACATCGCCCGCTATGCATTGAAGCTTACCGGCCAAACCGGACACCCGGCACGCATTCTCCTGCCCGGCGCGGTCCGCGCGATCCTGGGTGAAGAAGCTCTCCGCTACTCCCTCCGCAAATAGCAAGATGTTGCTCAGAACCGAGTCGCGCGGGAACTCTTAGCCGCGGCAACCTGACCTATTTCCCGGTCGTGCCCGGCCGGCTCGAGTTTACTGTTCGCCTTCGCCGCTACATACTCGAACATCGTCCCCGCGTCGTTGCCGTCGAACTTCCGTCTTCGTTGGAGGACCGGTATCGTGCCGCGCTCGACCGGATGCCGCGCATGTCGGTGATCGTCATTCCCGATAGCAACAAAGAGGAAGAGGACTCAGCCACCTATATTCCGGTCGAGCCCGCCGACCCATTCATTGAAGCGCTGCGCCTCGCGCAGGAAATTGCCGCCGAGATCATCTTTCTGGAGCCGCCCACTACCGACAAACCACACCTCAGCGACACGTATCCGGAGCCGTACTCGATTGAGGTTATCGGTATGGAACGCTACGTTGAGGCGTATCGAGTTCATCCGCAGCCGCGCACTCCGCAAGTGGAATCCCATGCGGCGGCAATGGCTTGGAAGCTGCAAGGTTCCGATCCACTTGCGTCGGTGCTGGCCGTCGTTTCGCTGAACCTGCTCGATCCGCTTCTTGATGCCATGGAAGTTCCGCAGGATGAGCCGGCACTTCCTCGCGCCCGGCTATTCGGCCACTCGGAGTTGTTCAATCTGCACCCCGATTGCCTGGCCGAAGTCACCAGCGAGCCGCCCTATTATCAGGAGATCTTCGAAAACTCGCGCCAGGGAAACGCTGCGATAACCGCGGATCGCTTTCGCTGGCAGCTTGCTCTTCTGCGCGATGCCGAGAAAGAATACGTCATCAATACGGGCGACAAGATTGAATCCTGGCAGCGCCGCGGCCTTGCAAAATTCACGCGCAATCTTGCCATGCTGGACGGCCATCTGGTCCCGGGCATCTACGATCTTAGCCTCGGCGCACGATCTATAATCGACGACAATTACGCCTATGAAGTCTGGCAGATGGCCAACCGCTTCAGTCCGCAGCTAACTGAAGATCCGCCTCTCGAAACGCTGAATCTCTCTGGCGAAGAAGTCTGGATACACACCCGCAAACTGCGCATCCGGCGAAGGCTTCCCCGCATGAAGCAGATGCTGAAACCGGCCGGACTTAAGGCACGCAAGCGAGAGAAGTTCGACGGGGAATGGGCCAGCCAGACGAACGGAAATTCCATCTGCTCCTATCCGCCCGAAGATCTGGTTATCGAAAACTACGGCCGTTTTCTAAAGCGTTATGCGAAGAGCGTCGTTTCCGAAGAGCGCTCGCGCGTCGAGCCATTCACTACCTCAACGCTCGACGGTATCGACCTTCGCGAGACCATTCGCAACTGGCATGAAGGCAAGCTCTACGTCCGGGAACTTGGCAAGTTTTCGGGCGATATAGGCGCTCTCGTCGTCATCTTCGACGAGGACCGCGATAACCGCTACGGCTATCTCACGACCTGGTTAGGCGAACATCAGAACGAGTCGGACATGGCCTTCTACTCGACGCATCCGTTTGAGCATATTGTTGGTCCGGGCATTGGCCGCGCTGAATACGGCGGCCTTTTGATGACACTCCCGCCGCGCCGCTTGTACGACGTGTGGACCGACATCGATTACGAAACCGCCGAGACTAAAGCCGAGCGCCTGCTGATGGCCGCACTCGATTACTCGATCGAGCGCCACGTTCTGTACATTGCCGCGAAGCCGCCGCGCAGCATTTTCCGCCAGATGGCGTCGCGCGTGAATCGCAAAATCGTCTACATCCCGCTCGGCCAACTCTCGCCCGCCAAGATCAAGAAGATTCGCGTGGTGCACGTGCTCGACAGCTATAAACGCCGCGACGAAGCCAGGGAATTTATATGGTAATGCGAAACGTAGTACAACGGTTCTGATGGACTGGGCCAAACAGAACCTTGAGAAATCGCCTCGAAAAATTCGTAACAGATGATCAATCGACGTGCTTTTGGCGCGCTGCTGTGCGTGTGTGTATCCGCAATTGCCGCCGGTAAATTTTCCCCAAGACGGGTTGCCTGGAACCAACCGCAGAAGCCCTTCCACATCATTGGAAATATCTATTTCGTTGGCACTGCCGGCCTCGGTTCGTATCTGATCACGACGTCCGCCGGAAACATCATTCTCGATGGCGCCCTGCCTGAAAGCGCGCCGCAGATTGAGAAGAACGTGGCAGCGCTGGGCTTTCACATGCGGGACGTGAAATATTTGCTTAACAGCCATGCCCATTACGACCACAGCGGAGGACTGGCTCAACTCAAAAAAGATTCTGGCGCCCAGATGATCGCCAGCCGAGCCGATGCCGCGACTTTGAACTCGGGCCGGCAAAGCAGTTACGGCGGAGGCTGGGATAGCCAAATGCCGCCCGTGAAGGTTGACCGGATCGTCAACACGGGAGACAAAGTACAACTTGGCGGAACAACCATGACGGCAGTCGTAACCCCGGGTCACACGAAGGGCTGCACCACGTGGACCATGCCGGTTAGCGAGGCAGGGAAGACCTACAACGTGATCTTCTACTGCAGTACGAGCGTCCCTGGCTATCCGCTAGTCCACAACCGCGAGTACCCGCAAATTGTATCCGATTACCAGCACAGCTTTGAAGTTTTGAAGAACATGCAGGCCGATGTTTTTCTCGCCGGCCACACAGAGTTTTTCCACATGAAAGAAAAACTATCGCGAATGAAACCGGGCGCGCCGAATCCGTTTGTGGATCCCGGCGAACTTCACCGGTTCGTTCTCGAATCGGAACAGGAATTTAATCGCGAATTGAGCAAACAAGGGGTCCGCCAGGACCCCGCAAGATAGAGCTATTGTCCCGTCCCGCCTTGTGCCTGATTCTGCTGCACGAAGGTATTTGCATTGTCTTTGTCGATGATGAATGTGCCGGTATCGACGAATGTCGGAAGCGGCGAGAATGAGTTTTGCGCAAAGTCCGCAGTCAGCGATGCGGGGGGATGATGATGCAAGTCGTCCAACATTTTGACGCCGAAGTAGGCCATCGTGTACGGCTTCTGGGCAATGGTAGCTGAGATTACGCCCTTCTGAATCCACGTAAGTGTCCGTTGATCCGCGTCCATCGCCACGATAGTAACTTTGCCGTTCATGTTCGCCCGGTTCACCACTTCTCCGACTTCAGGACAGGCAATGGCTTCAAGACAAACGAATGCGTCCACTTTCTGTTTGGAATCGAGCAGTTGTTTAGCCGTATCGAAGGCTACGGTGGGATCTCCCTTGATATCGACAATCTGCGTAATCTTAATGCCAGGGTGGCCATCAAAGGCGCTCTGGTAGCCATGCAGACGCTCATTCAAGTTGCTCTGGTTTGGCATGGTGAAGACCACGACGTTTCCTTTGCCGTTGAGCAGCTTCACGACTAGCTGACCGCCCAGAGTCCCAGCGTTGTAGTTATCGGTTCCGATGAAGAAAAGACGTTTGCTGTTCGGCGCGTCGGAATCTATGGTGATGACGGGAATGCCTTGCGCCAGAGCCGCGTTGATATCCGGGGTCATCAGATTCGCATCGGCTGCGGAGATCAAGATACCGGACGGCTTTTGCTGGACGGCGCGCTCAAATTCGTCATGTTCCGCCTTGGTGTCGTAGGTATCGGGACCGAGCACTTCGGACCTCACCTTCATCTCAGCTGTCGCGTGATGCAAGCCGGCTATAGCCCCCTGCCAATAGGGAACCTTGGCGTTGGTTGTCACCAAAACGTAAGTTTCTTTCGGGTTGTGGGGCAGGGCCGTGCAGCTGCTCGTAACCAGCAACGCGGCCGGGAGTGTCGCGAAGAGCAAAATGCGTTTGATCATTGGCTTAGTCTATACCTCGAAGCGGGAGTATAGCACGTGAAAAAGTTAGATTTTCACGAGTTACTTGAGATGTTCCGTCGCGTGTCCCTTGTGCCGAGAAGTTTTCCGGGGATTGTTATACTCATGTTGTTTCTGCAACGCGCTGGAGTGGCGGAACTGGCAGACGCACGGGACTCAAAATCCCGCGACCTTCACTGGTCATGTGGGTTCGACCCCCACCTCCAGCACCAACAATCAGTACGTTTCCTGCTTAACTTTAAGAACGTGCCGTTGAACGGTTACGATCATGCGCTAGCGGCAGCTACGGGGTTGCGGAACCCATGTTAAGGGGCAGCGGATGGTCAGGCAATTTCGAATCCGGGAAGCCGCGGATTACTTTGAAAGTACGGTCCCAGCGAGTGCGGCTGAAGAAGTGTTCCCCTAAATCGACGAAATGCGTGAGCAGCGAATTGACCGAACTGCCCGCCAGATCTTCCGTGGACGCACGATAAGACCAGTAAATGAGCAGAGGCTTGCCTAGAATATAGTCGCGCGGAACAAAGCCCCAATAGCGGCTATCGAGCGAGTTGTCGCGGTTATCGCCCATCGCGAAATAGCTGTGAGGGGGAACGATCACTTCTCCGTTCGAAACATGGTGGTCGAGCATGTCTCGCTGCAACTGAGCCTGCAAACCCTCGGCAAAAATGTACGGCTCGCCGGGAAAGTTATCGCGGCTCGCATCGTAGGGAAACTTGTGATAAACGTACGGTTCGTAGAGCGGGACGCCGTTGCGGTAGACAATCCGATTGATCATCTTCAGGTGATCGCCGGGAACGCCGATGACTCGTTTGACAAAGGTTTGAGAAATGTCACCCGGGTAGCGGAACACGATGATGTCGCCGTGTTTCGGCTCCTCGTATGGAAGCAGATACTTGCTTACCGGGCCAGCAGGCGCGTAAGCGAGCTTGTCCACCAGCAGATGGTCACCGATTAGCAGAGTGTCTTCCATTGAGCCAGTGGGAATAACAAAAGCCTGAACCAGAGTGGTGGTTCCGAAAAGAAGCAGGAGAATCGTAACCGCCCACTCGGCGATGCCGTTGCGTGCTTGTTCCTGTTTGACCGCGGGAGGCTGGCCGGTGCCGGTCGCCTTCACGGTAGCTGTCTCTTGTGACATCGAATCCTTTGGATGATTTGGCGCACAGCCGGGTGCTTCGTTCGAATCACGCCGGCTATTCGTTTACCCTGATTTTTATTGTAACTTCCGAGGGCGTATCGGAAAACTCTGGGTTGCGGCTGGAGCTTTGAAATACTAATATCGCGCTAGTCTTTAAGTTGTGGTCCATTGCCTTGTTCAAGTGACCGCAATTTGAGCTGAATCTGGAGAGGTATGTACCGGTTACGAATAGGATTGTTTACAACGATTGCGCTGGCCGCTTTGAGCGTCGGCTGCGCGAAGAAGACCGCGAGTGACGATGCGCTCGCCAACGACATCAAGGGAAAGCTTTATTCCGATCAAGTGACGAAACCGGCGAATATCGATGTTGCCGTCAAGAACGGCGTCGTCACGCTAAGCGGCGATGTCCCGAGTTCGGATGTGGAACTCGAAGCGGTGAAGTTGGCCAACGGGGCCAGCGGGCGTTACCAGCGTCAGCGATCAACTGAAGGTGAACGGGGCTGCCGCGGCGAATCAGCCAAACCAAAACCAGCCGAGCCCGTACAGTTCAGCTTCGGCTCCTCAGACAAACCCTGCACCGGCGGCGGTTCCATCTGAACCTGCGCCTCCGTCCGCGTCCACGAGAGCCGATGCTCCGCGCGTTCCAGAACAATCGACCGAAGTGCTCACGATCCCCGCGGGTGAGCGGATTCAAGTTCGCACGATCGATGCCATCAACTCGGCGCGGAACAGCGCGGGACAGACTTTTCGCGCGAGCCTGGACGCTCCGCTGGTTTCGCATGGACGCGTTGTTATCCCCGCAGGTGCGAACGCATCCATTGTGTTGACGTCAGCCAGAGAAGCCGGACGAATCAAAGGCAGCAGCGAAATGGAAGTGCGATTAGCCGGCATTGAATACAGAGGCCACACTTATCCGGTTGAAAGCAGCGTGGTCGCGGAGCAGGGCAAAGCGCGCGGGAAACAGACAGTGGTGCGGACTGGGATTGGCGCGGCGGCAGGGGCGATTATAGGTGCGCTCGCCGGGGGAGGAAAAGGTGCGGCTATCGGCTCGGCGGCAGGCGGCGGTGCAGGTCTTGGTTACGACGTCTTGACGCATGGGCAGCAGGTGAAGATTCCGTCCGAAACAGTCTTGAATTTCCGGTTGGAAGCGCCACTGGTGCTGCAAGAGAGGCGGTAAGCGCTAGTTAGCCGGGCAGGCGAGCATCCGGGAAGCTTTCGCAATTTCGTCGATGTGTGTCTTGGGAATTTCGTATTTTCGGACCGTATAGTCCTGACTTTTTGAGACGGGCGCGATTGTGAGCGGTATAGCGCAGGAGTGCGCCGTTTCAAGAAGCGCTTGTTTGATATCTGGTCCCGTCAGGATTTTAATCGCGTATGGCTGCGTGGCCTTCAGGGCGGGTCGATTAGCTGTGTGGTGTCTTGCGTGACGAAGGGCGAAGGTACTGCCCTGTTTATAGCGTCTTGCAACGGATTTCCTGTACCAATAGTCAAGTTGCCGGCCAGACAAAGACCCGAGGCCAAGCCAAACAGCAGCGCAGAGCGAAGAAGCATTGCGAAGTTTCCCCTGGGCAGAATTGTACCGCTTTTTGGCGGCTCGCTTTGCCGACGTATGAGATGTTGAACATTGATACGAGTTTCGGTCGTCGTTCCGCTATTCAATAAGGCTCGGTACGTAGCTCGCTGCCTCCAATCGATTCTTAGCCAGGATTTTGCGGAATTCGAGCTGATCGTAGTGAACGACGGCTCTACAGATGGCGGCGAAGAAGTGGTCGCCGCCTGTTCCGACCCGCGTGTTCGTTTGGTGAATCAGTCCAACGCTGGACCCGGCGCGGCACGCAATCGTGGAATTGCCGAAGCAACAGGAGAATACATCGCCTTCCTTGATGCCGACGACGAGTGGCTTCCCGGATATCTGGAGCACCAGGTGTGCGCAATCCAACAATATCCGTCCGCAGTCTCCGTAACCTGCGGCTACGTGGAAAGCCCGAGTTCCATCGATATTAAGAAATTCTGGTTGGGGAGAGGCATAGAAGAAGGACTGCATCGGGTGACCGCCGCCACGCCAGCGATGATGCTGGTCTACATGGTCGCGTACATGCTTCCTTGCAATACGCTCTCACGTCTGGAGGTCCTGCGGGAATTCGGCGGATTTTACGAGAAGGACCGCTGCGTCTATGCTGAGGATGCGTTTCTCTGGTTAGAAGTGTTGTTGAACTACACCGTGGCGTTCAGCCTCGAGCCACTCGTCCGCATCCATCGTGGAGCTGCCGAACTTAGCCAGAATTTAGCGGGCTGCCGACCGGTTGAACCTTTTTTCGTAAGGCCCGATCTGGTCGAGGCATCCTGTCCGCCGCATTTGCGAGCGTTGCTCCGCGATTTCCTTGCAATCCGCGCTCTGAAGACGGCGTGCGTCCTCGGCTATTGGGGCGATTGGGCCGGAGCCAACCGCCTGCGCGCGCGATTTTCTGGTCCCGGCGACTGGCGTCTCCCCTACTTTCTCCCGTCGCTGATTTGCTCAACTCCGGCCGGTTCATTCCTCGGTAGCGGCGTGGCGAAAATTTAAACGAGTTTAATGTTATCGGCATAGCGGAACTTCATCTTGTTTAAACTAAAGTGAAGTATGCCGCTACCGAGCGATGAGTTTTACCGCATCAAGAAGCTTCCTCCTTATGTGTTCGCCGTTATCAACGAACTGAAGGCAAAAGCACGGGCGGCAAAGCTGGACATCGTAGACATGGGGATGGGCAACCCGGATGGCGCCACGCCTCAGCCTGTCGTAGACAAGCTAATCGAAGCTGCGCGAAATCCGCGTAATCATCGCTACTCGTGGTCACGAGGGATACCGCACTTACGCGAAGCGATTGTTGCGAGATATCGGAAGCAGTACGGCGTCACTTTGGATCCGGAAAGCGAAGCCATCGTCACCATTGGCGCGAAGGATGCTTTGGCCCACTTGCTGTTCGCGATCATTGGGCCGGGAGATGTGGTGGTCTCCGCAAATCCAGCGTATCCAATTCACCAGTATGGCGTGATCATGGCGGAGGGCGAAGCTGTCATGCTCCCGATGCCGGATGCCGCTACCTTCCTCCAAGCGTTGAAAGACCATTACCGCACGGCTATCAAGAAGCCGAAAGTGATCCTCATCTCGTTTCCGCACAATCCGACCACGGTTTGCGTGGACCTGGAGTTTATGCGCGAGGTGGTCGAACTTGCACGCGAACACGGCTCGTATATTATTCACGACTTCGCGTACGCGGAACTGGGCTTCGACGGATACAAGCCACCTAGCATTCTGGAGATACCGGGCGCCGCCGACCATGCGGTCGAGATCTACTCGATGACCAAAAGCTACAACATGGCGGGCTGGCGCGTCGGGTTCTGCCTGGGAAACCGCAAACTGATTGCGGCGCTTGCGCGTATCAAAAGCTATCTGGATTACGGCATTTTCCAGCCCGTTCAGATTGCTTCGATCATTGCGCTTCGCGAGTGCGACGATGAGCCGCGCAAGATCTGCCACACCTACCGGTCGCGCCGCGACGTACTGGTCGAGGGCTTGAATCGCGCCGGTTGGGCCGTCGAGCCGCCGAAGGGTTCTATGTTCGTATGGGCTCGTATTCCTGAGCCGTTTGCGGAAATGGGCTCACTGGAATTCGCGAAAATGCTGATGAGCGAGGCGCTGGTGGCGGTTTCGCCAGGGATCGGATTCGGTCCGATGGGCGAAGGCTTTGTCCGATTCAGCTTGATCGAAAACAACCACCGCACCCGGCAGGCTACGAAGAACATCGCGCAGTTCCTGCAGCGTGAAAACGTGTTGGTGGGTTCGACCAGTTTACACGTATAATTCAGACCATGGCAGCGCGGTCGGACGCATCTTTGCTCGAGGTCGTAGACTTAACGCAAGTCGGTCCGGTGGATCTTGATCCGCTCCTGGCGGAAGAAATCGATGTTTGGGAGCGGCGCTTTGCCTGGGACTTCAGGCCGTCGGCGGACATGCTGCGGCGATTCCTGCAGATTGGGTCTCTATGCGGCTGCGTTTTGCGCTCCGGAAACGAAGTGATCGGCTACTCCTACTATGTGTGCGAGGGCCGCAAAGGGCTAATCGGCGATTTCTACATACGGGCCGCCGAGTGGAGTATCGGCCGTGAAGCTCAATTGCTGAGCGGGGTTGTTCAATCCATCGTTAGGACGTCCGGTATGCGCCGCATCGAGTCGCAATTGATGATGTTCCGCACACCGGCAGGCGGATCGCCGCTGCCTTTCGGACAGCATCTGAAACGGCACGACCGGTTCTTCATGCGTGTGGACAGCGCGGATGTCCTGAGCCTTCCTGCGGAAGATCCGTCTTTCCGAGTGAACTTTGTCCCCTGGGCCGAGCGGTTCCAGGAAGAAATGGCTCATCTGCTATCGGCGGCGTATCGGGGACATGTGGACAGCGAGATCAACGATCAGTACCGGAATATTCCGGGCGCGCGCGTTTTCCTGATGAACATCGTGAAATTCCCGGGGTGTGGCCAGTTCTCTCCCGCGGCATCAGTGCTGGCGGTAGATCCGAGCACGGGCCGATTGTGCGGTATGTGCCTGGCTAGTCACATTTCCGCGACCTCCGGACACGTCACGCAACTCTGTGTTTTGCCTGCTCTACGGGGCGTCAAACTGGGTTATGAGTTGTTGCGGCAAACTTTAGAACGTTTAGTCGCCTCCGGGTGTACCTCTGTGAGTCTGACGGTAACGTGCGCGAACGTGGATGCAATCCGGCTGTATCAGGATATGGGGTTTCGCTCGGAGGCAACCTTTCCAGCACTGGTTTGGGAAGGATGGTGATGGGGACGGCTTGGGGGGACGGCTGGGAACGGCTGGGCGGGGACGGCTTGGGGACAGACGGAGCATATACCTGAGAGGGGAATATGCCTAGAGGTATTCCTGTCTTCACGTCTAGAACTCATTGCGCCATCTGGGGCCAGCGGCCCAGTGTAGTGGCCCGCCTGATCATCATCTCCTCTTCCCCGTTTACTCCAGTGCGAGGGCTTCGGCCCATAAGCGGGAGTTCCACTCGGCGATCCAGTCGCGCAGGCTCAGGCATCTCGGTTCCGGAATCGGTCGCGAATGGTATCGAGCCGTTGACCAGAGAAATGCCTCGGCTTCTTGCACCAGACCCGCGCGAACGGGGTTTAGTTCGATATAGCGCAGAACCGTCCAAATCCGGCCGGAGGGCAGCGGAGCTGAATAGAATCGGCCCTGCCACGCATGCCCGCTCAGCTCACCCATCTTTAGGTTCAGGCGTTTCGCGTAGGCGGATTGCACACTTCGCATGGTTCGCGCCATCGCCGCTTGCTTGCAGTTCGCGGACCAGCAGGTGTACGTGGTTCGGCATCAGGCACCAGCCAAGAAGCTCAAGCCCGAACCCCTCGCTGCAAATGCCAGCCTGTCCAGATACCATCGTAATCGTCGGCTTCGAAAAAGACTTGCTGCTTGCGGTTGCCCCGGGCTGTCACATGGTAGACCGCCCCGTCCACCAACACGCGTGCCGACTCTTGCCATAAAAGCGGAAGTGTAGTCCGGGGAGTATGCTTCTCAGGTATTTGCTCCGTCTGTCCCCAAAGCTGTCCCAAGCTGCCCTCATCCTCCGAAGCTGCCCCCGGCATCGAACTCATTCCGCTCCAATCCAAATATCTTCCTCATCCTCCGAAAGAACGAAAAACACAGATTGATCGTCGCGCGACAAAGTGAACCTTGAGTGCAGATCTCCTGCCAGCCCCGCTGAATCCGGGGAAGCCTCTTGATGCAATTGGTGAGTTCGAAGATCGGCCAGGAAGATCCCCTCGCCTCGGCTGAAAAGGAGACGCTCTCCTCCGGCTAACCAGACCGTTGACGGATAAGGCGCGTTGGGGGCGATCTCCCAATAATCTCCGGCGGACGAAGTGACGATGAAAAGAGATCCGCGCCCAAACGAGTTGGAACGCATTCTGCCAACCACCGATTGCCCGTTTGGCGACCAGGAAATCGGGCGGAAGATGGACGGCAGTCCCCAATCCTGCAGCGCGCGGCCGGGAGGATCAAGCGCCAACGGTTTTCCATCCCCCGGATACCCCACCAGAGTTCCGTCGGGAGTCCAGGCCGTAGACATCGCGCCGTTTTTGGTAATCTGCCGCAATCCGGAGCCGTCCGGATGAATGGACCATAGCTCAAACCGTCCGCTGCGATTGGAAAGAAAGACGATCTGCTTGCCATCCGGGGACCAATGCGGGCTGCGGTCGCTGAACGTATCGTTAGTAATCCGATGCAAGTCGCTGCCGTCCGGGCGTATTAGCGCCAAGTCTTCCTGCGGATCCTGTACTCGCACAACAATCCAGCTTCCATCGGGAGACATCTCCGGCTCTCGCACGCTGCGCTCGCCTGCCGTCAGCTCGACTTTCTGATTGAAGCCGATCCCCTTGTCCACGCTAAAAGGAGCTTTGTACAGCTGGCTTGAAACCAACCGGTGCACGTACGCGAATTCTTTTCCGTTCGGCGCGAAGGCGGTCCAACCGCTGTACGAAGAGGGCGTGGTCACCGGTTCTGGATGGCTCAGCACTTCTCCGGTCTCCTCCTCAATGCGGACGCGCCAAAGATTCATGGCCCCACCCCGGTCGCTTGAGAAATACAGGTATCTGCCATCTGGGGACCAGGCTGGGCTCCAATCGGTCCAGGAATCGTGCGTCACGGCGACGGCGGACGATGGGCTGCTCCCGGAGGATTCTGCGGGAACCGTCCAAAGATCGCGATCACCGTTAAGGTCCATTCCCCAGAATGCGATTCGCTTGCCGTGCGGCGACCAAGCGGGTTGCAAGGCGTCGTGATCGGAATCGGCAGCCTGAAGCGGACGGACCTGCCGGGTTTGCAGGTCCACTGTTTTCAACGAGCTGGGCGCCCCGGCTGGAGTTTCGGCGGGATCGCTAAATCGCCCGGTTGAGAACACGATCCGCTTACTATCGGGAGACCAGGAAGGATAATAACCCGAATTTGTCAGTCTCGAAAGGTTCCGGCCGCTTGGATCGAGCAGAAAAATGCCGCCGCCATCCCGCTCGCTGCGAAAAGCGATGCGTTTGCCATCGGGAGACCAGGCGGGCTGGCCATTGTTGACTCCAGAACCTTGCGTAAGGTTCGTATAAACAACGTCTCCCAAATTTTGCCTGTACAGATCCCATTTGCCTGCTTCGCGGCGGGCGTATACAAGCGATTTCGCATCCGGCGAGAACGTGGGGGATGCGCAAAGCATTCCATCCCCGGTCACCCGCTTGAAATTGACGAAATCTGGCGGTGCGGGTACCGTTTGAGGCTTATGAAACAACCAGATTGCCAGCAATGCCGCCGCCGCTGCCCCCGAAATGCCGAGCAGGACGGGCTTTCCGAATGCCTTACCTCGGCGCGGAAGCTCCGCTGGAGCTATGGACGGTATCGTTTTGTCCGAATCAGCCTGAAGAACGGTCGAATCCGGAGATGCGGCTGCCGCGTGATCGAGACTGACGAAGGAAGGCAGGTACGCTCCGCGAGGAAGCGTGATCCTTACAACCTCCTCCGAACCCGATCCTTCGTAGTATTTCTGCAAACGGGAGCGGAGACGGCTGGCTTCGACGCGCACAATCGGATCCAAACGTGGGTCGAAATCGTCACCCCGATCGAACACCTCCACGCCGAGGGTATATTCCTTTAGTTCTCCCGTAGCACCTTGAAGCCGGCGGGTAACCAGATGCCGCAGCAAACGTTGCTGGCGCGCGGCACCGGAGAATACTTCACTTTTCAAGACAATTTCGAGATGTGCCAGTACCTGTTCGGTCGATGGACCCTCCGCTCCAGGGCTTCGTGGCGGCTCTGAGTTCGTGCCGAGAATTGGAGTATTGTTGTTCAACATGGTCGCCCACAAGATTGTCCAACCAGAAAAGGCCTAGTCAGATTCCGCCAGTTCCATCTGGTGTAACCGTTACGCCGGGTCGCGAGGGTATCCGAAACAATAGTGTTTTCAATAATTTTCCGATTATAGTGGATACAGAGCCAATTTGGAGGAAGTGTCCGATTCGTTCCTTCAACTCAATCTCCCGCATCGGTATGATACTTCGACGCTCCACCTTGATTTTCACTTGCCTCGCCGCTGGAACTTTGGGGCCGTTGGCTCTAGCATCGCAGAATTCCGCCGCGCCGGCCGACGCCCCGCATCCGCACTATAACGTGGTGGACGCAAGAGGCACGGCAGTTGCGACGATTCACACCTCACCCAGTCCCGACGGTGCCGCAGCCTCAGGCGAGACCTTCGAAGGAGCGGTTCAACCGTTTCTGGCCAAGAACTGTTACCTGTGCCACAACTCGAAGCTGAAAACCGCTGAAGTGGACTTTTCGCAGTTCAAGACCGACGCCCTTGCCGAGCAGGGTACGGAAACGTGGGAAAAGGCCCTGGAGAAATTGCGCCGGGGCGAAATGCCGCCCAAGGGCATGCCGCGTCCAAAGCAGGCCGACATTGATGTGGCCATGAGGTGGATGGAAGAGGCGATTGCCCGGGCGGATGCAAATGCCAAACCCGATCCGGGGCGAGTAACGGCGCACCGCTTGAATCGAGTGGAGTACAACAACACCGTCCGGGATCTGCTGGGGATCGATATCCATCCCGCCGACGATTTTCCGCAGGACGACTCAGGGTACGGCTTCGACAACATAGGCGACGTTCTGTCACTCTCGCCGGTGCTGATGGAGCGGTACATGACGGCAGCCGACAAATTGGTTCACACCGCTCTTTATGGACCCGAGAAGTTGAAGCCCATCGTGGTGCGCCATCAGCCGGTGAAGCGAGAGTATCCCTTGTTGATGACCGCCGCCGGCGGATTACGACCGGACCGGGCTCAGCATGCCGAATGCGCTGCATGCGACAAACCGTTTTCCAGTGGATGCCGACTACACCATTCGAGTGTCGCTCTCAGGGGAGCGTCCTGGCGGATCTGAGCCGCTGCATGTCGGGATCTGGCTCGATGGCAAGCAGGTGCAAACCGTAACCTTCGACGAGCCGCCTCCCGGACCGCTTACGACGCAAAACTTCGGGCACAATATCGACCTGTCTGGAATCCAGCAGGAAGTCAGGCTGCACGTGCCCGCCGGCGATCACTGGCTAGCCGCCTCCATCCTTAACATCTATGAAGGGTTGCCGCCCAGCTATGGCGGTCCGAATCCAACCACGCGGCCCATTCCGCCGCCCCCCGATCAGGCCAAACTTCTGGCGAGATTCATGAAATTCGCGAAGCTGCCGCCCGACGCCACCCCCGAACAGATCGCAAAGGCCCGCGCTGTAGCGGAAACCAGAATCAAGGCCCTCACACCTGCGGCTAATCGCGTTTACGTCCACTATGTGGAAGTGGTTGGGCCCTACAACGAAAAAATGGGTCCGGAGCTTGCAAGCCGTAAGCTGATCTTCGTTTGCGGAAATCGGCAATCAGCATTCGGCCAATTGTCCGAACCTGATTTTGTCTCATTTCGCACGCCGGGCGTTCCGGCGGCCCGTGGACAAAAACGATCTGCAGCCGTACCTGGAACTTTATGCGCAGGCGCGCAAGGCGGGTTCTTCCTTCGACGACGCAATTGGCGTGTCTCTTCAAGCCATTCTCGTTTCGCCGGATTTCCTGTTCCGAATAGAGACGCCGGGAACCGCTCCCCAGGATGCGGCGATTCTGCGGAAGGTTTCGTATGGCGATACTCAAGCGGTCGACGCTCAACCGGTGAGCGAGTATGCGCTTGCTTCGCGGCTTTCTTATTTCCTGTGGTCAACCATGCCGGACGACCAGCTTATGCGTTGCGCCGATCGGCACATACTGCGCCGTCCCGAAGTCTTGAGGGCGCAGGTTGAGCGGATGCTAAAGGATCCAAGATCGCACGCGCTTGCCGACAATTTCGCCGGCCAATGGCTTGAGTTGCGCAAACTGGAATCGGACAGTCCGGATCACGACCGGTTCCCGCAATGGGACGATTATTTGCGGATGTCCATGCAGCAGGAGACGGAGCTGTTTTTTGAGGATGTTGTTCATCACGACAAGAGCATTCTGGATTTCCTCGACTCGAAAACTACCTTCCTGAACGAGAAGCTGGCCGAATTCTACGGGATTCCCGGGGTGAAGGGCGCTGAGTTCCAGAAGGTAGATCTAACCGGTACGCACCGCGCCGGTATTCTGACGCAGGCCAGCGTGTTAACGGTCTCGTCTTATGCGACTCGCACATCCCCTGTGTTGCGCGGTAAATGGGTACTTGAAAACTTCCTGAACGCGACTATTCCGCCGCCGCCGCCGAATGTGCCCCGGTTCGATGAAGCGAAGATCGGGCTGGACGCGACCATGCGCCAGCAACTGGAAGAACACCGCAAAAACCCGATGTGCGCTTCGTGCCACAACAAAATGGATCCCGATCGGGTTTTCTTTTGAAAACTACAATGCGATAGGTCAATGGCGCGACAAAGACGGCGTCCATCCTGTGGATGCGACCGGACAGTTGCCCACCGGCCAGACTTTCAACGGGGCTTTGCAACTCGAAGAAATCTATCGCAAGCAGCCCGAGGCTTTCGCCGAATGCGTCACCGTCAAGCTGATGACATACGCGCTGGGCCGTGGGATTGAACGATATGATCGGCCTACGATCAAAGAAATTGTGAAGCGGATTGCCGCAGACGACTACCGCTTCTCCGATCTAGTCATTGAAATCGTGAATAGTCTGCCATTCGAAATGCGCCGAGGAGGAGACCGTACCTGACATGAATTTCATTACAGGCAAGCACGTTGAAAGAAGATCGTTTTTGAGAGGCTTGGGTGCAGTCGTTGCGCTGCCCCTACTGGATGCGATGACGCCCGCTTTAGCGAGTGCCTCGACCGCGGCGGCCACGAAGGCGCCTCTCCGCATGGCCTTCAGTTATGTTCCGAATGGCGTGACGATCGGGGACTGGACTCCGGCTGCGGTTGGCACGGATTTCACGTTTCCGCGCATCTTGGCGTCGCTAGCGCCATACCGTGAGAATTTGCTCGTTTTGACGGGCCTCGCCCACAGAAACGCCGAAGCGCTCGGCGACGGTGCTGGCGACCATGCCCGCGCGGGTGCCTGTTTCTTAACGGGCGTGCATCCGAAAAAGACCGCCGGAGCCGATATTCACGCCGGGATCTCTGTCGATCAGATCGCCGCAAGGAAATTCGACTCAACCATGAGGCTCTCTTCGATCGAACTTGGCTGCGAAGATTCCCGCACCGTCGGCAACTGCGACTCCGGCTACAGTTGCGCCTACACGAACAGTATTTCGTGGCGTTCCGCAACCACCCCCAATCCGCCCGAGACCAATCCGCGCCTGGCCTTCGAACGCTTGTTTGGTACGGAAGATTTCAGCGTCGATCCAGAGACGCGCGCCCGCCGCGCACTGCTTCGCGAGAGCATTTTGGACGTGGTGAATGCACGCACTCAGAAGCTAGTCGGCACGTTAGGCGCTTCCGACAAGCGCAAGATGGATGAGTACCTCACGGGAGTGCGCGAAGTTGAAAAGCGCATCCAGATGGCGGAGAAAGACAACAATCAGTTCATTCCTTCTATCGAGAAACCCGCCGGTATTCCAGAGCATTACGGCGACTATGTGAAGTTGATGTACGATCTCCAGGTGCTTGCCTATCAATCGGATACAACGCGTGTGTCCAGTCTTCAACTCGGCCGCGAAGGAAGTGTTAGGACGTATGGAGAAATCGGCGTGCCCGATCCGCACCATCCCCTTTCGCATCACCGGAACATTCCGGAATTGATGGACAAAATCTCGAAGATCAATACCTTCCACGTGAGTCTGTTCGCCTATTTCTTGGATAGGCTGAAAGCGACCAAGGAAGGCGACGGCACGCTGTTGGACAATACGATGCTCGTTTACGGGAGCGCGATTTGCGACGGCAATGCTCACACACATGCCGATCTCCCGGTGCTTGTGGCGGGTGGAAGCGGCTCGAAACTGAATCTTGGCAGGCATGTCCAATTCCCAAGCGGTACACCGATGGCGAATCTCTACATCTCGCTCCTTGAACGCATGGACGTCAACGTCGAGCATCTGGGCGACAGCACCGGCGAATTGCAGCACCTTTCAGATATCTAAGATCCGGCGTCCATTGATGACATTCCGGCTCCTTCTCGCCGCTTCGGTACTGGCGGGCTCCGTCTTTGCCGCGCCTGCTTCAAGTGATCACGGACAAGAGATTTTCTTATGGCCCCACGGTGCCCCCGGCTCCGAAGGCCAGACCAGTCCCGAAGTGGTGCAAGGGCCGGATAACGTCAAGAACTTCAAACGCATATCGAACATCAACAATCCGTCGATACTCGTGTATCTGCCTCCGAAAGAAAAGGCGACCGGCGTCGGTATCGTTGTCGCCCCAGGCGGTGCGCATCAGTTTCTAGTCATCGAGAAGGAAGGTTCGGAAATAGCCGATTTCCTGAACGATCACGGTATTGCGGCGTTCGTGCTGAAGTATCGTTTGGCCCGGAGTCCCGGCTCACACTACACGGTTGTGGGCGATGCGTTGCCGGATGCGAATCGTGCTGTTCGTCTGGTACGTAGCCGGGCTTCCGAGTGGAGTCTCAATCCTGCCCGCATCGGTTTCATGGGGTTTTCCGCGGGCGGCGAAGTGGCTGCTCTCGCGGAAACACGTTTCGACTCCGGGAATCCAGACGCTCCGGACCCGATTGACCGGGTGAGTTCGCGCCCGGACTTCGCGGTAGTCGTTTATCCCGGATTCCGGCCTGGAAGTATCACTGTTCCGAAAGATGCGCCGCCGACCTTCCTCGTTTGCGCCGATGACGACCGTTCGCACGTGACCGCAACGGTCGAATTGTATTTAGGGCTGGAAAAGCAGGGCGTCTCTTCAGAGATGCATATTTACGCAACAGGCGGCCACGGCTTCGGCATTCGCGACATGCATGCACCGGTATCCACTTGGGATCAGCGGCTGCTTGAGTGGATGAAGGACAAGAAGATCCTGCAAATCTCCGATCTGAAACCTGGGAATGTTTCGTGGATCTAATGTCATAGATCGGGACTGAATACCACATGACAAGAAGATTCTTTATACTGCCCTTGGTTGCCGGGCTACTTGCGCCTGCCTGCTTGCTGGCTCAAGACCACGCGATCATGACCATGACGACCATGATCATGACCATGACAACCGCCACCACGTTTATGACAGGCACCACAAGGACTATCATGATTTCGATGAACACGAAGATCGCGCCTGGCGTATTTATTGGCAGCAGCGTCATCGTGGCTACATTGATTGGGACCGGGCCTCTGAAAGGCAGCGGCAGGACTTATTGGAATTGGCGCCACAACCATTCTGACGCCGTCGCTTCAGATAAACATTCGTTAGCGTCGTAGCTGCGGGGACGCGGGCGGATCTCTGATTCGCTCCGCGGACGCCCCTCGCCGGGGCTCTATGGGTGCGCGGCCATTACACCGGGGATATTCAGCCGGATGCGATAGATGCTCGTACTGGCGGTGATATAAAGCGCCTTCCCATCCTTGTCCCCCCAAGCCAAGTTGCCCACTCTTTCTGGAACGTGAATGGTCACGATATGCTTGCCAGCGGGTGAAATAATCCACACGCCGCCCGGTGCGGCTCCGTAAAGATTTCCTTCCTTATCGACCTTGATCCCGTCGGGGCCGCCAGGCCCTTTACCGCCGTTCGCGTCGAAAAATACCGCGCCGTTACTTACCGATCCATCTTTCGCAACACTGTACCGCATCCAAACCATCTTGCCGGAATCGGAGACGTACAGAAACTTTTCGTCGGGCGAAAAGGCGATCCCGTTAGGACGCGGAAGGTCCTTGATGATCAGCTGCAGTTTCGCCCGGTCCGGTTCAGCTCCAGGCTTTTGCTGTGCCGCGTTCGGAATCCGGAAGACGCCATTCACGTGCAATTGCTTTTCTGGATCGTTATCGCTTTGCGTGGTCAATCCATATGGAGGATCGGTGAAATACAGCGATCCGTCCGACTTGTAAACCAGATCGTTCGGGCTGTTCAATCGCTTGCCTTGGTAGGAATCCGCTAAGACCGTGATCTGGGCGGACGGACTCATCGATTCCAGCCGCCACACGTTACGTCGCGCGTGTCCGGCTACCGTAAGCCTGCCGTCCGCATCGAGCGTCATGCCGTTCGACCCAGGCTCGGGTCCCTTGTAAGGTGTGGCTCCCTTGTACCCGCTCGGATGCATGAAGACCGAAGCCTTTCCTCCCGGCACCCATTTATCGATGTTGTTCGCGGGAATTTCGGCGAATAGGAGATATCCCTCACGAGTCCACACCGGGCCTTCCGTCCACTTATCGAAGCCTGTCGCCACGCGATCAAGCCGCGCGTTTTCGGGAACGATCTTACTTGCGGCGGGATCGAGCCGCTGAATCTCCTGAGCGGGCGCGATCACGGTCATCGCCGCCATAGCCAGACTTGCACAGAGTATGTTTGAGTTCACTTGACTGACATTCTATATGGAGGGGCAGCGTCCGGCAACCCAGCTTACGCGTACACGTCTCCTCGATTCCGAACACGGGTTACAGTTAATCTCTTAGCTGAATCGTCAACGATGTACAAGACCCGGTACTCGCCCGCCACGGATTCGCCAGTGATCCTTATAGCCCTTGAGCTTTTTGCATCCAGCGGGTCTGGGATTCTCCCCTAAGGCCAGGATCTTCTGGTCAAGGCGTAAAAAGGTCGCATCATCGAGTGCATTCAGCTCTTTTTGAGCCGATTTCGTGATGACCAGGGAGTAGCTAGGCACGCGAACGGCTGCGCTTCAGACGATTGGCCCTGTATTGCTCATACGAGGTGGTCTTTTCTTTACGCCGCGATTCGGATATCAAACCATCCCAGAAGTCCTCCCACACCGCCCCGTGCTTCTTCAGGTCGATGAGGACGGCTGTTTTTAGCCCCTTATCATTTGTCACGAACTGGATTCCGCTCATCATTCGTCCTCGCTTTCCAGGTTACCTTGCCTGAAGAACTGTTGCATGAGGCATTCTCACGAACTCAGGTGGGCGCGAATCACTCGCACCGAAGATCACGGTTTCGGAATCACCCGAATCTCAAACAACTTCGGCCACCGCTTTCCAGTAACAAACAATCTGTCGCCCTTCGAATCGTAGGCAATGCCGTTAAGGACCGATTCAGGGTCCCCGTCCCGATCCTCGGGCCGCAACAATCCGCTTAGGTCAATCCAGCCCATGACCTTGCCTGACGCGGGGTCGATCCGCGCAATGCGGTCGGTATGCCACACATTCGCGAAGATCTCGCCCTTCACCCACTCCAGTTCATTCAGATTCTTTACCGGCTGACCCTGATCCGTTACCGTGATGCGGCCGATTTCCTTCAACGTGTCCGGATCCCAAAAGCGAATCTTGGGCGCTGCCGTCGTCCATGATGATGCGCTTTCCATCCTGAGTCAAAGCCCAGCCCTCGCCTGGATAATGAAACTGCTTCTGTTCGGTGAGCGTTTTCAGATCGTAGACAAAGCCGGTCTCGCTCATCCACGTCAATTGAAGAATGTGATCGCGCCAGTTGACGATTCCTTCGCCGAAATACGAAGGAGCAAGTTGATGCTTTTCGATTACCTCTCCCGTTTCGAGTTTGATCTTGCGGACCGACGACCGGCCTTCCTCTCCAGTGCTCTCGTACAGAAATCCGTTTAGATAAAACAGGCCTTCGGTGAAAGGCGGAACTATCGTGTGGATACACGTGAACCACTCGATACCCGTACTCAGGCGTCCCGGCCGCTGCGATTGATACCGATAGGAGAAGCGCGGCAGTAATAAGCTCAAATTTCAAAATCAATTGTCATTCTCTCGCGTGGTGCGGATCTACACTATGTAACGAAGAACAAATTATTCGCTAAAGGGAGAATGAAAGTGCAGAAACCATCTAACAACGCGATCCTTGGCATGGCTCTGATTGGACTGGGGGCGGGTCTTGCCGCTGCGGGTTGCGCCATCCTGGTGCCGATGTGTGCTTCATGGTCACAAGCCAAAGTGCGCGACGCGTACCGAAAAGGCAAAGAAGGAATGCTTTCGGGATTTGAAGGCGCGGCGGCCACTTTGAAGGACGTTGCAGATAAAGCGCAAGGGCCATTAAGCGATGCGGCCAAGGCGGCGCGCCAGACAACAGCTATTGCGGCAGGAGCAGTTGAAACCGCGGCGCACTACGTTCGCGAACACATTCAGTAAAATACACGGCAGATCCTTCCCATGCAGAAGCATTTGCTGCCATTATCTGCGTTTGCCCTGAGTTTGTTTACGGTGACTTGTTCGGTTGCCGCTGCAAGTTGGTTGACCTTTGGTGGCGACTCCCAGCGCAGCGGCTGGGCCAAGGACGAAACCGCGATCTCTCCCGACACCGTGAAGGGCCTGCAACTTCTTTGGAAGTTGAAGCTTGATAACGAGCCGAAGCAACTGAATTCGCTGACGCCGCCCGTAGTCATCAACCCGGTTTACACAAACCAGGGCGCCGAAACCTATGTTGTTGCGGGCGGCAGCTCGGACAATCTCTTCGTTGTCGATGCCGATACCGGCAAAGTGGCGTGGCAGAAGCATTTCAACAATGAGTTGCCTCCGTCGAAAGCTGGGATGGCTGGCACGTACTTCTGTCCAGACGCGCTCAACGACACGCCAGTGATTCAGAACGGCTCGCAAGGAGTCACCGTTTACGTCATTTCGATAGATGGCAAGCTGCATGCCCTGAATCTCGTCAACGGCCAGGACCGCTTTCCTCCCAAGCCGTTCGTTCCGCCGTACTCGAAAAACTGGAGCCTGAACATCGTTGGCGATGTGATCTATACGACCATTTCGCAAGGATGCGGGAATGCGAAATCGGGCGTTTGGGCGATGGATCTCAAGAGCGCGGACAAGACAGTTAGCTTCTTTCAATCCTCGCCCATAGGCGCGGGAATTTGGGGACGCGGCGGCGCTTCGGTTGGCTTGAACGGCATCGTATATGCAAGTACCGGCGACGGACCGGTTGACGCGGCCGGCGGCAAATATGCCGACTCGGTGCTAGGCCTCTCTTCGAAGACTCTGAAGCTGCTCGATTACTTCACCCCCTCGAACGCCAATTACCTGACGCGCAAAGATCTGGATATGGGCAACAACACGCCGATTGTTTTCTCCTATAAGGGACGCGAATTGGTTGTCGCTTCCGGCAAAGAGGGTGTGTTGTTCCTCCTCGACGGCAAGTCTTTGGGGGGAGATTCGCACCGCAAGCCTCTCTATGCAACTCCGCTGTACGTGAACGAAGCGGCCGATATCGCGGGACGAGGCTTTTGGGGAGCCTTTGCAACAGTTGAGGACTCCAAAGGCACGCGCTGGGTTTACGCCGCGGCCTGGGGTCCAGTGAGTTCTAAAGCGCCCGCTTTTCCCGTCACAAACGGTCCTACTCCTAACGGCAGCATCATGGCATTCAAAGTGGAGGACAAGGACGGCGCGCCGGCGCTCGTCCCGGCCTGGATTTCGCACGACATGAACGTTCCCGAACCACCCGTGATCGCAAACGGTGTGGTGCTCGCTTTGTCGAGCGGCGAATTCACACGTCAGGTGAGCGAGAATGGCGTGCTCTATACGGCGCAAGAGCGCATCGCAAAAACAACCGGCCATGCCGTTCTGTACGGCTTCGATGCCGAGACCGGCAAAGAACTGTTTTCAAGCGGCGATGCGATCTCCTCGTTTACTCATTTCGGAGCGCTTGGCGGTTTCAGATGGCACGGGTCTACACGACCACGCACGATTCAACGCTTTACGCTTTCGGGCTTAAAGGCGAGTGACAAAGTCGAACAGTTGACGCAAAACCGCTATTGCTTCGTCCTCGGGCAAACCGGCGGGATCGTAGGCATGCTCAAGCACCAGTGCCGTGAGTATCACTTCAAGAGTGCGCCTTTTTACGTTGTGAGTTTCAGAGTTGCGCTGGAATTCGCTCGGAAGAAGGCGCTCGACGTCGTCAAACTTCAACTTGGCGCGAATACTCCGGTGGGCGGCCGCCAGTTTGGCCCGTGACTTAGAATGCCGTAACGCGTATAGCTTGAATTCGAGGATCAGTATCGCCCATTGCCGGTCTTCGATCCGCGTGGCGTAGAACTCGCGCACACAATCGAGCTTCTGCTGGTCTGTTGAGCAATTCTTCAGCGAGAACCGGAGTGTCTCCACTTTGACGCTCGACTGCGCTTCGAGCAGCGCGAAGAACAGATCTTCCTTTGTCTTGAAATGCGCATAAAAGGCGCCTCGGGTGTAGCCGGCTTCGACCGCGATGTCGTTGATGCGCGCCGCTTCGAATCCGTCGCGCGCGAAGATCCGGCTGGCCGCCTTCAACAACTTCTGTTTAGTTGTTTCGGTCTTTTGTTGGTGCTTGTTCTGGAGAATCGAACTCATCCAAGTAAAATTATATACACAGATGTATGCAATGTGGTACATCTATGTATGTATTGTGATGAGAATCAAGGCAGCTCTAATTTGCCTCGCCGTCACCGCGCCCCTTGCGGCCCAGACCATGGGCGCGGGAGCGGCGGGGTCCAGCCGCGCCACTCCGCTGCCCGCATCCGGGCGTCTTCAGCCGGGATCTGTCGTCGCTCAGCAAACGGCCACGGTGGGCGCGGGCGTTGACACGGTAAACAGTTCGATTGCAGTTTCGGGCGATTTCTCGGGGAGTGTTCTGGTAAAGAACCTTCCGGCGGGAGCCGTCAGGTTAACCTTGGCGGAAGCTGTCAAATTTGGTTTAGCCGCAAATCTCGGAACAATCTCGGCGGACAACTCGGTTCGGGCCTCGCGCGCCGCCCGCATCCAGGAACTGAGCAGTCTGCTTCCAAACATTGCCGCGCAGGCAAGCGAAACCGTAACGCAAGTGAACCTCGCAGCCTACGGGTTTCAATTCAAACTGCCGCCCGGAATCAATTTCTCCATTCCCTCCGTAGTCGGACCGTTTAGCTACTCGCAACTGGCGGGAACGTTGAGCCAGTCCATTTACGATCCGGTTCAACGCCGGAATTGGCAGTCGAGCAAGGAAAGCGAGCGCGCATCCATTCAGAACGCGAAAGATGCGCGAGAACTGGTTGTGCTTGCCGTAGGTGGTACTTATCTGCAAACGGTGACCACCGCGGCGCGAATCGAATCGCAGCGAGCGCAAGTCTCGAACGCGCAAGCGGTCTATCGGCAGGCCGTCACGCGCAAAGAGGCCGGCACCAATTCGAAGATCGATGTCATGCGCAGTCTTGTTGAAATGCAGACGCAGCAACAGCGGCTGAATTCGCTTGAATCGGACCTTCGCAAACAGAAGATCACGCTCGCGAGAATCATCGGCCTGCCGTTCGATCGGGAACTTGTTTTATCCGAGCCGCTGAATTCAACGGCACCCGACATCCCACAGGCCGAGCCTACAATCGCGCAGGCTTTCCAGCACCGCTCCGATCTGCGGGCTGCGGAGATGCAGGTTCAGGCCGCGAAACTTGCTTTGTCGGCCGCGCATGCCGAACGCCTCCCGTCTGTTTCCGTGAACGGAGACTACGGTGTCCTTGGCCCGAATCCGGCAAGCACGCATGGTGTATTTGCCGTGACCGGCGCTGTAAATGTTCCCATCTGGCGAGGGGGCCGCGTCCGAGGCGATATTGAGCAGGCCGATTCCACTCTGCAGCAGCGTCAGGCGGAGCTTGCCGATCAGCGCTCGAGAGTGGAACAGGATGTGAGGAACGCCCTGATCGAGCTTCAGACCGCCGCGGGACAAGTGCAACTTGCGGAGAGTAATCGCGGTTACGCGAATGAAACGCTCGCCGAGGCGCGCGACCGCTTCTCCGCTGGGGTTGCGACGACTGTAGAAGTGGTGCAGGCCCAGGAACAAGTCGCTGGCGCGGAGAGCGATTACATATCCAGTCTCTTCTCGCTGGATCTGGCCCGGCTTGCTCTCGCCCGAGCTACCGGCAATGCGGAAACGAGTATCTCAGATTTGCTGAACGGAACACGCCCATGAGCACACAGGAAGAAGTAAAGCAGGAAACGCCAAAGCGGCAGGACTCGGCACCCACGCCAACACGGGGCCGCCGCAAGGCATTCACCATTTTTTTCGTCGTTCTTTTGGTGCTGGGCGCAGCCGGCCTTTTGCTTTGGATGCGCGCGCAGAAATTTGAAGACACCGACGATGCCCAAGTTGAGGCGCACCTGAACCCAATCAGTTCGCGAGTGGACGGAACTATCACGAAGGTTTACGTGGACGACAATCAATCCGTAAACGCCGGGGCTCCGCTAGTGGATCTGGATCCTCGCGATTTCCGGGTGGCTTTCGACCAGGCGCAGGCGCAACTGACGCAGGCCCGCAGCATGGTCATCGGCCAGGAGCCGAACGTACCCATCACCCAAGTCGAAAACACCACCAATATTTCGTCCGGCGAAGCGGATGTGGCAACCGCCCGGGCCGCTTTGGGAGTGGCCCAGCGGGATCGCGATACCGCCATGCGCGAGACTTGCCGAAGCGGAAGCAAACAACGCCCGTGCGCAAGCCGACTTGGCGCGTTACAAACTTCTGATCGCAAAAGAAGAAGTGTCTCAACAGGAATACGACCAGATTGCAGCGACAGCTAAAGCGCAGGCCGCTACCGTGAACGCGAATAAGGCCTCGCTCGAATCGTATACCCAGGTGATCGACCAGAGGCAAGCGCAGCTTCAACAGACCGAAAGTAAGTTGAATCAGTACCGCCGCACCGCGCCCCAGCAAGTTGCAATCCGCCGGGCCGCGGTCGCATCGGAACGCGCCAGCGCACAGAGTTCTCAGGCCATGCTGGAAGCGGCGCAACTGAAACTCACTTACACGAAGATCCTCGCTCCGGTCGCGGGAATCGTCATGCAGCGTTCGGCGGAAGTGGGCGCGCATGTCTCAGCCGGGCAGCAGTTGCTGCAAATCGCTCAGATCGGCGATCTTTGGGTAACGGCCAACTTCAAGGAAACGCAGCTGCGAAGGATTAAACCGGGGCAGAGTGTTGCGATCAACGTCGATGCGTTGAAGCGCGATTTCGACGGCTATGTAGAAACCATCGGCGGCGCGACGGGAGCGATTACGAGCGTTTTGCCCCCTGAGAACGCCACCGGAAACTTCGTGAAAGTAGTGCAACGCATCCCGGTGCGCATTCGTTTCAAGCCCAACCAGAGCGGACTAGACCGGCTGCGTCCTGGTATGTCCGTCGAACCCAAGGTCCGCGTACTTGACTAGAGAGCCAGCTAAAAGGGCCAGTTAACGTGCCACCGCCCCAGATCTCACATCACAACTGGAAACCCGCCCACAATCCGTGGGTCGTCGCCATGACCGTAACGTTGGCCACGTTCATGGAAGTGCTCGATTCCTCCATCGCCAACGTCTCCCTGCCGCACATCGCGGGCTCTCTGGGTGCAACCTACGATGAGGCCACCTGGGTGCTCACCAGCTATCTGGTCTCAAGCGCAATCGTTCTGCCCATCTCGGGCTGGCTCGCGACCGTAATTGGCCGCAAGCGCTTCTATATGCTCTGCGTGGTTCTTTTTACGTCGTGCTCGTTTCTTTGCGGAATTGCGACCAGCTTGCCGATGCTGATTATCGCGCGTATTCTGCAAGGCGCTGGGGGCGGGGGACTGCAGCCTTCGGAGCAGGCCATCCTCGCCGATTCTTTCTCGCCCGCGAAACGCGGCATGGCATTTGCTCTGTATGGAATGGCAGTCGTAGTCGCCCCTGCGATCGGTCCAACCCTGGGCGGCTGGATCACCGAAAACTATAGCTGGCACTGGATCTTCTTCATCAATCTTCCGGTCGGAATGCTGTCGCTATTTCTCACGCACCGCTTTGTCGAAGATCCGCCCTGGATTTCCGAAGAGAAGAAAGCGGGTATCAAGATCGATTACATCGGTCTCTCGCTCATCGTGATCGGCGTCGCTTGTTTCCAGTTCGTACTCGACAAAGGGCAGGAAAACGATTGGTTTGCTTCGCCGATGATCACCATCATGTCGAGCATCGGAGTGCCAACTTGGTCGCGTTCTTCCTATGGGAGTGGTATCACAAGAACCCCATAGTTGACGTGCGTTTGCTGAAGAACAGAAACTTCGGAACAGCCGTATTCTTCTCGTTCACGCTAGGCATCGTGCTGTTTGGTTCCACCGTGCTCATCCCCGAATTTCTTCAGAGCAGCTTGGGCTACACGGCGGAACGGGCGGGCATGGCACTTTCACCGGCGGGCTTCGTTCTTATGCTGATGATGCCTGTGGCAGGGCGTCTCACCGCGACCAAGATTGACCCTCGCCTTCTCGTGGCCGTCGGATTTCTCGGCACATCGATCACCCTGCACCTGATGACGATCATCTATTTGGGAATCGACTTCCACACGATTGTGATGCTGCGAATGATCCAGGTCGTCTTCATGCCGCTGATTTTCGTCCCGATCAGCACGCTGAATTATGTGGGCGTTCCGCGCGAAAAGAACAATCAGGTATCGGGACTCTCGAATTTCGCCCGCAACATCGGCGGAGCTATTGGCACATCCATGCTGACCACGTTTCTGGCGCGCCAAAATCAGACACACCTGCGCAGTTTCAGCGCGCATACGACCAACGCTAATTCGAGCTTTCAACACATGCTAGCCGGCTTCAAAGCGCTATTTCTTTCGCAAGGCTTCGATGCCGTCACTTCAACTAAGAAGGCGCTTGCGATGGCCTACCAGGTGATGCAATCTCAATCGAGCGCGCTCAGCTTCGAAAACAGCTTTTGGATGATGTCGGCCATCGTTCTGTGCTTAGTGCCGCTGCCGTTCCTGATGCGAAGACCGAGACCCGGCGAACAACAACCGAGCGCGGCGGCACACTGAGGCTGTGGACCTTTTTAGCTTCACCGCCCGGCAGCGGCGGCTGCAGTGTAGCTGTCGGCGATTGCCGCGGTATCGCCCATCACCAGGTGGCGTTTAATCTTGCCGTCCTGCAACTCGAAGGCGAGCATAACAGGCGAATCGATAGACTTTCCTGTCGATTTCACCTGAGCTGTGTAATGTCCGATGGCCACGACCGTGTCACCTTGTGCAACGAATCGATCAATGCTCAGGTTTGCATTCTTCTGGGTCGTGAGGAGCGCATCGAAGTAGGTCTGGATTTCTGCCCGTCCCCTCTTGGTGCCAGTATAGGGAATGATCTCTGGGCCGGGGCAGCGGAATTCGGAATCGTCGCTGGAAAGGTCAAGAATGGTCTGAACGTCGCCGCGTCCGAACGCCTCAAGCGCCTTCTGAACGAGAGCCACGTTCTGTTGTTCGTTCATGGCTTACCTCCTGGGTTCCGATGTTATCATTTCCGGCCCTCCCCGCGGGGTGAAATAAAAAACGGTTCGCTTCAGCGCACTCCGCCCATTAACCGCACAATAGGCCGCACCAGCAGCGCCATCACAATCCCCAGTGCGACCGTCACTGCCGCAACCAGGCCGAAGAGTTCCGGCAGCGGAAAAGTCTCGTAAACCAAGGCCCGGCGAACAACAGCCAAGCGCGGCGGCGCATTAGTCGTAAATCCGCAGTTGACAGACTCACTACTACGCGATACGATACTACGTGTCACGTAATAGATATGTCTGACCCAAGTCTTCTGATACTGGCAAGTTTGGCCGACGGTGATAAGCACGGCTACGCCATGATAGAAGACATTGAGGGGTTCGCGGGTGTTCGGCTGGGACCTGGAACCTTATACGGGGCCATCACCCGGCTGGAACAGCGCAGGTGGATTCGTTCCGTTGCCTCTGACGACCGAAGGCAACCGTACACCATTACCTCTGCGGGCCGAGAGCACCTCACCACGCAATTGAATCAATTTGACCGGATCGTTAAAACCGGACTAAGGCGGCTGAGACACGCATGAAACGTTTAATCCGTTTTGTTGCGTGTCTTTACCCGGCGTCCTGGCGTGCCCGCTATGGAGTCGAATTTGAAGCGCTTCTGGAAGATCTTGATCCAAACTGGCGCACGTTCTTAGACACATTAAAGGGCGGATTGGATATGCAAGTCAGTACGTGGAAGACCGGAAAGCTCCTTGCCGCGACCGGAATTGCCGGTATCTTGATCGGCCTTTGTGTATCGCTCACAGTGCCCCGGCAGTACGCTTCGACGGCTACGATTAGGATCGTTGTTCTCGCCTTCTCGCGATGTGCCCGCCACAGACGAATCCGTCGCCAACTATGTGAATGGCATTGCCTACCGAGCCATGAGCCAATCCTCGCTGACGAAGATCATTGAGGATTTCGGCCTGTACGGAAGTCAGCGGGCCAAGACGCCATCAGAAGATGCGATCGATCAGATGAAAAGGGCGATTACTGTTCGTCCCAAAGATTCGGCGGCCGGTGCGAAGACAGCACTTACCATTCAATTCATTTACCGTGACCCGGTCCTTTCTCAGCGGGTTGCTGAGGAGCTCACTTCACGATTTATGGAGGAGAACGTGCGGCAAGCGATCTCTGGAAAAAGATCGATGACTTTCGAGATCACCCACGCGCCAAGTCTGTCCCGGAATCCGTTCAGTCCTAATCGGTGGAAGATTTCAGCAGTAGGACTAGTTGCAGGCATGTGCGTAGGTTTGCTTGCGGCGATTCTTCCTCGGTCTTCCAAGACCGCTTCAGCGCACGCCCCCCATTAACCGCACAATAGGCCGCACCAGCAGCGCCATCACAATCCCCAGTGCGACCGTCACTGCCGCAACCAGGCCGAAGAGTTCCGGCAGCGGAAAAGTCTCGTAAACCGAGGCCAGCCGTCCGCCGATGTAGTTGCCCACCGAGTCCGCCAGAAACCACGCGCCCATGATCAAACTGCTCACGCGCGCCGGAGCAAGTTTCGTCATGGCACTCAATCCCACCGGGCTCAACAGCAGTTCGCCGATCGTCTGTAACAGATAAGTCATCGTCAACCAGATGGCGCTCACTCGTCCCCCCGCAGACACCGGGACCAGGATCGCGAACCCAAGGCCAACGAAAATAAGTCCCCAGGCAAACTTGGCGGGGCTCGACGGATCCTTGGACCCGAGCCGCACCCACAGCCACGCGAAAAACGGCGCCAGAGCCATGATGAACAGCGAGTTCAGCGATTGAAACCAACTCGCGGGATAGGCGAAGCCGAAAAGCGTCAGATTGGTATTTCGGTCGGCGAAGAGATTCAGCGTGGACCCGGCTTGCTCATAATTCGCCCAGAACAGCGAGGCCGCGATAAAAAACACAACCACCGCAAGCAGGCGTTTTCGCTCAACCGGCGACCAATCTCCCGCCGCAAACAGCCAGATAAAAAACGCAACGGTCACGAAAACTAGAACTACGCCGCCCGCGTCCGCTACCATCCCGGCAGTGATTGGAAGAATTCCTAACCACGAAAGGGCCGCGGCAGCTACTAGAAGCAGACCCAGCACAACGACGGTTCGGAGGACATTTCTCTTCTGCTTCCGCGCCGCTTCCGGACTCTCCGCCGCCACCGGATAGAGCCCTGCTTCGCCCAGGTATTTCGCGCCCAGCACGTATTGCAGAATCCCGAACGTCATACCAATCCCGGCGAGTCCGAAACCGTAGTGCCAGTTCACCTTCTCGCCCAGGTAGCCGCACAACAGCGGTGATATCAGCGCGCCGATATTGATTCCCATGTAAAAAATCGAGAACCCTGCGTCGCGGCGATGATCGTTTTCGCCGTACAGTTGACCAACCATCGTGCTTACACATGGCTTCAGCAGTCCCGTCCCCACTGAAATGAGAGCGAGACCTAAATAGAAAGTGGAAAGTGACGGGAGCGCGAGGCAATAATGTCCGAGCGCAATGACTATTCCGCCGTAGAGCACCGAACGCCGCTGCCCGAGTATGCGGTCCGCCAGCCATCCCCCCGGCAACGCCAGTAAATACACCATGGCCGTATACAGACCGTAGATTGCCCCGGCTTTGGACACGGGAAACCCGAGCCCACCGTGCTCCGGCGTAGCCACCATGAACAAGATAAGGAGCGCCCGCATACCGTAGTAGCTGAAGCGCTCCCAGAGTTCGGTGAAAAATAAGGTCGAGAGTCCGCGCGGGTGTCCGAAGAACCCCGTGTCGCTTGCCGTTGCCGGCCGGGCTGTACCTGCCGGATGCGCCGCCATCTTTACAGGCTACGCTGTTCAGATTCTCGGAATGAAAGGGATGCGGGCTTCTTAAGCAGCCAAATCGACTGCTTCGCCGTCATCGTCGATCTCGCCCGCTGCGCGCTGTGCCTCGACCTTCTCCTGGCACGGTACACAATAAGCCGCCCATGGAAGCGCCTTCAGACGCTTCTCGGGAATCGGCTCATCGCAGCGCAGACACACGCCAAACGACTTGTCCTTGCAACGTGCAATCGCGGCCTGCACGCTCTTGAGCAGTGTCGCTTGCCGATCCAGATTGCGGATTGCCACTTCACGGTTTAACTGCTGTTGCAGACGGTCGAAGTCCTCTGCCGCGCTTTCAATCGCGATCTCATCCCGGTCGGAGGTGCCCACTAAAAGTTCCTTGCGCTTGGTCTCCAGAAGGCGCAGAAATTCGCTGTTTGTTGACATTTCTTTCTTGCTTTCACTTCAGTCGCACGAGTCTTCCTCTCGTCTCAGGAATTATTTATTCGCTATTGGGATCTGAGATCCGGACGGGACTCGCAGCCTGACAGAAGTTAAAGATGCACTATATGATAGCGAAGTTTCAACCGGTTGAAAATAGATTTTTCTACAAGCCAGAACCACAAGCAAAGTCCTTGACTACCTTGTTGCCGCCAATGATACAGAGGATGTGAACGCAAAGCCGATCTTTTGATAGCGGCAACACCGAGTCACCGCCCGAACTGCGGACGGTGAGACGTATCGATTGCAGGTTAGGAGGAGGTGCTGGAGGACCTGGAACGCTGACACCCTTCGGCGCAGGTTGGCCGACTGGCGTGTGGGCGAACCGCTCAGGAAGTCTCAAAATGGCTCGACCCTGCTGATCACGTAGGCCGTCAGTACCATCAAACCCAGTTCTTGATTAACTTCCTTGGGCCCTCCCGTCATTCTGATCCAGGTTCTCCCTTTGATTTGTCTGATGTTCGGATTTCGAGAAACAGGCGGTCGATAAACTGGGACGGTGCGTGTCAAGCGGGGACTGTTTCGGCTGTGGATTGTAGGTAGCGCCTTGTTCGCGAGCGTTGTGATTGCATTGAATTACAACCAGATCCGAAAAGAGTTTGATGAGGTTAGCTGGGTCACTCTAATGCCCGTTGACTGCAATTAAGCACGCGGGGCAGCGGGACTTGATTACTCGAAGCAGGCTGATGGAAGGAGTTGCTTTTATGAGATCGATGCGTACAAGAGGCTTTACCCGGAACGCGCATCGAATCTGGAACTGCCCGCCCCGCGTCCTAAGCCGTGGGACATGGTTAGGGAGACCGCTGCGATCGCATTCGGCGTCCCTCTCGGCGTACTCATCCTAGGCTTGGGTCTGTTGTGGGCGTTCACGGGATTTCTCCGGACGCCTGACGCGCGCGGTCGCTAGAAACTGATCTGCGTTTTGACTCGTCTCACCCTAGCTAGCCCTTTCCCTCCGGATCACCTCAACACGCTCAGGCGTCAACTCATACTAGGGCTTGTGCTCCAGGAGCACTTCCCACATCCCGATTGCGATTCGGCCCTCCTCCTCGTCATCGTCCGGCACCATCTGAGCTATGCATACGAACATTCGATCAAAGGTGGGATCGGCTCTTCCATGTATCGATCACCGGTCATCCGCGCGATGGAAATAGTGTTGCTGACGCTCCCAGCATATTGGCGTGGATAGAGAGCGATGTTACTCCAGCCGCCCGCGTGAAAAAGGCGAAACCTGTTTTTGCTGCGGGGCGGAACTACAGCAAGTCAGGTGTGGAATCCTTTACCCCTACCCAGTTAAAGAGAATAGGCTGTTCCCCGAGCAAAGCCGAAAAGCTTCTCGGACAGCCGGACCTCGTCGAGGCTTCCAAAATTCGAAAGCACAAATGTGCAACCTGCCTTTACCGAGTCGCGCGAAAAAGCGATGGCACCTGAGAGGTAGCTGCGCACGTGTGGACCGCAAGCGGGCCTTTTCAGCGGCGGAGCTCATAGCGATTCCGAACGGGACAGCGCGTGACCACCGACGACTTAAGGTGTGTGTGCGGAACCCTGCGCAAGCTTCAGGGTCTTCTTGATGATCTTGGTCTTATTTCGCGGCCAGCATCGTCCTTGAGGTACACATCGCGTCTGTCCACCGCGACCTTAACAGGCGCATTCACAGTGAGGGTTTGCCTCTTTACTCCAGCGCGATTTGAGCAGCCTGAAATCACGTACATCTTGTCCCCGCCGTCTACCACTTCAAGCTCTTCCAGGGCATATCTCGCCCTAGAAGAGGTAGTCGATGATGCACTATAGGTCGCGGAGTTTTCCGTTGCATTGGCATTCCCATACGTATTCGTTGGCCCATACGTTCCGAGGTAGAGCCTTGATCTTTGCGCGTCCAGCAGTGTACGGCTTCACCTGCCGGGACCACCGTCCTGCTACGCCTCCGGCGTAACAGAAACCCGCGCCATATCATTCGCTGACAGAATCTGGAGTATCGCCTTTTTGGCTGCATTGGAGGGGGCGTCTGAGATTTGAAATCGAAAGCGCAACTGAAAAAGTCCAGTTCCTTGATGTTCCCGCTCAAAAGTGGGATCGGTCCACCCGAGTAAACGATGACACACTCAAAACATTGGATATTAGTGAGGTATTGCAGATCTTTCAGTCCCTGCATCGCGTGCGGCTGAATCTCCTGATTTAGATCCAGCATGCAGCGCGACCAAGATACTCCTGGCCTTACCTCAATCTGGCCATTCAGCAGAGACGGCCTGTTCAACATACCTGATCCCATACGCCCACTCTGACAGGCAGGAAGATATATCGTGGACACCGGCCGAGATCGATAATTGATCACGGCAGACGTAGCGGCCCAAAAATGAGGACTGTCCTCGTCCGATTTGACCAGTTTCGTACTGATATCTCGAATCGTATCCGGCGAGGCGTGCGCGTGTGTTTCTTTTGCGACATCAAAGACGGTCTTCACCGTCGCGAGCTGATTTTGGAATTCGGAGGCCGGAAGCGAGGATACTATTTTCATTTCCTTTTCGGTGATGATCTTCAGGAGTGCGGAATTCGCGACCATGTTGCCCCTCATCTCCTTTACATCCCCGAACATCTCATCAAAATGGTGTTGCTGCAGTTTCTACTCTATCTGACTATCTATCTGTTGTGCGAGATCTTTCTGCAATATATGTCACCGCTCAGATTTGCACAGATATACTAAGGCGTGGAAAAGGGCCGAAACACGGTGGATTCTAGGTGTTAGATGGCGAGTGAATATTCCGATGCCCCTCGGCCGGATCGTGCCTGCCGAGAAACATCTCGGCAATTGAAACACGCCGGTTTACGTTTCAGGTGGTTCAGTTGCGAGTAGCGCGGACGTTGTGCTCGTCTGTTGTACTAGCGACTTGCCTGACGCCGATGGTGTTCGCGCAGCAGGTACTGACCTGGCGCGAGACTCAGGATAAATTCCGGGCCAACAACCCCACGCTGTTAGCGGGGAAAGTGACGATTGACGAGTCGCGTGCCGACGAGATCACAGCGGACCTCAGGCCAAATCCAGATGTAAGCCTTGGCTGGGACCAGCTCACGCCATTCAATGGCAATCCATACCGGCCTTTTGCACAGTCGTATTTATTTTGGAGTCTGAGTTACTTGCACGAG
The DNA here is from genome assembly GCA_963845995.1 of uncultured Acidobacteriaceae bacterium. Classification (GTDB taxonomy): domain Bacteria; phylum Acidobacteriota; class Terriglobia; order Bryobacterales; family Bryobacteraceae; genus Bog-105. Next base: position 208,742 of record CAWJUO010000048.1, on the reverse strand, counting down.
CGTGAGCATAAACGTGAGCTCCGGCTGGCGAGCGCCGAAAAAGCAACGGCGATTTCTATATCAGCCCAATCGGACCTGGAACGAACCCTGATGTTCAACTTGCGGGATGCCTTCGTCCGGGTAATGCAGGCCAAGGCCGTTCGTGGCGTAGCGCGAGAAAATCTCGAGTACTACGACAAGGAAATCGCGATCGGAAAGGATCGGCTCAACGCGGGCGACATTTCGCTGGTTGATTTTCAGCGCCTTAAGCTGCAGCGGATCCAGTTTGCATCAGACCTGGAAACCGCGGAAGTCAATCTGCTCACCGCAAAAATCGATCTTTTGACCCTTCTGCGCGACCCGATTTCCGTCGATCAGTTCGACATCTCGGAGACTTTCGGTTTCGACGAGCCTGTCGCTACACTGAGTGAACTCCGGGCGCTCGCGATAGAAAACCGGCCAGATCTCAGGGAAGCTGAGGAGTCACTTGATAAGGCTAAAACCGACCACCAACTTGCGATTGCGAATGGTTCCACCGACCCGACCTTCGGTATCGACGCGTCTCACCAACCTCCTCCCCTGAATACGTATATCGGCGCAAGCGTTAGCTTCCCCTTGCGCATCTTTGACAAGAACCAGGGCGACAAGTTGCACACCCTGCTCGATATCGGGCGAAATCAGAAACTGCGTGATGCCTCGAAGTTGACTGCCCTCCATGACGTGGACTTCGCATACGCAACTCTTGAAAGCACGCTCAAGCTGCTTCGACCCTACAAGGACGAGTACCTGAAGGAGGCCCAAGATATACGCTCCTCCGTGTCGTTCGCGTATTTGCATGGAGGCGCGTCATTGCTCGATTTCCTGGATGCACAAAAGGAATATCGCGACACCGAACTGAGCTATCTGAACCTTGTGAGCGCATACCTCTCAGCGCCGCCAACCAATTAAATCTGGCCGTTGGACGCGAGGTAATCCACTGAGAGAACGGCAACCGCTCCAAGCGTGGAAAATCAGACTTGTAACACGTCATTTTTCCGTGCCACCAGTTCATAAAGCACAGGAGCTAGAAAAATCGACAAGAAGAGCCGCGAGATCATGCCGCCCACGATGACGATCGCGAACGGTCTCTGCGAGTCGCTCCCGATTCCCGTAGACATAGCCGCGGGCAGCAGACCGAGACAAGCCACTAAAGCTGTCATCGCGATGGGCCGCAGGCGCAAGACCGAGGCTTCGAGGGTCGCAGTCATGACGTCTTTTCCTTCCAGGCGCAGTTTATTGATGAAGGAGTAAAGAATCACGCTGGTTTGCACCGCGAGTCCCATCAAAGCCACAAATCCCAGCATGGACGACACACTGAAGGTCGTCCCTGTCATGCGGAGAGCGATCAATCCACCTACTGGTTGAGTAATTAGCACGCTGAAAAAGATAATAAGCGGAAACTTCAAATTGCCGTATAGAGCGAACAGGATTAACAAAATCAGTAACACCGTAAGCGGCAGGATTGTTTTCATTTGAGCCACCGACGACAGATAGTCCTGATACTCTCCACCCCAATCGAACGTGTAGCCAATGGGCAGCTTGACGCTTTGAGCCACGCTCTTGCGCGCTTCTCCCACTGCGCTTGCCAAGTCCCTTCCGTCAACGCTGAACTGGACACCGATGTATCTGGAATTGCGCTTCGCGGTAAATCAGCGATGCGCCGTTTTCAATATGGATATCGGCAAACTGGCTCAACGGAAGATGCTGGCCGGCGGGCGTCGTGATGAGCAGATTCTTAATCGCGTTCTCGTTCTGCCGGAATGGCTCCTGCATTCGCACAACAAGATCGAATTGCTCCTCTCCCTGGATGACTTGCGTCGCCGCGGTGCCCCCCAGGGCAGTCTCAATCAAAGTGTTCACGTCGCTGACGTTCAGGCCGTAGCGGGCGATCTTGGCGCGATCCGGTTTGATAGTCAGGCTAGGCTGTCCCAGTTCCCGCACGATGACGACGTGAGTGATGCCGCGCACCTGCGTGACAATCTGTCTCACCTGCTCTGCCTTTTGCTCCAGAGTCTTCAAATCGGGGCCAAAAATCTTAACTGCCAGTAAGCTTTTCAATCCCGTCTCGGCCTCGTCCACGGCATCCTCCGCAGGCTGCGTGTAGTTGAAAATGATTCCCGGAAACGCGGAAAGCTTCCGCTGCAGGGCATCGATCAGTTCCGGTTTGGTACGAATGTTGTGATGCCAGGACGCGTCCTCGTAGGGCCGCAATCCAACGTAGAACTCGTTATTGAAGAATCCTGTCGGATCTGTCCCGTCGTCTGGACGCCCCAACTCATTCGCGACAGTTGTTACCTGGGGAAAACTCAGCAAAATGTCGCGGATTTGAGGCGAAAGTTTCGATGCTTCCTCGAACGAGATCGTGTAGGGCGTAGTGGCCCGCACCCACAGCGCTCCCTCGTCCAAGTGCGGCATAAACTCGGCTCCGATACCAGGGATCAACAGCAGAGAGGCCAAAAAAATCACACAGCAGACGATTACCGTCATTGCCCGGTTTCGGAGACACACCGCCAGAGCGCGGCCGTACGCATCGCGAATCCGATTGTAGAATTTGAGTTCGGGTTCATGCACATGCTTGCGCAGAAAATACGCGCAGAGCACCGGTAACAAAGTCAGAGCGCAAATCAGCGAGCCGACGAGCGCGAAACACATCGTATCCGCCATTGGCCGGAAGAGCCGCCCCGAAGGACCGGTCAGCACGTAAATGGGAAGATATCCGGCAATGATCACCGCGATCGCGTAGAAGATTGGCCGTTCGACATCGTGCGCCGCCGAGCGGATTACATCGAGCAGGTTATAACGTTGGTCGTGCCGTTCCGCTAGCTCACGGAAGATGTTCTCCACCATCACGACGGCGCCGTCAACGATGATCCCGAAATCGATAGCTCCGATCGACAGCAGATTCGCCGGAATCTGGCTGCGGTCGAGGCAAATAAAGGCGAACAGCAGTGAGAACGGAATCGTCACGGCCACAATAAGCGCGGTGCGCACGCTGAAGAGCATCAATCCGAGGATCACGAGGACGAGGATCATGCCACGCGTTAGATTCCGTTCCACCGTGCGGGTCGTCTCCTCGATCAAATAACTGCGGTCGTAATAAGGAATCACCTTGACGTCCCGCGGCAACACGCGCCGGTTCAGTTCGTCCGTCTTCTCTTCGACGCGTTTCAGGATTACCTGTGCCTGCTCTCCCACGCGCATCAGGATGACGCCTTCGACCGCTTCCTCCTGCCGCATGTATCCGAATTGCCCAAGCCGCACGGCGTGACCGATCTGCACTTTCGCCACATCGTGTACATAGACCGGAGTGCCATTGTGCATCGTCAGCACGACATTGCCTATGTCGGCGGTGTCTCTAACCAACCCGAGCCCGCGAATGTAATAGGTCTGGCCGCCCTGAGAATAAAATCCGCCGCCTGCGTTGGCGTTGTTGGCGCTAAGTTGTTGCTGCACCTGCGCAACGGAAATTCCGTAAGTCAGCAGCTTGTTTGGATCGAGCAGCACCTGGTATTGCATGGTTGTGCCGCCAAAACCCGAGTCGTCCGCCACGCCTGGTATTGACCGGTATGCCCGTTCGAGCAACCAATCCTCGATCGTCTTCAACTCCTGCGGTGTACGGTCCGGGCTCTGCACAACATAGCGATAAATCAGTCCGCTGGGACTATACAACGGCGATAGGCTCGGTGTAACGCCCTGCGGCATGGTGGCGTTGGTGACACGCTCGAAGGCCTGCTCGCGCGCGAAATAGGGATCGGCGCCGTATTGAAAATTCATTTGAACGGACGAGAGCCCGTACAACGAAATCGAACGGAGCGAATCTAGCCGCGGAATGCCGTTCATCTCGACTTCAAGAGGAATTGTGATGAGCCGCTCGACTTCCTCCGCCGCGTGCCCGGGCCATTGCGTGATGATCTCCACGTGCGGCGGCGAAAGGTCGGGATAAGCGTCGATGGGCAGGTTCTGAAACGCGATTGCTCCCCAGACCATCAGCGCGAGCGAGGCAATGACAATCAGGAAGCGTTGCGAGAGAGCGAACCCGACTAGGCGTGAAATCATTCCGTTTGCGGCCTTATCTGGGGCCTATTGATAGGTGCTGGCGAACTGCAGAAAGACGCTGCCTTCCGAAACCACTTCTTCGCCTGCCTTAAGGCCGCTCAGTATCTCCACCTCGCCACTCTGCTGCGCTCCCACCACCACAGGCCGTCGCGCGAATTGACGCGGCTGCACTTCCACATAAACGAATGGTTCATTTTCCGAGTCATGCAATATCGCGGAGACTGGGACGTTGAGAACGCTCTTCTCCGTCTTGGTGTGGATTGCCGCGTCCAGGTACATATCTTTCTTCAAAAGATCTCTCGGATTTCGAGTAACAATGCGAACCGGAGTCGTCCTTGTGTCCGGATCCACCATGGCTCCCACGTAAGAAAGTCTGCCGGAAAACGTCTGGGCCAATGAGGAGTTCGTTTCGTCCACCGCGTCCCCCACTCGCACCAGGGGCAGGTCGCGGTCGAAAATGTGCCCTTGCACCCAAACCGTTGACGTATCGCTAATGACGAAGCAAGTGGTTGATCCCGCCTGAATCAACTGGCCGGGCATGACCAGCTTCTGTACCACGGTTCCTCCGATTGGCGCGCGTACGGCGAGTTCCGGGTTGATCGGCGCTGCTTGCCGCTCGGCGGTGTCCAGTTCTTGAGGAGTAATTGCGAAGATCTTCAGCGCCTGCATGCTGTTCTGGACATCGGTGCCTGCCTCGTTGTAGTCGGCTTGGGCGCTCTCTACGTCCTTCACGGCGGCGGCCCCGTGAGCCAGCAATTCTTTCTCGCGATCCAGGACTTTTTTCGCCAACTCCTGCTGGTCCCGCGCCTTTTTGTAGGTGGCTATTGCGTTTGTGATATCGGGACTTGCCACGTAGAGCAGGGGATCTCCCGCTTTTACATGCGATCCATAATCAACCACGATGCGAGTGATGGGACCGCTTACTTGTGTAATCGCTTGGGTGGTGTGATCCGCGTCCCAATCTACAGTGCCGGTGGTTTCAACGTCGATTCGCCAGGTGCTGCTCCGCACCGGCCCGATCCGCAAATGCGGAAGCTGATCCGCCGAAACGCTAAACAGGCTCGCCTTCGTCGATTGGGATTCGCTCGGGAGATTGCTTTCACGATCGTTGCTGTGTCCGCAACCCGCTAGAACAAGCGTCAGTACGAGCGCCATATTGCCTAATACGGCGCCATGGCTAGCCTTTGGCCGGCTATTCATTCCAATACTGTCATCTCCAACTGGATGGGCTCGCTCTGATGATATATCAAGAGCTTTAAGTTGACGTGGTATGCATTCAGAATCATACTGGAATATATGAAAGTTGGCGAGCGGGGGCAGGTGACGATCCCGAAAGATATTCGCGATCAATTTGGTCTTGGGCCTGAAACGGAAGTCGAGTTCCGTTGGTCGGCGGCTCCATCGTGCTCAATAAAGCGCCGAAGAAGCTAAACCTCGCAAAGTGGAAGGGGCGTTGCGGAGATACGTTCGCCAAACTGGGTTACGCCGCCGTGGACAAATTCATTGATGACGTGCGCGGTCGATGATCACTGCCGTCGATACTAATATCCTGCTCGACATCCTTGTGCCGAATGAGCAGTTCCCTCTCAGGCGTCGGAAATGAGGTAGTGAACTCGACCTGGTACACGGCTACCAGCCGCCAAATGGCAGATCGTCGTCGGAAACACTGCAGCAAGGGCTGGGAAACTCTCGTCATCAGCGACATTGTTTACGCGGAACTTTCCATTCATTTCGAAACTCAACGGGAAGCTGCGACGCATCTCTCGGCAGTAATGAGATCCGTGTGCAGGCCCTCAGCGCGAAGCTCATTTCGCTGCAAGCCGCGCGTGGCGTCGCGTATCGGCAGCAGGGAGGGAAGCGAACCAGGATCTTGGCGGATTTTCGGATCGCGAGCTCTCGCTCAGAAGCAGGTCGACGCGTCTGCCTTCGCTGTGACCGGGGCCTCTACCGTAAACTGCCTCCCATCCCTTGATCTCCACGATCCGGCCGCCGTGGACAAACTAGACCGAGAGATATCTACTGCTCAAAGTCTCCTGCGATTTGCGAATCCGGCGCGTCCGGGAGTTCAGAATTGCGTGAAAAAACGATTTTGGCTCCTCAGGTAGGATTCGAACCTACAACCCTTCGGTTAACAGCCGAATGCTCTACCGTTGAGCTACTGAGGAGCATTTCGCTCCGCATCGCACGAACCGCCAACTGCGCTGGTCAATGCAAGGTGGGCCAAAACCATTAAAGCACATCGGCCTCTCGCCCCGTCAATATTCAACAAACGAAAAAACCCGTTCCCAATGTTACGCTGAGATTTCCCTCGCATGCCTCCCGGAATCGAATCCCAGCTTGAAAAAGTCTATGAACCACAACGGTTTGAGCCGCACTGGGCGCAGTGGTGGATCGACTCCGGCATCTACAACGTGGACTCCGCGGCAGCTCAGCCCGGCCGCACTTTCTCGCTCGTCATCCCCCCGCCCAACGTAACCGGATCTCTTCACATCGGGCACATGCTCGAACACACCATCATGGATGTCGCCGTCCGCTGGCATCGCATGAAAGGCGAAACCACGCTCTGGCTGCCCGGGATGGACCACGCCGGCATCGCCACTCAAATGATCGTGGAACGCCAACTCGCGAAGGAAAACATCACCCGCAGGCAACTCGGCCGCGAAGAGTTCGAGCGTCGTGTCTGGCAGTGGAAAGAAGAGTATGGCGGCCGCATCGTTCTCCAGATCCGTCGCGAGGGCGCAAGCGTCGATTGGTCGCGCGAACGTTTCACCATGGACGCCGGCCTCTCCCGCGCTGTCCGCGAAACCTTCGTGCGTCTCTGGGAAAAAGGCCTCATCTATCGCGGCGAATACATGGTCAACTGGTGCCCTAGCTGCCAGACCGCCATATCCGATGTCGAGACCGCCCACGAGGCCGTCGAAGGCCATCTCTGGTATATACGCTATCGAGTCGCGAATAGCGATGAATTCCTCACCGTCGCCACCACGCGTCCCGAAACGATGCTGGGCGACAGCGCTGTTACCGTCCACCCTGACGATGTGCGATACAAGCATTTGCACGGCAAGACCGCGATCCTGCCCATCGTGAATCGCGAGATCCCAATCCTTCCCGACACCATGGTCGATCCGAAGTTCGGTACCGGCGTCGTGAAGGTGACTCCCGCCCACGACCCAAATGATTTCGAGGCAGGGAAGCGCCACGCTCTCTCCTTTATCAAAGTTATCGGCGAAGACGCGCGCATGACGCAGGCTGCCGGTCCTTATGAAGGGCTCGACCGTTTTGAAGCGCGCAAGCGGATCCTCGCCGCGCTCGAGCAATCGGGCGACTTGGTAAAGACCGAACCATACGTCGTAAACATCAGCAAGTGCGATCGCTGCAAGACGGTGATCGAGCCTCTGGTTTCCACACAGTGGTTTGTGCGTATGAAGTCGATGGCTCAGAAAGCTATCGAGGCCGTCAAAAGCGGACAGATCCGTTTTGTTCCCGACGACCGCGAAATCGTCTTCTTTCAATGGATGGAAAACATCCGCGACTGGTGTATCTCACGGCAACTTTGGTGGGGCCATCGCATTCCCGCCTGGCATTGCAAAAATTGTCATCAAATCACCGTGGCACGAGAAACACCCTCCACGTGCCCGCATTGCCACTCGACCGAACTTGAACAAGATTCAGACGTGCTCGATACCTGGTTCAGCTCCGGACTGTGGCCCTTTTCAACGCTCGGCTGGCCGGACGAAACGGAAGACCTCAAAAAGTTCTATCCAACCTCGCTCCTCATCACAGGATTCGACATCCTCTTCTTCTGGGTCTCGCGCATGATCATGCTCGGTATCGAATGCACGGGCGAAGTACCGTTCCGCGAAGTCCACCTGCACGGCCTCATCCGGGATGCAGATCGCCAGAAAATGTCTAAGACGAAAGGCAACGTGGTCGATCCACTCGAAATCATGGATCGCTTCGGCACGGACGCCTGTCGTGTCGCACTGCTAAACTCGGCAGCTCCCGGTGCCGATATCGTGCTCAAAGAAGATCGCATCGAGGCAAGCAGAGCTTTTGCCAACAAGGTCTGGAACGCCTCGCGCCTGCTCTTCATGAACCTCGAACGGTCGCAAGTCAAATCGTGGACTCGCGGCGCGTTTCCGACTGCTTCCATCGAAGATGCCTGGATGCACAGCCGCTTGTCGGCAGCCATCAAAGCCGTCAACGAGGCACTGGCACAACATCGCTACCACGAAGCCACACATGAAATCTGGCATTTCGTCTGGCACGAATTCTGCGACTGGTACCTCGAAGTAAAAAAACTACGATTCCTGGAAAATTCCGGCGTGGACGAGCACTGGACCGCAGCCCTCACCGTCTATGAAACCGCGCTCCGGCTGATGCATCCGTTCATGCCATTTGTCACGGAGGAGTTATGGCAGCGGCTTACGCAAACCGTCGATCTCGGCCCACACGAGAAGTCGATTTCCCTTGAGCTGTATCCAAACGCGTTGGCTGATGGTGCGGCCGACCCAGCCGCGTTCTCGCTTCTACAAGAGATCATCAAGGAAGCCCGGGAGCAGCGTACATCGCGAAAACTCGATCCGAAGGCGGCCTTGGATACTACGCTGAGACTTCGGAATCCTTTCTCAGACGAGGATCTGCTGATCATCTCCAAGCTTTCACGGTTGACGATAAAACAGGTCGTCGCGGCAGATCTGAAAGATGCATTTCAAGTCGAGATCCACGCGCCCGCGGCGGAACAACATACCGCGTTGAGCGCCGACGCTCGCGCCCGGATTGAGAAAGAAACGGCGGATCTCGAAAAAACCATCGCCAACTCCGTTCGCCAGCTTGAGAATCCGGCTTTTGTGAACAAAGCTCCGGAAAAAGTTATCGCGACCATGCGCGCCAAACTCGCCGAGTACCAGGCTCAAGTCGAAAAGAACAGAAGGCGCCTCGAAGGGCTCGAATAGCTATGTTCGATGTAGCGCATCCTGAGATCCGCGACGCCGTTGAACGAGCGTTGGCCGAAGACATAGGTACCGGTGACATCACTTCGGAATTTACAGTTCCCGCTCACCTTCAAGCGCAGGGAATTTTTCTCGCGAAGCAAGAGATGATTTTGGCCGGTATCGAGCTTTTGCCGCTCATTTACCAGATTCGCGGCGGAGCTGAAGTTGCTCTCCTCACGTGCCAGCGGATCTTCCCATAAACCTGGCGATGTTCTCGCAACGGTTGCAGGCCGCGCGCGCACGCTTCTAGAATGCGAACGAGTCGCTCTCAATTTCTTGCAGCGGCTCAGCGGTGTCGCGACTCTCGCCCGTAAGTATGTGGACCAAGTGGCGGGAACCAAAGCCCGTGTGCTCGACACGCGCAAAACAACGCCGGGTCTCCGCCAGCTCGAGAAAATGGCGGCGGCAGCCGGAGGCGCAACGAATCATCGCCGGGGGCTCTTTGACGCCGTGCTCATCAAAAACAACCACATCACGGCGGCAGGTGGCGTTCGTGAAGCCCTACAAAACGTGAAGCGTTTCTCGGGGCCGGTTGAAATCGAGGTCCGCACACGGGCCGAACTTGACGAAGCTTTGGAGTCCGGAGCCAATCACTTGTTGCTGGACAATCTCTCACCTTCAGATGCGAGGGAGTGGATTCGTTACATCGGCGGACGAGCGACTGTTGAGTTGTCGGGTGGAATCAATCTGCAAACCATCCGCGCCTACGCCGAAGCCGGACCGGATTTTATTTCAAGCGGCGCGATCACTCACTCTGCGACTGCGGTTGATATCAGCTTCCGGCTGGAACTCGATACGTAAGATGCCTCTCGATATCGAGCGGATAAACAGCGACCATCTCCACTATTTCAAGTCCATTGGCTCGACGATGCAGGAAGCGGCGCGCCTGGCAGCTATAGGTGCGCCACACGGCACGATTGTTATCGCGGAAGAACAAACGGCAGGAGTAGGACGGCTGGGCAGGTCGTGGGTTTCGGACCCTGAAGTCGGGATCTATTGCTCCATCCTGCTACGGTTGGCGCTTTCACCAGCCAATCTCCCGGTTGCAACGCTCCTGCTAGGACTCGCGACAGCGGAGGCCATTCAAAAAGCAACCAGCGTGGCGTGTGACCTGCGCTGGCCGAATGACGTGCTTGTCAACGGACGAAAAGTGGCCGGAATCTTGGCTCAACTCATCGACTCGTGCGTAATCGCAGGCATTGGAATCAACGTGAATCACACCGCATTGCCCGACGGGCTCCGCACACCCGCAACCTCGATCCGTCTCGAAAGCGGCGGACGCGTCCAATCACGCGAGAACATTCTCATTCAGCTACTTGAATCTTTAGACTCCTTCTGCGGACTGCTGGCGGCGGAAGGTCCGAAAGCAATCTTGCGAGCATTCACTGCCGCATCCTCTTACGCGCTCAACCGCCGCGTGGTTCTTGAAGAGACCGGCCAGAAGGGTATCACGGCAGGCCTCGACGAAAATGGATTTTTGCTGGTTCACTTCGACTCGGGACGCACCGAACGTATTGCCGCGGGCGGCGTTCGCGCGGCTGTATAGATATGACTGAGGACGAAGCGGATTGGCCCGCCAACTACTTCAACTACTTCACCGAAATTGAGGAACATTTTCAGCGCGCGCGAGCGACCAGCCTGTTCCTGCTCTCGCCTCTCGATTGGGCTTTGATCGAGAGTTGGAAAGACTCCGGTGTTCCGCTCGAAGCGGTTCTGCAAGGGATCGATGAAGCGTTCGAGAAATGGCGCGGCCGCAAGACCAGGCATCGGGCGGTGAACTCCGTCGCCTACTGCACCCAAGCGGTGATGGAAGCCGCCAAACGAGCGCCCAGCCGTTCCGGCGCGAATGCCATGGGCCAAGCGCCTTTCGCCGAAGATGATTTGCGCTCCTATCTGCTCGCGGGAGCGGCCCAACTCCGGCAGAAAAGCGAACAGGCGTTCCACGAGATAGCCGCTACGCTCGAGACTCTGGCAGCCGAGGCGGCACAACATCTCACAAAGGTGGAAGACCTGGAACGGCGGCTCACCTCTCTCGAAGACAAAATGGTCGCGACGGCGCGCAGCCTGCAATCGGACGACGATCTTTACGCAATCCGCGAGTCCTTGGACCGCGAACTAAGGCCCTATCGCGGCAAGATGACCGCCGAACAGCTCGCGATGCTGGAGCGCCGCTATCTCGATACCGCCGTACTGGAACGGGCCAAACTACCGCGCCTCAGCCTGTTCTATCTACACTGACGAAGACTCTGATAAAGTGTGGCGAAGCCTGCGGATGACCACACTCAAACCCATACTGAAGCCGTCCGCCCTGCAGTGGGTCGCGCTCGTTCTGCTGGTGCTTTCGGTTGCGATCAACTATGCCGATCGCGGTAATCTCGGCGTCGCCGCGAGTCATATTGAAATCGACCTTCGTTTGGACCCGCAGAAAATCGGGGATCTCTCCACCGCGTTCTTCTGGACCTACGCTCTTTTTCAAATTGTTGGCGGCAAACTAATCGACCGCTGGAATGTGAACTGGGTTTACGCGGTCGGCTTCCTCGTATGGTCCGGCACGACCGGTCTGATAGGCCTCTCCAGCTCGTTTGCCATGATTTTCATGCTTCGGCTGCTCCTTGGCGCGGGAGAATCGATTGCCTATCCCGCCTACTCAAAGATCATCGCGACATATTTTCCCGAGCAACTCAGGGGCACCGCAAACGCCATGATCGATGCCGGATCTAAGATCGGGCCGGCGCTCGGCGTGGTCGTCGGCATAGAGATGCTGAAGTGGTTTTCCTGGCGGGGGATGTTCATTGTTATCGGCGGCGTAAGTCTGTTGTGGCTGATTCCCTGGTGCATAGTTTGCGTGAAGCTTCCCTCGCGGCGGCTGGAACGAGCGTCGGCATGGGCTCCCGATTACGCACAGCTTATGTCGAAACGGCCGTTTTGGGGCACGGCGCTGGGCCTGTTTTGCGGCAACTACACCTGGTACTTCTATTTAAGTTGGCTTCCCTATTACTTCGAAAAGGAGCGCCATTATCACAGGGACCAACTCGCGATCATGGCATCGCTGCCGTTCTGGGCCGTCGCCATCTCGTCCATGCTCTTCGGATTGTTTGCGGATGCGCTCATCCGGCGTGGGCGGGAGCCGGGCCGCGTGCGGCAGGCGTTTATGTGTCTGGGACTGCTTGGTTGCTGTGGGCTTATGTTCGGCGCGGTGCTTGTGAGCAAGCCCACCTTGTCGAACACGCTTCTGGTTCTCGCCGCGGTTTCGATGGGCGCCTGGTCGTCAAACCATTGGGCCCTAACTCAACGGCTTTCGGGCGCGGCCGCTGCGGGGAAGTGGACCGCGCTCCAAAACTGTATCGGAAATTTCTCGGGTGTCGTGGGCGCCTGGGTCACCGGCCAGGTACTGGGCTGGACGCACTCCTTTTTCGCGGCGTTTGCGATCGCATGCGCAATCCTGCTGCTGGGTGTGTTCGGGTACTGGACGATTGTTGGAAAGCCCGATGAACTTTCTTGGGTACCGGTATTACAAACCGAAGACAGTCCGGCGTATAGTAAATAAGAATTCATACATTTGCAATCTAGTTTTTTCTGGTCACCTCTGCGTGCAAACGCGTAGGAACCGACCGGTGGGCATCCTCCTCCGAATGCTCACCGGTTATTTTGACCGGCATCCGGATTTAACTCTTCAGGCTCGATAAGGTGAGCCGGAAGGCCGGACGGTGGCTTGCCAGCTTTGCGTTTTCGATCCCCGCCGACTGCGCCAATCTCGCCAGCTCTCGCCTTTTGGAACGCGGCCCGGACAGAGATAAGGCCGTCGTGAACCGTAATTCGACCCCATCCGAAAAGCGGTTTGCTCAACTTTAGAAACAGATACGGCAGGACATGCCTTTCGAGATCCGCAATCAGCAGACCTCTACGCGCGACCCCATGGAAGCTTTTCAATAATGAAATCACCTGCTCGTTCGTGAAGTGATGCAGGAACAAAGACGACATCACAAAATCGAAGCTGCGCTCACCGAAGGGCAGGTTGAAAGCATCCGCAATCAGCTTGGGAAAAGGCGCGGCTTCCAGGTTCGTCACGTTGTAGTCAAGGCTGGTAACCGAGGCCTGAGGATAGAGATCGGTTATATAGCGGGCTGTATCTCCGGAGGCGGCGCCTACATCCAATACTGTGAATTTCTCGTTCTGAGTTACGGCGGCGCTCAGCAACTTGCGAATCGTGGAGTGCCCGCCGAAGAAGCGGTTGATCCGAACCAGATCGGCGAGATTTGGCCGTAGCCTCATCCGCACTGACGTGGTCGAGGAGTTCGGGCCGGATGAGCCGTTGCGAGAACACGCTATTCCAGGGTAGCCCGGAGACGCGAAAACCCGCTCGTTGAAACATAATAGGCGCGCCGCACGTCCAGTTAGCTATCCTTTAGAGCAAAGCTGGGAAAATAAAAATCTACATGAGCAGCAATCCACAACAACAGCCTACCTATATCATTCCGCCTCCCTCCGCTCCGAATTGGAAGGGACCATTGCTTATCGGAATATTGATACTGCTAGCCGCTACCAATATTTACTTCTTCGTTCAATTGGGGCATCTTCGTACGGATAGCCGCACGGATATGGCGAAGCTCCGTGACGATTTGAACAGCACCGTCGAAAAGATGCGGGTTGATTCCTCCGAAGCCGTTCAGCGTTCACGGCGCAGTGTGGAAACTCTGCAGAGCCAGTTGCAAGATCAACGCCGGGCGGCGGACCGCGCCGTGGGCCAAGCGAAGGTGGATGCCCAACGGCGGGTGGAAGCGCTGCAGTCTAAAGTTGCCGAACAGCAGGCCCAGGAGCAGCAGGTTATCAGCGCCGTGAAGCAAACGGCCGATACCGCCACCACGAAGTTGAATGATGTCTCAACCGACGTTGGCACGGTGAAAACAGACGTACAGAACACCAAAAGCCAGCTCGAACAAACCATCGCCAATCTAAAAAGAGCCACCGGTGAGTTAGACAGCCACTCCAGCCTGATCGCGACGAATGCAAACGAACTTAAGGCGCTCCGCGAACTCGGCGAGCGCAACTACTCCGAGTTCAGTATCACGAAATCGAAGCAGCCTAAACGTGTTGGGGACGTGATGATCGAACTCAAGAAGGTCGATGTGAAGCGGAACCGGTTCACTATCACGGTCACGGTTGACGACAAAACCGTCGAAAAGAAGGATCGGACCATCAATGAGCCGATTCAGTTTTACACCTCCAAAGCCAGGCAGCCCGACGAGATCGTTGTGAACAACGTGAGCAAAAATACCATCGCCGGTTATCTTGCATCGCCGAAAGTGCAGACGGCGCGGGCCGGTTCCTAATATCCTAGAGGTATGCAATACCCGGAACCACTCATAGCGCCCATGCGGCGCGACCTGACGCAGTACGGCGTTCAGGAAATCAGAACACCCGAGGAAGTAGACCGCTTACTCGGCGCTAAAGCCGGCACCGTGTTGATGGTCGTCAACTCCGTCTGCGGTTGTGCTGCCGGAAAGGCTCGGCCAGCGGTCGGAATGGCGCTCGCCCATCACAACCGTCCTGACGTCACAGCCACGGTGTTCGCGGGCGGCGATATCGCTGCGGTTAATCGCGTTCGGGAACTGCTTTCGGAATTTCCACCGTCGTCCCCTTCCATGGCGCTCTTCCGGGACGGCAAACCAGTATTCATGGTGCATCGGCATCAGATTGAGAGCCGTGAAGCTCCCGAAATCGCTCGTGTGCTCACCAGCGCTTTCGATCAGTTCTGCGTCACCGCTCCTAAGTAGCGGCCGTAACCCGCTCGGCTCCGTAGAGGCCGCGCTGCGCGATGTAGTCGCGGACCTCTGCGGGTACTTCAGCGACCATCTCCCCTGAAGCCAGACGAGATCTTATCAATGAACTGGAAACGGGCAGGTCGAGTCCTTCCAGTCGGTGAACCCGCGCGCCTTCAGGCACGATGTAGTCCTCACCCGGGCGCGATACGACTATAAAGTCGGTCAGCCCAAGGACGTCCTCCCACCGCTTCCAGGTCTCCAATTCGGCGAAAGCGTCCGCGCCGATCAAGAAAAAGAGTTCGTCTCCGGGCAAGAGATCTTTGCGAACCCGTTCGAGCGTATCGACGGTATAGCTCGTTTCGCTGCCCGCTTCCAGGCTCGACGGCACGAAGGAAGGATAAGGCGCGCACGCGATCTCGACCATGTGAAAGCGATCGGCGAAAGAGGTCAGAACGGCGGTGTCCTTGTGCGGCGGATTACCAGCCGGTACAAATAGCACTCTGCTCAGCGCAAACGCTTTCAATGCCTCATTCGCAATACGAAGGTGAGCGATGTGGATGGGATCGAAAGTGCCTCCAAAAAGGCAGACACGTTCAGGGTCTGGTTGATCTGGCATGGTTTAGTCGGAATGCTTCAGTACTTTGCGCTATGCGGACCCGGATCGCTCATGATTTGCTCTTCAGCGGCGCGGCTGGCCAGTTCGTCGCAGCGGTTGTTGTCTTCATGCGAAGCGTGGCCCTTGGTCCATGTCCAGCTTATCTGGTGCGAGTTCACTTGTTCATCAAGCGCCATCCACAGGTCCTGATTCACAACGGGTTTCTTCGCGGCGGTCTTCCAGCCATTCTTTTTCCAGCCGTGTACCCAACTCGTCATCCCGTTCTTTACGTACTCGGAGTCCGTGACGATTTCGACCTTGCACTCCTCTTTTAACCGCTTCAGGCCCTCAATTGCGGCGGCCAGTTCCATGCGATTGTTGGTGGTGTGGGGACTGCAGCCGAACAACTCCCGTTTGTACTCGCCGAAACGAAGAATGCAGGCCCAACCGCCGCGTCCTGGATTGCCTTTGCAGGCTCCATCAGTAATCAACTGAACGTGCTTCAAGCCACTTCGGCGGGCTCCAGCGCCGTTTCACCGCTCAACTGCTCGGAGAAGAATTCGTCCACGATGTTGAGGATGCCCTTGACCTCGTGTGCCCGGTAAATCTCGGTACGAAGCTTCGAGCCGTTGCGCACGCCATGCGTGAAGTAGGTTGCGAACTGCTTCATTTTGCCTATGGCGTCCGATTCGCCATGATCTTCCAGCATTAGATAATAAGTCCTCATCATGTTGTATCGTTCTCGGTCGGGCGGCACAAAGTATGTGCCCGTCCGCAGATACTCGTCGATCTGCCGGAAGATCCAGGGATTCGACGAGGCGGTCCGGCCCACCATGACGGCATCGCATCCGGTCTCGCGAAACATGCGCAGCGCGTCTTCGGGCGTCAGGATGTCGCCATTACCAATGACGGGAATTTTGACGGCGGCCTTCACCTCGGCGATCCGCGACCAGTCGGAGCGGCCGCTATAGCCCTGCTCGCGGGTGCGTGGGTGAAGGGCCACGGCGGCCAGACCGCAGTCTTCCGCAATCTGGGCCATTTTCACGGCCACCAGTTCACGATCGTTCCAGCCAGCGCGAAATTTGCAGGTCAGCGGGATGGAAATCGCGGAACGAACCCGTTTCAGAATTGCCTCGACCAATGGCAGGTCTCGTAATAATCCGGAGCCGCCGTTGCATTTGACCACCTTGTTGACGGGGCATCCGAAGTTGAGATCGACGATATCGAAGCCGCGGTCTTCGCAAACCTTCGCGGCCTCCGCCATCACCTCGGGATCGGAACCGAACAACTGGCAGCTGATGGGACGCTCTTCGGGTTCGAAGTATAAATAACGGAAATTCCTGTTTCGTTTGTTGGTCTTATGGGTAGTGCTGACGACTCCGTGGGAACTGGTGAATTCGGTCATCAGCAGACCGCAGCCGCCTTGGTTCCGAATCAAGCGCCGGAAGACCGTGTCGGTGACACCCGCCATGGGAGCGAGCACAGTCGCAGGCCGGATGGGGATGGGACCCACGTCGTACGTTGCCGGAAAATTGTGGATGTATGCGTCGGGCAAAAGCAGATAAGCTTATTTTAACCGGGGCGACCGAAACCCCGGTAGTGTTTAGTACGTTCTGAGGGTAGCGGGGTTGCTGCATGATGAATTCGTCTAATCTGATCAAGGTCGTTGCGGCCTTTGTCACTGGCATCCTGGTCGCGCTGGTTGGAGCACTGACTTACGTGAAAGTTGCCGACCGAAGTCCCTCGGAGCCGGTTATGACCTCGGGGCAGGTTACAAAGGGCTCCGCAGTACCGGGGCGCGCGGCAGTCGAACAAGCGACCGCCAGAACAAGCCGCCCCGGAAGACTCTGGACCGCCGCCGTCTGCTGTAACGGAGGCCAAAACCAAAACGGAAGCCGAAGTTAAGCCGGCAGCTAAGCCAGGAGTTAAGCCAGTCCGGCGGGACACCCTTTCGTCGTTTGGACACAAGTTCAGCCATCGCACATCCGGCGATGCTTTGGCTCAACTCAGCCCGCCTAAACCGGGCGAACCCGAGAGCGGCAACACCGGGAAGAACACCGCCAAGCTTCCCGCAAACCCATATTCCGGAAACGAGACGAACCCAACCGAGCCGCCCGCGCCGGTTGTGGCATCCGATCCTCCTCCGGTTCAAACCCCCGCCGTGCAGCCGGTTCAGCAGGCGCCGCAGAGGCAGCCTCAGAGTGTCACTCTGGAACCGGGCATGAGCGTCGCCATCCGGGTGAACGAGGCGCTTTCGACGGAGCACAACTACACGGGCGACACGTTTCGTGCCACGCTTGAAACGCCGATTATCATCAACGGCTTCATCATCGCGGAGAAGGGTTCAAAAGTATTGGGCCGGATCGTAAACGCCGAGAAGCCGGGCCGTGTGCAGGGTGTAGCCGATCTTTCGCTCGCGCTGACCGAGATCAACACAAGCGACGGGCAGCGCATTGGTATACAAACCAGCTCAATTGATCACAAGGGCGGCAGCAACACCGGCCGGAATGCGGGAAAGGTCGCCGGAGGAGCGGCCCTTGGCGCAATCATCGGAGCGATTGCGGGGGGCGGGAAGGGAGCGGGTATCGGCGCTGGGATCGGCGGCGCGGCGGGGGCCGGCGATGTGATGCTTACGCATGGCAAGGCGGCTGTGATCCCGAACGAGACCGTTTTGACGTTCAGGCTAGCCGAGCCGGTGACCATCACAGAGCGGCTGAACTAAAACTGCCCTTAGGGGTACGCTGGATGTGAATGATCAAGAATGTGTTGGGAACCGTTCTGCAGACCTGCTGTACAGATCCATTGACGGGGTTCTACCGTGACGGGAAATGCAATACAGGTTCGGACGACATCGGGAAGCACACGATCTGTGTCCGCGTAAACGACGAATTCCTGCGGCACCAGGCCTCCATTGGAAACGATCTGATAACGCCGCGTCCCGAGTTCGGCTTCCCGGGCCTGAAGGCCGGTGATCAGTGGTGCTTCTGTATTGAGTTATGGAAGAAATCGTACGAGGCCGGAGTCATTGGTCCCGCACGGCTCGAAGCGACTCACGAGAAAGCCCTTGAAGTGGTATCGATTGAGATGCTCTTACAGAGTGCAAGCGTGGACAAGACGCGCGTCAATTAGCGATACCGGCCAATGAAGCTCTTCCTCTATTACGTCGGAAAAGCGCGCGACATCCATGCGAACGGCATGGCCGCCGAATTCCTGAAACGCACCGGCCGCTACGTCGATTGTGAGTTGCGCGAGATTGTTCCGGACCGTTTCGATCTCTTCTCTAAACATCCGTCCGCCCGCAAGATATTTCTCGATCCGGCGGGCCGCGCGATGGATTCGAAGACATTCATCGGCATCGTGGAAAAAGCCGAAAACGAAGCTCAGGACCTGGTATTTCTGGTCGGTGGTCACGACGGCTTGCCACCCGAATGGAAGCCCCGCGCAGACCTGCTTCTGTCTCTCTCGCCTATGACCTTCCCGCACGAACTCGCGCGCGCGATGCTTACGGAACAGATCTATCGAGCCTTCACAACGCTGCGAGGACATCCTTATCCCCGATGACCGCCTTCGGTCCGCTGCGGCAAAGCTTTCTGTATCTTTCGCGTCAAAGATGGCTCCGCGGCTGGATGGAGCATTCGAGCCTCTCCCGCACGCTTACATCGCGCTTCATAGCAGGCCGGAGTCTTGAGGATGAAATCGCGGTCGTCAAGAAACTCGCCGCCGAAAACGTTCTCGCCACGCTCGACTTCCTTGGCGAAAATGTCACCTCGCTCGAGGAGGCTGCGCGCTCGCGAGATAGCTATCTTGCCGCTCTAGGCGAAATCGAGAAGCAAAGCCTTCCCGCTACGGTATCGATCAAACTGACGCAATTCGGTCTCGATGTGTCGGCGGAAGCTTGCGTGGAGAATGTAAGTGCGCTCGTCGAATCCGCTGGCAGGATCGGCTCACGTGTCGAGGTCGATATGGAGGCGAGCCAGTACACAGAACGCACTCTTCAGATCATTTCCCAATTGCATGCCCGTTATCCGGGCTGCGTGCGCGCGGTAATCCAGGCGTATCTGTACCGTAGCGAGGACGATGTTCGAACTCTTTCTGAAAAGGGGATTCCGGTGCGTCTCTGCAAGGGCGCCTATCGCGAGCCGCCCGAAATTGCGTATCCCAGCAAAGCTGACGTGGACGAGAACTACCTCAAGATCATGAAAAGTCTTCTGTACATGGGGACGTATCCTGCTATCGCAACTCATGACGAAAGAATCATTCGGTCCGCGCTAAAACACATACAGGAACGGCAGATTTCACCGGACCGTTTTGAATTTCAGATGCTCTATGGGATCCGGCGCGATTTGCAACGGGAACTCGTGACGAAAGGCTTTCGTCTACGTCTTTATGTTCCGTATGGAGACGCCTGGTATCCCTACTTTATGCGGCGTCTGGCGGAGCGTCCGGCGAATCTTCTATTCCTGCTGAGGAATCTCCTTCGCAGTTGATCGCGGCAACCGGAACTGGCTCACCCGGAAAGGAGTCTAATAGTTGTTATGCGGTACTGGCTTTATCTCGCAGGCAAACTGGCCGCGTGGTACGGTGCCATGTATGGCGTTTTGTGGGCGGTCGAACACGCGTTTCCTCTGCCGCCACCGACGCGATTCGGCCGTCAAAGCATGTTCCTGCACGACATGCCTTTCACCTTCGCTATTCTTGCCGTCTGGTTCGTGGCCGCAGGCTCGTTCATGGCAATTTTATGGGACCACCGGCGGCGTTGCCGGACTTGCATGCGCCGTCTGATTATGCCCATCCGCAAAGGCTCCTGGGGCCACATGGTGACGTTCGGACGTCCGCAGACGGAACTCATTTGCCCGTTCGGGCACGGAACCTTGAGCATCGAAGAGTTGCAAATTACGGGTCATCAGACGCCCGATTGGCAGCCGCACGACGATAACATCTGGAAAGAGTTAGAATCGTATCAGCAAGCCCGAAAGTAACCGACGACATCGACGGGCATCCAATCAGTAGAAACCCCGTAGCCAGGCCACATTTTTGCCCGTACGCATCAAACTTCCCAGCAAGGTGGGTTCTAACGGCTCCTCCGTTACCACCGTCACAATCAGACGAGTTTTAGCCGTAGGACTTGCGGCGGTTGTTGTCATCGCTTTCGCCTTCTTAGCGTTTTTCTACGCTAAATACGCGCGTCTCGCCGACGAGAAGCTGGCGCACGGACCTTTCCCTAAGTCTTCGATGCTCTACGCCGCGCCGCAGGTGATCGGGGTGGGCGACCCTGGCACTCCGCTGCAACTAGCCGAAAGATTGCGCGATAGCGGCTATGCGGAGGACTCCCGGGCGAATGCTAGCGGCTGGTATCATTTGCGTCCCGATGCCATCGAAGTTTTTCCCGGACCGCAAGCCTACACGACTGGCCAGCCCGGCGTCATTCGTTTCCAAGACGGAAAGATTTCGTCCATCATCGATCTCACCGATAACTCTCCGCGTACCGAGTTCACGCTCGAACCGGCCCTCTTGAGCAGCCTGTACGACAAGAACCGCGAGAAACGGCGTCTGGTGCGCTACGAAGACATCCCGCCGGTCTTGGTGGATGCTCTGATTTCAGCGGAGGATAAGCGCTTCTTCCAACACTCCGGCTTCGATCCGATCCGCATTATGAAGGCGGTGTTTGTCGATGTGAAACAAGGACGCAGGACGGAAGGCGCTTCCACGCTGACCCAACAACTGGCCTGGATGCTGTGGCTCGATCACCGCAAAACGTTCGGCCGGAAATTCGCTGAGTTGATGATTTCCATTCACCTCGAACGCAAGCTGACGAAACAAAAGATTCTTGAGTACTACGCCAATGAAGTACCTCTCGGACGCCGCGGCTCGTTTGCCATTCGAGGATTTGGAGAAGCTTCGCAGGCCTACTTTGGCAAGGACATCCGCCAGTTAACTTTACCTGAAGCCGCCACGCTCGCCGGATTGATTCAGGAGCCGAGTTTCCGCAATCCCGGTGCGGTGGCCGGAGCGCGCGAGAAACCGGCGGAACGTCGTGCTTCGGATGATGCTCGATAACGGGTTTATCAAAAAAGTCGCAGTATGAAGAGGCGATAGACACGCCTGTTGTGGTGGCGAAGCAGGGAATGGAATCGGCCGACGCGCCGTATTTTGTGGATCTGGTGAACGAGCAGTTGATGGACGATTTCCAGGATCGCGATTTTCAGGATTCAAATTCGAAAATCTACACGACTCTCGATCCCGATCTGCAGCGCGATGCCGGTGAGGCTGTCACTTTGGGGATGCGCGAGCTGGAGGCACGTTTGGCGAAGCGCCACAAACCGGGCACTCCGATCAAAGATCCGCAGGTCGCGCTGATTTGTCTCGATCCGCACACCGGAGAAATAAAGGCGCTGATCGGCGGCAAGAATTACGGAATCAGCCAGCTTGATCATGCCACGGCAAAGCGTCCCCCGGCGAGTACCTTCAAGCCGTTCGTTTACGCCGCGGCTCTAAACACCGGACTTTCCGGCCAACCGAATCCAATCACGCCGTCAACCCTCTTTCCAGACGAGCCCCGGGTTTTCTCCTTCGGGGGACAAGCACCCTATGAACCCACCGATTATCATCACGCTGACGATCCGGTGGACGTCACGGTGCGAACCGCGCTCGTCAAATCATTGAACATCCCGGCAGTCGAAGTCGCCGAGGCCACGGGATATGGAGCTGTAGCGGATCTGGCGCACAAAGCCGGACTCGAAGACGTTCGGGCAACCCCCGCGATGGCGCTCGGCACCTACGATGTGACGCCGATGGAAATGGCCGCCGCCTATACAATCTTCGGCAACAAGGGGGTGATGGTGAAGCCCCGTCTCATTTCGAAGATCGTAGACAAGAGCGGATCGGACGTTTGGACTTCGGAGCCCGAAACTGAAAAGATTCTCGATCCTCGCGTGACGTATCTGATGGTCAACATGATGCAGGAGGTCTTGCGCAGCGGAACCGGCGCAGGCGTGCGAAGCCGTGGCTTCACCGTTCCGGCCGCCGGTAAGACAGGTACGGAGCACGATGCCTGGTTTGCCGGGTTTACTTCGAAACTACTCTGCGTCGTATGGGTGGGGCTCGACGACTACCAGGACTTGAAGGAGGAGGGCGCTCACGCCGCCCTGCCGGTCTGGACGGAGTTCATGAAGCGCGCACACAAACATCGGGCTTATCGCGATGCGACGGATTTCACCATCCCCGAGGGTGTTGTCAGCGCCCAGATTGATCCGCAAACCGGCGGCTTGGCTACCAGCGCGTGTCCTAAGGTCATCACCGAATATTATCTGGTCGGCACTCAACCGGTTCAGTTCTGTTCCTTGCACCAGGGCGGCGCGACCGAGATCGCGGGTTGGGATACGCCCGCTGTGCCAGGACCTTCTGGAACGACTGCCCCGGCGGTGATCACCCAGCAATCCGCTTCCACGCCACCGCCCTACTCCGATCCAAACGCTCCTGCCCGCCAGAATGGGCAACAGGCAAAAAAGCAGGGTTTGTTCGACAGGCTGAAAAGTATTTTCAAATAGGTTTCACCGTTTCGTCCGGACGGGTATATAGTAGGAAGCCAAGGGGGTCAAAATGATCTCTTTCTATGGTTTTCGTCTTACCATCACCTGTTTAGCTGTTTTCTGCACTCCGCTTCTGGCCGCCACGCAGCAGGGCACGGACTTGTCTTCATCTGGTTTGAGGGCGTCCGTCACCTCGGCTCCTCCCACCGCAAGGCCCACCGCCGCCCCTCTCAGTCTCGAAATGCGCGGCGATATCTACATGGCTCGCAAAATGTACCGCGAAGCCATTGACGTCTATCGCCAGGCGCCCCAAACCGCTCTCATTGTGAACAAAATTGGCATCGCCTTTCACGAGATGCTCCAATTCAATCTCGCGAAAAAGAACTACGAGCGCGCTGTGAAGATCGACCCCCGTTATGGAGAAGCCATCAATAACCTGGGCACTATCTTCTACGCGGAGAAGTATTACAAAAAGGCCATCACGTACTACAAGCGGTCGCTACGGTATTCAAATTCGCCCGCGTCGGTTTACGCCAATCTTGGGGCCGCGTATTTCGCCCGGAAGGATTATAAGCACTCTTCCGAGTACTACGAGCGGGCCATGCAACTCGACCCAGACGTTCTCGAACGCCACAATGGCTTCGGCACGCTGATGCAGGAACGGACCGTTACCGATCTCGCCCTGTTTCATCTTTACCTCGCCAAAGCCTATGCAAAATCGGGATCGAATCAACGCGCGCTACTCTATTTGCGTAAGGCGCTTGAGGAGGGATTGAAGGACCGGAAGAAGCTTCCCGAAGTTCCTGAGTTCAGCTTGCTTAAGAACGACCCCGATTTCCAACAGCTCCTTGCAGAAAATCCTAGACCCTTATAGAGGACTTCCTGCTCTTCAAATTTCGAACGGCTTCCATCGTTGCGGCGGTCTTGCTCTCGATCTCCGGTTGCTCCCGCAACGAAGCACCTTCCATCCGGCGAATCGCGCTTCTCCCGGCGAGTGTCCTGATAGCGGACCCTTCGTACGAATGGGTGAAGCTCGCGGTTCCGCTGGTGCTTCAGCAGGATCTTTCGACAACTCACGATACGCTCACAACGGTGGTCGAAGCGCCTTCCGATGCCTATGAATCGAATTCTGGAGACGTGCTCCAGACGACCGTTGAACTACGCCAGGGACGGTTTCGCATTGAAGGCACGCTGACCGATCTCTCCACTCAGCGCACTCGCGATGTGTTCGTTGTGAAGGGAAACGCCTCGGCTTTGATCGCCAGCTTGAATGATCTGGCGCGGCGTATCGATCCGCAGTCCGCTTCTTTTTCGACAAAAAACGAGGGGGCGCTTCGAGCTTATGTGCAAGCACTAACGCCGGCAACTCCCGAGGCCCGTATTGCCTCGCTGCAAAAGGCGATTGACCTCGATCCGGCTTTCGGCCTCGCTTATATCTCTGAGGCTTCAACTTCAGAGTAATCCGCAAGCGGTAGCCCAGACGCTCGCTAATGCGGCGAGTCATCGGGCTCAGTTTACTCCTCTCGATCAGGCCCGTTTTGATTCATTCGCGAAACGCGCTTCACACGCGCCGCTGACGGAGCAAGCGAGCGCTACCCAAGCGCTGTTGAATCTGGATGCCCAACGATGTGGAAGCCATGACGTTGCTCGGCTCGGAGCGTTTCTTGCTGGGCGACGCTTCAAATGGCGAACGGTTGCTGCGGCGCGCTTTGTCGCTGAACCCGGGCAACCTGAACATCCGGCAACAACTGTCGCTGGGCCTGCTCGAAACCAAACAATTCGAGGCGGCGGAGAAGGCTCTGGCGGGCCTCGAAGGCAACCCTTCAGTTTTGCCGGAACTCGCTATATGCGCTCTCCTAAAAGGCGATCTGGCGCGCGCCAACGCGCTCTTCGGGCACTATGTGGATCTGCTTCAGGCATCGAAGGACCAAGCCGCTCCGTTAAGCCACGCGAACTGGTTCGCTATCACGCAATCTCCAGCCAGGGCTGCCGATTTTCTCGCACAGAGCAAATTCTCCTCGCCTGACATTCAATCCGTCGCCGAGAGCCAGTCCGCCATTTACGCACTGATGGACGGCAACACTGCAGCGGCCAAAGCAAGCGCCTCGGCCGCACTTCGCTATGCCGCCGCGCCGGTAGCGAAAACGTTTGCTCTGGTGGCCGCTTTGACTGCGCGAGGCGACGTCAAGGCAGCGCCTCTCGAACCCGGGGCAAAGAACCTCATCCTTGCCTATGGGCTTTTCTTTCAGAAGCAGTACGCGGAGTCGGCTGAACTTTGGAAGGCGATAGTCAAAGAATCGGGCGATACAGATCTTCGCAGCCGCGCCATGCTGGCTTCCGCCTTGAATCACGCCGGACAAGCACAGGAAGCGGAGACCGTCCGCGTTCAGCCCTTCGTGCCGAACCTGACGGGCGCCGATGAGTTTGCGGCCGTCTCTTTTCAGGAGATGAGAAAGCTACTGAAATTACAAGTGCAGTGAGCCCTTGGTATCGGGAGCGACAGAACGGCGCTCTTTCCTTCTCCCATGGCTTTGGCTGGTCACCACTGTCGCGCTTAAAGACGCGGTCATAAATGTGCTTGCGGCTAGTCGTTCCAAGCGAGGTGTTGTAAAGGCTCACTAGCCCGAGCGCTTCTTTGACATCTTCTTCGAACTCGTGGAGGCTCTTCAGTTGTTCCGCTGTCGCGGGTAAACGTCTTCCGCTGGGCAGCTCGATAAATTCCTGATAGCCGCAAGCAACCAGCACGGCGAGTTCACCGCCTACGAGTATGCCAGCCCGCTCGATTCCGGCCTGACCTTTGCTTTCATCACCGACTACCGCGCCTACGCCGTGCTTTGTAATCCGCACGCGGCCGTCGGCCATGTCCGTCGTTCCGAAACCCGCCTGTTTCAGCAAATTGACACGTTCCGAAAAGGTCACAATCTTGGGCCGGTCACGTCGAAAGAACATAAGTTTTAGTATAGAGACACCTGCTATTTCCATGCCTGCCTCCACTTTCGAACCAAAGATTCCGATTGCCGCGATCACGGACGAATTTTCGCCCGTTTTGTCCGAAGCCATCCCGCTGATGAAGGAGACCGGCATGACGGGCGCGGAACTGCGCGTCATCAATGGCAAGAACGTTCTGGACTTGACCGACGACGAACTGAAGAGCGCCAGAGATGAATTGAACGCCGCCGGATTGCCGGTTATCGCGATCGCTTCGCCGCTGTTGAAATGCGTGCTGCCCGGCGCGCACGATCTGGACAGCCGCTATCAGCGCGATGTCTTTGCCTCCAAACACACATTCGAGGATCAGCCGCGGCTTACCGAACGCGCGTTTACCGTCGCGAGATTCTTCGGCGCCCCGATCGTTCGAGTTTTTTCCTACTGGCGAACTCTGAAGCCGGAGCTTTGTCTGGACGCTATTGTCAGCGCCCTGAGCGCGCTTGCCGCATTAGGAGAGAAGGAAGGCGTCACAATCGGTGTCGAAAACGAACACGCCTGCAATCTGGCAACGGCGTCTGAAACCGTCCGCGCACTCCAATTTATCCGCCATCCGAAGCTGGGTATCGTATGGGACCCGGCGAACGCTCTGGTAGCTGGTGAGAATCCCTTTCCCGGCGGTTACTCGCTGCTTCCCAAGGACCGCATCGTTCATGTTCACGCGAAAGACTGCCACATCGAAGACGGACAGCCGGTATGGGGTCCGCTAGGTACTCGGGACGTCCTCTGGAAGGAACAAATTGCCGCTCTCGCTGGTAACGGCTATAAGGGGTTTCTCAGTCTCGAGACGCACTGGCCGGGTCCCAACGGCAATAAGCTTGAAGCAAGCAGGATTTGCGGTTGGAACCTTCGCGGATTGGCCGCTATGTAGGGCAACCGTCAACTGGAATCGGTTTCGGTTCCTCCTTAATGTCAAGACCTTTCCAGATTGCGAGAACCACCTCGGCATCAACGCCCATCTTCTTGCAAAGGAGAGCGGTCCCGACGGCCACTTTGTGGGAAATGAGTACGAGTTGCTGGGCGGCATTCTGTTCGCGTGTGCGGCGTTGACCGAACTGCTCGATGTTACGGAGGGCGCGTTGAAAAGAGCGCTCATGGTCCGCTTTGTAGCGCAGTTTGTTTCTCAGATCGTTATGGAGAAATTCGATGCGGGCGTAGTCGGGTTCGGCGGCTGCTTCGGCCAGGGAAAGAGCCGTATGGGCGTCGGTTACGGCCTCGGCGGCGAAACGCATCATGCGGTCGCTATTGATTAAGGGTTCAAGAAGACGCGCTGTGCCTGGCGCTTCGGAATCGTATTCGGCAAACCAAATATCCCGGATGGCGTTGTAGTGTTCCTCGGTTTCGCCGGGGAGAAATTTGGCGGGATTGCCGCATAGGCTGTGTTTGGTTGAATTCTGGCTGGAGCGCGCCTTACCCGCCGGAGTTGCCGGTCCGGTTTGCGGAGGAGTTTTCTTCATTTGTACGTGAGTTTGGATTAGCGGTGTTCGGGACGGGCCGGTTGGATCGAGGTAAGTGTTTGGATTTGGGCGAGATAGAGGTTTTGCGGTTTTTGTGATGAGGCGGCTGGTTGGGCGGGGAGGCCGAATTTACGAAACGAAATGGGGTTGGGTTCGTTTTTTCAAGTTGGTGGAATTTGACGGGCGTGGCCCCTTCTGATTAGGCTGTCTTGCGAAAGGCAGCGTTTCGAGCACCTTCTAGGGAACTGCGCCTCAGCAAAACGCCGCGTCCGTGACATATCCCGTGAGAAGTTGCGCCATTTGAACGCCAGTACAGGGCGATCCTGGTCACGGCAATGGTCCACGTCACCTCAGGAGCTGAAGGGCAGTACGGGCCCTCACGGCAATTGCTGCTGAAGCGGAACTGGGAACAAACATCCGGACGTATGAGGCGTTCTCACGATCCCTCCTCGGGATCCGGGCTTGAGAGGTGTCGCGTGCACGGCTCACGAGTAGGAGAGGCATGCTCCTCTCGCTCTAGACCGCGGCAAACGGTGCACGAAAGCAAAACGAATTCACTTCGAGTAGCGCCTTTACCAAACATGAGTACATCTCCGCGGAAAAACATCCTGATAAGTCAGGTTGCGAAACGCCCATTTTTCTGATCGCGTGTGACCAGCCGCTATGTTCCTTCTTTGGTCTGCTTGAGATTCGGGCCTACTCCGCAGATGAAGACGATTTGCCGTGTCGTACTAGCATCCCGAAATTTCCTTGATACGATCGCGATAGTAATGCCGTTCCTGACGCCGTTCCAGTCTTGGGTCCTTGGAGAATCAAGCGTGACGAAAAAAAGTATCAACAATGGTGCGCTTTCGTTCAGACGCGGAATCTCGGAGCGGAAATCTTTCAGATTGTCGGTGTCCGCCAACATGCCAAGACGGGCCTGAAGGCATACGGGCGCTGGCTCGACAGCGGCCGGACCTCCGCCCTGTGGATCGAGGGGGCATGGCCCAGCGTCGGCATGTTTATGTCGGCGCCCGGCACCTATGGCGGGGGGCCGCATCACGGGAGGAAGTTTTCTACGCCAAGAAACCTTATTATTTTCTTGACGCGAAGTACCATGTAGCGATGCAACGGCATGTTTCACGAGCCAATAGAGCGGCGGCCGCTTCGGCCTAAAGCAGGCGTCCTGGGTGGTTGGTTCCGCCGCACAGCATCTCATGCTTGTAAGAACACTGGAGAATTCGATTGTCAGAGAAGGCGTAGAGCCATTACCGAGCACAGGGTGTATATCGAGGAGGATCTTACAGCTGTGAACGATTGGAACAGCAGCGAGCAAAACGTCTGCAAAAAGTAAAAAGGGCTTTGATCCCGACAAAATACTATGAGTGACGAGCGCATCTATCTCACCGTTCCCTTCGCGGAAAAAGATGAAGCGAAAGCGCTGGGAGCGCGCTGGGACAAAGAAAGAAAGGCGTGGTGGATCACGGCGAAAACCAAGCCGGAGATATTCGCTAAGTGGTCGCCTTCAACCTCTGGAAATGCGCCGGTGTTTCTGGATCTCGATAGCATGGCATGGGCTCTTGAAGACATCGAACTGATGCAACAGGCGAACAGTCTTGGTGAGATAATCGTCTTCTTTGTTCCGTGGGAATGCTGGAAATGCCATAAAAGCAGCTGGATCTTTCACGCCGCCATTGACTACGAAGGAAACGAACTGCTCGGCGGAACGGAGGTAAGTGGGTTGATGTATTGGCCGGACGTCTTGATAGAAATAGACGAGGCCAGAGCTTCCCTTGGCTTGCCCCGTATGGGCGTAATCAAGCCGCGATTCTCAAAGACGGTCGGTGAGAAATATGTCTCGCAAGGATGTGCGCATTGTGATGCTCTGGTAGGCGAGTTTCCGCTTCGTGAAGACTTCATTACGATCGCGGGGGAAGGGGGATTACCGGGGTATGAATACAAGATGAGCCCCCGGTGGCCTCCTGCGGGCCTGGAGGAGTGGATCGAGCGGCACCCGGAGGTGATGCACCCTTACGACGTCGATGATGATGTGGCGCAGTAATCGTGATCGAACATCGGACACGAGGATTGTTGTCGGGAATCCGTAAGAACCTACCGTCGTCCGTCGAGCACTTCAACTGGCTCGAACAAGGCGCGAACCGTATAGACTCGACGGCAGACTGAAGAGATTGGGTTCCTATCCCAAATCCGTTCGCATTAGAAACCTGCCATAAATCGCCGGTGACGGCCCACTGTTTACTATGCGCGAGGAATTGGGCCCGGACGCTTGCTGGGCGGCTTTAGGCTACCCAGCCGCTTGACAATGGGTGAGAAGTCCTTACGACGCTGAGAACGGGGCGCTGGCTGCAAGTACGCCGGTTTATGGCGAGATGTAACTACTCGATGCGCCGATATCGTGGTTCTTCCGCTACTCACGCAGCGGGCGTCAAAATTCGGGAGTTATGGTCTCTGTCACTTGTTTGTTTAGGATGGTGATAGACCGCATGCATCAGGTTCTCGTCTATTCGGATTCGCTGAGTTGGGGCATGATCCCGGATACGCGCCGGAGGTTGCCCTTTGACGAGCGTTGGCCGGGTGTGCTGGAGAACCGCTTAAACAGTTCTGGTCAACGAGTGCGAGTGATGGAAGACTGCTTGAATGGGCGGCGTACCGTGTGGAGCGATCCCTTTAAGCCAGGTCGCAACGGCTTGGAAGGGCTCGCCCAAGCAATTGAGAGCCACTCCCCTTTGTCTCTCGTGATTCTCATGCTCGGTACCAATGATTTTCAGTTCTGCCATCCTCATAATAATGCTTGGTCCGCAGCGCAGGGCATCGCAACGCTCGTCCAGGAAATCCGAAAAGCACCCATCGAGCCGGGAATGCCGGTGCCTTCGATCCTGATCGTCTCTCCACCACAGATCCGCGCGCCCCAAGGGAGCACCGCGGCCAAGTTCCACGGCGCCGAACAGAGAGGCGTGGGGCTTGCCAAGGCTTACGCGCAAGTAGCCTCAGATCTCAGTTGCTACTGTTTCGACGCCGGAACGGTCACGAGCACGAGCGCCATCGATGGCGTGCATCTCGACTCCGATCAGCAGCTGAAACTCGGCGTTGCCTTGACCGAAGTTGTACGGTCCATCCTCACGGTTTCGTAAACGTTATGCCGAGTCCCGAGTTATTCAGAGGACTTCCCGGGTGGTTTTCGGACGTGAAGTTCGGTAATCGAAACTCGGCATAATATCCCGAGCTTGCGGCGGGGGATTGCGGGTTTCTGATAGCAGCCCGATACTGGGAGGTGAGAGGTACACAGTCCTGTTTTGGAAATGGTGCTGGATCGCGTTGCGGCGCTCGCACAAAGACAAGCGCTTTCGCCGACCAGTCCTGCTCGTGTCCTTTTGGCTCGCGTGCCTCGTCGTTTACCTGATCTTCGACTGGAAGATAAACCGAGAGGATGGAATGGGGATCTGGACCGTTCCCTTTTACGGTCTCATCTTCGGCAGTGGCTTTCTGGCGTTCCTGTTCATTCGAATGGTGAACCGGGGCAGCCAGCAGATCTTTCACCATTCGTTCATTCAGCAACCGCTGCGCCCATTTAAACTCCATTTCGCCCGGACTGTTGGCCAGCATGCGCAACCGTCTGAGTTGCCGGCCGGGAATTTAGCTGGACAGAGATCTACGCGCGGCACCCTGTTGCCATGTTGTCTCGAAAACCTGGCACGCGGAGCTGTGGGGTGACCCGCGCCTCGCTATCGGCAAGCAGATTACTACAAGCCCCAAAGACGACTGGCGCGAGGTGGTTGGTGTCGTGAAGGATGAGCGAGACGACGGCGTGCAGGAGAAAGCGACCGCAGATGGCGTACTATCCGCCAGCTGATGAAGAACTTTGAGGGTGTTCGGATCGTAGTGCAACGCTCCGCTTCGTTTGTCTGTGCGAAGCAAACGGGTGGGGTCGCGAGATTTGCTGGCTGATGTGCAGCGAGCCGTCTGGTCCATCAGATGCGACGCTTCCTCTTGCAAATGTACGCACGCTCAATGAGATTTACAGCAAGTCACTCGCGCGCACGTCATTCACGCTGGTCATGCTGGCGATGGCCGGCGTCATGGCGCTCTCCATCGGACTGGTGGGAGTTTACGGCGTAGATCTCTTACTCGGTCTCGCAGCGGAAGCGCGAACTCGGCATTCGCGTTGCGCTAGGCGCTCGCCGCGGGGAGTTGGCGCGTCTGTTTGCCGGCCACGGCTTTGCACTCGCTCTAATCGGCGTAGCTTGTGGATTGGCAGGGGCAGCCGGTTTGACGCGTGTGCTCGCTTCGCAGTTATTCGAGGTAAGCCCGCTCGATCCGCTGACCTACGGAATGGTTTCTCTCGGCTTGCTCGTTGCCTGCGTCATGGCGAGTTATCTCCCGACGTTACGCGCGACGAGTATAGACCCGATGGAGGCTCTACGCACGGAATAGAGCTACCGAAGTTTCGCTAGTCGGTGAGGCGCTTCGGGCACCAGGCGGTTGCGGGCTCGCCTTCGTCAATTGGTCAACGCGTTTATCGTAGAATCGGCGGCATGCTGTCGAATCGATCGATGCCGCGGAGCACAGTGCTTCCAGAACTTGCTTATCCAAGCATTGGGGAAGCGATAGAACGTTTGTGTGAGGCCTTCGGGTTTAGCGTTCGAATTCGTATGGGCGACCATCGCGCTCAGATTAACGTCGGTGACGGTGCAGTGATTCTGACTAAGAATGAGGGCACCGCCTCGCTAAAAGCATCAGTGATGGTCCGCGTCGATGACGTTGACACTCACTATGAACGCGCCCTTAGAAGCGGCGTGAAAATTCTTAGGGCACCAACGGACTACCCGTACGGGGAGCGGCAATACAATGTCGAAGACTTCGCGGGGCACCATTGGTGCTTTTCGCAGTCGGTTGCCGACGTTGACCCAAGAGATTGGGGAGGAACTCCGGGCCAGCTTTGAATTCTGAATGGCCCGTGTATAATTCGACGCAAAGTCTTACAGACTCGAAGGGAGAATGGCAGTGACGAGAGACGAGGCCTGGACTCTGGCTAACGAGTGGATTGCAGGTTGGAACGCTCACGATCTGGACGCAATCCTGAACCATTATGAAGATGCAGTTGAGTTAACCTCTCCGGTTGCCGCCCAACTGTCAGGTACGTCCGGTGGCAAGCTGGCCGGAAAGGCTAGTTTGAGAGCCTATTTTCAGCGAGGGCTGGAAGCCTACCCGGAATTGTGCTTTCAACTTGAGGATGTGCTTTGGGGCATAAACAGCATTGTGCTCTACTACACGAATCAAAAGGGTACACGTACGGCGGAATTCATGGAGCTATCGGCGGCTGGAAAAGTGACACGTGTGGTGGCTCACTACAACGCTTGAAAAAAGAGTTGCGTGACCTTGGCCCCGACTTGTTTCTACTCGTGTCGAATGGCCCGCTCGGATCGCTTCGGGCGGCTCGGCGACAAGGTAGATAACGGCGAATGACGCCAGAATCAAGATCAGGAGAACACTTCCAGCCATCGCTAGTGGATCAAGGGTTGGAACGCCGAAAAGGAAACTCTTTATCCAGCGCGTGCCGCCCATCACCAGCGGTAAACCCAGAAGAATGCCTACCGTAATCAAAAGCGCGGAATAGCGAAGACGAGCCACACTACGTGTGATCGCTGCGCTCCAATTGCCATTCTTATACCGATTTCTCTCACCCGGCCGGCTACCGAGTATGCAAGCGTTCCGTAGATGCCGATGCAGGCAAGAATCAAAGCAAGCGCTCCGAAGATGCTGGAAAGACTAGTGATCATCTTTTGCTGCTTCAGCGACTGCTCCACTTGAAGGTCGAGGGTGCTAACGCTCAGAACCGGGAGCTTTCCGCTCACCTGCTGGAGTGCACGACGCGCTTCGGAGGCGACTCGTCCGGGCGCGCCGGAAGTGTGCAGCACGACGTCAAAGCCGGTAACTGGTTTCTGCCAAATCGAGAAGAAGGCCATCGGTTTGGCCTTGTCGTGGAGGTCGTAATATTTGGAATCCGCGACTACGCCCACGATTTCAAAACCGGGTGCTTTGAAGGGCGAGCCGAGCGAGATGCGATGGCCGATGGGGTTCCGATCAGGTACATACCGATCGACAAACGTCTCGTTGACCACAGCGACCGGAGTAGACGAAGGACTGTCGCGAGCGTCGATTACCCGGCCGAGTAGAACGGGCATGCCCATAGTTTCGAAGAAGCGGGGGCCAACCGACAGGTCATAGATTTCTAATGCCTGACCCGGAGCAACTATGGAGCCTTCAATGGCACCACTGTAAGCCGAAGTGCTTCCGCTTTCGGGTGAAAAGCGAGTGACAGTCGCAGACAGAACTCCAGGAAGCCGATTGAACCGATCGCCGAGCTCCCGGTAGAGAGGAAACAGTTCCTCCGGTTGATATCCGGCCAAGCTGGCATCGCTTCTGAGGAGCAGGATATTTTCGCGGCGGAATCCGACGTTTTGATGTTCGAGCGCGAGCAGGCTATGAACCAGCAGCCCAGCACCGAGCAACAGGATCAGCGACAAAGCGACCTGGAGTGCGATTAGCGCGTGCTGGCCTGTAAAGCGCAGATGGCCGAAGTTCGCTAGCCGGGCGACATTGCCTGGCCGGGGATCCATTCGGCTGAACTTGATGGCCGGCGCGATGCCGAACAGGATGCCGCTCAGGAGCGAGAGGACAATCGTGAATGTGAGAACGGCCGGATCGGGCCGTAACTTTGACGACGGGATCGAATCGCAGGAGGAGCACAAGCAACCGGACACTCCACCAGGCAAACCCCGCGCCAACCAGACCGCCGAGCAGTGAAAGCAGAACGCTTTCAGTAAGAACCTGACGAAGCAATCTAGAGCGAGAAGCGCCCAAAGCAAGACGCGCCAGGAACTCTTGACGCCGTGCTGAAGCACGAGCGAGCAGAAGAGTGGCTACGTTGGCGCAAGCGATCAGTAAAACGAGCGCAACGACGGCCATCAGTATGTGAAGCGGCTTCGAATAGAGATAGCGAAGACCGGAAATGCCGCCGCCTCCGGCCTTGAGATCAACGTGAAAACTTTGGATTTTGCGGCGGACATCTCGCGAGACGTGCGAGCCGGCTTGCTCCAAATAAAACTGGCGCAGATGGTGATTCACGGAGGCCTGCGCAGCCCGAAGGCTGACGCCGGGCTTGCGGCGGCCCATGAAGTTCAGCCAGAAGACATCGCGCGCGGTCAGCCACATGGCGCGACTGTTCGACCAGGCATCGCGCTGCAGAACCCGCGGCTGAGTGGAAAGCGGAAGCCAAAAATCGGGAGCGCTTTCGATGCGCTCACCGAAAAAGCGCCGATCGGCAACTCCAACGATGGTGAACGAGACGCCATTCAAAACGACAGACCTACCCAGAATGTCTCGATCAAGATGAAAGCGATCCTGCCAAAAGCCATAACTGACGACGGCGACGGGAGGAGCGGAGGGAGAGTCGTCGGAGACTTCGAACAAACGTCCCAGAGCGGGATCTACACCCAAGGTCTCGAAGTAGTTACCTGAGACGAGGTGAGCGCTGGCGTGCTCCCGTGGGACCTGCCGCGGTCAATCCGGCGATGTGCATGGCGACCCGGTCCGTGCCTTCACGGAAAGCGCAGAGACTCTGAAAGGTGGCGTTGTGTGCCTGAAGATATTGGTAGGAAGGATAAGAAAATTCGCCGTCGGGATAATCGTTACCGCTATACGTTCCGCTCCATGTGTTGTCGCTGAAGAGAACGAGGCCGCTGGGGTCGCGCACCGGCAGAGCTTGAAGCATTACCGCGTTGATGAGGGTGAAAATGGCGGTATTCGCGCCAATTCCGAGTGCGAGGGACAGCACGGCTACTGTCACGACCAGGGGAGTTTTTCGAAGCTGGCGAAGTCCATAACGCAAATCGTGCCAAGCGGTCTCAAGCCAAGTTATAGTGCTCGCGTCGCGCATACGGTCCTGGATCAACGTGATATTGCTGAGCGAACCACTGGTCTGAGAGCGATGGAATCCACTACGCTGGCGAGACGCTTCTTGCCACTCGGATCTCGTCTCGTTGAAACTTCAACGGCAGCTCGGGTTATCCGCATCGGCAATAGACAAAAACGTGATACTCGACGGTGGAAAGGCGATGGATCCGGAATGCGCCGGCACGCCCGTGAGCGCCGGAATCGAATCGTCGGATCCTAGCTTCAGTTCTTTTCCGTTCAGGTCCACTCGACTGGCATCGAGCTTGGGGGCAGTCAAAGTGTAGCGTTGCGAGTCAGTTGAAACGTCCAAATTTTGAGAAGCGTTTCGGTCCGTATTGATGGCGAGAAGCGTCACCCCTCCCGGCACATTCGGCAAGCACTGCGCGTAGAGATGCAAGCTCGGCGATGGCGATGCGCCCGGCGTGAGGACGGTAGTGCCCATCAGCTTTCGCCACAACAGAGCCGCCCAATAGTTCGGGCGCGGAGCAAACGTATTCTCATCGAGAAGTCCGTAATCACTTGAGGCGAGCGTATTGTGCGCGATTACGCGAACACCGTGTTGCGCTGAGCGGGCATGTGAATCGAGATAGCGGAACGTGTCGAGAAAGGTGGAAGCCCAGGGATTTCCGCCGCAAGCCGCATCGGCCGTTTCCGTGTTCCAAAGCGGCTTGCCGGGGTCGAAACGATCACGCAGACCGGCATAGAACGCGTTGATCTTGTCGGGGCGGGAAAGCCATTCGTCTGAAAGTGCCGCGCCGGAAGTGGTCTGCGAGGCAGGCCCTATGCTGGCGCAGCGCTGAGAGACTGCCGCGTAGAGGTGATACGAGAAAACATCGAAAACCGGCCCAGTGGCTTTTAGCATGTCCTCGGAGCGGATCATGCCGCTATTGGCGGGAATTGGAAGCGACCCGCCCTCGGCCACCGACCCTGGACCCAGAAACAAGATTTCGGGCGCAGTCCGCTTGAGAAAAGGACGGAACACGGCGACATCGCGTGCGTAAGCGGCGGCATCGTAGCCCTTTGGCGCTCCTCCCATTCTCGCAACCGAGGGCTCATTCATAAATTCGGCTCCGGCGATGTCTCCGCCGGCAGATTTTGTGTAGGAAAGGAACTGCCGCGCTTGATTTGGAGTCCACACGCCGCTGGCGTCGCGAGTGCCGGAACTGGTCGCAAACGAAGTGACGATTCTCGCATTCACGGCGTGCGAGAAATCGATCACGCCTTTCCACTGTTCCCGGGTAAGTACACTGTTGAAGCCCTTGGGCGGCGCTGCGGGAGCGGGTCCGTTTTGGTCGTAGAAATATGTGCTGTTTGCCCACGTTCCGCTCACACGCACATAGGCCGGGCCGAGGGCTGCAGCGAGCTTGCGCAGGCGAGTATTGCTCAAATCGATGGGCGGCCGATATTCGTAGAGATTCGGATTCATGCCCGCCGGCGTTGAACCCGTTTTCTGAGACGCCGGTTGCTTGTTGGCCTGCACTTCGATATCTTTGTACGGCTTCCAGAAGCGACCGCCCGTAACTTCCACCATCTCTACGTTGTATGCCTGGAATCGTTCTTCGATTGTGCCGATTCGAGGCATACTCGCCGGGTTAACGGCAGTCTGTGATATGCCGGACGGAGCCGCCCAGGCCAAAATGCCCCCGAGCACGATCAAACGGAAATTGGCGGGAAACATAGGATAGGGACCTTTCTCCGAGAGTTTACTCCAGACGGACGATGTTCGTTTCGCAGTTCTCGAATTGGATCGAGCAAACCCAGCTATGGTCCGTCCGATCGATTCACGTTCGGTTGCGCTGATTTTAGAGGACGTGCGATCGGAAGTTGCCAGCCTCGCCGCATCGCCATGAAGCGGAGCCCAAAGCAGAGGACTGCTCCGGCCGCCGCCGCAGCGCCAGAAGGCACATGCAGCATGGCGCCGACTACAACTAGCGCCGCTCCAATCAGGGCTGCGACGGCGTAAAGCTCCGTACGCAAAACGGTCGGAATTTCCCTCACGAGTACGTCGCGCACCATGCCGCCGCCGATTCCTGTCAGCATGCCGAGCAGCGTCGCCGCTACCGGGCTGGCGTGAAAAGCGATTGCCTTGCCCGCGCCGGAAACCGCAAACAGAGCCAAGCCGGCAGCGTCGAATACCAGCACGGGGCTGCTGAGCCGGTTGATGATTCGATACCAAAAAAACGTGATGAACCCGGCAAGCATGGAAACGGCTATGTAGCGCCAATCGCTGATCGCGGCGGGTGGAATGGCTCCAATCATCAGATCGCGAGCGATTCCGCCCGAGTTGCCCGCCGCAAACGACAACACCAGAACTCCAAACAGATCGAGTCTGTGCTTGACCGCGGCGGTTGCGCCGCTGAGCGCAAAAACGAACGTGCCGCTAAGATCGAAGACCACCAGCAGCGTGTCTACCAGGCTATGTCCGTTCATGACCATCGGGTTTATGCCGATAGCCAGGCGTGCGCGGCAACCACCAGCGCCTCCACGCCTGTTTCCAATGTTGGGTGGATCACGGGTGCGAAACGGGGGTTGTGATTGGTAGGGATGCCGCTTATCTTGCCCTCTTTTTCGGCCTTCGCATAAACCTCGGCATCAGTGCCGCCTACAAACCAGAACACAGAGGGCGCCCCCCATTCGGCTCCGAAGGATCCGAAGTCCTCGCTGGCGCTCGTCGGCTCGGTTTCCCGCACACGATCGGCGGAAAAGTATCGTCGAAACGCATCGCCGACTCGCTTAACCGCATCCGGATCATTCCTGACAAGAGAGTAACGGTCGAGGGCAGTGATCTCGGGCTTTTTAGGAGCGCCTGACGCTTCGGCTTCCGCATTGACGATACGCTCGATTGCCGCGAGCACCCGTTTGCGGACCCCCTCGTCAAATGTGCGGACGTTGAGCTTGATGACGGCCTCGTCTGGGATGACATTCTCTTTCGTGCCGGCCTGCAACGAACCGATTGTGACCACGGCGGCTTCGGTCGCCGCAATCTCGCGGGACACGATGGTTTGGAGACGAAGCACGGTGGCAGCCGCCATCACGACGGGGTCGATGCTGGCCTGGGGCATCGATCCGTGAGCGCCTCGTCCGAACAGTCGAACCTGCAAACTGTCGCCGGCCGAAGTCACGACTCCAACGCGTGAGCTAAGTACGCCAGAGGACCCCACCATGACGTGTTGTCCGAGCACAACATCAGGTTTCGGAAAGCGCTTGAAAAGTCCATCGTCGATCATGGCTTGAGCACCCTGCGCGGTCTCCTCCGCCGGTTGAAAGACAGGCATAAGAGTCCCGCGCCATGCATCCCGAGTTCGTGCAAACAGGGTGGCGGCGCCGATGAGCCACGTGACGTGCATGTCGTGACCGCAGGCGTGCATCACGGGCACGGTTTTCCCGTCGGAATCGGTCCCGGTGATGGTGCTGGCATACGGCAATCCGGTGGCCTCCTTTACTGGCAACGCATCCATATCGGCGCGCAGCATCACCGTTGGTCCATCGCCGTTCCGCAGCAAGCCCACAACGCCCGTCTTCCCAATGCCGGTGGTCACTTCATAGCCTGCGGCGCGCAGACGATCCGCCGCGATGCGCGCTGTCCGGTTCTCCTGCATCGACAGTTCGGGATGAGAATGGATATCTTTGTAGACGGATTCCAGATCAGGCAGCAGTCCGTTGAGGTCTGCGATTATCTTTGCGGGATCTTCGTGGTTTTCTGCGCTCATCATGCGATACCTCTTGTCTCAGAAAGAATGATAAACAATGGCACATAGAAATGGTTTCAAGATCGCGGTCAGATCATCGTGACCACGGGCATCTTTAGTTGATTCAAAACGGGGCGCAATTAATGAGACGCTGACGCCTGCAGGAAGATCGCGTCTAGCAGTAACGACCAATGACTGCCAATCGTTCCCGCGACACAAACCCACGTTACTGGATCAACTACTTGAATGCAAAAGCTCAGAGGACAGATTTCACCGAGTAGCGGACGATGGCAATTGCGCTGCCTGCCGCGTAATTAACCCGCTATGCTGGAACGATAAGTGTATGGCAACACTATCGCGAATTGCGCCTGAGATCCCCGTCTCTGATCTGCGTGAGGCAATCGAGTATTACCAACAAAGGCTTGGTTTCCGAGTCGCCATGGAAAATCCCCGTGGAGATTACGCCATCGTGGAACGTGACGACGTTGCGATTCACCTGTTCCAGGATGACACCGGGAGCCATTCGCCTGTCGGCATCCACATCTTCACGCACGAGCTTGAGGAACTGCACGCCGAAATTGTGCGGCGTGGCGCGCGTCTGTCGCAGGGGATCATACAGAAACCGTGGGGAAATCGCGATTTCCGTGTGAATGACCAGTGGGGGAACGAGATCAAATTCACCGAGCCGCTGCTCGAAACTGCATAAATTAGGGTCCCGCTTTGGGACAGCCAGGGTCAATGGGGTTAAGTAGACGGGAAACGCTCGCTGCGGTTCGTTACCCGGGCAGACTTGCAGGCGGATGGAACAATAGAAAGAATGGTAAAGAATGGCACATAGACACAGTTTCACGATCGCGATGATAGTTGTGAGTGGATGCTTGTTCTCGACTCTGGCACCCGCGCAGCAGGAAAATACGCTGACGCCGCAGGAAAGAGCCGACGGCTGGCAGTTACTGTTCGACGGCAAGGATTTGAATGGCTGGCACTCCTTTCTGGAGACGGGTCCCGGAAAGGACTGGTCCGTTCAGGATGGCGCCATCATGCTGAAAAAGAGTAACAGCGATCCTAAGAAGGACTACGCCGATCTGGTGACTGACGGCGAGTTCGCAAACTTCGATCTGAAGTTGCAGTGGAAGGCAAAACCCTGCATCGATAGCGGTGTCATGTTTTATGTTCAGGAGTCGCCGAAGTATAAGCAAACGTATGACACGGGGCTTGAAATGCAAATCGCCGACCTATCCTGCACGGTGCCCGATAGCCGCGAGATATTGCGCCGCTCCGGCGACCTGTATGGTCTGATTTCCACTAAGGTCAACACGGTGAAGGACGCAGGCGAATGGAATCAGTTTGAAATCATTGCAGACCACGGACACCTTCAGTTGATCCAAAACGGGGAGACGATTTCTACCGAGTTGTGGGACGATGCCTGGCGCCAGTTGGTGGCCCACAGCAAATTTGCCAAGTGGCCCGATTTCGGAACCTTCCGTAGCGGGCATATTTCTCTACAGGGGACCGAAGACAAAGGCGACTCTGAAATCAAGGTTTACTTCCGCAATATCAAGATCAAGAATGCTGGGAAGTGACGGAGCACTCGAGCTCGTAACGCCTCAGAAGTCGCCGACCCGCTTGCAATTCGAGCCATGCCGAGGACAGGGGAACTGGAATCGTCAGCCAAGTCGAGGTCAGCCCCAAGGGCGCCAGCGGATGACTCTTCTTCGCATTGAAGACAAATGTCCCGCTGCCCCAGCCGAGCGCGTGCGATTGGAACATCTGGAAGTCCGGCCGGGCCAATAACCGTTTGCTCGATTGCACCGCTTTCTGGGGGCGCGTCCCGAATCGCAGCTATCCTCGCCCATCCTTTTTGCAACTGGACGCGTTCGGGCGAGAGGGTCAAAATAAAGTAATCGGGCCGCAGGTAATGCTCGAAATGCAGCACGCGGCAAATCACCAAGCATCCAGCCGGAATCACGACCTTCTTTGTGACTGCGTCGAGCACATCCTCAACGAATGTTTCCTTTACCTCATCCCCTGCTGCCGTGCGCTCACGATCGAGTTTGGACTGCAGCTTGAGCGCAAGACGCAAGCCCGGAGGAATATGTCGGTGGGCGGCGAGCCCGATGTGGTCAGCGGCGCTTCGGAACTGCCGGGCTTACCAGCCGTGGACAATGAGATTGGCCCTTGTGTCACGTGGCATTGCGACCAATTGGTAGTGGTAGCCGATTCGCTACCGTCGATGTACAAGTACTCAAGCGAACTTTCACGGGGCAGTAGATACATGTTGGCCGCCACCTGCTTGCGTTCAAACTCAACCGTGGTAGTCGCCTCGCAACTCTCGGTCTCTCGGGGCAATTGAGCCGTTCGCACCGTTAGCTTTTCTAGATCGGCTGAAGCCGGGTTCAGCCAGAAACTTCCGTCATAGCCGATCAGGTGCGCGACTCCCCCGTCCAGCAGTTCGTAATGGCTCGCTTGCACCGGTACTCGATAGCGATATTCCCAAACCGCAGCGTTTGCGATTGCGCTTGGCCCTACGTAGTCAATCTGAGCTCCAGGATCACCGAAGATACCGACGGAAACGTGCCGAAACTTCCGGTTCCGAACGGGCCGCCGCCGATAAGCTGCTCGATCTCACGAGTCGCCGGGCCCTTTGCACCGGGCCACCTGTACACCTCATTGCCGGTCCCGTCCACGTGCACTTCCAACCGCACGCGATCGGTTGAAATCAACTCGAGGCGGGAGACGCGTTTTCGCTTGTCAGCAGCGAGATCATCGCAGCTTCCACCCGTTTCGCGAGTTTGCCGGAAGTACTGCCGGTCTGTTGTTTGGATACAGGCGTGTTCCGGCATTCCGTGAACGAAGACTCCAATCTTTTCTCGCGCACGGGTTAGCAGTGCCGCAGCTGGTGACGAAAGGTCCGCACTGCCGAGCGATGGTACGAATAGCAACAATCCCACTGCAATGTCCAACCACTTCCAGCGGCTTCCGTTAGCCATGATCAGCCGTGGCGTTCTTCTCCGTTAAGCTCACTTGGACATCTCCGTTGTCTCCTGATCTCGGGTCTACAATTGCGACGCGGATCACTCTGTAATTCTGGTGCGGCGTTATCCTGCGCGTCACTCGGACGGCCACATGCTCGGGCTCAGGCCGGACGTGGCCCGGGATCTGTACGGCCAGATCTTCCGGCGTTCCAAGTTCTTCCCACCGCCCCGTTTCCGCGAGCCCGGCCATCGAGACCTTCAGGCTGGCGCAGGAAATATCCGGCCCATGGTTTACAACGAGATCCCTCGGTTCGATATTCAGCTCGAGCGATAACTGCCCTTTGGCTGTGTCCAGGGAGGCATGTTGCACGCTGAAATTTATGTCGCTCAGTAGCAGAGGGCTCGCAAGCCGTCTTCGCAACAGCTGACTGAGACTCAACTCGCGTTGTTCCGCAGTATCGCTTGTAGCTTGCGCGATATACCCGCTTGCCGTCGTCAGATGCACATCCGGCCGCAAGCATCTAAGCGTCAGAGTGTGATATCTGCCATCCCAATTCGCAGGGCCCGGATCATAGGCGATGCGATAAGCGGCTTGCTCGTCCTCGTTCATTTGCTCGAACGCATACTGCACTCCGCGGTCGTCCCATGCCCGTCCGCCCGTCAGCTTCGGCAGTTCGTCGAGATGGTACCAATCCGGCTGCATTAGCGCGATCGCGTTCTCCGCGCTGACTGCTGGCCTCGCAGGGCCATTCCCGCCCAAAACGTAAATCGCCAGTCGAGCTGCTTGTATCTTTTCCAGCAGTCTTCGCATCTGCTCTACCATCGGCTGGGTCTTTTCTCTTAGAGGAGCGGTCCGTTACCAGTTTCGCCACGGAGAATGGTGGCCCGTCTCCCATCCACAACAGACACTTTCTGCCCGGTAAGTCGGCAAGAGCGGAAGCAATCTCGTCCAGTGCGTACCACGATGGTGTCCCGTCAATAACTTCGTCGTGAGGAGATAGGGGTGAGTGAAGTAAGAGGGAGGGGTCTCTGCGGGGCGGCATCACCATCTGTTTGCTTAGCGCCTCAAAGTTGCGAAAAGATTCCGTGACCCAGTCGCTCTCTCCGGCCCCGGCATTTTCTCCAGGAGCGGGGATCTTGTGAACCGGGTAAAGAGCACCGGTGCGAGTCAGTACATAGAGATAAACGCGCTGCGGCGAAGGTGCGCGGCGCAGAGCCCGGCCCAATTCTTGCCACACCGGCCCCCCGATGCCGCTTGTGTTGCCGGAATCATCTAAGAGAACCACCCGGATATTTTGTTCCTGTGGCTTGTTCAACGCGCGAGTGAAGATGACATCTTCGCCATGGCCCGCGTCCTTCAGACCCAGATCTTTTGCCGATAGGCCTGAGATCGGAACGCTCTTTTTATCCCTCGCAACCACGTCCAGTGTCACGAGCCGGTTGGCTTGTTGAGAAGAACACGATGCCTGAGCCGCATCAGCGACACAACAACTTGTCACCAGGTAAAAGAAGCACGTGGCCAAGATTCGAGTACTGGTAGCCAAATGACAATGTCTATCATAATCCCAGCGAAGGGGGCCTAATTCGATATCGAGAACGACGCAATTGATCGGTACGGGAAACGGGGACACGCCCACCAGAAATCCTCGCGTAAACGAGTCGTCAATTCGACGCGGGCGTTGCCTTTGTCTAACCATTTCCCGTGTCGGCATCAATCGCGTGCACTGGACGTCGCACGATTGTACTCTGCCCGGCATCCTGAACGTCAGCATCGCGAGCCGGGGCGCGAGCATAGGAAATTCGAAACTTTTCATCTTAAATCGGCGGAATCTCGCTGCGCTTGGACGATAATAAACCTACCGGGTCCCATTGGCGGGATTTCGGTACAAAATGCCGGATACGATCATGGCGGCTTTATCTGGTGAACAGATATCGCTGTCGAACTCGTTGGCAACTGTTGCAACGACTTGCGTTTTAATTAGAGACCCCGATGGGCGGTCCAAAACGATTGTTTCTCTTCACCTGATCGGTGGAACGAAGACTATTAAGACGAGTGTGCCCGGATTTCTGGTGATTGCCGCTGGTCTGTTTCTTGTCGCGGCGGCCGCTCACTTTTCAAAGGACGGTGGTTCAGCCGACCTCCCTATTGCGCTTTTAGGAGTCGGGTTTGTGATCGCTTATCTAGCCTCCCGGAGGGCTTCGATTACGTTATTTGTGGGCCGAGATAGAATTCAAACCGCCAGCGGAGGTTTGCGCGAAGCAGCGGCGCTGTCGCGGGCCATCAAATCCGGGAAAAACCGCCTCGAGGAGGAGTTAACGGAAGCTCCCGCGATGGCCTCATGACGCTGTGGCGGCGCGACTGCTAGTCCGGGCACGCACGTTTTCAACCGCCGCATAGCCAAGCCCGACGACAGAAACAAACATCATCAATACTTCGCTGTCGCCCAGGTTGTATTCGAAGATTCCGCCCACCAGCACACCGATAACGACGGCAATCGTCCCGTGAAGAACAAAGAGCTCGCCGCGCGACCTGCTTGCCTTAGGGATGGTCCGCGCACAATCCCAAACCGTCATGCCGATGAACCAGAGAACGAAAAGCAAACCCGGAATTCCGCGCTCTGCCGCATATTGTACGTAGATATTGTGTAGATGACCGTAATACCCGGTGGGTAGCGGCCGCACGATATACGCCGGAACGTAGGAATTGAACTGCCGTCCGATTTCTTCGGGGCCAATCCCAAACCAGGGATGAGCTTTGATCATCTCGACTCCGGTTACGAACGTCACGATTCGATGACGGTTTGAATCGGTGTCTCCGTGCGGAGCCACGAGCGAAGTAAGTCTGTCCCGTGTGCCGGCGGGTGCGATCGCCAGCGCGAGCGCCGCAACTACAGGCACGAGCAAGATCATCTTCGGACGCCAGAACCAGACCAAATACAAGACCGACGGGA
Source organism: uncultured Acidobacteriaceae bacterium (assembly GCA_963845995.1). Classification (GTDB taxonomy): domain Bacteria; phylum Acidobacteriota; class Terriglobia; order Bryobacterales; family Bryobacteraceae; genus Bog-105. The sequence continues at coordinate 163,775 of CAWJUO010000048.1, read as the reverse complement.
TGGTCGCAAGCCAGATGCTGCGGGTCCATCCGAGGACGATTGCGGCGGAAAGAATGCTCGCGCTGACTGCATAGATCCAGGCCGGGAATCTTCCGTTTAGAGAAGAACCAGTGCGCGAGAATCAAGGAAAGCACGCTCAGTTGAAGCGCGCCGAACGTCATCCAATGGCTCTCAAAGCCGGTGATGCGGCGGCCGACGTAGGTTACGTAGAAATCCTCGCCGGTTCGTTTGGCGTGCTCGCGCTTAAGGACAAATTGGACAAGGCCCCAGAACCCGGACGCCGTGGCCGCCGCCATCCAGCCGATCAGAAGATAGCGTACCTTCGTGAACTGGCGGACGAAGACGCCGTAGATCAGCGGGATAAAAAGAAAAACGAAAAATTTCCTGATTTGCGGCCTGCCGCCCCAGGGATCCGGGCACACCAGATCGGCGGCAATTGTCCAGGCGAACAAGGCGGCTAGAGGAATCCAGATCCGGGGAAATTGGAGTTTATGGCGGAATGCAAGCAGCAGTCCGATTCCGATACCGAGAAAGATCTGGCTTGCCGCGATAGAGACGTGAATCAGGGTGGCCGCCGCGATTGCAACAGCCAGTAAGATGCTGTCCTGCACCTCCGGAGTGAGCCGTTTCAACGCACCAGTATGACAGAATGAAAGGCGAAAGCCGCCAATGACTCAGGTCTATTTGCTTCGGCATGGAATTGCGGAAGAAGGCAAGATCGGGTCTAACGACGCCGACCGGGCACTCACGCAAGAAGGGCGCAGGAAACTTCAGCACGTGCTGGCCTCAGCGGCTGAAGCGGGCGTTCAACCCGGTCTAATACTCAGCAGTCCCTTCAAGCGCGCCTTGCAAACGGCCGAAATCGCCAAGGACGTACTGGGACATAAAGACGATGTTCTTCAAACGAACGTCCTCACACCTGGAGCAAATCCAGAAGATGTATGGGACGAAATACGAATCCACAAAGACGTCGGGTTCATTGCTGCTGGTAGGGCACAATCCCCTGTTCACGTCACTGGCCGCTTATTTGTTGGGAACACCGGACGCGCAGATCGACTTCAAGAAAGGCGCGATCATGAGAATCGATTTTGAAAATCTCTCCGCGCGCCCTAAAGGCACCTTGCGCTGGTACCTGACCGCCCGGTTAACTACTAATAAAGAGTAACTGGCTAACTTACACGCCTTCAGAACCGTGCAATTTTACTAGTTTGTTGTACAGCCCAAGAGTCAAGATAGTTGGCGCCCAATGACCGATGAAGTTGGCTTTTTTCTCGTCGCCCGTCATTTGAAAGACCAGTGACACGGCGATGGAGCCGAGCGCGGCCCATAAGAACAGATCGGATGGAAGCTTGGCCGTCTGTTGTTCGATACTGCGGGCAACCGCTCCTTCACGGTGTTCGGCGCGAGGTCCCGGTTTGGGTTCGGTTTCTACGTAATCCTTGTATTCCATTTTTGTTTCATCTCCAGCGATTGAATTTTCGCCGGGTCTTCGAGTCTGCAATCCCCGGCTGTTTAGAAGATTCCGTAAGTGACGATGCGATTTCTTTATTTCCGATGAATAACAACCTGCCGGTACAATTAGGAGGCTTGTCCAACGTTCTTCCACGACTCCGTTTCAATCTTGACTTCATGCCTTCACCGGACCCGGAGAAGCCAGGATTGTACATTCGAGACCCGTATCACTACTCGGATGCGACGCTACTGGTGCCGCCTCCGCTCGTTCAAGTGCTGGAGTGTTTTGACGGGGTTCAATCAACGCTCGATTTGCGGTCGGAGTTGGTACGCATCACGGGTGAAATTCAGGTGGGCGATCTTGAGAAGCACCTGTTCGATTCCCTGAACGAGGCGGGGTTTCTTGAGAATGACCGCTACCGCGAGATCAAGGCTTCGCGCGAAGCGGAATTCGCAGAGGAGCCGGTTCGCGAAGCGGCTTTCGCGGGTTCCGCGTATCCCGAGCATCATAGGACGCTGGCAGATCTGCTAATGGGCAAAGTGGGGAAGGCGATGGGGAATGAGTCAACGGTTGCGATTGCCGCTCCCCATGCCAGTCCGGATGGCGGCTGGAACACTTACCGGGCCGCTTACCGGGCTTTGCCATCGCGGGAACAGGCAGCCGATTGCACGTTTGTCATTCTTGGAACTTCACACTATGGCGCGCCAGAGCGTTTCGGCTTAACGCGCAAGAATTTTGTTACGCCGTTGGGCGAAGCGCGCAACTCAACGAAGTATGTGAACGAGCTTGAGGCCGCCGCCGGACCGGCGATTCGGATGGAAGATTACTGCCATGCGGTAGAGCATTCGATCGAATTTCAGGTGGTGTTTCTGCAGCACTTGTATGGACCCGATGTCAGTATCTTGCCGATTCTTTGCGGACCCTTTGTGAAGAGCATTTATCAGGGTGGACTACCCGAAGAGGATGCCGCCGTCGCCGCTTTCTTTGACGCACTTGGAAATCTCTCGGCGAGGGAAGGGAAGCGGCTGCTGTGGGTGCTTGGCATCGACATGGCGCATATGGGCCAACGCTATGGCGATCCTATCCGGGCTACGGCCAACATTGGCGAAATGCAAGCGATTGAACAGCGCGACCGCGACCGGATCGCGCAGATCCAAAACGGAGACATTGGCGCCTATTGGTCGCGCGTACAGGACGGGCAGGACGATCTTAAGTGGTGCGGATCGTCTCCGCTGTATACATTTTTGAAGGTGAATCCCGGTTTGCGGGGCGAACTGCTCGATTATCATCAGTGGCAGATCGATCCCGCAAGCGTAGTAAGTTTCGGCGCGCTTCGTTTCGAGAAGAGTTGAGCGCTTATTGCTCGCCGCCGCCCCACCAATAGCCGGGGCGCGTTCGAATTCTCAGACCGGGCCGGTTGACATTGACCTTTATGTGGTGAAAGCCGGGCTCGTTCTTGTCGTTGGGGCTGTAGCTCAATATGTATTGGCTATTCAGGTCTTTACCGATGTCGGTGATGGCGTCCTCGAGACCTTTCTGATTTGAAAAGCTATACACATAACCGCCTGTGAAAGACGCGAAGGCTTCCGCGGGAGTCTTCTTGAACAAGTCGCGAATGCCGCGGTAGACGACGGGCACGCCATTCAGGACGTTGCCGTCCTCTTGTTGAATGACGTTTGTTTCGCTTCGGGTGCGGCCTGTGATATCGGGCAGCGCTTCGGGCGGCACTCCACCGTTCTGCCGTCCCGGATAGTCCGGCTTCTTCATCAGCGCTGTCTTCACGCGAGAGATATCGACGCAGTAAACAATGACATTGTCGAATTGCATCTTGCGGACCGACTCCTGCAGGCGGGACTCGCTTCCCTTGTCGATGTTCCGGCTCATCAGAATGATTACGCGCCGACGCACATTCTGTTGGTCGTGACGTCGGAGCATCTCATCGGCTTTCATGACCGCATCGACTAGAGCGGCGGTAGTGGAACCAGCCGAGATTTTGTGCATCGCATCGTCCAGCTTGCCTGGATCGTTTGTGAAGTCCTGCATCACCTGCATACGATGATCGAAGGCCAGAATGGCGGCGTCGCCTTCCTGTCCCGTCACCAGCCCTTGCAGCAGCAGACCCGATTTTTTGATTGTCGGCAAGAGCGGCGCAACTTCGGAATTCGCCTGGACGACCAGAACGACCGATACCGGCTGCTGTGTCACGTCGCTGGTGATCTTCTGCGGCTTGTTGTTGTCGAGAAGCTCGAAATCATTCACGGTCAAGCCATTGACGTAGCCGTGTCCGTCGGGATCTAAAACCGTCGTAGGCACGAGCACGTTCCGAACGGTAACTCCCGGAAGCCGGTATTCGCCCGAATCAGTCGCCCTATCTTCGATCTTCTGCTCTTGAGAATTTGGCGCTGGTTCGCTTGGCGGAAGCGTCTTCGGCGCAGGGCCAAGCTGGCCGGGTTGCGGCGGAGGACCCTTCGATTCGGCGCCTGGCGGCGGTAGTTGCGACCACATCGTCAGCGCGCACGCCATGGTGCAACCGATCGCCACTGCAACCAGGGCTGAACGTCTTTTCAGACTGCGTCTCATACGTATGTGAGATGTGTCCGTCCTGTGCTGAGTTTCCATTACCGTTTCAGTGTCGCACTTGATCGGCATGTTCCGTGATCCCGCCGAGCAGATCAAGCATATGCGGGATCAATGGCTCCAGCACGCCCATAGAAAACAAAGCGCCACGGGGCGAGCCCGGAAGATTCGCGATCAGGCAATTCCGGCGAGTGCCTACGACGGCTCGCGACAAAGGTGCGAATGAAGTCTGTTCCAGCCCTTTGGACCGCATCAGTTCCCCAAGGCCGGGGATTTCGCGATGGAGAACGGCGCGCGTTGCTTCGGGAGTTACGTCGCGGGCGGCGATACCGGTTCCTCCCGTTGTGAAGATCACGCATGGGCTGGGCGATTCAGCTCCACTCCAGCAGTTTCGCGGAAATATCGGACTGTTCGTCTGCAACTGTTTCGGCGGCCGCGACGGACCAGCCCAACTCTTCACATCGTTTTCGAATGGCAGGACCTGAAAGATCCGCTCTCGTGCCCGCGAGCGCGGAGTCACTGACGGTCAGAATGAAAACCGTGATCATTTGGTTGGCGACAGGCGGCGGTAGATGCCTGACTTGCCGCCGGTTTTCTCGACCAGGTGGATGCGCTCGATCTCAATTCCCTTGTCAAGCGCTTTGGTCATGTCATAGATGGTTAAGGCGGCGACTGAGACCGCCGTCAAGGCCTCCATCTCAACGCCGGTTCGAGCCGCGGTGGCGGCGGTGGCCGTGATGGCGATGCCGCTCTTCTTTATTCGAAATTCTATGTTCACGTGAGTGAGGGGCAATTGATGACACAGCGGAATCAAATCAGAGGTCTTCTTGGCGGCGCTGATACCGGCGATGCGGGCTACTTCGAGCGGGTTGCCCTTTTTGTTGTTGGGAAGAGCCTTGAGGACTTCGCGGTTCATAGAGACAAATGCTTCCGCAGTGGCCGTGCGTTCGGTGATCTCTTTTTGCGACACATCGACCATCGAAACTTGGCCGGCGGCATCGTAATGGGAAAGGCGTTTCTTCATAGCTTGGCCATCACTCGAATGGAATCTCCTTCGCTCCAGGTCTCGCGGTCGTGATCCGCTACCAGAAACGCATTCGCCTTTGAGAGCGCCGGAACATCGCTCGAACCTTGCCAGGGAAGATGGCGTAGATGTTGACCGTCACCGCTCAGACGCGCTGGAAGGAACCGGGTCAGTCCTAGTCTGTGGCGAAACGGCGCTTCAAAGCGCGCGGTGAGCAGCGGCAGAATCGGGTCACTCTCGCCCGCCAGTAACTCCAGCGCAGGTTGAGCGAAGAGTTGGAACGTAACAAGCGTGGATCCCGGGTTGCCGGGCAGTCCGAAAACCGGTTTGCCGGAGCGCGTGCCAAAGGCTATAGGGCCGCCCGGTTGAATGCGGACGCGTTCGAAATGAAATTCGGCTCCAAGCTCGCGCAGAGTAGGCTTTACGAGATCGTAGCGGCCTGCCGAGACGCCTCCGCTGATCAAGAGCATGTCGGCATCAAGGCCGCTTTCGAGCAGTGGGCGAAGAGCATCCTTAGTGTCGCGGGCAACGGGAAGAATGCGCGGCACTCCGCCAGTCGCCGCGACCAGAGCCGCCAGCATATGGCTATTCGAGTTACGAATCTGATGCGGCGCGGGTGTTTCGTTTACCTGGATGATCTCGTCGCCCGTTGCCAGGATCGCGACCACGGGTTTCGCGTACACCGCAACCGAGGTGTGCCCGGTCATGGCGAGCGTTGCAATGTGGCTTGCATCGATTCGTGTGCCGCGCGGAATGAGAATGCTGCCTTGTGCCGCTTCGGAACCACGCGCGTTAACGAACTGCTGCGGTTCCGCGGGGTTGTCGATCTTTACCTGTGCCTGGCCTTGAGCGCCTGTCATGCGCGTTACGTGTTCTACCATCACAACGGCATCGGCTTCGTCCGGGACGGGAGCGCCGGTCATGATTTCAAGCGCTTCGCCATCACGTAAGGCGCTCTGCTGCTCTTCGCCGGCGCGGACTTCTCCACGTATGTTTAGCACTCCTGGAACGTCTTTGGCTTTAACGGCGAATCCATCCCGCAGTGAGCGCCGCAAGGTGGGATAGTCACGGTCCGCGAGGGCAGCCTCGGCGAGGATGCGTCCGTGCGCCTGATCGAGCGGGAGGGTTTCGGTTGTGCTGGTATTTCGAAGGGCTCGAACCGTGTCAATGACGATGCGCCGGGCTTCTTCAAATTCGAGCACTCGGCGGGGTTCCGTTTGCTTCACGCTTGGAGTGTACCGCTCGGGTTATCGCAATCGTTTCTCGTAGCAGCGAAATCGCAGTCCCGGGCGGAAGCCGAGTCCTATTTCACCTGATAGCGAATAGCCCAGTTTGGGGAAGAGTTTCTGAGCGACTTCGTTCTGTGTGTTCGTATCTACTCGCAGGACGCCGATGTTGCGCTCTCTTGCCACAAGCTCGGCCTGAAACATTAATGCGGAAGCAACACCCATTCCGCGAAAAGCCGGATCGACCGCCAGACGATGAACCACTATCGCGAGTTCATTCGTGTCCCAGCCGACTTCGGCATATTCGGGATATTGATCGGTCGTGACGGCAGCGACTCCCGCGATGCGGGACCCGACCTCGGCCACCCACAGTTGAGCCAGTTCAGCGTCACGCTCGAATACCGCCGTGTCCGGATATAGGTCGTCCCACTGGAGATTACCGCTTTGGCGCATGAGCGGAACGACGCGCCGAACCAGCGCCATTATCGCTGCCGCGTCTTCAGCTTTGCCTTGGCGTATCAGCATGCCGTCTGGTCTCATGTTGGTTTTATAAGATTAGCTACTCCTATGCCCAAACAGTTCCAGCTAAACGAGTACCCCATCGTTGCCTTTATCGCCACCCGTGATCCTGTCCGCGCTAAACAGTTCTACGGTGAGACGTTGGGGCTTCGTCTCGCTTCCGACGAACTGCCGTTCGCGCTGGTTTTCGACGCGCATGGCACGATGCTGCGGGTGACGGTCGTCAAAGAAGTGAAGGCAGCGGCGTACACGGTGCTGGGCTGGCAGGTGACGGATATTAGGGCAGCGGCGAATGGGCTACGTGAAGCTGGAGTTCAATTCGAGCGCTACCCGGGGATGCAGCAGGATGAACTGGGGATTTGGAGCTCACCGGGCGGGAGCAAAATAGCCTGGTTTAAGGATCCTGACGGGAATACGCTGAGTATTTCGGAATAGTCGTGGGAGGCCGCTAAACGCTTGCTTACGCGGCGCGGCTCGGAAAGGCCCTTAGAGTTGCACGGTGTCGTCGAAGTCGGGCAAATCGTCTGTAGTTTGCGACGCTAAAAAGACGGAGACAACGGACTCGATGCCTTCGCAGTCATCCTCATCAAAGCGATTTTCCGTGGCACTGTCGATATCGAGCACTCCCACCAGGTTGCCCCAGTTGAGTAAAGGAACGACAATCTCGGATTTGGATGCCGAATCGCACGCGATGTGACCGGGGAATTTGTTTACATCCGGAACGACGATGGTCTTCTGCTCGAGTGCGGCAGTTCCGCAAACACCACGGCCGAAGGGAATCCGGACGCAAGCGGGTTTGCCCTGAAAGGGCCCAAGCACCAGTTCCTCGCCTTCCGCGATATAGAAGCCGACCCAATTCACGTCTGGCAAAGAATGGAAGAGCAACGCGGCCGTGTTGGCTGCATTCGCAACAAAATTCGACTCGTCGCCAAGCAGGTTCTGAAGCCGTTCGCAGATCTGCTGATACAAGTCGTTCTTAGATTTAGCGCCATTTACCGGTGTCAGAGTTTGCATCGCTGCCAGTTAGTTTATCTCTTTCCTGAACTGTGAAAGCGGTAAATTTCCGCTTATTGGCCTAGTGCGGACGAGGGGCTATAATTCTCTCGGCAAGGAATCCAGGGCTCGCCTGGCGGTGGCGGCGACAAGCTCATTGTCATGGCGGCTCAGCTTCGAAAGCGGCTCCCGCATGCGAGGGTTGCGGCTATTTCCCATGGCGATGGCTACGTTCCTCAGAAAACCTTCGTATTTTGCCCTCCATACGGGTGAATGCCGAAAGAATTGACGAAAATCGTCCTCTGTCAACAGGGCTAAATCTTCGAGGTCGCGGGAAATCTGCGACGTGGTGAAGCGGGAATCGCTGGAGACGGGAGCCTGCCGGTTCCAGGGGCAAACGTCCTGGCAAATGTCGCACCCGAAGATGTGATTTCCGGTCTCTTCAGCCAGCTCCGTGGGGATTTCGCCGCGTTTTTCGATTGTCAGATAGGAAATACAAAGCCGTGAATCAACCGTCCATCCTCCGGACCCGTCGCCTACGATCGCGTCGGTCGGGCAGGCATCGATACAGCGGCGGCAAGTGCCGCAACGGTCCGGGGGCGGGGTATCGGGGGCCAGCGGGATAGAGAGCAATACTTCACCCAGAAAAAACCACGAGCCTTGCCGCTGGTTGATCAGGCAGGTGTTCTTTCCGATCCAGCCCAATCCGGCGGCGCGCGCGTAGGAGCGTTCGAGTAGCGGCGCAGTATCGACGCAGATCTTCGATTCAAACGGCTCACCATGGACTTCGGCGATCCGGCCAACCAGGTTCTTCAGTCCTTCGCGCAGGATATCGTGATAATCCAAGCCCCAGGCGTAGCGCGAGATCCATCCGGCATCGGGATTGCCGTCGGTGTGCGGAGCGGACGTGTTGTAGAGCTTCCCAACGCAGAGGATGCTCTTCGCCTCGGGCAACAGGTTGCGCGGATCGCCCCGCATGTCGCCGCGACGATCGGTCAGGTAGGTCATTTCTCCCGCGAAACCCCGCGCCTGCCAGCGTTTCGAACCGCGCGAAATCGGCGCTGGGCAACGCGGGGGCGACACCGGCAAGCTCGAAGCCGCACTCGCGCGCCAACCCCGTAATCTGCTCCGCTGTGATGGCCAATGCTACTCTCTACTTTTATTTTGCCTTCTACTCCTTTGATCGATTTCCAAAACGTCTTCGCGCAACGTGGAGACCGGCTGGCCTTGAACGGCCTTACGCTTCATGTCGAAGCGGGCGAGCACGTCGCCATTCTCGGTCCGAATGGCAGCGGAAAATCCACGCTGATTAAGACCATCACGCGGGAGTGCTACCCGCTGCTGCGTCCTGAAACGCGGCTCGAAATCATGGGTCAGCGCAACTGGAATATTTTCGAACTGCGCTCGCATATCGGGTTGGTGAGCAATGATCTGATGGCGCAATGCACGCGCGATATTACCGGGCGCGAGCTTGTCCTTTCCGGATTTTTCGGTTCCATCGGCATCTGGCCGAATCACCATGTCCTGCCCGAGATGGAAGACGTTACCCGGCGCGCTATGGAGCGCTTGGACGCGGGTCACCTTGCAGATCGCTGGCTGGACGAGCTTTCGTCCGGAGAGGCCCGCCGCCTGCTTATCGCGAGATCGCTGATTCACAATCCACAAACGCTGCTGTTGGACGAGCCGACCACCAGCCTCGATCTTTCGGCGCTCCACGAGGTGCGGGGGCATTTGCAGAGTTTGGCCCGGGAAGGCGCGGGCCTGCTGCTGGTGACGCATCATCTGGACGACATAATCCCGGAGATTAACCGGGTCGTGCTTCTGCGGGCGGGGCAAGTGGTCGCGGACGGGCCGAAAGCGGAAATCTTGACGTCCGAGCGGCTATCGGCGATGTTTGGAGTCCCGGTTGAGGTGATTCAGCGGGACGGGTTTTATCATGCTTGGTAGCGGGCCTGGTAAGCGGGTCTGTTTGCGTTTACTTAATTGGCGGTGGGGACCTTTTCCGCTTTGTCGATTATCAAAAATGATTCCTCGCTTCGAGCGCGCTTCAGTCTCAGACCCAGTTGTTGTTGCAGGGCATCGAAGAGCGTCGGACCGATCTGATTGTCCAAAGAGCCTGGTATCCACGACAGTGAAAAGCTGTGCTTTCCGTCAATGCCGGTTCTGTCATCGACAGGCTCGTGTAGTTGACCCGCCAGAATGGATGCGAAGTGGGCCATAGTTTCCAGGTGTTCCTGGATGCGGGCGTGATCGTTTGAGATGGCCATTACGGTCTGACCGGCGGGGAGACTCGGGAATCCTTCAGAGTCCGTCTTCATCCTGTCAGGAGAGAAATCCTCTTTATTGCCGTTCTTACTTTCCGCCCCAGTAGACGCGTCCTTCAGTTTTGGGCCGCCTTTCGCGATCACCAGGTCGTAAACGGGAATTTCTCGCACTTCACGGTGAACTACAAGTTTGAATCGTTCAGCGAGCATCGCCTGTAGCATCAGTCTAAATTGCTCTTTGGTCGTTTCAGGAGGCATTTTGGCGACGACATCAAATTTCGCAGTTTCCATCCAGGCTGGCAGTTTCACAAGATAATAGGGCGCATCATAGGCCATTTCGATCAACGAGGCTAAATCGAAGTTCTCGCATGCGAAACGTTCAGGATCAGCGGTGCCTGGGCCGCCGGTCCTTTTGTAATTGTTGAAACTGTTCGATCTAAGCTGCGACGGCTTAACCGAAACCACCTCGAATTGCGCCGATTTCGCCGATTCGGGTTGAGTTTGGTTCTCAGATGCCTGGAGAGAACAGATCGCGATCAGCGAAAGAATCACTGAGACTGAAGCATTGCAAGTAGCTGAAAGATAACAAGTTCCCCGCATTTAAAGCGTCCGTTCAGCGCTGTTAACTTCCATACAACCCCGGAACAGCGCTGTTCAGTTGCGTTTACTTTTCTACCGGCATACCCCACTCTATACTGGGGGCAGTCTGAGAGTAGGTTTGCTCGGGCATTTCACGGGAGATGAGAGGCTGAAAGGTCACTGAGCCATGCACAAACCAATAAAATACTTCGAAAAAGCAGTCACAGTGGGGGCCAAAGCGGCCTGGAACGTGTTCGACCGGCTGAACCAGATCAACCAGAACCCCTCGTTCACTCCGAAATGGTCTGAGAAACCTCTGCTGAAGAGTTATGAGAAGGCGAAGCCGCCACTGGGCTGGCCGCGCGAAACCGACTCGCTGTGCCCCAGGTGCATTCCCGAGATCCGGCAGCGCATTGTAGACGGCGAAGTGGATTACAAGATTCTGATGAATCAGCCGGTGGGCGAGATCAAGGCGCAGATCATCGAACGCGACGGCAAGATTTTGATGGTGAAAGAGTGCCCGACGCACGGCAGATTCGAAGACCTGATGTCTATCGACCCGGCGTTTTCAAAGCACCTGGAAGATGTTTTCCCGGGCCGCGATATCCGCGCTCACAACGACGAAAAGCTACACAATCACGGCACCAGCACGATTACGCACGGCCGTGGATCGGTTCTTACCATCGACCTGACGAACCGCTGCAACATGATGTGCGATCCGTGCTTCATGGACGCCAATCAGGTTGGCTTCGTACATGAGTTGAGCTGGGAAGACATCAAGACGCTTCTCGATAACGCCATTTCGATTAAGCCGCGCCGCCAGATGTCGGTTCAGTTCTCGGGCGGAGAGCCGACGCTTAGCCCGTACTTCCTCGACGCTGTCCGTTATGCGCGTAAGGTCGGCTATAACAGCGTGCAGGCTGCGACGAATGGCATTGAATTCGCCAAGCGCCCGGATTTTTGCAAGCAGGCCGCCGAGGCTGGCCTTCGCTACGCCTATCTTCAATTCGATGGCGTTGGCAATGCCGCCAACTCGCACCGCGCCGTCGGCAATCTGTTCGATGTGAAGCTGCGTGCGATTGAGAACTTGTGGACCAACGGCGTGGACATCGTTCCCGTCATCACGATCATCAATGGCGTGAATAACGAGCAGGTGGGCCGTGTCGTTCAGTTCGCTCTGGACAATCCGAAGAAGATTCCGTTCCTTTCGTTCCAGCCCGTTTCGTTTACGGGACGCGATGAAGCCGTTACAGACGAACGCCGCGAAGCGCAGCGTTACACTCTGTCCCATCTGGCCCACGATGTGAAGAGCCAGATCGGCATTGGCGAGCCGGTTCGCGACTGGTTCCCGATCAGCTTCATGAGCACGTTCTCCGATTTTGCGGATCTGGTCCATGGACCGACCGCCGAGTGGGGTCAGCTTAGCTGCGGTTGCCATCCGAACTGCGGCATTGGCATGGCTGTGATGTGCGACAAGGAAACCAAAGAGCACGTTCCGGTTACCGCCTTCCTGCACGCCGACCAGTTAGCGAAGGACATCGCGCGCATCAACGATGCCGCCCGGGGCCGCGCTCTGTCGGTTGCCGGCGTTACGTTGGCGCTGCTTCGCAATTACGATCCGTTCATGGCGCCCAAGCATTTCAAACTGAGCGATCTGGTCGCCAAGTTCGACAAGTGCTTCGGTATGAGCAAGAAGTCTCAAACCGGTGGATACGGCAAGGTGACGGGCGACCGCACCATCGACGATATTCAAAAGCGGCGCGGCGATCGTTGGAACTTCCTTTTCATCGCTGGAATGTGGTTCCAGGATCTCTTCAACTACGATTTCCGCCGGACCGAACAGTGCATCATTCCGTACGCCACCCAGGAAGGTGAAATTTCCTTCTGCGCCTATAACACGGGCGTGGGCTGGAGAAATATCATCGAGAAGATGCATATGACGGCCACGCTTACCAAGTGGTACGAAGAGAAGGGCCGCCATGAAATCTTCGCCGGAAACAAGAGCGTTCCGCTCGCCAGCAAGGACCATAGCTTAGTTCTTATCGAAGAGGACGTGAAGGCCGAGCGTCAGCACGATCTGGACGACAAGGGTATCGCCAAGACAGCGCGTGAAGAGAAGACGCGGGCTCGTGACGAAGCTCTGAAAAAGAAGATCGAAGACGAGAAGATGGCGCGTCTGTATCGCGAGCATGTTCTTGGCGAAAAGAAGATCGAGGGCTTTGTGCCGCTCGATGGTCTGCTTGGCACGATTCCCGCAGCGAAGAAGACCGAAGTTCCAGTTGAGAAGCGGGAAGAGGTCGGGGCAATGGGCGACTAGCGCCACTCTCCAGTTATGATGAAAGCCGCCGGGATTAAAACCTCGGCGGCTTTTTTGCGTTACCCCTGGAAGGAGTCTTATGCCCGCATATGCTTGTTCATTCTGCAAGGGAACGTTCGTAGGCGATGGTCCAGTACCGGTTTGCCCTAATGGGAAAGCGATGGACCTTTTGGCGCAGCCCAAAGTTGGGATGGCGGCGACGGGATGCAGGCGGACAAAAGCGCACTTCCTGGAGGAATCGTTCTCCCATGACCCCTTCGTGCCCTCCACGAGACGAGGGAAGTTTGAGGTGAAGTACGCGCCAAGAACGGGTCACTTGAACATCACGGTCCGGCTGAATGCCGAGTTTGAGGCCAGTTGGACGGAGTTTTTCGGACCCCTCGAAAAGTCGAGGCTTAAAGCGGCGTTCGTCGAGGCGGTTCCACGTTACTGGAACGGACATTGCCAGTTGCATTGCACGCGCCACGGCTGGACCGATATCAACGTTGCGCCGCGTTTCGCCATCGATTTTCAGGACACCTCGTCGCATTTCCGAATGGTGATGACGCGGGAATCGGAATTGGCGCGGGGCAATCCGCATGGAAGAGAGTGCCGAGGATTTGTATCGCTGAATCAAGTAACCGGGGCTGCGGGGAAGGATAGGTTGGAAGTGCGGGATTTTCAAGTCTCCGATTTCAACCACAAGCTTGGTGGGGACAACGACGGCGGCGAACGACCGCACAGCGCTCGAGACTGCGTTGCGTGGTTCCGGAGGCGTGGTCACTGTGGTGGCGACGCAGCCTGTCGTGACGCTTACTTTCGCTGACGACTCGGCCGATGCGGCGGGATTTCAGGCGGTGCTGGCGCAGTTTGTTACGGCGGCGAACCGGCAATTGAAAGGATCCCATCCAATTCCGGTTTTGGTGAAGGGTTTCGCTAAAGGGACGGAAGCGGGAGCGCTGGCCGGCACACGGGCAACGGCGGTGAAGACGGCGCTTACCGGATTGTTTCTGAAAAATCCCGTCACAATAGAGGCTCCGGGCGCGGGTAAAGCGGCCGTCGAGGTGAAGATCGACCGCGATTACGAAGACTCCTTCGAGCGCGACGAGCGTACTTTCGAATACAACGTTGCGGCGCACGAGTATGGACACATGGTCGGGTTACCGGATGAGTACGAGAATCCACAAGGCGATGCCGCGGACGTTAGCACCCGGGCCAAAGCGATTGTGAAAACCGCGTTTCTGGAGCTGGTGGGCGAGGTAGGGCTAAGGCCGCCGGTGTTTCCCTCGCACACGTCCAGTATGATGTCGGACGGGATGACGCCGATGGTGTGGCACTACGTGACGGCATGGCAGGCGCTGACCTATTTGACGAGCCAATATCTTGCGCCGGACGAGTGGGAGATTTTGTCGATTTAGGGTTGGATTCCCGCTGGGTTTGCCTGATCACCGTCGTAATGGTCGTGCTGCGAACAGGAATCTTATAATCCCGTATTAGACGTGGTTCAGTCGCGATGCCGACAGCCGTAACCGCCTGATTGGATTAGTCGCGGCCAAAGGACGATGATCGGGCGGTTTGAGTTAGTCCCCTTCAATGAGTTCATGAAAGAGTTCTCGCACCTTGCTTTTCGACGCTATCAGAGCGTTCCGCCCCAACGCAGTGGCACGGTACACTCGCCGGAGCGATTTCCCGTTTCGCTGCTCGGTTGATCGCAGGTACCCTTTCCTCTCAAGCCCTCGCAGCAGGGGATACAGACTTCCGGGGCTGATGTGATATCCGTGACGTCCTAACTCCTCGATCATTCCGAGACCGAAGATCGGACCTTCTACGGCGTGGTGCAGGACATGCAGCCGGATCAGGCCGGGATACAAATCGCGATCGGCCGCGGAACCTTTTTGTTCTGATTTCGATTTCGAAACGCGATTACGATGCATGATATAGTGATTTCGCTCGAAAGCGCTCGTCACTTAGCCATGCCATTCTATCAACAGACTACGGTTTCCACCGCGCCGAAAGCCACGCTTCTCATTCGACTCTTGGTTGGATTGGTGTTTCTATCAGAGGGGATTCAGAAGTTTCTGTTTCCAGCAAGCCTCGGCGCAGGCCGCTTTCTCAAAATCGGAATCCCCGCTCCGCAGGTGATGGCACCATTTGTTGGTGCAATCGAAATCGTTTGTGGATCGCTTCTAGTATTGGGGTTACTGAGCAGAGTGGCGACTGTTCCGCTGCTGGCAGTGATTTCGGTTGCTATCGCTTGCACGAAGCTGCCGATGCTATTTGCTGGCAACCTGTGGGGGATGGCGCACGAAGGGCGTGCCGACTATTCGATGCTGATGGGCCTACTATTCCTTTTGATCGCGGGACCGGGACCTCTCTCCATAGATCACTATTTGGCAAAAAAACCTCGGGCACACGGGCCGCGAACGGTCCTAATGTCGTTTATCTCGGATGCTTTCACATTAGGGACATTGCTCAGGTCCCGAGGCACGTGCGCTGGTAGCAGGCGCAGATACTCGGCCTTGATGCTGTTCGTGCTGTTCATAGTTGCGACCTCCAGCGTGTGGGCACAGGGCCCCCCGTTCCAAACCGACGATCCTGTCCCTGTAGAGTTACACCACTACGAGTTCTACATTTTCGGCAGTGCGGACGGGACGCCTGCGGAAGTCGATTCCACCGGTCCGGCATTCGAGTTTAACTGGGGTGCAATTCCCCGAGTCCAGTTGCACTTGATCGCGCCGTGGGGCACAATCAACCCCTCCAATAATCCGATCTATTCCCCCGGCGGCGTTGGCCCCTCCGCCTTCGGCTACATCGACATGGAACTTGGAGCGAAAATCGCGTTCATCAAAGAATCGAAGTACTTTCCGCAGATCGGCACATTTACCATGTTCGAAATACCTACTGGGAGCTACGACAAGGGACTTGGCGTGGGGAAGGTTTGGTACAAGGTTCCCCTTTGGCTGCAAAAGAACTTCGGACATTGGCTCCTCGATGGCGGCGGCGGTGAGGTCATCGTTCCCCAAACTCAGTACCGCAATTTCCCGTACGGCGCGTTTCTCCTGAAGTATGCATTCGGCGAAAGACTGGAAGTGGGAGGCGAGATCTTTTCCCACGGACGCGAGGGCTATGCGACGCCCCAGACCGAAGGTTCGACGATGATCGACATCGGTGGCTACTATCACTTCAAACATCGCCCAGGGGAGCAGTTTTTGTTTTGCTACGGCCATTCCGTAGCCGGCCAAACCGAACAGTATGCATATCTCGGCATGTACTGGACGTGGGGGAAAGACAAGAAGAAACCGGACTCGAGTGATCTGAGGTTCCCAGAGCCGATGAACACGCCGGGATTCCGATCGATGAACGAGATAGGATTTCAATGATTTGCAATTGCGGACGGAACCAAGGCTGATCCGCACGCAAAGGCTCGCACTCCTATTCCTGAGCTTCGCTCTCAAGAATCTGGCTCGCAGCGCCTGTTCTCAGCATTAGCGATTGCTCAAGGATATCAGCGGCCCGTTCTACGCCGCCTGCTGCTACACTCAGGGACTGCATGCGACGTGCTTCGACACGCCATGGACTGTCTTTCTCTAGCATCGCTTCAATCGCGGACCGTAATTTTGCTACGGACAGTTCTTTCGCGCCGAATACCAATCCCGTTCCAGACCGTTTAATGCGCGCCGCTATTGCCGGTTGGTCGTGAGCCAGCGGAATCGCAATCAAAGGTGATCCAAAATGCAACGCCTGGGCGGTCGTATTCATTCCGGCATGCGTGATCGTCAGCGCTGCGCGCCGTAGTAGTTTGATTTGAGGCGCAAAACCGACCACGAGATGATTCCCGGGCAAGTTAGGCAAAGCGGCTTTCCCTCGCGCTCCTACCGCGAGTACAGCCTGTAGATTCAGGCCGGTGCAAGCTTCCGCAATGACATGGAAGAGGCGACTGTGCGAGCTTTGCAAGGTTCCGAGAGAAGCATAGAGCAAGGGCCGGCCGTCCAGGCGCTCCATAGGAAACTCCGCACCGGACGGTGAGTTTTCGAACATATCGTCAAACCACGGGCCCGTGTAGTAGAGGTTCGCTGGTGGAGAGCGGCGTGGGAAATCCAATTCGGCCGGCATCTGTGCTATTTGAGCTAGCTTTGAAAACGAATCATCGGGAGATTGGAGGGGGCGCAGGCCCCATCGTCTTCGGAATTCGTTCAGCGTGGCTTCCAAATTGCGGGTCAATAAATCCGAAACCGCGTAACCGAACCTGTTGCGAAGCCGAGCCGTCAGAGTTGTGCCGAAGTCCCATCCAGTAAATGAGGGCGGAACCGTGGATTCCCGATTTATCGGCAAGCTGGTGCATATACTGACAAACGGCAATCCGAGATGCTCGGCAGCACTGGCCGCCGCAGGTTCATTCTGATCTGCAAGTACCGCATCGATCCCCTCCTTCTCGAATGCGGCAGGAGCTGTATCCAGAATCAGGCGAAGAATGCCGGCAGCCGCTCGGATAACAAACAGGGTCGATCGAAAACCTTGCTGTTCCTTCAGAGCAGTTAAAAACGGCGCGAGGCTACCCGCCGGATACTGCTCCGGTCCTAACGGAACAAATCGGAGCCCCTCTGACTCGATTATTGGTTTGGCATCCAGCAAACTGAAGACGGTTACGCGATGCCCGCGGCGGACGAGTGCCCTGCCCAGCGCACAGAACGGATTGATGTGGCCTGGCAGTGGTGGACACGATATGGCGAAATGTGGCATCGGGGATCGGGGGCTACAGGGATGAGCGCACGGCCTTGCGCGCGGGGATGCCAACCCAGATCTCTCCGTCGGGGATCACGGTACCGCGAGTCACGACTGCGCCCGCTCCGACTCGCGCGTGATCGCCGATCACCACGTCGGGGAATATGACCGCATTCACGCCTATGACGGCTCCCTCACCGATACGAACCTTACCGAGAATGATATGTTTGCCATGACCCAGATGGCCCAAGATCATTGCGCCGGTACCGATGGCGACGTGATTCCCAAATTCAAAAAACCAGGGATCAAAGACCAGCGTTTTGGGCCCGATGAGGACTGACGATGGCATGCTTGCGCCCATGCAGCGGTGGTACAAAGTGGAACAAGGCGACATCCCGAGAGTCCAGGACTTAAATGGGCTGTGCTCCAGAACGCCGGTTAATGTTCCCATTAAGAAATAGATTTGACCGTTCTTGCTCTGCACGTCGGTGACGCCGAGTTGTACTTCGGGGAGCACCCGTTTCGTCACGATCAACAACAAAAGGAAAGTTGTCCCCGCCAGGCCATAGCCCAATAGCGCCAAGGCTACGCGGAGGGGAATGGGAACGTCGTCAAAGTGAAGAACCAGAAACGCCGGCCCAACAAAGCTCAAAAAGTACAGCAGCCCTGCGTACAGACAAAAGACAAGACTGCCTAATAAGCGCAGGGCGGGCAGCTTTTCGACGGCGAACTCATCGGGCGAAACAGAAACTGAACTAATATCCTCAAATTCGCTCATAGGTCATTCCGTCACCTAGCCCGAGGGAAGGTGCGTTCGGGAGCGTGCCAGGGAAGATCTCGACCCTGCACTGGAGAACTTATCGGCCATTCTCGCGCATTAGCCCACCTTTCGCAATTAGGAGGGAGAGGAAAGACTAATCCCAAAGCTGGCCGCGTCCGCCGCAAACGCTCTCGCCTTCCGTCAAACGGCTCAATCTAAACTGATCCGGCGATCTGATCGCAGCGCTCCTCTAGTTTCTCGCGCCGGATCACTCCAGATTGAGTCCTGACGTCACAATCGGCAGGCCGTGTCCTTCTTTGACGCAGATCGCGGGGTATATCTCTCGAATCTGAGCCTGCAAATCATTCGCACGGGGTGAAGCGGCGAATCCTCCGGCAACATACAATTGCTCTATCACCAATGCCGCAAGAGTCGAGCCCCGCCTTTCAGCGCTTAAAGGAGCAGATTGCCTGGTATGACGCCAGGAGTAGCTCTAACCAGAAGTATTTCAAGCTGTTGAAAAGCTGGACAATCACGGTGGCCGTGCTGGTGCCCGTGCTTGCTTCATTCAGAATCGATGCTCGGGTCCTCGGGATCCTGACCGCTACCATCGCCCTTGTGGAAGCTCTTCAGCAACTGCAGCAATATCAGGCCAACTGGATCCTATACCGCTCCACTTTCGAGGGACTGGAGCACGAGAAGTACCTTTATCTCTCGTCAGCGGGTCCTTACAAGGTCCTTGACAATCGCGACGAGGTGCTAGCCGAGCGGGTAGAGGATCTTGTCTCTCAGGAACACTCAAAGTGGACCTCCGCACGCTCTCAGAAGCAGCGCGATCAGAAAAGCGGCGACGAGTGAGTCCGCTTTGACGGATAGTCCCGATCGTTTTCTGTTACATTCAGTTTACAAGAGGACGTGGGTGTCCGAATCGCAACGTTCAGAGCAGGCGTTCATTAGCTACGCACATACCAGCCCCGATAAGGAGCTTGCAGCGAAGCTGGGCAGCGCCGTCGAATCGAGCGGCT
Organism: uncultured Acidobacteriaceae bacterium; assembly: GCA_963845995.1. GTDB lineage: Bacteria > Acidobacteriota > Terriglobia > Bryobacterales > Bryobacteraceae > Bog-105. Next base: position 144,337 of record CAWJUO010000048.1, on the reverse strand, counting down.
TTCGCGTCTTTGCCGATACCAAGATACGCGTTGGCCAGCGCTGGGTTGAACAGATCGACATTCAACTCCGCGCCTCCGCGTACTTCATCGTTCTGCTGTCCGAGAGTTCCGCGAAAAGCGATATGGTAAGGCGCGAGGTGGCGATAGCTTACGAACTGACCAAGAGCAAAGGTCTGACCATCTTGCCAGTGCGGATAGGCTTTGGAGAAGCGCTGCCCTATGAGATGGCCGCGTACCTCGATCTGATCCAATACTGTAGCTGGAATGCTGGAGAGTCTTTCGACCCGGTATGTGGCGCCGTAGTATGCGCGATGCTTGGACAGACGCGCACAATCGGGTTTCCGATTACGAGTACGCCAACGCCCAGCCCGAATCGTTTTCCGGTCGGAGAGATTGAGCGTGTCGCATCGGAACTGGCCCGCTATATCGGTCCGCTGGCAACAATCCTCGTGCACCGCGCCGCGAAAAAGGCCCGAGATTGGGACGAGCTCTACACGGTGTTGGGGGCCGAAATAGAAGACATCGAGAACCGGCGACGGTTTTGCTCCACCCGGCCGCGTGTTTAACGCACCGGGAGCGCGTTTCTACGGTGCATGCTGTTCCGGAAAACGAAGGTTCGAAAAGGGCTCCTACGTGTACAGAGTCATCTTCGAGCTAATAATTTCCGCGTGAGCTCGACGACAACCATGAGAATCGAGATTGACAACGGGCGAGGTGTCCTTGCGGTCCTTACCGCAACGTGGTGACGCTCATTTTGCGTCTAAGAATTATGGCAGGCCACGGCCACTGTGTTGCAGTAGAATTTGAGATGTTAAGTGCGTGAGGACGTGAAATGTAGAGGCGGGCTTCTCCCGGCGCGAGTTTTTGTTTTCCACCGCGGGCGCATTGGCTCTGGCGCACAAGATCCAGGCCGCACCCCGGGTCCCCACCTCTCCCGTCACCCTCAAATCGGAAGAACGCGACTTCCTCGAAGACTACGCCAAACGCTGTTTTGCCTATTTCTGGGAGCAGACCGGGCCCGCCACGGGCATCATTATGGATCGCGCTGGCATGGACGGGGCTCAGTCCGGCCGCAACGTAGGAAGCCTCGCCGCAACCGGTTTCGGTCTTACCGCCTTTTGCATCGGCGCGAACCGGGGTTGGATCACCAAAGAACAGGCTCGCGCCCGCGTTGTCACCACGTTGCGCTACTTTTGGGGGCACGCGTTCCACGATCACGGCTGGTTCTACCACTTCCTCGACGCAACTACCGGAGCCCGGCGGCTGCACTCCGAAATTTCGAGCATCGACACGGCCCTTTTTCTCTGCGGAGTTCTGACCGGCTCAAGGCTACTTCTCGACCGACCGTGAAATACAGACTCTCGCGCGCCAGATCTTCGAGCGCGTGGACTTCACCTGGATGCTCGACGGCGATCCGCGCATTCTTTCCCATGGCGTGATGCCCGGGTCCGGGTTTCTCAAACCGCAATGGAGCGCCTACAGCGAAGCTTCCGTGCTTTATTTGCTTGCGATCGGCTCGCCGCACCACGCGATTTCGCCACAGAGTTGGTACGCTTGGCTGCGTCCGGAGGTGAAATACCAGGAATGGCAGTTCGTGAGCGGCGGTCCTCTGTTCACGCACCAGTTTTCACATGCCTGGGTAGATTTCCGCCACCAGATGGACGGCGACCCGTCCTACCTCAACTATTTTGAAAATTCAAAGATCGCGACTTATGCACACCGCGACTTCTGCATCAGTCTGAAGGCGACGTACAGCGATTACAGTTCGGATATGTGGGGCGTCACCGCGTCAGACAGTCCGGCCGGTTATGTGGGATGGGGAGGCCCCCCGGAAGAGGGGCCGATTAACGGAACTCTGGTGCCCTGCGCCGCCGCCGGTTCGCTGATGTTTTCGCAGGAGATCTGCCTGCCGGTGTTGCTTGAAATGCACAAGACGTACGGCGAAAAAATTTACCAGCGCTACGGCTTCACCGACGCCTTCAACCCGAACTGGCAGGACAAGAAGCTCTGGGTAAACCAGGACGTGATCGGGATCGACGTCGGTATATCGCTGCTCAGCATAGAGAACCTGCTGACCGGAAACGTCTGGCGCTGGTTCATGCGAAACCAATACATCCGCACGGCCATGGACCGGGTAGGCTTTCAGATCTCTACCCCCGGCATCCGCATCAGAGAAGCGAAAACCGGGGCACGCCGGGCTTAGAAGCCGGTTATTCCGCTACCGTTTCCGCTGACCCTTAACGATCTTCTTCACCTTGCGTTTGTTGGACCCACGCGCCTCCCCGGCGGCACGCTTCGCTACGGGAGCGGCCTTCTTTCGCGCGGCGCGCTTCAGCTTCTTACGTTCATCTGTGTCTTCTACGTGCTTCGTATTCATTCTTTGACTTTTATACCTGCAAACTTTTCGACAATCTTCTTCAACCCGTAACCCGGGAAACTTATAGTTAGTTTCGCATCATCGCCATCGCCTTCGCGGCGAAGTATGGTTCCACGGCCATATTTCGGATGCTCCACCACAGCGCCAGCCCGAAAACCACCGGGTTTCCTAACCGCCGTACGGGCGCCCCACCGGCCCGCGCGTGTCAGGAACGGCTGCGCCTCAGAAAACTCTGCTGGACCGGCCTTGGGCCGCAGTCGCGAGGAGGAACGAGTTGCGGTCCAGCAGGTTTGGCCGGTGTTGGACTGGCGCGACTTTTGCCACGGGAGGCGGCGTACGTGGCGGCTGCTGGGGGCGCGGGCCTGCCGCGTCAATCCCGAAGGCGGCGGCATGCCACGCTCGGCGAAAAACTGCGCGATGTTATCCACCGAATTGTACGTTTTGCCCGTATACAATTGGCGCTTTACGGACTCGCGAACATCGTGCTGCTCCGAATACAGGTCCACTTCCTCGGTATGCGGCTCGCTGTACGAGCGACAGCTTCTCGCGCAGACTCGGCGGGACCTCGTTCAAAAACCGCGAAGGCAAACAAGCTTCAGGCTGGCCGCCGCCAAAACGCCTGCGGTACCTCGCCCAACTCACATACAGCCGCTTCTCCGCGCGGGTCATTCCGACGTAACAGAGACGCCGCTCTTCTTCCATCGCCGCTTCCGACGTCAGCGACCGGCTATGCGGAAAAATCCCCTCTTCCAGCCCGGCAAGAAACACCGTCGGAAACTCCAGCCCCTTGGCATTGTGTATCGTCAGCAGCGACACGGCCGCCTGCTCATCCAGCGCATCGCTATCCGCCACCAGCGCCGCATGGTCCAGAAACTCCGCCGCAGTTTCCCCGCGCTCGGCCGCTTCCGCCGCCGCATTGATCAGTTCTTCCAGGTTGCCCGCGCGAGACTCCGATTCAGGCGAAACATCCGCCTTCAACATCGCCTCATACCCGCTTCTGACAAAGATCTCGCGGAGTGCTTCGTGAACCGGCTTGTCCTGGATGCTCCCGGCCAGTTCCGTCATCATCTTGAGGAACGACTTCAGCGCCGATTCCGCGCGCGCCGGAAACAGCTTCTCTTCGAGCATCCGCGGCAGAGCAGTCCACAGGCCGATCCCGCGCTCCAGCGCATACTGTTCCAGTTGCTCGATCGTGCCCTTGCCAATGCCGCGCGCGGGAGTATTGATGATGCGCAGTAAGCTGATCGAATCCTGTGGACTCAATAGCGCTTTCAAATACGACAGCAGATTCCTTACTTCCGCCCGCTGATAGAAGCTGAATCCGCCGACCACCAGATATTTACGGCCATAACGCCGCAGAGCTTCTTCGATCTGCCGCGACTGAAAGTTCGTTCGATAGAGAACCGCCACGCGCTGGCCCGGCGCCTTCGCCAACAGCTTCTCAATCGTGTCCGCAATGAACAGCGCTTCGTTCTCGCCGTCGGGCGCTTCGTAATACCCGATCTTCGTGCCAGGGTCTGAGTCCGTCCAAAGCCACTTGCCTTTGCGCTCTTTATTGTTCGCGACCACCGCGCTGGCGGCCTCTAAGATGTTCTTGGTGGAGCGATAGTTCTGCTCCAGCCGAATCACCACCGCATCCGGATAGTCGCGCTCGAAATCCAGAATATTGCGGATGTCCGCGCCGCGCCAACCATAGATCGACTGATCTTCATCGCCGACCACGCAGACGTTATGCCGCGCCTGGGTCATCAACCGCATCAGTTCGTATTGGCTGCGATTGGTGTCCTGATACTCGTCGATCATTACGAACTCGTAGCGCCGGTTATACAAAGCTCGAAGCGCTTCATCGTGCTTCAGCAGCCGCACGGATTCGAGCAGCAAATCGTCGAAGTCAAGCGCATTCGCCTGCAGCAACCGCTCTTGATACTGCTCGTAGATTTTGGCTAACCGCGTCAGCTTTGGATCGGTTGCCGCCTTATACCAGTCGAGCGGCGTCTCATGATGGCTCTTGGCATGACTGATGCGCGAGAGCACGGCCCGGTACTGCATGAACTTCTCATCGAGTCCAAGCGCCTTGTAAATGGACCTGAGAAGCGATACCTGGTCGTCATCGTCATAGATCGTGAACTGACGCGTAAAGCCCGGGCGAATCTCCGCGAGCGTGCCGCCGTCGCGCCGCAACAACCGCACGCAGAAGGAGTGAAACGTCGAGACGACCGGCAAGTGTCCCTTCTCCGAGTTCGTCAGCAGATTTGCCACGCGTTCCCGCATCTCCTGCGATGCCTTGTTGGTAAATGTCACCGCAAGAATGGCCGGTCCCGGTATGTGGTGCGCTTCAACCAGATGCGCAATGCGATGCGTGATGACACGGGTTTTGCCGCTTCCCGCGCCTGCCAGCAGCAGCAGCGGACCTTCGACATGCGCGACAGCTTCGCGTTGCTGCGGATTTAGACCTGCAAGGAAATCCATGAAAACGATCGGGGCGGGGGAGCGCTTTCAGAATAACATCGAACATGGATTATCGATTTTGTTTCTAGGCCACTTCCCGCCGCGTCCCGACGTCCGGATCCACTTGAATGCCGCCGCTCTCCGCGGTCAAACACGCTTCGCAGTTGTCGCAGTTATTGCAGGGGCCGGTAAAGGCATCGCCGAAGTACCGCAGCAGATGTTCGCGGCGGCAGGCGCTAGTGTCCGCATACTCCTGCATCTGCCGGATACGCTCCGCCTTCATCTCCTTGCGCCGATCCTGTTGTTCAAGCGCGGCTTCCGCCGCTTCACTTACATCGGTTCCTTCATTCAACTGCACTGCGCCATCCGGCAGGATCTCCAAAGCGCCCACATCTTCCAGCCTGTTGATGACAGTGGTTAATTTCCGGTCCGACAGGTCCGTCTGTTCCGCAATCTCCTCCGGCTCGACCGGCCCTTGCTGCTCTGCAATCACATCGGCTACTTTCTCGATCTGCTCCGCTTCCAACTTCCCTTCGCCGCTGTGAAACTTCTGGATGCCCATGTCTTCCTGACGGAAGAACAGAACCGCCTCGGCTTTTTCGCCGTCGCGTCCCGCGCGCCCAATCTCCTGGTAATAGGAATCGAGCGAATCGCTGACATCGTAGTGGTAGACGAAACGTATATCCGCCTTATCGATACCCATGCCGAATGCATTCGTGGCAACCATCACGTCGGCATTACCGGACATGAACCGTTCCTGAATTTCGGTTCGTTCCGATGCATTCAATCCGCCGTGATAGAAGAGAGCCTTGCAACCCTCTTCTTCCAGCGCGTGCATGATGGCCTCGGCATTCTTGCGCGTCGCCACGTAAACGATCCCGGGCTTATCGGCCCAGTTGACGCGATGAACCAGCGCCTCCAGTTTCTGCGATTCCTTCTCAAAGCGGTCTACGCGCAGCGATATGTTGGGCCGGTCAAACCCGTGCACGAACATTTTCGGCGACTGCATCCCAAGCCGCTGGACAATCTCTTCGCGCACCTCAGGCGAAGCCGTTGCCGTCATCGCAAGCACGGTGGGATGGCCCAGCCGTTCGATCGTTGGACCGAGTTGCATGTAATCGGGACGAAAGTCGTGGCCCCATTCGCTGATGCAGTGGGCCTCGTCGATCACGAACAGCGAAATGCCCGCGTTCTCAAGCGTTTCGATGGTTTCCTGTTTGTGGAGTTGCTCCGGGGCCAGGAAGATGTACTTGCCTTCGCCGCCTTCAATTTTCTCCAGGGCCTCACGCGCTTCGCGTACGCGCTGAGTGGAGTTAATCAGGACCGCATCGTCGCCGATCGAGTCCACCTGATCCTTCTGCAAAGCGATCAAAGGAGAGATGACGACCGTCGCGCCTTTCAGCATGAAACCGGCAATCTGGTAAATTGCTGATTTGCCCGAACCAGTCGGCATCACAACCAGCGTGTCCTTACCTTTTAGCAACGCACCTATGGCTTCCTCCTGTCCTGGCCGAAGAGAATCAAACCCGAACTTCTTCCGGGCTACATCGAGAATGCGCTGCTTGGACATGTTCGAATATCTGACCGTACTTAGCAAAGCAGCGTTTCTCGTTTTGCTTCTCGCCCTCACTCTAAGAGCGCAGAGCTCAACCAATCCGCCTCCCGACGAACGCTATAAGGCCGATCTGCTGGTGGTCGTCGCTCATCCCGACGACGAGACCGAAATTGGCGCTTACCTGGCCCGCATTATCTTCGACGAGCATAAGCGCGTTGCGGTCGTGTTTGGAAACCATGGCGCAACCGGCGGCAACGCCGAAGGCCAGGAACAGTCGCAGGCTCTAGCCGATATACGTGAAATCGAAGCGCGGCGGGCGCTTGAGCATTTTGGCGTTATGAACGTCTGGTTCCTCGGTGGACGCGACACGGCCGGTCAAGATGTTCTGCGGTCGCTCGAAAACTGGGATCACGCGGATCAGTTGGGCCGAATGGTCCGCATTGTCCGGCTAACGCGTCCTTCTGTGATAGCAACCTGGCTGCCGGATTACGTCGCGGGAGAAAATCATGGAGACCATCAGGCCGCGGGCGTGATTGCGACCGAAGCGTTCGACCTCGCGGCGGACCCGGCGGTCTTTTCCGAGCAGGTGGCGACACCGCGCAATCGCAGCAACATCAACAATCTTGCGGAAGGCTTACGCCCCTGGCAGGCTCAGAAGATTTACTACTTTACGGATGCCTCACACACGGACTTTCTGGCGGGCAAAGGCCCCGTTTATTCCTCCACCGACGAGTCCCCATCGCGCAAAGTTTCGTATGCCCGATTGGCCGCCGAAGAATGCTCTTTCCACCTGACGCAAGGCGACACCGGGCAGATGGCGAGGGAATCGCTGCAGAAGAACGACTTGCACTACTTCGAACAGCCGGTAAATCTGATTTTCGGGAAATCGCTTGTTCCCTCCAGCCCGACTGCGGATGTATTCGCAGGAGTTAGAGCCGAAGCCATCGCCTATCAGCGGCCTCCGGGCTTTCTGCCGCCGCAGGTTTCGAAGCCTTTTCAATTGGGAGGACCCTGGCAGTTTTATAGAACCTTCTGGGCCGCTCACGGGCTGACGAACCTGGCCCAGCTTGTCGGGCCGGAAACGCTGGTCAATTATGAGAGCCCATTCACCGTGCCGCTGGTGCTCGACAATCCCACCGATCAGGCGATTACAGTTCCTATCGCCGTGAAATTGCCGCAAGGCTGGATCTATTGGCGTCAGCCACCGGCGAAGGTTTCCGTGGGTCCGCATAGCGAGGCTACCTTCAGTTTTCAAGTGAGATCGCCCGTGAAGAAAACCGGCGATAATGCGACCAAGTGGGGCGAGATAAACGTGACGGCTGGCGATAGCGGCGAAGTTCATCTTCGAATAGGAGTGGACGGCGCGGCTATGCCACAGTAATGTGTTAGGCTATAAGAAGTAAAAATCGAGATTAGGTAAAGACGAGGAGTATCGTTTTCTAGATGGCCCTGGCGGTTGAAGAGAAGTCCCAAGTAATCGGCAAGTACCGGATTCATAAGTCGGATTCGGGTTCGCCAGAGGTCCAAGTTGCTCTCCTGAGTCGGCGTATTTTGGAATTGACTGAGCATTTTAAGACTCACAAGAAAGATCACCATTCGCGACGCGGTCTGTTGTTGATGGTTTCACGGCGTCGCCGCATGCTCAAATATTTGAAAGATCGCAGTCCGGAGCGCTACAAGACTTTGATTCAGAGTCTCGGCATTCGCCGCTAGTAGACGATTCTCAGGTAGGCGCGGGTGAGCGCCCGGTGACTTTCAGTACCGTTTGCTCAACGCATTCCGCGTAACACCGCTTTGGTAAGCGGTTCATCCTTCCATTTGAACCTCTAAGTCCACACTTAATCCCGACTTGGTCCGCGCGTAAGTCAACGGATTGTCTTCGCGCCATGCATTAGAAGATAGATGTGGATCACGCATCGGGAAAATAAATGTCGCATACAGTTGAAATAGACCTATTTGGGTCGAAGGTCTCGCTTGAGACCGGTAAGATTGCTAAACAGGCCGATGGGTCTGTTGTTGTCCGTTCAGGAGATTCGGTGGTGCTTGTAACCGCCTGCTCCGCGGCGAAGCCGAAAGTTGGAGCCAACTTTTTTCCGCTCACGGTGGATTACCGCGAGTACACCTACGCCGCCGGAAAATTTCCGGGCGGTTTCATTAAGCGCGAAGGACGCCTCTCCGAAAAGGAAGTTTTGACCAGTCGTCTGATCGACCGGCCCATCCGCCCCTTGTTCCCGGAAGGCTACGGCCACGAGACTCAGGTGATCGCGATGGTGATGTCCGCCGATCCCCAGCGCGACCCAAGCGTCCTGGCCATTATGGGCGCAGGCGCGGCTCTCGCGATTTCGGATATTCCTTTCCACCACGTTCTCGCCGCAGTGCGAGTCGGTCTTGTGAACGGAGAATACCGCGCGAACCCGAGCTACGACGAGACCAAAGACGCCAAACTGAACATTGTCGTCGCTGGCACGGAGCAGGGCATCGTGATGGTCGAGGCGGGCGCGAATGAAGCTTCTGAAGAAGAAGTTCTAAAGGCGATCGAGTTCGGTCACGAGTGCTGCAAGAAAGTCGCCCAGGGCATCCGTGAGTTGATGAAGCTCGCCGGTAAGACCAAGCGCACGTTCACCTCCCCAGTCACGAATGAAGAGATGCTCGCAAAGATCTCCGGGGCGGTGCGCGCCGATTTAACCGACGCTCTGAACACACAGAAACACGGGAAGCTTGAAAGCTATACGCGCATCGACGAAGCCAAAGCGAAAGCGCTTGCTTTGTTCACAGACGAGACGCAACAGCCCGAAGCCGCCAAAGTTTTTGACAGCCTGAAAGAGCGCATCTTCCGCGACGAGATGTTGAAAGAACGCCGCCGTCCGGATGGCCGCGCCTTCGATCAAATTCGTCCCATCTGGTCCGAAGTCGGCGTGCTGCCACGCACTCACGGTTCCGCGATCTTTACCCGTGGCGAAACTCAAGCGATGGTCACGACCACCCTCGGTACGAAGGACGACGAGCAGCGGATCGAGATGTTCGATCTGAGCGAGACATCCAAGCGCTTCATGCTGCACTACAACTTCCCGCCCTTCAGCGTCGGCGAAGTGGGCTTCATGCGCGGACCGGGACGCCGCGAAATTGGCCACGGCGCGTTGGCGGAACGTGCTCTAGCGCCCATGATTCCGGATGAGACGAAGTTCCCCTATACGCTCCGCGTGGTGAGCGACATTCTTGAATCGAACGGTTCGAGTTCGATGGCTAGCGTCTGCGGCGGCACATTGTCGCTGATGGATGCCGGTGTTCCCCTGATCGCTCCGGTTGCCGGTATTGCCATGGGCTTGGTGCTCGAAGGCGACAGCTATGCGGTTCTGACCGACATCGCCGGCGCGGAAGATCATTACGGCGATATGGATTTCAAGGTCGCGGGCACCAAGGACGGCATTACCGCCCTGCAGATGGACATCAAGGTGCCGAACGTCACGACCAACATCATGAAGGAAGCTCTCGATCAGGCGCGCCGCGGCCGTCTTGAGATTCTTGGCAAGATGGTCACGACGCTTGCGACGCCGCGCACTGAACTATCTCAGTATGCGCCGCGCATCTACACGATCAAGATCCCAACCGACAAGATCCGCGAACTGATCGGACCCGGCGGTAAAGTCATTCGCGGCATTATCGAGCAGACCGGCGTGAAGATCGATGTTTCGGACGACGGGACAGTGAACATCTTCGCGTCCGACGGTGTGTCCGCTGGCAAGGCCATGCAGATGGTCAACGATATAGCGGCTGTCGCGGAAGTCAACAAGACGTATCTCGGGAAAGTCGTGCGTATCGCCGAGTTTGGCGCATTTGTCGAAATTTTCCCCGGTACCGATGGCTTGCTGCACATCAGCGAGATTTCGGAGAGCCGGATCAAGAACGTTCGCGATGAATTGAAGGAAGGCGATCAGATTCTGGTGAAGGTCTTGGCGCTTGAAGGCAACAAGATTAAGCTGAGCCGGAAAGCCATTCTTAAGGAACAGCGCGAAAAATTGAAGACTGGGACCGATAAGACTGAGTAACGGAGCGATTAAGCTTCGTTTCGCAACTTAACCTCTTCGCGGCGGCTTCTAAACAGGCCGCCGTTTTTGCTTTTTGCGGGGGCTGGCTGCTTTTCTCGGACAATCGGCCTTGGCACGCATTGAGTGGGCCGTTACCAATGCCCGGCAGGAGAGACATTCTGTCAGACTCTCGGCTTGGATTCCGGTTGCTGATATACTGTCTGGCCACTGGAGACAATCATGTCGAAGTTGATTTCTTTTTTCGCGCTTCTTGCAATCGCGGGCTCTCTACTCGCGCAATCTTCACAAACGCCGTTCCTGGGAACCTGGAAACTTGATACCGCCCGGACGAAGTACACGCGCGGCAAGTTGCCGATGAAAAGTGCGACTGTCGTCATTGAACAACATGGCGATCAGGTGTTACAGTAAACGTCGCGAGTACCAGCAAGGACGGAACACCAGCCGTTGCCAAATATACCCTTCCGGCCAAAGGGGGCGCGGGAACGATACTGGAAGGAGTTCCGGCGGACGCCATTAACTCTAATCTTCCGAGTGTTAACGTGAGCGATCTCAGCTTTGTTAAGGGTGGGAAAGAAGTGTTTTCGCGTCACTCGGTTATTTCTGAAGACGGCAAAACGATGAGGTCCACCGTAAAAGGGACCGACCCTGCCGGGAAAGCTTTTGCGGGAACCGAAGTCTACGACAAGCAGTAAGGGATTAGACTACCGGAACAGAGGCGAAACACTTTTAGGACGACCGCTATTTACTGAACGCGTTATAGGCGCCTACGCCTCGCCGCGAGGCGACACGACGGCTGCTTTCAATAGCGATGCGTATATACTTCGCTAAATGAACAAACCAGGTTCAACTGATGCGGAGCCAGTTATTTCGCTCAGTGTTTGGCAAGTCTTGGCGCAGGAACACGCTCATTTGAGCCAGTTGAAACCGGCTGATCCCGCTGTTCCCGATCCTTCCCACCGATCCCGTTCCTACTGATCCAGCCATACTAATCCCTCTCCTTCACCACGCAGAGCGCAGCGCTCTTTGCCTTTCTGGGGGCGGCGTCCGGAGTGCGATGTTCAGCCTGGGCGTTTTGCAGGAACTCGCGCGGTTCTCGTGGAAAGACCCTCAGGAGACTCCGAACCAGACCCCTGAGGAAGAGCCCGCGTTGTTAGCCGACTTCGACTATTTGTCAACGGTGTCGGGCGGCGGGTACACCGGTGGCTGGTTTACTAGCTGGGCGGCCCGCACATCGACTGCAGACGTTATAAAGCAGCTTGTTCGCCGGCCGATTGACAAACTCAAACCGGAACCCTTGCCGGTTACACGCATAAGAGAGTACGCCAGCTTCCTGAACCCACGATTGGGTTTCACCTCCGCGGATACGTGGACCTTGGGGACGACGATTTTGCGTAACATCGTCCTCAACTGGCTCGTGCTTCTGCCGTTGCTGGCCGCGGTGCTCACGATACCCGCGCATAATCGATGCACTTGTGCAGATTCCGAGCGTATCGCCTTGGATCGGCTACACCGTCCTGATTGCGGCTTTTCTCAGCGGCGCCTGCGCCTGCTGTTATATGGTGAACGATCTGCCGAGCGCGGGTAAGGCGGACTGGAGTCAAAAGGATTTCCTGACATTTTGTCTCGGAGCCCAGGCCATCTCCGGCGCTTGCACTTTGCTCTATTGGCGATGGAATACTCCGATACCCGCCCGCCACGTTATCGAGTACACAATCCTCGTGGTATTGACTGGCACTCTTGCGGCAGCCTTCCTATCGATCCGGCGCAGAAAGGAACGGCACGAGGGCGTGAGCTATTCCTGGATTGCGCTCGGTATCGCGTGCCTTACGATTTGCGCTGCCTTTGGTGGCTGGCTTTCTTATCGAACCGGATTACTGTTTGAGATTGGCACCGATCCCACCTCCTGGGATCACCGGCTCTATAGCTGGCTTGCATTGCCCGCCTTGATTTTCATCTACGGAATTTTTCAAATCGTGCTGGTCGGCCTTACCAGCAAGATGACCGAAGATGAGGATCGCGAATGGTGGGCCAGCGGTGCCGCCTGGTTCACCATGCTAATGGCTGCGTGGATTGCCGGAATGGGATTGGTTCTGTATGCGGACTCGCTGGTGGCAAACTCTGAGCACGCTCTGCTGAAGCTAACTGGAGCCACGACGCTGTTCGGAGCTATTCTGAGCATGCTCGGCTTCAGCGGAAAGACTAAATCGGGCCGCACCGATGAGCCGCAAGCACAAACCGGGCCGCCCTCGATTCCAGCCAGACTGCGCGGTTATGCCGTCAAGCTGATTCTGCCCGCATTTCTGGTGCTGCTGGTTTTAACGCTTGCCCTAGTGAATTCGCGGCTCAGTGACTTACTGAGAACACATTGGGAACCGCTGCAATCGACGGACGCGGTTGTGACAGAGATCCTGCTTGGGGTTCTCTTGGCCGCTGTCTCGGTGATTGCCTCCTTTGGCGTCAATGCAAATAAGTTTTCCCTCAATGGCATGTACCGGCTGCGCCTGATCCGGACTTTCCTGGGCGCCTCACACGAGAACAGGCACGTGAGCCCGCTTACCGGCTTTGATGAAGAAGACAATATCAAAATGTCAAAGCTGAAAAGCGTGAAACCGCTTCATGTTGTGAACATGGCGCTGAATCTCGTAAAGAGCGACAACCTCGCCTGGCAGCAACGGAAAGCCGAATCCTTTACCGCTACGCCGCTCCACTGCGGAAGTATGCGGGTCGGCTATGTGGATACGGAATCCTATTCGAAAGGCCCGAGCGATCCAGTTGGCGGATTTTCAGGCCTATCTCTTGGCTCCGCTCTTACTATCTCCGGTGCCGCCGCAAGCCCCAACATGGGATATCATTCCTCGCCTTTGCTAACGATTGTCATGACTCTTTTCAATGCCCGTCTAGGCGCTTGGCTTGCAAATCCGGGGAAGCACGGGAAAGGTTTCTGGGCAGCTTCCGCTCCTGAGTTCGCCCTGACCTCGTTTATAGATGAGGCATTTGGAAGAACGACCGACAGGAATCGCTGGGTCTACCTGTCCGACGGCGGACATTTCGAAAACCTTGGGCTTTACGAAATGGTGCTTCGGCGCTGCCATCGGATTGTGATTATCGACGGTAGCGCCGATCCGGATTACTCCTTCGAGGATCTCGGTAACGCGGTGCGCAAGATTCGTGTCGATTTTGGTATCGAGATCGAGTTCAAGGGTGAGTTTCCTATTTTCAAAAAGGGGAATGCCGCCGGTCAACACTACGCTTACGGAGAAATCAAATACTCGTGCGTTGACGACAACGCTCCAGCGGGTGAACTCGTTTATATCAAAACGTCTTTAACTGGCGACGAGCCCCGGGATGTTCTGAATTACGCATCACAAAACAGCTCTTTCCCGCAGCAGCCCACTTCCGATCTCTGGTTTGACGAGGCGCAATTGGAAAGCTATAGGAGACTCGGTTCCCATATTATTCAAGACATCTGTGGAGACAACGGAAGCAACCGCAAAATCTATTCCGTTAAGGATTTCGTTGCCCGGGTGAGAGACAAGGCGTCTGAACCAACAAAGCCTGTAGTACTCTGATTGAAAACCTATTCCAAAGGTCACCGTACAAATCGATCCATCCGCTTGTAATGCCTCTCAGCGAATATGGAATGCGCAGAACGCGGCCGCCGAACATGAGGCAAAATAGAGCAACATGCCACAGACCGGAGAACAGATGAAAGCAGATCCCTCTGCAGGTGAGCTGTGGCCGCCTCTGCCTTGGGAAGAGTGGAAAGACACAGCCGCAACCCTTCACATGTGGATGCAGATCGTGGGCAAGACACGTCTGGCATTTACTCCGCTAGAGAATCACTGGTGGAATGTGCCTCTCTACGTGACTCCGCGCGGCTTATCGACTTCGTCCATCCCTTATCACGACGTCCTATTCGATGTTGAATTTGACTTTGTAGATCACCAATTACATGTCCGCGACACTTCCGGCGAGGAAAAGTCGATTCCCCTTCAGCCACAGTCGGTCGCGGCATTTTACGAGGAATATCTGAAGCTTCTTCGATCATTCGGTATCGATGCAAAGATCAATCCGAAGCCCGTTGAGATCGCCGACCCGATTCCTTTTCCAGAAGACCAGCAGCACGCTTCCTATGACAAGGATTCTGTTAATCGCTTCTGGCGTATACTGCAGCGCGCCGATACGCTATTCAAGCGTTTTCGCGCGCGGTTTATCGGCAAATCCAGTCCGGTACATTTCTTTTGGGGCAGCTTCGATTTGGCTGTGACTCGATTCTCTGGCAGGCCCGCACCTCCTCGCCCCGGCGCCGACGCCATTACGCGCGAGGCCTACTCGCATGAGGTCATCAGCGCTGGCTTCTGGCCCGGCAATGGCGGATTCGGAGCGCCAGCTTTCTACTGTTATGCTGTGCCGCAACCTGTTGGATTTGAGAAGGAACATGTTCGCCCAGCTCAGGCTTTCTATAGCGATGAACTTAAAGAATTCATCCTCAAGTACGACGATGTACGTCGAGCGAATTCGCCGGATGATGCTGTCCTCGAATTTCTCCAAAGCTCATATGAAGCGGGAGCCAAACTGGCGGATTGGAACCGCGCCGCCCTGGAGCGCTCTGCCGCCACGGCGCACGGAGCGATATGAGCTTTCCGACCGCCCGATATCTCATCGCCGCCACAGAAGCTGGCTTGCTCATTATTCACTCCACACCCATAACTCTGAGCTGGGTACCACGTGACGTGGTGAATGACCTGTACAACGTCGGCGGAACCGTCACGGTGGGCACGTTCGATAGCTTAGACGAAGCAAGGCAAGCTGCCCGAGACCAATATCCCCTGACGGCTGAAGATCGGCAGGCTACGGAAATTTTACCCTTCGATACGAATGCCGACAGTCGAACTGAGATTCACACCCCAGCGATAGATGGTCACAAAGTGATGCATCACAAGGTTCGCTAGAAATAGAGCGGCGACGAGTACACACAAGAGCGTGCTCACGGCCAATTAGCTTCGTGCCAAGATAGAAAAACCTATGCCGAAGGTCACCGTACAAATCGACCCATCCGCCTGTATCCTCGCCGCAAATTGTGTTGGCATCGAACCGAAGCTATTTCAGATCGGTCAGGAATCTTACGTCGAGCTGATCGATGCGAGCGGCGTCTCACAGGGAACCGAATACACGTTTGAGGCTACTGCCGCCGATCTGGAGATGATCGAAGAAGCCGTTGACTCGTGTCCGACGCGAGCAATCAGCATGCAATCCTCGACCTAACGTTTCCTATAATCCACAAACAAAATCGAACGAACGGCTCGTTCCAAACGTCTCTGATCTGAACGCGTATGGACGAACTACTCAACGATGTCCGCTTCGCAATGCGGATGATCCGCAACAGTCCTGGTTTCGCCGCCATTGCGCTGCTGACGCTGGCTCTGGGCATCGGCGCGAGCACCGCCATGTTCAGTTTTGTGGATGGCGTGATGTTGAAACCGCTGCCCTATCCTCATCCCGAAGAAATCCTGGAGGTGTGGGAAAAGCCGCCAGATTCCGACCGGAACGGCGTCTCTACGATGAATTTCCTCGATTGGAAAAATCAGAATAGCGTTTTCCGGGCAATCGCGGCGGAGACCGGCGGGGCCGTTACTCTATCCGGTGGGCCAGAGCCAGTGCAGTTGCACGGCTCGCGTGTATCTGCCGCTTACTTCGACATCTTTGGTGTCAAACCCGTTCTTGGACGCACCTTTCGGCCAGATGAGGATCAGCCCGGGAAAGATCAGGTTGCAGTTCTGAGTCATCGGATCTGGCAGGAACGCTTCGGCGCGAATCCCGGTTTGGTCGGTCATAAGATCGTTCTGGACAACCGCCCCTACGACGTCATCGGCGTACTCCCGCCGGCAACGCGTTTCGACCGCGGATGGCAGGACATTTGGACGCCGTTGGCTTTTCAGCCGCAAGACATGACGCGTGATTTTCATTGGATGCGGGTATGGGCGCGTTTGAAGCCCGGCACCAGTCTGGCGGCCGCGCAACAGCAGATGTCTGGAATTGGATCACGCATCGCGCGAGCGTACCCGGAATCGAACAAAGGCTGGGGCGTCAAGCTGGAGCGCTTTCAGGATCAAGTGGTAGACAGCCATCTTCGCAGTTCGCTTTGGATACTGCTGGCCGCGGTGGGAGCCGTACTATTAATCGCCTGTGTCAACCTGGCGAACCTTCTGTTGGTGCGCGCCTCTACCCGCGAGCGGGAGGTCGCGGTACGGACCGCTATCGGAGCGAAACCCTGGCAGTTGTTGCGCCAGTTCCTGACCGAGAGCATTTTGCTCTCCTTCCTCGGCGGCTGTCTGGGAGTTGCGGTTGCAATTGGTCTGCTGCACATCCTCCGGCTCTCACTCCCGCCCTTTTATTTGCCCGCCGAAGCGGCCGTGTCGCTGGACATTCGCGCTCTGTTTTTTATGATGGCTCTCGTCGTCGTGACGGGCATCCTTTTTGGTATTGCGCCCGCGCTTCAAGCGACAAAAGTAGACGCCGCGGAGTCGTTGAAAGAAGGAGGCCGGTCGAGTACGGCCAGCGCCGCGGGAGTAAGGCTTCGCAGCCTGCTCATTATCAGCGAAGTGGCGCTCGCCTTTATTCTGCTATCGAGCGCCGGTCTCTTGATCCGCAGTTTCTACCAATTGCAAGACGTCGATACCGGATTTGACGCGACGAACGTAATCACCGCGTGGCTCCCCATGGATGACAAGCAATACACCCAAGCGGCCCAGATCACGGAGTACTACCGGCAAATTCTAGACAAGGTACAGGCGCTTCCCGGCGTGCGCGACGCGGCTACAAGTTCAGCGCTGCCCATGACTGGTTGGGGATACGGCATGCCCTTTCAGATCGCGGGCAAACCTGTCACCGACATATCGAACCGGCCAGGGTGTTTTTTCAAAATGGTGAGTTCTTCGTACTTCCGTTCGTTGGGAATGCGGCTTCACAAGGGCCGCGGGCTTTCAGAAACCGACACGCAAGCGGCGGCGCCCGTGACGGTGATCAATGAGACCATGGCGAAGAAGTTTTTTAAGAACGAAGACCCGATCGGCAAGCGCATCTTGATCCAAAAGATCGTTCCGGCAAAGCACGCACTCGGAGCGGACGTGCCTTGGCAGATTGTGGGCGTAGTGGCCGATGAAAAAGTAGGAGACCTGGACGATTCGAGTCCGGGCGTCTACGTCCCGATGGAGCAGAGTCCAACCGTGGGCGCGGGTTTGGTCGTTAGGGGAAGTCTAAACCCCAATCTCCTGGTGAAGTCCATTGAGCGAGCCGTTTGGGAAGTGAATAAGAATCAGGCGCTGACGGACTTCAAAACATTGGAGCAAATCAAATCCGAGTCATTGGGCGGAAATCGTTTGCGAACTTATCTGCTGGTGGCGTTCGCGGCAACCGCTCTTCTACTCGCCGCTATCGGCCTCTTCGGAGTGATCTCATACACGGTCCGGCAGCGGACGCACGAACTGGGGCTACGAGCCGCGCTGGGCGCATCGTCGTGGAATCTTTTGGAACTGGTGATCAGGCAAGGCCTCGGCCTGACGCTCATAGGTTTGCTCATTGGGGTAGTTGGCTCCCTCGCTTTGAGCCAACTGCTGACGAGTCTGCTTTTTGAAGTGAGCCCGCGCGATCCAGTTTCATTCACGTTGGCGGCTCTCGTGCTTGGTCGTGGTGGCCATCATCGCGAGTTTAGTGCCGGCTTTGCGTGCTACTCGCGTCGATCCGATGGTGGCATTGCGATATGAATGACCGCGGAATAAGCGGAACATTGCGCGCCAGTTTGCGTACTCGTAACAAGCATTGAAAGGAGCCTCTCGATGAAGTCTATTTCTCTAATTCTCTTCTCTCTTACGATGGCCACCGGGTTGGTGGCTGCGGGGACGGAGGACGGATCGTTCGACAAGACTCTCACCGTTTCCGGCCCGGTGAATCTCGACGTCAAAACGGAGTCGGGAGGCCTCGCGGTGACTCGCGGTTCGTCTGGGTCCGTGCATATCCATGCGATTCTCAAAGCCGAGCACGGATGGTTTGGTTCGGATAACGTCGAGGCGCGCATGCGGGAACTGGAACGTAATCCACCTGTCGAGCAGAATGGGAATCGAGTCCGGATCGGATATGTGCGAGACCCTAATCTGCTGAAGGGCATTTCCATGCGCTTTGAGATTCAGACGCCGCCGGAAACTCAAGTTCGCGCGCTCGCCGAGTCGGGGGGAATTCGCGTGCAAGGCGTGCGTGGCCCGGTGGATTGCAAGACGGAGTCGGGAGGAATCGAAGTCCACGACATCGAAGCCGATGTACATGCGGCGGCTGAATCCGGCGGAATTCATATTGGCAACGTTAACGGGCCGGTCTTCGCTCGCGCCGAATCTGGCGGGATTGAGGCGATGCAGGTGGCCGGTGCAATCGACGCGGAGACGCAGTCGGGCGGCATTCGGCTCGCTCAGACCAAGGCTGCTGCGATTCTTGCAAAAGCCGAGTCCGGAGGCGTAACAGTGAACCTGGCATCAGGCGCCGGCTACGACATCAGCGTCCAGACGGAGAGCGGCCGTATCTCTGTTCCGCAGATGACTGTCAACAGCGCCTATTCGAAGCATCATGTAGAGGGCAAGATTCGCAATGGCGGACCGTTGGTCAAGATTTATGCCGAGTCGGGGGGCGTCCAAATCGAGTGAGATTCAGAGTGCGTGCTGTACAACTCGCCGCGCGGCGATCTCGGCAACCGGCCGGCGATGTGCTGGATCGCGCGACGGCCCTTCGTATTCCCATAGAATTTCCCAGCCATCGAAGAACGTCCGCAACTCACCAGGGGCGGCCCGCTTCTCGCTCCATTTTTCTCCCGGCTCCGGCGTATGCACGATCGCCACAACCACGCCGCCCGGCCGCACGGCCTCTTTTACTTTGGCAAACAGATCGCGTTGCAGATAGTAGGCAATCAAGATAAGGTCATACGCGTCCGGCGGCATTCTGAAAGTGGAGTCTGTCAGATCGGCGACTTTCGTATCCACCTGAAGACCACGCGCTGCGGAGCGTAGCCGTACCAGTTCGATCGCTTTTTCAGACCCGTCCACAGCCGTTACCGCCCACCCTTGCTGCGCTAAGTACAGTGCATTGCGGCCAGCCCCACATGCGAGATCGATGGCCGTCCCGGGAGCAAGTTTCTCTGCGATCTCGACCAGCAGTGCTGTGGGCGCATCTTCCGCTCCGCCCGTACCGGAGCCATACCGTTCGTCCCAGCCTGCGATATCCATTGCTTCATCATGTCAGTTTGAAAGTATTTTCCCGGCGGCCACAATATTTCAGCCGCGCGTCCGTCTACATGGGTGGATGGAAGAAGTGCTGAGCCCCGACGGAGTGACCAGTGAGCAGAACCGCCGGATCTCGGAAACTATTGCGCGGGAACAGGCTCGGCTGCGGCAATTCATTCGTAGGCGCGTCCCTGACGACGGCGATGCGGAAGACATTTTCCAGGAAGTCTTCTATGAACTCGTAGATGCTTACCGGCTGATGAAACCGGTGGAGCAAGTGGGCGCTTGGCTGTTTCGTGTGGCGCGCAATAGGATCGTCGATCTGTTCCGGAGTAAGCGCCCGGCCATCTTAGGGAACGATTCTATGTTTGCGGCTGAAGATGGCGAGGCGCGCGAATGGGAAGAGTTGCTGCCCTCGCCGGATGCGGGGCCCGAAGCGGCTTACGCGCGAAGCGTTTTGTTGGAAGAACTGGATGCCGCGCTTGAAGAGTTGCCGGAAGACCAACGCGATGTGTTTGTGGCGCACGAAATTGAAGGCCGAAGTTTCAGGGAACTGAGTGAAGCAATGGGCCTGAGCGTTAACACGTTGCTGTCCCGGAAACGGTACGCGGTTCTGCGGTTGCGGCGTAGATTGCAAGCCATCTATAACGAGTTTGGAAACGATTGAGGAGTACGGGATGAAGAGATATCGTGTTTTGAAAGTATTGAAAATCGCGTTGTTCGCGGTCGTAGTTGTGGCCGTCGCCAGTTTCGTTGTGATGAGTCTGTGGAACATCTTAATGCCAGGCATCTTTGCCGTTCGAGCGATCAGCTTCTGGCAGGCGCTGGGGCTTCTGGTGCTCAGCAAAATCCTGTTCGGCGGTTTTCGCCCGCATAGAGGCGGCGGCCCGCATTGGCGTCGCCGCATGATGGAACGTTGGGAAACGATGACGCCGGAAGAGCGCGAAAAATTCAAACAGGGAATGCGTCACGGTTGCGGCCGTCGTCAAAACGTAGAAGCGCCAAACACGGAAGCGGGGGCACAGGCATGAGTCCGATAGATTTCATCAAGACAGAGCTAGCGGCTGCCACGGCGAGGGGCGTACGCCAGTGCGTCGTACTAGGTTCGCGGTCGGCGTTACCCGAAGCTCTCGAAAGCTCTCCAGAGCAAAACTTGCAGGTGTTTGCTCCGGCGCAATTCGCATCCGAAGCGCTGGCGGCGGCCCTTGAAGAATCGGACTTCGACAAACTGAAAGCAAGTCTGTTCGTCTGGATCGGTGGAGCGGGGTTTCGCACCGTTGACGCCATCATCGCCGCTCTTTCGTTTATCGCGTCTCTGCCTAAAGGAAGTGCGGTGGTGTTTGATTATGCAGTCGAGCGAACGTCTCTTGAGTCTCTGACTCACACCGCTCTTGACGCGCTTGCAAGCCGCATCTCGCTGCCTGGAAGCGTCAAATATTTGATTCAACCGCGCGCTCTGGCGGCGTTGCTCCGTGGACTCGGCTTTAACCAGGTAGTGGATCTCGCGCAGGAAGAACTACCGCCGACCGGCATACGTCTCGTCAGTGCGGTGGTGTAACGTTTTGTGATGGACCGCGACGCTACTTCGCCTTCCCAACGCAAGCGCCTGGTGTCTCTCGCGTACGGCTATCTAGGAAGTCTGGTTGATGGCGAAGATATTGTTCAGGAAGCTCTCCTGCGTCTGGAGCAGTCGGACCGCGCATCCATTCAGAATGTAGAGGCCTGGTTAACCACGACCGTGACCCGGCTGTCCATCGATAAACTTCGTTCGGCACAACATCGGCGGGAGGTGTATCCTGGCGAATGGCTTCCGGAGCCTGTCTTCGGAGCCCCTACTCCAGAGCAGGATGCGATCACGCGGTCGCGCCTATCTGTCGGCCTCTTGTATCTTCTCGAAAAACTAGAGCCGGAACAGCGCGTCGTGTTCGTGCTGCGCGAAGTGTTCGAACATCCCTATCAATCGATCGCCGAAATCGCGGGGAAATCGGAAGCCGCCTGCCGCCAGTTAATGGTGCGTGCCCGTGCCGCACTCAACCGCGCGAACGACGCCCCTCCTGTCCCTCGGACAATTGCGGAGTCCATTGTGGCTCGCTTCATCAACGCGCTGGCATCTGGCAATGAGAAAGAGTTGCTCGGGATCATCGCGCAGGACGCTGTGCTGGTGGCGGATGGGGGTGGCAAAGTGCGTTCCGCCCTTAGGCCTGTGTATGGGGCCGATCGCATCACGCGGTTCTTTCTGGGAGTGCTGCGCAAAAATGGCGACGTATTCGAAATACGTTCGGCTCCGGTAAATTCCGGCCCGGGTGTGCTGACGTTTCGCGACGGACAACTCGTCTCTGTCGCCTCCGTTTCTATCGAAGACGATCGCATTACGGCGATTTACTCGGTGAACAATCCTGACAAGATTCACGGGCGTGGGCCTAGTCTCGAAGCACGCGTTTTGTAAAGGCCAATATCGCGTTTGTAAATCGATGAGGAACGAAGCCATTCGGGTTTCGAGCCAAGCACCGCTTGCTTACACGCGCGGTTCAGAGGTTCGGAGTTTTGGATAGGCTCCGGCAGTTCCGGCCCACTCCCGGCATCAGAAGTTCATCCGGATTTTATCCGAATTAGCGAAGGACATTAGTGCCGCCCCTGGCTTATTCTTGCCCTAGTTGAAGACGTAATCAAAGCAGGTACTTCTTCAATGCCGAGCTCGAACCGAACGCGGGCCGGCGTCAGGTACAGGAGGATAACAATGTCAGATAGCTGGACTGCGTTTTACACCCCTTCCTCAGGATTAGAGGGGCGTCTGAACGTCAACGGTGAGTGCACTTCGGTAGGTGGCGAGACCTTTACCTTGAAGAGACACCAAGGGCATGGTAAGACAGGAACCCTCGTTCTCGACAAGATTGCGACGGAGCCTGGGGGATCTATGCATAGCGATTTAGCGAGAACTGTCGCTGTCACTTATGAAGAACAGGTGGATCGCGGTTCCTACTCGTCTGTGGAGATACTGCCGGACGGAATCAGAGTAGCTGTACAGCAGGCCTCTGCCGCGAGGTCGAGTGGAGACTAGCGCTCAGGCCAGCGGTTAAGCAGCGGCGGCATGTCCGGGGCGTTTTTTGAACTTGCAATCGCGAACCTGGATTACGTATGGGCTCCCGAATCGCGAAACAATTCACGATCAATAAGAGAACTTACAAGGAGAGAAGAAATGGCAACACATGGTGCACCAATCACCACCGCAACTGCCGCGTCGTCCGCGCCCACATTGAGCAAAGTCTTTCCGACTGCGCTTTCCGCCAGTAAAGCAGCTGGAATTGCTGCCATTCGTATATCGCAAGTCAACGGAGACATACTGCTGGAGGAGTTGAATGCAAAGCAAGAAACAATGATTGGATTCAGGCTGCACGCTCTCGTTGATAGCGCGAAGAAGATAACAGCCGTGGCCGTTACACAGATGGGATCTGGTCCTAATCCTTTGCCCTTCACGCCCGCGCAACGGTCGGCATTCGGTGAGATTGCCAATGAGCTGAAACAGGTTCAAGGCGTCGAACACGTGTAGCTCCATCGGTGCCAACCCAGCGACAAGGAATACAAGAGCGGTCTAGTCTCCGGTCGGACTCAAATCCATGGCTCATAGCGGCCGACGTTGGTATCGATTGCGTTGTGGCCTCTCTGCCGTTGAAGCTTGGCCTAAATCCGATCGCTGATGCTGGCTGCGTGGTCGCCGCCACTGCTGGCGGACATGGGATATTAGGGAGAGCGTGACGATTCGTCATCCGCAGGCACCGGCAGTGGTAGTCAGGCCGATACAGATGATAGCTCTGGCAGCGGCGCTGACGGAGGCAGCGGAGGCAGCGGCAGCGATGGAGACGGCGGCAGTGATGGGGGCGGTTTTGGGGGTTGGGGAGGCGGCGAAGGAGACCCTCTCCGTGGAGTAACGACAACGTATAAGGAAAACTGAATACCGCAAAGAACAACCGTTCGAACAGATGGAGTCAAGGAGCCGAGTCTGCCGTCACGCTAAATTTATCTACGACAGACTCGGTCGCCGCCGCAGCCGAGGCGGTGTCTGGGGACAGTGGACTCCACGGTAATTCGCTTTCGCGTCTTGTCAGTCCCGACCTCGCTCACGCTTCGGTGCTCGGTTTGGGAGTTGATAGTCAGAGATCTTGAAACTGAGTCCATTGCTCTCGCAAAGCCGCCATGAACTTAATGAAGCGGCCGTCTTGTCGAAGGTTGGCCAAATTTGGATCGCTATCGAATAGCGGGTAACAGGGGAACCCGTCCAGAGCGGCAAAATCCAGCCACTTCACTGCTTGCTCAATCCTATTCATAAGAGCAAACGCGACGGCAATGTGATAGGCCGCGTGATGGAAATGACCAAAGCCCTTTCCCTTCTCAACGGCCAACGCAATCTTGTTTTCCGCCTCACTCTGGTTGCCCGCTGAGGCTGCCAACACCGCCTGTAGGCTGACATAGAGAGCGCCATCATCCCCGGGATACTCATGTGATAACTGGTCAACCAATGCGGAAGCCTCTTCGTGTCTTCCAAGATTGAACAGAACCCACGCGGTTTGATATCCGATCAGCACGGGATTGACGTCCCGAGGAATGCTCCGCAAAATCGATAGAGCTTGTTCATGCTTGCCTTGGAACGCAAGGGTCTCCGCCGTCCGGTAAACGGCCAGGTTGTTATGAGGGTTCGTCAAGGAGGCCTCGCGCGCTTCTCTCAAAGCCTCGTCAAAGTAACCGACGTGGCAATACACGAGCGCCAGTTGATTTCGTGCCTCATCCAGACTCGGGTTCAATGCCAGCGCCTGGCGATACTCACGAATCGCTTTGGCATGCGGAAAGTGGTTAGCGGGCGTCCAAAGCAGGCGGCCTCGGGCGAGGTGCGCGACGGCCAATTCCGGGTTTAACGCGAGTGCCTTCTCGACCGCCACAAAAGCCTTTTCTTCCCACTGCCTTTCATGAGGTGCAAACAGAAACAGCTTCCAAGTGTAGGTCTGTGCCAACTCCGCATAGGCGGAGGCGAAGGCCGGATCGATTTCGACAGCACGTTCCAAAGCCAGTATGGCCGTTCCGTTGTCATCCTGATTCTGGCGTTGCGCATAGAAGCGTCCACGCAAGTAGCAATCGTAAGCTTCCGGTTTTACCAGGGGTGCGGCCGTGAGTCGAACCTGTTCCCGCGGACTCAGATCGGCGCGGATACCTTCTGCAATTGCACAGGCGGCTTCCTTCTGAAGCGCGAGGATCTCGCCCAAATCACGCTCGTAGCGTTGCGACCACAGCTCGGATTGAGTCTTCGGGTGGACCAACGCCAGCGTGATCCGAACGCGGTTGCCCATCCGCATTACCGTTCCCCCGACAAGCATGTCCAGATGGCACGCGATCCGTCACGACCGGAGCGGAAATGACCTTAAGTTTTCGGATTCGAGCAAGTTCGGTGATCAACGCCTCGGTCAGAATCTCGGCGAAGTGGTCTTGCGATTCATCGCCGGAGACATTTTCAAGCGGCTTCACAGAGATCAACGTGCTGCGTTCAACTGACTGCTGGCCGCTCCCGCTATTCACCTCAGCCACGAACCGGTAACCCCGTTTGGGGATCGTTGCGATGTACTTCTGATCGTCAGGCCCCCCACCCAGAACTTTTCGCAAGGTGGAGATATTCCGCGTTAAACTGCCCTCCTCCACAAAGGTGCCGGGCCACAGCTTGTTTAGGAGACTCTCTTTTTCGAGGATTCGGCCGCCACTTTCCGCGAGCGCAAGAAGCAGGTCAAAGATCTTGGGCGCGAGCGGAACGATGGTACTGCCCCTGGTTAGAAGCCGTTGCTCCCGGTCAATCCGGTAGGGTCCGAAATCTAAGAACTCCAATACCTCTGGTTGCATAAAGCCATCAGAAATGTTTCCGAATTTTATACGAATGCGCGAAGGACATTTCCAGCTCTCCGGCCATACGCTTGATGCTGACGACGGACCTAAACCATCCTACATGGCCTAGAGCCGCCGGGCCGGAATAATCGCCGGTCAAAGTCGGAGGAAGGATAAAAAAAAAAAAAGGAGAAGGAAATGGCAGTCACTGAGGACCGCGCAGTAACAACTGTCCGTGTAGAGACGCAGCACGCAACAGCTAATTGTTCGACGCGGCGTCTCGTGAGCTCAGCGAAGAGCAGCGCAATCAGGCAAACGATACGACCGGTTGACGCTCAATCCCAAGCACCGTAATGTCGTCTTCCTGGCCGAAGGTTTGAGCCGTCCGGGCAATCTCCGAAGCCGGTTGCGTGCTGACGATCCTGGCTCTTTCGAACCCGTATAGTTCACCGGATTTATTGCGCGCCTCTACCACACCGTCCGAGAGAAACACTAAACGCGCGCCCGGCTCTACATCCACCCGAACCTGCTCATAACTCGCGTCAGGAGACAAGCCCAAAGGCAATCCACCTGGCACGTCGATCTCCCGGCCATCGCAGTAGGGCGAGAGGTGGCCCGCATTCGCAATCAGCATCGAACCGTCGGCGGACAGCAGAGCGCAGCAGCAAGTAGCAAACCGGCCCTGCATGTGATTGACAAGCTCGCGATTCAGGTCCAGCAATACCTGAAGGGGCTGTCTCGTCTGCCCGGCCGTTTTTTGCAGTAGTCCCACGATGAGACTCACAAGCATGGCAGCTTTTACGCCTTTACCGCTGACGTCGCCGATGACCACCAGTAGCGAACCGTCCCGATCGGGGAATAGTTGAAAGAAATCGCCGCCCACTTGCTGCGCCGGAATATAGGCGCTCTGAACGATAAAGCCGGGTGTTTTCTGCTCTTGCTGAGGAAGCATCAGGGATTGTACGCTCCCGGCCGCCTCCAGTTCAGAAATTGCGCGCGCCTCTTCCTGACTGGTTCGATGGAAGCGATACATCAGCAAAGCCGCGATGCTCAGAACCACCAACAGCCCCTCGATTTGTCCAATCCAAACCGGTATCACTCCGATGTGCATCTCTGGAATCCATTCATCCGGCGTGGAGCGCCAGCCCAGGTAATAGAACAGCCATCGGAATGCGCCTAGAATGTCGTTCAGATTGACCAGGAAAAGGGGAATTGCAATAAGACCGGCTTCTTTGTGGCCCCGGATGTATCTCCACAACACGAGAAGGGGAACGCCCAGGAAGTAGGGAACCATCCACGTATAAAGCAAAACGTTGATCACGCCCTGCGAAAGTCTCTCCCCTGTAGAAGATTGAGAGGGTTCCAACCTGCAGTAACAGCGAGAACTGGTACACCCGGATCAAGCTCGGCATTCGCAGGCGCAGAAACGAGAAGACGAACTGCAGCATAAAGAACTGAGCCACGTTCGTCAGCAAGAGATTGGCGGTATCCGCCGCTTGCCAGGTCACGAGGCTGAATAGTTGCGATATCTTCGAGCGATCGTCCATGCCGTCATCGTTACGAAGTAGCAGGCAATCCAGAGATATTCGTTGTGGCCGGGCTGCAGACGGTACAGAATGAGCAGTCCGATAGCCAGAAACACGGCCAGGAATCTTACACTGAAGTCGGGCAGCCATCCGTAAAGAACGTTGCTCTGCCACACGCCGTACTCATCGCTCTATCGACCGCTTCGTTCCAAGCACCAATCCCGCGCTCGCGGGCAAAGGGGCTCCGCACACCGCCTTTCACAGTCGAAAGCAGCGGCAACAACCAAAATCGAACGGCAATCACCAAAGAATCGCCGGGGACCGCCGCAGCCGGAATAGCGAACTGACGCGGTAGACCTCTAAAGGCCTTTTCATTGGGCGGAAACGTCCCCATATCGTCCGATGGATTGGCCATTTGCATAGACTTCATAGGTGAGCCCTGAGTAGTTGAAGAACAGGTTCAGAGGTTCGTGATTCAATGGCAGCTTGACCCGCAGCCGGTACCAAAAGAAGCCCTGGACGTGGCCGATCCCTTGCTCGCTCCACGACTTTTTGGTCGATACGGTCTGCCATTTCGAATCGTCGAAATTCGGCTGCGCCCACCGCACGTCGTCACCCGTATGGAAGCGCCAGTTTCCGGAAAGATCGATCGAGTCCCCCAGATGGCTTGCGTCGAATGTCTGCGCGGGAGAACTAAGGCCGAGTAATAGGACAGCACATACTAAGAAGGTCCATCGCATAGAGCGTGTAGCAGGGTACCATAGGTGCAATCACGACGATGAGTGACTACGCGGCAAGTGATCAGACGCTGGAGCTCCAGCAGCAAGTTGCGCGATTGCAGGCGCTGCTCGAAGCAAGCCGCCGCATTCACGCGACCATACAACTCGACGAAGTCCTGCGGGCATCGCTCGAAATCATAGTTAGAGAACTCGAAATGGATGGCGCGTTTTTCACCGCTTTCCCGTTCTCTGAAGGCAACATTCCGCCTCGTTTTCTGTTGTACCCGGACAACTCCGATCTGAGCCGGGGCAGTACGCGATTTCCACTTCTGGACAAATCGGGCGCAACGATCACAGAACTGGTGGTGATACCGCGCGAAGGCTTCCAACTGACGCTCGAAGAGTCGGATTTTCTGGAGAGCCTCGCTATACAGACGGCGGTAGCTATCGAAAACGCCCGGCATCACGAGCGCATCATTCATCTGCAGCGCGTCGAGCAAGACCTGGCAAGCGCCCGGGCGATTCAACGAAGCTTGCTGCCGCAAACGGTGCAGGAAATTCCCGGTTACAAAACAGGCCTGCGCTCTGTGTCGTGTTACGAAGTGGGCGGCGATTATCTCGATTTCGTGTCTGCTGCCGTCCGGTGAACAGATCATGATTGTGGCCGATGTGGCAGGCAAGGGACTGGCCTCCGCCATGATCGCAAGTTCATTCCGCGCCGCTTTTCGAGCTATGGCTTTGAGCGGTGTTCCGTTGGTTCAAATCGCCACGCAATTGAACGCACTTCATTTCAGTGAAGGCCAGGAAGCGCGCCGCCGCTACGTTACGGCGCTGCTGCTAAGTCTCGATCCCAAGACGCACACGCTGGAAGTCGTGAACGCGGGGCATAACGCGGGCTTGCTCTGCCCGGGCAAGAACAAGAGTCCGGTTTTGCTCGAAGCGAGCGGGACGCCTATCGGACTATTGCCGTTCGCGCAGTATCAAGCGGAGCGCCATGACTTGCAACCGGGAGCCCGTCTTCTCGCCTACACCGATGGCCTGACGGAGGTCTTCCGTGGGGAGGACGAATTCGGCATTGATCGTTTGACCGAGACATTCCGCGGCTGCGGCACTCCGGACGGGGAAACCATTCTAGACCACATCTGGCATACACTTGAAGCATTTACAACGGAACGCGAACAGCGGGACGACATGACGGCCCTCGTGTTGATACGGCAATGACCAATCCTTCGAGTTCAATAGAACTGAGTCTTCCATCGCGCTTGGGCTACGAGAAAGTGGCGATGACCACCGCCGCAAGCGTGGCCAGGCTGATGGGCTTCTCCGATGACCGCATTGAAGATCTTAAAACGGCGGTTGCGGAAGCCTGCATCAACTCGATGGAGCATGGCAACAAGCTGGTCGAAACGCTGAAGGTGGAAGTGGTTCTCTCAATGAGCGACGATTCGCTCGAAATCAAAGTTTGCGACCGGGGTACGGGAGCGCACGAGGACATTGCGGCTCCCGATATCGATAAGAAGATGACGGGCGAAGAGAGTCCGCGCGGTATGGGGATGTTCCTTATTCAGGCGCTGGTGGATGAAGCGGAGTGGAGCAGTTCGGAGCAAGACGGGGGCTGCACGCGGCTGGTGATTTATTTGACGGAGCAGAAGACCAAGTAGATGCAGGACAAAACGACAAACGTAAAAGTGGCGGAAGTGACCGGTCCCGACGGAGAGCCGATCATCGTTTTGCGATTTTCCGGAGATATCACGAGTGCCTCGAAAGCCGCGGTCCTCGGCACCTACCAGGGACTGCCCGCCGAGTCCAAACGAATTTTACTTGACCTCTCGAAGGTGGATTACATCAACTCGAGCGGCATCGCCCTGATCATTCAAATGTTGATGCAAGCCGGAAAAGCGGGCCAGACGATCCAGACGTTCGGGCTATCGGCGCATTTCCAGAAGGTATTCACGATGGTCGGGATGACCAAATACACACAGCTTCACCCGGACGAAACCACCGCCGCTGCCGCCTTCGGTTGAGGGCTACCACCGCTTCAATTAAGGCACTTTAATTAGCTAAAACACTGCCTCATAACGGGTTGTATCGTGATACGATAGACCTATATGAGTGCTTCAGCAGTGCCGGTGGACGACGTTTCGCCGGCTTATTATCAACATCTTGCGGAAGTCCGCTATAGAATACGGCAATTTCTCCGGTTTAGTGAGGAATCGGCCCGCTCGCATGGAGTCGAGCCTCAACAGCATCAGTTGATGCTAGTGATCAAGGGTCTTCCGTCCGGGATACGGCCCACCATTCGAGCTATTTCTTCGCGCCTCTGCCTGCGGCACAACAGCACAGTCGAACTTATCAACCGTCTCGCGGAACGTGGCGCGCTTGTCCGTCGTCCGTGTGAACTAGACCGGCGCGAAGTGTTGATCGAACTGACCCCCCACGGCGAAGAGTTGCTACGCCGCCTTTCCGTTCTTCATTGGGAAGAGTTGCAGACGTCCGGTCCGGATTTGTCGGCGGCACTCGAAATCATCGTTCGCAACGCACCTGACCAGCACTCGCTTCCGGAGTTGAAGCAGAAGGCTGCCACTCAGTAAAGCCATGCAGAAGAAGAAACGTTCCGAAGAGCTTGGAGACTTCACCACCAGCCTTCAGGTGATTCCTATTTCCCTGATGGCTATCGCGATCGGCTTCATCGCCACGCTGGTCGCCTGGTTTTTGCTGAAATTGATCGGGGTTTGTACCAACCTTTTCTACTACCATCGCTTTGACACGGCGCTTTCGTCGCCCGCCGGAAATCACCTGGGATTGTTCGCGATCGCTATACCCGTGATCGGCGCTTTGATTGTTGGCGTGATGGCGCGCTATGGGTCCGACAAGATCCGGGGGCACGGCATCCCGGAAGCGATTGAATCCATTTTGATGAATGGCAGCCGGGTTGAGCCGAAGGTTGCCGTGTTGAAGCCCATCTCTGCGGCGATCTCGATCGGATCGGGCGGTCCGTTCGGCGCCGAAGGTCCCATCATTATGACGGGCGGGGCATTCGGTTCTCTGATCGCGCAATTTTTCCATTTGACCAGCGCCGAGCGGAAAACCCTTCTTGTCGCCGGAGCAGCCGCCGGTATGGCAGCCGTATTCGCAACTCCGCTCGCGGCAGTGCTGCTTGCGGTCGAACTGCTGCTGTTTGAATGGAAGCCGCGCAGCGTGATTCCGGTTGCTCTCTCCTGCGCGACTGCTGGAGCGACACGCCGTTACATTCTGGGCATGGGCCCACTTTTCCCGGTTACGGCTCATCCCGCCTTTATAGGTCCCGCGGGTCTGTTTGGTTGTCTATTTGCCGGGCTTGCCGCGGGCGTGCTGGGCTACGTTTTGACGCACGGCGTCTACGCTGCCGAGGACGCCTTCCATAAACTGCCTGTGCATTGGATGTGGTGGCCGGCCATTGGCGGCGTTTTCGTCGGCATCGGCGGCCTGATCTTCCCGCGAGCTCTTGGTGTCGGATACGACGTCATCGGACTTCTTCTGAAAGGGGATGTCGCGCTGAAGGTCCTGGTTGGCGTGCTGCTGGTGAAATCGGCTATCTGGATCATCTCGCTCGGTTCCGGGACTTCCGGCGGCATTGTCGCGCCTGTTTTGATGACGGGTGCGGCGCTGGGAGGCCTTGAGGCGCTGTTTCTGCCGCATCTCGGTCCTGGTTTTTGGGAACTCGTCAGCATGGGTGCGACGCTTGCCGCGATGACCGGTTGTCCTTTTACTGGCGTGGTGTTCGCTATCGAATTAACGCACGACTTCAACATGGTCTTGCCGCTTGTGATTAGCTGCTTCTTTGCGTACGGACTCACCGTGCTCGTTCTGAAGCGCTCCATTTTGACGGAAAAGATTGCGCGGCGCGGTTATCACCTCAGCCGCGAATACGCGACCGATCCGCTCGAAATTCTGTTCGCCCGGGAAGTGATGCGGACGAAAGTAGTCGCTCTTCCTGCCGATGCAACTGTTGAGCAGGCGCGGGATCTGATCCGGCCCGGTCAAAGACCTCGCGGACAGCACGTGTTTCCGATCGTCGACGGGGACAAGCGGGTTATCGGCATTGTCAGCCGCAATCATCTGGTGAAGCTTTTCGAGCATCAGTTTGCGGCCGCCGCACAAAAGCGATTGCACGAAATTGCGACGTGCGATCCAGTGGTTGCCTTCTCGGATGAACCGCTCCGTGTGGTGGTTTACCGCATGGTCGAGACTGGATTTACCCGGTTGCCTGTCATGGATCCGAAGAATCCAGGCCGCCTCGTGGGGATGATCGCCCTCGAAGACCTGCTCCGCGCCAGGAGCCGTAATCTGGAAGAAGAGCGGTCCCGCGAACGAGTTCTGCGTCTGCGTCTTCCAGCGCTCGGCCGGACTAGCTCCGCGCCGGCGATTCCAGCCGAACAAGTAACCCAGCCGGAGGAAACGGATATTCACGTAGGCTAAACGGGCGAGTACAATCCAGCCGTGTAGCGTTTTGCCACGCTGACGGTCTACTGGTACATGGGTGATGTGAGAGGGCTCTGGCTGACCCGCATGCTGCTGTTGCGGGGAATCGGAGCCATCTCACTGATCGCCTTTCTGGTCGCCTTCAACCAATTCCGTCCTCTGCTGGGAGAGCGCGGGCTTCTGCCGGTACCGCTTTTCGTAAAGCGCGTGCCGTTCCGGGCCTCTCCGAGCCTGTTTTATTTTTTCCCACGCGATATCGCCTTCACGGCCGCCGCGATTCTCGGGATCGTCCTCTCGTGTCTTGTGATCACTGGAGTTGCGGAACGATTTAGCACCTGGGTGTCGGTCGCGATCTGGGCCGCGATTTACGTTCTCTACCTTTCCTTCGTAAACGTCGGGCAGACCTTCTACGGCTTCGGATGGGAGTCGATTTTTCTGGAGTGCTGCTTTTTCGCGATGTTCCTGGGCAGTTCCAGGGTCATGCCGCAGCAGATCTCCATTTGGCTATTCCGATGGCTGCTGTTCCGGATCATGTTCGGCGCCGGACTGATCAAAATGCGAGGGGACCCGTGCTGGCGGGACCTGACATGCCTCAATTACTTCTACGAAACCCAGCCGATGCCCAATCCTTTGAGCTGGTACTTTCATTGGGCCCCTCAATGGCTGAACAAGGGCGGGGTACTGTTCAATCACTTTTCGGAACTGATTGTGCCGTTCTTCTATTTTCTGCCGCAGCCCTTTGCGGGAATTGCGGGCGTGATAACGATTGTCTTCCAATTGACGATCATCGCCAGCGGCAATCTGTCCTGGCTGAACTGGCTGACGCTCATCCTGGCATTCTCAACTTTGGACAGGAAATTTCTTGGACTCTCGGCGAAAACTCCTCGAATTGCATGTGCCGTCACACGCATTTCAGTTTGCGAATGTTGGAATTGCCGCTCTCGTTGTCTTAATGAGTATTCCGGTAGTGATCAATATGGTCTCCGCACGACAGATCATGAATACGAGTTACAACCAATTTCATCTGGTCGGGACTTATGGGGCGTTCGGAAGTATCACGAGACCTCGTTATGAGGTTATAGTCGAAGGCACCCGGGATACTGTCATTACCTCGGCGACTAAGTGGGAAGAATATGAGTTTAAGGCAAAGCCCGGCGATATAAGTAGAATGCCGCCACAGATTGCCCCGTATCATTTGCGCTTGGACTGGCTCATGTGGTTTGCTGCGCTGGCCAGCTATCAGGACCACCCCTGGTTCGTCAATTTCGTCGCGAAGCTGTTAGAGGGAGATCAGGATGTACTCAGCCTGCTTCGCAAAAACCCGTTTGGCGATAAGCCTCCGACGTACGTACGCGCCGAGCTATACGAGTACCACTTCACAACGCCCGACGAGCATAAACGGACGGGCAACTGGTGGACGAGAACGCGCGCCGGTGGTTACTTTCCAGCTATTTCGCTAAATAGTCCGGGTTTTCGGCAAGTGCTGAAGAATCAAGGATGGCTGGACTGACGGTCTCCTTCTTCATTCGGCCAGCCCCATCTATATTCGGCAGCAAACCGGTCAGAAGACCGATAGCAGGCAGGTAGGAGCAAACTTTGTAGACGAACTCGATGCTGGTGCGATCGGCCAACGCGCCTAGAAACGCAGCTCCTATGCCGCCCATCCCGAAGGCAAGACCGAAGAACAAACCGGATATCATCCCCACTTTGCCCGGCAGCAATTCCTGACCGTAGACAAGGATCGCGGAAAAGGCCGATGAGAGCACGAGTGCGATGACGACGCTGAGAATACTGGTCCAGAGTAAGTTTGCGTAAGGAAGCGCCAGAGTAAACGGAAGGACGCCTACGATGGAGACCCAGATTACATACTTGCGCCCGATGCGGTCTCCGATCGGACCACCAATAAGTGTCCCGATAGCGGCGGATCCAAGGAATAGAAACAGATATAACTGCGCGCTCTGAATCGAGACATGGAACTTATTCATGAGATAGAACGTGTAGTAACTGCTGAGGCTGGCAAGATAGAAGTACTTAGAGAAAATCAGCGCGATGAGCACGGCGAGAGAAAGCGCAATGGTCCGGCGTGGCAGTACAGCGTGTGAATGTGCTTTCTTCCGCGTGAGTAACCGGCTTTCGCGGATTGATGGCGCTTGTACCAGCGGGCAACCCTGGCGAGAACGAACACGCTAAGTAAGGCGGTGAGAGAAAACCAGGCGAGGCTATGCTGCCCTCGCGGAAGCACAAGGAAGGCTGCGAGTAGCGGGCCGAGAGCCGCTCCGAACGTCCCGCCCAATTGGAAGACAGACTGCGCCAGGCCGTGCTGCCCGCCAGAAGCCATCCGCGCCACCCGCGACGATTCCGGATGAAATACCGCCGAACCCAGACCCGACCAGAGCCGCCGCAACGAGGAGAATTTCAAAGCTGGTAGCGAGCGCAAGTAAAATGACTCCCGCAAAAGTGAACGTCACCCCGATTGGCAAGGAGTACGGCTGCGGTCGGCGGTCCGTGTACAACCCGATGAATGGCTGGAAGAGTGAGGCTGTCAGCTGATACGTCAGCGTCAGAAGTCCAAGCTGCGAGAAGTTGAGATTGTAGGAGCTTTTTAGGATTGGATAGATGGACGGGATGAGCGACTGCACCATGTCGTTCAGCAAATGACTGAAGCTGATGGCGAACAGGATGCTAAAGACGGTTTTCTGCGCTACTTCACTGGTTTTGTTCGTTCCCTCCCATGCTGTTACCAGTGTAAGAGGATGGGTATCTTGGGACGTTCTCCCGCGTTGTTTACACTGACAGATTGTATGAAGCTGATCGCTCTGGGATTTTTCATGAGTAGTATTGCACTGCTGGCTGGCAATCTGCCAACCGGTACGGATGATTCCGAGCTTGGACGGCGGTTGGTGGCGCAGTATCGACAAGAGATCGGGATTGGGAGTTCGCGCGAAACTGACACCATTCAAGCCTATCTACAAAAGCTGGTAGACCGGTTGGTGCTCGCTTTGCCTCGCAAAGGCCGCTACACAGTAGTTTATGACCCCAATCCGGCGTTCAAGAGTGCGTTTGCTCTTCCTGGAGACTACGTGGTGGTGGGGGGCGGCATCCTCGCTATTGCAGGAACGGAGGATGAAGTCGCAAACGTGATCGCTCACGAAATCGAGCACAGCGAATTGCACCAAGTCGAAGAGCGCACTTCTGAGATCGAAAAGCGGCAGCATCTCTCGGCCCAACAGTTAAAAGTCTCGATGTATTATGGCCACTACACGAAGAGTCAAGAAATGAGTTGTGACCGGAATGGCGCCCAACTCGCGCAGAAGGCTGGTTTTTCTCCGAGCGGAATGCTGACTTTGCTGGAAACGTTCCAGGCTCTCAGAAAGGGTCAGCCCGAAATTCCATCTATGGACTCTCCAACGCTCGGAGAACGCATCCAACAGATGCATTCAGTGTTCGCTGCAAACGAGCTGAAATCCGGAATTCCAGAGAAGCCGCTTTCTCTGCCGTGATCAGTTCCAGGTCGGGATTTCTGCGGTTTCCGTCCCCGGTTTCAGCGGTTTGAAACAAAAGGTGCGCTGAAATTGTCTAATTTGCGCTATGAAAAGAGCTGGCGCTATTCTGCTTGCGATGTCGATGACTACGCTCCCGGGTTCGCTGTTTGCACAGGACCACAAGAGCCCCGATTTACAGCAGCAGCAACATCCTGAGAACGCTCCTGCTCCGAGCGCCCATGAGCCGGGCACAAACACCGGCCGTCCCGCTACCGACAAGGAGGCGGACAGGAGTCCCGACACGCAGCAGGACCAGACCGACACGGCCAGCAAGAGCAAATCCAAGAAGCGGCACAAAAACAAGAACGACGCACGGCAGGCGCACGGCACCCCAGAGGCAACGCACTGAAGTAACCGCCTCGCCCTTACCGCTGTACCCGGCCCGATCCGCCGCCCTTCACCAGTGCGTTCACCTCTTCTACGCTGAAGCGATTGAAATCTCCTGGCACGGAATGTTTCAGGCACGAAGCCGCCACCGCGAATTCCAGCGCCTCCTGGGGAGAGCCAAGATTTGTCAGCCCATAGATCAGCCCGCCCGCAAAACTGTCTCCGCCCCCTACGCGATCCACAATGTGCGTGATCTCATACCGGCGGCTCAACAGAAACTCCTTTCCGGTATGGAGACAAGCCGACCAGCCGTTATGCGACGCGCTCTTCGATTCACGCAGCGTAATCGCTACCGTCTTCAAATTTGAATAGGTAGCGAGCACGCGCTCGGCAAGTTCCGAGTACTTCTCCCGCTCCAATTCGCCGGACTCGACATCGATATCCACGTGGACGTTGAGCGCCTTCTGGCAATCCTCTTCATTCGCGATGCACACATCGCAGTACTTCACCAGTTCAGGCATCACCTCGCAAGCGTCCTTGCCCCACTTCCAGAGGTTCTTCCGGTAATTCAAATCGCAAGACGTCTGAATCCCCAGTTCCCGCGCCTTCTTCAACGCCGCGATCGCCATCTCGGCAGCCGATGCACTGATGGCGGGCGTAATGCCGGTCGTGTGAAACCAGGTCGCCCCCTCAAGCGCGCGTCCCCAATCGATTGAGTCCGGCGCGGCAATCGAAATGGCGCTGTGAGCGCGGTCGTAGAGAACCTTTGAGGCCCGCTGGTTAGCGCCCGCCTCCACGAAGTAGATGCCCATGCGGCCGGGTCCACGGACGATCTGGCCCGCGTCAACGCCGAACCTCCGCAGTTCGCCAATGAAAGCGTCCGCGATGGCATTCGACTGCGGCAGGACAGTGATAAAGCGGCTCGCCGCGCCAAATTGCGCGAGGGCAACGGCCACATTCGCCTCGCCGCCGCCAAAACTAGCCTGGAACTGCGGCGTTTGCAGAAAGCGCTCAAAACCGGGGGGAGTCAGGCGAAGCATGATCTCGCCGAAAGTCGCAACCAAAGAATTCGTCACCGAAGAATTGTACCTTCCGTCTTCTTTTTCACAACGACAGCCTTGTCTACATTGGGCGCAAGAACGGCTTCGATGCCGGCTTCCGCGTCTATCGCAGACAGTCCCTCGATATTCTGAACCGTGAATGTTCCGGGCGCGAGCGAGACGGTTTTTCTCAAAGCCGAAGCGGCCGGTGCGTCCAGTGCGAAGGCGTTTACTTCGACAGGAGTCTCGACCCGCTGCAGCGTGCCGGCATCCTTCTCCAGCCGCGAGAACGCTTCGTGCGCATCGTCGAGAAAGTTCCCGAACGAGAGTTGCAGACCCGTGAAAATCAATTGCGGCGAGTGAACCAGCGTGGCGTGCGCAAAGTCCAGAAGCACTACCTGGCCCTCGCTCGGAGGGTGCGTCAGTTGCGCGATCGCCTCGCATGTTGTCGCGTCGTTCAATGGATCGCGGATTGCCTGGACGATGTTTATCTCGGTGTTCGGGAAAAGCGCGTGAACCTCGGCCGCCGCCGTCTGATAGTTGTCGATTTGGGATGTAAAACAGGTCGCGGTAAGCACGCGGCCCGCCTCCACCGACGCTTCTTCCGTACTCTCTTTCAGCCGCGCCAATGCTTTCGTAAAAGAGCCGCCCTTCTGTCCGAAGAAAAATGCCAGGCCGTTGGGATTGGCGCTCTTGCGAGTTGAAACCACGGCCTCGATCACGACCTGGGCAGACTCCTGGCCCAGCGCTCCTACCTGAAGAATGCTGATGGTAGGCAGCGGCAGTTTATGTTCCGTGAACAGATCCGTCACGTAAGCCTGCACGCGCCGGGCATCCCCGGAACCGGCCACAAAAGCCCGCAGTTTCACGATGGTTTCGCCGCGCGTATCGCGAATGAGATCGTTCAGGGCCTGACGTATCTGCGCCGATAATCCGCCCGTCCGCTGCAACGGGGAAATATGGAAATCGAGGCCTTCCGTATCGACCGCAAGGGCCATCGGAGGCTCCGGCGGTAATGGCGCAACCTGCGACTTCGGTTCTTCATTTTTTCGCTTCTGTGAGCTTCGGGCCGAGGAGCCCCACAGCAGGCACACTGTCAAGGCCAGCCAAAGCGGCCAGCGATATTGGACGCATTCAATTCCTAGACATAGCCTATCTCGGTAGGCGTTCAAA
The DNA here is from genome assembly GCA_963845995.1 of uncultured Acidobacteriaceae bacterium. GTDB lineage: Bacteria > Acidobacteriota > Terriglobia > Bryobacterales > Bryobacteraceae > Bog-105. The sequence continues at coordinate 106,001 of CAWJUO010000048.1, read as the reverse complement.
TTAAGAGATCGGCTGATTGGCTCATACCGGCAGTCCATTTTGGTAGACTGAAGACGAATTGGCTGATCTATCTCATCTACGAGTGGACTCCGGCTCCGATATCCCTCTTTACAAGCAGTTAGCCGAGGGAATAACGCGTCTTGATCGATACGGCTGTCCTGCAGGCCGGAGAGAAATTGCCAGCCACTCGCGAATTGGCGGGCCAGCTTGGTCTGAACAGGACCACGGTTTCGGCCGCCTACGCACTGCTTGAAGAGGCAAAGCGAATTGAGGGTCAAGTAGGGCGCGGCAGTTTCGTCGCTGGCATCCCGCCCGCCGAACGTGCCGGCCGCGACTGGGAAGGTCTACTCCCGCCCATGGAAGCCGGCTGGAAGCCTGCCGGGCACAAAATTGAGCAGAGAATCGACATCAGTTTTGCGAACTCGCGTCCCGCGCAGGATGAGTTCCCGCTTGATGAGTTCCGCCGCTTATCGAAGCAGGTGATCGATAGCGACGAGACCGGCGAGATCCTGCAGTTGGGGTCGTCGCACGGCTATGCTCCGCTTCGACGCTACCTGTTGGAAGACGCCGTGAACGCCGGGGTGGCGCGAGCGGGCGACGATCTGCTGATCACCAATGGCTGCCAACAAGGGCTGGACCTGCTCGCCCGGCTTTTCGCATCGCCCGGCAGCAGCGTAGCGATTGAGGATCCGGTTTACCACGGCCTGCTTCGGGTATTTTCACGCAGCGGCACGGAGATTATCCCAGTGCCGGTGGACGCTTTGGGTCTCGATCCAAACGCGCTGGAACAAGTCCTGCAACGGCAGAGGCCGAGACTCCTGGTGGTCACACCTAGCTTTCAGAATCCGACTGGGGCATGTTTGCCGCTTGAGCGGAGGAAAAGGATCGTGGCGCTCGCCGAACCGCTTCGGATGCGTACTCGTTGAGAACGATATCTATAGCGAACTGCGCTATACCGGGTCGCCTCTTCCAACGCTGAAAGAACTCGATGAGACCGGCAACACGATTCTGTTGCGGAGCTACTCCAAGGTGTCTTTTCCGGGGCTGCGAGTAGGCTGGGTGATCGCCCCGCGTCCGGTAATCGCACGGCTGGCGGAAGCGAAAGAGATTAGCGATCTTCATTCCGATCAACTCTCACAGGCGGTGCTCTTGCGCTTTGCCGAATCGGGCGAGTTGGAAAGGCACCTGCAGCGAACCCGGCGCGCGGGAGCGGAACGCTTGAACGCTCTACTCAAAGCGTGCGCCGAGCATTTACCCGCACGAACGAAATTTACACGGCCGGAAGGCGGCATGAACCTGTGGATTGAACTTCCGCAGCCGCTTACAGCCGAGGTGCTGCTCCGCCGCGTGCAAGAGCAGGGCGTCACGTTCCTGCCCGGCCGGCATTTCTCGCTTCGCAACGGGCACGCGCGCGGTTTGCGGATCAGTTTTGGCGGATTGACGGCAGAGCAGATTACTTGTGGCATTCGGATTTTGGGACAAGCGGCTGAAAGCGAACTGAACGCCGCCGCAAAAAATAACGATTTTGAGCCGGCCGCCGCGCTGGTGTAAACGAAAACTAAAGGAGACAAAACAGTGAATTTTCAGACTGATGAATTTCGATTAAAAGTCGGCTTGGCGGAGATGCTGAAGGGCGGCGTGATCATGGACGTGGTCAACGCGGAGCAGGCCGTCATCGCCGAGAAGGCGGGCGCGGTCTCGGTAATGGCGCTCGAACGGGTCCCCTCCGACATTCGCAAGGACGGCGGCGTTGCCCGCATGTCGCAAGTCAGCATCATCCGGGAAATCATGAAGGCCGTTTCCATCCCGGTGATGGCGAAAGTGCGCATCGGGCACTTCACGGAAGCTCGCATTCTCGACGCGCTCGGCGTGGACTACATCGACGAAAGCGAAGTGCTAACCCCCGCCGATGAAGAGCACCATATCGACAAGCACGACTATAAAGTTCCCTTCGTGTGCGGGGCTCGCAATTTGGGCGAAGCACTGCGCCGAATCGCGGAAGGCGCCGCGATGATCCGCACCAAAGGGGAAGCGGGATCGGGCAATATCGTGGAGGCCGTCCGGCACATACGCACCATCGTCAAAGAGATGAAGCAGCTTACTGTTCTGGGTAAAGAAGAATTGGTGCATGAGGCCAAAAACCTGCAGGCTCCGCTTGAACTGGTTCAGTATGTGGCGCAGAACGGCAAGCTTCCCGTTCCGAACTTTTCAGCTGGCGGAATCGCTACTCCTGCCGATGCGGCGCTGGTGATGCAGCTCGGCGCGGAAGCCGTATTCGTTGGCTCCGGCATTTTCAAGTCTTCCGATCCAGAGCGGCGCGCCAAAGCTATCGTGAAGGCGGCTACGTATTATCAGGATCCAATCAAGCTTCTCGAAGCGAGCGAAGAATTGGGCGAGGCCATGCCCGGTCTGGAAATATCCAAACTCGAAGCTTCAGAGCTAATGCAGACCAGGGGCTGGTAGTCTCCTGGTAACCGAAACGAGGGGTAGACCCGTCAGACAAATGGGAACGAAAATTGGGGTGCTCGCGCTTGCAAGGCGATTTCGAGGCCCATCGCAAGGCGGTCGAGAGCGCGGGCGGGCAGGCGTCGGAAGTGCGCACGGCGGCGGATCTCGATTCTATAGACGGACTGATTATCCCGGGCGGTGAAAGTACAACCATGTTGAAGCTGCTCCACGTTGAAAATATGTTCGAACCTCTGCAAAAGTTCGGCCGGCTAAAACCCATCTTCGGTACCTGTGCGGGGGCAATTCTTCTCGCCTCGGAGGTGTCGAACCCACAGCAGGAATCGCTTGGCCTGATGGACCTCTCGATTGAGCGCAATGGATACGGACGGCAGGTTGACAGCCGTGTCGCAAAGATAGAACTCGAAGGGAAAGACGCGGAAGCCGTCTTTATTCGCGCGCCGGTTATAAGAAGAGTAGGACCGGATGCGAAGGTATTGGCCAGCTATCTGAATACCCCGGTTCTGGTCGAGCAAGGAAGGCACATGGTAGCGACTTTTCACCCGGAATTGAGCGCCGATGACCGGGTTCATCGGCATTTCGTCGATAAGGTCGCATCCGGGAAGAATCGGACGACGTGAAGAAGGTACTTTTCCTCTGTATCGGCAATTCATGCAGAAGCCAGATGGCGCAAGGCTTTGCGCGCTGCTACGGCTCCGATGTCCTCACGTGCGAGAGTGCCGGTCTCGCCCCCGCTTCGATCGTCCAAACTATGACCAAGAAGGTCATGGAAGCCAAGAACATCAACATCGACGATCAATACCCAAAGAGTCTTGATGCGGTTCCGCTTCGCGATTTCGATCTGATCATCAACATCAGCGGCAACCCGATGCCTACTCGCCTGACCACTGAGGTTCGCGAATGGAACATTGAAGATCCAATCGGCCGTCCGGAAGAGCTCTATTTGAAGGTCCGCGATCAGATCGAGATGCAGGTGATGCAACTCGTTCTGGAAATCCGCCGCGATATCCGCAAAGCGCAGGGCGTCACCCGTCCCAAGCGCAAGGTAGCCACAGGCGTAGGTCCCAGAACCAGATAGCCAGAAACCAAGTAGCCAAATAGAAACGCGGCCCTCGAACGTCTTCCGTCCAAGGGCCGCGCCTTACTTCTCCCGACGAATCGAGCTAAGACTACTTGGTTGCAGTGCTGGTGGTGTCGGTAGAAGTGCTGCCCTTCTTGTGCTTGCTGTGATGCTTCTTGGACATCGTGTTGGTGGTATCTGTGCTCGTCGAAGTGTTCTGAGCAGCGAAAACTGCCGTACCGGACATCAGCGAAAGGCCAAGGGCGGCGATCATGATTTTTTTCATTTGGGGATATCTCCTTATAAACAACTTACTGATAGCACTTGGTGCTCTCAATGAGTATATTCGCACTGTTGGGGTGAAAGAGTCCTGAAGTTGACATTAAACTTTCTTAAATCTAGGGAGTATAGGGGAATATACCTTTGGGTAGTATCCCTTTACAATCTACAGATTAGGAGCTCTCTTTCGTAGATCATCTCGGGTGGAAGATGGTCGTGAAGATCGATGAAAAGCTCTTCATGTCCGATAACTTCCGCCCTCCAGGCCGTCCGATCGAACAATTGGAGCTTTTCGAAGCTCTCCCTGGGGAAGTCCAGACCGGCCCATTCGATGTCTTCGTAGCGCGGCATCCACCCGATTGGCGTCTCCTCCGCAAAGACCCGGCTATGCGCCCGCGACACGATCCAATGGAGCACCCGCATGTTTTGGCTGAACCCCGGCCAGATAAATCGCCCTTCGGCATCCTTCCGGAACCAGTTGACGTGGAATATCCGCGGCGTGGCGCTCAAGGAGCGCTGCATTTTCAACCAGTGCCGGAAGTAATCGCCCATGTGATAGCCGCAGAAGGGCAGCATCGCCATTGGATCTCTGCGCACCTTGCCGACGGCACCGGCGGCTGCGGCAGTGGTTTCAGAACCCATGGTGGCGCCCACATAGACTCCGGCGCTCCAATTGAATGCCTGATAAACCAGCGGAATCGTCTCGGCGCGGCGACCACCAAAAATAAACGCGCTGATGGGAACTCCGTCCGGAGCTTCCCAATCGGGATCAATGCAGGGACATTGGGACGCGGGCGCGGTAAAGCGCGAATTAGGGTGTGCCGCTTTGGCCCCGGTCTCTTTGGCGATGGCCGGAGTCCAGGGATTTCCACGCCAATCCAGGCACTCTGGCGGCGGCTCTTCGGTAAGGCCCTCCCACCAGACGCCTCCCTCAGGTGTCAGCGCGACGTTGGTAAAAATCGTATTGCGCGAGAGTGTTGCAATGGCGTTCGGGTTCGTCTTGGGCGATGTGCCCGGCGCTACGCCGAAGAAACCAGCTTCTGGATTGATGGCGCGAAGCCGCCCGGCCGCGTCTGGTTTGATCCAGGCGATGTCGTCGCCCACGGTCGAGATTTTCCAGCCCTCAAACCCCTCGGGTGGAATCATCATGGCCAAATTTGTTTTGCCGCAAGCGCTGGGGAAGGCCGCAGCCACGTACGTTTTTTCGCCCTGCGGGTCCTCGACACCGAGGATCAGCATGTGCTCCGCCATCCAGCCTTCGTCGCGCGCGATATTCGAAGCAATCCGCAGCGCGAAACATTTTTTCCCGAGCAGGGCATTGCCCCCATAGCCCGACCCATACGACCAGATCTCGCGCGTCTCGGGAAAGTGGACAATGTACTTCTCCGAATTACACGGCCACGGAACGTCCTGCTGCCCTGGGGCTAAAGGCACGCCTACGCTGTGCATGCACGGCACTACGCGTTTCTCGTCTTTATCGATTTCTTTGAAGACCGGCAATCCAATACGCGCCATGATGCGCATGTTCACGACAACGTAGGGAGAGTCCGTCAGCTCCACTCCGATTTGCGACATCGGGGAATCGATGGGTCCCATGCTGAACGGCAGCACGTACATGGTGCGCCCTCTCATGCAGCCCTTAAACAGCGCCTTCAACTTACGGCGCATCTCGAACGGATTCACCCAGTTATTAGTCGGGCCCGCAGCGTCCTTCGAGAGCGAGCAGATGAAGGTCCGGTTCTCGACGCGAGCCACATCGCCCGGATCCGAGCGCGCCAGAAAACAACCCGGCCAAAGCTCTTCATTCAACTTTGTAAACGTGCCGCTTGCCACCATCTCGGCGCAAAGACGCTCGTTCTCCGCGGCCGAACCGTCCACCCAGTGGATTGCTGCCGGTTTCGTAAGGTCGGCCATCTTCTCCACCCAGCGGATCAGATGTTTATTGGAACTGAGCGGAGCTTTATGGCGGGAAGATTTGCTGTACATTATTAGAAAGACTAACCTATGCTTTTCAAACGGTTGATGGATGGCTTGTCCCGCAGTGTGTGCAGGAAGAAGAGCGGCATCGTTTTGCTCAGCGGAGTGGCCGCAGTTCTTGTGGGCGTCGAACGCTTGATTGCACCGCGCTCGGCACCGCCCCTAGCCGCTCGAAAGCCAAGGACCGACTACTTCAGCATCCGTCAAACCAGATCGGAAATTGGCTATACGTTCTGGGTTCTGCAAGGCCACGGCTACTTCGCGTCCTTCACGCTTTTCGACACCTGGCGCGAAGCCATGGACGAAGCTAATTTGAGAGTAGGGTTCAGCGCCGGACGCCCGCATGCGGCATCGCTTGCAGCAACAAAATAATCCCAATAGCAATCAGCCCGGCATGAGTGTAGAAAAGAAACCCACGCGCATTCATGCGCTGGTTAATCACCCGGCCTAGAAAAGTGGCCAACAAGACGAGCGGCAGCGATAAAAGATAGAACCGCGTCACCGCTGGCGTCCAAAGCCCGGCAATCCAATATCCGGCCATGCCGATGACGCTCGCCGGAAGAAAGTATCCCTGCAGCGTGGCACGGAAGTGCTGCGGAGACCATTTCCGGAGCGAGCCATAAATAACCAGCGGAGGCCCATTCATGCCATAGGCACCGCCTAAGATTCCCGCTACAAACCCGAACAGTCCAGCGAACTTGTCGTTCTTCAACTCATATTTGGCACGGCTCAGCAGCGAGTATGTAGAGAACGCCACAATTACAATCCCCAGAACCGCTTTTACTACCGGCTCGGCCACCATCTTCAACAACAACAGTCCGAGTGGAATACCCAAGAATGTAGTGAGCACCAGCCGCCCCGCACTGCGGACGTGAATCAAGTGCCAGTCCTGAACGACTGCAATGGCGGCCACCGTGATCGATACCAGAACGGCCACAGGCGCAGCCACCTCAACCGGGACCAGCAGGGCGAGCAGAGGCACGGCGATAAGAGCCTCGCCAAACCCGAACGCGGATCGAATTATCGTTGCCAGGAACAGCACGGCCGGAACTTCGACCGTTGCCCATTCTGAAATGTTCATTCTTCGCGCAGCGCTTCGATAGGATCAATGCGCGCGGCCCGAATCGCCGGGACGTAGCTGGCGATCACCGAGATAAAAGCCAGAAGCACAGGCACCAGAACAAATGTATACACGTCTGTCGGACTGATCCCGAAGATCAGGCTGGTCATGAATCGTGTAAGCGCGAATGCGCACGCCAGCCCGATCACAACGCCCAGAATCGTCATCCGCAAGCCCTGTTTGACTACGTCGCGAGCCACCACTGCGCGGTTCAGCGCCAATCGCGATGCGGATGCCAATTTCGCGCCTGCGCAGCGTGACGGAATAGGCCAGCACGCTGTAGAGCCCAACCGCGGCTAACAGCAAGGCGATCGAGGCGAAGCTCAACAGGATGGTCATGTTGAAGCGGCGCGGCACAGTCCACTCGCGGAGCGCGTCTTCTTCCGTCTTCACATCCGCCACTGGCTGGTCCTTGTCGATGTTCCACACCTGCTGCTTCAGGGCGGCAGCCATGTTCAAAGGATCGCCCTCCGTCCGCGCAACTACGTAAAGGTCGCGCAATCGATCGTCCGGCAGATAGAACTCAGCGTGCTTGTCGCTGTCCGGTCCCATTTGATTCTCGTCGCCAACGACACCGATCACTTTGTAAGTGATTTTTCCGAATTTGAAAACTGCGCCGACAGGATCTTTGCCGGGCCAGAAAGTCTGCGCGAAGGCCTGGTTAACCACGGCCACCGGCGCATCCTTTTCCACAGCTTCTTGTCTTGTGAAAGTCCGGCCTTTTAGCAATCTTTCGCCCATCGTTTCGAAGTAGTGGTCACTTGTCCGCGCCCAATCGGAGGTGAACAACTGCCCGGGCTTCGGAGTTCTTCCAGGCAGGTCGAAGCTGCTTTGCTGCACACTTCGCATGGGCAAAGCGGTCGTCAATGCGGCTGCCTTCACACCGGGAACGCTTCGGACCGAGTCAAGGAGCCTGTCACTGAAGAAGGCCATCTTTTCCGGAGCGTTATATTTTGATTCCGGAAGAGTCAAATGCATCACCAGCAGGTGGTCGCGTTTAAATCCAAGATCGGTGTTCATCAGTAGCGCAAGACTACGGATCGTTAGGCCAGCTCCGATCAGCAAAATAAGAGAAAGGGCGATTTCGACTACCGCAAGCGTGTTCCGCAGCCCGTTGGACGATCCGGCGACACTACGGGCGCTCCGGCTTAAGGTTTCGTTGATGTTGTTCCGCCACGCCCGGGAAGCTGGAGCAAGTCCAAACAAGATCCCCGCCGCGATGCAGACCGCGATTGTGAACCAGAGAACGGGCGCATCGATCCGTAGCTCATGGAATCCCTGCGTATCTGGCGGCGCAAGGTTCGAAATGATCCGCAGCGCCCAAAAGGCCAACAGCAATCCGGCCGCTCCGCCGCAGAAGCTTAAAAGCAGGCTCTCGCTCATCACCTGCCGCAGCAACCGCCAACGTCCCGCACCCAATGCCACCCGGACGGCGATCTCTTTGTCGCGCGCCACCGCACGCGTCAGCAGCAGATTCCCTACATTCGCGCAGGCAATTAGCAGGACAAAGAAAACGGCGATCTCAAGCACCAGCAGGGCGCGCCGCAAATCCGCTCCCACGTTTTCATCGGAGAGCGAAACCACATTGATTCCAAATCCCAGATCGTTATCGCGATCGGATTTTGCCAACCGCCTGCTGATGACGTCCATCTCGCTTCTGGCGTGAGCAATATCTACTCCGGGCTTCAGACGCCCGAACACCCACAGTGAGAACGAGTTCTCCTGATCTCCTGATGCATAGACGTTGAGCGGCGACCATAACTTTGGTCCCTTGTGGTCCAAGCCTCCCCACACGGCTGGCAATTCGAAGCCGGGTGCAAGCACTCCGATGATCTGGTACTGACGACCGTCCGCCAGAAATGTTTTGCCGAGTATGTGCGGATCACTATTGAAGCGGCTCTTGTAAAGAGCGTCGCTGAGAATTGCTACATTGCTATTCGCCGTCCGCGTTTCCTGGGGAGTGAAGTTGCGGCCCATCCGCAGGTGAACGCCAAGCAGCGGAAAGAAGTTCGAAGTAGCCTGTCCGGCTTCCACTTGCTCCGGCTTTAGCCCGGCGTGGCCGTTGACATCTGAAATCGTAACGGTTCCGTCCTGCCAGGCGGCCAAGTCTTCGAACGAGTGATTCTGCTGCTTCCAGGCCCGGAAATTGCGCAGCCGCGGCGGCATGGTGTTCGCGAAAAACAGCGACAGGGATGGGTTTTTCTCGTACAGCATTACGAGCCGGGCAGGGTCGCGATACCCCCGGAACGCTAACGGATGCAGCAGTACTGCGTTGATCACGCTGAAAACTGCCGTGTTCGCACCTATACCGAGCGCCAGTGCAAATACCGCCGCCGCCGCAAATCCAGGATTCTTGCGCAATCCGCGAAGCGTGTACTTCAGATCCTGCCAGAGTGTCTCCATGACGCCCTCTATTTTGGCGGCAGCACTTTATTAGACAGCGCTTCGTCGTACCGCTTCATCAGCGCAACAGCTACTTGCTCCTCAATCAAGAGCTCTGAAGACAGGCTGTTGAGCCGGTCTCTTTGCAATCGCAGGTCGGCTGTCATTAGGTGTTGGCGCGTCCATGGTTTCGCCGAGAGACGCCAGTGCCGAGCTGAGGTCAGTGAAGCTTTTCGTTTGCTCGCGCTGCAGTTCATTCTGCAAACTGTACACCGCACCGTACTTTTTCACTTCGCCATACCCCATGTACGTCAAGGCGCCGATAGCTTGTGCAGTGGTCCAACTTGTATCGCTAACATCGGACTGGTGCAGCCACGAGATTCATCGTGCCGTTGAGTATCTTTCGGTGAGCTACCAAGCTCCTGAGTGAAACCGAGCGCGGCCTGAATCTGCTTACGCGAATCCGGGACGCCTTTGAGGAAACCGTTGACCTCCGCTCTGTTGTCCTTCAACTCACTGACAATATTTTCTCTCGCTTCGTTCGCGAGTGTCTGGTGATGACGCCATTCCACCAGACTCTCCAATCCGAGCGCGATAAGAATGCCAACTGTAACGATTCCGAGGTGCAGGGCAACATCTCTCCACGAATGAATCGGTTCGTCGGGCGGGTGTATATCCATACTGATTCCCGCTCCAGTTTACATGCCGCGTTGAGATGTGAATGTGATACGTTGTCGAGGGAGCGGAACCGTGATTCTGACGGCTGCTCGAAACCACGGAGGCGGATTTTGTCACGCTCGCTCGCTATCATTCCAATCGGTATTGTTTTGGGGGTTACCTTGGCTGTTTCTAACGCTCATTCCGCGGGAACCGCCAACGGCGTTCTGCTCGTCGCGAACAAAGGCGCCCACACGCTAGGCATCATCAATCCTGCGGAGAATAAGCAGGTGGCCGAGGTGCCGGAGGGCGGCATTACGGGCCACGAAGTGATTGCGTCGCCAGACGGGCGCACAGCTTATGTGCCGATTTATGGCAACTCGGGTGTGGGTAAACCGGGGACGGACGGGCGCAACATCGTCGTAATCGATATCGCGTCGCGCAAAATCACTGGAAACGTGGAGTTCGACCACGGGGTTAGGCCGCATTGCCCGATGTTCGGACCGAAAGACGGAATGCTCTACGTCTCAACCGAACTGGACAAGACCATCACCATCATCGATCCCCACACGTTGAAGATTGTCGGTACGATTTCGACCGATCAGCCGGAGTCGCACATGTTCGTCCTTTCGCACGATGGCCGCCGCGGATACACCGCCAACGTTGGACCTGGGACAGTATCGGTGCTGGACATCAAGGCGCGAAAGACCCTTACTGTGATTCCCATTTCGGGCAGCACGCAAAGAATTGCAATTACACCCGATGACAGCATGGTTTTCACGTCGGATCAGACCAAGCCGCAGCTTGCCGTTATCGACACGGCCAGCAACAAGATCAAGAAATGGATTCCGCTTCCCGGGTTAGGTTATGGCGGCGCCGCGACCACCGATGGACGCTGGCTGGTGCTGGCTGTTCCGACCGTGAACAAGGTCGCGGTCATCGATTTGAAGACCCTGACCGTGGCGCATACGATTGACGTGCCGCGCGCACCGCAAGAGGTTCTGATTCGTCCGGACGATCAGGTGGCCTATGTGTCTTGCGACTCGTCACATCAGATTGCCGAGATCAGCACTTCCGATTGGACTGTTAAGAATTTGATTGAAGCCGGGAAGGGAACCGACGGATTGGCCTGGGCCCGGTAAGTTTTTAGCGGCGGCGATTTCGATGGCCGGCGAAGTGCAAAATATGAGGAACGAAGCCAGATATTAGCTAAGTTGCTGATTCTAATGGGAAGTTCCAGGGGAATTCGTTTGGTAAAATAAGCCGTTTGGCACTTCCAGCCTTCCTGATCCCCGAATCCACCGTCCACGAGAACGGTTCAAGCTCCAGCCTGGACCTGGGCGGAAACCCTGCGCCGCTCCTTCTGACTCTTGGGATTCTGGAGGTTGTCGAACAGGAAAGCCTGCTTCTCGGGATCTACGGCTCAGCGGACGGCGTCGAATGGATAACCGAACAGCTCGTCGGCTTCCCGGAGAAGTTCTACCCCGGCATTTCCGCCGTCTACTTGGATCCGGCCGCCCACTCGGTCCGCTTCATCAGAGCGCAATGGAAGGTCAACCGCTGGGGCCGCGGCAGTAAGACCGCGACTTACCGGCTTTACCTGTTCGCCGAATCCGCGGATCGGGCTACAGCCGGTTGATCAAACTGGCCACATATCCCGCGCCGAAGCCATTGTCGATATTCACCACGGTCACGTTGCTCGCGCAGCTGTTCAGCATCCCGAGCAGCGCCGCCAATCCGTTGAAACTCGCGCCATAGCCGACGCTAGTAGGCACCGCGATCACCGGACAGGACACCATGCCGCCGACGACGCTCGGAAGCGCTCCTTCCATGCCCGCGCAGACGATCACGACCCGGGCGTCCACCAGTTTCTCCTCGCTGATTCAGCAGCCGGTGGATGCCCGCGACGCCCACATCGCAGATCGCCTCCACTTGGTTGCCCATCACTTCCGCCGTAATCTGCGCTTCTTCGAGAACCGAGAGGTCGCTGGTGCCCGCGCACACCGCGGCGATCTTGCCCTTGCCATGGATCGTCCTGTCTCGCCAGACGCGCACCACGCCCGAGGCGGGGAAGTACTCCGTTTCGGGCGCCAGTTGCGAGACTCTGTCGGCCATCTCCGGAGTCGCCCGAGTCAGCAGCAGATTCCGGGATTTCGCAAGCAGCGCTTTGGCAATCCCGGCCACCTGGTCGGGCAGTTTACCTTTGCCCAGAATCACTTCAGGCATCCCGTGCCGCATTTCGCGATGGTGGTCCACTTTGGCATAGCCAAGATCCTCAAACGGCAGGTCTCGTAAGCCCGTCATCGCCGTATCCACGCTCGTTTTACCGTCCCGAACTTGTTCTAGAAGTTGCTGAAGTTGCTGAGAGTCCATAGTCGTATCCCCTAAAATGGTAACGTCCTCCCAATATGGGTTGATCAAGCTGACATGGGCCACTTCTGGAAGCGTCTGCGCCTAACTCTCGACATGATTAAGTTCGAGCACTCTGTGTTTGCGCTGCCGTTCGCGCTGACTGGCGCTCTGCTGGCGTGGCGCGATGCCGGATTCCATATCGCCGGTCTGCTGTGGCGATTCCTCTGGATCATTGTGGCTATGGTTTCGGCTCGTTCCGCGGCTATGGCCTTTAACCGCCTGCTGGATGCCCCGATCGATAGCCGTAATCGCCGCACGGCGAACCGGCATCTTCCCGCTGGCCTGCTTTCCGGGCGTTTCGCCTGGGGCTTCACTTTCATCTCGTGTGTCGTGTTTCTGCTCGCATCCCGCCAGCTTGGGACGCTCTGCTTCGTGCTTGCGCCAGTCGCACTCGCCATCCTGTTTTTCTACTCGTTCTGCAAGCGGTTCACCATGTTCTCGCACCTGATCCTCGGGTTCTGTCTCGGGATCGCGCCTGCCGCGGCCTGGATTGCGATGCGGGGAACGCTCGACGCGCGAATCTTATACTTGACCGCCGCGGTAATGTTCTGGACCGCCGGCTTTGACGTGATTTACGCGTGCCAGGACTTCGAATTCGATTGCGCGGAAGGTCTCTGCAGCATTCCGCGCCGCTTCGGCGTTAGCGGAGCGCTTGGCAATCGCCCGTTTCCTGCACGTCGCCATGATCGCATGTCTTGTGATGCTGGTTCTTTCGTTTCACTTGGGCGTCCTGAGCCTCTTGGGCATTGCCGTCGTGATTGCACTGCTCGTCTATGAACATGGCCTTGTAAAGCCTCACGATCTGTCCCGCGTGAACGCCGCTTTCTTCACCGTGAACGGCTACGTCAGCCTGCTGTTCTTCGCGTTCTGGGCGGCTGACATTCTGATCCATCGCCGCATCGCGCTGATCCGCTAATCCAATGACTTCACCACGCATCGACGACACTCGCCTGAAACCCATCTTTGAAAAGGTCCAAGCACGGGAACGCCTCAGCTACGAGGACGGCGTGACGATGTACCGCAGCCCGGACATCCTGGCGCTCGGCTACATGGCGAATCTGGTTCGTGAACGCCTGCACGGCGACGTCACCTACTTCAACGTCAACCGCCACATCAACCCGACCGATGTCTGTGTTGCAAGTTGCCGGCTGTGTGCATTTGGCAAGCGGGCGAAAGATCCCAACAGCTACACCATGTCGATGGAGCAGGTGTGGGAAATCGCGGGAAAGGGTATGCCGAGGCGGTGACCGAATTCCACATCGTCGGCGGTTTGCATCCTGAGCTGTCGCTCGATTGGTTCTGCCAGATGATCTCCGGCCTGAAGGAACGCTATCCCGCCGTTCACTTGAAAGCGTTCACGATGGTGGAGGTGGCATACCTCGCAAAGCGCGGCAAGATCTCGATTCTAGATACGCTGGTACGGCTGAAAGAGGCCGGTGTCGATTCCATGCCGGGCGGCGGGGCGGAGGTGTTTTCAGAGCGCGTGCGCCGCATCATCTGCGATCACAAGATCGATGGGAACGAATGGCTGGAGACGGCAAGGCTGGCACATCAGATTGGCTTGAAGAGTAACTGTACGATGCTGTACGGACATCTTGAAACGCCCGAAGACCGCGCCGACCATCTTAGTGCGGCTGCGTTCCGTCCAGGACGAAACGAACGGTTTCGTCACCTTCATTCCATTGGCGTTTCATCCGGCGAACACGGCGCTCAGTCATCTTGCGACGACTACGGGGTTCAACGACATTAAGCAGATTGCCGTCTCGCGGCTTATGCTCGACAACATTCCGCACGTCAAGGCGTACTGGATCATGATGACGCCGGGCGTGGCGCAAATCGCACAGCGCTTCGGAGCGAACGATATCGATGGAACGGTGGTCGAAGAAAAGATCTACCACGACGCCGGAGCGACCACCGCCCAGCATCTCCGCCGTCAGGATCTATTGAATCTGATCAAGGCCGCCGGACGAGAACCCGTAGAACGGGACACCGCGTATCATCCCGTGACGCGGACCGAATCGGCCTTTACCGTGCTCGTATAAGACTTCGAGGATTCCTTTGGGGCCTTGCGGTGATTCGAGCACCGAAGCGCCCTCCGCGGCCATTGCGTTCAGCCACTCGCGTCCGCTTTCGTCCATCTGTTGCAGTCCTGTGACGTCCACAATCAGCTTGCGCCCGGCAAGCGTTGTTCTGGCGGTATTCCAGCAGCCCTGAAGTTCCTTCAGGTCTTCCAGCTTCAAAGTTCCAAGCAACTGAAGCCGAAACGAATCGACACTATCGTGTATGTAGTAGTTCAGTCGCGAAGACTCCACTTTGGTTCGATTCCGAAACGGTAACCGAGGTTCCAGCTTTCAGGACGTTTGACAAGCGATTTTTGTTTACGCATGCGCCGTTCCGGAAGCGTCATTTCTCTTCTCCCGCATTTTCGTCAGGAAACTCGTATCGAAACGCCCGGCCACGAAATCTTCATCCTCCAGGACTAATTCGTGCAAAGAGATGGAGGTGTGAATGCCTTCGATGATGAACATACTCAAGGCGCGTTTCATGCGCTGAATCGCTTCTTCGCGCGTCTTCCCGTAGGTAATCAGTTTGGCAACAAGCGAATCGTAATAGGGAGGAATGACGCTGTCCGTATAGGCTGCCGTATCGACACGCACGCCGATGCCGCCCGGCAGATTGAGTCCGGTAATGCGGCCGGGAGACGGCGCGAATGTTTCCGGATGCTCCGCGTTGATCCGGCACTCAATCGCGTGTCCGGAGAGCGAAACGCCGTTGGGCAGAATCTCTTTCAGGCTTTCGCCCGCCGCGATGCGGATTTGCGACTTGACGAGATCGATGCCGGTGACGAACTCGGTCACGGGATGCTCCACCTGGATGCGCGCGTTGACCTCAATGAAGTGAAGATTACCCTTCTCGTCCATCAGGAACTCGACCGTCCCGGCATTGGTGTAGCCGATCGACTTCATAGCTACCCGGAGTCCGTCGGAAATGCGCTTGCGTAGGGCTGGCGAAACGCAGGGCGAGGGGGATTCCTCAATCAGCTTCTGATGGCGGCGTTGAATCGAGCACTCGCGTTCCCCAAGGACTTCGACGTTTCCGTGCTCGTCCGCGAGGATCTGGAATTCGATGTGGCGCGGCGCTTCCACCAGCTTTTCCATGTACACGTCACCGCAACTGAACGCGGCTGCCGCTTCATTCTGCGCCTGGCTCAGGAGACTGGGCAACTCTTCTTCCGAGCGAACGATGCGCATGCCACGGCCACCGCCGCCCGCAGCCGCTTTGAGCATGATCGGATACTGGATATCCTTCGCCAGGCTCTGCGCTTCCTCCGCACTGCTCAACACTCCGCGCGAGCCCGGCAGGATCGGAACGCCCGCTTCTTCCATGATGGCGCGCGCCCTCTGCTTGAGACCCATCTCCCGAATCACGCCGGGTTTCGGTCCGATGAACTTGATCCCGGATAGCTCGCACACTTCGGCGAAATCCGCGTTCTCGCTTAGAAATCCATAGCCCGGATGCACGGCATCGACGTTGGTTATCTCGGCCGCGCTCATCACCGCCGCGATGTTTAAGTAGCTGAGAGAGCTTTTAGCCGGTCCGATGCAAATCGCTTCATCGGCAAAGCGGACGTGCAGACTGTGGCGGTCGGCTTCCGAATACACGGCGACGGTCTTGATGCCCATGTCTTTGCACGCGCATATGACACGGAGCGCGATTTCACCCCGGTTCGCAATTAGAATTTTTCGAAACATGAGGTGGCGTTTGCGTTAGAGCGGGCGGATCGTCAGAAGCGATTCGCCATACTCCACAGGACGGCCATTCTCAACCAGTTTTGCGACCACGATACCGGACAGTTCCGCCTCGATCTCATTCATAAGCTTCATCGATTCAATGATGCAGATGACTTGCTTCGGGTGAACCTGATCGCCAACCTTGACGAAGGGAGCCGAACCAGGCGACGGAGCATCGTAATAGGTGCCGACAATGGGAGACTTCACGACTGAATCGCGATCCTCTTCTCTCGGTCCTGAAGAGATAGCGGGAGCGGGTTGACGCGGTTCGGAAGCGGTAAGAGAAGAGCTGGCGGGCTGCGGCGGGTTCGTGTGGAAAGGAACCGCCCCGGGAAGAACTACGTCCTGACTAGGAGAACCCGCGTTGCGGATTCGAACTTTGTTGTCGCCGCGCTGAACTTCTAACTCTGCGATGCCCGTGTCCTGCACGACACGAATCAGTTCCTTGATGTCATCGATTGTCATCTTTTATTATTGGGGAAGCGAGCGTAGCGGGCTCATAGAACGACCAGTTCCTTACCCGTTGGCGTGAGTACTTCACAAGCGCGGTCCGTGACCACCACCGTGTCCTCTATTCGAATTCCGCCAACACCCTCCATGTAGACCCCGGGTTCAATCGTGATCGTCATTCCCGGCTCCAGCTTCGTCCTGTCTTTCCGGCCCACGCGGGGGCCTTCGTGAATCTCCAAGCCGAGTCCATGACCGGTTGAATGGATGAACAACTTGTCCATTCCATAGCCGCGCAAAACGTCGCGCGCCGCCCGGTCCACAGTGGTGCAACTCACTCCCGGCTTTACCGCATCAATAGCTGCAAGCTGGCTTTCGAGGACAGCCCGATACATCCGCCGCGCCTTCGGATTCAGTTTGCCTACAGCATGAGTGCGGGTCATGTCGCTGCAATAGCCGGCGACACGCGCACCCATATCAACTAATAATAGTTGATTGGTCTGAATGGGATGGTCCGTCGGGTGCGCGTGGGGCAGGGCAGTGCGTTCTCCGGAAGCCACAATCGTCTCAAAAGCGGCTCCGTCAGCGCCCAAACGGCGCATTCGATATTCGATTTCAGCCGCTAAATCGACCTCGGTCATAGACGGCTTAAATTGCCGCAGGGCTTGTTCGAGCGCGGCGGAATTCAGCTGAACCGAGGCCCGGATAGTGGCGATCTCCGCGGCCGATTTGAACATCCTGAGATGTTCCACGGCCCCGCTGACGGGTTTCAGCCGGACTCCGGCAAGTGTTCTCACGACCTGCCGGTACTCGTCGAAACTGATGCGATTCTGTTCGAACGCGAGCGACTTCACATTCAGCCGCTTGATCCAAGCCGCGAGTTCCTTCACCAGCGGCCCTTTTGCGATCTTCACTTCGCAATCGGATTCACGGGGAGCCTGAGTCTGGTATCGAGGATCGGTAAACAACAAGAGCCCGGTCCGGCGTGAGCAGCAACATGCCGTTACTGCCGGTAAAGCCCGTCAGGTAGCGAACGTTCGGAAGAGCCGTGACGAGAAACGCGTTCGCGCGCGCCTCCTTCAGCGAGGCAAGCAGACGCGTGCGGCGTTCGAAGACTCAATCGGTTTCCGGCTGTTCAAGGTTTCAGCAGCAGCTTTCCGGTTGTCTTGCGGCCTTCAAGATCGCGGTGAGCTGCGGCGGCATCTTTCAGATCGTAAACCTTGTGAATGTTGACGCGAAGCCGTCCGTCGGCAATCCATTTGAAGATATCGGACGACCGCCACTGCAGTTCCTGCGGGATCGCTGATGTATTGCGCGAGTGACGGCCGGGTCAAGAAACAGCGAGCCCTTCTGGCTTAAGACGAGCGGATCGATTTGCCCTACAGGTCCGCTCGACTGGCCGAAGCTGACCATCATGCCGCGAGGCCTCAGACAATCAAGGCTCTTGTGAAATGTAGTGCTGCCCACGGAATCGTACACAACCTCCACGCCTTTGTCGGCTGTGATGCGCTTCACCTCCTCCAGAAAGTCCGATTGCGTGTAGAGAATCATGTGGTCCGCCCCATGTTCCTTTGCAAGCGTGGCCTTTGCTTCGGTCGAGGCGGTTCCAATCACAGTCGCGCCCGCAATCTTCGCCATCTGCACGATGAGTAAGCCCGCGCCTCCGGCGGCCGCATGGACGAGGCACGTCTGACCGGCTTTGAGCGGAAATGTCGAGCGGGTTAGGTAATGCGCGGTCATTCCTTGCAGCATCACGGCCGCGCCATCTTCGAAGCTGATTGCGTCAGGCAGTTTCACCAGGACGCTCGCGGGAACCACGGCATACTCGGCATAACTTCCGCGCGCCATGGCGTAGGCCACGCGGTCTCCTACTTTGAAAGGGGCGCCAGCTCCCACCGCCGCAACCGTTCCAGCACCCTCGCTTCCCAGTTTCACTGGACTTTCGGGGGCCTTATAGAGACCTGTGCGGAAATAAACATCAATGAAGTTGACTCCGCTCGCTTCGAGTTTGACGAGAACTTCCCCAGCGCCAGGATCAGGCTTTGCGATATCAGAATACTTCAGGTTTTCGGGACCGCCGAGCGGGTCTGCGACAACTGCCTTCATGTAGGCGATTTTACGACGTGACCCGATTGCGCAGTCTTATCCAGCGGCGTAAGTGGACCATTCCGGTGTAAAGGCAGAGATAGCCTAGCGTGAAGGGCGCGAATATCCACGAGAGCAATCCGCTGAGACCCGCGAGCGCCGTGGCGCGGTCCGACAAACGTTTAAGCAACATCAGCCGTGCCGTTTTAAGATTCCACACGTCGGCGGTGAAGTAATTGGCCTCCTCGTTCATTAGGATCAGCCGCGCGGAAGTTCGCACCGCGATGGCCCATTTCCATCTTTGAAGAATCGGTGAACCGGTGCAGAGGACTGCGACGAGAGTGTACGGATTCTTGGCGAGCTTGGCGATGAACCGGCTGCGGTTTTCAACTACCTCGCGGTCGTGCACCGAGTAAAGGCGGCCTCGCGCTGCGTCGAAGGAATCGGGCGGAGTACTGAAGCAGGTGAGGAGGTCGATTTGCGCCGCGTTCTTGACTCCATATAGAAACTTAAGGGCTTTGTCGCCAGATTCGCGGGGGCCGCTTTCAATAAGCAGGATGCGCTCGAAAGAGGGTTGCGCGCGAACAAGGAACCGGCGCATGCTACACGCCCCAACTATAGTCTGGAACGGTACTTGAAACTGGCCGACGGCCTTGATCTCCTTCAATCAAGCGCATCAGTTCGAGCCGCAGGGCGTCAACCAGCGCGCGCCAGCTTGCATCGATCACGTTGTCCGAAATTCCGACGGTGGTCCAACTCCGGCGATGATCGCTCCACTCAACAAGAACTCGAACCTTTGATTCAGTTCCGCCCTTAACGCCCAGGACGCGGACTTTGTAGTCAGTGAGGCGAACATCCGAGATGGCGGGATAGATGGAGGCGAGGCATTGGCGCAGGCACACATCGAGCGCGTGGACGGGACCTTGGCCGATAGCGGTAGAAGAGTGAATATCCTCGCCGATTCTCAACGTGACGCTGGCTGTGGTTACCGTCTCGTCACTCGCGGCGAGCCGGTTAGAGGTCCCGCCCTGCAACTTAGTCAGGACTTCGTAGCCAACCACTTCAAACGGATGAAATTCAGGATGCGCCGCTTCGTGCACCAGCAGCTCGAATGTCCCTTCCGCCGTTTCGAAATCGTAGCCTTGGTGCTCCATGTGCTTGATGCGGTCAAGCAAAGCGCGGCGCGCGGTGTCGTTGAGCTGTTCACCGAGACCAAGTTGTTTCAACTTGTAAGTGACATTGCTGCGGCCGGAAAGATCGCTCAATAGGACGCGCTGGTGATTGCCCACCATCTCCGGCTTGATGTGCTCGTAAGTAGCCGAATCCTTCAGGACCGCGCTGACGTGAATACCGCCTTTGTGGGCAAACGCGCTTTGGCCGATGAATGGCTGTTCACGGCGGACCGGCAGATTCGCGAGTTCGGCAATGTAGCGGGCGACGGCGGTGAGTCCCTTCAGCTTTTCGGGACCGATGGTGTTGTGCCCGAGTTTCAGCTCAAGATTTGCGATGACGGAGCACAGATTGGCATTGCCGGTCCTCTCGCCATAGCCGTTCATACAGCCCTGAACGTGCGTGACTCCAGCTTCGACGGCGACCAGTGTGTTGGCTACGGCAAGATCCGAATCGTTGTGCGTGTGAATCCCGAGTACGCCATCGAAGCGCGCTCGCACGTCCTGAACGATTTCGACCAGGCGCATCGGAGTCGTTCCTCCGTTGGTGTCGCACATACAGAGGACATCGGCGCCGGCGTTTTTGGCGGCTTCGAGGGTGCGTAGCGCAAAGGCGGAATTTGCGCTGTAGCCGTCGAAGAAATGTTCGGCGTCATAGACGACCTCGCGGCCATGAGCCTTCAGGTATTGAACTGTATCGGAGATGAGGCGGAGATTTTCTTCTTCGGTGATGCCCAGCGCGCGATGGACGTGGAAATCCCAGCTCTTTCCAAAAATAGCTACCACCGGAGTCTCTGCCCCCAGCAGTTCGGCCACATTGGTGTCCTTCTCGACCGGGTTCTTAGCAAAGCGGGTGGATCCGAAGGCTGTAAGTTTGGCGTGGTGTAAGTTTCAGCTTCTTCGCACGCGCAAAGAACTCCTTGTCCTTCGGATTTGATCCGGGCCAACCGCCCTCAATATAATCGATACCGATCTCATCCAGTTTCTCGGCGATGAGCAGCTTGTCATCGACGGAAAGAGAGACGGACTCGCCCTGCGTGCCGTCCCGGAGAGTCGTATCGAAAGTAAAAATCCTCATAATTTAGCCGCCCTAAAAAGCAAAAAGCCACCGGCTGGGTGAACCCGCCGATGGCCTCGAAATTTTCTACTGTGCACGAGGTTCTAAGCGGGGCCGGTAATGCCCACGCTAATAAGAATTCCGCCTTGGAGGAGGATCATCATGAAACCTAATGCCTGTTTATGATTATACGCTACCCAGTCAGAGTTGAGTAGCAAAAAGTCGAGGAGCAGCCGCGAACGCCAGCTGATTCATCGGTACGTCAGCTCTGGCGTACTCGGCTTCGGCTTGCCGAGCCACGACGACGTTGGCCTTTGCCAGAGTGCCGGTTAACTCTTTTACAAGTGGAAGGAATCGAGGCGCAATTTCGCGGTAATCGAACCGCAGCAGTTCCATCGAGCAGCCATAGTGCGGATCTTCATAGGGAGGAATGTCCTCGCCCAGGTAAGTTAATCCGACGCCGCCAAGGCGCCGAAGAATGGATGCCGATTTATGGCGAGCGGTGGCCGTACAGGAGCCAATCGCGCCGCCCCACAGGCGCGCGAGGGCATAGGAACCGACGGCGATTTCGAGCGCCGCCTTGGTGTTGCGCCACTCTTCCTTGAGAGCCCACCCGCCGATTTCAACGTAAGAAAGATTCTGGACCCGCGCTAGATTCAGTTCCGACTCAATCGCGTGGCGTACCTTCCCGGTCCATTCCAGATCTTTGGCGAGCGCGCATTCACTGATTCGAAGATCCGCGAACTCGACGGTACTGGGATGCACAAGGTAGCGAGCGCATCCGATGACTTCCGAAGAATCGTCGAGCAGCAGCAAATGCCATGCGTCTTCGTCACCATGCATGCTGAAGCGCTGGTCATGATCGAGATCCGTTGCCCGGATTGCTCCATCTTTCAAGTACACGCGCCCGCGAAGGCGCTGTAAGGCACTCAGGTAATTCCTGTGTAATTGCCTGTCGGTTTGATAGCGTCGAAATCCTTGGTCGGTGCCGCCCTGAAAAGGAGCGAGCATCTGGAACGTATACTGCGGCCGCATTCAGAACCTCTTTCGCGATCATGTCTGTTTAGAGCTCATCGGCGGTTCCGAGTTCGCACTTTAGACCAAATCGCGCTAAACGGAGCCGGCCCTGACGCTGCCGACCCAATCCGGAGCAGCAGCGCGGGACAATCCGTTTCTGTGCGCTTTGAAATTAAAGAGGAATGTGCGCTGGCATACCAGAAATTCTCACAGTTTGCAGAGAACTAAATGCTCCTGCCGGGTACTCATTATGGATACCTGAGGCAGACGTCCGGGGAGGATAGTCCGCGTTTACACCTACGTTCAAGCTAAGACGAGGTTCAGGGATACTGCGCTCCCTGAACCCTCCTGGTTGGTTAGCGTCAAGCCGCTTTCGGCAGCATGAACGAATCTGCTGAAAGCGCACCCTTCGCCGTCTCAAAAATTTCTAAGATCCTATTTTCCGAGCGCTGGTGGATCGCATAGAGCGGTGTTCTTCCGGCGGCGAGTTTGTTCTGATCGTCGGAAATCATCAGTTCGGCTTCGTGCAGGGCAGAGACTGGTTGGCCGAACGGCTTCATAGTCTTCTGGCAGTTTCCTTTGAACACCTGGAAGTCGTTCAGGAACTGTACGGTTCTGGGCTTGCTTACTGGTCTAATCACGGCGTTTGTCCTTTTCTAATGACTGATTGACTGAAAGAAATCGATTAAGCTGCCAGTGGCATGGCAACTACGCTGGTATTCGGAAGCTTGGAGAGCAGCGTGTCTGTCGCGATTCGAAGCAACTCTTCGGCGCGGTTGCTGAGATCGACGTCTTCGGAAAAACGGTTCAGTTGGGTGTTGAAGGCGCGGCGCAGCACAACCACCGCTTCTTCGAGGCCCATCTTGGGAATGTCGATGACGACGAATTTCAGGATGCTATCGACCAGCACCGTCTCGACATTCAACATTTTGTAAAGAGCGCGGCGATTCTTCGCGACGTATTTAACAACCTCTTTACTGCGATAGGCGAAGTAATGTTCGCGAGTCAACCAACCGAAGTTCTTGGTGTCGAGCTGTTTCAGATCCCGGCCCAGTTTGCTGGCCGCTGAAGCGAAGGCGCGATTCAAAGCTTCGGTCTGCTGAATATCGTAGGTGAAGATGTTGGTCGGCTTCCCGGAGAACGGGGTGGTGCATTGATACACCAGGATGGGGTAGGCCGTGTGCGGACGAAGAAGAACTTCCGGGTTGGCGTTGAACCATTCGCGAACCCACCCGCGCATTGCGGTCTGCATTGCTTTTGAAATCGCCGAGTACGTGGGGAAGTAAGCCGCGGTCCTTTCTTTGGGAGCCGTCTTCCAAACCGAGAAGTCGATGTCCGAGGTCTGGTCTGCCCGCTTCGTCTCAACTGCGGAAGCGTGTGCTGTTGCTGTTTCCCGCTTCGGCATCATGATTAGTTCGCCCATAAAGTACCCCCAAAATGAAACAGCCGGGAGAATCTCCCGGCTGGCTGTTTTCGATTTCCGCCCGCTTTGTTCTTGCGAGCAACTTGAACGTAGCATGGGGTCCGATTGAAACCGGTGGTGGCAAGCCCGCTCGGCGTGGCGAAATTCTCTCCATTTCTCTGAAAAGAAAGAAGAAAAAATTTTTGAGATTTTTTTACAACTTCTGTGACTGTGTTTTTGAAACCAGCAAAAAAGACCCGTTCCGGGGTGGCGAAGCCTGTTCAAGCGCGATTTTCTCGCTATTAGTGGTATCCTGGACACGAATGAGCTTCCGGCGTCCGCGCCAGTGGGTTCAAGGGACCTCCCCGACGTCATCATCCGCTTCGCGGTGTGTCACTCCCGCTCAATCTCTTCCTAAGAATCCTCCCTATTAATGAAGTCCTCCGTTCAGATCTCTCGTGGCATTGAATCCCTGTTTGGTACTCGCGATGAGAATATTAGGCTGCTAGAAAACGAATTGCATCTGCGTACACGGCTCCTGGACGGTGATTCGCTCGAAATTGAGGGCGAGGAATCCCAGGTGCGCCGTGCCGAACGTATTCTCGAAGACTATGTTG
This sequence comes from uncultured Acidobacteriaceae bacterium, assembly GCA_963845995.1. GTDB lineage: Bacteria > Acidobacteriota > Terriglobia > Bryobacterales > Bryobacteraceae > Bog-105. The sequence continues at coordinate 82,063 of CAWJUO010000048.1, read as the reverse complement.
AACTCGTCAAAGCCGGGCACGTCTTCAACAACGGCGATTTAAACAGTTACATGCGTGTGGTGACGACCGACCCCGACGTATCGCTTCGCCGTCTGGTCGAGAGCGGAAAGTCACGGACCTTCGGCAAAAAGGTTCTGGCACCGAAAACCGTCAACCAGCGCCGGTACATCGATGCAATCGATAGCAACGACTTGACATTCGGGATTGGGCCAGCCGGTACAGGCAAAACGTACCTCGCGGTGGCGATGGCCGTATCCGCGCTGCTGAACAAGCGCGTGAGCCGTATCGTGCTGACAAGACCTGCTGTCGAAGCGGGCGAGCATCTCGGTTTCTTGCCCGGAACCTTGCAGGAGAAAGTCGATCCGTACCTCCGTCCTCTCTACGACGCCTTGTTCGACATGATCGACAGCGAGAAGGTAGAGAAACTGGTGGAACGGAATACGATTGAGATCGCACCCCTCGCTTTTATGCGCGGACGCACGCTGAACGACTGTTTTATCATCCTCGACGAAGCGCAAAACACTACCGCCGAGCAGATGAAAATGATCTTGACGCGTCAGGGTTTCAACTCGAAGATGGTGGTAACGGGAGATCAGACGCAAATCGATCTTCCGTCCGGCAGAAAGAGCGGACTTCTGAATGCGGCCGAGGTACTGCGGGGTGTCGAGGGCATCGCATTTGTAAACTTCGACGAGAAGGACGTCGTGCGCCACGCGCTAGTGCAAAAAATCGTCAAGGCTTACGACCGCTACAACGAAATGATCGGGGCAGGCCGTCAGCTTGCACTGAAACTCGGCGGCGATCCTGTGGCGCGGCCCTTGCGAGAACCTCCGGTTACCACGTCCGTGGAAATACCCGAGTTTCCGTTGGCTTAGCAGAACGGCATGGACTCAGACGGCACTTCGCTGCTTTTTCGCGCTATTCCAGCACCCCACAAATTCTCAACGGAAGAAAAGCGCATGTTGAAGGCGTTTGCCGGCGCTCTTCAAGAACGCGTTGGCGAGGGGCGTGCGTTCACTTGCCTGGTCACTAACGATAGGGAACTTCGAAAACTGAATCAAACATTTCTTGGGACACGACTACGCAACCGACGTGTTGTCGTTTCCTTCCGCCGGTAACGGCGATTTAGGCGAGCTAGCAATTTCCGCCGAGCGCGCCGCCGTCCAGGCGGAACATTTCGGTCACAGCCGGCTGGATGAAATCCGCGTGCTGATGCTGCATGGCGTGTTGCATCTGACCGGTCTCGATCACGAACGCGACAGGGGCAAGATGGCAAGGGCTGAAGGCAGATGGCGCACGGAATTCCAGTTGCCGGGCACACTAATCGCCAGGACCGCGAAACCGGAGCTTAAACGATGAGTCCGGTTTGTCTTATCGATCGCGCTTCTGCTGACGCTGCTGCTCGGTTTCGTTTCCTACATCCAGCTTCTCTATCTAGAGTCGCTGCGCATAATCCGCCGCGAGGCTGCTTCGCTTGAATACTTCCGCGAGACACTGGCGGGAAAAGTAGGTTTAGACAACGAGCACGGGTCTCTTGCGTTCTCCCTGCTGAAACATATCGCACTGCCCCTGGCGGGTGTCTTCTATTTGTGCGCTCTTGTGCGCCCCGCCGTACCCGCGTGGCAGAGCGTTATCGAAGCGGTCGTGTTTTCCTTTCTCGCGATGCTGCTGTCGGCCTATCTGGTCCCCTCTTTTCTGTATCGCCGCACGAACGGGCGGTGGGTGCTGCACCTGATCCCACTGATCCGGTTGCTGGCCTTCTCGGTAACTCCTTTGACAGCACTTGTCCACTTCTTCCACTCACTTCTGGAATTAGACAAGCCCAGGAACGGGGAGGATGCCCAAGCGGACTCAGTCGAGCACATCGAAGCATTGATTACGGCAGGCGCGGAAGAAGGCATTTTGGAGGAAGAAGATCGTAAACTGATCCACTCCGTGGTCGCTTTTGGTGACAAGAGCGTCCGGGAAGTGATGACCCCGCGCCCGAACATTATCGCAATTTCAGCCGCCAAATCGGTGGAGGATCTGCGGCAGCTGGTTATACACGAACAGTTCTCCCGGATTCCCGTTTACAAAGACACAATCGACAATATCGTGGGCTTCGTTCATGTTCGCGATATCTTCGAACTGGATCCGGAAGACCGGCAAGGCAAGCCGTTACAGGAACTGATTCGCCCCATTCGTCTGGTGCCAGAAACGAAACCAGGTACCGACCTGCTTCGTGAGATGCAGCACGACGGCTCGCATGTGGTTGTGGTTATTGACGAGTATGGAAACACGGCCGGGCTGGTTACTATGGAAGATCTGGTGGAGGAAATCCTGGGAGAGATTCGCGACGAGCATGAGCCCGATCGCGATGTGCAACAGGAATCGGAGAGTGTGTTTGTGGCTCCAGGAAATTTAGACCTCGACCGTCTGCAAGACCTATTGAATTTCCGGCCTGAAGAGGATACCCAATCGACAACCGTGGGCGGCCTGATTACGGAATGGCTCGGCCATGTTCCCGGAGTAGGCGAATTTGTCGAACGGGATGGAGTTCGATTTGAAGTTCTGGCGGCAAACGGCCGGCGGGTAGATGAAGTGAGAATTTCGCGTGTTGAACCCGCTTCGGCGCTGGTGACAAACACGTGAGCGACGCCATTCACCGGGCCGGATTTGTTTCGATTGCGGGACGTCCCAACGCCGGTAAATCCACTCTTCTGAATGCGCTTGTAGGCGAAAAAATCGCGATCACCGCTCACCAGCCGCAGACAACTCGCACCTCGGTTCAAGGTGTTCTCACCACGCCCGATGTGCAGATCGTGTTTATCGATACTCCTGGCATTCACAAATCCAACAACCTGTTCAATAAGCGGATGATGGATACGGTTCGGGGCGCTCTGCAAGATCGAGATTTGGTGCTCTATTTAGCGGACGCGACTAAGCACGCCGGAGAAGAAGACGAGCACGCCGTCAGCGCTCTCGATAAATCTGCACGAGCTCTGCTGGTGTTGAACAAGATCGACCGGGTGGGCGACAAGCGGAACCTATTACCGCTGATCCAGAGGTATCTGGAACTGTTTCCTTTTGTCGAGACCATTCCTATCTCGGCACGGACCCGCGAGGGTGTTGATGAATTGAGGCGGATGATCACGGGTTATTTGCCGGAAGGTCCGGCCATCTTTCCGGAAGACTATTTGACGGATCAGCCGATGCGCTTCCTGGCGGGAGAGATTATCCGCGAGCGCATTCTGCATACGCTGCGGCAGGAAGTGCCGCACGCCGTAGCGATATTGATCGACACGTGGGAAGAGAAGAAGACGCTGACGAAGATAGCGGCCACAATTCACGTCGAGCGCGATGGGCAAAAGGCCATTCTGATCGGCAACAAGGGGGACACGCTGAAGAAGATTGGCACCGAAGCGCGGCAGGAATTGGAACGAATGCTGGAGCGCAAGGTGTTCCTGACCTTATTCGTGAAGGTGAAGCCCGGGTGGCGCGAGGATCCCTCCTTCTTGACCTCGGTTGACTGGCGTTCGATGTTAGGCTCAGAAGATACATGAAACGTTCGATAGCCTTGACGCTTCTGGCGGCGGGCGCGTTCGCGCAGTCCATTTTTGCCGACCAGAAAGCCGATGACCGCATTTACGACCAAGTCCGGATGAGGCTCACGACCGACCCCGACGTAAAGGGCGGTATCGGATTGGAAGTGGTCGTGAAGGACGGAGTTGTTACACTCAAGGGCCGCGTCGATACCGAACGAGGGAAGAACCGGGCCACCAAACTTACGCATAAGGTTAAAGGCGTGAAAGACGTCGATAACGAATTGCAAGTTGGGCCGCCGACGCAGTAACGCATTTCTGCTCTTGCCCGTCTGCTTGCAAGTGAAGATTCTCGCCGCGGCTCTCCTTTTGATCGTCTCGCGATCGGTGTTCGGAGCTGAGGTTCCGAGCGAGCAAGACCGCCTGATAGCGACGGGGAGGCTCTGGGTCACGGTCAAATACTTTCACCCGTATCTGGCTTATCGTAAGGACATCGACTGGGACAAAGCGCTGGTCGAGGCGCTACCGAACATCCGCGCGGCGCATACCGAAGGCGAGTATTCCAGCGCTGTGCACGCTATGTTGGACCGGCTTGACGACCGGAAATTAGAGCAAAATTCTCCCTCGCACCGGACCTGGATTCATTACGGTCCGAACCGTTCCGCGTTCGCTGTAGAACCGGGCCCGTCGAGAGAGAGCATCGCAATCGATATGGGCGGGGGACTGAGTGTACAAGTGCGGCTTTCAGAGCCGGTTTCGGACCCGGTTTCGGCACAGGCGGCTCCTTATCCCGACCCGCCGGTTGACCGCGCTTACTCAGAAGCGCCATATCCCTCGACCGAATACCGGATTCTGGCGGCTTACAGGTTGTGGGGCGCCATGCGGGATTTCTTCGCCTATCGCGATCTGATGGACGACGACTGGGACCAGGATTTTTCAGAGTTCCTGCCAAAGTTCATCGCCGCAAAGGACGCACGTGAGTACAACTTGGCTGTCGCGGAGGCGGTCACGCATCTGGACGACTCGAATGCTGAAATCGCAAGCCATGAGATGGATGAGTACTTCGGACGGGCGGCTCCGGGATTGCGTCTCCGGTTGGTGGAGAAGAAACCTCTGATTACGGAAATACTGGACGACGCCGTGACCAGTGCCGGCGTTCATATCGGCGATATCGTGACGCGCGTGGACGACGAAGAAATCGTGGCGCGGATCAACCGCGAAGCCGCCGTTATCCCGGCATCGACACAGCAGGCGCTCGGCGATGAAGTGATGCGGCGGATACTGAACGGCCCGGAGGGTTCGGAAGCGGTGTTAACTGTTCGCACGCACGACGGCGCAACGAAAGAGCTACGCCTGAAGAGGACTACAATTCGCGAAGATCAGCCGCGGCGACAGCGAGCCGATCAAGTTGCTTTCGAGCCGGATCGGATATGTCGATCTTAGTGGAATTTCCGAGAGCCAGATAGACGGCTTATTCGGAAAGTTCGCGGGTACCGCAGCCATCATTTTTGACGCGCGCGGTCCTCTGAAATTTGATCCATCTTTGTTGGCCTCGCGGCTAACCGACAAGCCCGATGTGGCGGGCGCCATCATCACCGGACCGATCAGTCTAAGACCGGACGTGACGAGCCGCCGGTCACTTACGGACACCGCCAGTTACTTCCGTGTGGAGGCTTTGCCGCCGTCGAGCCTCCCTATTTACCGGGGTAAAACAGCGATGCTGATCGATGAGCGGACGAAGGGAGCGGCCGAGCATCTTGGGCTGCTACTCGAAGCCGCAAACAAGACGGCGTTCATCGGTAGTTTGAGCGCTGGGGCCGACAGTGAAATTGCAAGTCTGGTTCTTCCCGGCGGCATCACCATCCGTTATTCCGATTGCGATATCAGGCACGGGAACAGCGGCAAATTGCAGCGTGTCGGACTTGAGCCGACCGTAGCGGTTTCACCCACTCTCGCGGATGTTCGAGCGGGTCGCGATGTGGTGCTCGAAAAAGCGGTCGAGTATCTCTCGCGGTAGTTAGTTAGCCGGCGGCTCGATTGGTGCGCCTGAAAGTTCGGCTATTCGGCGGCGCAAATAACGGCGCTCGACGGCATTGGCGGTGAGTGACAGGGCAACGTGATAGGCGGCAGCAGCTTCGTCTTTGCGCGACAAACGACGAAGCAAATCGGCGCGGGCAGCGTGGTACAGGTGATAGCCGTCGAGGGCGCCGGAAGCAGCGATGGTGTCAAGATGCACGAGTCCTTGATCCGGCCCTTCACTCATTGCGATTGCCACCGCGTGATTCAGACAGACGGTTGCCGATGGATGCAACCGGGCAAGTTCCCGATAAAGCGCGGCGATTTGTTTCCAATCAGTCTCGGCGGCGGTGCTGGCTTCGGCGTGCAGGGCGGCGATGGCCGCTTGCAATTGATAGGGACCCACTTCGTGAAGGTGGAGCGCTCGTTCAACGAGATGCAATCCTTCGGTAATTTGAATTCGATTCCAGAGTGCGCGGTCTTGTTCTTCCAACGGGATCAGTTCGCCGCTGGCGGATACGCGAGTGTCGCGGCGGGAATCGTGAAGCAGCATCAGGGCGAGGAGCCCGAGGTTTTCGGGTACGGCTGGCAGGAGTTCGCATAGAGTGCGGGCGAGGCGGATAGCTTCGCTGCAAAGATCGCGGCGGAGGAGACTGTCGCCAGTGCTCGCGACATAGCCTTCGTTGAAGACGAGATAGAGAACGGCTTGGGCGGCGCTGAGGCGCTCGGGCAAGAGCGTGGGTGGGCGGCACCTCGTAAGGGATGCGGGCTTGCTGGATTTTGCGTTGAGCGCGGACGAGACGCTGGGCCAGGGTAGTTTCGGGGACGAGAAATGCGCGAGCGATCTCGGGTGTGGTGAGGCCGCCGAGAGTACGCAAGGTGAGAGCGATTTGGGCTTCCTTGTTTAAAGCGGGGTGGCAGCAGGTGAAGATCAGCCTGAGGCGATCATCTTCAGATGAACAGGTCATGGCGGATTCGAGATCTGGATTGTAGGTTGAAGTGGTCTCGTACTTGAGTTGGTCATTTTTGGCGCGCCGGGTTTGTTCGCGCCGCGCGTAGTCAACGAGTTTACGTTGCGCCGTGGCGGTGATCCACGCGGACGGGTTATCGGGAAGACCTTCCGTCTCCCAATGGACGAGCGCGGCGGCGAAGGCATCCTGCATGGCTTCTTCGGCAAGGTCAAAGGAGTGCGAAACACGGATAAGAGTGGCGATGATGCGTCCCGACTCACGGCGGAAGATTGTCTCTATGGTGGAGCGCGTCTCATTCATTAACTGAGTTAAGCACCGCGGATCGGCCGGACTTCGACGCAACCGGCGCCACCCTGGCAGGCAGTAGGAATTCTTGCCGCCCACTCGATGGCTTCGTCAAGGTCCTGGCAGTCGAGGATGTAATATCCGGCGAGTTGTTCTTTGGTTTCAGCGAACGGACCGTCGGTGAGGAGGACGTTAGCGCCTTCGACGCGCACGGTGGTGGCGGTTGCCGTGGGTGCGAGCGGGTCTGCCGCGCAGAAGATGCCACGGCGCCCGGCTTCATCCATCAGGGCCTGATGAGCGGCGGCGACTTGCTGGATGTCCGCTGGCGTGGCGGATTCGTCCTCCCGGCTGTAGATGAGCAGCATGTAGCGCATTGTGAGGCTCAGTTCAGCGAAACCGGGGAGGTTGCATGCGCCTCCGGGAATCCTGGGCAGGCTTTCACTTCAAGCATTTGATTGGTATGTCTGGCCCCGTGGGCACCTACCGCTAAGATCCACTGGTAGCCATCCCAGGGACCAAGAAAGGGATGCGGGATCACACGCCCGCGAAGAAAAGGAGCTTCGGCGAGTAGTTGGAGTGTGCGCGTCCGGCCCTCGACGAAGCGCGCAACAGTTTCCGCGGGACTCCATTGATGCGATGGACAAACGTGAGGGGGCGCTTGAAATTTGGTAGAACGCTCGGGCACTTGTGTAAGTATGATTTCCTCCACTTCAGAATTGATTCGGTCTGGCTCGCTTAGAGGCGCATCTTGCATTCGGCCGACTATACCTTGGAGCCGGTCCTCAACGATGACGATGTGCTCAAGAATTTCAGCGATCGACCAGCGATCGGGTGAAGGCTTGAAGTGCCATTGCGGATCAGAGAGACCGCTCAGACATTCCAGAAGACTGTCGCGGGTGGAATTCAGGTACTGGGTGGCGCTCGACAACTCGTGCGAGCTCAACAGGGATGAAGGCGAAACAGCGGACGACATCGTGTTCATATTGACTCCTTGAGAACGAATGGTTCTGAAGAGCGCCAGACGAAAGCCCGGCGCCCTCATGGAAATGCTAAGAAAACACCATTACCGGGCGTACTTCGATGGAACCGTAGCGCGCGGCCGGAATGCCGCCTGCGATTACAGCGGCTTCGTCGAGGCTGTTGGCCTCTACAAGGTAATATCCTCCGAGCTGTTCTTTCGTTTCGGCGAAAGGCCCGTCGGTCGTGATGGATTCCCCATTGCGTACGCGGACGGTTTTGGCGGAGCCGGTCGGCAGTAGTGCGTTTCCACCCTTAATGGTGCCAGCGTGCTTCTTGCCGAAAGCCTCATATTCAGCCATCTCGGTCTCCGGAAAGCCGTTGGCAAAGCGTTTTTCGGGTTCGTATATCAGCAGCAGGTATTGCATGTTTTTGTTCCTCTCTGTATGGACGACGGACGAGACGGCGGAATTCGACAGTCGCCCGTAAGAATTTTAAATTTTATTTCAGCGTACAGCCATGCAGGTTATGTTTGGGGTGGGCGAGAGTAAACTTGTCTCGGAAACTACTTTTGAAAACGGGGCTGATTATGTGGCGTCTGACCGGATTATTTTTGCTTCTCTCATTGGCAGCTTGGGGGGACGAGCCGCATGCGACGCTTGCGGTCGGTTCCCCCGCTCCCGATTTCGCGCTTCCGGGAGTTGACGGCAAAGTTCACAAGCTGAGCGATTACGACGCGAGCAAGATACTAGTGATCGTCTTCACGTGCGATCACTGTCCGACCGCACAGCTTTACGAAACGCGCATCAAGACGCTGGCGGACGACTATAAGAATAAGGGCGTGAAGCTGATCGCCATTCAGCCCAACAATCCGGCGGCGATTCGCCTGGACGAACTGGGTTATACGGATGTAAGCGACAGTCTGGAGGATATGAAGATCCGGGCGGCGTACCGGCACTTCAACTTCCCTTATCTGTATGACGGGGACACGCAGGCGGTGGCCTTGAAGTACGGTCCGAAGGCGACTCCGCACGTTTTCATCTTCGACCAGGAGCGTAAGTTGCGCTATGAAGGGCGGATCGATAACAGTCAGCGGGAATCCCTGGTGAAGACTCAGGATGCGCGGAATGCAATCGATGCTCTTTTGCAGGGAAAGCCGGTGGCGGTGAACCACACGGGCGTGTTTGGATGCTCCACTAAATGGATCTCGAAAGAGGCCAGCCGGGCTGAAGAGCTGAAGAAGATCGAAGCCGAGCCGGTGACACTGAAGCTTGCGACGGCTGACGATCTGAAGAAGCTCCGCGCTAACAAAACGGGCAAAGTAGTGGTGGTGAATTTCTGGGCGACGTGGTGCGGCCCGTGTGTCCATGAAATTCCCGATCTCGAAACGACTTACCGGATGTATAGGCTTCGCGATTTCGATCTGGTGATGGTTTCGACCAATATGCCGGACGAGAAGGATGGCGTGATGAAGGTATTGAACCGGGAGCACGCGTCCAGTCCAAATCTCCTCTTCGGATCGGACGACACGCAGGGAATGCAAGCCGCGTTCGACCCGAAGTGGGAAGCGGGAGTGCCCTATACCGCGGTCCTTTCCCCCGATGGAAAAGTGATCTATCAGGAGCAGGGCGAGGTGGATATTCTCAAAATGCGGCGAGCCATTCTGGCGAACTTACCCGATCCGGATTACAAAGGTCATCGGGAATACTGGGCCAGTCAGAAGCCGTAGCAATTCGCCTGTAGCGGAACGGACAAAGGCGCGTCCTACTTGGCATGACGGAAAATCAAAGCCGCGGCCGAAAGTTCGCCTACTTCATTCTCGGGATCGCGCTGCCGGTGGCAGGTTATCTTGTATGGTCGAAGGCTTTTGGCTGTTCGTGCAGCAGGAAGCAGCAGATCGACGAAGCGCATGACATAACGGTAGAGGATAGCTTTCCAGCGAGCGATCCGCCGTCGGCGTGGTGACCAGAGCACCCGCAGCACGGTCAGTTATTCGTAACGCAGTGCTTCGGTGGGGTTGAGTTGAGAGGCACGCCGGGCGGGCAGCAGTCCGAAGCCAACGCCGACGCTAAAAGAAACGGCGAACGCGACAAGTATTGAAATGGCCGAAATCGGTACTCGCACCTGGTTTGTCAGGAGGCGCACGCTTATCGGCAGCGCGAGACCGACGAAAATACCGACCGTACCTCCGAGCACGCTGATCAGTACGGATTCTATAAGGAACTGAAGCAGCACTTCGCGCCGGGATGCGCCCACGGCCATACGCAGGCCAATTTCGCGTGTGCGCTCCGTCACGGTTACAAGCATGATATTCATGATTCCGATGCCTGAGATGACGAGGGCAATGGCGGATACGATGACCAAGACTATGGTGAGTACGTTCGCTATGGAATCGGCAGTCTGGAGAATAGCGGTCAAATCCTGAACGTTGTATTTGGCCCCCGGCCGGTGCCGGTGCTCCAAGATGTCGCTGACCTGCTGTCTGACACGCGGGCACGTCGGCGGCGTTCCTGACTTCAATGTAGACGGGGTCAATCCGCTCGTATTCGGTGAAATACTTCATCACGGAGATCGGAATCAGAATGGTTTCGTCGGTGATTTCGCCTTGGCCGAAGGTGCTGGTTTTCTCGCGAAACGTACCGATCACCGTGAACTGAAGCTGATAGACCCTGCAGCGTCTGACCGATGGCCGCCTCCTGGCTGCCGAACATTCGAGTAGCGAGTTTTTCGGTCATCATGGCGACGTGCTCACGAAGCGTCATATCGCTTGCATCGAAGCTGCGGCCGGCAAGGATCACCAAATTGCGTACGGCCGCATAGTTCTCGTCAACGCCGTCTACCGTAACGGGCCGGACCTTTCCGCCTACTACGATCTGATCTGTGTTGGCCATGACGGCGGCCGCCGCGACGATCTTGTTGCCGAGCGTATCGCGAATCGCCTGGACATCGCTGAGCTTCACGAAGTCCGCTTGTACTTGCGAGGCGTTCATCCCGCTCGCTTCGAGATTTGCGTAAACGAGATTGGAACCAATGCCACGGATCTGATCGAGGATCATGTCCTTGCTCGCTAATGAGATTGTGACAACGAGGATCACGGAGGCATTGCCAATGATCAGACCGAGCGCGGTGAGGAAGGTGCGGAGACGGTTCGCCCGAAGGGCTTGAAGACTGAAGCGAATCGCCTCTGAAAATTTCATCGAAGGTGACGGTTAGCGGGTTACGGGAATTCTGCCGCCCCTGTCAGTTTACGCGCCGCCGACTTGCCGGAGTAGCCGAACAGCTTCTTGTTTCGGAGGATCGTCTACCGTGACTGGAGTGCGCATGTATTTCTGAAGCAGATTCTTCGCTTCCTCAGTATTGCGCTTTTGCTTAATCAGAATGTCCGCTCGTGCGTACCAGACGGCTGGATCATTCGGCTGAATGGCCTGGGCTTGACTGAGCAATGCATCGCTTTCATCCGCGCGGCCTTCAGCTGCAAGGAGTTTGGCCAACTCTAAAAGTCCGCCCACTTTTTGCGGTGTGATTGCGATGGCCTTACGTAAATGCTGCTCCGCAGTATGCAACTCCTTGCGCTTCTGGGCAAGCTTGGCTCGCTCGAAATAACCTTCAGACGGATCAATGACGGCGATCTTTTCGGCGACAGCCGCAGCCTTATCGTAGCCGCCGCCCAGGAAGCCCGGGGCATCCAGATAATAGTCGAACAGATCGCTTAGTGCATCCGAGTTCCTGCTGATCCAATTCGACAGATTTCTCAAACGCCTGGCGGGCCTTGGAGGCAAGAGCGGGCGCGAAGAGCGGGTTCGAGGTTTCGGCGCGCCTGCCGTATGCGCGTCCGAGCCAATCCATGTATTCCGAGCTCTTCGGAACTTCGGCCGTGGCTTTCTGAAGATAATCCGTAGATTTCTTGAAATCCGCAAGCATGAAGTAATCGCGGCCAATCAAGAAATCCGTTGCGCCGTCGTTGCTAGTTTTATTCAGCAAGGCAAGGGAAGTCTCGTAATCGGTGTGTTTGTAGAGATCCTCCGCTTTTACGAGTGATTGCCCCGAGACCTGCAGCGAAAAGAAAAGCAATATGGACGAGGCGGCTAATGTGGATAGAAATCGCAACAAACCAGATACCCCTTTGCGTGTTCGGAACGGATTTGCACCGCTCGAAGGCTCACGCTTTCCCCCAAAGTATTGTAAGAACTACTGGTTAAGATGCAGATGAACGCGCGCGGAGTTGCAACGGTGCGCCCCGGTGAAGTTCTGAAGGGCTATAGTAAGCTTAGGCTGAAATATTTGAACTAGAGAGGTTACGTATATTATGCTCGCCCAGCTGCGGCGTTCTTTTGTTCTACTCGGGTTTGTGGTGTTCTCGGCATGCATGTCATGGGCTCAGACGTCTACCCTTCAGGGCGATGTTAAAGGTGCAGACGGGCAGCCGTTAAAAGGCGCCATGATCGTTCTCGACCGTACGGATATCAAGGGCCATTATCAAGTGAAGACAGATAAGCACGGCCACTGGCTCTACACGGGATTACCGATGGGCACCTACAACGTTTCCTGTATGGTCGATGGCAAGGTTGCAGATTCAGTTAAGGGTGTCAAGGGAGGGTACGGCGACGACAATCCTCCGGTGAACTTCGATTTAAGCAAGATGGCAGCGCAGCAGGCCGCCCTCAATCAGGCCGCTCAGACAGGTCAGCTCTCAAAAGAGCAGGAACATAGTATGAGCAAAGAGGATAAAGAGAAATTCGAAGCAGCCGCCAAGCAGCGATCGGAAGCCATGAAGAAGAACAAGGCGCTGAACGATGCTTTCAACGGTGGCATGGACGCGGTGAAGAAGGCTCAAGCCGATCAGGATAAAGCCCAGAAAACAACCGACTATCAAGCGGCGATTGACAGCTTCAACAAGGCCAACGAACTGGATGCGAGTCAAGTGGCCATTTGGGACAACCTGGGATTGGCTTACGTACGGGCTGGCGAATTTACAAACTGGGGACGACAAAAACAAATCCTATGACCAAGCCATTGCCGCGTACCAAAAAGAGCTTGCGCTGAAACCCGATTCCGGGAGTGCCTACAACCAGATCGGGAACATCTACGGCGCGGAAGGGAAGATGCCGGAAGCGACAGAAGCTTTGACCAAGGCGGCCCAACTCGATCCGGCTACGGCTCCGAAGGCTTACTTCAATATGGGCGCGAACCTGGTGAATCATGGCAAGTCCGATGAGGCAGTCGATTTCTTCAAGAAGGCGACGGATGCCGACCCGAATTATGCCGAGGCCTGGTATGAGATGGGAAGTCTGCTGATGGCTAAAGGTTCGGTCGATCCTAAAGACTGGAGCGCAGAAATATCCACCTGAGACGGCGGTAGCTCTGAAGAAGTACCTTGAGCTTCAGCCGACTGGTCCGCACGCGCAGGAATCGACCGCAATGCTTCAGGCGATGGGCGAAACCGTGCAGACGAAGGTTGTTGTGCCCGGCGCTAAGAAGAAAAAATAAGAAAGCAATGAAGTTTGGAGGGCACTCGGATGGGTGCTCTCCAGTAGTTTCCGTATTCCCCCGATGTTCCGCGCTCTTTTCGAACTGATTCTCACGATAGTCATCATCATCGCGGCTCGTGCGGTGCTATCGAGTTTTCTAAAGGGCATTGGCACGGCGACGTCGAATGCGTTTCAGCAGCGGCAGCCGGATTCTAAACCCGATCCAGCGCGGAATGGGACCGTACCGCCCGCGCCGTCGAATGGCAGCAACTTACATAAAGACCCGGTATGCGGCACGTATGTAGTGGAGACAACGCCGTTCCGCCGTCAGGTGGGCGCGCAAAATTTCTATTACTGCTCGGAAGGTTGCCGGGCGAAGCATTCGGAACGAGTCCATTGATTCCGACCGCGACTATTTCTGAATAGCCCCGGCGCGCGTGTTTCGAAGTGTAGAGGAGAGAGATTCTCGCGGTAGGCTTTTGATAAGCGGCTTGACCGCCCATCCCAGACCTGGCGGGACGCCGCGAGATAGAGTTTCCGCCCGGCACTCCGCCAGGACGCCTCCGTTCACCGCCTCGATACCCCAGTAAGCATAAAGACGCCATAGGAAACCCTGGCCGCGGCCGGGAGGCAGCTTCTTTTCCTGTGAAGTTCCGGGTTTATCGACTTCCGACACGTTCCTGGCATACGCGCGGCAGATCCACTTGCCAGGAGCGACCTGCTGATAGTCGGCTTCATCCACCACATCCAAGACGACCGGAATGATCTGATCTTTCTCCTCGAGGCGCCAGTATCCGGAAATGTGATTCCCGGTCCGGCTCAATAGGCGAGAACGGGTTATTTCCGGATAGATTTTTGAGTGATGATCGAAGTCCTGAAGCACCGCAAGGACGCGCTCCACGGACGTATTTGGAATGAACACATCTCCAATCCAGTCCGCTATCATTCCATCGAAGATATTGACGGGATTATCCGCAGCAGCGGGGCGAACGGGAATCTCACCGGCTAACACTTTGTCACGCAACTCAGGATCTTCATCGATTTCTAGAAAAGACCGTTGGCCATGCCAGCGGCTTGAGAGTTGCGTCTCCACCTTCCGGGTGTAAGCGTCGAATTCTTGAATCGTGCGCTGTTGGAGCGTGACGGAAGGAAGCTGCGGGGCAATCGGTAAGGCCGTCAAGCAAGCGACAAGGGAGAGCGCCGGTAAGCGGTAATTGAATCGCAAGGTCTGAACCTAGAGTACCGGATCGAACAGGATCCGGAGAAACTGTTTGGCGTTCTCGCAATCCCACTAGCAGGAGGTTCGGATGGCAAGCACAGTCTGGCGCGGCTTTGTGACGTTTGGTCTGATCTCGGTACCCGTGAGGCTGTTCCGTGCGGCACGAGCCGAACGGGTGAGCTTCCGCCGCATGTACCGCGCCGAGCCCGGTCCGGTCAAGCGGGAGCGAACGTCCAGTTTCGCCGAGCCAGCCTATGAGGCCGAAGAGGAACAGGAAGCGCGGCCGGGCGTGAGCGCCGTTCCACATGCGGAACTAGCGCCAGTACAGCAGGTTTCGGTTCGTAAAGGAACCGATATGGTTCTGCCCGAGCAATCCGTCGTGAAGGGCTACGAATATGAGAAGAACCGTTTTGTAGTTGTCGATCCCGAGGAACTGAAGAGTATCGCTCCGAAGACTGCAACGGAGATGGAGATACAGGAGTTCGTACAACTTAGTGAAATCGATCCGGTTTACTTCGAGACATCGTACTACGCCGTCCCGGAGGAAGCAGGACAGAAGGCTTACGCGCTGCTTTACCGTTCGTTGCAGACTTCGGGGCTGGTAGCCCTGGCGCAATTTGCAATGCATAGCCGCGAGCACGTCGTCGTCTTACGGCCCGGAAGGACTGGGATCATTGCGCACACCATGTTCTACAGCACGGAAGTGAGGGCGGACGAGGAGTACCGGGCTGATGTGAGCGCTGTCACCCAGAAGGAACTCGATTTAGCGCAGATGTTGATTCACTCGCTTGCAGCGCCATTTGAGCCGGTGAAGTACCACGACACCTACCGGGAAAAGGTGGAGTCGATCATCGCCCGCAAGGTAGCCGGCCAGCCTGCGGCGCCAGTTGAGCAGCCGGTCCGATCATCTTCAGTTGTCGATATTACCGAGGCCCTTCAAAAGAGCCTGGCCGCGCTGAAGAAGCCCGCGACCTCTGAGCGTTCCACCTCGAAACCAGCCAAAAAGACCGCTTCTAAGAAAATGGCAGGCGGAGCTTAAACGCCATTCGCTTTAATAGAAGGCCATGGGCCAACGGAAGCTAAGAAGTCAGGAATGGTGGGGCAACTCGGACGAGTATTACGGATTCGCGCGGCGAGCGTGGCTTCGTTCCGAGGGATTCAGTCACGAAGTGTTCGACGGGCGGCCTGTCATTGGGATCTGCAATTCCTGGAGCGAACTGAACAATTGCAATCTGCATTTGCGCACAGTCGCAGAAGCGGTTAAGCGCGGAGTCTGGGCGGCGGGCGGCCTGCCTCTTGAATTCCCGACGATCTCACTGGGCGAAATGTTTATGCGCCCGACGGCAATGCTCTTCCGCAATCTGATGGCGATGGACGTGGAAGAGTCGATCCGGGCGAATCCAATGGACGGCGTTGTGTTGCTCTGCGGGTGCGATAAGACGACCCCGGCACAACTGATGGGCTGCGCGAGCGCAGACATCCCGGCCATTGTCGTTCCGGGCGGACCTATGCTTAGCGGCCAGTGGCGGGACAGACGGCTGGGGGCGGGCACAGATGGCCGGAAGCTCTTCGATTTGTACCGTACCGGGAAGCTTAGTGAAGAAGAGCTACAAGAAGTCGAAGGCTGTATTGCGCGCAGTGCCGGGCATTGCAGCGTTATGGGAACAGCATCGACCATGACCAGTCTGGCGGAGGCGCTCGGAATGACGCTTACCGGGCAGCGCGAATATTTTGGCGGTCGATTCGCGGCGGCTGGCCATCGCGGAAGAGAGCGGGCGGCGCATCGTCGAAATGGTGAAAGAAGATCTGCGTCCCTCGCTGGTGATGACCAAGGATGCGTTTGAGAACGCGGTCACAGTCGATATGGCGATCGGCGGCTCGACTAATGCCGTGGTGCATCTGCTGGCGATTGCGGGCCGTCTCGGGATTGATCTTACTCTCGACGATTTCGACAGGATCTCGCGGCGTACTCCCTACATCACAAATATCAAGCCTTCCGGCAAATATCTTATGGAAGACCTGTTCTATGCCGGGGGCGTCCCGGCGGTGATGCGCGAGGTTCTTCCGCTGTTGCATGGCGACGCACTAACGGTTACGGGCAAAAGCGTGCGGGACAACGTAAGCGCCTCAGAGTGTTACAACCGGGATGTCATCCGCACGGTTGCCGAGCCGCTGCATCCGGAAGGTGGAACGGTTATTCTGCGCGGCAATCTAGCGCCCGACGGAGCTGTCCTCAAACAGACGGCTGCTTCGCCTCATCTTCTGAAGCATCGCGGCAGAGCCTACGTCTTCGAAAATCATCAGCAGATGATCGAAGAGATCAATCGGCCGGATTTGCCCGTCACGCAAGATTCGGTTCTGGTTATGAAGAACGGCGGTCCGCGAGGCGCACCCGGGTTTCCCGAGTGGGGTCAGATACCGATGCCCGTTGCGCTGCTCAACCGAGGCGTTGACGACGTGGTGCGGATCAGCGATGCACGTATGAGCGGCACAAGTTTTGGCACTGTGGTGCTGCACGTCGCGCCGGAGTCTGCCATCGGCGGTCCGTTGGGGCTTGTGAGGACCGGCGATGAGATTGAATTGAACGTCGAATTGCGCAGTCTGACGCTTTGCGTAGATCCGGAGGAACTGAAACGCCGGGCGGCTGAGTTTGTGGTGCCCACGCCGAAATACGACCGCGGCTACGGCAAACTATTCCTGGAGCACGTTACGCAGGCGAACTTGGGTTGTGACTTTGATTTTCTTCGCGCGGTTCCGAAGAAAGCGGAGTAGAAATCAATGGTGGTTCTGAACACGCGAACGGTTGCAAACCTGTTTTCCTGGTAATTTTTCGAATCAAACGGCGTAGCGCCTGAACCATTTTCCCCGATATTAGTGTCTAAACATTGTGACTGGTGTCTCCGCGTTTTCGCGGCGAATGACGCGGGCGCCTGAGACAGCCAGGTTCCTGCGCCGCGCCGCCCCGGCGTTTTTTCGGGAGATCTCGAAGGAGTATTCGCGAGAAACTCTTCCGGCTCCAAATCTCCCTCGGCCAGGAGTTTGGCCCCTTGAAGGGCTTGCACGCAGCGTGGTTGGGACACAGCACCGTGCTGCTGAAGCTCGATGGTTTCACGATTCTCACGGATCCCGTGTTCAGCAGCCGGGTGGGCCTCAGCCTTGGCCCGTTAACGGTGGGGATCAAACGGCTTGTTGAAGTCGCCGCACCGCTTCCCGAACTGCCTGAGATCGACTTGCTGCTGCTGTCTCACGCACACATGGATCATTTCGATCTCCCGAGCCTGAGGCAACTCGAAAACCGGGGCACGACAGTCGTTACGGCATTCCGGACTTCGGATTTGTTGCGGCCCAGACGCTATGCCGCTGTTCATGAACTTAGCTGGAATGAATCAGTTCAGGTGGGTCCGGCACGGATCACCGCTTTTGAGGTGGCACATTGGGGCGCTCGGATGCGAAGCGATTTATACCGCGGCTATAACGGGTACCTGATCGATACGGACCGGTTCCGTCTCATTTTCGGTGGCGATACAGCTTATACGGAATCGTTCTCAGATCTGCGATCTTCCAGGCCGGTGAACCTCGCCATCATGCCAATCGGCGCTTACGATCCGTGGATACGGGTGCATTGCAATCCTGAGCAGGCGATGTCGATGGCGAACCAGGCGGGCTCGGAATACATTCTGCCGGTCCACCACAAAACATTTCAACTGAGCCGTGAGCCGCGTTCGGAACCGATTGAGCGGCTGGTGAACGCGGCGGGCTCTTCACCAGACCGCGTTTGCCTGCACGAGATCGGTGAAGAGTTCCATTTGTAAGCGCGCGTTTTACTGCTTGTTGTCCGGATTTGTATTCTGGCTTGTGTTCACTGGCCCTGGAGCCGCATTTTCCGCTGGCGTCGCTGCCGGAGCGGCTGGTTCGCGGGTGAGGTGAAGCATGAACGGAGTAATCTCAAATGGCAGCTTTTCCTTCGCCGACATCATAGCCACATTGTGACTCTTCATCAGGTGTAATTCGTCGTTCCAGGGATTCATCCGTACGCGTGATCCCAGCGGCAGTGCGGCAATCTGGCCCGTATTTCTAACCTGAAGTTCAGGTGAAATATCCATCAATCCCGCCATTCGAGTGTCCTTCTTTGTATCCGCCATTTGATTTCCGAGCAACGGTTTGATCAAATGGGGAACCTCATCGCTGCGGGTCGAAAGCATTCGCAGAAACAAGCCAACGCGAGCCAGTTGGTCTTTATACGGAGAGCTTTTCAAAATCTGCATTGCCTTGGTGTCGGCCTCCGCTTCTTCCTCGTGATTGCGCGCCAGCTTTATGCGTTTCACTACCTCGGGATCGTCGAACATCAGCCGGTCGGCGAACGCATAACCTGTATCAATGTTATGCGCCAAGACGATGTGGGCTAACTCATGGGCAATTACGGCGGCCAGACAAGCCTCATCCGGCAGTACGTCAATCAGCCCTCGGCTGACCAGGATCGTATGTCCGACGGGAGCCGATTCAAGTGGAGTTGTCAGCAGGATTCTGACCCGCACACCCGGTTCAATATTGATGTTGTTCGTTACCAGGAGGTTATTCAAGACAGTGTCGAGCACTTGGTCAATTTCACCTTTGGGAGAAACCAACCCGGCCTGCTGGAGCCGGTCAATGACGTTATCTTCAGCCTGCCGTTGAAAGAGTCTCTGCTCTTGTATCGGAGAATTATCGGTAGCGGCCGCTTCACTCTGGTCCTTAACGCCTTGCGGGATATCAACAGTTAAGTTCGTGAAGGCCTCTTCCGACTTGTCCTTTTGAGTCTCGTAATCCCACAGACGCGTCTGAGCGCGGAATGCGGGCGTCTTCAGCGGAGCCGATCCATGAGCGCTCTCCTCTGTGTAAATGTAAGCCGGCAGCCAGAGCCCCGGTCCTGCGTTTACACGCCACGAGTCGAAATGCGAGTGCTTGTGGTCGCGCAAAGGAACATAAACTCCATTGAAGCGGACAATGTTATAGCCCTCGTCTTCGATCCAGAGCCGTCCTTCAAAGCGGTCGTGTCCCGCCTTTTTCTGCGGCCGCACATCCACTACAATGCATCGCACATCACCGAGGAACTCACGCCGGACGTATTGGAAATCGTAATGCGCACGGTCGAAATCCGATTGATCGACGAACATCATGTAGGCAAACCCGCGGGGAAAGTACTGCCTGGTAACTACCGACGCCATCACATGCGGAATCTTACGAAAGCCGGTCGGCAGAGGTATGAAGGAGTCGTCACCGACACCTTCCCGCATATCCAGCTTTCCGAGGAAATAGCGGTCGGTCTTTGGTACAAATCCAAGGTCCTCGTCCGTCTTGACTTCTTGGATGTAGGTCTCAATGACGGGCGCCTTCTGTTTCAACTTCTTGACGAGAATATGCTCACGAGCGATCGCCCGATCCATCATCTCCTCGAAGTTCCGCGCCGGAGTTGATGGTGTCGTCTGATCGAACGCGTTGCTACGATCCGAGGGCGGCGGCTGAGGCGAGACAATCGACTGCCCTTGAGGAGCTATCGTTTGTGCGGTTAGGGGACAAAGGCCCGGTAGAGCTCCGAGTAGAAGCAGCTGAGACAGAATGACTGCGCTAGAACTTTTCATATTATGATGCCGTTACTAAACTGAATAAAGTGCGACGAGCCGCGAAAGATCTCCCGTTGGCTCATGTGAGTTCGAACGTTATATAGATGGTTGCGCTGGTATCCACGGGTACGCCATCGCGAGTCGCCGGGCGAAAACGCACCTGCATGGCAGCCTGTTCCGCCGCTTCATCCAACCCGTGACCGAGCCCATGTACAACGTGGACTACTTTGACTCCGCCGCTGGCGAGGAACAAAACTTGAATCGAAACTTGACCTTCCAGCCGCAGACTGCGTGCTTCCTGCGTATAGACAGGCTTAGGCTTGAATAGGATTTCGACAGGCGTCGTAGAGGGCTCAACCTGCCGTGTTTGCGCGTGCCCCGCATTGGCAACGGTCCCGTCGCCGAATCCGCCCGTGCGAACCGAGCCGTGGGTGCCGGTTCCGCCCGGTATGCCGTTCGGATCTCCCGCCGATCCAAACCCAGCCGCGTGTACGCCGCCGTTTTGAGCATGGCCTCCCCCGCCGCTATGACCTTCGCCGTTTGGCATGTCGAATCCACCCAGACGGGCCATCATTACTGGAGCCGGGCGCGAATCGGGGGAGGTGTGCACCCCGTTAGGATCTCCGAAACCACCAACCTTCAACTCGTGTGGCGCACGTGCGCCCTTCGCCAGAGTGTCGCTCGCAAATACGCCCGTGTGGACCTCAGGCTTAGGAGGAGCGGGCGGCGCCAGCTTCGTTTCTGGTAGGTGCTCGACGGGAACCGGAGCGATTTCCTTCACCTCGGGCGCTTTGGCCAGCAAGCTGCGGCTTGGGTTCCGGCGGTTTCACGACCGGCGGCGGAATCAGCGGTTTAGGGACAATGTTCTTTACGACTACTTCTTTCTTAAGGATAATAGGATGCCGAATGACTGGCTGCGGCACAACCTTCGGCTTATAGACCGGCAATACGGGCGAAATGAGAGTGACTCGTTCCTGCGGCATAACGATCTTGTTAACCGCAGGAAGGGTGATGAAGCAAAGTGCGGCTATGACAACGACGTGAACTGCGCCGCTGGTAACATAGCTCTGCCATGACCTGGCAGGAGCGGTTTCTGAACGAAACAGACTTTGGCTTATAATCCGGCTCATTCTTGGCTCCGCACCGCTAACATCCTAGATTTCCCAAATTCGAGGCTCCGTAACGATTGGACTCGCAACATACCCGGCCCGCTTCGAAGAAACTTTGGAGGGGGCGATTGTTCACGAACGGACATTGTGTAAGAAGATTCACGTAAAGAGTCCAAAAACGGGATTTTCTTCTCCCTTTTCGCAACTTTAGCACCTGTCCGGAGCCCAGGTAAGTGCTCCTCACGTTCCAACGGGTTAAGAGTACTAGCACCATTATCGTCCGTTTCGAGCTCCAAGAATCAGGAACGCAAGTTAAATTCCGTACTGATTTGTCCTGGTCACGATTCTCCTTTTGGGGTCATCTTCGGCCACGTTGATCCCGTAAGCTGGAAGAAAAGCCGCGTTGCTCAATGAAAGATATCGATCAGATCCTTAACCTTTGGCGTAGTACCGAACAGGCGGGTCAGTCGGCAGTTCTCGCGACGGTAGTCAAGACGAGCGGCTCGTCTTATCGCCTACCGGGCGCGCGTTTGCTGCTGACGAAGACTGGCAAGCGCGCCGGATCCATTAGCGGCGGCTGCTTGGAAGACGATCTTGTCAAAAAGGCGTGGTGGTTGACAGAGGGCGGCGTAACGATTCGTAAGTACGACACAACCCCGGAAGGCGAAATTGGCTCGGGCTTCGGTCTCGGCTGCAACGGGGTCATACACGTTCTGCTTGAACGCCTGCACCCTAATCGGCCGACGGTTCTAAACGTGATAGAACAGGTCCGCTCGTCGCGGCGGCCTGCTGTAATCGCGCATTGCATTCAGCCGCGTGAAGCAGTAGGCGAGCGTTTGACCATTCATATAGACGGTAGTCTCAGCCACAATGTCCCGGATTCCGCAATCGCAGACTGGCTTGAGCGGGAATCGCGGACTGCCCTTGCGACCGAGTGTTCCAGAATAGTCCGGCAGCAACAAACGGAAGCGTTCATCGAAACCGTGACGCCTGCCATCCGTCTCTTAGTTTTCGGGGCAGGGGACGACGCTGTTCCAGTGACCGAGTTGGCGAATTTGCTGGGATGGAACGTGTCGGTTTTGGATGGCCGTGCCCACTACGCAAAGCGCGAGAAATTTCCGAGCGCCAACGAAGTCGTAGTCCGGCAACCGGGAGATGATGCGGCCGCCAAGATCGATTCCTGGACAGTCGCCATTTTGATGACCCACAGTTACAGTCAAGATCTGGACGTCTTGCGGCAACTAGCCGCGAAGCCACCGCGATACGTAGGCATTTTAGGTCCTCGCAAGCGCAGCACTCAACTGCTGGCGGACGCGGGCATTGCTCCCGATCAACTCGGTCCGGCGCTCCACAGTCCAATGGGTCTCGATATCGGGGCGGACGGTCCGGAACAGGTCGCGCTGGCTGTGCTGGCGGAGATTCAGGCCGCACTAAACGGCCGCGATGGTGGACCGTTGCGGGCACGCCGCGGTTCCATACACGCACCGGACGAACCGAGCGAGACCGGCCAGTTTTGGGTTCACTCGATAAGCTGTGCCTGAAGAATTCATGACGTTCTAGAAACCTGGTTCAATCTGTATTGTTGGCAACGCTGATTGGTGTCTCGGCTCCGGCTCAGACACCTGTGAGTCAAGGAAGACAGGTCATCGACCAAGCCGTTGCCGCGCTCGGAGGCGATCACTTCCTGCATATGCGCAACCGCCTCGCGACGGGACGCATTTACTCGTTTTTCCGCGACCAGCTTAGCGGACTCAGTCTGGCGAAGATTTACGTTGAGTGTTTGCCCGAAGCACCTGGCAGCGGATTGGCCCTTCGTGAGCGCGAGCTTCTTGGAAAGAAGCTGGACTACTCGTATCTGTTTCTCCCCGATCAGGGTTGGGATATCACTTTTCGCGGTGCACGGCCGATTCCGGAAGAGGATTGGCAGCGGTACGCGCGCACGACTCGGAACGACATTCTCTACATCCTTAGATTCCGCCTGAATGAACCCGGCATGCAGTTCGATTATGTAAGCTCCGAGGTCTACCTGAGCAGGCACGTCGAAATCGTGGATATAACGGATGCCAAAGATCGAGACGGTACGGGTGTACTTCGACCACAACACGAGGCTTCCAGTTCACGAGACATATAGCTGGATTGACGAAACCACTCGCGTTCACAACGATGAGGCGACGGAATTTGACAAATACCGCGACGCAGGGGGAGTGATGTGGCCGTTTTCCATCGAGCGCCAGAGAAACGGATATAAGACTTATCAGATGTTTGCCGATCAGGTTCAGGTGGATCAGCCGTTTCCGGCCGCAATCTTCGACCTTCCGCCTGGCGCCAAGATCCTGAAAAGAGTGAATTAGTCCTCAAGCAAACTCGCGGCATGCCTTATCAATCTTTTTTGTAGGGCACATAAACCGCCGCCCGGGACATTGCTACAATTGGCTCTCAAAGCCACACACATGTTGCAGTGTGTGTTGGCTTTCAGTCATGGATCTGGATCAACTCCACACGTTCTTGGAAATCGTGCGGCTGAAAAGCTTCTCGAAGGCGGCTCAGACCTGCTATCGGACGCAGCCCGCTATCAGCGCGCAAATTCGCCAGCTGGAACAAGAGTTGAATACGATTCTTTTTGAGCGCCTTGGTACGCGTATCTCCCTGACAGTTGCCGGCAGAATTTTCGCGGATCATTGTGAGCAGATTCTCGCTTTGCGGAGGCGCGCCCAGGATGCTATCAACGAGCTTGAAAAGGTGCCTCGGGGCGAACTGGTCATTGCGGCGAATGAGGCTACCTGCATCTACGTTCTCCCTGGTGTGTTCGCGGAATTCAAAAAACAATTTCCGAACGTGCAATTGCTGGTTGACCGCGCCTATGGCACACGAATCGTTCAGGCGGTCATCGATAGTCTGGCCGATTTCGGCATCACTCAGCTTCCGGTGCAGGAAAAGAAGCTTCAAGTGGTGAAGATACACTCGGACGAGATCAAATTGCTTGTTCCGGCTCGCCATCCCCTCGCCTCTCACGACCGAGTGGTCCCTGAAGATCTGGTCGGTGAGCAGATCCTTCTGCCTAAAGGCGGAACGACGCGGGCGCGCTTGAATTCGTGGCTCGATTCGGTTCAGGACGAATTGAATATCTCAATGGAACTGGATTCCACGGAGATGATCAAACGCTTTGTGATAGCGGGTCTGGGCGTATCGTTTCTGGCGGGTTCGAACTGCCAGGAAGAGGTGGCGGACGGGAATTTGGCTTGTGTGTCGCTTGGCCCTGAGCCGATGGTCCGCCGGCTCGGTCTTATTTATCGCAAGGATAAAGCTCTTTCGAAAGCGGCGTTAGGATTTATCCAGGTAACGCTCGCCGGAGCTGGGGCCGGCATTGTAGAATTCCCGAGGGAACGCCTCCGCGCTCTTGGTGACTGAAGGTACTCGATGACACGCCTCACTACAAGAAGTTCGACCATCTTCGTAGGAACTTCCACGACCACTCAGGTCTACCGTTCGCTATCGGAATTGCCCCCGCAGCTTCGCCACAAGTTGCAGGAATCGACGCAGGGTATCAATTCGGCGACTATCCTTATCGCGGACAAGCGCGGGCGCGAGGAACTGATTAAGGCACTGCAAGGCCGTCCGAGCGACATTCAGTGCCGCTTGGCCGAAACGGTGCGCTCGCGTCGCCGAAAAATGAAAGCGAGCGGTACGCGCAGTCCCGGATTGGTGTTTTCACTTCGAACCTGGATGGAGCTTCTGCTCCCGGTCATCGCCGGGGCTTCCCTTTGGCTTCTAATCGGCTCCAGACTTTAGACTAGAACGGCGCTAAGAAAAAATTCCTCTTTCTCCCTAATGGTTTTTGGTTCCGCGCCGATTAGTTATTCGTGAGCACGATATTTTCCGATCTTCCAAACCGCGCAACTGTCAAACTGCCATCGGCCAACCGGGGCGAAAGTATTCCTTGCTGTTTTCAAGGCATGGAAGGCAAACGTCTGAACTTGACCTCACGCGACCGTCTGCCGGCTTTGACGGCCTTGACGGTCGAATACGATGACGCCATGTTCCTGGGTGAAGTGGTCGCGTGTACCCACAACTGCGACGACACCTGGCACGTGGAGATAAAGGTGGAGCAGATTCTTACCGGGCTGCAGAGCCTGATGAATCTTCGGGCGAGCTTATTGGGTGAACAAACTCCAGCACCCGTGAAAATGGCCCACGCGGGCTTTTCCTCTTAGTTGCTCCGCCGCATCCGCTATGCTGCGTTATGGATGCAACGTAAGGTCGTAGTACTTGGCGGCGGTGGGCAACTCGGAGTAGAGCTATGCCGCGAATTTGAGCACAGAAACTGGATCGTTCAGCGGTTTGACCGGCACTCCCTGGACGTGACCGACGCGCAGCGCGTCGAAGCCTCGATCGCCGAAGCCGATCCGCAACTTGTAATCAACGCAGCTGCTTACAATCAGGTGGACATTGCCGAAACGGAACCGCAAGCCGCCTACGAAGCAAACGCGTTAGCCGTTCGGAATTTGGCGATGGCCTGCCGTCAGGTGGATGCCCGGCTAGTTCACTATTCAACGGACTACGTCTTTGATGGGACGAAAGGCAGCCCTTATGTCGAAACTGATACCCCTCACCCGCTAGGGGCTTACGCAGTCTCGAAGCTCGCGGGCGAACTGTACGCCCAAGCCTACCTGGACAACCCACTCGTGATCCGCACTTCCGGTGTTTTCGGCCCCGCAGGTGTCTTCACAGCGCGTGGCAACTTCGTCGAACTCATGCTGCGGCTGGCGAAGAGCGGAAACCCGATCCGCGTCGTTCAGGATCACGTCGCCTCTCCCACGTACGCCCCGGCGATGGCCGCTCGAACAGCCGACATGGTTGAAAAAGGCTTGGGAGGTCTATTCCACATGGGAGGCGGAGAGCCCATCTCCTGGTATTCCTACGCAGAACTGATCTTCGAACTTGCGGGTGTGTCGCCTTCGCTCACCCCGACTAATGAGAAAGAGTACCGGACTGCCGCGCGCCGCCCCAAGTTCTCGGCGCTTTCGAACAGTAAGCTGGAGGCTGCCGGAATAACGCCGATGCCGCCATTACGTGTTGCGATTGGCGACTATTTGAAACGGCGCCAAAACTCTACTGACCGTCGTTCTTCGTAGCGTAGTAGCCGGCGCGAGC
The DNA here is from genome assembly GCA_963845995.1 of uncultured Acidobacteriaceae bacterium. Classification (GTDB taxonomy): domain Bacteria; phylum Acidobacteriota; class Terriglobia; order Bryobacterales; family Bryobacteraceae; genus Bog-105. The sequence continues at coordinate 55,766 of CAWJUO010000048.1, read as the reverse complement.
TTGCACCCGGTCTTCCGGCTGATCGACCTTGATTTGAATGCGGCGGAACGACCCATCGCGTTGGGCGGAAAGAGGCGTGTAACTGATCGAGTACTGGTTGCGCAATTCGTCCTGGATTTGCCGGAAGATCTCGCTGAGCGGATGCTTGGAATCCACCTTGAAGACGTGTCCGCCCGTCTCCTCTGAGATTTTGCGCAGATCGCCTTCGCCGCCGCCTCCCATTCCTCCGTAAAATGCGCGATCCACGTAGTAGATGCTGTAAACAATGGCATCCGATCGCTGGGCTGCTTCTATCGCATCACGCAGCTTATAAGTGCTGCCCTGGTCGTCTCCATCCGTGATCAGGATCAACGCCTTGCGGCCCACTTCAGTTTTAAGCTTCTCGTCCGAGGCCAGATAAATCGCATCGAAAAGCAGCGTGCCCTTAGGACTTCCCATATCGCCGCCTATTGGGCCCGTATTGACCGGAATTGGATTTCCCCGCATCATCGGCGTCTGTCCATCTCCTTTAAGGTCCCTCAGTCCCGCCGTGAGCAGCCGCGGCGAGTTCGTGTAATCCTGCAGCAGATCGGTACTCTTGCCGAAGGAAATCAGGAACGCTTCGTCTTTTTGCCGAATGACGCTCGAAAAGAACTGGGAAGCGGCCTGCCGCTCGATGTCCACCAGATTCTCCTGGCTGGCGCTGATATCAATCAGCAAACCCAAGGTCAGGGGCTGGTCGGCCTCGCGGGAGAAACGTTTGATCGTTTGTTCTTTCCCATCCTCAAAGATTTGAAAGTCGTTCTTCTCCAGATTGGGGATGAGCTGGCCGCCTTTTTTGGCGCGAACCGTGAAAAACAAGTTCACCAGATCGACATCGACGCGGATTGTCGAATCAGGACTTGCCGCCTGATCCGGCGGCGGAGGAGGACTAGTTTGGGCGTTCAAAACGCCCGCCATAAAGGAAGCGGCCAACACGTATCGGAGGTAACTGCAACTGCTCATGTCGGTTATGATTATCTTCTAGTTTGTCTTGCACCCGGTCTAGTCAGTGAAATCGGTAAATGAAATCAGCAACTTCGCACCTTCGCAATTCCGATCCCGTAATGGCCGGAATCATCAAGCGCGTGGGGCCATGCTTGTTGGCCGCCAGGGAGCCAACATTCGAGACGCTGGCCCGCTCCATTACGTTCCAACAGCTCCACGGCAAAGCTGCGGGAACAATCTTCGAACGAGTCCGCAAGGCGGTAGGGCGGCGCTTTACGGCCACGGCTTTGCTGAAGCTCTCGCCCGAAGATCTGCGTGCCTGCGGTTTGTCGCGCCAGAAAATAGCATCGCTTACCGACTTGGCGGAACGGGTGGCGCGGCGCGAGATCAATTTTTCGAAGCTCGCGAACCTGCCAGACGAAGAAATCATTGAGCTTCTGTCTCAAGTTAGAGGCGTAGGGGTCTGGACCGTTCAAATGTTCCTCCTGTTCGCGCTGGAGCGGCCCAATGTGATGCCACTCACGGATTATGGGATTCGAAACGCCGTGCGCCAGGCTTATGGGCTCGCCGAAATGCCGAAACCAGCGGAACTGGCGGAACTTGCGAAGAAATGGCATCCCTACTGTTCCGTCGCGAGTTGGTACCTGTGGCGCAGTCTCGACGCGCCGGTGGAGCTTTGAACATTTCTCCTTACCCTGAAACTTGCGCCGCCTCCTCCGGGGCGATTTCAGGCAAGGGCCGAGTGGGCTTCAGCACGATAGCGCCAAGCGGAGGAATAACCAGCAACGCGGAAGCGGGCCTGCCGTGCGACTCGGTGGGCTCGGCTTGGACGTAACCGCCGTTGCCCAAATTGCTGCCTCCAAATAGCTCCGCATCGGAGTTAAAGATTTCCCGATATCCACCAGCCTCCGGCAATCCCACACGGTACGCCATCTGCGGAGTTGGTGTGAAGTTGCAAATGACGACTACGAAATCGTCTTTGCGTTTGGCGCGCCGCACGAAGGAGATGATCGAGTTGTCACTATCGTGGAAATCAATCCACTCGAATCCGTAGTACTGAAAATCAATCTCGTACAGGGCGGGCTCACTCTTGTACAGTTCGTTCAAAGCGCCGCAGAACCGCTGAAGTTTACGGTGAATCTCGTGGTCGAGAAGCCACCACTGCACGTCGCTTTCGGAGTTCCATTCCGAGGTCTGCCCGATCTCACATCCCATGAACAATAACTTTTTGCCGGGATGCCCGTACATGTAACTCAGAAACGCCCGCGTATTTGCGAAACGCTGCCACTCATCGCCCGGCATCTTGTCGAGCAGTGCGTGTTTTCCATAGACAACCTCATCGTGGGAAATCGGCAGTACGAAATTCTCGGTGAACGCGTAAACCATGCTGAACGTAATCGCGTTCTGGTGGTATTTGCGATAAACCGGGTCCTTCTCGAAGTAATGCAGCATGTCGTGCATCCAACCCATGTTCCACTTCATCGTGAAGCCGAGCCCGTTCGCATACACCGGACGCGAGACTCCCGTGAAAGCGGTCGATTCTTCAGCTACGGTAATTGCGCCCGGGAACCGTGTGGGCCACTTCGTTGAATTTGCGCAGGAACTCGATGGCTTCCAAATTCTCGTTTCCGCCGAATCTGTTGGGAACCCATTCACCCGGCTTCCGCGAGTAGTCCAGATACAAGATGGAGGCAACGGCATCGACCCGCAGCCCGTCAATGTGATACTTCTTCAGCCAGAACAGCGCGTTTGAAATCAGGAACGATTTCACTTCGTTCCGGCCGAAGTTGAAGATCAGTGTTCCCCAGTCTCTATGCTCGCCGAGACGAGGATCTTCATGTTCATAAAGCGCGGTTCCGTCGAAGTAGGCGAGGCCGTGCGCGTCTTTGGGGAAGTGCGCGGGCACCCAGTCGATAATCACGCCGATGCCGGCCTGATGACAGCAATCGACGAAGTGCATGAAATCCTGCGGAGTTCCGAAACGGCTGGTAGGGGCGTAGTAGCCGGTGACCTGATAGCCCCAGGAGGGCGCAAAGGGATGCTCGGCTATAGGCATCAGTTCGATATGCGTGTAGCCCAGGTCCTTCACGTATTGGACAAGGGTCGTCGCGAGCTGCCGGTAGGTGAGTGGTTGCCCGTGCTCGTCCTTCCTCCAGGAACCGAGGTGCACTTCATACACCGCTACCGGGCTATCCAAGATTCGCGCGTTGGCGCGTTTCGCCAGCCACTGTTCGTCGTGCCACTCGTAGGTGTCAAGATCGGCAACGATTGATGCCGATTTTGGCGGAGTCTCGGTCGCGAATCCATATGGGTCGGCCTTCTGTTGCGTATAGCCGCGATGCCGCGATTTGACTTGATATTTGTACGCCGTTCCCGGACCGATGCCGGGCATGAACAGCTCCCAGACGCCGCCCTCGCGCAGACGCATAGGATTTTGACGCGTATCCCATCCGTTGAAATCGCCCACCAGACTCACAACCATCGCATTGGGCGCCCACACGGCAAAGCGCGTTCCGCTCACGCCCTCGACGGTGGCGAGGTGAGCTCCCAGAGCGTTGTACACCTCATAATTCGTGCCTTCCAGGAACAAATGCAGGTCGAAGTTGCTGATTACTGGCGGGAAGCGATACGGATCTTCCATCTCGTAGCGGCCGCCGTCATAGCCAGTCAATCGCAATTTGTAATGGGATGGCTTCGAGGGAACCCGGGCGCTAAATACTCCGGCTGGATGAACCCGCGTCATCGGAACGCTTGTCTCGCCAATCAGCACCTCGAGCTCTTGCGCCAGCGGGAGAAAAGCACGTACCTCCCAATCCACTTCCGCATCGCTTGCCAGAGCCTTAGCGCCATCTCTGGCCGCATGAGGTCCAAGGACGGCGAAGGCATCTCCGTGATATCCGCCTGCAATCGCTTCCAGTTCTTCGTCGGTCATGTGTGTGTTTGTCACGTCCAAAGGCTTTCTGCTATCGTTGCTTCGATGCCCGCTGTGGCTGTTCACTGAAGGGCCTCAATTCTCGTCTGTCCCACTCTGAGGAGAATACCAATCGAACTCCAATCCGCCCCAGGGCTACAGGAATTTCTGCGAGCCTTGCCCAAAGCTGAACTGCACCTTCACCTGGAGGGATCCGTACAGCCAGAGACCATTCACGAGCTTGATCCATCGTTATCGTTGGATGCCATTCGGATGAATCTTCATTACACCGGGTTTGCCGGTTTTTTGAAGGCGTATGTCTGGGTGACGCGGAAACTGGATTCTCCCGAGGCTTATGCGCTTGCTACGAAACGGCTTTTGGAGCAACTAGGACGTCAAAACGTCTGTTACGCCGAGATCACGCTTTCGGTCGGCGTAATCTTGTGGAAAGAACAGAATATAGAGCGTATCTTTGCTGCCATTAGCGCCGAGGCAGCCCGTTTTCCGGATATAGAAGTCGGTTGGATCTTTGATGCGGTCCGGCAGTTCGGAGTACGGGAGGCATCGCGGGTCTTCGATATCGCGGAGGAGTTTCACTCGGCTGGAGTCATCGCCATCGGCATTGGGGGGGACGAAGAGCGCGGCCCGGCTGCATGGTTCGGTCCCCTGTATGAGCAGGCGCGCAGTGCGGGGCTGCGGCTCACCTGCCACGCCGGGGAAGTGTCAGGGCCGGAGAGTGTCTGGCAAGCGGTCCACATCGGAGCGGAGCGAATTGGCCACGGCATCCGTTCGATCGAAGACCCGGAATTGCTGGCAGAACTACGCGCCCGCGATATTCCCTTGGAGGTCTGCCCATCGAGCAACGTCTGCACCGGAGCAGTACCGCGCCTGATAGAACATCCCATCCGAAAGCTTTGGGACGCCGGAGTTCCCATCGTTCTGGGGACAGACGACCCGGCGCTGTTCTTCACCGATCTTATCCACGAATACACGCTAGCTGCCGAGGTTTTCGGGTTTTCGCGACCTGAACTTGAGCGGCTCGCCGCCAACAGCCTGCGCTACCGGTTTAAGGTTTGATTCGCCACTAACCCCGGCCCTGCCCGACATTGTCTTCAAGTACGAGACGCATCAAAGCCTCTAGCTCGCGAATGCGATCCGTGAGTTGCTCAACGTCGATGGCATCTGCTTCGCCGGAAGCGGCTACACGGTCGTGCTCAAGCAATCCGAGCGCGGTTGCGCGGCCTTTCACAACGCGTCCAGGGATTCCGACAACGGTCGAACCCTCCGGAACCGAATGGACCACAACTGAGCCCGCCCCTACTTTCACATTGTCATGGAGCGTGATATTTCCCAGGATCGCCGCGCCGGTCCCTATAACAACGCGATTACCCAATGTCGGATGCCGTTTGCCTCGTTGTGCGCCAGTTCCGCCGATCGTCACGCCCTGGTAGAGCAGAACATCGTCGCCAATCTCGGCCGTCTCGCCGATTACAACGCCCATGCCGTGATCGATAAATAACCGTTTGCCGATTGTGGCCCCGGGATGAATTTCAACGCCCGTAAGGAAACGGGCAAATTGCGAAATCAGCCGCGCGACCAAGAAGAGCTTGCGCAGATAGAGCCAGTGCGAAAGCTTGTGGAAAAGTACGGCATGGAGACCCGGATAACAGAGCAGGATCTCCAGTTCACCCTTGGCCGCCGGATCTTCCCGCTTTATGGCCTGAATGTGGTCGCGCAGGGACATGCCAGTTCCATTGTCTCTTAGGATGCGCTTTGCTGGCTCGAAGTCGCTCAGCATCATTGAAAGTACTCCGTCAGCGCGTTGACTACCTCCTCCAAGTGGCTCACGGGCAGTTCAGGGTAAATCGGCAACGAAAGAACCTCCTGAGACGCCCTGATGGCTTCCGGGAAGGCGCTTGCTCCATAACCGAGGTACGCGAACGCGGGTTGTAAGTGGAGCGGATGCGGATAGTAAATCTCAGTCGGAACGCCTCGCGAAAGTAGATGCGCGCGTAAGCTATCCCGCTCTTTGCACCGGATCGTGAACTGGTTGTACACGTGGTAGCCGTAGGCGGGCTCTGCCGGTAGCTCGATGCGCTCAGCCACGCCTGCTTCAGTCAGAAGCTTGCGGTAGAGTTCCGCATTCCGTCGCCGGCCCTCTGTCCAGCGCTCCAGATGCGGCAGTTTCACCCGCAGAATCGCAGCCTGAATCGCGTCCAGTCTGCTGTTGATCCCAATGGCCTCGTAGCTGTAGCGAGTGCGGCTGCCGTGAGTAGCCAAAACCCGCAACTTATCCGCAAGCTTCGGGTCCGATGTGGTTATAAGGCCGCCATCCCCACCGCATCCCAGGTTCTTCGCCGGGAAAAAGCTGAAACAGCCGATCTTGCCAATATTCCCGGCCATCCGGCCTTTGTACTTCGCTCCGATCGCCTGGGCGGCATCTTCGATCACTTCCACACCCCGGCTTTGGGCCAGATCACAGATCGGATCGAGATCGGCCGGAAATCCAAATAAGTGAATGGGGATAATCGCGCGAGTTTTGTCCGTAATAGCCGGTTCCAACTTCGCGGGATCCAGATTGAACGTGACCGGATCTATATCTACAAACACCGGCTTTGCCCCGAGCCTTACGATGGCCGTCACGGTCGCAACAAACGTGAAAGGAGTTGTGATGACTTCGTCCCCCGGTCCGATGCCTAGCCCCATTAAAGCCAGCAGCACCGCATCCGAGCCGGAAGCACAGGCAATCGCGTGACGGCTGGCATTCCACGCCTCCATCTCCCTCTCGAACGCTTCCACCTCGGGCCCGAGAATGAATCGCTGGGTTTCGAGTGTTCGCATCACTGCGCTTGTAACTTCGTCGCGAATCGATTCGAACTGAGCCTTCAGATCGACAAAAGAGATCTTGGAAAGAACTTGCATGGCTTTCTCTAGCTTAGTTACAAGACCGTTGGTCGATCCCGCGCATCAGCGTCCCACAATCGGACAGCGCTGTACGAAAGTGTTCAGCTTCTTCAATGAGATATGGGTGGTGAAAGAATTGCTTTATTCAGGTTATGAGATACGCGAGTGAGCTTCTGGGAGATATCCGCTACGCAATCCGAATACTGCTCAAGAGCCCCGTTGCGACTTGCGTGGCGATACTTGCGCTCGCTCTGGGCATCGGAGTGAACGCTTCGTCTTTTATCCCGATCAGCGCGCTCATTCTGCATCCATTCCCTTATTCGCATCTCGATCGCATTGTGACGGTTTGGGAGACTTTGCCCAAGCAGCATGTTCTGGACGCGCTTTCTCCAGCCGACTTCGTGGACCTGAAGAAGCAGGCAAACGCATTCGACAAGCTCGCGTTCTATCGCAGCAGCGGCGTGAATTTAACAACCGGAGAGGTCCCGGAACGTATCCGGGCCGGCGAGGTTTCGGCGGACTTTTTCGCTGTCTTGGGCGCACATGCCCTGATGGGGCGCTCGTTCCTTCCAGAAGACGAGCAGGACAAGCATTCGCGGGTGCTTATCGCAAGCTATAGCTTCTGGAAATCGCATCTCGCCTCAGCCCAGGATATTGCCGGCAGATCGCTTCGGATTGGCGGTTCGAGTTATCGCGTGATTGGTGTAATGCCCGATCAAGTTGACTTCCCGCTCTCCGCTCAGGTGTGGGTCCCTCTGGTGCTCGACCCCGGCGAGAGCCATCAGCGCGGCACACACGATCTGATGGTCTTGGGCCTCCTGAAACCCGGAATTTCCGCGAAGCAGGCCAGTGCTGAATCAGCCGCCATCGCCGCACGCCTTGCAGGGCAATATCCGGACACGAATGAGGGGCGCGCGATGCAAGTCACGACCCTCCGGGACTACTTCATGGCCGACGGCACGGTGACAAGCCATTTCGTTCTGGTCCTGCTCGGAGCCGCTACTTTCGTCCTGCTGCTCGCTTGCGCGAACGTCGGGAATCTTCAACTCGCGCGCGCTGCAAACCGGCAGAAGGAAGTCGCTCTGCGGGCCGCGTTGGGCGCCGGCCGCTCCCAGATCGCTCGCCAACTGATAGCTGAGAGCGTACTGATATCTTCGTTTGCCGGGGTTGTAGGGCTGATGCTGGCCAGCTGGAATAACGCCTGGGGCAAATCGACCATCCCCATTACCGCTTTGAAACAAGTTCCGGGCCTCCGCACTATGGGCATTGACTCTACGGTGGTCCTGCTCACGCTTGCCGTTTCGCTTATCACGGGCCTCCTTTGCTGCCTGCCCTCGATCTTCCAGTTACTGCGTCCAATGACATCCGATCTCAGCGAAGTTCTTCGTGAGCGTTCGAGCGGAAACAGCGGGTCTGTGGCCCGCAGCGGTGTACGGACCACGCTGATCGTATTCGAGTTAGTCCTCGCTCTTGTATTGCTTGTGGGAGCCGGCCTGATGGTACAAACGTTCCAAAGCCTTCTGAACCGGTACCAGGGCTTCGATCCCCGCAATCTTTTGACCATGCAGGTATCTCTTCCTTCCTCGAACTACGGGACGCCTGCGCAGATCACTTCTTTGTATGACCGCACACTGCAGCGCATTTCCGAATTACCGGGGATCAAGGCGGCCGGGCTCTCCATCGAACTCCCAGCGGTGAATAGGCTCCACATAGAGAATCGCCCCGAACCCCGGCCTGGAGAGCCAACCCCAGAAGTTTTCTCGGTCAGCAGCGGTTATTGGCAGGCCATGCGGATTCCCGTCGTCGAGGGCCGAGCCGTTATGGATCAGGACCGGTCAAACGCTCCCGGCGTAGTCGTGATCAGCAAATCGCTTGCACGCCACTACTGGCCAAATTCGAGCCCGCTTGGCCACCGGATCAAAACAGGTGACGATATCCGTTCTCCGTGGCTGACTGTAGTAGGCGTTTCGGGAGATGTAATTGAAGACTGGTTCGGAGGAGATCCCACCCTCCGCGCCTATGTTCCCTACGCGCAACATCCCGCTGCGGGAGCTGAATTCAACGTGAGAACCTCCGGTGATCCAGCGGAATCGGCTCCCTCCGTGCGGAAGGTCTTCAGGAGCATCGACAAGGACCTCACGCTTTATGACATGAAGACGATGGAGCAGGCCAACTTCGAAGAGCGCAGCGGTGTGTATGCCGCCGCCCATTCGATGACCACTTACGCCATCATCGCTCTCCTATTAGCGGCGACAGGCATCTACGCCGTGATTGCCTATTTTGTTGCTGCGCGGACTCACGACATTGGCGTTCGCATGGCACTCGGAGCGACGCGGGCGGACGTCCTTAAGATGACGATGGGCCAGACCGCAAAGCTGATCGTGATCGCGTTAGTTATTGGATTGCCGCTCTCAATCCTGCTAGGACGCGGCGTGTCGAGCATCCTCGATGGAGTTGTCACTCTTCACCCGTCAACATTCGCCATCTTCGCGGGAGTCCTGGTTTGCTCCGCGTTTCTAGCAAGCTACTTGCCTTCACGGCGCGCCGCGCAGATTGATCCCATGATCGCCTTGCGAGATGAATAAGGAGCTCTCAAGAAGCGCCTCGAGCGAAGGCGAGACGATAACTGCGTCCGGAGTGTAATTGCGCGAGGACGCTTCCGTCCTGTTGACGATGCAAAGAGGCTGGCTCAATAGCGGTGATTTGTTGATTCTTCGGCGCGCGAAACACGTAATTGCCGGTAAGACTTGGCCGAACCGTACACTCCACCGCTTCACCGTTCGACCAGCGCAGATCGACTTCCAACGCTCCTCGCGCGCGAAGGCCGGTCACTTGCCCATCGCTCCAGGCGGAAGGAAGCGCAGGCAGCAGATCGATGCTGCCGTTATGGCTCTGTAGCAGTAGCTCCGCAATGGCCGCGGTTGTGCCGAAATTTCCGTCAATCTGAAAGATCGGGCCTTCTCTTGCTGGATGCGTATCGAAGAGATTGCCGTTCGTACTATGCTTCATCAGCATGGAAATAGATTCCCAGGCCATGTCGCCGTCTCCCAAACGCGCCCAGAAGCAAATCGCCCATGCGCGGCTCCAACCCGTGTAGGCTCCTCCATTGGCAAGACGGCGTTCGAGTGAGACACGCGCCGCTTTCGCAAGCGCCGGAGTGCTGCGCGGAGTAATCTGATTGCCCGGGTAGAGCGGGTACATGTGCGACATGTGCCGTTGTCCGGGCGTATGTTCGTCGAAGTCGATTGACCATTCCTGCAATTGGCCGTGCTTACCGATTTGATAAGGGAGAAGCCGTTTCCGGGCCGCATCGAGTTTAGCCGCGAAGTCCGCGTCAACCCCAAGTTCCTTCGATGCCGCGATGCAGTTGCCGAACAGCTCACGAAGCAAAGCCATATCCATCGTGCAGCCAGCGCTGGTCATCGCCGGCTTACCGTCGGGAGCCAGAAAATCGTTTTCCGTTGACTCCGATGGACACGTAGTGAGCCGTCCTTTGCCATCTTCAATAAGCCACGCCAGGCAAAACTCAGCAGAGCCTTTCATCAGAGGGTATGCGCGATTCTTCAGAAACTCCCGGTCGCCCGTGAAAACAAAGTGTTCGTAGAGATGCCGGCATAACCACGGGCCGCTCATACACCAGTTAGCCCAGGTTGGCGCGCCAACTCCCATGCCTACGGGATTCGACGCCCGCCACAAATCGATGTTGTGATGCGATACCCAGCCCGTTAGCCCGTAGGTCTCTTTGGCCGTCCTCGCGCCCGTCTTACTCAGACCGTCGATCAAATCGAAAAGCGGCTCGGCACACTCGCCGAGATTGCAAGTCTCCGCCGGCCAATAGTTCATCTGAACATTGATGTTCGCGGTCCAGTTACAGCTCCAGGGCGGTGTCACCAGCGGATTCCAGATTCCCTGCAGGTTCGCCGGCTGCGAGCCTGGACGCGAACTGCTGACAAGCAAATATCGGCCGTACTGGAAATAGAGCGCAATCAGCGACGGATCGGGTTTTGACGCGAAGTTCTTCAGGCGCTGGTCGGTCGGCACCGGTGCATCTTCTTTCGCGGATCCAAGGTTCAGCGAAACACGGCGGAAGAGAGGCTGAAAATCATTGATATGCCGGTCGCGTAACGTGGCGAAGGGTACGTTGGCAAGTAGACTTAGCGGGCGCTTGGCTTTCGCCGATATATCCTGCGGGAAGCAGATCGGGCATCGACTGAAATCCGCGATAGCCCGTGGCGGCGGCGATCAGGATAAGGACTTCTGTCGCGTTCGCGATGGTGACGCCCTCGCCATCGTTCGTGAGTGTTCCTTCACGTGTGCGTACTTGTGCGCTGGCGGCGAAGTACATCCCGTCACCCCGCTCCTCGGAAAAGATCACTGGCTTCTCACTGCCAGGATGGCCCGCGCCCGCGACATGCGATGGAGCTTTGCCATTCAGAAGTAACAACTCTTTGGAACCCGAATCAACCGTCTTTCCCAACGGGCTGTCGAGCGCAACTGTACAGTGGATCTGCCCTGGCTTGCTGGCGCTTAGGCGAACGACAATGGCCTGATCCGGTGCCGAGGCAAAGACCTCACGCTCAAACCGGACATCGTCCACCATGTAGCGCGTCCGCGCACAAGCCGTCTCAAGATCCAGTTCGCGCCGGTATTCCGTGACCGGACCGTCATGTGTCGAAGCGATCCTGAGATTGCCGAGCGGGTTGATACGCCTCGGCAAATAAGCCTTGTATTTTTTGGCAAAGCTTATCGGCTAAGTGGTAGTCCTGCTCTTCGAGGACGGCGCGGCGGATTTCAGGAAGATACCTGGGCGCTTCGAGATTATTGCCATCGCGCGGCTTCCCCGACCACAAAGTGTCTTCATTTAATTGAAGAAATTCTTCCGCCGGATTGCCCTTTTCTCCGCCTCCAAAGACCATTGCGCCCAAGCGTCCGTTTCCGACTGGCAAAGCATCCACCCACTGTGAAGCGGGCTTGTCATACCAGAGAACCAGATCGCCTGAGGAGGGTCTCTCATCTTGAGCCGGCGCATCGCCAGCAACCGACAGAGCGAGGGGTGCGACAGATGCTGTTGCAAGAAAGCCGCGGCGTGTGAATTTGCTCATAATGAACTTTCCGTGCGCTCCAGCTTCTCGGCCATTTCCAGCATCTTCGTGACGCTGTTCCAATTTCTGCCCGTAGCTGGCGTGTTTACTATCTTTTCCAACATTGCCAATGGAAGTTTCGGGCGTGCCATACCGTCTGGAAAATAAATATAGAGTTCGCGGCCATTCATTCGCAGTTCCTCCGGATCGGTCTTGATTTGATTCACTCGATCTCGCACGTCCTGGCCCGGATCGGTAGCCAGAAAACTAACCAGGAACTTGCTGGGATCGAGATCTGTTCGTGCCGCAAACGGATTTCGCGCAATCACGTCCCTCAGTTCCGCGGTGGTCCGAAGAATGACTCGTGAACGAATACCGAATGTCTGCTCGATTCCATCCTCAATCTCTTTTGCAAGTTTCGCGGGATTGGCCTTTCGAGCTTTGAAAATCACATTCCCGCTTTGCACGTAGGTTTGTGGGTCTCGCAACCCGAGAGATGCATACATCGCGCGCAGCGCATCCATTTTGATCCTGTTGCGATTTCCCAGGTTGATGCCGCGAAGCATGGAAATGAAAACTGTCATGAAGCAGTTCCTAACTCTTCGGCAGCGCCCACGCGTACAACACGCCATCCACTCCGGTCAGCACGTATTGCCGTCCGTTCAAAAGATACGTCGATGGCGAGCTGTTGACCTGCCCGCCCGCATAGACGTGCCACAAAACTCGCCCATCCTCAGGATCAAGCGCCAGCAAATTTCCAGAAACATCGCCGGTGAACAACACATGTCCGGCGGTAGTCAGAATTCCGGGTTTCGCTCCTCCTTGCTCTTCTTCTCTGGTCCAGCGGATTTTCCCCGTCTCATAATCGATCGCAACCAGCCGCGCCCGCGACCAGAGAGGACTCGCCAAGCCGCCCTGATGGCCTTCAGCCTCGCCATTAGATCCAAGGCTCAGGTAAAAAACGGTGAATCCGGTCTCGGCGTTTACATAGAACAGCTTCGTTTGAGGATCGAAACTGGGAGCCTGCCAGTTCGTTCCGCCCCCTTCGTCGCTATGAAGCAGAGCGCCGTCAAGTCTTGGTTCTTTGCCGGGATCTGCCACGGGTTCGCCGCGAGCATTGAGGCGGCTTGCCCAATCGACGGGAACAAACGGCGCGGTCAGAAGGTTCTCTCCCGTTACGCGATCCAGCACGAAAAAATAGCCGTTGCGGCTTGCCTGTGCGAGCATTCTGCGAGGCTTACCACGAAAATTACCGTCGAACAGAACGGGTGTTTCAACCGCGTCCCAATCATGCGTATCGTGGGGCGATGGCTGGAAGTACCAGACGAGTTTTCCCGTATCCGCGTTTAGCGCAACGATAGAGCATGTGTATAAATTCGCGCCGCGCCGTCCACCGCCGGCCAGCACCGGATGCGGATTGCCAGTGCCCCAATAAATCAGGTTCAGATCCGGATCGTATGTGCCGGTCTGCCAGGTAGGGCCGCCTCCATGCGCCAGCGACTCGGCATCGGGCCAGGTCTTTGCAGCGGGCGTGCCTTGTGCAGGCAGGCTGTTCCAACGCCATACTTCTTTGCCCGTTTCGGGATCGACAGCTTCCAGGAAATGGGGAATATCGGCCTGATCGCCAGACGTGCCGATCACAATCCGGTCCTTCACGACAAGTGGCGCAACACTGATGTAATAGCCGAATTGCACGTCCGCGATCTCGACATCCCACACCTGTTTTCCATCCCGTGCGTTGAGGCAAATCAGGTGCGCATCGGGCGTTCCAAAGTACAGGCGGTCCTTATACATCGCGACGCCCCGGCTGCCGATGTGATCGCCCTCCGACGCGCGATAAAAATGCCAGACCTGATGGCCCGTGCGAGCGTCGATAGCCCAGGCATTGTCGGGCGTTGTGAAGTAGAGGATACCGTTCACTTCGAGAGGCGTCGCTTTGAAGGTGCTCGAATGTGTTTGAAAACTCCAGGCGAGCGTGAGGCCCGCGACGTTTTCCTTCTTGATTTGGTCAAGTGTGCTGTAGCGCCGGCCGGAATAGTCGCCGTTGTACGTGGGCCAGGTGTCGGTTGGAGGTTTCAGCAGAGCGGCGGGATCGAGGCCCTGACCAGCCAGAAGGGTCGCGAACAGCGCCAAAAGGACGAATCTCACTTCAACGTCTCCAAATATGCAAACACATCGTGCATGTCGGCTTGCGTGTATTTATGCAGGAGTTCCAGATGGCCAGCCAGAGGATCGCTAACCTGAACTTTCACTTCTGATTTCGGCCATGAGCGATACCAGCCATCTCTATCTTTAACCGCAATCGTGAATGGATCCTCGAAAGCTATGCGTCCGCTGATTCGTTGACCAGAGTTAGTAGTCACGGTCGCAGTCTTCGCGATGTCAGGTGGGTAGAGAAAACGCGCCTGCAAGTCGGCAGGGTCATACTTCGTTGCGATCCGAGACAGATCGCCTGAAGCGGAATGACACGAACCGCAGTGACCCGTGAAGAACTGTTTACCGGCCGTGGCATTGCCGGTCAGCAGGAGTTTCAAAGAATAATCCCGGGGCTTTGCTGGACTGCGGCGATCCGACTCCTGGACGCGCGAGTGAAGGTAGGCGACAACATCGTCGATTTGTTTCTGGTTCAACGGAATTGGAGGCATTCCTTTTTCGGGGCGTCCCTCACGAATCACTGGGCCAATCAAATTCCCGTTGATATCGTGACGCACCAAAGCGGAGCGGATGAGATTGGGTCCTTCAGCACCCGTCGCGTTGGCGCCATGACAGAAACCGCACGTTTGTGCAAACTGCTTTTGGCCACGCTGTCCGAAAAGTTGCACGGCCAGAACGAGAACGGAGAATGTTACGCGCGACCACATGCTCCTTAGATTCCCGTATAGCGAATGAAAAGCGCGGCAATGATGGCCCCGCAGACCGGTCCGAAAATCGGGATCCACGCATACGGCCAATCGGACGTTCCCTTCCCAGCTACGGGAAGGAAGCTGTGAGCCAGCCTGGGACCGAGATCGCGCGCGGGATTGATTGCATACCCGGTCGTTCCGCCGAGAGACAGGCCAATGCTCCAGACCAAAGCGCCCACAAGCACCGGCCCGAGTCCCGCCGCGACGCCACCCGGCGCAAGGCGATGAGAAACCAGCGCAGCCGCAACCAAAACCAGCACGAACGTGCCGATCGCCTCGCTCAGGAAATTACTTCCATAGCTGCGCACCGCAGGACCAGTTGAAAAGCAAGCCAGCTTCGTCGCTGGATCGTCGGAGAGTCTCCAATGCGGCAGATAAAAAAGCCACACAAGCACCCCGCCTACAACCCCGCCGAGGATTTGCGCGGGAATATATGTGAAAAGCCGTTCCGCGTGTCCCGTCATGATCACCGAAGCGACGGTGAAGGCGGGATTTAGATGAGCGTCGGCATCTCCAATCGCGATGCTCACGGCGACCCCGGCAAAAACAGCCAAACCCCACCCGGTCGCTATTGCAAGCCATCCGGCCCCGAAGGCCTTTGACTTTGGCAGCAGCACCCCGCCGACCACGCCGTTACCCAAGAGAATGAGAACCATCGTTCCCACGAACTCGCCCAAAACCGCTGAATCAATATGCATATCGCGACGGTCTCTTTTGTATCATGCGCCAGTCTACGACCGCTCAACTCCAGACATATTGCTCTGCAAGCCTTCGGAAATTCCGAACCTGCTCTTCCCGCCAGAGGTCGTCGCGCCCGAGTTCCAATGCGAGCAAGCGGGCTGTTTCGGGAGCCGCCTCAATGCTCGCTCTGGCGTCGAGAAACAGCGCCCGCGTGCGCCGTGCTAGCGCATCTTCAACGGTGCGGGCCATCTCATTACGGGCCGCCCACACGATCTCTGCTTTTTTATTGGGCAGACTCGGGTGCAGCGGCGCCGCTAACTCCGGATTTTCCGCACCAAGCGCGTTGATCGCAGACAAATCCGTCCCGTACACCGTTTCCCAAGAATCCTGCCCGTCGAATTCTCTGGTCCAGCCGTGCAGATGAAGATCGTGCGTCCGGCAAGCGACCCGTTTCAGTCCCGCTAATTCCGAAGCTCTATCGATTGTGTCTTCAGCCATGCGCCGATACGTCGTCCACTTGCCCCCGGTGACGGTCACCAAGCCCGCATCGGAGATCAAGATGGTGTGGTCGCGCGAGATTGCAGCGGTGCTGCCGCTGCCTTTGTGCCGAACAAGAGGCCGCTGACCGGACCACATGCTCAGGATTTCCGCCGGTTCAGGCTTGCGTCCCAGAAAGCGCTCGATGTGCTCCAAAAGAAAAGTGCGTTCGTCTCTCTTCGCCTGGGGCTCGATGTCGGGCTGTGGCACGGGAACGTCGGTTGTACCGACAATCACGCGGTCGTGCCACGGAATTGCAAACAGCACTCGGCCGTCGGACGTGCGCGGAATCATCAACGCCGATTCTCCTGGCAAAAAGGCCCGTGGCAGCACGAGATGGCTTCCTTGGCTGACGGTGAGCACGCCGGGCGCTTCCGGCGAATCCATATGCCGCAGCTCGTCGGCATAGATGCCGGTAGCATTGATAACCACCTTCGCCTGGACCTGGAATGTGTCGCCGCTTTCGCTATCCTGAACTGCCACTCCCGCAATCTTGCCGTTTCGCCTGAGCAGAGCGGTCACTTTCGCGTAATTGACGCCCAAGCCGCCAAGTTGGAGCAGCGTGCGGAGCAGGGCAATAGCGTAGCGGGCATCGTCGAATTGGCCGTCGTAATACAAGACGCCGCCTTTAAGCCCACTCTGCCGGGCCGTCGGGAGTTCTTGATGGACCCTGTCCGCAGACAGAATCCGCGAGTGTCCAATGGATTCCCGCGCCGCCAGCAAATCATAAAGCGTGAGGCCAATTCCGTAGAACGGCACGTCCAAAGCCGAATACGCGGGGATGATGAACGCTCGCCTATGCGCCAGATGAGGCGCGTTTCGTAGCATTCGTCCACGCTCCTGCAAGGCTTCTAAAACGAGTTTGAGATTGCCTTGGCGGAGATAACGAACGCCGCCGTGAACGAGCTTCGTGCTGCGGCTTGAAGTGCCATTTGCGAAATCTCGCGCTTCGAATAAAACAGTCCGGTAGCCGCGGGAAGCCGCATCGACGGCGCAGCCGAGCCCAGTCGCGCCGCCCCCTATGACCAGAACGTCCCACGGAGCTTGTTCAGCGCCGATTGCCCGGAGAATGCTTTCGCGGTTGACCGAAGCGTTCACGTGCTCAGGCCGTCTCCCAGGCGCGAGCCCGATCCAGTGCCCGCGTCCAACCTACTCTGCGCTGTTGACGGTCTTCCTGACTCAGTGGCGGGAAGAAATCGCGCGTCTGCTGCCCACTGACTCGCAATGGCTTCGAGACTCGGCCAGAATCCGACCGCCAATCCCGCCAGATAAGTTGCTCCGAGCACCGTCGTTTCTGAATCGGCAGGCCGCGTTACTTGTACTCCGAGCAGGTCCGCTTGAATCTGCATCAGCAGATTGTTGCGAGCGGCCCCGCCATCCACCCGAAGCTCTTTCACCGGAACACCCGAATCGTTTTCCATGGCTGACAGACACGTCCGCCACCTGAAACGCAATGCCTTCCAGAGCCGCCCGCGCAATATGCGCGCGATTGCTGCCCCTCGTCAGCCCGAGGATTGTGCCGCGCGCGTATTGATCCCAATGCGGTGCGCCAAGCCCGGAGAACGCAGGCACGACATAAACGCCCCCGCTGTCCGGCACGCTGGCCGCAAGACTCTCCACCTCCTCCGCCGTACGAATGATCTGCAATTCATCGCGCAGCCACTGAACCACCGCACCCGCAATGAAGATGCTTCCCTCAAGCGCGTAAGTCGTGACCCCGCCGATCCGCCATGCAATCGTTGTCAGCAGTCTGTTACGCGATTCCACCGGCTTCTCTCCAGTGTTTAGCAACATGAAACTGCCCGTTCCGTAGGTACACTTCACCATCCCGGGATTCGTGCACATCTGTCCGAAGAGCGCCGCCTGTTGATCTCCCGCAATGCCCGCGATAGGAATGCCTTCAAGTACTCCCGCCGTCTTCCCGCAGACTTCGCTCGAACTGACTACCTTCGGCAGCAGCGAGGCCGGAATCTCGAATAGTTTAAGAAGCTCCTCGTCCCAGACTTGCGTGTGAATGTTGAAAAGCATCGTCCGGGACGCGTTGGTTACGTCCGTCACATGTGTTTTGCCCTCCGTGAGTTTCCAGATCAACCAACTATCCACTGTTCCAAACGCGAGTTCGCCCTTTTCCGCACGCTGCCTCGCGCCGGGAACATGATCGAGAATCCAGCGAACTTTGCTACCGGAGAAATAGGCGTCTATGATGAGCCCGGTCTTCTGCTGAATCAACTGCTCGTGCCCTTGTTCACGCAATTGATCGCAGAACCCGGAGGTTCGCCGGTCTTGCCAAACGATCGCGTTGTACACCGGTTCACCCGTTTTTCGATCCCACACAATTGTGGTCTCGCGCTGATTGGTAATTCCAATCGCGGCAATCGAGCCCGCTGTCGCGTTCACCTGGGCAAGCGCTTCATTGACAACGCCGAATTGCGACGACCAGATTTCAATTGGATCGTGCTCGACCCAGCCCGGCTTTGGAAAGATTTGTCCAAAGGGCCGCTGGGCAAGCGCGTGAACGCGGCCGTCCTGGCTGATTAACATCGCTCTGGAACTTGTCGTACCTTGATCGAGCGCGAGAACGTATTTCATTTCACTCTTCCCTTCAGGTCCACCCTGTCACCCGGAGCCGCGCCGAGAAGTGCGGCTGCGCTGTCCTGGTTTATTCCCACTTCAATGAATCCGGAGCTGCCGTTATAGCTGAAGCACTCGCCTGCCATCGGCTGCATCACCAAACGTTTTTCGGCGCGTCACAATCGAGTGCTCGTGAATGTGCAACCCAAAGTCTTGGATCCGAAAAACGGCTTGCTCTGAAATTTGTAATTACGTTCCCGAAATGATCGACGCTCAAGACTGTACCTACCCAATCGCCATTGGCTTGTTGAACAGGTTCAACATTGGGCAGACGTTCGACTGCAGTGAGGATCGGGCCGACTTCCTCCGGGCGTGCGCGGCCGCAAGCCACAGACGCTGCAACCGGCGCGAAGATGTCGCGTCCGTGAAAGGTGGCCGAGACTGCCGGAAGAAAAAGCTCCTGATTCGTGATTTCGCGAACCACCGCGCCGGGATCGCGAGCGAGAATCATGCTGAGCACCCCATTGTCGGGCGCGATGAATTGCTGTCCGATCGCTTCCGCAAGGATGGCCCGGCGCGTGGTCCCGACGCCCGGGTCCACAACAACAACGTGAATTGTTCCTGCGGGAAAATACGGCGCGGCCTGGTCAATCGTGTAAGCGCCCGTCCACAACGAGAACGGCGGTACGCCATGGGAGATGTCAACGATGTGCGCCTCCGGACAGCGGCTTAGGATTACGCCCTTCATCGTACCCACGTAGTGATCCCGCAATCCAAAGTCGGTCGTGAGTGTGAGGAGAGGGCCCATTCGCTGCTAAGATTGTAGTGAAAGCCCCTGAAATTCCTTGTTTAGCGCGGGTTTGCGCGCATTTTCACCTAAACTTTGCGGTACTTCGATCACAACGCGACGACTCCCATTGCTCCTGAAGTGGCGGACGCCGTCGCGGCTGCTCTGCGCGATGCCTGGGGCAATCCTTCCAGCACGCATGCGGCAGGACAAACCGCGCGCCAGTGGCTTGAGAACTCGCGCAGGCGTATTGCAGCATTTCTGGGTGCGGCTCCTCCTGAGATTGTATTCACCAGTGGCGGAACCGAGTCGAACAATCTTGCCATTCTAGGCTTGCTCCGTAACTGTCCAGGTACTCGCAAGCATGTTGTCACCACTGCGATCGAACACCCTTCCGTGCTGGAGCCTTGCCGTCAACTCGAACGCGAAGGTGTGGACGTCACATATGTGCGCGTCCGGCCAGACGGCGTCGTCAATCCCGGCGAGATTGTCCGAAGTGTGCGCGAAGACACGGTTCTTGTTTCGGTCATGCACGCCAATAACGAAGTCGGGACCATTCAGCCGGTTGCGGAAATCGCAGCGCTCGTTCAAGAACGGCGACGGGCAGGGCAGGGGATTTACTTCCATAGCGATGGGGTTCAAGCCCTCGGCAAGGTTGATTTCAACGTCCGGCAGCTTGGAGTGGATCTATACTCCGTGAGCGCCCACAAATTGTACGCGCCAAAGGGAACCGGTGTTCTGTTCGTTTCGAAAGGCACGCCGCTCAAAGCGCTGCAGTTCGGCGGCCGGCACGAACGGGAGCGCAGAGCGGGTACCGAGAACGTCGCGGGCGCGGTGGCGTTTGCGCGAGCGCTCGATCTTCCCCGGCCGCAATTCTTTCGAGATCAATTCGAAGAGCGTGTCCTTGCCGCGATACCCGATGCTCATGTGAACGGCTCGACGGCTCCTCGGCTGCCCAACACCAGCAGCATCACACTTCCAGGCGTTTCGGGTGAATCGATGGTCATTGCGCTCGATATGAAAGGCATGGCAGTGTCGAGCGGGTCGGCCTGCAGCAGCGGATCGACCGACCCCTCGCACGTTCTCCTCGCGATGGGATTGAGTCGGGATCAGGCGCGTTCAAGCGTTCGATTCTCTTTCGGGCGTGACAATACTCGCGAGGATACAGAAGCGCTTGCCGAGGCCGTAATTAGCATCGCCCACAAGTTGCGGAAATCCGCGCTGAAGGAGAATCATCTTGTTTCGGCATGACGAGGCCGCCGCCGATCGCAGTAGCGATGTCGGGCGGTGTCGATAGCTCCGTGGTTGCCGGATTGCTGCGGCGCGAAGGCCATCGCGTCGTTGGCCTGACCATGCAGTTGTGGAATCAGCGGCGCTTGCCGGATCTGGTTCCCGAAGGCGGCACGGTAGGCAGGTGCTGCTCGCTTGACGATGTCTACGATGCCCGCTTCGTTGCGTCTGTGCTGGGCATTCCCTATTACGTCGTCAACTTCGAAGAGCGCTTCGAACAGGAAGTCGTGAAGCCGTTCGTACAGGATTACCTCGATGGGCGCACGCCGATTCCTTGCACCCTCTGCAACAACTTCATCAAATTCGATCAGTTCCTCGACATGGCGGACGGCGTCGGAGCGGAGAAAATTGCGACCGGTCACTACGCACGATTAAGCTACGACGAAGACGCGGGCCGCTATCAGATGCGCACCAGCATTGATACGGCTAAAGATCAGACGTATTTCTTATTCGGACTAACTCAAACTCAGCTTGCCCGCACGCTTTTCCCGCTAGGCGGGATGGTGAAGACGGAAGTCCGTGAACTCGCGAAGGATCTTAATCTGCCCGTCGCCGAAAAGAACGATAGCCAGGAAATTTGTTTCGTTCCGAATGGCGACTACGCCGCGTTCATTGACGCCTATTTCCGTGAGCAGGGGATTGAACGGTCTGGCACGGAGGGCGAAATTGTCGATACAACCGGGCGTGTTCTAGGTCAGCACGCGGGTACGCATCACTTCACAGTAGGACAGCGTCGCGGTCTGCGTGTTGCCGCGAGCGAGCCGCTTGTATGTCATCGCTACCGAACCCGCCACTCACCGCGTCGTCATTGGGCGCAACGACGAACTCATGAAACAGTCGCTTGTGGCGAGCAAGGTGAACTGGCTTTCCATTCGCGCCCCGAGGGAACCTCGTTCGGCGGAAGTGAAGATTCGCAACAAGCACGCCGCGGCGTCCGCAACACTCGTTCCGACCGGAGATGATTCGCGCATCGAGGTTCGCTTCAACGATCCGCAGCGCGCCGTTACTCCGGGACAGGCTGCCGTATTCTATGACGGCGATCTGGTGCTTGGCGGCGGCTGGATCGACTAAACTCCGGATTGGCGCAACCCAAGAAAAATTGGATTTCGACACGGCTGGAATATGCGCTCGCCGTCTCGCTCATCGCGGTTCTTCGCCTGTTACCGCTTCCTATGGCCAACGCCGTTGCACGTGCCGCCGCGCGCCTCCTCGACGCAGCAGTTCCAAAGCTGAGGAGAGTCGGCCTCGCAAATCTCTCGTTTGCTTTTCCCGATCTGGATAACGCGGGCCGCGACAAGATTGTCGATGGCGTATTTCACAGCATTGCCCGCTTGCTGGTTGCGATTGCCCGCGTGCCCTCTCTGAATAAATCCAACATACGCGAGTGGATCGACTACGAAGGTCTCGAAAACTATCTCGATGCCAAGCGCGAAGGAAAGGGCATCCTGGTTGCTACAGCGCATCTGGGTAACTGGGAACTGAGTGCGTTTTCTCACGCCCTCATGACGGAACCGATGAACGTGATGGTTCGTCCGCTTGGACAATCCCTTGATTGATCGGCTAGTCGAGGCACGGCGCACCGCGTCGGGAAATCGTTTACTCTTCAAACGGGACGCCGCTCGTTCAGTGCTGAAAGCCTTGCGGAATAATGAAGCAGTGGGCATTCTGATTGATCAGAACACCGCTCCCGCAGAAGGCGTCTTCATCGACTTTTTCGGCAAGCAGGCGTGCGCGGGCACTGCTTTTGCGAAACTTGCCAGCCACTCCGGCGCAGCCGTTATCCCGGGCTTTGCTCTATGGGATCACGCGCGAGAAAAGTACGTTCTGCGGTTCTATCCGAAGGTCGAACTCACCGGCGACACCTTCGCAGATACCCAGCGCATCCATTCGATTATCGAGAACGTAATTCGAGAACATCCCGACCAGTGGATGTGGATTCACCGGCGCTGGAAAACGCGGCCGCCGGGGGATCCCCCCATCTATTGAAGAGTCATTGCGATGGGTCGGCATGGCGCGCTACGGGCCGTTGATCAAGGCCTAAGACCGCAACGACGATTCCCGCCAGCTCACTCGGGAGCGTAATCGCGCCTTTGTAAGTCAGAAAGCGGCAACCGCTTGCATCCTCCGCCGTACCAATCTGCACACCGAAGGCATTCTCCATCTGTTTCGCCGTGGCTTCGACCTGCACACGGCGCGACCCCGCATCTTCATTCACGATCGTCATTCCATGTTCCTCGGCAAAGCGGCACACTGCGGCCAGATCTTTCGGATTCGCCGCAATCGCCTGCTCGGCCGCTTCTCTGGAGGCTGGATGATAATGGCCGGAGAGCAACTCTTCCGAATTTGACGATCTTCTTCGCAACAGAATGGAGACGGTGATTTTTGTAGACGGATCGACATCGGCGAGCCAGCGCTCTTGAAGCCGGGGCTCCGGCTCACTACCCTGGATCGAGACACGCTGGCCGCTCATAGTACCGTCCTTAGCTGCCGACGCTAACACCCGTCGCAACAGGCTGGGTAGTGGTCGTCGTAGACGTCAACAAAGCGTTGAGGAGCGCCGAGCCATCCGGACTCCCCAAACCAGTACAGGCATCCCATCCGGCGGTGGCACTGTAAGCGCCCAGTCCGCTGTCGTCGTTATTGCCCGACGTAATATCGTGAAATCCAGTTTCGTTCAAGGAGTAGAGAACGGGATTCGCAAACCCGACAGACTTGCCCAACTTCTGATTGATTAGCGCAATCAAGCCAGCCCATAGCGGCGCGACTGCGCTGGTGCCGCCGACAACCTCGTTCTGTCCATCAACCACAATCTGGTAGCCAGTGGCCGGGTCGGCATCTCCCGAAACATCCGGCACGCCTCGGCCCACAAAGTTTGTCTCCGGATTCGCAGGAACGCCTGCGGAGTTTTGATATGACGGAAGCGGAAACACGTTACTTACGCCTCCGCCAGTGGCGCCTTCATTCTGGGCAGTTTCATTCCACACCGTCTCCGACGAAATTGAGTTGCCGCGCCCCTGTAAAGTGGTTCCTCCACAGGCCAAAGCATAGGGACTCGAGGCGGGGAAATCGACGTGCAACTTGCCATCGGCAGCGCCATCGCTAGATCCGTTATCGCCCGCCGCCACCGTCACCGTAACGCCCAATGTGGCCGCGTCCTGAAGCGCGGCGTTCATGGCTTGCTGCGATTGCGCTGTCCATGAATCTTCCGGCCCGCCCCAACTGATGGAGATCACGGACGGTTTACGCGTCGTGTCGTGGGCCGCGTCCGTGATGGCGTCAATAAAACCCTGATCCGTGTTAGGAGCGAAGTAGACCGCGATATTCGCCCCCGGAGCAATGGAACCCGCAACTTCGATATCGAGTTCTACCTCGCCATCCGCATCCGATCCCGGTGTGTTGGTTCCGCCATCGACCGATATCGCGGAAACGTTCGGCTCCGTAACGCCGACGCCATTGAAGAATGTCGTTAAGTCGCCAGCCGTGTATCCGCCGCCCAATTCGATAATGGCGATGGTCTGTCCCGCACCGTTGACACCAGCCGGGAAATTGTATAGTGCAGCCACTTGTGGAGGTGTGAAAGCGGTGTTGGGCGTGGCTGCTCTCGGACGAATCCCTCCCTCTCTTTTGCGTATGCGGAAATGCGGCTTAGCAATCGGCCGGGTGTCTAGACCGAGCACCGCCATCACCGCTCCTTGCAGTTCCTGAGGGATGCTGATCATTCCGGTTCTTCCTCGGAAGTTCGGCCCGACCGTGTTGACACGGTAGCATTGCAATTCCGTTCCGAACGCGGCTGACATGGCGGCGGCAGTCCCGGCCAGGACTACGCGGCGTTTACGGAGACTGCTTTCGACAACTGTTAGCCCGGCGTGATGCGCGAACCGTTCCACAAGGTCGATGTCGGCCGGATCTGCACCGTGTCTCGCGGCCAATTCGTCGTGAGACAGTTGCTCGGGTACGGCGTTCCCGCCCGCAACCGCCGGGTCCTCGCCTCTGCGCTTCAACACAACGGTAATGCGCAGAGTTTCGTTAGGGTTGATCTGCCCCGTGATCTCTGAGCCGGGGAGCGGCTTTCTCTCGCTACCCCGCAAACTGACTCTCGCTCCAAAAGGCATAGGTGACTCCTCCGTTTGAGAAGACTAGTTTATCGTCTTTGGGTTCAGTTGCAACCCAGTCAAATTTTCGAATCAAACAAGGACAATTGTCGGCCGCTGTTTGGTTGAGGCTTCTTAGGGGTATCGAAAACAGTTCGACCGCCCAGTCCCGGTGAGATCGCGCGCTCGTGTTGCAGCACGCGGTCAAAATTCGCAAGAGGCTTGTAGCGCCTCTCGACTGCCTGAACTAGTCCGTCCAATCGCTTAAATCCGTCCATTTTCTCCGAATGGCCCAGTTTGGCCGCATCTAGCGAGCGACGCAAGACGCCAAGCGATTCATCGTAGACCGTGAGCGGAACGGGAAATGGATGCCCATCTTTACCGCCTAAAGCGAACGAAAAGCGGGCTGGGTCCGAGAACCGGCTTGGAGTTCCGTGAACTACTTCCGCAACCAGCGCCAGCGTTTGCAGCGTACGGGGACCGAGATTTTCCACCAGCAGCAGAGACGCGAAGTCCCGCAACTGCCGCTCATAACTGACCGCCAGCACAGCCCCAAGCCGCTTCAGATCGACATCCCGCGCCTGCACCTCGTGATGGCTAGGCATCAACAGTTTCGGTATGTCTCGCAAGCGTCAGTTCCGGATCCTGACGCGCTATCTCGATCAGCGCCTCTTGCGCCGGTCCCGCACGCCGGTCCACTAGATTCAGGATCGTCCCTTCGTTTTCGCCCACGATCCCGCTATGCGGCTCACACGTGAAATCACGCACTGCGGCCGAATGCCAGTGATAACGGCGCGCCAGACCGGTTTTATCATTCAAGCCCTGCTGGACAACCGCCCAATCTCCAGCCGCAGTAACGATAAACGAGTGCAGGTAAATCTGAAATCCATCCGCGATGGCATTATTGTCGATCTTCGCCGTCAATCGGCTGGTCCTGACAAGCTCGTTCCCATCGAGACCTTGCCGTTCGGCGATCGCCAGTAACTCGCCGGGCGTGTTCCGGGACTGTTTGCCCCGGCCGCCACAAAAGTAAATCCCCAGCTCATGCGCACGTGGATTCAAGCCTCGCTTCAGCGCACCCATGACGGAGGTGGTGATTCCAGACGAGTGCCAGTCCATGCCCATCACCGCTCCCAGCGCCTGAAACCAGAATGGATCGCTTACCCGCGAAAGGAACTCGGCCGCGCCATAGTGATAGACAATGCTCTCGACAATGGCCGTTCCAAGCTTCTCCATGCGCTGGGCCAACCATGCCGGAACACGCCCACCATGCAGTGGCAAATCAGCGAAGCCGGAGCGTTTCACTATTCAAATGGTAATGGACTCGGGATACGATTGCCTTGAAGTATGCAGATCGCCCTGTCGATAGCCGCGGCACTCTTGTTTGCCGTCGGAGGCTTGTTTATGAAGTATTCGAATGGAATGACGCGGTTCCTGCCTGGCGTGGCGGTGCTTCTCCTGTTCTGCTGCGGAGCCACTTGCCAAGCTATTGCCATGAAGCGCTCCGACATGGGTCCCGTCTACATTTTGGTATTGGGACTTGAAGCCGCTGCGGCATTTCTGCTTAGCATAGTGGTTCTGGGTGAGCGTGCAACGATGGCGCGAGTTTTTGCGGTCGCTTTGATTGCCGGGGGAATCGTGCTTCTCGAACGCTCTTGATTTTCAGATTAGAGAGCACGCTCCGCAATTTCCCTCAATTCCTCGGTCGTCAGCACAATCGGATTTGCCTTCGTGCTGCTTGCCTGCGCGGCCTTTTCGATCAGCAACGGAATCTGCTCCCGCGTGAGCCCGTGGTCGGCCAGCGGAGCGATGTTGAGCCGCTGGACCAATTCCCGCAACCACGGCGCAAGATCCTCGGCTTCGGCATGTTCCTTCCCCGCAAGGATTCGCGCCGCCTCAGCGTACTTAGCAAGCGCAGCACTCGTCGGCGCCCGTTCACGCAGCGCCCTGACATTGACGAGAACTCCATGTGGAAGCACGGCGGCACACAACTCGCCGTGCCGGGCGTTCAGCATTCCACCCAGCGGCCCCGCGAAACCATGTACGATTCCTAAACCGGCATTCGACAGCGAGAGCCCGCCCAGCAGACTCGCGAACGACATGGACTCCCGGTGACCGCGATCGCGGCCGTTCTTGAAGACGAATTCCAGCGACTCTCTAACCCGCCTCATCCCCTCGACACAAAACATGTCAACAAATGCGTTCGCACGGCAGGACACATATGGTTCGATCAGTTGCGTCAGAGTGTCGAGACCCGTACTGGCGCTAGTCGCGGGCGGCACATCAAGAGTCAGATCGGAATCGATAATAGCAACCTTGGCGAGCATCATGGGACTGCGCAGACTCGCCTTAACGCGATGTTCCGGCGACCCCAGCACGGCGTTACGCGTGACCTCCGCACCGGTACCGGCCGTGGTCGGAACGGCGATAAACGGCAGAGGAGCGGTTTGCAGGGAGTGGCCTTTCCCAACGACCTCCAGATAATCGAGCGGTTCGCCAGAATTAGTTGCAACGGCGGCGATAGCTTTCGCCGCATCCATGGGACTGCCTCCGCCCAAGCCGATCACGACATCCCGCCGTTGTTCCCGCGCAAGCCGCGCTCCGTCACGAACCATCTCGATAGTGGGTTCGCCCGCAATCGGAAAGACCAGTGGTTCCATGCCTGCCGCATCGAGTGCAGATACAAGCGGCGTCACGCGCGCGATATCTCGTCCTGTAACGACAAGCGCCCGGCAGCCATATTCACGGGCCACATCCTTCAGTTGTGAACTCGTTCCAGAGCCAAACAGGATACGCGCCGAAGTGGCGAAATCAAATCGCATCGCCGGCCTTCGTCACCAGCCTTCATCTAGTGGGAAACGCATTCGTAAGTTGGACGCTACTGCGCGGTTCGGCCATCATATCCGCAACCGTATCACGCCATTTCAGGTAATGTGGCGTGATTTTGTGCGCAGCCGGAGCCTCGTCGTTGCGATATACCTCTGAAAGCACAAAACGCGTCGGATCACTGGTGTTTTGCAGAACGTCGAATCGCGCGACTCCAGTCTCTTGAACGCTGTTTCGCGCGTTTTCGATACTTGCGTCCAGAAATGCCTGAACCGAATCGGGTTTGACTTTTACGTGTACGTGAATGACCAGCATTTTAATTTCGTGTCCAGCGGATTTTCCGCCTTTTCGAAGGACTCTTAACGATACCGCCGGGCTAGATTCCGGTACAATTAAGCATCGTAGTGGTTCGCTTTCCTAAGATGGATTTGCCGGAGTGAGAGATCCGATGCTGGATTCAGCAATGCGGGACGTGTCAACACCAGAAACCTGCGATCCGGCGGCCGTTCAAGTCTTGGTGATTGACGACAACGCCCCCGACGTAATGCTGATCGGCGAGGCTCTTCGCGACCAAGGCTTGGCCTTCAACCTAACTCACCTCAAAGACGGCGAGGAAGCTGTTTCAAAGCTGGCTCAGCGTTCTACCGATTTTCATTCTTACGACCTTGTCGTTCTCGATCTCAACATGCCGAAGGTCAGTGGCATTGAGGTCCTCTCCAGTTTTAGAGCTGTTCCAGAGTTGAGAAAAATTCCGATCCTGGTCTTAACCTCCTCACTGGCTCCGGACGAACAAGAATCCGTTTGCCGCCTGGGAGCCGACCGGTATCTGAACAAACCAGCCGATCTATATGAATTCCTTGCCGCAGTGGGTTCAATCGTTAAAGAACTAGTTCCCAAGGTCCGAGTGAAAAACTAAAATGCCGGCTGAGGCTAAACTCGACTTACGCGATCTGTGCGGAGTCGGCCCTTCTATCGAAAGAGACCTGAAATTACTTGAGGTAACGAGTGTAGCCGAACTGGCGCTCCGCGAAGGCGACGAACTATACGCACGCCTGTGCGAGCTTACTGGTTTGCGTCAGGATCCGTGCGTGCTCGATACGTTTCGCTGCGCTGTCGCTCAGGCCCGTGATCCACATCTGCCCATTGAGCGGCGTAACTGGTGGTGGTGGTCACGCCAGCGGAAAGAGGGGAGGCTCTAAGCGAATGCCGTGCCCATTCTTCGAACCCCAGCACGCCCTGGAACTCCGCACGAATGTCAACGGGCGCTTGCCGCTGATTGTCGAATACGGCGGGGTTTGCCACGCCCGGCGGGACGCGCCTGTACCAGCTCCGGACGGTATGCGAGTTCTGTGCAATCACGGCTATTCCCATACTGAATGCACGCATTTTCCGATGGAATCCTCTGTCGCGGCTTTGCGCTATAGCGTCCTAGGCCGGGACGGAGCGGTGCTCGATATTGTGTGCATCGAAGAATCGGGGTATGCGCCAATAAGATGGCACACACTTCGATACGTTGCCTCAACCGATGCGCTAGAGCCGCAGGTAACTAGCACGTGTATGAACGCGCAGGCACTGGCCTTCTGCCGGAGCTATTTGAATGTCGATAAATGAACCTTCGCTTGCGGCGATTGGCGTGAGCGAATCCTCCGAAACCCGGACCGTTCGTGAGACCCAATCCGAGTATTCAGAGCTTTGCCTGCCAAATGACACGAACACTCTGGGCAACATGCTCGGCGGCCATGTGATGCATTTAGTGGATCTATGCGGCGCGATCGCGGCTATGCGTCACGCGCGTTGCCCCGTCGTGACAGCCTCAGTCGATCAGATGACTTTCCTTCATCCGGTACGTCTCGGGGAACTTCTCCGGCTAAGGTCGCAGGTTAATCGCGTGTTTCGCACTTCCATGGAAGTGGGCGTAAAGGTTTGGGTGGAAAATCTCCAGACGCGCGAAGTCCGGCATACGTCTTCAGCCTATCTGACGTTCGTTGCTCTCGATACGGCCGGAAGCAGGGTTGTCCTGTCGCCCATTACACCCGAGAGTGACGACGAAAAGCGCCGTTTCGATGAAGCCGCCGACCGCCGGGCATACCGCCTGGCTTCAAGAGCCCGCGTCAAAGCGACGGCCCTCAGCTAACTCGTTTCCTACTCCGGTCCCGCTTTGCACATGTACTTGATACAGTGCTTAAACAACAGCAGGTTCGGCGCACCTTCCCGGTTAAGTTTCAAGCAGTCGCGATCATACCACTCGATGACGCCCTCAAGTTGCTCGCCATCTGTAAGCGTAACCACCATATGCGTCTTGCTTTGCATCTGCTTCGAATAGTAGAACTGCTCGGCATTGGTCTGGTCTGGGGGGGCGCTCTTTTTCGTCATCGGTGGTCGTCGATTTTGTTCTTTCAGTTCTGCCATGCCGTTCCGAACCGGTTTCCGGCTGAGCGCTTCCGCGCGCTTCTCATCTATCATGTTGCCTCAACACCGCGGCCTCCAAATTACCTCTCCCGCGTTTTTCAATTTCGGCGCCAATCACTTCTCAGCAGCGCGCAAATTAACTACGAAAGCATCCAGCGCCGCCGTCTTTTGAATATTACGGCGCACCATTTGCACTAATTCATCAACATACCGCACTGCCTGTTCTATCCATGCAAAGGTAACACGTTCCGAAATGGCGGCTATTTGCGGTTGAATGTCCCGGTGCCTCATCGCAGGCTGACGCTGAGTCACTCTCAATATATCTTCGATCAATCCGTAAGCCAACTTCAGATGGGCTTCCAGCTTCTCCGATTTTCTGTTGGCAAACGATTCGGACTTTTCCACCCAGGCCGAAAACGGTTTAAGACCAGCTCCGCATTCAAGCGCCGCAAGCATAAGGGTTCTGCGATCTCTGAACTGGTTCAGATCCAACGTGGCCGCAATTCCCGGGCACCCTTCCGACAACGCGACGCGCACCGAAGATTCGGGCAGTGCTCTGCGGGTCGGCAAATTCCAGCATTTCGCTATCGGAGAGCCGGCCGAGTTGGAAAACGATAGAACGCGAGCGGATCGTAGGCAGCAGGTCGTAAAGATTCTCCGTAGTTGCGACGATCACCAGGTGCTCCGGCGGTTCTTCCAGTACCTTGAGCAAGGAGTTCGCCGACTGCTCATTCGCCCGGTCCAGATGATCGATCAGGAACACGCGACGGGAACCGAGCAGCGGCTTAAATTGTGCGCGCTCGCGAAGCACCCGCATCTGCTGAATTGTGATTTGACGAAGCGGGCCATCGGGCGGAAATGTCACGAAATCCGGATGCGACGAGAACAGGAGCGGATCCTCGGCACGCTTGTCCGATGTCCATTTCTCGCGCTCCGCGATCGCTTCGATGTTCCCCGCAAGGCTAAGATCGTCCTGCTCAATTTTGTGGGCATCGTGCATCAAAGCCGCTGCGAATCGCCGCGCTAAAGTTGCCTTGCCAACGCCTTCCGGGCCGCTCAACAGGATAGTTTGGGGAACCCGGTTCTGCTCAATCGCGTGCGCAAGGGTATCGGCTACCTGCGCATTGCCATAGAAGTCCGGGAAAGCCATCGTCAGTCTCCATTGTTACTCATGCGCCTTGCCGCAAACGTGGCGCAATCTCAGTCCAGACGCGCTCGGCCACGGCCGCTATGCTGCCTCGGCCGTCCACGATACGGAATCGTTCGGGTTCAAGCTCCGCAATTCTGCGATACCCCTCGCGAACGCGGTCGTGGAAGTCAAGCGATTGCTTATCGAGACGATCTTCGCAGGAGCCCTTCGTACTTCGCTGGTTGCGGCGATGCGCACGCGCCAACCCCTCGGAGACGCCTATGTCAACGCAAATCGTCACATTCGGAAACAAAGACCCAATGGCCAAGCGATGCGCGGAAAGCACGGTATCGAAACCGAGTCCTCGAGCTTCGCCTTGATAAGCCAGCGTAGAATCCGTGAATCGGTCGCTGACCACAATATCGCCTCGGTCGAGGGCAGGGGAGATAATCTCCGAGACTGCCTGCGCGCGCGACGCAAACATCAACAGTAGTTCAGTCATGGAAGCTATCGCTGAATTTGCCGGATCGAGCAGGACACGGCGAATCTGCTTGCCGATCTCTGTACCACCGGGTTCCTGATTCTCGGTTACTCTGTAGCCTTCGCTACGCAGACGCTCGACAAGAAGCCGCATCTGAGTCGATTTGCCGCTTC
The DNA here is from genome assembly GCA_963845995.1 of uncultured Acidobacteriaceae bacterium. GTDB lineage: Bacteria > Acidobacteriota > Terriglobia > Bryobacterales > Bryobacteraceae > Bog-105. The sequence continues at coordinate 24,026 of CAWJUO010000048.1, read as the reverse complement.
CTTCCGTTCCTTCAAAACTGATGAACAGCGGTTGCCGTTCAGTCATAAACGAAATGCAACAGCGTCTTCAAGTCTTCCCAAGCCTCGCGCTTGGCCTGCTGATTGTACTGACGAAGCAGATAGGAAGGATGATACGTGATCATAACCGGTATGTCATGCCACGAATGCCACCTGCCGCGCGATTTTGTAATACCCTCTTTTGTGTTGAGCAGAGCCTTCATGGCGGTAGCGCCCAACGCGCAGATAGCCTTGGGTTTGATGGTCATCAACTGGCGATACAGGAACTGCCCGCAGATCTCCATCTCCTCCGGAAGAGGCGTGCGGTTTTCAGGCGGACGGCATTTTACAACGTTGCAAATGTAAACGTCGGAACGCCGGATCGACAGGCCTTCTTTTGCGGCAGTATTGTCGATCATCTGCGTCAATAGCTGCCCAGCGCGGCCAATGAACGGAACGCCCTGCTCATCTTCGTCCGCGCCCGGCCCTTCACCTACAAACACAACCGGCGATTGCGCATTACCCGACCCAAACACGATAGTTTTGCGCTGCTCGCACAACTTACAACGTTTGCAGTCGCCGATATCCGCGCGAATCTGGTCGAGCGTATCCCCTTCCGGTTCAAGTGCGGGCAGGACCAAACTGGGCGCAGCCGTTCTCGCCGAAATGCTAACCGGCTCACGAGTTACCGTCTGAACACGCCTGTAAATGGATTCGAAACCCAAATCGCGATAGTACTCAAGATAAGAGCCAATCTGATCGTTTGTCATGGAAAAACCCGCGCTCAGGCGCTTCGGTCCATGCCGCGCATCGAGAGCCGTAGTGTCGCAATCTCGTCCAGAATACGCTCGGCAATTTCCGTCTTGTCGGCAGGTCCCGCGTGTATCGCTTTACCGAACCGTGTGACGATTTCCACTTCGTTCTGGTCCGATTCAAACCCCAGGCGGCCCTCACCAACCAAGTTCCCCACCAGCATGTCGCAATTCTTCGAAATCATTTTGCGGCGCGATTCCTCAAGCGAGATTCTGTGTTTCGGCCGCAAAACCCACCAGAATGCGGTCGCCCTTGCGCTGCCCAATTTCAGCGAGAATATCCGGCGTCGGATCGAGTTCGAGTGACAACCGCGCCGCCGTCTTTTTTAGCTTCTGGCCGGACACGTTCGCAATATAGTAGTCGGCCACTGCCGCTGCTTTGACGATGATCGTGGCCTCGGTCAGATTTTCAAGAACGGCATTTCGCATCTCGTGCGCCGTCTTGACAGGAATCACGCGAACGTGTGGCGGAGGCTGGATGTTCACCGGACCCGATATGAGCACAACCTGCGCGCCCCGTTTGGCGGCCGCATCCGCAACCGCGAAACCCATTTTCCCGCTCGATCGGTTGCTGATGTAGCGAACCGGATCTAGCGCTTCCTGAGTCGGCCCAGCCGTGATCAGAAAACATTCGCCTTCGAAGTCTCTCTTCGGTTGAGCAAACGACTGAATCCGTTCCGCAATCACTGCAGGATCGGCCAACCGTCCAGCGCCCGTGCTTCCGCAGGCCAGCCAGCCCTCGTCCGGATCAATGATCGTGCAGCCGCGCCGCCGCAGTGTTTGAACATTCGTCTGCGTTGCCGGATGCTCCCACATCGCGGTGTTCATGGCAGGCGCAAGCACAACCTGGCCCGTAAACGCCAGATACAGGGTCGAGAGAAACTCGTCGGCGATCCCGGATGCAAATTTCGCCAGCAGATCCGCAGTGGCGGGCGCGACAACAAGCAGATCGTTCTCTTGCGCCACCCCAATATGCTCTACGGCGCTAGACAGCGTATCGCTCGCACTCCCTTGTGCAAACAGCCCGGTAATTACCTTATGCCCGGTGAGAGCGGCAAAAGTAAGCGGCTGGATGAACTGCTGGGCCGCCGTCGTCATCACGGTCTGTACCTGATGCCCCGCCTGCTGCAGCAGACGCGCCAGTTCAGCGGCTTTGTACGCTGCGATACCGCCGCCTACGCCGAGGACAATTCGCATCGCGGCAGAACTACTCTGCCAGGAGTGCCGCTGCTTCCTGTGCCGCGAGCTGATTCAAATCTTCGTAAGGCACCAGTCCGCGCCGGACTTCTTCCATTGCCAGCACTGTAGGCTTTTTGTTCGTTGCGGGCAGCACACTGCGTTGACCATTCTGCAGTTGCCGGGCGCGTTTCGCCGAGACGATGATGAATCTGTAGGTGCTCCCGTCCGGATCGTCCGGAATTGCGTACTGCGCGTTCGGTCTTACTTTGTCTGCCATAGTTTTGTTCCTTAACCTTCAACTCAACGGTCCCCGAAACTCTTCAGAATCGGCCTGATCCGCTCTTCCATACGGCTGCGACGCACTCTTTCAGCCCTGATCACCGCGGCCAAAGTGCCAACCGACTCCTCCACCTGGTGATTCACCAGGATGTAGTCGTATTGGCTATAGTTGCGAATTTCGTCGGCCGCCTCTCGCAACCGCCGCTGAATGACTTCTTCCGAGTCTTCCGACCGCGACCGTAACCGCTGTTCCAAAATGTCACGCGACGGCGCCAGAATGAAAACGCTGACCGCTTCGGGTATTCGCTCTTTCAATTGTCTCGCACCTTGGACGTCAATGTCGAGTATCAGGTCCTTGCCCTCGCTCCGGGCGGCATCAAGGACGCTCCGGTGCGTGCCGTAGTAGTTCCCAAACACCTCCGCGTGTTCCAGAAATTCCTGCGCGCCAATGCGGTCTACGAACTCCTGCCGGGAGATGTAGATGTAGCTCTCGCCCGGAACCTCGTTGCCGCGCCGCTTACGGGTGGTGTACGACACCGAAAACCGCAAATCCGGATCACTCGCAAGCAGCCGTGAAACCAGCGTTGATTTTCCAGAGCCGGACGGCGCTGAAATGATGAAAACGTTGGTCATCGGGTCTGCTGAGTCGCGCTATTCAAGGTTCAACGCCTGTTCCCGTATCTTCTCGATGTGCGCCTTAATCGCCAAACCTTTGTTAGTAATCGTCAGTCCGGTCTCTCCAATGCCCGATGTTTTCGAAAGAATCGTATTCGTTTCCCGATTCATTTCTTGCAGCAGAAAATCGATTCGCTTACCAACCTCGCCGCCCTCCTGCAAAATCCGCCGTAGTTCCTGAGCGTGAACACTCAACCGGGTCAACTCCTCCTGCACGTCCGAACGGTCCGCCAGCATCGCCGCTTCCTCAAGCAATCGGCTCTCGGACAGCGAGGAATCGCCCAGCAAATCTTTGATCCGCTCCCGCAATCTCTGCTGGAACTGCTCGACCGCAGCCTTCCGGATTCGCAGAATTTCCGCCGTGCTCTCTTCGACGCCCGCTATCTCACGAGTAAACTCGGCAAGTAGTTCCGCCGCCTCGCGCTCCCGGTGATGATTCAGTTCCCGCACGCACGCGGTGATGGCATGAACCACCTCGGGCTCAAACGAACTGTCGAGCTGTATCACCTCGGCCGCGCCGTTCAGGCTTCCGTTCATGTTAAGCGCAACATTCAGATCGGGTTCGCCGGTCAAGCCGTGTTCCTGTGCGGCCTGCCGGAAAGCCGCTATATAGCGCGCTACTTGTTCGCGATTGAATGCCGCGGATCCCACGCGTTCCTCGCGCGAAACTGAACCGCGAATCTCAATGTGCCCTCGCCCGATGTTCTGCTTCAGCACGGCGCGCATAGCGTTCTCAAACGGCGCCAATTCGCTCGCATGATGAAAATGCAGGTCTAGTCCGCGATGATTCACGCTTCGCAAACTGAGCGTCAGTTCGCCCGCGCTGGTCTGCCAACGCACGGTCGCGTATCCTGTCATGCTGCGCACCCGCGATGCTGGTGCCTTCTGAACTGAACTCACAATTGACTCCGGTTATCCGGCGATGGCATTCGAGTCCGCGTGTTGAAGTCCATGAAGATGATGATAGATGCGCTTCTGCGCAAGCAGTTCTTCATGCGTGCCAATCTCGGCGATTCGTCCCTGATCGAGCACCACAATCTTGTTCGCTTGACGAATAGTCGAAAGCCGGTGCGCAATCACTAAAACAGTCCGGCGCTTCATTAACACCGCGAGAGCTTCCTGAACCAGGCGTTCCGACTCGGTGTCCAGATGCGAAGTCGCTTCATCCAAAATCAGGATAGGCGCATTTTTCAGCAGCGCCCTTGCAATCGCCAGCCGCTGTCTCTGCCCACCGCTGAGCTTTGCTCCCCTTTCGCCAATGACAGTCCTATAGCCTTCCGGCATCCGCTGAATAAACTCATCCGCAAGCGCAGTTTTCGCCGCCGAGAAAACATCCTCTTCCCGCGCGTCCGGACGTCCGTAGGCAATATTGTCGAACACTGTTTCATTGAAAAGAAACGTGTCCTGCGCCACAATGCTGATGTTCTCTCGCAGGCTGTTCAGTTGCAGATCGCGTACGTCCCTGCCGTCGATCTTGATTGCTCCGCCCGTCACGTCATAGAATCGCGGAACGAGATTGGCTAGAGTGCTTTTTCCGGCGCCGCTCGACCCGACCAGTGCCACGATCTCGCCCGCCCTCACCTCAAGATTGATCCCATCGAGCACCATTCGATTCGGAGCCGCGGGATAGCTGAACGCTACATTTTCCAAACGAATGCCGCGTTCGAACTTCGAAAGCCGCACCGCATCCGGCCTTGTCAAGAATGCCTTGCTTCTCTCCCAGATACCGAAAGACCTGCGCGGCGGCTCCGATCCCCCCCTGGAAAATACTGTGAATGCCTGTTAGCCGCTTAATCGGTTCGTAAAGCATTACCAGCGCGAGAACGAAGATGGTGAACTTACCCGGTGTCATCGCCGCTGTCTTCACTTGAAGCCGTGCGAGCGTCAGCAAACCAACCACGCTCACCGCCCCGAAGAACTCAATGATGGGCGATGGAAGAGCCTGTTGTGCTACATAGCGCAGCGTTCCGCTCTTGAATCGTTGAGCTGCCAGCCGGAAGCGCTTCGATTCGTAATCTTCCGCTCCAAAGCTCTTTACCACCTGATGGCCCGTGATCGTCTCCTGCAAAATCTCCGATAGGCCCGCCGCCATGTCTTGGGCATGACGAGTGGTCCGCCGAATACGTTTGCCCAATTTCACGGTCAAGAAGGCCACCACCGGAAACACCAGCAGCGAAACCAGCGACAACTCCCAGTCGAGGCTGATCATGGTCACCAGAATCGCCAACGCCGTGAAGCTCTGCCTCATCCAATCGGCCAACATCGTAGAAACCGATTCCTGCAGCTTGGCAATGTCGCTCATAATCGACGACATGATGCGCCCGGTCGTCTGATCTTCGAAGAAGTGCGAATCCTGCCGCAGAACTTTATCGAAAACTTCCTGCCGAAGATCCGTAACGGCGCTGATTCCGACCCAGTTCACCAAATAGTTACCCAGATAGTCGCAAATTCCCTTCGCCATGAAGCACGCCAGTATCGCGATCGAGACCATAGTCCAGATGCGGTGCGTGAACGGAACCAGATCGTTCAAATACAGCTTGAAATGTGTGAAAGGAACGGCGTACAGAAGCGCCGGAGCATCCGATGTGTCCGGCTGGAGGCATCTGTCAACCACCACCTTGATCAATTGCAGTAGCAGTCCTTGAGACGCCCCCACGACAGCCATCAGGACAACCGATACCAGCAGGGCCGGTACGTAAGGCTTGGCATACCGCAGCAGGCGGTAAAGATCGTTCAAGCGTGCGCCTCTTCAAGCGTCCGCAGCCGTTCGAGCGCCGCAATCACTCGGGAAACACTCACTTTGCTTAAGCCGTCAGGCGCAACCACGATCTCCGATTCCGTACGCCATGGCCCCCAGATCGCCGGGTTCGATGTGCTGAAAAAGACCACGCTCGGCACTCCAAATGCCGCCGCTATGTGCGCCGGGCCGCTGTCGTTCCCGATGAACACCGCAGCTTTCGAGATCGCCGCCTTAGCAGCGCTGAGATTTCCCTGAAAAATTTGGTGAGCGCCAAATGCCGCAACGTCATCTGAAGGAGCGGCCAGGAAAACAGGCTTAATATTCCAGAGGCTTAAATACCGGGCGACTTCGCAGAACTTCTCCGCCGGCCAGCGCTTGTCTGTAGCCGAGGCGTACGGATGCAGAATTGCGTACCTGCTCTGAGGAGGTGTGGAAACCGGCGAGTCTCCTTCTGCTAGACGCGCTCTCGGAACATCCTGAACCGGTACTCCCAAAGCGAAAAACGCCGATGCCAGATGTTCCGCCGTGTGTACGGTCCGGTTCACACCCAAAATGCGCTGCGCTCTGCCGATCTTCAGGTTATACGCGAAAGTCACGTTATGGTGAGAAAAGCCGGCCCGCCACTTGGCCCCCGAAAGCGCAGTCATCCACTGGCTCCGGCTCCCGCCATGCAAGTTTACGCAAAGGTGCGATTTCCAACCGCGAACAGCCTGCCACGTTGGCGCGAGGATCTTCGCAATGCTCGGATGGTTCTCGAAAACCGGAGCAAAACGCTCTTCAACCGCAATACCAACTTGAAGATCGGGCCGGGTCTGCTTCAACAATTCGATGGCGGGAGTAGTCAGAACGCAGTCGCCTAGCGAACGCAGACGAATAATAGAGACGCGGGCGCGTTCCGGCAATTGCTCCAGCAGGGACATGAGAACTACGCTTCGATAGCTGCCTGGTCAACCAGCATGATCGGAATATCATCGCGCACCGGATAAACCCGTTTGCACTCGACACACTTTAAGCCGCTGCCGTCTTCTTTCAAAACGACCTTGGCCTTACACGCCGGACAAACCAGAATGTCCAGCAATTCTTTACTGATGGGCATGGAAATATCCAGTCTACCAGGAATTAACGGAGTGATCGGTCTTCCGGGTAATCGCCCCGGAAACGTAGACGAGCCACCAGATTAACAAAAGCTGAACCGGCAAACGGGCCCATAACAACCAAGACCGGAAGGGGTGTCGATGTTACTTGAACATGGTTCGTCGCCATGTAGACATTCGCAGGGAAAACGGCCACTAACAATGCAATCAGACCGAAAGCCGCCCATCTGCGAGAGCGCCGTAGGAGCAGCCCAAGCCCTCCCGCAATTTCAGCCGCTCCACTCAGGTAAACCATGGCTTGTGGCCAAGGCACATGGGGCGGCATGATCTTCAGGTAACTCGCCGTCTTCACAAAGTGGGAAACGCCCGCAGCGAAATAAAATCCAGCCGCCGTCCAAGTGAGAAGTTTGCGCATCTTGCCTACGCTCTGCCCCGCAACCTGTCCAGTTCGCGGCGATCTCGCTTCGACGGTTTACTTTCGCTCACGCCTTCGAAGTTCCGCATTGCTTTACGCTCTTCCGCAATCTTGAGCCGCAGTTCCTTGCTCGCCTCCGTCTCCCGATAGAGCGTCTGGGCTACCGCCGCCGGTCCTCGCATGTCGCTCAGAACCAGGACTTCCAACTGAAACTCGCCGCCCTCGTTCTTCACTCGTAATAGGTCCCCCACGTGGACTTCGCGCGCAGCCTTGGCCGGTTGGCCATTGCACTCTATCCGGCCGAGTTCACAGGCCCTCGTCGCAAGCGCGCGTGTTTTGAAGAATCGGGCGGCCCAGAGCCACTTGTCCATTCGTACGCGCATCATGGCCTCCTCTCGTATAAATCAAGTTAACATTGATACGATCAACCCAATAATACTTATGGCCCTCAACAACCGAATTCTGCCTGGCGCAGTTAGCCTGTTCCTCGCGTTAACCATCACAGCCGCGGCCGCACTCGCGGCCGACCAGGTCCGCACAGACTCCGGCATCGTCGAAGGCATTACCAGTTCTACCTCGAAAATCCGTACATTCGAAGGAATTCCCTTCGCCGCGCCGCCCGTCGGAAATCTGCGTTGGCAACCGCCCCAGCCCGTCGCCCCGTGGACGGGAGTTCGCAAAGCCAACGCGTTCGGAGCGCGCTGCATGCAAGGCCACCTCTTCTCGGATATGGTCTTCCGGGATTCAGGCCCAAGCGAAGACTGCCTGTATCTCAATGTCTGGACTCCCGCCGATTCCGCCAACGCGCACCTCCCTGTAATGGTTTGGATTTACGGCGGAGGCTTCCAGGCCGGCGCGTCCTCAGAGCCTCGCCAGGACGGCGAAAACCTCGCAAAGAAAGGCGTGATCGTCGTCAGCCTTAACTACCGCCTCGGCCTCTTCGGTTTCTTCTCTCATCCCGAATTGACTAAGGAATCCCCGCATCACGCTTCCGGCAACTATGGACTGCTCGATCAGGCTGCGGCGCTCGAATGGGTCCATAAAAACATAGCTGCATTCGGTGGCGATCCCAATAACGTAACCATCTTCGGCGAGTCCGCCGGATCCATGTCCGTCAGTGCTCTCGTCGCGGCGCCTGTTGCGAGGGGCTTGTTCAACCGTGCGATCGGAGAAAGCGGTGGAATCGTCGGTCTAAAGGGCGGCCTTCCCACGCTCTCCAAAACGGAACAGGATGGCGCTAGGTTTGCCGAGTCCGTCGGAGCCTCTTCGCTCCAGAGCCTGCGCGCTAAAGTCGGCCGAGGATCTCTTGCAAGCTGCCACAAAGGACAGAACGGCCGGTTTTCGTTTCTGGCCTAATATTGACGGCTATTTCTTCCCGGAAAGCCCGTCTGTGATTTACTCAAACGGCAAAGAGGCCCACGTGCCATTACTCGCCGGCTGGAATGCGGACGAGGGCAGCGCTTCCGCCATTTTTGGAAAGGCCGCCCAGACCAAAGAGAACTATGTTTCAAAAGTGCGGGAACTGTACGGCAGTCACGCCGATGAGATCCTGAAAGCCTATCCGGCCGATTCGGACCAGCAGGCAAAGGAGTCCGCACGCGATCTTGCGAGCGACCGCTTCATCGCCTACTCCACCTGGAAGTGGATCGACTTGCAACTCGAAACGGGCGAGTCTCCCGTTTACCGCTACCATTTTGAACAGGCCCCTCCGTCCCCCGAAGGCAAACCAAGCCGGGGCGCTTACCATTCAGCCGATATCGAATTTGTTTTCGAAACACTGGATTCAAAGAAGTTGCCGTGGACCGAGAGTGACCGCAAACTCTCGGACCAAATCTCTTCCTATTGGACGAACTTCGCGAAATCGGGAAATCCTAACGGCTCAGGATTGCCCGAATGGCCCAGCTACAGCAAAGCCGGCGATTACCAGGTGATGCACTTGCACGAAACGCCAGACTCAACGCCGCTGGCAAAACCGGACGCGCTCGGTGCCCGTTATCGACAGTACGACGCCGTGTTCCAAAGCGCGCAGTAACAGCGTTCTGAGATTAAGCCGCTTTGACGATCTTGGCGAAAGACTCTGGATCAAGACTCGCGCCGCCGACCAGCGCTCCATCGATCTCCGATTCTTTCATTAGACCTTCGACATTGTCGGGCTTGACGCTTCCGCCATAAAGAATTCGCAAGTGCTGCGCCGCCTCTTCACCGAAGCGCTTTTTGGCCTCAGTTCGAAGAGACCTGTGCGCCTCGGCTGCGATTTCAGGAGTTGCGGTAAGCCCAGTTCCGATCGCCCAAACCGGTTCATAGGCGACCGCAATTTTTGCGAACTGCTCTTCGGTGAGTCCAGCAAGGCCGCCCGCAAACTGCTTGACCAGCACCTCCGCGGTCTTGCCACCCTTCCGTTCTTCCAGGCGTTCCCCCATACAGATAATCGGGTTCAATCCTGCCTCGAGCGCCGACTGTGCTTTCTTCAGAACGTCCGAATCGCTTTCTTGGAAGTACTGCCGCCGTTCGCTATGACCAATCAGGACCCAGGCGGCACCGGAACTGCGCAGCATCTCCCCGGAAATTTCTCCAGTAAAAGCGCCTTCTTTACCCCAGTACAGGTTTTGACCACCGATCTCGATGTTCGTTCCCGCAGCCGCCTGCACGGCTGGAGCGATGCACAGCGCTGTCGGAAAGATCACCGTCTCGCAACCATCCGCACCTTGTACTAGCGGTATGAAGCGCTCAAAAAACGTCGTTGTCTGCTGGGCGGTTTTGTACATCTTCCAGTTGGCCGCCATGATGCGCCTTCTCATACGATCTAAAGTTTCAATGTCCTTTCGAAATGTCTTTCAGAAAACTTGTTCCCGCGCCGATGGAGACGCCGAAGTTCTCCGCCACCGTCTGCCCGAGATCGGCCAGACTCGCCCGAGTGCCCAGGTTGACGCCCGCCTTTACGCAGTCCCCATAGACTAGCAACGGCGTGTATTCACGGGAGTGATCCGTTGAAGGCGTGGTCGGATCACAGCCATGATCGGCCGTTAAGAGAAGTAAGTCACTCGTAGCGAGAGGTAAGGAAGGTAGCCATTTATCGACAGCCTCCAGAGCCCCTGCGTAGCCTTCGATGTCATTGCGATGGCCGAAGAGTTGATCAAAATCGACAAGGTTCACGAAGATAAGCCCACCCTCGCGCGCATCCATCGCCGCGACTGTTTTTGCCATGCCGTCAGCGTTATCTTTTGTCTTTTGCGGAATCAGTGATACCGCGGCCCAGGAAGATATCCGAGATCTTGCCTATGGCGTGAACGGGAATTTCGCCCTCAGCCAACCGGTCGAGCAGCATGCCCTCGGGCGGCGGGACGGCAAAGTCCTTCCGATTGCTCGTTCGAGTGAAATGACCCGGTTCACCCGTGAAGGGCCGGGCAATAACACGGCCAACCTCATGCGGACCGCGCAGGATCTCTCGCGCTATGTGACAGATCGAGTACAGTTCCTGGAGCGGAATTACGCTTTCATGCGCCGCAATTTGAAAGACGCTGTCTGCAGACGTGTAGACGATCGGACGGCCTGTCCTGACGTGTTCTTCGCCAAGTTCCTTGATGATCTCGGTACCCGAAGCCGCTTTGTTGCCGAGAGTTCCGCGCCCGACCGCCGCTTCAAAAGCTTGCATAACATCCGCAGGAAAACCGTTCGGGTAAACGGGAAAAGGCTTGTCAAGGATGATCCCTGCCATTTCCCAATGCCCCGTAGTTGTATCTTTGCCGGGAGATGCGAGCGTGCACTTCCCGTACGCGGCGGCGGGCTCTCGCGCGGGCTGCAAACCCGCAAGTGGCCGAATGTTAGCAAGCCCAAAACGCGTCAAGGTAGGCAGGCTCAGGAACCGCTGGCGTGCGATATTCCCCAACGTATCGCTGCCCTCGTCGCCATATGCCGCTGCGTCCGGCATGGCGCCGATTCCTACGCTGTCCAGCACAATCCAAATCACTCGCTCGAATGAACGTGTCATTTCGGCGCGACAGCCACAGGACCCGCGAGGAATTCGTCCTTCAACCTTGCCGCCCGCTCCCTCACCAGATGCATATACGATTCATGAGCCGTAATGTGCGTCAGCAACGGAATAAACTGTTCAGGCGTGGCGAGTTCCTTTCGAACCCACAACGCCTCAATCATTGCCAGCGAGTCGTTGACGCCGAGTTTGTCGAAATGCGATGTCTGGTCCAGATTGATATAGGCACGCTCTGTCGCGGCGATCTGTTCAAAACGGTCAAGCAGTTGCTGTGCCGTTTCATCGAGCGAGTAGTTGAAAACGACTTCCGTAGCCGCGCCGTTCTCGTCTTCATAGCGAAAGGTTTTCTTACCGGTGTTCGCAACCTTCAACCCGGATTCGAGCGGCGATTTGAAGTATCCGAGCTTTTCAGCTAGTGAGAATAGCGCGGCCGCATCGGTCTCTTTCATATGTGCTTTAAGCGGCTGATCGTCGGTGGGCGATTCCTTGTATTGCAGAACTCCGCTCTTGTCGATTGTGAGCGAGACATAAGCGGGAATACTGCCGGGAAAACTCTTGGTGAAAGTGAGCCGGGGCACAGCCGCACACGCCGATACGGCAACCAGCGCTAGTGCCGCAAACTTCACGGGCGCGCCCCCGCGAGCAAAGGAAAACTTGAACGCGTTCCATGACAAATCGCGACTGCCAAAGCGTCGGTTGCATCGAAGGAGCCGAACTGCTGCGTGACACCGAGCAGCGAGAGCACCATCATCTGCACCTGCTGCTTTTCTGCGCGGCCGTAGCCGACGACGCTCATTTTTACTTCGAGCGGAGAGTAAGCGCCCACATCCAGGCCGGCCTCGGCGGCTGTCAAAAGAGCAACGCCTCGAACGTGTGCAAGTTTCAGCGCCGATTTGACGTTCACGGAGTAGAAAACATCCTCAACCGCAACCGAGTGCGGAGCGAATTGTTCTATCACTTCGCGCAATCCCGCTGCGATGAATTTGAGCCGCCGTTCAAGCGCATCGCTAACCTTCGTTCGGAGCACGCCCGCCGTAACTAATTGATGCCGCCGGCCATCCGTGTCAATGACACCGAAGCCGGTTATCTCGGTCCCGCAGTCGATTCCGACTATCCGCATCGCGTGACTGCCAGGTACTGCATCACCTAGGCCAGCGCTTCTACTTCCGCCTCATCGATTTCGTAGTTGCCGTAAACGCTCTGAACGTCATCGTGCTCATCGAGAACGTCGTACAGCCGTTGCATGGCGCTGGCGTTCTTGCCCTCAAGCTTGATTGTGTTCTTGGGCACCATGGCGATCTCGGCGGACTCGTGTGGAATGCCTGCCTTTTCCAGTGCGTGCAGGACGGCCTCGTGCGCTTCGGGAGCCGAGAGAATTTCCCAAGCCCCGCCCTGATCGCGGATATCATCGGCGCCCGCGTCAAGCAGCAGATCCATTAGCTGATCTTCCGTTGCCTTTTCACCATCCACGATGACCTGGCTCTTACGGTCGAACATCCAACCCACGCTGCCCTGTTCGCCAAGATTACCGCCGTTCTTTGAAAAAATGTGGCGAATCTCGCTGACTGTACGGTTCCGGTTATCGGTCGCGGTATTGACTAGTACGGCCGCCCCGCCCGGACCATAACCTTCGTAAAGAATTTCGTCGATTTGGCCGCCTTCCAGTTCACCCGTGCCGCGCATTACGGCACGCTTGATGTTGTCGGCGGGCATGCTGACGTTTTTGGCCGCGAGGACTGCGGTCCGAAGACGTGGATTCGCGTCCACATCGCCTCCACCGCCGCGCGCGGCGATCATGATTTCCTTGATCAGGCGCGTGAAAACCTTACCGCGCTTGGAGTCCAGGGCCGCTTTTTTGTGCTTGATTGTGGCCCATTTACTATGTCCAGACATGGGAACCTCTACTGTGCTTTAACTTCCGAGGATAACAAAGAGTTGATTATGGCGGAGAGGACGGATTCGGGGCGTCTAGTTTTGGCGGTTGGGCGCTACTTAATTTGGTGGACGGCATGGGATTCGAACCCACGACCCCCACGTTGCGAACGTGGTGCTCTCCCAGCTGAGCTAGCCGCCCACTAACAAAAGAAACGCGAAAAGGGAAGCGCCCTTAACGCGTCACGAACTCAATCTTAGCATCCCCGCATGTTAGGATGACTGTTCGCATTCCAGTCCTTTATGGTCCTTTCCGACGTCGATATCCGGCGCTATCTTGAGTCAGGCAAAATCCGCATCTCTCCCGAACTTCCACCCGAACAATTCGGCAGTTGTTCAGTAGATTTTCGCTTAGGCCATGAGTTCAGTATCTTTGAGCACAGCCGCCACGCCTTCATTGACCTGCGTGAGAAAAGCGCAATCCAGGAAATCATGCGAACTGTCCATGTAAAAGAAGGCGAGCCCTTCATTCTGCAGCCTCGCGAATTCGCACTCGCGATTACGCAGGAGACTCTGGAACTGGACGACGACGTTCTTGGCCGATTGGAAGGCCGTTCGAGCCTCGGCCGCATTGGGATCATCGTGCATGGCACCGCTGGCTTGTTCGATCCCGGCTGGCGCGGCAACGCCACGCTTGAACTCAGCAACCTGGGCATCATGCCGGTCGCTCTCTATCCCGGTATGCGCATCTGCTCCTTCACGTTCGAGCAGCTTTCGTCTCCCGTTTCCATTCCGTATTACAAGAAGATTGGCAACAAATACGCCGGGCAGACGCAGCCCTTAGCGAGTAAGCTTAAATCCGAGGTCGCAGGCGCGGAAGCGGCCAAGAAGCCAGAGTAGGGCACGCTCAGCGCCCCGAAGACCCGAATCCTCCAATGCCCCGCACGGACTCGGCCAGTTCGCCTTCCTCCCACTCGACGGCTTCGTATCGGGCCACTACCATTTGCGCGATCCGGTCTCCCGCCTGAATCGGATATTCCGATCGCCCCAAATTCAGCAGAATGACTTTCAGCTCGCCGCGGTACCCGGGATCGATCGTCGCCGGCGCATTTGGCAAAGTAATCGCGTGCTTCAGCGCAAGGCCGCTTCTGGGCCGGATCTGCACCTCGTACCCGCTGGGAATCTCCAAGGAAAGACCGGTTGCAATCGCTTTTGGAATGCCCGGTGCAAGAACTACTCCTTCCACCGACCGAATGTCCATACCGGCGTCTTCGTTGGGTCCATGGGCGTACTCGGGAAGATGAGCCTCGGCGTGCAGTTTTTTGATTCTGATTTTCATGCGAAGTTGTAGGATACCGGACCCTGTGGCACACTAAACGAATTGCCCGATTCACCTTTGAAACGCGTTCTCACGGTGGCCCCGATGCCACCCGAAAAGCTTGCCTATGCACTGGCCCGCTACAGCCGGTCGCCCGATTCGATTAAGGATTCCGTCGAATGGGTCCGCACGCACGATTCGGCGAAGTTTCTCGAAAGCTTCTATTTCCAGTACGGTCACGCCTCAATCGCCGACCTTGGTCACCTGGCGGTCTGTTTCGAAGGCGTTTCCGAACTCGCGGTCACTGAGATTGAAGACGAGCAGCTCTGGGATGGGCAGGCCCGCAGTTCGCGGTATCAGGATTTTTCGAAATCCGACGCGATCGTTCCTCCTGAATTGACTCCCGGCGAGGCTTCACTTTATACAAGCACTTGTCAAGACTTGCTGGCCGCCTATCGCAAGGTTCAGGAAATGGCTGCAACGCACTTGGAAAAACAGCTTCCCCGGCCGGACGACATGAAACCCGATGCCTACCGGCGCAACTTGGCCGCGCGCGCCTTCGATGTTGCGCGGTACTTGCTTCCTTTCGGTATTCCCACGGGCGCCGGCCAGGTGACCAGTATTCGCACGCTGGAGAAACAGATTCGGCGGCTCAAGGCTTCAGAGTTCCGGGAGTTGCGCGATATCGGAGAAGAATTAGCGCGAGCCTGCGCCGCACCGCCCGTCTGTTCGTGGAATGTCGGTGAGGAGCCGGAAGCCATCGCGCCTACGCTTGCTCGTCATGCCGACGCTCACGAGTACCCGTTGCAGTTGCGCGCGAACCTTACCGAATGGGCAAAGGATCACCTCCCAGCGGGCGAGAAACCTAAATACACTCACGCCGTTGATCTACTTCAGCCTGAGGACCACGTTGCGGACATTTGCGCCACGCTGCTGTTTTGCGTAAGTGATCGGCCCTACCGGGAACTTTACGAAGCCGCTCGTTCGTGGCCGGCCGCGCGGAGGCAGGATTTGCTGAATCTGGCTCTCGGACCGCGCACGCGCCGGGACGAGTTGCCGCGCCAATTTCGTAGCGCTCCCTACGTATTTGAATTCGTGATCGACATTGGAGCCTATCGCGATTTTCATCGGCATCGGCGGTGTCAGCAGTTCCGGCAGCAATATACAAACCAGCTTGGGTACGAAACTCCCGAAATGCTGTCTCTGTGCGGCGCAACGGATATCTATACTGCGGCGTTGAGGCGGGTGGACAGCGCGATAGACCAGCTTCCCAATCCGGCGGCGCAGTATCTCTTGCCCTTTGCGGCAAGATCGCGTTTCCTGTTCAAGATGGATTTCGCGGAGCTCGAATACATCTCGCGCCTGCGCAGCGGAGTGAAGGGCCACTTCTCTTATCGGAAAGTCGCCTGGGAGATGAAGCAGGCTTTAGAACGCGTTGACCCAATGCTTGGCGAGATGGTCGAGGCGACACCGCCTTGGGTTGAAGACCCGTTGAAGCGATAAATCTTACAGCGCACTCAGAATCTGTCCAAGTATGTCGTCACAAACGGCGACATACCGCTCGACCAGCACCTGCAGCGTGATTGGTTCTTCAATCCCGATCCGAAAAGGTGTTTTCATCTTCTCTTCCGGAATCAACACAAGTACGTGGATCAGAAGCGATTCAGTCCAAGCCAAAGATCGACGAGATCAGACCAGCGAAAAGCGGTCATAGTGCTCTAACCGGACCCACTCATCCTGCGGGTACTCGTTCACGGAAACCTTCGGCTCGGCCAGAACGCGCACGAACCACACGTGATGGGCCGTTCCCATATCGACCAGATGTCCCAAAGCCTCTTTGCGCGACCAGGGCTTGCGTTTAAGGCGCTGTTCGCCATATTCCGAAGAGTAGGTGTCAAGGTTTTCGACCGCCGCGGCCACCAAACCTTTGAGCTTGGCCACCGCGGAAATCAACGAACGGCGCCGGTCTCCAGAACCTCCGGGTCGCTCGAGCGTTCGAAAACACGGATCACCTCGCGATAAGGCGCATAGGTAATTCCGTGCTGTTCGAGAAGACCGGCGGCGTAATGATCTTTCAGCTTGAGTAGACCGAGGACGAGGTGGCCGCAGTCGATCGCCGGATGATGCAAAGCTTCCGATTCCTCCGCGGCATACGCCAGAATGCGTTTCAATTCATGGCTCATGGCAAGTCCACCGAAGTTGGAATGTGTGGCCGCACCGTCACACGCGCTTCAATTTGCGCCCGAATGGAACTCTGTGCATCCTCTATCAGTTCCAAATGGCTCTTGAGGACTCCATCCTCGCGAAACAATGCCAGCAAGAGATGCTCGGGCTCGATCTGCGGACTGCCAAACACGCTCGCCTCGGAACGGGCAAAAAAAATAACTCGTTCGCGCTTTTTCGGTAAATCGCTCAAACATTTGAGCGGCCTCCTTTTACTTCACGCAGTGAATACGCTTGATCGCTATCGCCCTTCCGGTGTTCTCATCAGCTGTAACCACCACGCCATGCAGTTCCACGCCCTGCTTTGCGGCTTCCATACGTCCGGCCAGCCCGGTTAGAAACCGCCGCAAAATTGTATCCTTATCCACGCCAATCACCGACAAATACGGCCCGGTCATGCCCGCATCCGTCTGGTACGCTGTGCCGCCCGGAAGCACGCGTGCATCCGCCGTCGGAATATGCGTATGGGTTCCTACCATCGCCGTCGCGCGTCCGTCCAGATGCCATCCCATAGCGACCTTCTCGCTCGTCAATTCGGCGTGAAAATCCACGAAGCGGATCTTAATTGAAGGATCTAACCCGCCGAGCAGTTCATCCGCTTTGCGAAAAGGGCAATCGATGTTCGACATGTGCGCGCGGCCTTGCAAATTCAAAACCGCATAAGGCACGCCATTGCGCGCTTTGGCCGTGAATACACCTTTTCCCGGCAATCCGTTCGGGTAATTCGCGGGACGTAACAAGCGAGGCTGAGTATCCATGTAATCGTGAATCTCGCGCTTGTCGAAGCTGTGATTGCCGCCCGTCAGCACGTCCAATCCCAGGGAAAGCAATTCCTCCGCGATCAGCGGGGTAATTCCGAACCCGCCCGCGCTGTTTTCGGCATTTGCAATCGCCAGGTCGATTTTGTGTTCTGTAATGAGCTCGTTTAAGTGATCGGCGACAATACTACGGCCACCCGAGGCGAAGATGTCGCCGATAAAAAGGATATTCATTTACAAGGAGATGCAGAAAAAGCGTTCCTGCGAGAGCCTCTGCCTGACCTCCCGTCATTGACCCCAAAAGACCAGGGGGGAGTCCTCCGAGCGCCGTTAGACTTCTCCGAATGTCTGAAACACCGGAGCATGAGCACAGGCACTAATACGAGTTAGACTCCATGACATTGATTATCGGATCAATATTTTAGGAGACCAGGAGAAAGGCCCTCGCAGGGAACGCTTTCGCTCTTAGAATAACAGAATTTCGCGGTTTTACTAGGCCGGCTGTAATCTTTCCGCGATTTGTTTTTCGGAAATGGCGCCTTCTTTGATCACCCGCCAATAGGGCTCGGTTATATCCACGGTGGTGGGCCCGGCGCCTGTGCAACTACCCCCATCGAGCACCAAGTCTACCCGCCCGTCCAGGGCTGCAAACAGATCGATACCGCTTGAAACGGTCGGCTGCCCGGACACGTTGGCACTGGTGGCAATCAGCGCGTGTCCGGTTTTCTCCAAAATGGCCGCGAGGACTGGGGAGTTCGCTTGCCGCAGCGCGAGCCGGCCCGTATTGCCGGTTACTTTAAGCGGCACCTTAGCCGCGCCGGGAACAATAATGGTCAGCGGTCCGGGCCAAAAATGCCGCGCCAGAATGTAGAACCGGCTTGTCAGATCTCTTGCCAAGTCCTCTGCCATCAAAGTGTCCAATATCGCGAGGGGCAGGGAACGCACCGTCTCCCGTCCTTTGGCGGCAAAGACCCGGCCTACTGCATGAAGATTGAACGGATCGGCGACAAGCGAATATAACGCATCTGTGGGTACGCCGACAATCCCGCCCCGCGCGATTTCGGCCGCCGCCCGGTTGATCGCTTCCGGGGATGGATGATCAACGGTAATTTCGATTAGGTCTGTAGCCACGTAGAAGGAAAGATAGCTGTAAGTTTATCGTTCGCCGAGAGCCTCGGCAACCTGCACGGCCATTTCGTAGCGCCCAAATGGCGCGCTAAGTTGGACCCCTTGCACGATCGAACGTGTGCGGCTGACCATTTCCTGCGCGATAAGAACGCCCTCGGTCCGCGCCTTTTCGGCACTGTCGGCACTGCGCATCCGGTCCATATATTCCTGCGGCACCGGAACTCGGAGTTCATTCACCATGAACTCGGCGTTCCGATAGCTGGTGAGCGGCCAGATCCCCGCGATGATGGGCAGTTTGTACTGTTCTGTTTTTTTCAAGAACAGTTCCAGCAGATTCAAATCGAATACTGGCTGGGTCACGACATATTCCGCGCCCGCTTCCACTTTCCAGGCGAAGCGCCGCAGCTCTTCGTCCATATTCAGCGCGCCAGGGTTGGCCCCGACTCCTACCAGCAGCGAGGTCTGCGATCCGATCGGGTTGCCACCGATATCGAGCCCGTGATTCAGATTGTTCGCGATATTGGTTAAGCCAATGGAATCGACATCGAACACGGCAGTGGCATCGGGATATGTGCCCATGCGCGGCGGATCGCCGGTGATGCAGATCAGGTTCCGCACTCCGACGGCATTTGCCCCCAGCAGTTCCGATTGAATGCTCAAGATGTTCCGGTCCCGGCAGCAGAAATGAAGAACAGCTTCGATCCCGGCGCGTTCCTGAATCAACTGGCAAGTGACTTGGGCGCTGAGTCTGGCGCTGGCTCGAGGGCCGTCCGGAACGTTGATGCAGTCAATCCCGTTGTCGAGGCACAGCTTGGCCCCGGCGATTTCTTTGGAGGCGTCCACACCGCGCGGCGGCAGGATTTCCACGAAAGCGACGAACTTACCCGCTGCGAGTTTCGCGCCCAATCGGGACTTCTCCGCGACCGGAATTTTGACAAGCCGTTTCACCTCCGGCTTGCTTTCGTCCGCCACCGTCACAGGAGCGGTGCGTGTTTGGACAGGTTGCAGGGAACGAATCTCACTCGAAATTTGCTTGATGTGTTCGGGCGTCGTGCCGCAGCAGCCGCCCATCAGCCGGACTCCAGCCTGAACGAAACGCCGTGAATACTGCGCCATGTACTCGGGCGAGCAAAGATAGATATTTCGCCCTTCGACCGTCGCCGGTAGACCCGCATTCGGCATAGCGCTCAACGGCTTGGTCGTGTAGCGCGCCATTTTTTCGATCGTCTCGAGAGCCACCTTCGGACCCGCGGAGCAGTTCACTCCCACCACGTCCACCGGCCATTCCTGAAGATGTCTCGTGAACGTTTCCGTACTGGTCCCGTCGCGCAGAGCTGCCGTCGTCGTTGACCGTGACCTGAGCTACGATGATCATCTCCGCGCCGGCCGCTTCCCTCGCCGCGGAAATCGCTTCGCGCAATTCATTCAGATCGTAGAAGGTTTCGAGCAGCAGGAGATCGACACCAGCCGCGACCAAAGCGTCCGCCTGTTCTTTGAACGCTTCGCGAGCCTGGATAAATGAGAGTGCGCCCAGTGGTTCGATTTGCGCGCCAAGCGGTCCAATCGCTCCCGCTACGAAGGCCTTCTCACCCGCTGCCTCGCGCGCCAGTTTCACGCCGGCATGAACAATCGCATCCAACCGTTCCGCGAATCCGAAGGCTCCCAGACGAATACGGTTAGCTCCGAACGTGTTCGACTCAATCACTTCCGCCCCGGCCTTAACGTACTCCTGATGAACGTCTTTCACCAGCTGCGGGGAGGACAAATTGAGCTCATCGAAACAGCGGTTGATGAAGACGCCCTTGCCGTAAAGCATGGTGCCCATCGCGCCGTCCGTGATGACGATCTTCGACTGGAGTTTCTTACGGAACTCGGCGGCGCGTGAGCGGGTTTGCGATTCAACGGCGGTCATAGAACACACAAAAACCGGCTAGTTTCCGGTTTGATGGTAGTTCCGATTGTATCTCGGGGTTCTTGCCTGGCGATAGAATTCGAGCTATGTCCAAAGCCTCATGGCGTCGATTGCTCCCAATGGTGCTGCTGGCCGCCAGCGCGCGCGCCGATATCGCGCTCCCGAAGCTACTGACGGATCACATGGTCCTGCAGCGCGATCAGCCGATCCACATCTGGGGAAAGGCCGATCCCGGAGAACCCATTACTGTGGTCTTGCGAGATCGCCAGCAGGCTACCACGGCAGATGACCTGGGACGCTGGTCCGTTTATTTGCCGCCTCTCCCGGCGGGCGGTCCATACGAGATTTCGATTCGTGGTAAGAACTCGTTAACCCTGCGGGACGTCCTGGTAGGTGACGTCTGGATGGCTTCCGGACAATCGAACATGGAGTTTAAGCTGCGGCAGGATGAGACCGCCGCAACGGAGATTCCCGCCGCCAATCATCCGAAGATTCGCTTCTTCCACGTCGAGCACAACACATCGCCCTACCCGGTGGAAGATGTCACGGCAAAGCCATGGGCCATCTGTACGCCTGAAACCGCGCGGGACTTTTCCGCCGTTGCCTATTTTTTCGCCCGTGATCTGCAGAAGGACGCTGCCGTTCCAATCGGTCTGATTGACACGTCCTGGGGCGGAACTCCGCTCGCCTCTTTCACAAGCACGACCGCCATCGCACGCGACGCCGGACTGATGCCCGTTTTCGCCGCAATGGGGCCAGATGATGAAGGAGAATCGACCACGCTGCTCAACCTTGAGAAGGAGAATCGCGATTTCGAGGCGGCATCGGCTGAAGCCAAAACGCAAGGCAAGCCGCTGCCCCAAAAGTCGTGGCACCTCGATCCGGCGGCTTGGGCCCCCTCAGCCATCTACAACGGCATGATTGCTCCCGTGACACCTTTCGCGATTCGCGGCGCTATCTGGTATCAGGGCGAAAGCGATGCGGACCAGGAACGCGCGCCTGTTTATGCCAGCCTGTTCAAAGCAATGATCACCAGTTGGCGCGCAGCGTGGGGTGTGGGTGATTTTCCTTTCCTCTACGTTCAGCTTCCTAACTTTAAAGCGGGGACAAAGAGCGCGTGGCCGGAACTGCGGGAGGCACAGCTTGAGACGCTCGCCATCAGAAACACCGGCATGGCCATCGCTCTCGATCAGGGGACGCCTGACAATATTCATCCGCCCCATAAACAGCAGGTGGGCGCCAGGCTGTCGCTTGCTGCGAGAGCCATCGCTTTCGGCGAGGCGATTGAATACTCCGGACCACTCTTCCGTGAGGCAACGCCAGAAAACACCCAGATTCGAGTCTGGTTCGATCACACGGCGGGAGGACTGAGGGCCAAAGGTGAACTGCAGGGATTTGAGGTCGCGGGTTCCGACCATAAGTTTTCGGCCGCCACAGCCCGTATCGACGGTCTTACGGTTCTCGTCTCCAGTCCGTCCGTCGAAGCGCCTCAATACGTTCGCTACGCCTGGTCCGATAATCCAGACGCAACTCTTTTCAACGGAGCGGGATTGCCCGCATCGCCCTTTCGTTCGAAATAGCTCATCCGATAGTCTAAAGGGAGTGCCCGCACGCTGCGCTTGATGTCCCGCCTACTTCCCGTTGTTCTTTTACTCATTGCCCTTACTATTCCGTCAGCCATTGCGCATTACGGAGACGAAGAGCCGGTCTTCGCGCAAATCAATTCGATTGTCAAAAGCTTATCCGAAATTACGGGCTGGCCGGAGAAGCATCCGGTACCGTATGGCCGGATGTCGAAACGGCAGCTCCGGCAATTTCTCGTGAAACGGATCAAGAAGACTCTGCGGCCCGAAGAAATTCACGCCGACGAGCTGGCTTTGAAGATGTTCGGCTTGGTCCCGCAGGACTTCGATCTTAAAAAATCGACCATCGATTTGCTAACGGAGCAGGCGGCGGCGTTCTACGATTACGACGAGAAAAAGCTGTTCCTTCTGGAGAATTCGTCTTTCGACGCCGAGGTAACTACCCTTGCTCACGAGCTTTCGCACGCTTTAGCCGATCAATATTACGATCTGGACAAGTTTATGGACGAAGATCCCGCGAATGACGACGAAAACCTGGCGCGCACAGCGGTTGTAGAAGGGCAGGCGTCCTGGCTGATGCTCGCCTACGATTTGAAATTGGCGGGCAGGCCTGCAGTGCCCACTCCGGAGGCGCTGGCCGCGGTTGTGGATGCAAGCGATACGACCTCGGCGGATTATCCGGTGCTCAAGGCTTCGCCGCTCTATATTCAGCAATCCCTGCTCTTCCCGTATACCGAGGGCACGACGTTTTTCAACGCCGTCTATAAGCGTGACGGCAAGAAGGCATTTTCGGAAGTGTTTACGGACGCGCCCAAGGACTCCGCGCAGATCATTCACCCGGCGCGCTATTTCGCCCACCAAACAGCGGCCGTTCCGGCGTTGCCGAAGCTCGCCTCGCAAGACAAGGAAGAAGAGGTAAGTGAAGGCTCAGTCGGGGAGTTCGATCACGAAATGCTGCTTTGGCAATATGGCAGCCGGGCGAAGGCGAAAGAACTGGCTCCGCACTTACGCGGCGGCAGCTTCAAAATCGTGACGGAGGGCAGGGAACACAAACCGGTTTTGACGTATGCCTCCGAATGGGATTCGCACGAACAGGCGCAGGAATTCTTCGACGTTTACAAGAAGGTGTTACGAACCAAATGGAAGTACTGTGACGTCCGCGCCGAAAGAGACGCAGTGTTCGCGGGGCAGAGCGATAGTGGATATTTCGTCGTTAAACTATCCGGCAACACCATAACGAGCATCGAGGGTCTGAGCGATGCTGCGGAGTGGGAGCGATTGAAGGACGAGAAAGTGGCGGTTGCGTTGAGATTATCGTTCTCCCAGCGAGCTAAACTGAAGTCTTGGAGCACAATCCATTGAAGAAACTTGTGTTTGGAGCGGCTGCGGCCGCCATTGCCGCTTGCTTCCTGTTTGCTGCCGATGTGCAGCCGCTAAGAAAAGCGCCTGAACTTGCATTTACAGTTCCGGGTCAGGGAGACCAACTCCTCAGTCAATATCGCGGCAAAGTTGTCGCTCTGGAATTTATTCTCACCACCTGTCCGCACTGCCAGGCCGCGTCGCGGCTGATGTCCAACTTCCAGCGTGAGTTCGGCAACCGCGGCTTCCAGGCGCTCGACGTAGCGATCAATGGATTGGATGAAGGCCGCACACCACAGCAGGCTGGTGAGTTTGTGCAGAATTTCTATAACCAGTTCCAGGTCGCTTTCCCTGTCGGCTTTACCCCACGCGACGCGATGACCACGTTTATGGGGTTCAGTCTGGCGGACCGGTTTGTCGTTCCACAGCTTGTTCTTATCGACCGCAAGGGGATCATTCACTATCAAACGCCGCCCCTGGGCGACGAGCATTCGATGGACGAGGCGGTTATCCGGCAGCGCATTGAAGAACTGCTATCCTTGTCTAACTCCGCTTCCGCTCATACTTCAGGAAAATCCAGAGTAGCGGTAGCAAAAAAGAGTTCCTGATTTTCTCACGCGCCCGTAGCTCAGCTGGATAGAGCGTTTGCCTCCGAAGCAAAAGGCCGGTGGTTCGAGTCCACTCGGGCGCACCA